>NZ_SSBK01000100.1 GCF_004795035.1 Streptomyces sp. A0958
TTCGTAGGCCATGGGGCTGAGGTGTCCGTTCGCGGAGTGTCTGCGGCGGGTGTTGTAACGGGTGAGCCACCGGAAGACGGTGCGTCGGCAGAGTTCCGCGCCCGGGTAGTGGTGGGCGCCGCGCAGGGTCTCCCGCTTGAGGGAGGCGTGGAAACTCTCGCAGGCGGCGTTGTCGGCGGAGGTGCCGACCGCTCCCATGGACTGGGTGACGCCCAACTCGCCGCACAGGCCGGCGAATTCACGCGATGTGTACTGGGCGCCGTGATCGGAGTGGAAGATCGCGCCGTTCAGGCCGCCGCGGGTGGCGGCTGCCATCCGCAGGGCCTCGGCGACGAGTTCGGTGCGCATGTGGGCGGCGATGGACCAGCCGACCACCCGGCGGCTGAAGCAGTCCAGGACAGTGGCCAGGTAGAGGAACTGGCCATCCCCGGTGGGGAGATAGGTGATGTCGCCCATGTACTTGACTCCTGGCGCGGGGGCGGTGAAGTCCCGCTGGAACAGGTCCGGGACAGGTGTCGCCGACGGCTCGGGGATTGTGGTGCGGACCCGTCTGTGCAGGCGTGTGCCCTGGATGGAGAAGTTGCGCATCACGCGGGCCACCCGTTTCTTGTTGATCTTGCGGCCGTCGGCGCGGAGCTCGGCGGTGATCCGCGGAGAGCCGTAGGCGCCGTCCGAGTCGGTGTGGACGGCGCGGATCTGTTCGGCCAGGGCATGGTCGGCGGCCTGCCGCGCGGTCCGCGCGTCGGCCCCGTCCCTCCACTTGTAGTAGCTGGACCGGTTCACGCCCAGCACCTGGCACAACCGCTTCACGCCGAAGGCGTCCCGGTGGTCGTGGACGAACTGGAAGCGGTTCACCAGTTCGTCTCGCCGGCGAAATACTTGGCCGCCTTGCGCAGGATGTCCCGCTCGGTGGCCAGCTTCCGCTCGCTGGCCTCAAGCTCGGCCACCCGGGCCTCCAGCTGCCGGATCCGCTCGTCCGGGTCGGGGGACGGTGCCGGCTGTCCTGCCCGGGCCTGCGCTGCCCCACCCGACCGAGGGGCCGCGGGGGCCACGCCTCGACGTTCCCGGTCCCGCAGCACCCACTCACGCAGCGTCGCCCTGTTGATGCCCAGGTCAGCGGCGATGCTCTTGTACGTCGCCCCGGGCGTGGACTCGTACAGGGCCACGGCATCGGCCTTGAACTCGTCCGAGTAGTCCTTCATCGCCATCGGCGGTGTTCTCGCTTCCTCCGGATCAAGCAGATCCAGTATCAGCGTGTCCACCACTCAGGGGGAGGCCCC
>NZ_SSBK01000101.1 GCF_004795035.1 Streptomyces sp. A0958
GTCTTCGCCACCAGGGCCGAAGCGAACCTCGCGCTCTTCGAGTACATCGACGGCTTCTACAACCCCCGCCGCATCCAGAAACGCCTCGGCTACCTCAGCCCGATCGAGTACGAGGAGAAGCACTACGTCAACCAGGCAACGACCGAACAAGTGAACCTGAAACTACGTCACCCCGCCCTGACCAGCTAGTCAACACCTCCCGCACAGCGGGGGAACCTCAAAGTCGTTTCCGCTTGGCCGCTGGGTGCATCAGCAGCGGAAGGCGCTGCGGGCGGGCGAGCTGGAGGAGCGGCGCAAGACGCTGCTGGACGCCCCGGAGGCCGGAGTGGTGTGGGAGCCGGGCGAGGAGGCGTGGGAGAACAAGCTCGCCGCGCTCCGCTCCTACCACCGGGCCATGGGGCACCTCGCGCCGCGTCAGGACGCGGCGTGGGGCGAGGGCGAGGCGATGGTCCCGGTCGGCCAGCACATGGCGAACCTTCGCCGGAAGGGCGGCCTGGGCAAGGACCCGGAGCGGGCCGCCGTGCGCGCAGCGCAGCTCACCGAGATCGACCCCGACTGGAACTGCCCCTGGCCGCTCGACTGGCAACGCCACTACCGCGTCCTCGCCGACCTGGTCGACGCCGACGGCGTGCTGCCCGACATCGCACCCGGCGTACTCATGGACGGCGACGACATCGGACGATGGCTGAAGCGGCAGAGCCAGCCAGGCACCTGGGCGCAGCTCTCCACCGAACAGCAGGAACGGCTTTCTAAGCTGGGCATCAAGTCCGCCCAGACGCCGTCTCCAGCCCTTGCGGCCACCCGTGCGGCGATGGGCCCGACCAAGGCGCAGCAGGCGTTCCAGCGAGGACTTACGGCCCTCACGCAGTGGGTCGAGCGGGAAGGGGCGGACCGGCCGGTACCACGCGGACACAGTGAGTCGATCGCGGTCGACGGCGAGACTGAGCCGGTGACCATCAAGCTGGGCGTATGGATCTCCAACACCAAAACCAGACGCGACAAACTCACCCCCGAACAGCTCGCCGCCCTGCGGGAGCTGGGCATCGACTGGATCTGACGTGGTCGGCCAGATCCCTCTCGTTTGGCATAGATCCGAGGCTGGGTTAGCCCCGGCTATTCACCGAAATTGTCCGAGCTGACGCCCTGACAGCAGAAAGGCGCCGTTGACCTGCAAGGATGCGCGTGTTGAGGACGTATCCGGGCAGAGGATCAAGGCACCTTTCTGGTGAACGAG
>NZ_SSBK01000102.1 GCF_004795035.1 Streptomyces sp. A0958
CGTAGTGCTTCTCCTCGTACTCGATCGGGCTGAGGTAGCCGA
Source organism: Streptomyces sp. A0958 (assembly GCF_004795035.1). GTDB lineage: Bacteria > Actinomycetota > Actinomycetes > Streptomycetales > Streptomycetaceae > Streptomyces. The sequence goes on from NZ_SSBK01000102.1 coordinate 43, forward strand.
GGCGTTTCTGGATGCGGCGGGGGTTGTAGAAGCCGTCGATGTACTCGAAGAGCGCGAGGTTCGCTTCGGCCCTGGTGGCGAAGACGCGGCCGCGGATGCACTCGGTCTTGATGACCATCCACAGGTTCTCGGCGAGGGCGTTGTCGTACGAGTCGCCGACCGAGCCCATGGACGCCTGGATTCCGGCCCTGACCAGGCGTGTTGTGAGCTTCACGGATGTGTATTGACAGCCGTGATCGGCGTGGTGGACGAGCTCGCCGGGGACGGGATCGCGGCTGGCCAGGGCGTATTCCAGCGAGGTGAGGACCAGGTCCGCGTCCGCGCGGGCGGAGGTCTCCCAGGCCACCACCCGGCGGGAGAACGCGTCGCGGATCGCGGACAGCCACAACGGCCCCTCCCCGGTGGGGATCATGGTCAGGTCGGTGACCCACAGCCGGTTCGGGCCGGTCGCGGTGAAGTCGCGTTGCACCAGGTCAGGGGCCAGATCGGCGTCCGGGTCACGGCGCGTGAAGCTCTTGCCCCGGCGAGGGCTGATCCCGGCCAGGCCGGCCTGACGCATGAGCCGCTCGACGCGCTTGCGGCCGACGTGGACGCCCTCGCGCCTGAGGACGGCGTGCACGCGGGGTGAGCCGTAGATCCCGCCGGACTCGTCGTGGACCTGCCGGATCCTGCTGGTCAGCTGGGCGTCCCGGCGGCTCCGTTCGCACGGCTCGGTCTCCGCCCGGCGCCAGCGGTAGTAGGTGGAGGAGGGGATGTGCAGTTCCCGGAGTACGGGCTCGACACCGAGGTCACCGCGTTCGTCGAGGAACGTCAGTACCTTCGCCGGGTCGTGTCGAGTTCCTGGGCGAAAAAAGCCGAAGCGGCCTTGAGGATCTCGTTGGCCCGCTTGAGCTGGGCATTCTCCTTGCGCAGAGCGGCCAGCTCCTCCTTCTCGGCGGTGGTGAGCAGGTCGTCGCGTTCGCCGGCGTCGGCCTCGGCCTGCCGGATCCAGCCACGCAGGGCCTCCGGGTGCACGCCGAGTTCCTCGGCCATGCGGCGGATCACGGGCTTCGGCTCGGCGGTCCGGTACATCCGGACCGCACGCTCACGCAACTCCAGCGGGTACTTTCTCGGGGCAGGCATCGTCTGGGCTCCTCTCATGACACCCATCTGACCCGCTGTCAGCATCTTTCGCATCTCGGGGGAACCTCA
>NZ_SSBK01000103.1 GCF_004795035.1 Streptomyces sp. A0958
CTTGCTGCCAGGGCCAGTTGTGGGGCAGGTGCAGGGTGATGCGTCGGGCTGAGCGGGCGATGCGGGCCGGGACGTGGATCAGGTGGGTGCGGAGGGTGGCGGTGGTGGCCTTGGCGTGGAACGCGGAGGTCAGGGCACCGGCGGCCCGCAGCAGGTTGTAGGTCATCGCCCACAGGGTGAGCCAGGCCGCGTTGGCGTTGAAGTGTCCGGACGGCAGATGGGCGAGGGCGCCGGCCTTGCTGTCCGCGATGACCTGCTCGATCACGGCATGGTGGCGGTGTTCCCGCTCGGCCTGGAGCGTCGGGGCCGGCTGGTCGGTGAGGAAGGGGTGGTAACGCCAGACGGGAAACAGCTCGCCCTGCTCGCCCACAACCGGCGGTTTGGCCAGGTCACGGACCCGCCGCACGATCAGCCGGGCGGTGACCCGGTCTGCTTTCTTCCGGCTGGCGAACGCGGTGTATTCGGGTAGTTCGGCGACTTCGGCGTCCGAGATGAGTTCGCCGGTCTCGGGGTCGGGCACCGCGGTCGGGTAACTGATCTGCTGCCAGGCACTGTCGGGAATGCTGTGGACGGCCCGCTTGATGGAGGGGTTCATCCCGGTGGTGAGCGAGAAGTGGGCACCGGCCCGGCGGCAGGCGGCGATCACCCCGGCGTTGTAGAACTGCGAATCGGCCCGCAGGATACGGGTCCCGGTGCAGCCGGCCTCGACGGCGGTGGCCAGGGCCTCGCCCACGAATTTCGGGGCACCCCGGGAGTCTGCCGCTTTGCCACGTCGCATCCGCACCGTCGCGATCACCGGCCTCGACTGGGGGGTGCAGATCGTGGCGAGGAGAGGGTGCAGGGTGCGGATGCCCTTGAACCGGCCGTACTCGGCGCCCTGTTTGGTCCGGCCGTAGACGCGTTTATGGGTGGAGTCGACGTCGATGAACGCCATCGCGTCCGAGCCGGGCAGCAGCGGGGTGTGTTCGGCCAGTTGCGCGAGGAACCTGCGGTGCACGGCGTGGAGTTGAAGAGCATGACCATGGGTGAACGCACGCAGGAACGTGCCGAGCGTGGTCGGGGCGCGCATGCCACCGAACACGGCAGGCATCGCCCCGTGGCGCAACATCGCCAGGTCATCGATGCTGTCCGCACCGGCTGCCATGCCCGCGACGATGCTGGTGACCTTGGCATC
>NZ_SSBK01000104.1 GCF_004795035.1 Streptomyces sp. A0958
TGTCCTGAGTCGTTAATTCGCGTGCGGTTGTAGAGTGGGGCGATGCCTGGCCCGAAGCCGTTGCCGCTGGAGTTGTCCGATCATGAACGCCGGGTGCTGCGGGGCTGGTTGCGCAAGCAGACCGCGTCGCAGGCACTGGTGCTGCGATCGAGGATCGTGCTGGCGTGCGCGGAGGGCCGGTCGAACGCGCGGGTCGCGGACGACCTGGGTGTCTCGCGGGAGACGGTGCGCAAGTGGCGGTCCCGGTTCGCCACGGACCGGCTGGAGGGCCTGGTGGACCGGCCACGCTCGGGGGCCCCGCGCAGGATCACGGACGAGCAGGTCGAAGCCATGGTCGCCAGGACGCTCGGCCAGACGCCGCCGACCGGTGATTCACACTGGTCGACGCGTTCGATGGCCGAGGCGGAGGGCATGTCGCAGTCGGCCGTCTCGCGGATCTGGCGGGCGTTCGGCCTCAAGCCCCACATCGTAGAGACCTGGAAGCTGTCGACCGACCCGCAGTTCGTGACCAAGGTCCGCGACGTGGTGGGCATCTACCTGTCACCGCCGGAGAACGCCCTGGTCCTGGCAGTGGACGAGAAGTCGCAGATACAGGCCCTGGACCGAACCCAGCCCGTCCTGCCGATGGCACCGACCACGCCGGCGAGGATGACGCACGACTACGTCCGGCACGGCACAACCAGCCTGTTCGCCGCCCTGGACATCGCCTCAGGATCGGTCATCGCCCAGCACTACCGCCGCCACCGCCACCAGGAGTTCCTCCGCTTCCTGAAGGTCATCGACACCGCAGTCCCCAAGCACCTCGAACTCCACCTGGTCCTGGACAACTACGCCACCCACAAGACCGAGCCGGTCAAGAAGTGGCTGCTGCGGCACCCCCGCTTCCACCTGCACTTCACCCCCACCTCGGCGTCCTGGCTCAACCTCGTCGAGCGCTGGTTCGCCGAGCTGACCTCCCGCAAACTCCGCCGCTCGGCCCACCGCAGCGTCGTCGAACTCGAACGGGACATCCGCCGCTGGATCAACGAGTGGAACAAGAACCCCAAGCCATTCGTCTGGACGAAGACTGCCGACGACATCCTCGACACCCTCGCCGCATACTGCACACGAATTAACGACTCAGGACACTA
>NZ_SSBK01000105.1 GCF_004795035.1 Streptomyces sp. A0958
CGCCTCGGCTACCTCAGCCCGATCGAGTACGAGGAGAAGCACTACGCCAACCAGGCAACGACCGAACAAGTGAACCTGAAACTACGTCACCCCGCCCTGACCAGCTAGTCAACACCTCCCGCACAGCAAGGGAACCTCACACGTGGACCAGGACTGCCGTGAGGACGATCGCCCCCTGATCGAACCGGCGGACGGGTGGAACCGCCGTGCTTTCGGATGCATGCAGCTGCCGTTCCAGGCAGAACATAACGGCCATCACAACCAGAAGGGGTGTGAAGTAGGCCAGTTGGGAACTACCCAAGCCGCTCGCCAGGGTGGGGACGGGCACTTCGCTCGTCCCCACCGACCAGCACATGGCTACCAGCAGAGCCAGGGACGACAGGACGACCCACCATCGACGAACGCTCACCGCGTATCGGATCATGAGACGCCCTTGACGCAGTGTTTCTGGCCTACCACTTCCCTGGTGAACCAGTCAGTCTGCTCTTCGATGGGTAGATTGAGCACCTTCTGAAGCACAGCCCAGTCGGGCGGCATCATCGCTTCCCGTACGGTCTGTTCGTCCACACCGGCGACCAGAGTGACCCATGCTGCCGCGAGGGAGCCCTGCTGCCGGCAGTCATGTACGCCAGCGAGTTCGGCGGTACCCGACACAGCGGACTCTGCAAGGCGGATCACATAATCGGCAGGGTCTCGTTCGCTACCACGCAATGGAAGCGACCAGGCCAAAGGCCACATGCCCGGCTTGAGTGGGTTCTTCTGGGAAGTGACGCGCAACTCTCGCGGCGCGGGCCTTCCCCCGCGGAAGTGGACACGCGTTCGGGTGGTTATGCGACCAGCGTGAGCTTATCGGACTCCTGCTGGTGCTGGTTTTCGTAGGCCATGGGGCTGAGGTGTCCGTTCGCGGAGTGTCTGCGGCGGGTGTTGTAACGGGTGAGCCACCGGAAGACGGTGCGTCGGCAGAGTTCCGCGCCCGGGTAGTGGTGGGCGCCGCGCAGG
>NZ_SSBK01000106.1 GCF_004795035.1 Streptomyces sp. A0958
TCAGCCCGATCGAGTACGAGGAGAAGCACTACGCCAACCAGGCAACGACCGAACAAGTGAACCTGAAACTACGTCACCCCGCCCTGACCAGCTAGTCAACACCTCCCGCACAGCGGGGGAACCTCACTGGGGACAGGGTGACATCGGCTATGGGGCCCACCGGCTGGGTGAGATCCTGCGCCCAGCGCCGGTTGAGGCGGTGCTGGCACAGGCTATTGCGCTGCTGGCGACCGATGGCGCCGTGGCGGGTTACCGCAGGCTGAGCGGCGCGATCGCAGGCCTTGGACCGGCGTTCTTTACCAAGTTCCTGTACTTCGCCGGCGGCGCCGTAGTGGATGCGCCGGGGCCGCGCCCGCTCATCCTTGACCAGCGCATAGCTCGTGTCCTGCGCGCCTACACGACACGACTGGGGGAGGAAATCCAGCTTGAGGAACCCGCGAAGCTCGCTGCCTGGTTGTGGAGCGACGGCGGGTGGACCCCGCACCGCTACGGCGTGTACCTGAGATAGACACATGGCGTCACCGGGCAGCTGGCCGGGTCCACGCACTGGCCGCTCGCTCCGGACCTACTGGAATTGGCACTGTTCAGCGGTGCATGGACTCCGTAGGAGGCTCGCCTCGGGCGGTCATCCGATTCGGCGGCACCACGTCCGCTGCCCCTTTGGGTCCAGCCCGTGACCAAAACCCCGGACCGTCACAAAGCAGCGTTCGGCTGGCTGGCCTGCGTGCACCCTGACCGAGTGCTCGTGGTCCGAATTGCAAGCTCGGGGCCAAGGGTGACGCCCGTGATGGCGAGTTCCTTGCGGAGTCCGCTTATGCTCGCGAGGCAGTTGGTGTGAACAGTTCATTTAGGGCTCTCCTGCCGTATGTGTGGGTGCCCTGGGCTGGGCTGATACGTGAAACACGCCGCTCTCTGTGAACCTTGAGGTGTCTAGCAACAAGGTTGATCAAGCAGAGAAGCGGCGTGTCCATCTTCAG
>NZ_SSBK01000107.1 GCF_004795035.1 Streptomyces sp. A0958
GTGGCGTGCGTGATGTTCACCTCGGGGTCCACCGGGCGGCCCAAGGGCATCCTGTCCTCGCACCGCAACCTCGTATCCACCGTCACCGCACAGAACTACGGACACTTCGGTCCCGGCGAAGTCTTCCTCCAGTGCTCACCCGTCTCCTGGGACGCCTTCAGCCTCGAATTCTGGGGCGCCCTCCTCCACGGCGCCACCACCGTCCTCCAGCCCGGACAGAAACCCGAACCCGCACTCATCACCGAACTCGCCCAACGGCACGGCGTCACCATGCTCCAACTCTCAGCAAGCCTCTTCAACTACCTCACCGACGAACACCCCGACGCCTTCACCACCGTCACCACCGCCTACACCGGCGGCGAAGCCGCCTCCCCCACCCACATCCACCAACTCCACCAGACCTCACCCCACACCACCGTCATCAACGGCTACGGCCCCGCCGAATCCATGGGCTTCACCACCACCCACACCATCACCCCCGCCACCCAACCCCACACCACCATCCCCATCGGCACCACCCTCACCAACAAAGCCGCCTACATCCTCGACACCACCCTCCAACCCACCCCACCCGGCACCACCGGCCACCTCTACCTCACCGGCCACGGACTCGCCCACGGCTACCTCAACCGCCCCGACCTCACCGCCACCACCTTCATCCCCAACCCCTACGGACCCCCCGGCACCCGCCTCTACCACACCGGCGACCTCGCCCACTTCGACCACCACGGCCACCTCCACTACGACGGCCGCGCCGACAACCAACTCAAGATCCGGGGCTTCCGCATCGAGCCCGCCGAGGTAGAGGCAGCCCTCCTCACCCACCCCCACATCACCCAGGCCACCGTCACCACCCACCACGACCAACTCTCCGCCTACGTCGTCAGCAGTGCCGTGGCCATGGAGGACGTCCGCCGCCACCTCGCCGCCCAGCTGCCCGAACACCTCGTCCCC
>NZ_SSBK01000010.1 GCF_004795035.1 Streptomyces sp. A0958
CTGCGGCGGCGCCCTGGGCGCCGGCGGTGGCTATCGGCTCCGGGTCTCACCCGGAGATGTCGTCGTCGCCTGCCATGTCTGGTCTCCCCGGTACACGCTGAAAGCGTGACGATCTTATCAGGCGGGCCGGCCTTTCCTCCGCCCGAGGCCCCGGGGCGGAGGAAAGGCCGGCCCGCCTGCCCGTCACGGACGCGGGCGATGGCCGAACCGGACCCCCTCCCACGGCGTGCCGTCCGGGAACGGTTCCGCGCGGCGCTGCCCGGCCGGGCGCGCGGGAGCCCGTTCGACCACGGGCTTCGCGTTCTCGATCCGCTCCAGCCAGTCGAGCAGCTCCCGGCGCAGCTCGTCGGCGACCGCGCGGTGCGATTCCAGGCCGACGAGATTGTCCAGCTCGTACGGGTCGGCCGCCAGGTCGTACAGCTCCGTCTCCGTGTAGTGGTCCGCGTCCGGGTCGTTCCAGGCGTCCGCGCCCGGCGCCTGGACGGCGTACTTCCACCGCGAGGTGCGGACCGCGCGCCCCACCCGGTCCTCGCTGATCTGGACGAACGCGGAACCCGGCCTGCCGGGATCGCGGCCCCCACCGGTCAGCGGCAGCAGGGATCGCCCCTGTACGCCCGGCGGGACCGCGAGGCCGGCCGCCGCGAGCAGCGTCGGCATCAGGTCCAGTGTGCTGACGGGCTGCCGGACGAGGCCGCCGCCGGTGAAGCCGGGCCCGGTGAGTGCGAGCGGGACTCGGACCGACGCCTCGTGGGCCGAGCGTTTGTACTCGCTGTTGCGGGTACGGAAGTGGGAGCCGTGATCCGCCGTCCACGCCAGGACCGTGTTCTCCTCGGTACCCAGGCTCCGCAGGGCGTCGCGGAGCCGGCCCACTCCCTCGTCGACCCGCTTGATCTGCCCGAGGTACCCGGCCAGATGACGGTGGGCTCCGCCCTGCGCGGCCCCCGGGGAGAGCGCGGCCAGGTCGGGCGGCAACCAGGCACCCTCGTACCGCTCGCGGTAGCCCGTCGGGGCCGGGTAGTCGTCGGTGGGGTTCTGGTGGTGCGGCTCCAGGAGGGAGAGGAACAGGAGGTAGGGCCGGTCGTGGTGGTCGGCCACGAACCGGATCGCCGCGTCGACCAGCGCGTCCGACCGGTAGCCGGGCAGCCGGACCGGCGCCCCGTCCTCGTCGTACACCACCGTGCGGTACGCGTCCGAGGTGAATTCGAGCCGGTCCGACGCGAGCCAGGTGCCGTAGCCGCCCCGCAGGCCCGGCGGCACGGGACCGTCGGGATGCTCGTCACCCGCCAGGTGCCACTTCCCGATGTAGCCGGTGGCGTACCCGGCCGCCGCGAACTCCCCGGCGAGCGTGGGGATGTCCCCGGGGAGCGGCAGCCCGTTGCGGAAGACGCCGGTGGACGTCGGGTATCGGCCGGTCTGCAGCGCCGAACGGGCCGGTGCGCAGACCGGGTTGGGGGTGACGGCCTGCTCGAACAGGGTGCCCTCGCGGGCGATCCGGTCGAACTCGGGAGTCACGCCCGCCCGGTTGCCGTGCACACCGGCCGTGTCCCAGCGCTGCTGGTCGGTGAGGACCACGATCACCTGAGGGGGCGCCCCGGCGGGCGGCGCCGCGCAGTACTCGTTCACGCGGCCGGCGCTTCGGTGGTGGAGGCGCCCGACGCGATGCCGAAGGACGGGTCCGGCACGCCTTCGGGGCTGATGAGGGTGGAGGAGCGGCCGTCGACGCCGACCGGGACGTCGCCGTCGATGGTGACGCGGCGCAGCTTGCGCTCGTGGGTGTCGGAGTCGTCCACGCCGTAGTGCTGGGTGGCGCGGTTGTCCCAGATGGCGACGTCGCCCACCTGCCAGTCCCAGCGCACGGTGTTCTCCGGGCGCTCGATGTGGGACTGGAACAGGTCGACCAGGGTCCGCGAGTCGTGGCCGGTCAGACCGCTGACGCGCTGCACGAAGTTGCCCAGCAGCAGGACGCGCTCACCGGTCTCGGGGTGGACGCGGACCACCGGGTGCTCGGTGAGGAACTTCGTGGAGGTGAATACCTTCCGGTACTTCTCCAGCGCCTCCGGCAGGGCGTTGGGGCGCACCGACACGTAGTCGTAGTCGTTGGAGTGGACGGCCCGCAGACCGTCCGCCAGGGTGCGCAGCTGCTCGGGCAGTTCCGCGTAGGCGGCGGCCGTGTTGGACCACAGGGTGTTGCCGCCGTACGGGGGGATCACCACGGCCCGCAGGATGGAGAAGGCCGGGTAGGCGGGTACGAAGGTGACGTCGGTGTGCCACTGGTTGGCCCGGCCGCCGTGGTCGGAGTCGATCCCGAGCGAGTAGCGGCCGTCCGCCGACGGGACGGTCGGGTGGGCGACGGGCGTGCCGAGCAGCCGGCCGAATGCCTCGTGGCTCTCCTCGTCCAGGTGGTCCTGGCCGCGGAAGAAGATCACCTTGTTGGCGAGCAGGGCGGCCCGGACGGCGGCGACCGTCTCCGGGTCGAGGTCGCCGCCGAGGCGGACACCGGAGACGACGGCGCCGATGCGGCCGCCGAGCTTCTGGACGGTGACGGCGGGAGCGGGGGCGGTGGTGGTGGAGGACATGACGGATTCCCTTCGGGAGGACGCGCTCGGCCTCGGCCGGGCGTGCGGCGTGACCGGCGGCGAGCTGATTAAATTTGGAGAGGAAGTAATTCGGGCGGGACGCGGCCACGGGCGGAGACGATGCGGTGCCCGGAGCGACTGTGTGCGGGGAGAGGGCTCCGAAGCGGGAGCGCGGTGCGGTGTCTGCCGGTCAGGCGGCGGTACAGAGGTCCGGGAACAGGGGCTGCGTTGCGGGGCGACCGGTGCGGGCGGGCCGCGCATCGGGAAGTGCCGTCGCGAACATGTCCCGGAGACTTCCAGGGCCCCGCCGCGTACGTCAAGCACCCGCGGGCGTCCCGCAGGGCGTGCGGCAGTGGTTCAATCGGCGCCTGCACGCGGGCGCCGACCCTCCGGACAGGTGGGAAAAACCGTGCCTGAACTGGGAGTTCGCCCATGGCGCCGGGCAGTGGGCGGATACCGTCCCCGAGCCGGGTGACCAGCCCCGTGCGATTTCACGCCGCCGTAACGTTGCGACCGCCCCGCCGGCGCAGGACCGAAGGAAGGCCCCATGACTGCCGCCCCCCGCCTCTTCCGCGCCACCGGCGACGGACGGCGCGAGACCAATGCCGCCACCGTGCTGCGGACCGTCCTCGACCACGGACCCGTCGCCCGCCGGGCGATCGCCGAACACTCCGGCCTGAGCCAGGCCGCCGTCTCACGCCAGTGCACCGATCTCGTCAACCTCGGCCTGGTGAGGGAGTTGCCGGAGCTGGTCGCCAGCAACGGGGTGGGCCGCCCGCAGATCCCGGTCGACCTGCACACGGGGCAGAGCGACGGGCCTGTGGTCGCCGGTGTCCATATCGGTGTGCCCGCCTCGACGTTCGGGCTGCTGGACCTGCGCGGCAGGCTGCTCGACCGGCGCACCTTCCCGCACGGTGACATCGCCCCCGGAGACCTGCCGCCACTGATCGTCCGGAGCCTGCGCGCCTTCCTCGACGAGACCGGGCGCGGCGGCCGGCGGCTGCTGGGGGTGGGCGCGGCCCTGGGCGGCTGGGTCGACCCCGGCACGGGTACGGCCGTGCGGCACGCCACGCTCGGCTGGGCCGGCCGGCCGCTGGCCGCCGAACTCACCCGGGGCCTGGACGGGTTCGAGGTGCGCGTCGACAACCACGCCCGCGCGGTCGCCCAGTCGGAGATCCTCTTCGGCCGGCCCGAGGCGCGGCGGAGCCTGGTCCACCTGTTCATCGGCAACGTGGTCGACGCGGCGCTCGGCATCACCGGAGTGGTCCACCAGGGGCCGGGGTCCGGCGCCGGGGACGTGGCGCACCTGCCCGTACCGGACTCCACCGCGGTCTGCCCGTGCGGCCGGTCCGGCTGCCTGGAGGCGACGGTCTCCAACACCGCCATGGCGAGGACGGCCGTACGGCGCGGGATCGTGCCCTGGCCCGATGCGTTCCTGGTGGTGGACGCGGCGGCGGCGGGGGACCGGCGCGCGGACCGGCTGCTGCGCGAACGGGCCCGCGCGGTCGGCCGGGCGACCGCCCTGCTGCTCGACGTCCTCAACCCGGACCTGGTGGTCGTCACCGAGCACGCCAGCCTCACCAACCCCGAGTACCTGGAGGAGATCAAGGGCGCCGCGGTCGACCACTCGCACGTCTGCCAGGACCCCGGACGCATCGTCAGTCCGCATGCCGGGACAGCCGTCCTGCCCGTCGCGGCCGGTGCCGTCGTGCTGAACCCCCTGTTCAGGAACCCCCTGACGGCGTCCGTGCGGTAGCCGCCCGCCACGGGCGGGAAAGCGCTTCGTACCAGGATGCGGACAACGCAGGTTGACCGCCCGCCGAAGCCGCTGTCATATTGCTCCCGTGAACCCGGACATGCGCCTCGTCTCCCGCAGGCACGTCGACCTCTGTCGACAGGCCAGCGCGGTCTGTGCCGTCCACAGCTGACCCGGACCGCAGCTCCCAGGGCCTGCCCCCGGCAACTCCCGGCGTCCCGCTGACACGTCACCGGGGGCACGTACTCCCCGGAGACCGCCGGATTCCCCGGGCCCGGTCACTCCTCACGGCCTGACCGGCCGCGCATCCCCGCTCCGACGGGGTTCCCTTCCGCCTTCCCGTGCCGATCCCGTACGCCGCCCACCCGGCCCGGTACGGCACCCCCTTCGAGCAGCGCCTCGCCGTCGCTCCATTTCTCCCGCAGCGGAACGAATACAGGCCCGCGCTCCGCCGCGCCCTCACCTTCACCCTTCCTCACGTCACAGGCAGGCATCGATGACCGAGCTGTACCCCCTCACGCCCTCCGGACCGTCCCGGCGCTCCACGCTGCGCGCCGCAGGCGGCGGCGCCCTGCTCCTCGGACTGGGGCTGGCGGGCTGCCGCTCGGCGGTGTCCGACACCTCGTCCACCCCGCAGGGCACGAGCGCGGCACCCAAGCGCGGCGGCGTGCTCAACCTAGCCGTCAACGCCGACTTCACCCCCGCCCTGCTGTTCTCCCAGAGCGGCCAGTCCCTCCAGCAACGGCTGATCTACAACACCCTCACCCGCTACGACGACCGGCTCAGCCCGAAACCCGAGCTCGCCACCTCCTGGACATACGCCGAGGACGGGCGCAGCATCACGCTCCGGCTGCGCGACGACGTCACCTTCCACAACGGCCGCAAGTTCACCGCGGACGACGTGATCTTCGCCGTGAAGAACCTTCAGAAGCCCGTGCGGGCCGCCCAGTTGCGCAGTACGGCCGCCACGGTCACCGGGTTCGAGAAGCGCGGCGACCACGAGCTGGTGCTCAAGCTGGCACACCCGGTGAACAACCTCTTCGACCTGTTCGAGTTCATGATCATCGCGGATTCGGAGAGCGTCGAGGACGCCGTCGCCGGCAAGAAGCTCATCGGAACCGGCCCGTTCGAGCTGAAGAAGTGGAGCCCCGGCTCCGGCCTGAGCCTCACCCGCAACGACACGTACTGGCAGCCCGGCCGCCCCTACCTCGACGGCGTCGAATTCCGGGTCATAGCCCAGGCCGACGCGCTGATCTCGTCCCTGCGCTCCGGCCAGTCCCAGCTCTCCTTCGACGTACCCGGCAAGAGCCTCGGTGTCGTCAAGGGCGACTCCGGCCTCACCATCAGCGACTACGACACCGGCGCCGGAGCCGTCTACCTCGGCGTCAACACCACCGTCGCCCCGCTGAACGACCGGACCGTCCGCCAGGCACTCGCCTGGGCCGTCGACCGCGACCGGCTGGTCGCCCAGACCCTCGGCGGCTACGGACTCGCCTCCGCCGCGCCCTGGCCCAAGTCCTCGCCCGCCTTCACCGAGGCCCACCGCACCCACTACACCCATGACCCCGCGAAGGCCCGGGCGCTCCTGAAGTCCGCCGGGCACACCAGGCTCGACCTCCCGATGCTCCACATCGCGCTCCCCGGAGACACGGCGATCGCCGAGTCCATCCAGTACGACCTGAAGCAGGTCGGCGTCCACGTCACGCTCCAGCCCACCGACGGGGCCACCGCACAGAAGAAGCTGATCTCGCAGGGCATGCCGGCCCTGTGGTCCCTGGGACACGGATTCGCCCAGGTCCAGCCCTCCACCCTCGCCGTGAGCGCGTACCCCTTCAACGAGGCGAAGAACACCTCCAAGTACCGCTCCGCCACCTACACCAAGGTCGTACGCGAGGCATGGACGAAGCCGGAGACCGATACGGCGGCCGCCAACGCCCTGCACGAGAAGATCTCCTCCATCCTCCTGGAGGAGGCGTTCCTCATCGACCTCGTCGTGCGCGGGCAGGTCCAGGTCTCCGCCGACCGGCTGCACGGCGTGACGCTGAACAAGTTCTCCTACCTCAACCTCGACAACGCCTACCTGGTGTGACATGCGCAGCTACCTGCTCCGGCGGCTGCCGTCCGCCCTCCTCGTCCTGCTCGCCGCCTCCTTCCTGATCTTCACCATCCTCCGGCTGGTCCCCGGCGACCCCGCCACCACCCTCGCCGGGCCCGACGCGGACGCGGCGACCGTCGCCGCCATCCGCGACCGGCTCGGCCTGGACGCGCCCCTGCTCACCCAGTACGCCCACTGGATCGGCTCCCTCCTGGCCGCCGACCTCGGACCGTCGTACGCGATCGGCGGGCAGACCGCCGACCTCATCGGTGACGGGCTCGGCGCCACCACCGAACTCACCGTGGCCGCGCTCCTGTTCGTGATCGTGCTCGGTACGGCCTTCGGCGTGCTGGGAGCCACCTCGCGCAGCCGCTGGCTCAGGGCCGCCGTCCGCGTGACCACCACCGCCGCCCTGGCCGTGCCGCCCTTCGTCAGCGGCGTCCTGCTCGTCCTGCTCCTCGCCGTCGCCCTCCCGGTGCTGCCGCCCGGCGGCCGGGTCGCCTTCCTGACCGCCCCCGACCTCGCCGCCCAGTACCTGGTGCTGCCGGCGCTCTGCCTGGCGCTGCCCAGCGCCGCCGTACTCGGCCGCTACCTGAAGGACGGCATCGAACGCGGCCTCGCCGAGGACTACATCCGCACCGCCAGCGCCGCCGGAGTCGCCCCGCGCCGGCTGCTGTGGCGCCACACCCTGCCCAACGCCCTCCCGCCCGTCGTCACCCTGCTCGGCATGCAGGTGGGCAACCTCCTCGGTGGTGCCGTACTCGTCGAGGCGATCTTCGCCTGGCCGGGTCTCGGCCAGCTCGCCGAACAGGGCCTCCAGCGCCGCGACTACCCGGTCGTCCAGGACCTCCTGCTGCTCCTGGTCGCCGTCTTCGTCCTCGTCCAGCTGATCACCGACCTCGTCTACGCCTGGCTCGACCCCCGGATCAGGTGGGAGTGACCCTGATGACCCCGACCACCGACCTCCTCACCGCCGCGCCGCCCCCGGCCGCCCGCAAGGCGCGCCGCCCGGCCCGCAACCGCCACCCCTACCGCAGCGCCCTGTCCACCGCCGGCGCCCGCACCGGCCTGGTGCTCGTCGGCGCGGTGGTCCTCGCCGGGCTGCTCGCACCGCTCGTCGCCGGACACGGGCCCACCGACCAGAGCGGCCAGAGCCTCGCCGGTCTCGGCGCCCCCGGACACCCGCTGGGCACCGACGACCTCGGCCGCGACCTGCTCAGCCGGGTCCTGTACGGCATCCGCACCGACCTCGGCATCATCGCGATCGCCGTCCCCGGCGGCGCCGCACTGGGCTGCCTGTTCGCCCTGGCCGCCGCCGCCCACCCGGTGGCCGACACCGTCGTCCAGCGCGTCTTCGACCTCCTCCTCGCCTTCCCCGGCCTGATCCTGGCGCTCGCCGTCGCCGCGATCCTCGGCCCGGGACGCATCCCCGTCGTCCTCGTCATCGCCCTCGCCGAAATCCCGGTGTTCGGCCGGCTGCTGCGGAGCGGGGTCCTCGTCCAGCGGGAACGCGAGTACGTCACCGCAGCACGGGTCGGCGGCAGTTCGGCGCCCCGGGTGCTGGTCCGGCACATCCTGCCCAACGCGGCCGACCCCCTCGTCGTGCAGATCGCCGTCTCGCTGACCGTCGCCGTCTTCATCGAGGGCGCGATGAGCTTCCTCGGCGTCGGCGTACGGCCACCGGAACCCACCCTGGGGGCCGTGCTCAGCCAGTCCATGCCCTACCTCGCCCAGGCACCCCACTTCGCCGCAGGTCCCCTGATCACCGTGACCGCACTCGTCCTCGGACTCTCGCTCGTCGCCGAGGCGCTCAACCGGGAGATACGCCGATGACCGACCGGGAACTGCTGGAGGTCCGCGACCTCTCCATCGAGTTCACCGCCCCCGACGGGCCGCCGCTGCGCGCCGTGCGCGGCGTCTCGTTCACCCTGCGCCGGGGGGAGACCCTGGCCGTCGTCGGCGAGTCCGGCTCCGGCAAGTCCACCACCGCGCTCGCCCTGACCCGGATGCTGCCGGGCACCGGCCGCATCACCACCGGCACGGTCCGCCTGGAGGGCCGTGACCTGGCCGCCGTGGGTGACGAGGAACTGCGGGCGGTGCGCGGCGCCCGCATCGGCATGATCTTCCAGGACCCGATGACCGCCCTCAACCCCGTCCTCACGGCGGGCCGGCACATCGAGGAGGTGCTCCGCACCCACGGCAACCGCGACAGGGCCGCACGCCGCGCCCGCGCCGTCGAACTCCTGGACCGGGTCGGCATCCCCGAGCCGCACCGCCGCGCCGACGACCACCCGCACCAGTTCTCCGGCGGCCAGCGCCAGCGCATCCTCATCGCCACGGCCCTCGCCGGCGAACCCGACATCCTCCTCGCCGACGAACCCACCACCGCCCTGGACGCCACCGTCCAGGACCAGATCCTCACCCTCCTCGCCGACCTCAACCGCGAGACCGGCACCGCCCTCGTCCTCATCACGCACAACATGGGCGTCGTCGCCCGCGCCTGCGAACGCGTCCTCGTCATGTACGGCGGCACCGTCGTGGAGGACGGGCCCACCGCCGAAGTGCTCACCCGCCCCCGCCACCCCTACACCGCGGGCCTCCTGGCCGCCGTGCCCCGCCTCGCCGCCCCCTCCGGCACCCGCCTCACGGGCATCCCCGGAAGCCCGCCCGACCTCGCACTGCTCGGTGACGGCTGCGCCTTCGCCGACCGCTGCACCCTGGTCGAGGACCGCTGCCTCACCGCCACCCCGCCGCTCGCGCCGGTGGCCTCAGGCGTACGGGTGGCCTGCCTCCCCGCCGCCGTCCGCACCGAACCCCTGCCGGCACCCGCCCCGCCCGCCCGCATCGACCGTCCCGCACCCGGCGCGGTCGTCCTGGAGGCGGACGGCCTGACCAAGACGTACGGGGGACGCGGCTCCCGGAAGCGAGGGGCACCGGCGCTCGACGGGGTGTCGCTGACCCTCGCGGAGGGCGAGACCCTGGGCATCGTCGGCGAGTCCGGCTCCGGCAAGTCGACCCTGGCCCGGGTGCTGGCCCACGCCCACCCGTCGGACGGCGGCACCCTGCGGCTGCGCGGCCAGGACGTCACCCGGCCCTCCCGGCGGGCGCTGCACGCGGTGCGCCGCCAGGTACAGATGGTGTTCCAGGACCCCTATGCCTCACTCAACCCCCGCATGACGGTGGGCGAGATCGTCGCCGAGCCCCTGATCGCGTTCGGCATCGGCGACCGCGACGCACGCCGGGCGCGCGTCGCGCAACTCCTGGAACTGGCGGGCCTCGACCCCGCCGTCGCCGGCCGGCACCCGCGCTCCTTCTCCGGCGGCCAGCGTCAGCGCATCGGCATCGCCCGGGCCCTCGCCCCCGAACCCTCCGTCCTCATCTGCGACGAACCCGTCTCCGCACTCGACGTGTCCGTCCAGGCGCAGATCGTCGGCCTGCTCACCGACCTCCAGCGCGACCTGGGCCTGTCCCTCGTCTTCATCGCCCACGACCTCGCGGTCGTCCGGCAGGTCAGCCACCGCATCGCCGTCATGCACCGGGGCCGGATCGTGGAGACCGGCAGCGCCGACGACGTCTGCGAGCACCCCCGCGACCCGTACACCCGCGCCCTGCTCGCGGCGGCGCCCGAACCCGTACCCCCGGCGGCCCGTGCCGAGCACCCCGAGAAGACGGGAGCCCTCGCGTGAGCGCGTGCTGCACACCCGGCCGCCCCTGCACCGGCGTACTGCCCCCGCCGTCGGCACGCCGGACGGCCCCGCTGCCGGCCGTCGCGCACCGGGCGATGGCCGAACTGCCCGGCGGGGTCTTCCGGATGGGCGACGCCTTCGGCGAGGGCTACCCCGCCGACCGTGAAGGCCCGGTGCGCGAGGTGACCGTGGCCCCCTTCGCCATCGACACCACCGCCGTCAGCAACGCCGACTGGGCCCTCTTCGCGGATGCCACCGGCTACCGCACCGACGCCGAACGGTACGGCAGCTCCTACGTCTTCCACCTGCTCCTCGCCCCGGCCGCCGCGCGCCATGTCATCGGGCGGGTGCCCGGCGCGCCCTGGTGGCTCGGTGTCGAGGGCGCCTGCTGGAACTTCCCCGAGGGGCCGGGCTCCTCGGTCGCGGACCGGGCCGACCACCCCGTCGTCCACATCTCCCACGACGACGCCCGCGCCTACTGCGACTGGGCCGGGCTGCGCCTGCCCACCGAGGCCGAGTGGGAGTACGCGGCCCGCGGGGGACTCGACGGCGCCCGCTATCCGTGGGGCGACGAACTCGCCCCCGAGGGGCGCGAGATGTGCAACATCTGGCGCGGCACCTTCCCGCACCGCTCCGAGCGGCCCGGCGGCCGCACGGGCACGGTGCCCGTCACCGCGTACGCCCCCAACGGCCACGGCCTCCACAACACCTCCGGCAACGTCTGGGAGTGGTGCGCCGACGCCTTCGGACCCGGTGAACGCGTCATCCGGGGCGGCTCCTACCTGTGCCACGCCTCGTACTGCAACCGCTACCGCGTCGCCGCCCGCTCCCACAACACCCCCGACTCCTCCACCGGCCACGGCGGCTTCCGCTGCGCCCGTGACCTCGCCCCCCACCTGCCCCCGCCCGCCCCGACCCACGACGGAGCCTCCCGCCGATGACCACCAGCACCCGCCGCGACCCCTACGACGGCTTCCCCGGCCGGATCGGCCGCACCTTCGCCGCCTCCGAACCGGCCTGGCCGGCACCCCGCACCCCGGGCGAGAAGGCCCCCAACATCGTCGTCGTCCTCATCGACGACATGGGCTACAGCGACATCGGTCCCTTCGGCTCCGAGATCGACACGCCCACCCTCGACGCCCTGGCCGAGGACGGCGTACGCCTGAGCAACTACCACACCATGCCGCTGTGCTCCCCGGCCCGCGCCGCCCTCCTCACCGGCCTCAACCCGCACCGCGTCGGCTACGCCATGGTCGCCAACTCCGACCCGGGCTTCCCCGGTTACGGCATGGAGATCGCCGACGACATCCCCACCCTCGCCGAACTCCTCCACGACTCCGGCTACGCCACCTACGCCGTCGGCAAATGGCACCTGGTCCGCGACTCCGCCTCCAACGCCGCCGACGACCGCGACAACTGGCCGCTGCGCAAGGGATTCGACCAGTACTACGGCGTCCTGGAGGGCCTGACCAGCCTCTTCCACCCGCACCAGCTCGTCCGCGACAACAGCCCGCTGGACATCGACGAGTTCCCCGACGACTACTACTACACCGACGACATCACCGACCAGGCGATCTCCATGGTGAAGTCGCTGCGCGCCCACGACCCGGACAAGCCCTTCTTCCTCTACCTCGCGCACAACGCCGTCCACGGCCCCCTCCAGGCCAAGGAGGAGGACATCGCCCGCCACCGGGGTCGCTACGACGAGGGCTGGGACGCGCTGCGCGAGCGCCGCTTCGCCGCCCAGCTCGCCGACGGCCTCTTCCCGCCCGGCACCGAACTCCCCGAACGCAACAGCGAGGCCGGGCTCGACGTACCCGCCTGGGACAGCCTCACCGAGGAGCAACAGCGCCTGTACGCCCGCTACATGGAGGTGTACGCGGCACTCGTCGACAACATCGACCAGAACCTCGGCCGGCTCACCGCCACCCTCGACGCCCTCGGCGAACTCGACAACACCATCATCGTCTTCACCTCCGACAACGGAGGCACCGGTGAGGGCGGCGCCGAGGGCACCCGCTCCTACTTCAGCCGCTTCGTCCACCACCCCGCCCTGCCCGGCGACTGGACCCCCGACGTCGACCGCGACCCCGAGCTCATCGGCGGCCCGCGCAGCCTGGTGCACTACCCGCGCGGCTGGGGCATGGCCTCCAACACCCCCTTCCGCCTCTACAAGGGGCACACCTACGCGGGCGGGGTCCGCGTGCCCTTCGTACTGTCGTGGCCGAGGGGCGCGCGTGAGGGCCGGCTCACCCCGGGGCTGCGCCCGCAGTACCAGTACGTCACCGACATCGCCCCGACCCTGCTGGAACTGGCCGGCCTGGAGCGGCCGGAACAGCGGCGCGGTATCACGCTCCAGGAGCCGGACGGCGTCAGCCTCGCCCCGGTCCTCGCCGACCCGCGACACGCCTCCACCCACCCCGAGCAGTACTGCGAGATGACCGGCAACCGCAGCTACTACCGGGACGGCCGCAAACTCGTCACCCTCCACCGGCCCGGCACGCCCTACGACGACGCGGAGTGGGCGCTCTACGACATCAGGACCGACCCCACCGAGATCCACGACCTGTCCGCCGCACACCCCGGCCTGGTCAAGGAACTCTCCGCCGCCTGGGAGCAGGCCGCCTGGCGCAACGGCGTCTTCCCGCTCCCCGACGGCAGCGGGGCGCTCGCCCGGCGCAACCCGGCCGAGCGGCGCCTCACGCGCCCGCTGACCCTGCTGCCGGGCACCCCGGAGCTGGAGCGCTACCGCTCCTCGCGGCTGGTCGCCCTGCGCTCCTTCGAGATCGCCGTCGCGATCGAGGAGACGGGGGAGGGGGTGCTCGTGTCCCACGGCGACCAGGGCGGCGGTTACAGCCTGTACGTCGAGGACGGCCGCCTGCACCTCGCGTACAACGAGTACGGCGTGCTCCACGAGAGCGACGCCGGTCCCCTGGCGCCCGGTGAACACCTCGTCGTCCTCGCGGCCACGGCGGAAGCGGGGCTGCGCTGGAGTTTCACCGTCGGCGTCGACGGCGAGGAAAGGGCGTCCCCTCCCAGCGTCCACCAGCTCATCGGGATGGCCCCCTTCCAGGGCATCAGCGTCGGTGTCGACCGCAAGTCACCCGTCTCCTGGCCGCTGTTCGAGCGCCACCGCTCCTTCCGCTACCGGGGCCGGCTGCGATCGGTGACCTACACCCCCGGCGAGCCAGGACCCGACTCCCCGGAGGCGGTGGCGGCGGCGCTGAAGGAGGCGGCGGCAGCGTTCGAGTGAGTTCCGACCGGTGTCGGCGGTCCCGGACCGCCGACACCGGCACCCGTCCGCCGTACCCGGAGATCGATTGGCGACGGTACGCGGGCAGGTCTAACGTCGGGGGAGTGAACGGCCACGTTCACTGACGGCACGAGCGGCCGATGAACCGATGACGGGCTCCCACGCGACATCCCAGCAGGCCACCCAAACCCCTCGGGAGGGGCGAGGCGGCGGGGTCGCCCTGCTCGTCATCTGCTCCTGCCAGCTGATGGTGGTCCTCGACGTCACCATCGTGAACATCGCCCTACCGCACATCCAGACCGCGCTGGGCTTCTCCACCGAGAACCTGTCCTGGGTGATCAACGCCTACACGCTGACGTTCGGCGGACTGCTCCTGCTGGGCGGGCGGCTCGGCGACATACTCGGCCGCCGCAGAATCTTCATGACCGGCGTCGCCCTCTTCGTCCTCGCCTCGCTGCTCGGCGGCCTCTCCCAGGAGTCCTGGCAACTGCTCGCCGCCCGGTCCCTCCAGGGCGTCGGAGGAGCGATCGCCTCGCCAACGGCGCTCTCCCTCATCACGACGACCTTCCGCGAAGGACCCGAGCGCAACAGGGCGTTCGGCGTGTTCGCGGCCGTGTCGGCGGGCGGCAGCGCCATCGGGCTGCTCGCAGGCGGCCTGCTGGTGGAGTGGCTGGACTGGCGGTGGATCTTCTTCGTCAACGTGCCCATCGGCGCGCTGATCGTGCTCGCCACCCGCCGCTACATCCGGGTGTCCGAGCGCCACCCGGGGCACTTCGACGTCATCGGCGCCCTCACGGCGACGCTCGGCATGGTGTGCCTGGTCTACGGCTTCATCCGCGCCTCCGAGGAGGGCTGGAGCGAAATCCTCACCCTGGCCGCGTTCGCCGCCGCCGTGGTGCTGATCGGGCTGTTCATCGCCATCGAGAGCCGGTCCCGGCAGCCCATCACCCCGCTGTGGATGTTCCGTGACCGCAACCGCGCGGGCACCTACGGGATGATGCTGAGCCTCGCGGCGGCGATGTTCGGGATGTTCTTCTTCCTGACCCTGTTCGTGCAGAACATCCTGGGCTTCAGCCCGCTGCGCACAGGCCTCGCCTTCCTGCCGGTCAGCGTGATCATCGCGATCGGCGCCGGGTTCACCTCCCGGCTGCTGCCGCGCTGGGGCCCCAAGCCCTTCATGGTGACCGGGGCCGTGCTCGCGGCGGTGGGCCTGGGCTGGCTCACGCAGACCGATGTCCACAGCTCGTACCTGGGCAGTCTCCTGGGGCCGGTGCTGGTGTTCGGCCTCGGCATGGGCCTTCAGTTCGTCTCGTTGACGCTTATGGCGCTCTCCGGGGTGGCCTCCCACGAGGCCGGCGCGGCCTCCGGCATCCTCAACACCACGCAGCAGGTGGGCGGATCGCTCGGCCTGTCCATCCTCGTCACGGTCTTCGGCACGGCCGGCCGCGACGAGGCGACCGACCAGGTGCCGAAGTTCATGGCCGAGGCGACACCGGCGCAGCTGGCGCAGTTCCGCAGGACCGGACAGCTTCCGGGCCGGTGGGGCGACCAGGTCCTGGCCTCGGGCGTCTCCACCGCCTTCCTCGCCGCCGCGGCCTTCGCCCTCGCCGCCGCGCTCATCGCGCTGTTCGTCATCCAGGTGCGCCCCTCGGACCTGGAGCGGCTGCGCGGCGGCGGGCGGCCGGGCCCCTGAGCACCCGGCCGCCCGCCCACGGCTGTCAGCCCTTGACGGTGAAGCCCGCCCGAAGCAGGTCGTCGTCGCGCGACGACGGGCCGACGAGGAGTTCGAAGGCGCCGGGCTCGACCACCCGGCGGCCCTCGGCGTCCACCAGGCTGCACGCGGCCACCGGCAGCTCGATGACGACCTCGCGCGACTCACCGGGCGCCAGCGCGATCTGGCGGTAGGCCTTGAGCTCCTTCTCCGCCCACGTCACCGACGTGACCGTGTCGCTCACATACGCCTGCACGGTCTCCAGCGCCGGCCGCTCACCGGTGTTGCTGACGACGACGCGCGCCCGCAGCGTGTCGGCCGCGCCCAGGACATCGGTCAGCACCTCCAGGTCCGAGTAGGCCACGGTCGTGTAGCTGAGACCCTCGCCGAACACGAACGCCGGCCGCTGCGTCAGATCCGCGTACCGCGTGCCGTGCTGGCCGCGCAGCTGGTTGTAGTACGTCGGCTGCTGCCCCGCGTGACGCGCGAAGGACACGGGCAGCCGACCGGACGGCTCGACGAGGCCGAGCACCAGCTCCGCCACCGCCCGGCCGCCGGCCATGCCCGGGTTGAACGCGTGCACGATGGCCGCCGCGCGGTACGCGGACGGCGGCAGCACGAGCGGCTTCGAGCTGATGACCACCACGGTGAACGGCTTGCCCGTCTCGGCGAGCGCGTCCAGCAGCGCGATCTGCCCGCCGATCAGCTCCAGGGTCGCGGTCGACCGCCCCTCACCGATCAGCTCGATGCGGTCGCCCACCACGGCGACGACATGGTCGGCGGCCTCGGCAGCGGCGACCGCCTCGGCGATCAGGGCCTCGGACGGCTCGGCCGGGACGACGATCTCGGGCCGGGGCTGCCCGTCCGGGAAGAAGGCCCCCTCCGGGTCCGGGCCCACCGTCAGGATGTCGGCCCCGCGCGCGTGGGTGACCGACCAGCCGGCGGGCACATGCTCCCTAAACCCGTCGAGCACGGTACGGATCATGGCGCGCGGATGACCGTCCGGCAGCCAGTCCGCCTGCCCCGACGACCCCGCCCAGTCCCCGAGCTGGGTCTGCGCGTCGTCGGCGTTCGGCCCGATCACCGCGACCGTACGCGCCGGCGCACCGGCATCCGCGACCGCGCGCCCGTCCGCGCCCGCCTCGTAGCCGCCGTCCAGCGGCAGGGTGCCGTCGTTGGCCAGCAGCACCAGCGAGCGGCGGGCCGCTTCGAGGTTCAGCTCGGTGTGGGCCGCACTGCCGATGACCGCCGACTGCCGGGCCCGGTCCGGATGGCGCGGGTTCTCGAACAGGCCCAGCTCGAACTTGAGCGTCAGGATGCGCGCGACCGCCGCGTCGATCTCCGCCTCGCCGAGCCGGCCCGCCGCGACCGCCTCCTGCGCACCGTCGAAGAAGCCCGGCGTCGTCATCACCATGTCGTTGCCCGCCCGGACCGCGGCGGAAGCCGCCTGCGCGTGGTCCGCGTACACCTTCTGCTCCCACACCATGCGGCCGACGTTGTCCCAGTCGGTCACCAGGGTTCCGGTGTAGCCCCACTCGCCGCGCAGCACCTCGTTCAGCAGCCAGTTGTTGACCGTGACGGGAACGCCGTCCATCGACTGGTACCCGAGCATGAACGTACGGCAGCCCTCCCGGGCGACCCGCTCGAACGGCGGCAGGAACCACGAGCGCAGCTTGCGCCGCGAGATGTCGGCCTCGCTCGCGTCCCGGCCGCCCTGGGTCTCGGAGTAGCCGGCGAAGTGCTTGGCGCACGCCAGGACCGCCGTCGGGTCGTCCAGCCCCTCGCCCTGGTATCCGCGCACCATCGCCGAGGCCAGTTCACCGATGAGGAACGGGTCCTCGCCGAACGTCTCGCTGACCCGCCCCCAGCGCAGGTCCCGGGTGATGCACAGCACCGGCGAGAACGTCCAGTGGACGCCCGTCGCCGCGACCTCCACCGCCGTCGCCCGCGCCACGCGTTCCAGCAGCTCCGGGTCCCAGCTCGCGGCCATGCCGAGCTGGGTGGGGTAGATCGTGGCGCCCTCCCAGAACGAGTGCCCGTGGATGCAGTCCTCGGCCACCAGGAGCGGGATGCGCAGCCGGGTCCGCCCGGTCAGCTCGGCCGCCTCCAGGACGCGCTCGGGCGAGGCGTGCAGGATCGACCCCACGTGCATGTCCTCGATGAGGTGCCGCACCCCGTCCTTGGCGTTCAGCTGGAGCATCTGGCCGACCTTCTCGGGCAGCGTCATCCGGCCGACCAGGTCGGCGACGCGCTCCGGCACGGACAGGCGGGGGTCGAGATAGGGCAGGGAGGAGCCCACAGGAGTTCCTTTCACGACGTCGGCGACGTTCTCATCGGGCGGTACGCGGAGGCCGCGCTCCGGTGGCCGCCGGGGACCACCGTACGCTCAATCCCGACCGAGTGGTAAGTATGTGGGTATGCGAGCGAACCCAGCGGGGCCGGCCGACGTGACCGCGGAGCGTGCCGAGTGACCGGCGAGGAGCGGCGGGGTTACGCCAAGGGCCGGGCCAAACGCGAGGAGATCCTCGACCAGGCCATGGCCATGTTCGGCGAGGCCGGCTACCGGGGCGCCTCGCTGCGGGTGATCGCCACCCGCTGCGGCATCTCGCATCCCGGACTGCTGCACCACTTCCCGACGAAGCAGTCCCTGCTGCTCGCGGTCCTCGAACACCGCGACGCCGTGGACGGCGAGTGGCTGGAGGCGGGCCGGCCCACCGGCGTCGACCGGCTGCGCCGCCTGGTCGACCTCGCGGCGCTGAACGCCCAGCGGCGCGGCATCGTCGAGCTGTTCTGCGTCCTGTCCGCCGAGGCCACCTCCGCCGACCACCCGGCGCACGCCTACTTCGTGGAGCGGTACCGCGGCTCGGTCCTGAGCACGGCCGTCTCCTACGCGGAGGCCCGCGACAAGGGCGTGCTGCGCGAGGGCATCGCCCCCGAGGAGGCGGCCCAGCAGTTGATCGCGCTGATGGACGGACTCCAGACCCAATGGCTCCTCAGCGGCGGCGCGACCGACATGGCGGGTGTGCTGCGGGCGTACGTGCAGGCGCAGTTGACCGTCCCGTTCTGAGCGGGGGCGGGCCGGGCGCGTCGTCCACGACCGTCTTCTACGACGCGAAGACCAAGAACTGGGCCGCGTTCGACAACGGCAAGGGCGTCTGGGGCTCCCCAACGGCACCTAGAAGAACGCCGTCACCGGCGACGCCCGCGTCGTCAGCGACGGCAAGCTCACCGTCGACGCCCCGGGCAAGGGCGACATGCGCGTCTACGTGGTGAACGGCCCCGGCGGGGTCGGCACCGCGGGCCCCACCTGAAGTAGCCCGTACGGTCCCGCACACACAGGCGCCCCGACAGTCCCGGTTTCTCCGGGCGTCGGGGCGCCTGTACGCCTCGCGTGGGCCCGGCTACGGGCCCAGCAGCTCCGCGCGGCCGATCATGGCCGTCGAGCCGGGGGCCGTACAGGCGTAGGCGCCCGCGACCGCGCCCAGCCGGGCGCACTCCAGCGGCTCCCGCCCGTCGAGCCTGCCGTACAGGAAGCCGGTGACGAACGCGTCGCCCGCCCCGTTGCTGTCGACCACCGGCGCGGGCGGCACGGCCGCCGGGACGTGGAGCGGCTCCTCGCCGCCGCGGGTCAGGAGGTAGGAGCCCTCCGCGCCCGCCGTGGCGACCACCGTCGTGGCCCGGCCCTCGCGCAGGATCTCCCGCATCAGCGCGGGGACACGGTCGCCCGCCGCGGTCGCGCTGAAGAAGACGAGATCGGACCGGAGCGCGAACTCCCGCTGGTGGTCGCTCAGTCCGTCCCAGTCGTGCAGATCGGTGGAGACCGGCACCCCCAGCGCCTCGATGTCGTCGTACAGGAATCGCGTGAAGTTCATGATCGACAGATGGGCGTGGCGGGTCCGGCGCAGCCGGGGCAGGTAGAAGTCCCGCGGCATCCGCAGGTCCTCCGGGTCACGGGCGTCGTAGAACGACATCCGCCGGCCCGTCGCGTCCACCAGGTTCACCGCGCGGCGGGTCCCCGCCGGAGAGATCACCGGATGGAACTCCACATCGCCCTCGGCCAGCCGCTCGCGCACCCGCGCCCCGGTCCAGTCGTCACCGATGCAGTCGAGCAGCGCCACCTCGAGCCCCAACGCGCGGGCGCCGAGTGCCACATTGCCCCCGGTGTGACCGGGCCACTCCTGGATCGGGCCGACCATGACCGAGTCGGCCGGCGGCACCGGCAGGGCGTCGACGCGGACGATCGTGTCCACCCCGGTGCCGCCGACCACCACGACGTCGTATTCCGTTCGCTGTCGGACCACTGAGCCCCCTCTCGTGTTCCCGCCGTGATCAGTATGGGCCCACCCGCGACGGCCCCCCGGCCGCGCTCTGCGCGCGTCCGGGACACCCGCTGGCTATGCTCGGTCGGGGGCCGACAACCTGATCCGTGGAGGCTCACGCCATGATGCCGTTGCCCGAACCGCGCGATATCCCGCCGCGTCTCGCCACCGGCGCGTTCATCCTCAACTCCGGCCTGGGCAAGCTCAAGGCCGACGAGGCGACCGCCCAGGGGCTGCACGGTATGGCCAGCACCGCCTATCCGTTCCTCGGCAAGCTCGAACCCGCCCGGTTCACCCGGTTGCTCGCCTGGTCCGAGATCGCGGTCGGCGGAACCCTGCTGGCCCCCTTCGTACCGACCAGGCTCGCCGGCCTCGTCCTCACCGGGTTCTCCGGCGGGCTCCTCGGCCTCTATCTGCGCACCCCCGGTATGCGCGAGCCGGGCAGCCTGCGGCCGAGCCAGAACGGTGTCCCGCTGGCCAAGGACGCCTGGATGTTCGGCATCGGCCTGGGCTTCCTGGGCGGGCGCGGCTACCGCGTCCGCGCCTCGGCGCACTGCCGCACCCGGCGCGGGTGCGCACGCTAGAAACCGTTCGGCCCGGGGCGGCGGCGCACCTCGCGCCACCGCCCGCAGTCACGTGCGGACCCGGGCCATCAGCAGCGCCACGTCGTCGTGGTCGTCCGGGCCCCGCAGTTCGCGCAACAGCCGGTCGCACGTCGCGTCGAGCGACGCGTCCTCAGTGCGCAGCAGGGTCAGCAGCGTCTCCAGACGGCTCTCGATGTCGTCGTCACGCGTCTCCACCAGCCCGTCCGTGTACAGCACCAGCCGGTCGCCCGGCCCCAGCTCCACCGTCACATCGCTGAACGGCACACCGCCCACCCCGAGCGGCGCCCCGGCCGGCAGATCCAGCAGCACCGGTGCACCGCCCCCGGGGATCAGCACCGGCGGCAGATGTCCGGCGGTGCTCACCCGGCACCGCCCGGCGCCCGGGTCGTAGACGGCGTAGACGCAGGTGGCGAACCACGGGTCCAGATCGGCGGTGATCTCGTCCAGGTGCCCCAGCACCTCGCCGGGTTCCAGGTCGAGCCGGGACAACGTCTGTGTGGCGGTACGCAGCCGGCCCATCGTGGTCGCCGCGTTGATGCCGCTGCCCATCACATCGCCCACCACCAGGGCGGTCCTGCCGCCCCGCAGCCCGATCACGTCGAACCAGTCCCCGCCCACCTCGTACCGCGAAGCGGCCGGCCGGTAGCGGGACACCACGTCGAGGTCCGCCGGGACGTGGCGGTTGCGCGGCAGCATGCTGCGCTGGAGCGTCAGCGCGGTCTCCTGCTGCTGCCGGTAGAGCCGTGCGTTGTCGATGCAGACCGCGGCCCTGGCGGCCAGCTCGCCGGCCAGCGCCTCGTCGTCCGCGGTGAACGGCAGCGGATTGTCCGTCCTGATCAGGTCGACGGCGCCCAGCACCTCACCCCGGGCGATCAGCGGCACCGCCAGGTAGGAGTGGGCACCGGCCTCCGCGAGCAGTTCCGCCGAGCGGGCGTCGCGGGCGATGCGGGCGAGCTTCTCCGCGTCGAGATGGGGCTCCCGTACCGGTGAGGCGGTCCGCACACAGCGGGTGATCAGGCGGTCGGCGCCGTAGTGGGCGGCGCGGCCCGGCGGATCGGCCGCCTCCACCACGGGGGTCGGCCGTGCGGCGACGACGGCCAGGGCCTGGATCAGGAGCGGACCCTCGGCCGAACCCGGGCGCCCCTTCAACACGCTGTCCAGGACGTCCACCGCGGCGACGTCGGCGAGCTGCGGCACGGTGACCTCGGCCAGCTCCCGGGCCGTCTGCTCCAGGTCGAGCGTGGTGCCGATGCGTACCGAGGCGTCGGCGATCAGGGCCAGATGCTGCCGGGCCCGCTCCGCCTCGGCCGCCGCCCGGTAGCGGTCGGTGACGTCGATCAGGGACACGGCGATCCCCAGCACCCGGCCCCGGGAGTCGTCCAGCCGGTACAGGGACACCGACCAGGCGCGGTCGGACTCCGGATCGGCGGGGCTGCGGCCCACCACCTGGTGCGAGACCTTGGGCACCCCGCTGTCCAGGACCTCGCGCATGGCCTCCTCGATGCCGTCGGAGTCGAGGAACGGCAGCGCCTCGCCCACCCGCCGGCCCAGGTGCTCGGCGGCGCTCAACCCGTCCATGTGCTCCAGCGCGGCGTTGGCCGCCAGATACCGCAGGTCGTCGCCCAACACCGCGAGGCCGATCGGCGACTGGTCGACCAGGCCCACCGACAGCGCCAGATCCCGCTCCACCCGGCGCAGCACCGCCCCGTCCGCCGCCAGGCCCAGGGCGTAGAACTCGCCCCGGTCGTCCTGGAGCCGCATGTTGCGGAACTCCAGGAGCCGGGTGGTGCCGTCCTTGTGCTGTACGGGGAAGACGCCCGCCCAGGCCTCGCCGCTGCTCATCACCTCGCCGAACAGACGCAGCACCAGCTCGAAGTGCTCCTCGTCGACCAAAACCCGGGCGGCGAACCGCCCCAGCGCCTCCTGCGCCGAGTAGCCCAGCAGCCGTTCCGCCTGCGGGCTCCACAGGACGATGCGGCCCCGGGTGTCCAGCACCAGGGCGGCGACCCCGAGGACGTCGAGCAGGCCACCGTCGGGCGACCGGTGCGTGCCCGCCCGGCGAGCCTCGCTCCAGCCGATCCGCAAGTCATCAGTGCCGCCCACGGACGATCCTTCCCATGCCGTCACCGCGCCCGGAAGCAGGCCCGCTGTCTCCCATGGTCGCCCCAGACGCACCGCCCCCGCAGCTTCGAGGCGCGCGAAGAGGCCGCCCGCAGGGGTTTCGGGCGCCGAATGCCGGTCACCCGCAGCGTACCGAGGCAAACGCAACGCACACGATCGTGAGGAGTGGGAGTCCATGGAGAACTGGCGCATGCACGCGGCCTGCCGCGACGAGGACCCGGACCTGTTCTTCCCCATCGGAACCACCGGCCCTGCGCTCGTCCAGGCCGAGGAGGCCAAGGCGGTGTGCCGGGGCTGCCCCGTGCGGGAGGAGTGCCTGCGGTGGGCCCTGGAGAACAACCAGGACGCCGGGGTGTGGGGCGGACTGGGGGAGAACGAGCGACGCGCGCTCAAGCGCCGCAGCCGCCGGCAGGCGCACGGGTCGCACGGCCCGAAATGAGACCGTCGCACGGACCGAGGGCAGTGTCACACCCGTGGATGCCCTGTTCTGCGGTCTTTCGCCGGCCGGCGGGTGGAGGATGAAGCATGGACACGACGGCTTGGATCATCATCGGCACGATTCTCGTGCTGCTCACCGTGGCCGTCGCCGGAGTCCTGCTGGTGCGGGTCCTGCGGGCCAGGAAACTGCTGGCCGAGGCCGGTGTCCCCTTGCACAACAAGGCGCTGGTCTGGGCGGCGGTGCTCTACACCGTCTCGCCCGTGGACCTGCTGCCGGACCCCGTCTACCTCGATGACATCGGGTTCCTCCTGCTGGCCCTGCGCTCGCTGCATGCCGCCGCGCGGGCAGCGGGGGTGGGCGGGCGCCCGGGAAGCCCCGCCGGGACCGGACGCGACCTCGTGCCGTAGCCCTCCCCGTGCGATCCGGGGCACCGGGCACGTCCTGATCGTTGACAGCTGGACGGGTACACGTCACTCTCCTGGGAGAGCGCTCTCCCAACTCGCCGCGGGACACCCGTCCCGCACTCTTCCGCCAGGAGAGAATGTGCACAGACCCGGCGCAGCCCTGCCCGCGAGACCCCGCACGGGCACGCTGCTGATCACCCTTCTCGCCCTCCTCGCGTCGTCGCTGGTGATGCTCACCGCGACGCACGCCCGGGCCGCGGAAACCCTGCTGTCGCAGGGCAGACCCGCGACCGACTCCTCCCACGAGGGAGCCGGCTACGCGGCTTCCGCCGCCGTGGACGGGGACCTGACCGGCACCCGCTGGGCCAGCGAGTGGAGCGACCCCCAGTGGCTCCAGGTGGACCTGGGCGCCACCGCGGACCTCAGCAGGGTCGTCCTGACCTGGGAAGCCGCCTACGGCAAGGCGTACGAGATCCAGGCGTCCGACAACGGGTCCGACTGGCGCACCCTGAAGACCGTCACCGACGGCGACGGCGGCACCGACGAACTGGCGGTCACCGGCTCCGGACGGTACGTAAGGATGTACGGAACGGCCCGCTCCGGCGGATACGGCTACTCCCTGTGGGAGTTCCAGGTGTACGGCACCACCGGCGGCACGCCCCCGGCGACCGGCGGAGCCGTCCGCGTCACCGGATCGCAGGGCAACTGGCAGCTGACCGTCGACGGCAAGCCGTACCAGGTCAAGGGCCTGACCTGGGGTCCGTCCGTCAACGACGCGGCGCGCTACCTGCCCGACCTGAAGTCGATGGGCGTCAACACCATCCGCACCTGGGGCACCGACGGCACCTCCAAGCCGCTCCTGGACGCAGCCGCGGCCAACGGCATCCGGGTCGTCAGCGGCTTCTGGCTGCAGCCCGGCGGTGGCCCCGGCAGCGGCGGCTGCGTCGACTACCTCACCGACGACGCGTACAAGTCCTCCTCCCTCACCGAGTTCGCCAAGTGGGTCGACACGTACAAGAGCCACCCCGGTGTGCTCATGTGGAACGTCGGCAACGAGTCGGTTCTCGGGCTGCAGAACTGCTACAGCGGCGACGAGCTGGAGAGGCAGCGCAACGCGTACACCACCTTCGTCAACGACGTGGCGAAGAAGATCCACACCATCGACCCCGACCACCCCGTGACCTCGACCGACGCCTGGACGGGCGCCTGGCCGTACTACAAGCGCAACGCCCCCGACCTCGACCTGTACTCGGTCAACTCCTACGGCGACATCTGCGGGGTGCGCGGCACCTGGGAGGCCGGCGGCTACACCAAGCCCTACATCATCACCGAGGGCGGCCCGGCCGGTGAGTGGGAGGTCCCGAACGACGCCAACGGCATCCCGGACGAGCCCACCGACGTGCAGAAGGCCGAGGGCTACACCAAGGCGTGGAACTGCATCACCGCCCACCAGGGTGTCGCGCTGGGCGCCACCTTCTTCCACTACGGAACGGAGCACGACTTCGGCGGCGTCTGGTTCAACATCGTGCCCGACGGCAAGAAGCGGCTCTCGTACTACGCCCTGAAGAAGGCGTACAGCGGCTCCACCGCCGGGGACAACACCCCGCCCGTCATCAGCAACATGACGGTGCAGAACGCCGGCGGGGCGCCCGCGGGCAAGGAGTTCACCGTGCGGGCCGACATCCGCGACCCGGACAACGACCCGATCACGTACAAGATCTACCTCAGCGGCAACTACGCGACCGGCGACAAGGGCCTGGTCGAGGCCACCTGGCGGTCCACCGGCAACGGCACCTTCGCGGTGACCGCGCCCGGGCGGCTCGGTGTGTGGAAGGTGTACATCCAGGCCGAGGACGGGCACGGCAACGCCGGTATCGAGACCAAGTCGGTGAAGGTCGTGGTGCCCCCGGTCAGCGGCACCAACCTGGCCCTCGGCCGCCCCACCACCGCCACCTCCGCACAGACCGGCAGCAGCGGCTGCCCCTGCACCGCGGCGATGGCGACCGACGGGCGGATGGACACCCGGTGGGCCAGCGACTGGAGCGACCCGCAGTCCATCCAGGTCGACCTCGGCGAGCGGAAGTCCTTCCGCCACCTCCAGCTGGTGTGGGACCCGGCGTACGCCAAGTCCTACGAGGTGCTGGTCTCGGACGACGGCGGCTCCTGGCGGTCGGTGTACACCACCACCAACGGGGACGGTGACGCCGACGACCTCGACATCGCGCAGACCGCCCGCTACGTGAAGCTCGTCCTCACACAGCGGGGCACGGCCTGGGGCTACTCGCTCTGGGAGTTCGGCGTCTACAGCTGAGCACCGGGCGGGCGCCGGCCGGTTCCTGACCGCCGGCGCCCGCCGCAGGGCGTGTCGATGGCCGCCCGGGCGCAAGGAAGCGGCCAAGGTGAAAGCATGAACGTCTCTGAAATTCTGACGGATGGATACTCCCGCATCGGGGAGACCGTGCACGCGGCCGTCGAAGGGCTCGAACCCGACGACCTCCACGCCCGACTGGACGACGGTGCCAACACGATCGCCTGGCTGGTGTGGCATCTGACCCGCGTCCAGGACGACCACATCGCGGACGCGGCCGGCACCGAACAGATCTGGTTCGCCCAGGACTGGGCCGGCCGCTTCGATCTGCCCTTCACCGCCGAGGCCACCGGGTACGGGCAGAGCAGCGAGCAGGTCGGGGCCGTGCGCGTGGGCTCGGCGGACCTGCTCCTCGGCTACTACGACGCCGTCCACGAGCACACGCTCGCATTCGTCCGGGACCTCGACGCGCACGCGCTGGACCGCGTCGTGGACGAGGCGTGGTCGCCGCCGGTCACCCTGGGGGTGCGCCTGATGAGCGTGCTGTCGGACGACCTCCAGCATGCCGGCCAGGCGGCCTTCGTCCGGGGCGTCCTGGAGCGCCGCTAGAGGGTGGGGAGCGCGCGGCGCCCGGCGTCACGCCCCGCGGGTGCGGGCGTAGTGCCCCGGGCCCGTGCCCACGACCCGCTTGAAATGGCGCGTCAGATGGGACTGGTCGTAGAAGCCCGCCGAGGCGGCCACGGCCGACGCAGGGACTCCTCGCAGCAGCAGCCGGCGCGCGAGGTCGACCCGGCGGCCCGTCACGTACTGGTGCGGTGCCATGCCGAACTCACGGCTGAAGGCCCGCACCAGGTGCGCGTGATGCGCATGCAGCCGGGTGGCCGCCTCCTGGAGCGTGACGCCCTCGACGAACTTCTCGTCCAGCAGATCCCGCAGCCGGTGCGCGACCTTGCTGTCGTGGACGTAGCGGGCGGGGTCGAGACGGTCGCGCAGATGCTGTTCCAGGCGTTCCGAGACCAGGGCGAGCCGGCTCGCCGCCTCCAGTTCGTCGCCCGGACCCGCGAGGGTGCGGTGGAGGCTGTCGATGCGGCTGCGCAGCGCCGGATCGTGCAGGACGGGCCGGACCACGGCCCGGCCGATCAGTCGCTCGTCCACCTGGGGGACGTCGAGGTACAGGACGCGTTTGCGGAAGCCCTCCGCGGTGGCCGCCCCGCCGTTGTGCGGGACGTGCGGCGGCAGCAGCGTCACCGTGTGGGTCAGTACGCCGTGCTCGTGGCGGTCCAGGTCGTAACGCACCATGCCCTCGTCCACGAGGAGCAGCGTCCACGCGTCGTGCGTGTGCATCGGGTAGGTGTGGTCGGTGAAGTGCGCGTGGAAGACCTCTGCGATTCCCTCCACGGGCGGACACCAGGCGGTGATGTCCGGACGGGCAGCCATGTGCCGATCGTACGCCGGGCCCGCCTCCGCACCGACGTGCAAAGTTCGTACAAGACCGGGCCCCGGGCGGCCCGGCAGGCTCGGGGGATGACAGCTGAGACCACCGCCCCCGCCCCCGTCCGCTTCGACACCAAGATCGCCGTACTGCTCCGGGACGACCTGGAGACCTGGCAACGGCTGAACGTCACCGCCTTCCTGGTCAGCGGCCTCGGCACCGCGGTCCCCGACGTGATCGGCGAGCCCTACGCCGACGCCGACGACACCCCGTATCTGCCCATGTTCCGTCAGCCGGTGATGGTCTTCGAGGGGGCGAAGGAGATGCTGACGACCGCCCACACCCGCGCCGTCGGCCGGGGCGTGCCCCTGTCGGTGTTCACCTCGGACCTCTTCGCCACGGGCAACGACCGGGACAACCGGGCCGCGGTGCGTGCGGTGCGCCGGGACGCGATGG
The DNA here is from genome assembly GCF_004795035.1 of Streptomyces sp. A0958. GTDB lineage: Bacteria > Actinomycetota > Actinomycetes > Streptomycetales > Streptomycetaceae > Streptomyces. The sequence continues at coordinate 27,162 of NZ_SSBK01000010.1, forward strand.
ACCTCGTGGGTCTGGCCGTGCACGGTCCCCGCAACGCCGTGGACAAGATCCTCAAGGGCGCGTCGATGCACCCCTGACGGCCGGTGGGCGGGGCGGCACCGCCCCGCCCACCGCGCGGTGCCTCACCCGGCGCGGTCGACCACGTACGGGAGCAGTGTCAGCATTTCCTCCAGGGCCTCCGGCACCAGCGGGACGCTCTGCAGGCAGGCCCGCGCGCTCTCCAGGTGGCGGTGGGCCTCCGCCGTGGCGGCCGTCCGCCCGCCCGCCTCCTCGATCAGACCGGCCGCCCGCCCGGCGGCCCCGTCGTCCAGTGGCCCGCCGCGCAGCAGCGCCCCCAGCTCCGTCGCGGCCGGCCCGCCGGCGGCGAGGGCCGCAAGCACCGGATACGTCTTCTTGCCGCGCCCGAGGTCGCTGTGCACCGGCTTGCCCGTGACCGCGGGGTCGCCCCAGATGCCCAGCACGTCGTCCGCCGCCTGGAACGCCACCCCGAGATGCCGCCCCGCGGCCGTGAGGGCGTCGGCCTCCGTGCGCCCGGCGCCGCCGAGCAGCGCGCCCAGACCGGCGGCGCAGCCCAGCAGCGCGCCGGTCTTGTGCTCGGCCATCAGCCGGTATTCGGGCGGCTGCACGGCGTCCGGCCCGGTCCAGGGCCGCGACTCGAACAGCAGGTCGTCGGCCTGGCCGCGCACCAGGTCGGTGAGGGTCGCGGCGAGCAGGCGTACCGCCGGCACGCAGTGCCCGCCCGGTGCGTCGGCCAGCGTCTGCACGGCCTGCGCGAACAGCGCGTCCCCCGCGAGGACCGCAGGCCCGACCCCGTACGCCTTCCAGGCGGTGGCGCGCCGTCTACGCGTCTCGTCGCCGTCCATGATGTCGTCGTGCAGGAGGGAGAACGTGTGGATCAGCTCGACGGCGACCGCTCCGGCGACCGCGCTGCGGGCCTTCGCACCGACCGCCTCGGCGCCGAGCACGGCCAGTGCCTGGCGGACGCCCTTGCCCTGCGCGCCGGGCACATCTCCGCCGTCGACCCCGTCCCAGCCGAGCGAGAACGCGGTGATCTCGCCGTGCCAGGGGTGCAGTTGGCGCACGGCCCGGCACAGCGCGGGGCGGACCAGGCCGCGGCAGCGGGCGAGTATCTGCGGCGCGGTGGCCGACGAGGTCACGGGAGGCGTCATCGGCGTCCGCCCGCACCCGGCACCACGTCACCGGCCGGCTCCACACCGAGCTCCGTGTACGCCCGGTCGACCATGTCCCGGGCGTTGAGCAGCCCGATCCCGTCGAGCGTGGCGCGCAGCGCGTCCAGATCGGCGGCCGTCTCACCGGTGTCACGCCCGAGCCGGGCGAGCGACTTCACCAGGCCGAGTTGGGACAGCGCCTCGCCCCGGGGCTCCGTCATCGCACGGAACTCCTCCAGGGCCCCTTCGTAGACCTGCCTGGCCTCCTCGTAGCGTCCGGCGCGGTAGAGCACATTGGCGCGCATCTTGTGGTTGTAGGCCAGGGCGCTCGACAAACTCATCTCGCGGCAGGCGACTTCGGCCTCCGCTAGCAGGCCGAGCGCCCGGTCCGGGTCGTTGTCGCGTACGGAGATGATGTCGGCCATGCCACGCAGCGCCCAGGCCCGGCCCCGCCGGTCGTCGGCGTCCCCGGCCAGCTGCGCGGCCTCCTCGAACATCGCCAGGGCGGTGTCGAACGATCCGGTGTTGCGGTGGATCTGCGCGATGCCCTCCAGGGCCCAGACGGTGTGGCGGGCCTCGCCGCGTGCGCGGGCCTCGGCGAGCAGTTGCTCGTGCAGTGCCGCGACGGTGCGGTAGTCGCCCTGGATGCGCCCGGTCTCCGCGAGGCCGGCGAGCGAGTAGCCGCGGGCGACCACGTCCCCGCCCCTCTTGCCCATGTCAGCCGCCAGGCCCAACAGGCGGAATGCCAGGCGGAGTCGGCCGCGCTGGCGGGCGAGCGTCCCGCCGCTCCACAGGGCCCAGGCCATCGCCCCGGCGTCGTCCGCCGACCGGGCGGCGCGGTAACTGGCCTTCCACGCGAGGTCGGCGTCCTCCACGTGGCCGAGCCGGCGGTGCGCCTCGGCCACGGCGAGCCCGGCCCGGGCCACTTCCTGGGCGGAGCCGGAGCGTTCGGCCGCTTCCATGTGGCGTATCCCCTCGGCCAGTACGTCGGTGAGGGAGGCGTTCACAGACATCTTGGTGAGGGCGCCTTGGTATTCGGGCGCCAGTGCCTTGCTGTGCATGGGAGCCTTTCGCGCGTGAGCGGACCGGCCCGGCCGCAACTATACATTGTATGTATACATGAAGCGTATAGTTGTCGGGTGCTCTGGCCCGTGTACTCATGAGGGGGGAGGGGCGAGGGTCGTCGGGCGCGGCGTGCGGTAAGCGGTGTGCCGCCTTGCTGTGGATCAAGACGGCATATCCGCGGCCGGGGTTGCTTCGCGGTTCACCAAAGCGCGCGGACCCGGTGGCGCGGGCTCCTTCGCGTCACGCGGTTCCGGGCGCCAGGTGGCTGACGAACCACGCGCGGGCCCGTTCGGCGACCTCGTCCAGGGCGCCCGGTTCCTCGAAGAGGTGGGTGGCGTCCGGGATGATGTCGAGCCGGCTCTCGCAGTGCAGCTGCGCCTGGGCCCGGCGGTTCAGTTCCAGCACTTCCGTGTCCCGGCCACCCACCAGGAGCAGGGTCGGGGAGCGGACCTCGCCGAGACGGGCGCCCGCGAGGTCCGGCCGGCCACCGCGCGAGACGACCGCGCCGATCCCCGCGCCGGGCTCCGCCCCGACCACGGCCGCCGCCTGGAGGGCCGCGGCGGCCCCGGTGCTCGCCCCGAACACACCGAGGGGGCCGGGCGCGTGCAACCGCAGCCAGGCGGTGGCGTCCACGAGGCGCCCGGCGAGGGTCGAGATGTCGAAGACGTGGGAACCCTCCGCCTCCTCGTCGGGGGTGAGCAGGTCGAACAGCAGGGTGCCGAGGCCGGCCCGGTTCAGGGCCGCGGCGACGGACCGGTTGCGCGGGCTGTGCCTGCTGCTGCCGGACCCGTGCGCGAACACCACGAGCGCCCCGGTGTCACCGGCCCGGGTGAGATTGCCGGGCAGGGCCACCCCGCCCGCCTCCACCAGTACGTCGCTGGACGCCCGGCTCCCGGACTGCCGCGTCGCCCTCTCCAGCAGCGACACGACCTCCTCGTCCGGCGTCTGGTCGAAGTCCCGGTACCACTCGCCCACCGCGGAGAACCCGTCCGGCGCCGACAGGCACACCAGCTCGTCCGCCTCCTCCCGCAGCCGGGCGGCGGCGGAGGGCGGTGCGACCGGAACGGCCAGCACCACATGGGCAGCGCCCTGGGCCCGGGCCACCGCGCAGGCGGCGAGGGCCGTCGCACCGGTCGCGATGCCGTCGTCCACGAGGATCACCGTGCGCCCTTCGAGAGGGACGCGCGGCCGGTCGCCCCGGAACGCCCGCGCCCGGCGCGACAGTTCGGCCTCCTCCGCCTGCTGGACGGCGACGATGTCGGCCTCCGAGACCCCGGCCCGGCGCACGATGTCGTCGCTGATGACCCGTACCCCGCCCTCCCCGATGGCGCCGAAGCCCACCTCCGGGTGGTGGGGGACGCCGAGCTTGCGGACCACGATCACATCGAGCGGGGCGCCGAGCTCCTGGACGACGCGGAAGGCCACGGGCACCCCGCCGCGGGGCAGGCCCAGCACGACGGGGTCGCTCTGCGCGAGGGGGCCGAGCGCTTCGGCGAGCCGCCGGCCCGCGTCGGCGCGGTCGGTGAACAGCACGGTATTCACCCCAGACCGGGGGAGGGGAGGTAGGGAATCACCCACCTCGTTCCAGTCAAGGCCACCCACCGGCGGCCCGCAACCCGGCGCCCCGCCCACGACCGGGCCGGAGCGCTCCGGGCTCAGCACGCGGCCGAACGGGCGAGACGGAACCCCGTGTCGTCGATCCGGAACGTCGGGTGGCTGCGCCGCCGCACCGAGGCCCGGCAGCTCCAGCGCTCGTCGAACCAACCGCCGCCGCGCAGCACCCGGTAGCCGCCGTACACCTCGGCGTCGTAGACGTCCCAGCACCACTCCCACACGTTGCCCAGCGTGTCGTACAGCCCCCACGCGTTGGGCTCCCGTTCGCCGACCTCGTGCGGCCGCTCCCCGGAATTGCCCCGGTGCCAGGCGATCTCGTCCAGCTCCCCGTACCGCGCGGTGGCCGTACCGGCGCGGCAGGCGTACTCCCACTCCGCCTCGGACGGCAGCCGGTACCCGTCGGCGGACCCGTCCCACCCGGTGTCCTGTGCCGCCGCGCCGATGCGGTAGGCGGGTGCCAGGCCCTCCTGCCGGGACAGGGCGTTGCAGAACCGGACCGCGTCGAGCCAGGAGACGCCCTCGACGGGCAGCCGGCCGCCCCGCGCGCTGCTCGGCCGCTCGCCGGTCACCTTCGCGTACAGGTCCTGCGTGACGGGGTGTGCGGCGAGCCGGTACGGGGACAGCTCCACCTCCCAACTGGCCTGAGTGCGGCGGTCGGAGAGGGTGACTCGGCCAGCCGGAACGGCGACCATCGGGATCTCGCTGCTGCTGTCCATGGGGCGGTGATCGTATCAACGCCCTTGTCGGCAGGGGGAGCGCGTCAACCGCCCCGGCTCTCCAGTGCCTTGATGAGGAGGAGCGCGATGTCGTCGCTGCCCGGCGTGGCGTGCTTCGCGTACCGGACGAGGCTGTCGGCCAGGGCGTCCATGGACCGGCCGGCGCCCCGGGTGAACTGGCCGGCGAGCGCCGCCGTCGACTCGTCGAGGTCGGTGCCGGGAACCTCCACCAGACCATCGGTGTACAGCGCGAGGGCGGCGCCGGGCGGCAGCGGGATCTCGGTCGTCGGGTAGCGCGCCGCCCGGTCGATGCCGAGCAGCAGGCCCGGAGGCAGCCGCAGCACCTCGGTTTGTCCTCCGGGATGGCGCAGGAGTGGCGGCGGATGACCGGCCGTGGTCAGCAGGGCGCGGTGGCCGGCCAGGTCCAGGTGGACGTAGAGGCAGCTGGTGAAGAGGCCGGGGTCGAGATCGGCGAGCAGACGGTTGGTGCGCTCAAGCACCTCGGCGGGCGGCGCCCCCGCCGAGGCGTGCACCGCCGTACGGACCTGGCCCATCAGGGCGGCGGCCTTCACGTTGTGGCCCTGCACGTCGCCGATGGCCGCGGCGGCGGTGTTGGCGTCCAGCCGGATCACGTCGTAGAAGTCGCCGCCGATGCCCATGCCCCGGGTGGCCGGTAGCGGGCGGCCACGTCCAGGCCGTCGATCGCCGGGAGGGTGTGCGGGAGCAGATGGGCCTGGAGGCTGTGGGCCAACTGCTCCTTGGTGTCGTAGAGGCGGGCCCGGTCCAGGGCCTGGGCGATCAGCCCGGCGATCGAGGTGAGGAGGGCCCGCTCCTCCGGTTCGAAGGGGCGCGTGCGTTCGTAGCCGAGCACCAGGGTGCCGACCGCGCGTCCTGAGGCGAGCAGCGGCAGAAAGGCCCATGCGGCCAGGCCCTGTTGGAGCGAGGCGGGCTCGAAGGCGCGCCTGAACTCGTCGAAGGTGCGGTAGAAGGCGGGCACCCCGGTGGTCAGGACGTGTGCGACAGGGGCGTGCGAGGTCAGGGGCGCGCCCTCGAAGCACTCCATCAGCGCGGCGCTGAAGCCGCGGTGCCCCTCGATCCGCAGCCGCCCCTCCGCCGCCGTCATCACGGCGAGGGCCTGGATGCGGAAGGCGGGCGCGAGCTGTTCGGAGATCAGCTCGACCACGTCCCGGATGCCGACGGCCTCGGTGAGGGTCGCGGCCAGGTGCATCAAGTGGTAGAGCGCGACGGCCCGGCCCGGGGCGCTCGGCGACGCGGCGGCGCCCGCGGCCGTGGGCGCCGCCGGGGCGTGCGGCGCGCTGACGGGAGTGATGTACACGCTGATGCCGGACGCGTCGGGGTAGAGGCGGAAGGACAGCCACTGGTCCGGAGGTCGCAGGGCGGTGAAGGACATCGGCTCCCGGCTGATCATGGCCCCCCGGTACCGGTCCTCGAAGTGCGGATCGGCGAGCCAGCGCAGCGACTCCCAGGGCAGCGTTCCCACCAGCTCGTCCGCGCGCCCGCCGACCAGGGCGGCGCCGGCGTCCGTGAGGTAGGTGATCCGGCCGTGCGTGTCCAGGGTGCAGCAGCCGCCCGGCAGCCGGGCGACGAAGTCGGCCGCGGCGACCGCCTCGGCGGGGGCGGGCGGCGCCGCGGTGACCGGCGGCAGCACCCGGGGCCCGACGGCGGCCGTGACCGGCCGGCCCGCTTCCCGCGCCTCGTGCAACGCCTGGGCGGCGTCGTCGCAGCAGCCGCGGACCGCCGCCCGCTCCCGCGGCGTCAGCTGCGGGGGGTGCGAGCCGGGCCACAGCAGCACGAGACCGCCGAGAGCCGTGGTCCCCGCGAGGACGGGCGCGGCCGCCAGCGCGAAACGGTACGGAAGGACGAGCGCGGGACGCGGATACCGCCGGGCCAGCTCCTCCTGGCTGCCCAGCCAGACCAGATGCCGGTCCTTCACCGCGTCGGACACCGGCATGGGAGCGGACAGCGGCACCCTGAGCCAGGGGTCGGCGAGCTCCGGCGGCACCCCGGCGAGCACGGCGAGCCGAAGGGTGGAGCCGCCGGGCGGCAGCAGGTACAGCATGGCCACCGCGGCCCCCGTCTCCCGCACGGCACACGCCACCGCCGCGTCCAGGAGATCCTCCGCGGAGTCCTTGGCAAGCCCGACATTGTCCATAATCGGACAATACGCCCATGCCTTGTGCCCGACATCGCGGTGCACGCCGCCATGCCGCGCTTCCCGTGGCGTCTCCGGCCGGTCAGCCGGCCGCCGCCTCGCGGCTGATCCGCTCGAACCGCGCCCCCATCTCCGCGGCCAGCGCCTGTGCGGCGGACAGCGGCCGGACCATCACCATGAGGTCGTCGATCCGGCCCGCCTCGTTCAGGTGGAGGAAGTCGCAGCCGGTGATCTCCCGGTCGCCGACCTTCGCCGTGAAGACGAGCGCGTGGTCGCGCCCGTCCGCGCTCGCCATCTCCCGTACGTAGCGGAAGTCGCTGAACACCTCGGAGACGGCGCGCAGGATCGCGGCGGTGACCGGCTTTCCGGCGTAGGGCTTGAACGCCACCGGGCTGGTGAAGACGACCTCCTCGGCCAGAGTCGCCTCGACCGCCGCCAGATCGTGTGCCTCGACGGCCTTGCGGAAAGGAAGCATGCCGAACTCCGTAGTCAACTTGTTGAATAGGTGCGGACGAGATTAGTCACACCGGTGTTAGCGTGTCCAGATGTCACTCAAGTACGCGATCCTGGCGGCCCTGCTCGAAGGCGAGGCGTCGGGATACGACCTGGCCAAGGTCTTCGACGTCTCGGTGGCGAACTTCTGGTCCGCCACGCCGCAGCAGCTCTACCGGGAACTGGACCGGCTGGCGGAGGGCGGCCTGATCGCGGCGCGCGTGGTGGAGCAGCAGCGCCGGCCGAACAAGCGGGTGTTCACCCTGACGGAGGCCGGCCGCGACGCGCTCGGCGCGTTCACCGCCGAGGCGCCCCGCCCCACGGCGATCCGGGACGAGCTCCTGGTGATGACCCGGGCCGTCGACATCGGAGACCGGGACGCGGTACGCGCCTCGGTCGAGGAGCGCATGGAGTGGGCGCGCGCCAAGCTCGCCCGGTACGAGCGGCTGCGCGAACGCCTGCTGGCCGGCCGCGACGAGGCCGCCTTCATCGCCGCGGCCGAGCGCATCGGCCCCTATCTCACCCTGATGCGCGGCCGGTCCTTCGAGGAGGAGAACCTGCGGTGGGGGCAGCGTGTCCTGGAGATCCTGGACCGTCGTGCGGAGGGGTCGGACGCTCGGCCGGCGGCGGACGCGGAGGAGCCCGCGCCCCCCGGACGCGCGGGCTGAGGCCGCGCGCCCGACGGCGTTGTCACACCCCTCGGTCGGTGTCCCCGCATGACTGCATTCGTACTGGTGGCGGGCGCCTGGCTGGACGCCTCGGCGTGGGACGACGTGGTGCCCGGGCTGCGTGCGGCGGGCCACGGCGCCCACCCGGTGACCCTGTCCGGGCTCGGCGACAAGAAGGGGCGGCCGGTGGGCCGGCAGACCCATGTGGCCGACATCGTGGACGAGGTGGAGCGCCTGGACCTGCGCGACGTCGTCCTCGTCGGCCACAGCTACTCGGGCATTCCCGTGGGCCAGGCCGCCGAGCGCATGGGCGACCGGCCGGCCCGTGTCGTCTACGTGGATGCCAACGTCCCGGCCGACGGCGCGTCGTTCGTCTCCAGCTGGTGGCAGGGGCCGGCCGCGCTCCGGGCCCAGCTGGACGGCAACGGCGGCCTCTGGGCCCCGCCGGCCGCCGCCGACTTCGAGGGCCAGGGACTCACCGGCGAACAGCTCGCGCGGATCGTGCACGATGCGGTGCCGCACCCGGGTGCCTCGCTCAGCGACCCCGCCGTGCTGAACCGTCCACCGGGCGGACTGCCGACGACGTACGTCAAGTGCCTCCTCGACGGCCCGGAACCGAGCGAGGACGTGGCCCGGCTGCCGGCCGGCGAGCGGTGGGAGCTGGTCACGACGGACACCGGCCACTGGCCGATGTACTCGCGGCCCGACGAACCGACCGCGATCCTCGACCGGGCAGCCGCCGCTTCCTGACCCGCACTCCGACGCGGTGGCCAGTGGTCACCGCGCCCCGAACAGGCGATCAGGACGCGCGCATCCCCGCCGCGCGGGCTGCAATGGACGGGTGACCGCGCCCCCCGACGACTGCCTCGCGCGCAACGAGTGGGTCTGCGGCGCCTACCTGAGCTCCCGTCGGCACATCCTCTGGGACGCCGTCCTGCAACACGTGCAGCTGACCGCGGTGGCCGTGCTCATCGGCCTCGTCCTCGCACTCCCGCTCGCCCTCGCCGCCCGCCGCTGGCACTGGGCGGCCGGGCCCGTGCTCGGGGTCACGACGATCCTTTACACCATTCCCTCGCTCGCCATGTTCTCCCTGCTGCTGCCGGTATACGGACTGTCCGCCTCGCTCGTCGTCGCCGGCCTCGTCCTCTACTCGCTGACCCTGCTCGTACGCAACGTCCTCGCCGGACTGCGCGCCGTGCCCGAGGAGACCCGGCAGGCGGCGCGGGGCATGGGCTACGGACCCGTACGGCTGCTCCTGGCCGTGGAACTCCCGCTCGCCCTGCCCGCCGCCATGGCCGGCCTGCGCATCGCCACCGTCTCCGCGGTCTCCCTGGTCACCGTCGGCGCGATCGTCGGCTACGGAGGGCTCGGCAACCTCATCTACTCCGGGATGAACACCTACTTCAAGGCCCAGGTGCTCACCGCCTCCGTCCTGTGCGTCGTCATCGCCGTCGCCGCCGACCTGCTCCTCCTGCTGCTGCAACGCCTGCTGACCCCGTGGACCAGGAGCCGGTCGTGAACACCCTCCTGGACGCCTGGTCCTGGCTGACGACCTCCGCGCACTGGCACGGCCAGGACGGCATCTGGACCCGGCTCGGCCAGCACCTCTACCTCACCGCCGTCTGCCTCCTCGTCAGCTGCCTCATCGCCCTGCCCGTCGCCCTGGTGCTCGGCCACCTCGGCAAGGGCGGCGCGCTCGCCGTCAACCTCTCCAACATCGGACGGGCCGTCCCCACCTTCGCCGTCCTGGTGCTGCTCCTGCTCACCCCCGTCGGCCGCTGGGGCGAGGGCCCGACCATCGTGGCGCTCGTCCTGTTCGCGGTGCCCCCGCTGCTCACCAACGCCTACGTCGGCATGCGCGAGGTCGACCAGGACGTCGTCCGCGCCGCACGGGGCATGGGCATGACGGGCCGGCAGCTGCTCCTCCAGGTAGAGGTGCCGCTCGCCCTGCCCCTCATCCTCACCGGTGTGCGCATCGCGGCCGTCCAACTCGTCGCCACGGCCACCATCGCGGCCCTGGCCGGCGGCGGGGGACTGGGCCGCATCATCACCGCCGGGTTCAACCTCGCCTCCACCGCCCAGGTGGTCGCCGGAGCGGTCCTGGTCGCCGTGTTCGCGCTGCTCGTCGAGGGGGTCTTCGAGGCGGCGCAGCGGCTCGCGCCGAGCCGGCTCGGGCTGCGCACGGGGGAGACCGGGTGAGGGCCGGGCGCCTGCTCGCCGCGCTCGCGCTGCTGGCGGCCACCGCCTGCTCCACCGGCCCCGCACTGGAGGACCAGGGCGAGGTCACCGCCCCGCCCGGCGACAGCAAGCATCTGACCATCGGCTCCGCGGGCTTCAGCGAGAGCGACCTCCTCGCCCAGATGTACGCCCTGCTGCTCGGCCGCGCCGGATACTCCACGAAGATCATTTCCGTCACCAACCGGGAGATCTACGAACCCGCGCTGGAGAACGGCCGGATCGACGTCGTCCCGGAGTACGCGGCCACCTTCGCCGACTGGCTGAACGCCAAGAGGAACGGGGCCGACGCCGCCCCCGTCGGCTCGCCGGACCTCGCCGCCACCATGAAGGCCCTGCGCGCCCTCGCCGCGCCCCGCGGCCTCACCGTCCTGGACCCCGGCAAGGCCGTCGACCAGAACGCCTTCGCCGTCACCGCCGCCTACGCCCGGAAGCACCACCTGAAGACGCTCAGCGACCTGGGCCGGTCGGGCCTTCCGGTACGGCTCGCGGCCGGCGACGAATGCGTCCAGCGCCCCTACTGCGCGCCCGGCCTGGAGAAGACGTACGGGATCGACATCACCGCGGTCGACCCCAAGGGCGTCGGCACCACCCAGGCCAAGCAGGCCGTGCAGAGCGGCCGGGACCAGATGGTGCTGACCACCACCACCGACGCCACCCTGGACGACTTCGGACTCGTCCTGCTCGCCGACGACAAGAACCTCCAGAACGCCGACTACCTCGTCCCCGTCGTCAACCGGTCCCGCGCCGGCGGTGAAGGCGTGCGCAAGGCGCTGGGCAGGCTCAACACCGTACTGACCACCGCGGACCTGGCCCGGCTGAACGAACAGGTGGACAACTGGCGGCGGCTGCCCGAGGACGTGGCCCGCACCTACCTGCGAGCGAAGCACCTCATCCCCGGCAAGGACGGGTGAGATCACGAGCGCTACGGGCCGGATCACGAGACCACCCAGCGGACCGGGGCCCGGGGCGCCGGTCAGGCGTCCGCCACCGAGTCGAACCGCACCTCGTCGCGCCCGACGCCCTGCGCGTCCGCGTCCACCGAACGCCGCAGGGCCTCATGGAGCTTCGCCGGAGTCAGCACCCCGAGGAACCGCGACCCGTCCAGCACCGCGATCCATCCGGCGTCGTGCTGGAGCATCTCGCTGAACGCCTGCTTCAGCGGGGCACCAACCGGCACCCACGCGTCCATCCGGCGCGCCAGCTCACCCACCGTGCCCTGGTCCCCGGCGATCCGCAGCGCGTCCGCCGACACCCAGCCGTGCAGCTCACCCTCGGCGTTCAGCACGACCGCCCACCGCGAGCCCGCCGCGCCCAGCCGGGCCGCCGCCGCCCCGGCCGGTTCGTCCAGGCGGGCCACCGGCGGCTCCTCCAGATCGTCCGGCTCGATCGCGGTGACCGACAGCCGCTTCAGCCCCCGGTCGGCGCCGACGAACCCCGCTACGTACGGCGTCGCGGGGGCGCCGAGCACCGCGCCCGGGCTGTCGAACTGCTCGATGCACCCCTGGCCGAACACCGCGATCCGGTCACCCATCCGCACCGCCTCCTCGATGTCATGGGTGACCATCAGGACGGTTTTCCTGACCCTGGACTGGAGGTTGAGGAATTCGTTCTGCAGCCGCTCGCGCACCACCGGGTCCACCGCACCGAACGGCTCGTCCATCAGCAGCACCGGCGGGTCGGCCGCCAGCGCCCGCGCCACCCCCACCCGCTGCCGCTGGCCGCCGGAGAGCTGGGCAGGGTAGCGCGAACCGTACGTCGACGGGTCCAGGCCCACCAGGTCGAGCAGTTCGGCCGCGCGCTCCCGCGCCCTGGACCGCTTCCAGCCGACCAGCGCCGGCACCGTCGCCGTGTTGTCCAGCACCGTGCGGTGCGGGAAGAGCCCCACCTGCTGGATGACGTAGCCGATGCGGCGGCGCAGCTTCACCGGGTCGGTCTTCGCGATGTCCCGGCCGTCCACGAGGATGCGGCCCGAGGTCGGTTCGATCAGCCGGTTCACCATCATCATCGTGGTGGTCTTGCCGCAGCCCGAGGGGCCGACCAGGGTGACCAGTTCTCCCTCGGCGACCTCGAAGGACAGCCCGTCGACCGCGGCCGTACCGTCCGGATAGACCTTGCCGACCTGCTCGAACCGGATCATGACTGCACGGTAGGAGCCGGACGCCCGCGCCGCACACGGGCCGCGACCGTCCGGGGCACACCGGTGTGCTGAACTGTCCGGGAACCGTCCGATCCAGGAGCACCCTTGAACAGCTACCGTCAGCCCGGCCTCGTCCTCACCGACCGTCACTTCACCGTCCCGCTCGACCACGCCGACCCCGGCGGTGAGCAGATCGAGGTCTTCGGCCGGGAGATCGTGGCCGCTTCCAGGGCCGGCCAGGAGCTGCCCTGGCTGCTCTACCTGGAGGGCGGCCCCGGTTTCGGCGCCCGGCGCTTCACCGGCGCGGAGGCCTGGCTCGGCCGGGCGGTACGGGAATTCCGGGTGCTCCTCCTCGACCAGCGCGGCACCGGCCTGTCCACCCCGGCCAACCGGCAGACCCTCCCGTTGCGCGGCGGGCCGCGCGAGCAGGCCGACTACCTCGCGCACTTCCGTTCGGACAGCATCGTGCGGGACTGCGAGCTCATCCGCCCGCAGCTGACCGGCGGGGCGCCCTGGACGGTCCTCGGCCAGTCCTTCGGCGGCTTCTGCGCCGTCCGCTACCTCTCGGCCGCTCCCGAAGGCCTCAGTACCGTCCTGATCACCGGCGGCCTGCCCTCCCTCGACGCCCACGCGGACGGCGTCTACCGGGCCGCGTACCCCCGGATCGAACGCAAGGTCGCCGCGCACTACGCCCGCTACCCGCAGGACGTCGAACGCGCCCGGGAGATCACCGCTCACCTCGCGGAGCACCGCCCCGAGAGCGCCGGGCACCGGCTGACGCCCGAGGGCTTCCAGTCGCTCGGCATCCTGCTCGGCGGCGGCAGCGGCAGCCACCAGCTGCACTACCTGCTGGAGAACGCCTTCGTCCGCACCCCGCACGGCACGGAGCTCTCCGACACCTTCCAGGAAGCCATGCGCACCGCGACCTCATTCGCCGGGCACCCCCTGTACGCCCTCATGCACGAGGCCATCTACGGCCAGGGCGGCCGCCCCACAGCCTGGGCGGCGGAGCGGGTCCGTGAGGAGTTCCCGCAGTTCGACGCCGCGACGGCGCTCAAGGGCGACGGGCCCGTCCTGTTCACGGGCGAGTCCATCCACCCCTGGCACTTCGAGGTCGACCCGGCGCTGCGCCCGCTGCGCGAGACGGCCGAACTGCTCGCCGCCCGCACCGACTGGGAGCCGCTGTACGACCCCGAGCGCCTTGCCGCCAACGAGGTCCCGGTGGCCGCCGCCGTCTACCACGACGACATGTACGTCGACACCGCCCACGCCCTGCGCACCGCCGCCACGATCCGCGGGCTGCGCACCTGGGTCACCGACGAGTTCGAGCACGACGGACTCCGCGCGGGCGGGCCGCGCGTGCTGGACCGGCTGCTCGCCGTGGTCCGCGACGAGGTCTGAGACCTCGCGGTACGCGGAGGGCCGGCCGCACCACCGCCTGCGACCGGCCCCCGTGCGGTTCTTTCTCAGGCCTGGAGGGCGTCCAGTGTCGCGTTCAGGTCCGCCGCCGAGCGCGGGGCGCGGTTGTGCGGGAGCTTCGACAGGGCCGCCGCCATGCCGCAGGTGTTGGTGACCGCGGAGAAGACGAGACCGGAGCCGATGCCCGCGGACAGCCAGCGCGCGGCGGGGTACCTGATGCCGGCCAGCAGCCCGGCCACCACGAGGGAGCCGGTGGCCAGCCGCACCTGGCGCTCCATCGGCCAGGTCGCCCGCCCGCCCTCCGGGCGCTCCAGGCCGTGGCCCTCGTTCTCCCAGGCGGAGGTGCCGCCGGTGAGCGTCGCGGCGTCGATGTCGGCCGCCGAGAGGATGTCGCAGGCCCGCGTCGAGCGGACGCCCGAGGCGCACACCATGAGCAGGGCGCCACGGGCCGAGGCGGACTTGAGGGCGGGCACCGCGTCGGACAGGCGGTCCAGCGGTATGTTCAGCGCACCCGGCACATGCCCCGCGGCGTACTCGCCGGGGGCCCGCACATCGATCACGGTGAACTCCGCGAGGCGGGCGGCGGCCTGGGTGGGGGAGAGGGATACGAGGCTGGTCACGAGCTGTGTTTCCTTTCGTTCACCGGGTGGAGCAGAGACTCGCTCTCTCCTGCCCCGGACGGCCCAGGATACCCCTCGGGGTATTGAACCGGTCGTGTCACGGGCCTCGGGCCTCCTTGCCGGTTAGCCTGCCGACATGACCGAGCAGCTGAAGCCCATGCCCGAGGACTGGCGGCGCGCACTCGCCGTGGTCGCCCACCCCGACGACCTGGAGTACGGCTGCGCGGCGGCCGTGGCCGGGTGGACCGACGGCGGGCGTGATGTCACGTATCTGCTGGCCACCCGGGGTGAGGCCGGCATCGACACGCTCGAACCGGAGAGGTGCGGGCCGCTGCGCGAACAGGAGCAGCGCGCGAGCGCCGCCGCCGTGGGCGTCTCCCGCGTCGAGTTCCTGGACCACCGTGACGGGGTCATCGAGTACGGCGTCCCGCTGCGCCGCGACATCGCGGCGGCCATCCGCCGGCACCGCCCCGAGCTGGTGATCACGCTCAACCACCGCGACACCTGGGGCGGGGTCGCCTGGAACACGCCCGACCACCGCGCGGTCGGGCGCGCGACTCTCGACGCGGCCGCGGATGCGGGCAACCGCTGGATCTTCCCGGAGCTGACCGAGCAGGGCCTCGAACCGTGGGGCGGCGTGCGCTGGGTGGCCGTGGCCGGATCGTCCACGCCCACCCACGCGGTGGACGCCACCGCCGGTCTCGAACGGTCCGTGCAGTCCCTTCTGGCCCACCGCACCTACATCGAGGTGCTTACGGACGAGGACCCCGAGACGTACTGCCGCAGCTTCCTCACCGGCAACGCGGAGGCGGCCGCCGAGCGCTTCGGCGGCCGCCCGGCCGTTACCTTCGAACTCTTCGCCCGCTGACCCCGGGCGGGGTGAGTGCCCTCGCTCCTCGATGCAGGAGTGTGGATTTCGGGGGAGAAACCGCAGGTCAGCGGATTGATGTTGTCCAGACCATTGACATGCAAGCGCCAAGATGTTGAATTCAGTCTCGTTGTGTTGCGCGACTCTGGTGACTTGAGTGACCAATGGAGGATCTGTGACGCCTCGCCCGCCCCGCATCACCGCACTCACCGCCGCGGCGACCATGCTCGCCGGCGGCCTGCTGGCCGCCGGGCCGTCCGCCCACGCGGCCGCCGGCGCCCCGGTCGGCGCCCCGGTCGGCGCCTCGGCCGGCGCCCCGGCCAAGGCCCAGGACACCCCGGCCATCACCCCGACCCCGAGGTCGGTGAAGAACCGCACGGACCGGGTGATCGTCACCCCCACCGTCACCCTCATCGCCGGAGGGACGGCCGACGGGCCGACGCTCGACGTGGTGGAGGCGGCCCTGCGGGAGGCCGGCGCCCGGCACGTCGTCCGCGCGAAGCGGCCCGCCCCGGGAAGACTCACCGTGTACGTCGGTGACCCCGCCGCCCTGGCCGCCCAGAAGCTCGAAGGCCCCTCCGCACTGCCCGCCGAGGGGTACGTACTCGGGATCGGCGCGGGCCGGATCGTCCTCGCCGGCAAGGACACCACCGGCACCTACTACGCCGCGCAGACCCTCCGCCAGGTCCTGCCGCACCGCGGGCAGCCGGGAGGCAAGGTCGCCGGCCTCGCCGTGCGCGACTGGCCCGGAACCGCGCTGCGCGGGGTCATCGAGGGCTTCTACGGCACCCCGTGGTCGCACGAGGCCCGCCTCGACCAGCTCGACTACTACGGCGAGCACAAGATGAACATCTACGTGTACTCGCCCAAGGACGACGACTACCTCCGGGCCAAGTGGCGCGAGCCGTACCCGGCCGACCGGCTGGCCCAGATCAAGGACCTCACCGACCGGGCGGCCCGGCGGCACGTCGAGTTCACCTACGCGCTCTCGCCCGGCCTCTCGGTCTGCTACAGCTCCGACGCCGACGTGAAGGCGCTCGTAGACAAGTTCCAGACGATGTGGGACATCGGCGTCCGCACCTTCGCGGTCCCGCTCGACGACATCAGCTACACCAACTGGAACTGCGACGCCGACAAGCAGAAGTGGGGGACCGGCGGCGGCGCGGCGGGCGCGGCCCAGGCCCACCTGCTGAACCGGGTCAACCAGGAGTTCATCGCCACCCACACCGGCGCCCAGCCGCTCCAGATGGTCCCCACCGAGTACTACAACGTCAGCTCCTCGGAGTACAAGACGGCCCTCTCCGAACAGCTCGACCCCAATGTGCTCGTCGAGTGGACCGGCGTCGGCGTCGTCGCCCCGACCATGACGGTGGCGCAGGCCGACTCGGCCCGGAAGGTCTTCGGGCACCCGATCCTGACCTGGGACAACTACCCGGTCAACGACTACGCCACCGACCGCCTCCTGCTCGGCCCGTTCAACGGCCGTGAGAAGGGCCTGCCGGGGCGGCTCGCCGGGATCACCGCCAACCCGATGATCCAGCCGTACGCCTCGAAACTCTCGCTGTACACCGTCGCGGACTACGCCTGGAACGACGCGGCCTACGACCCGCGCGAGTCCTGGGGCAAGGGCCTCAAGGAGTACGCGGGCGGCGACGCCCGTACCGAGAAGGCACTGCGCGCCTTCGCCGACGTCAACTACAGCTCCGCGCTCAACACCGACAAGGCGCCGGAGCTGTCCGCAGAGTTCGCCCGCTACTGGAAGTCCGGGGACGCCGGGCGGCTCACCTCCGTCCTGACCTCGCTGGGCGCGGCCCCCGCCCGGCTGCGCGCAGGTATCCCGGACCGTGGCTTCATCGAGGACTCCGGCCCCTGGCTGGACGCCACCGAGTCCTGGGCGACCGCCGCCCGCACCGCTCTCGGCATGGTCGAGGCCGCCCGCGCCGGCAAGGGCGCCCAGGCCTGGGAGCTCCGGCAGCAGCTGCCCGCACAGGTCGAGCGGGCCGCCTCGTTCACGTACACCGGGCTTGACGGCCGCAAGGTGCCGGTCCTCGTCGGGGACGGGCAGCTGGACGGGTTCGTCGACGCGGCCACCGCCGAGTACGACCGGCTGCTCGGGGTGAGCGGCAGGCCCACGGCCTCGACCAGCCTGGGCACGTACCAGAGCAACACCGTCGCCCGGACACTCGACGGGGACGACTCCACTTACTTCTGGAGCGACGGGGCGCCCGCCGCCGGCGATCAGCTGACCGTCGACCTCGGCGAGTTGCGGGCCATCGGTGACATCACGCTCGCCATGGCCAAGCCCGGAAGCACCGACGACTACATCCACGCCGGGGTCCTGGAGTACTCGGACGACGGACAGACCTGGCAGAAGCTCGCGGACTTGTCCGGCAAGCCCGACGTCACGGCGGCCCCGCCCGCCGGAACCAAGGCGCGCTACGTACGGGCCCGGGCGACCGCCGGGCAGACCAGCTGGGTCGTCGTCCGCGAATTCCAGGTCGCGACCACGGACGGCGCGGTCACCGGCAACCCGCCCGCCGCCACCGGCTCCTCGCTGCGCGCGGCCGCCGACGGCGACCCGGCCACCGTCTACCGGGCGGCGCGTGCGACCGAGAAGGGCGAGTCGCTGGAGGTGGACCTCGTCGCCGCGCGTGCGGTCGGCTCCGTGACCGTCCTGCGGCCGGCCGGCTCCGCCGGGGCCGCCGCCGACATCCAGCTGCGCGAGGCGGACGGCACCTGGCACACCGTCGGCGCGCTCCGCGGCGCGTACACCCGCGTCGACACCGCGGGGCGGACCGCCGACGCGGTGCGCCTGGCCTGGCGGACCGGCACGGTCGCGCCGCAGGTCGCCGAGGTGGTGGTGGGGAAGTAGCGCCCCCGCCCGGCCGTGCGCCCGGCGCCCCCGCACCCCTCGCGGGCGGGGCCGGGCGCACTCTCATGTCGTGGGACGGCCGAACCGGTCGCCCGAGGGTTGTTCCCACACAGGCAAGCGACCGCTTAGTATGCGCCGGAGCAGTGGTAATGCCGACAGTGTTGTGGAGGCCCCTCATGCAGGCATGGCGAGTGCACCGGAACGGCGAGCCGAGCGAGGTGATGCGGCTGGAGGAGACGGACCGGCCCACGCCCGGGGACGGGCAGGTGACCGTCCAGGTGCTCGCGGCGAACATCAACTTCCCCGACGCGCTGCTCTGCCGCGGCCAGTACCAGGTGCGGCCTCCGCTGCCGTTCACCCCCGGCGTCGAGATCTGCGGTCTCACCGAGGACGGGCGCCGGGTGCTCGCCACCCCCGCCCTGCCGAACGGCGGCTTCGCGCAGTACGTCGTCGCCGACGAGGCGTCGCTGCTGCCGGCCCCCGAGGCCCTGGACGACGCCGAGGCCGCGGCCCTGCACATCGGTTACCAGACGGGCTGGTTCGGGCTGCACCGCCGGGCGCACCTGAAGGCGGGCGAAACCCTTCTCGTGCACGCAGCCGCGGGCGGCGTCGGCAGCGCGGCCGTCCAGCTCGGCAAGGCCGCCGGGGCCACCGTCATCGGCGTGGTCGGCGGACCGGAGAAGGCCGAGACCGCCGCCCGACTCGGCTGCGACCTCGTCATCGACCGGCGCACCGAGGACATCGTCGCGGTGGTCAAGGAGTTCACCGGCGGCCGGGGCGCCGACGTCGTGTACGACCCGGTCGGCGGCGACGCGTACGCCAAGTCGGTGAAGTGCATCGCCTTCGAGGGGCGGGTGGTCGTCGTCGGCTTCGCCAGCGGCGTCATTCCCACACCCGCGCTCAACCACGCCCTGGTGAAGAACTACTCGGTCCTCGGTCTCCACTGGGGCCTCTACAACACCAAGGACCCGCAGGCGGTACGCGACTGCCACGCGGAACTCACCCGGCTCGCCGCCGAAGGCGTCATCAAGCCGCTGATCAGCGAGCGGGTCGCGATGGGCGAGGCCGCGGCCGCCGTCCAGCGCGTCGCCGACGGCACCAGCACCGGCCGCATCGTCGTCCTCCCGTCAGGAGCCGCCCGATGAGCGCCCCCGACGCCGGCGAACTGCGCCGCCTCACCCGCGAACTGCTCGCCGCACACCCCCCGGCCACCACCGGCCGCACCGACTTCCTGAAGGCGCGGTTCGACGCCGGACTCGCCTGGGTGCACTACCCGGTGGGGCTCGGCGGCCTGGACGCACCGCGCTCCCTCCAGCCCGTCGTGGACTCGGAACTCGCCGCCGCGAACGCACCGGACAACGATCCCCGCCGCATCGGCATCGGCCTCGGCATGGCCGCCCCCACCATCCTCGGCTTCGGCACCGACGAGCAGAAGCAGCGCTTCCTCAAGCCCCTGTGGGTCGGCGAGGAGGTGTGGTGCCAGCTCTTCAGCGAACCGGGCGCCGGCTCCGACCTCGCCGCCCTCGGCACGCGCGCCGTACGTGACGGCGAGGCCTGGGTGGTCGACGGCCAGAAGGTGTGGACGTCCAGCGCCCATGTGGCGCGCTGGGCGATCCTCATCGCCCGCACCGACCCCGACGTGCCCAAGCACCGCGGCATCAGCTACTTCATCTGCGACATGACCGACCCCGGCGTCGAGGTGCGACCGCTGCGCCAGATCACCGGCGAGGCCGAGTTCAACGAGGTCTTCCTCACCGGTGTGCGCATCCCCGACAGCCGCAGGCTCGGCCCCGTCGGCGAGGGCTGGAAGGTCGCGCAGACCACCCTCATGAACGAACGCGTCTCCATCGGCGGCTCCCGCATCCCGCGCGAGGGCGGCATGATCGGCCCGGTCGCCAGGACCTGGCGCGAACGCCCCGAGCTGCGCACCCACGACCTGCACCAGCGCCTGCTGACCCTGTGGGTCGAGGCGGAGGTCGCCCGCCTCACCGGCGAGCGCCTGCGCCAGCAGCTCGTCGCCGGACAGCCCGGCCCCGAGGGCTCCGGCATGAAGCTCGCCTTCGCCCGGCTCAACCAGGAGATCAGCGGCCTCGAAGTGGAACTCCTCGGCGACGAGGGGCTGCGTTACAGCGACTGGACCATGCGGCGGCCCGAACTCGTCGACTTCACCGGCCGCGACGCCGGCTACCGCTACCTCCGCTCCAAGGGCAACTCCATCGAGGGCGGCACGAGCGAGGTACTGCTCAACATCGTCGCCGAACGCGTACTCGGCCTGCCCGCCGAGCCGCGCAACGACAAGGACGTCGCCTGGAAGGACCTCTCCCGATGACCGCTCAGACCGAAGCGGGCCAGGCGCCCGACCTCCTCTACTCGGAGGCCGAGGAGGACCTGCGCGCCGCCGTCCGCTCCCTGCTCGCGGACCGGGCCGACGCGCCGTCTGTGATCGCCCGCACCGAGTCCGACACACCGTACGACCCGCGGCTCTGGAAGGCGCTCGCCACCGACATCGGCGCCGCAGGGCTCCTCGTCCCCGAGGAGTGGGGCGGCCAGGGCGCCACCCACCGCGAGGCCGCCGTCGTCATCGAGGAACTCGGCCGCAGCGTCGCCCCCGCGCCCTACCTGACCAGCTCCGTCGTCGCCACCGAGACGCTTCTGGCACTCGGCGCGCAGGACGGGCCGGTGGGCGAACTCCTCACCGACCTCGCCGCGGGCCGCAAGGTCGCGGTGCTCGCCGTCCCGTTCTCCGCCGCCTCGGCGGGCAACCCGGACGTGACCGGCTCCCTCGACGCGACGCTCGGCCCGATCGCCGACGCGGCCGCCGCCGACGTACTGCTGGTTCCGGCCACCGACGGCCTGCACGTCGTCGCCACGGACGCGCCCGGTGTACGCGTCGAGCCGCTCGTCCCGCTCGACCTCACCCGCCCGCTCGCCACCGTCACACTCACCGGCGCCACCGGAACCCGCCTCGCGGATGCCGCGGCCTCGGGGCGCGCGGTGGACCGGGGGCTGCTGGCCGGCGCCGGGCTGCTCGCCTCGGAGCAGCTGGGACTCGCCGAGTGGTGCCTGACCGAGACAGTGCGACACACCCGGGAGCGCCACCAGTTCAACCGGCCGGTCGGCTCCTTCCAGTCGCTCAAGCACCGCATGGCGCAGCTCTGGCTGGAGGTCGTCTCGGCCCGGGCCGCCGCGCGAAACGCCGCCGACGCCCTGGCGACGGACAGCCCCGACACGCCGCTGGCCGTGGCCGTAGCGCAGGCGTACTGTTCGAAGGTCGCCGTCCACGCGGCTGAGGAGTGCGTCCAGTTGCACGGCGGGATCGGCATGACCTGGGAGCACCCCGCGCACCTCTACCTGAAACGGGCCAAGGCCGACGCGACCGCGTACGGTACGGCGGGACGCCACCGGGAGACCGTCGCAGCCCTCATGGAGCTGCCGGCACCGTAACGGCCTTCGGTACGCGGGAGCGGGGATGCGCGACGCCGCGCCCCCGCTCCCGGCCGGTCCGCGCCCTTCCCCGCTTCGCGCAGGACGACTCAAGCCTTACCCGTTTGGCGGACACGCCAGTGCGCGGGACGGCCCGTCTGCTACGCCACACTTGCGCCGAATGCCGCAAATCCGGCGCGGCGGAGGAGGGCTGGTCATGGCCATTTCGATCTCATTGGTGCTGCTTCTGCTGATTCTCGCGGTGATCTTCCTCCGCAACGGCGGACTGAAGATCTCCCACGCGCTGGTCTGCGCGCTGCTCGGGTTCTTCCTCGCGGGCACCAGCATGGCCCCCACCATTCAGGACGGCCTCATGGCCACCGCCGACGTGGTGAGCAGCATCAGGCCTTGACGGCCCTGACCGCTGGCGGGGCACCACAGCATGGCGGCCGGGCCCGTGCCCGTAGGGGCCCGGTCACTCCGCGGCGGCTTCACCCGCGGTCTGTTCGGGGCCGGGTTGCATCGGGGGGACCGTCGCCGCCGCACCCTGCCGCACCGCCTCCACGGCGGCCGCGTGCAGCGCGCGGCTCGCCTCCTCCGACGGACAGGGCACGGGACTGCCGGCCATCGTGAACCAGTCGGCCGCATCGGTGTACTGCACGGTGATCTGCGCCGTGCCCTCGGCCCAAGTGGTGTGGATGGTCAGGTCACCGGACAGCGGCCCGACCTCCTCGGTGAGCACGCCGCCGTGCCCCGAATACACTCCGCGTGTTGTCCAGGACGCCCAGGTCATGTATCCAGGCTCGCACCAAAGCGCCCGGATCGCGACCCGCGTGAACAGGGAATCCGGGCCGGGTTCCGCCACCGGGCTCCTCGCGGGGGAAACGCTCCGGACCCCGGACGATGAGGCAGGTCGGGGGGTCGGTTGGCGGTCGATCGGGTGACACAGCCCGCTCATCCCACATGCCGGAGCCGCGCGGCGGTTAAGCATGCCGGCATGACCAATGATCCCCACCCCAAGAACAACGGATTCCTCCGCGCCCACCGCCTCCGCGCGGCCGGCGCCGCCTGCGCCCTGCTCGCCGCGGCCCTCCTGACCGGCTGCGGCCAGGACAGCGGCAGCACCTCCACGGCCTCCGAGACCTCCGAGGCGGCCCGCGCCGTCCCCGAGGCCACGGGCAGCCCGTCGGCCAGCGCGAGCAAGAGCGCCTCGCCGGCGCAGATGACCGAGGACCAGAAGGAACGCAAGAAGCTGATCTCGGCCACCAAGGTCACCTACGACAAGGCCATGACCACGGCCGAGGGCGCCGTCAAGGACAGCAAGCTCACCAAACTCGAACTCAAGGGCCCGGGGGACGACGAGTCCGCCAGCCCCAGCCCCTCGTCGACCGGCAGCCCCTCCCCGTCGGGCAGCGCCACGCCCGGCGCCGGCCCGCAGTGGGTCGCGGACGTCGTCGCGAAGGACGGGACGAAGCACATCGTCCGCATCGACGCCGTCTCCGGCAAGGTCGTCAAGTCCTCCGAGGACTCCGACCAGGACGCCGAGGACAAGACCAAGATGGTCAAGCGGATCGCCGAGGCCAAGCAGACGCCCCAGCAGGCCGCGAAGACCGCCATGGCGAAGAAGAAGGGCACCGTGACGTCCATCGACCTGGACGAGAACGACAAGGACGCCCTCGTCTGGAAGGTCGACGTGGTCACCAAGGACTGGAACAAGACCACCTTCGACATCGACGCGGACAACGGCTCCGTCACGCATCAGGAGACCGACCGCGACTGACGCGGAACACGGTTTCTGTGCCCCCGGGCCGTACGGGCCGGGGGCACTCCCGTACCCGCTGTCAGTAACCGGACGTGCCGCCGAGCGACTTCGTCAGCTCGGTGATCACCGCCCCGACCCCGGACCGGAGGTCACCCGGCCGGGCGCGGTCCGATTCCCCTCCCGGGCCGACGTGAGCGTACCCAATCGATCCCTTCGCCTGATCGCCGTGATGCCGCCGGCCCCTGTCCTTCACCCGCCGGGGCCCGGCGCCACACCTGTTTCCCACGTCAGGCAGGCTCCACGGACACCACGGGCTCCGCGTGTTCGTCCGGTGACGCGAACTGGGTTCGGTACAGCTCCTCGTAACGGCCGCCCGCCGCCAGCAGTTCGGTGTGCGTGCCGCGCTCGACCACCCGGCCCTCCTCGACGACCAGGCGGTGACTTCCATACTCATGCGGTGCCTCCGGGCATGGCGGGTCGGTACGGCCCCGGGTCGGCCGGACGGTGGACCCGGGGCGCAGGAGGAACGCTAGAAGCTCAAGTGAACTTGAGGTCAACTCTCCGGTGCCCGGTGCGGAGCACGGCGCGGACGTGCGTAGAATCGGCCCCTGTTTCCGGCCGGACCACGGCAGACACGACCGATTGAGGCAGTTCGACGTGAGTTTCACAGACAGTTCCGAAGCACCGATCTACGCCGGTCTCGTGGAGGAACACGGGGATGTGCCGGCCGAGGCGCGCCGGGTGGCTGAGGAAACCATGCGCGAGGCCGACCGGGCCATCGACTTCAGCGATGTGCGCAGGTCAGCGGCCTACCGGTAGCCCCTTAACCGGCTCCCTTCGGCCCCGTCCGAACCTCGTCGCTCCCGCGATTCACCCGGCTTCGGCCCGTGAGGACCGACGACCCCCGGCCCTCGCCGCCCTGTCCGGCACACCTTCCGGGCAGCGGTCCGGCGACGTCTCGTACTGCGGACCCGGCTCTCCCGTCGGAGCATGGAACGAACAGTCGGCGACGACATCGGGACGAAGGGAAACCGGATGGGTGGTGAACGGCACGAGCCACCGACCGACGCGTTCGAGGCCGAGCTGCACCAGATCGAGGCGCTGAACCGGATGGAGACGCCCGGTCCCGCACCCGTGGGCCTTCCGGGACC
The DNA here is from genome assembly GCF_004795035.1 of Streptomyces sp. A0958. Lineage (GTDB taxonomy): Bacteria > Actinomycetota > Actinomycetes > Streptomycetales > Streptomycetaceae > Streptomyces. Next base: position 51,549 of record NZ_SSBK01000010.1, read on the forward strand.
GGACCCCGACGGGACGCCGGAGAAGGCCAGGCGCCGCGACTCCCTGTTGCTCTCGGCCGGACACGCGGTGGCCGGGGCCGACACCCTCGACGAGGCGCTGAGGCTGGCGGCCGAGCTGTACGCCCCGGACTTCCCGCTGGACGGGCAGTGCGTGTTCGGCGTGGCCGACGGAACCCTGGCCGTCCTCGGGCAGTACGGATTCCGGCCCGGAGACACGGGCCGGGGCTTCCGCATGCCGATGACCACCGGCTACCCGGCGGCCGAGGTGGCCAGGACCGGACGCGCCGTCTACCTCGGCTCCCCCGAGGAGTACCGCCGCCGCTTCCCCACGACCTGGAACCTGTCCGCCGGCAAGGACCGCGAGGCGTGGGCCTTCCTGCCGCTCGTGACCGCCGGCAAGGTCGTCGGGGTCTGGCTGGCCGCCTTCCGTTCTCCCCTGGCCTTCACGGCCGGCGAACGCGCCCTGCTGACGGTGACCGGACGCATGATCGCCCAGGTACTCGAACGCGCCCGGGCCAGCCGGGCCGAACTCGAACTCTCCCGCGGCCTGCGCCGCAGCATGCGCACTTCGGGCGCCGCCCCGACCGGACTCAGCGTCGCCACCCGCTACGTGCCGACCGGCGGCGGCCTCATGGTCGGCGGCGACTGGTACGACAGCATCGACCTGCCGAACGGCCGGATGGCCGTGGTCATCGGCGACGTCCAGGGACACGATGTGCACGCCGCCGGGCTCATGGCCCAGCTCAGGACCGCCGTCCACGCGTACGCCGCCGAGGGGCACGGCCCGGACGCCGTACTGGCCCGCGCCTCCCGCTTCCTGACCACCCTCGACGAGGACCGCTTCGCAACCTGCCTCTACATCGAGGCCGATCCCTCCACCGGGAACCTGCACATCGCACGGGCCGGCCACCCGCACCCCGTCCTGCGCACCCCCGACGGCACCTGTGTGCTCAAACACGTCAGCGGCGGGCTGCCGCTCGGACTCATGCCCGGCGAGGAGGACTACCCCGTCGACACCGTGCGCCTGCACGAGGGCGAGATCCTCATGCTGTGCACGGACGGGCTCATCGAGAACGGCGGCCACGACATGTACACCGGCTGGGCCCGGGTCCGCGACGCGTTCTCGCCCGGCCCCGCCGACGATCTGGAGGCGATGGCCGACCGGCTCATGGCGGCCGTGCTCAGCCCCGGACCCGGGGCCCGGGAGGACGCCGCGGCACGCGACGGCGACGACATCGCCCTCCTGCTGCTGCGGCGCGACGCCGGACACGCCCGTGCCGAGATCAGCCAGCGCCGGCTCATGCTCACCGTCGGCCAGGACCAGGGCGAAGGACTGGCCGAGGCCCGGGTCGAACTGAAGGCGCTGCTGCACGACTGGGCGCGGCCGGACCAGGTGGACACGGCCGTGCTCCTGGCCACCGAACTCCTCGGCAACGTCCTCGTGCACACCGACCAGGACGGCGCCCTCAACGCCACCGTCACCGGTGAGACGGGCACGCGCCGGCTGCTCGTCGAGGTCATGGACCGCGGCGACGAACTGCCCCACCAGCGCGCCCCCGGCGAACTCGCCTCCTCGGGACGCGGCCTGCTGCTCCTGGACATCCTCGCCGACCAATGGGGCGTACGGCCCGAACCCGAGGGGAAGACCGCCTGGTTCGCACTCACCGAGGCGACACCGGCCGACGCCGGCGGCGGCGCCCTCGCCTGAGGCGGCCCACGGGCGCCACCCCGGTGCGGGGTCGGCCGGCCGGGGCGCGCGCCCCTCGCGGCCCGGTCACCGGTGGCAGCTGCGGCACCCCTTCACCCAGTGCGTGTCCCAGTGGCCGGGGACGTACACGTTGGTCCGGTGGCCCTTGTGCCACTGGACGCTCCGTCGGAGTGCGTCGCTCTCCGGCGGTCAGGCCCGGGCCGGTGTCCGGAGCGCGGCATACGTGCCGGACACCGCCGCCAGCACGATCACGCAACCGGTGAAGACCAGGCCGGCGTCGCGCAGCCCCAGCCAGGTGGCCAGCGCCCCCACCCCCACCACGGGCACGGAGATCCCGGTGTACGCGACGACGAAGAACGCCGAGATGGTGCCGCCCCGGTGTTCGGCGGGGGCGGCCTCACTGACCAGGGTGAGGGCGGCCCGGAAGGCGAGACCCTGCCCGACGCCCCCGCAGACGGCGCCCAGGACGAGCAGCACCAGGGACTTCGCCAGCAACGACGAGGCGACCAGCAGGAGCCCGGCGATCAGGACGGCGCAGCCGAGGGGGAGCGCGCGACGGGCGCCGATCCTCGGGGCCAGCGACTGGCCGATCGTCGAGGCGCAGAACACGGAGAAGACCACCGCGCCCGTCACCGCCAGGTTGTGCACGCCCAGCGTCTTGGCCGCGAAGCTCGGCGCGACCGCCGTGAACAGGCCGAGCAGCGCGAACCCGGCGAAGGCGGCCAGCGCGGCCGGCACGAACACGCCCTTCACCTCCGCGGGCACCCTGACACCCTGCGGCTCCAGCCTGGGCCACCGCTTCGGCTCCGCGACCGTCTCCGCCAGCCGCCAGGTGATGACGCAGGCCAGCGCGACCAGGCCCAGATGGACCCAGAACGGCAGGCTCAGCGGCCACGGCGTGTACTCGGCCAGCAGACCGGAGAGCAGCGGGCCGCAGCCCAGCCCGCCCATGTTCGCGGCCGTCGCGGCGAAACCGGCGCGCCCCTTCTGCCCGGGGCTCGCCAGCTCGATGACCGCCGCCGTCGCCGCGCCGCTCAGCAGGCCGGCCGCGCCGCCGGACAGCACCCGGCCGGCGAAGAGCAGGGGCAGCCCGCCCTCCAGGAGGAAGCAGCCCGCGCTCGCGGCGGACAGCACCATGGCGGCCAGCAGTACGGGTCTGCGGCCCACCTTGTCCGAGTAGTTGCCCGCCACCAGGAGTACGGAGATGACCGCGACCGCGTACACGGCGAAGACCACGGTCACCATCAGCTCGGAGAACCCGATCTCCTTCTGGTAGAGCCCGTACAGCGGGGTCGGCAGCGTGGTGCCGGCCATGCCGATGGCGAACACGACCGCCCCGGCCGCGTAGCCCGCCCGGCGCCCGCCCGTCTGTTCCGCATCCTCACGAACCATCACGCACGCCACTCTATGCAGCGCCCGCCCACGGGTCCTGGCGGGCGGGCGCCGGGCGAAGTGACGTACCGCCATACGGGCAGGTGCGCGCCGCCGCGGCCGACGGCCGACAATGGCGGAGGCCGCCGGGCCGGCCGGGCGACCCCCGGGAGCGCCACCGGCCGCCGCCCCCGAAGCCCGAAAGAGAGCACCCATGAGGATTGTCGACGCCAAGGTCGTCGTCACCAGCCCCGGCCGAAACTTCGTGACGCTGAAACTGACGACCGACGAAGGGCTGACCGGTCTCGGCGACGCCACGCTCAACGGACGGGAACTCGCCGTCGTCAGCTACCTCACCGACCATGTGGCGCCCCTGCTCGTCGGCCTGGACCCGCACAGGATCGAGGACACCTGGCAGTACCTCTACCGGGGCGCCTACTGGCGGCGCGGTCCGGTCACGATGGCCGCCCTCGCCGCCGTCGACGTCGCGCTGTGGGACATCAAGGCGAAGGCCGCGGGGCTGCCGCTCTACCAACTGCTCGGCGGCGCCTCCCGCGAGCGCGTCGCCACCTACGGCCACGCCAACGGGCGCGACATCCCCGAACTCCTCGACTCCGTGCGGGAACGGCTGGCCGAGGGCTACCCCGCCGTCCGCATCCAGACGGGCATCCCCGGTCTCAAGGCCGTCTACGGGGTGCACGCCACCGACGACCACGGCGCACCCGTCCTCCACCAGCAGGCCCGTCCCCTGGTCGAGGACTGGGACACGGACGCCTACCTGCGGCACACCCCGGCCGTGTTCGAAGCGGTGCGGGCCGAGTTCGGCGCCGAGATCCCGCTGCTCCACGACGCACACCACCGGCTCACGCCCGTCCAGGCGGCCGGACTCGGCAAGGACCTGGAGCCGTACCGCCCCTTCTGGCTGGAGGACTGCACACCCGCCGAGAACCAGGAGGCGCTGCGGCTCGTGCGCAGGCACACCACCACGCCCCTCGCGATCGGCGAGGTCTTCAACACCGTGTACGACTACCAGACGCTGATCACCGAGCAGCTGATCGACTACGTGCGCAGCGCGGTCACCCACTTCGGCGGGGTCACCCCGCTGCGCAAGCTCTTCGACTTCGCCGCGCAGTACCAGATCAAGAGCGCGGTGCACGGCCCGGAGGACATCTCTCCGGTCGGGATGGCCGCGGCCGTCCACCTGGATCTCGCCGTCCAGAACTTCGGCATTCAGGAGTACTCGGGCCACAACCCCCTCACCGAGGAGGTGTTCCGGCACGCGTATACCTTCACCGACGGCTTCCTGCACCCCGGCGAGGCGCCCGGCATCGGCGTCGAACTGGACGAGGAGCTTGCGGCGGCGCACCCGTACGAGCAGGCCTACCTGCCCGTCAACCGGCTCCGGGACGGCACCGTCCACGACTGGTGACTGGCGGGGTCCGCCGCCCCGGCGGACCCCGCCCGCTGTTACGGGAAGGCGGGCTGGAGGCCCGCGTACACCCCGTGGCGGCTCAGCAGTTCGTCGTGCGTACCGACCTCCGCGATCCGGCCGCCGTCCATCACCACGATGCGGTCGGCGCCCTGGATGGTGGAGAGCCGGTGGGCGACGACGAAGACGGTCCGGCCGTCCACGAGGCGGGACAGCGCCTCCTGCACGAGCGCCTCGGAGCGGTTGTCCAGTGCGGAGGTGGCCTCGTCGAGCACCAGGACCCGGGGATCGCGGATCAGGGCCCTGGCGATGGCGAGGCGCTGCTTCTGGCCGCCCGAGAGACGTGCGCCGCGCTCGCCGACCACCGTGTCCAGGCCGTGCGGCAGACGGCGGACGAACTCCATCGCGTTGGCGTCCTCCAGGGCGCTCAGCAGGGTCGCCTCGTCGGTGTGGCCCAGACCGTACGTCACGTTGTCGCGGATGCTGCCCTCGAAGAGGATCGACTCCTGCGGCACCACCGAGAGGAACCGCCGGTAGCTGCGCAGGTCGAGCCCGGCCATGTCGGCGCCGTCGAGCATGATCCGGCCCGAGGTCGGGCGGATGAAGCCGATGAGGAGGTTGAGGACGGTCGACTTGCCCGCTCCCGACGCGCCGACCAGCGCGATGGTCTCGCCCGGCCGCGCGGAGAGCGTGAACCCGTCGACGGCGGGCTCCGCGTCGTCGTACACGAACCCGACGTCCTCGAAGTCGATGCGGCCGGTGACGTGCTCCACCTGCGCCTTGCCCGCGTTGTGCTCCAGGTCGGGCGCCTGCAGGACCTCGCCCGCCGAACGCACCGACTCCAGCCCCTTGGTGAGGATGGGTGCGAGCCCGAGCAGCGTGGTCACCGAGCCGGTCAGGACGGTGAAGAAGGCGCTGAGCATGACCACGTCACCGGCGGTGACGGGCATCCACCCGTGGTACGCGACCAGCGCGGACCCGGTCAGGCACAGCACGCCGAGCGTGTTGAGGATGACCCAGGCCAGGGACCCGAAGCGGCCGTTGAGCATGTCCAGGCGAAGCCCGGCGGCGAACACCTGCCGCAGCGAGCCGTCCACCCGGCCCAGGGCGGTGCGCTCCAGGCCGTGGGCGCGGGTGATGGGAATGAGGGTGGTCATCTCGCCGACGCGGGAGGAGAGCTGCTCGACCTCGCGGCGGAAGGACTCGTTGTGGCTGCGCAGCCGGGCGCGCAGCTTCATCACGAGGAACCCGGCGGCGGGGACGACGACCAGGAAGACGGGCAGGAACGAGGGGACCCGGAAGCCGATGACGACGAGCCCGCCGACCAGGGTCACGACGGCGCCGAGACCCATGTCGGCGCTCTGCTGCATCATCTGCTCCACCGCTTCGACGTCACGGACCACCTTGGCCTGCAACACGCTGGAGCTGACCCGGGCGTGGTAGCCGATGGACAGTTGCTGCATGCGGCGGCACAGCGCCGAGCGCAGGGTGATGCCCATGCGGCGGATGCTGCCGCCGAGGCACCGCACGTACCACTGGTGGAGCGGATAGTTGAGGACCAGGATGAACAGGAGTAGGCCGGTGGCCTTCCACAGGCCGGACTCCGGGCCGTGCTGGACCACCACGTCCAGGACGGTCGCGGTGATCAGCGGCAGCAGCCATATGGGGCTGTGCTTCACGGTGAAGAGGACGACGGCGAGCGCCAGCTTCCCGCGGTCGGGGCGGAAGAGGAGTGCGAGGGTGCGCACGGGGTGCTCGCCGCGGTAGCGGTGGTCGAGGTGGTCGAAGGGCGCCAGGGATTCGGCGGAGGGTGGGGATACCGCTTTCTGCATGGTGACCATCCCACCCCGTGGCCGATGTCCGGGGCAACTGTGTTCCACGGAGGGAACGTGGGGCGGCTGCCCCGGATCGGTCAGCGTACGGGGAGTTCGCTGGGCCGCTGCTGTGGAGCCGGGTCCTTGCGCCCGGGGCGGCCCAGCGAGGTGATCGCGCTGGTGACGAGGCCGGCCAGCAGCCCCCAGAACGCGGAGCCGATCCCCAGAAGGGTCACGCCCGACGCGGTGGCGAGGAAGGTGACCACGGCCGCCTCGCGTGACGCCTTGTCGGCGAGGGCGGAGGCCAGCGAGGACTCGATCGTGGCGAGCAGCCCGATCCCCGCGATCGCCAGCACGAGTTCCTGCGGCATCGCGGTGAGGAGCGAGGCGACGGTCGCGCCGAGCAGTCCCACGCAGAGATAGAAGAACCCCGCCCACACGGCTGCCAGATAGCGCTTGTCTCGGTCGGGGTGCGCCTCCTCGCCGGTGCAGATGGCGGCGGTGATGGCGGCGAGGTTCAGCCCGAACGCCCCGAAGGGCGCCAGCACGGCGTTGGCCGCGCCCGTCCACGTCATGAGCGGGGACACCGGCACGTCGTAACCGGAGCCGCGCAGCACGGCGACACCGGGCAGGTTCTGCGAGGCCATCGTGACGACGAACAGCGGCGCGCCTACGCTGACGAGCACCTTCCAGTCGAACTCGGGCGCGGTGAAGACCGGTGTGGCCAGGGACAGCTGGACCTCGTCCGGCTGCCAGCCCCCGGTGAACACGGTCGCCACGACCCCCGCGGCGAGCGCCAGCAGCACCGCGTAACGCGGCAGCAGACGCCGGCCCAGGAGATAGACGACGAACATCGGGAACGCGACCGCGAAGCTGTGGTGCATGGTGCTGAAGAGACCCGTGCCGAACCGCAGCAGCACTCCGGCGAGCAGCGCGGAGGCCAGGGGCACGGGGATGCGGCTCATGATCCGGGCGAACCACCCCGTCACCCCGCTCACCAGGATGAGCAGTGCCGAGAAGATGAACGCGCCGACCGCCTGCGGCATGGACACCCCGCTCAGGCTGGTCGCCAGGAGCGCTGCTCCCGGCGTCGACCACGCGGTCACGACCGGCGCCCGGTAGCGCAGCGAGAGGCCCGCGCAGGTACAGGCGAGACCGATGCCGAGCGCGAGCATCCAGGAGGAGATCTCGCGCGAGTCGGCCCCGGCGGCCTTGGCGGCGGTGAACACCAGCGCCGCCGAGCTGGTGACCCCGACCATGACGGCGATGAGCCCCGCGGCCACGGCGGAGGGCGGTGCGGCCGAACGTATACGGGTGATCGCGAACATGAGTGAGCCACTTCCCGGTGCGTTCGTTCCATATACGGAACGTTCTGTTTGTGGAACACTAGAGAGGCGGGCCGGGCCCGTCAACCACGAAAGCGGAGCGGGCGGCGATGGGGCTGAACGAAGACGTCGGGCGCAGGCTGCGGGCCCTGCGGCACGACATGGACGTGTCGCTGTCGGAGCTGGCCAGGCGTTCCGGGGTCGGCAAGGGGACGCTCTCCGAGCTGGAGAGCGGCCGGCGCAACCCCACTCTGGAGACCCTGTACGCCCTCACCACCGCCCTCGGCCGCCCGCTCAGCGCGGTCCTGAGCGACCCCGCGCCCCCGGCCGTCCCCGCCGGGAACCTGTCGGGTGTCTCGGGCAGCGCCGTCACCGCGGTGCTGCTGGAGCGTTACGAGGACGGGGAGGCGGTCACCGATGTGTTCCGCGTGACCATTCACGCCGGCGCGGTCCAGGAGTCTCAGGCCCATGTGCCGGGTACGTCCGAGAGCCTGATGGTGCTGGCCGGCACCGCCGTCGTCGGGCGGCCGGACGACCTCAGCACGGTCGGGCCCGGCGGCTCCGCCCGGTGGCGGGCCGACGAACCCCATGTCTACAGCGCACCCGACGGCGATGCGCAGGGCATCCTCTTCGTGCGCTGTCCGGTCACGGGGGAGGGGCGCGGCGGGTGGGGCGACGGCTGACCACGCGCCCCCGCCCGCCGGGCGGCGCTCAGCCGGCGCCGAGGAGATTGACCATCCGGATGTAGCGGACCCAGTCCCAGTGGGGGCCCGGGTCGGTGTGGTCGGCGCCCGGGACCTCGACATGGCCGAGTACGTGCGCGCGGTCCTTGGGGATGCCGTAGCGGTCGCAGACGGAGGCCGTCAGCAGCGCCGACTTCTCGTACATCGCGTCGGTGAAGTAGGAGGGCTGGTCCACCCACCCCTCGTGCTCGATGCCGATGCTGCGGGTGTTGTAGTCCCAGTTGCCCGCGTGCCAGGCGATGTCCTTCTCCCGCACGCACTGGTCTATGTAGCCGTCCCCCGAGCGCACCACGTAGTGCGCGGAGACCTGCTTCGCCGGGTTCTGGAAGATCGCCACGGCCTCGGAGAACGTCTCCTGCGTGACGTGGATGACGACGTACTGGACGGGGTACGCCGAAGGGCGCGTGGATACCGTGTAGTTGGACGTCGAAGCGGGCACCCAGTGCGCCGACGGGTAGTCCGTGGCTCCCGTCGTCGCCGCGGTGGCCCGGACGGAGGCGGGAAGCAGCGCTCCCGCCGCCGCCACCGCGGCGCCCTGGAGGATTCTTCTGCGTTCCATGCGGACTCCTGTGTGGGGGGTATGGGCGGTCCGGGTCCGGCCGCCGGGCGCGGGACCGGCGGCCGGACCGATGGCCGGAACCGTCTGTCCGATGTACGGCCGAGCCATGTGCGGGCCCTACCGTACGGGCGTCGCGCGGGTCGCGGAAGACGCCAGGAGCCCCAAATCCTTTGCAGCAAGCGGTCGTTGAAGGATGCCCGTTCCCCGGGCGCCTACCCCCTCAGAGGCCGCCGGCCTCCGCCCACGCCGCCGCCGGATCGTCGTCGGCCGGACCCGCCGGGAACCACTGCCCGTTCTCCTTGCGGTACGGGTACCAGCGCCCGTCGGGGCCGTAGCGGAGCTGAAGCCCGCCGTCCACCGAGGTCCAGCGGTTGCGCTCGGCCCGCAGCCGGGGAGCCTCGTCCTCCTCCCACGCCTCGGCGAGCCGCGTCCTGGCCCGGGCCAGGAGAGCGGCGTCCGGCACCCGGTCCTCGTCGAGCACGGCCAGAGCCGCCGCGCCGCCGAACTGCCAGGCGGCGACCGCGGCCGGCAGCCCGGCGCGAGGGCGCCCCGAGCCGGTCGCCAGCCGCTGCACGATCCACGGCTCGGGGTGCGCCTCGGCGGCCAGCCGCACCGCGTCCTGCCGCGCAGTCAGGTCCGCTGCCGGCGGGCGGTGTTCGTGGCCCGGCGCCAGCGCGTCGGCCAGCATCCGGTGGGCCCGCGCCGCGCCGTCCCTCGCCAGCAGCTCCAGCGCCGTCGGGTCCACCCCCGGCTCCGGGCCGGTCTCCGTGTCCAGCGAGGGTGCCGGGCCCGGCGCGTCGGGAAGCTCCGGGGGCGGGGGCAGCGCGGGCAGGATGCCGGCCGCGGCGTACGCCTGCGCCGCCGGCACGCCGGGCACCTCCCGGCTCGCGGCCCGCGCCTCGGGCTCGGACGCCGCGCCCGGCTCCCCGGCCAGGGCCGCGATCCGCTCCTGGAGTTCGTCCAGCAGCCGCCGCTCGCCGCGCCCCCGCATCAGCATCAGCACGAAGGGGTCCTGGTCCAGCAGCCGCGCCACCTGATAGCAGAGGGCGGCGGTGTGCGGGCAGTGGTCCCACGCCTCGCACGTGCACTCCGGGTCGAGATCGCCGATGCCCGGAAGCAGGTCCATCCCGGCCGCCGCCGCGTCCTCGACGAGATGCGGCGGCATCTCCCGGTCGAGCAGCGCCGCGATGTGCCCGGCCCGCTCGACCGCCATGTCCAGGAACCGGTCCCAGTCCTGCTCGTCCAGCTCCTGGAGCAGCACATCACTGCGGTACGTGCTCCCGTCCCGCTCACGGACCACCGCCGTGATCCGGCCCGGCCGCACCGACACGGCGCCGACCAGACCCTCCCGGGCGAACCGGCGCCCCTCCTTCAGCTGCCGGCCGTCCAGAGCGGTGTCCTCCAGCGCCTTCAGCCACGCCATCCCCCACCAGGAAGCGGCGAAACCGCGGCCGTGCGCCGGAGGCAGGGCGGCGAAGGTGCGCTCCTGCGCGGACAGCGCCTCCTCCCGCTCGTCGCCGTCGCTCCCGTCGGCGAAGACGTCGCCCTCGTGTCCGTCCCTCATCGAGTCCCCCCTCGAAGCTCCACCAGAGCGGCCAGTTCCGCGTCGCTGAGCTCGGTCAGGGCGCTCTCGCCGGAGCCCAGCACCGCGTCCGCCAGCCCCCGCTTGCGGGCGAGCATGTCCGCGATCCGGTCCTCGATGGTGCCCTCGGCGATCAGCCGGTGGACCTGCACCGGCTGCGTCTGCCCGATGCGGTACGCGCGGTCGGTGGCCTGCGCCTCGACCGCCGGATTCCACCAGCGGTCGAAGTGCACCACATGGCCCGCCCGGGTCAGGTTGAGTCCGGTGCCCGCGGCCTTCAGGGACAGCAGGAAGACCGGTTCCTCACCCGCCTGGAACCGGTTCACCATGGCCTCCCGCGCGGCGACCGGTGTGCCGCCGTGCAGGAACTGGGTGCCGATCCCCCGCGCCGCCAGATGCCGTTCGAGCAGCCGGGCCATCCCGACGTACTGGGTGAACACCAGGACGCCCGCCCGCTCCGCCAGGATGGTGTCCAGCAGCTCGTCGAGCAGTTCCAGCTTTCCGGAGCGGCCCGCGATGCGCGGCTCCTCCTCCTTGAGGTACTGCGCCGGGTGGTTGCAGATCTGCTTGAGCGAGGTAAGCAGCTTCACCACGAGACCCCGCCTGGCCATGCCGTCGGCCCCGGCGATCGCCGCCAGCGTCTCCCGCACCACCGCCTCGTACAGACCCGCCTGTTCGGCGGTCAGCGACACCGCCCGGTCCGTCTCCGTCTTCGGGGGCAGCTCCGGGGCGATGCCGGGGTCGGACTTGCGCCGGCGCAGCAGGAACGGGCGCACCAGCGCGCCGAGCCGTTCGGCGGCTGCGGGGTCACCGACCTCCACGGCGTGCGCGTACCGGGTACGGAAGGTGCCGAGCCGCCCCAGCAGGCCGGGGGTCGTCCAGTCGAGGATCGCCCACAGCTCGGACAGGTTGTTCTCCACCGGGGTGCCGGTCAGCGCGACGCGTGCCTTGGCGCCGATGGTGCGCAGGGCGCGGGCCGTCGCCGAGTGCGGGTTCTTCACGTGCTGCGCCTCGTCCGCGACGACCATGCCCCACTCCGCGGCGGCGAGCTTCGGGGCGTCGAGCCGCATCGTCCCGTACGTGGTGAGGACGAACCCGGAACCGGCCAGGTCGTCCAGACCGCGGGAGGCGCCGTGGAAGCGGCGCACCGGGGTGCCCGGGGCGAACTTCTCGATCTCCCGCTGCCAGTTGCCCATCAGCGAGGTCGGGCAGACCACGAGGGTGGGCCCGGCGGCGCCTTCGAGGGTCTGGCGGTGCAGATGCAGGGCGATCAGGGTGATGGTCTTGCCGAGCCCCATGTCGTCGGCGAGACACCCGCCGAGTCCGAGCGAGGTCATCGTGTGCAGCCAGTTCAGACCGCGGAGCTGGTAGTCCCGCAGGGTCGCGGTGAGCGCGGCCGGCTGACCGACCGCGGGTTCTCCGTCGCGGTTCCGCCGGGAGGCTGGATCGGCGACCCGCTCGCGCAGCCGCTCCAGCCAGCCGGTCGCCCGGACCTCGACCCGCCGGCCGTCGACCTCCGCGGAACCGGTCAGGACCGCGCCGAGCGCGTCGATCGGGGTGACCTTGCGGTCGTGGGTCTCCCGGGCGCGGCGCGCCTCGTCGGGGTCGATCAGCACCCACTGGTCGCGCAGCCGCACCAGCGGCCGGCCCGCCTCGGCCAGCCGGTCGAGTTCTTCGCGGCTGAGCGTCCGGTCCCCGAGCGCGAACCGCCAGTCGAAGGCCAGCAGGGCGTCGGGGGACAGCACGGGCGCGGCGTCGGACGCGGTACGCGACAGCCCCCGGGGCGCGTCCTCGCCGTCCGGTCCGATCACCGCGTGGGCCGTGAGCTTACGAGCGGTCAGCTCCCTGGGCCAGTGCACCTGGACGCCCGTCGCGGCCAGCGCCCGCGAGGCGGACCCCAGCAGCTCGGTGATCTCCTCGTCGGCCGGCTCCACCGCGTCGGGCACGGCCGCCGACAGCAGCGGGGTGAGGGGCGGCCAGGCGCGGGCGGCTCGACGCAGCGTCAGCAGGACGTCCATCCGGGCCCGTGGGCCGAAGGCCGCCGCGGCCGGGCCACCGCCCGCCCAGATCTCGGCGGCGTCGGCGACCACGGCGGGATCGCTGGCGCTGTGGATCTGCGGAACCACACGGAACGACGGCCCCGTCGCCGGCTCGTCGTCCCGGTCGAGGCCCGACACCTCCACGCGCAGCGACAGCCGGACGCCCGCGTCATGACCGGCCGCGACATCGGCGGCCCACGCACGATGGCCGGGCACGTGCTGCGGCGCCTGCGCGGTGAACGCCGGACCACCCGCGGCGAGGGACGCAGCGGGTGTTCGGGGCAGGAAGTCGGCGACCGCGTCGAGGAACGCCCGTACCAGCCATTGCGGTTCGGGCAGGAGCAGTGGCCGGGCGGTCGCGTCGAGGGGCACCGCGTGGGCCGTGGGCGGCATGGACGCGGCCAGGGTACGGACGCGGCTCTGGTCGTCGGCGGTCAGCGGACCGGCCCGCCAGGTGTCGTGGTCCGTCGCGCTCAGACCCGGCAGGAGCAGGCCCCGGGCGGCGAGCTGGAGGGCCAGCAGCCCTGCCGCGCCCCAGAACGCCACCGATACGGAGGCCTCGGCCGCCGCTCGCGCACGCGTGAGCACCGGGAGCGCGTCACGCACCGGCAGCAGGCGGGCCGGTACCTCGTACGGCAGGGCGTCGGCACCGGCCACGGTCAGCCCCCCGGCCTCGCCGGGGCCGTCGGGCGGGCTGCTGCCGTCGGGGTGCCAGAAGGCGAAGCGGCCGGTGCGGGAGGGTTCCGAGGGCAGGAAGACCACGCAACAGCCGGCGAGTGCGGAGAGCTCGGAGAGCGAAGCGGCGGGAAGGGTGTGCACAGCGATGTCAGAGTCCTCAAATTTGACTAGTCGGCTGAGTTCGCCGAGGGTACCCCACCGGCGCCGATGAACGGCTCCCCGGGCCTGTGGTACGCGCCACTTCCGAGCCTTGGCGGGGCTGTCCGGTGCAGTCGGCCCCCGCCCGGCGAGGGGGCTGGCCCCCGCATGCCCCGGGTGGTGGCTCCATGGCTTCCGCGACCCCCTGAACCGTACGTTTTGTGAGGTCAGAGAGCGGATTCGAGACCGGAGACAACATGCCCCAGGCCGCCATGGCCGTCGCGGAACGCACCCGCGACGGCGCCGGAAGTGACTTCGCGCCCCTGCTGCGAACCGTCAAGGGGCAAGGACTCCTCGAACGGCGCACCGGCTGGTACACGGCAGGCATCACCGTCAATCTGCTCGCCCTGGCCGCCGTGCTCACCGGCGTGGTCCTCCTGGGCGACACCTGGTGGGTCCTGCTGCTCACCCTGCCCCTGGCCGTCTTCTGGTCCCGCACCGCGTTCGTCGGACACGACGCGGGACACGCCCAGATAACCGGGAACCGCCGGGCGAGCCGCGCCATCGGCCTGGTCCATGCCAACCTGCTGCTCGGCATGAACGAGGCGTGGTGGAACGACAAGCACGTACGCCACCACGCCAACCCCAACCACATCGACAAGGACCCGGACGTCGGCGTGGGAGCCCTCGTCTGGACCCAGAAGCAGGCCGCCCAGCGCGAGGGCCTCGCCCGCTGGCTCACCCGCAACCAGGCCCGCCTGTTCTTCCCGATGCTGCTCCTCGAAGGCATCGCGCTGAAGATCTCCGGCTTCCAGTACCTGCGCCGGCAGCCCGTGCGGGAGCGTGCCCTGTCCGCCCTCCTGCTGACCGCGCACCTCGGCCTCTACGCGACCCTGCTGCTCACCGTCATGTCCCCCGGGAAGGCAGTCGTCTTCGCCCTCGTGCACCACGCGCTCTTCGGCCTCCACCTCGGCATGGCCTTCGCCCCGAACCACAAGGGCATGGAGATGCCCGACCCCGACGGCGACCGCTGGGACCACCTGCGGCGCCAGGTCCTCACCTCACGCAACGTGCGCGGCGCGGTCCTCACCGACTGGTTTCTCGGCGGCCTCAACTACCAGATCGAACACCACCTCTTCCCGAGCATGCCCCGCCCGCACCTGCGCCTGGCGCAGCCCCTGGTCAGGGCCCACTGCGAGGCCCTCGGACTGCCGTACGCGGAAACCGGACTCATCGAGTCCTACCGGCAGGCGCTCACCCACATGCACGAGGTCGGCGCGCCGCTGCGATGACCGGCCGCGACGAGTACGCGGCAGCTGGAACCGATGAGCACGCACAGGCGTTCTCACATCAGAGGCGGCCACGGGCCGCGAAGGAGGCACGGGCGATGTCGAACAGCGCAAAGGTAGCCATCGGGGGAGTCGTCGTCGCAGTCGTCCTGATGCCGTTCATCGGGTTCTGGCTGTCCCTGCTGGTGCTTGTCGGAGTCCCCACGCTCGCCTATCTGGCACTGGACCCGTCCCAGCGCCGCAGGCTCCGTAGGATCACGCGCAAGGAGATCGGCCGCTGAGAGCCGGCCGCTGAAAGGGGATTCCAGCCGTGAGTGGCACAGTCACCGTCGTCAGCAGGAACGAGACGTACACCTTCACCAAGCCGAACCGGGACAGCGTGACACTGCTGGCCGGCCTCGGAGTGGACGGGGACGTGCACGCGGGGGTGACGGTCAAACACCGCTCCAGGGTCGCCCAGGACCCCACGCAGCCCAATCTGCGCCAGGTCCACCTCATACACGAGGAACTGTTCGACGAACTGCGCACGGTCGGCTTCGCGGTGGCCCCGGGGGGCCTCGGCGAGAACATAACGACCCGCGGCATCGACCTGCTCGCCCTGCCCGTCGGCACCCTGCTGCACCTCGGCGACGAGGCGGTCGTCGAGGTCACCGGGCTGCGCAACCCCTGCCTGCAGATCGACAACTTCCGGAGCGGCCTCCTCAAGCAGGTCGTCGGAAGGGACGAGGCGGGCAACGTGGTCCGCAAGGCCGGGATCATGAGCGTGGTCGCGGTGGGCGGGGTGGTCAGGCCCGGCGACCCGGTCGAGGTCGAGCTTCCTGCCGAGCCCCACCGCCCGCTGGATCGTGTCTGACCGCTGGCGGTCAGGCCGGGCGTACGGCCAGGGCGTCCAGGGCCTTGAGGAGCCCCGGCAGTTCGGTGCCGCGCCCCACCGGCAGGATTTCGCCCGGCACCTCGTCCAGCAGTACGAACGCGATGTCGTCGGTCCTGGCCACCATCGACCATCCGGGCCCGTCGGCCCGTATCATCCGGGCGTCTCCGGGCGCGAAGGAGGAACGCACGCGGCCGGGCGGCGGGGGCTCGTCGACATAGGCCCGCGCCTCGGCCAGAGCCTTGCGTATCCCGGGATGCGGGCCCGAGGCGCGGCCGCCGCCGGGGTCCGCCGGGTCGGCAGCCGCCTCGGGACCGTCCGCAGCCCCGGTTGCGGTTGCGGTTTCGTTCTCAGCCTTGGTGTCGGTCTCCGTTCGCGTCGCGGCGCTCGCGTCGCTGGCCGTGCCCGTCGCGCTTTCGCCGCTCGCCGGTGCGAACGCCGTCGCGTCGTCGATCTGGGCGCGCCATTTTGCCCACTGCGAGGCGATCGCGTCCGCGCCCAGGCGGCGCTGCGCGGGCCCCCACACATCGGTGTCCGGCGGCGACAGCGGTGCCAGATCCTCGCCGTCCGCCTCCGGTTCGGGCGCCGGGTCGTGCGGGGCGGCCACCCCGGGGGCGGCGACGGAGACGGCGAGGGGCCAGCCGGGGAGCGCGCAGACCACCGAGCGGTCGTCCGGCGACAGGTCGTACTCCATGCCGCAGTCCCAGGACGCGATCGCCACCGCCACCAGGGACACGTCGTCGATGACGACGGTCCACCGGGCGCCGTCGCCGTCCTGGCCCAGGACGAGCCCGTACCCCTCGGCGTACGGCTCCAGCCGCAGCGACGCGCACGCCGCCGGATAGTCGTCGCCGAGCACGCCGGGGAACTGCGCGGGGGTCAGCAGGACAGCGGTCAGCACGTACAGCGCGTCGTCGGCGACTGGGTCGTCCGTCCCGGCCACTGCACCCTCCTCGTCCGTCATGGATTTCCGTCGGCGCACCTTAACCAGTGGGTAACCCCCTAGTCGAGGCCCTGACGAGGCAGACGACCCGCTCGGGGGCGACCCGCGTAGCGCCCGCCTCAGCCGTCGGTCAGGCCGAGCAGCTCACGCGCCACCGTCTGCGGTGACTCGTCCCGCTCGCGGGCGAGCGCGATGAGCGCCCGGCAGGCCAGTTCGCTGACGCCGAAGGAGAGCTGCTCCGGCGACACCCAGCCGCTCGCCTCGTCCATGCGCTCCTCGTCGTCCTCGGCCGACGCGGCGACGAACGCGGCCGCCGCCTCGAAGAGGTTGTGCTGCCGGCGTACGGGCGCCGGCGGGGCCGCGGCCGTGCGGCCACCCTTGCGGCCCGGGGTCACGGCTCTGCGCAGGACACCGAATATCTCGGTCATGGGGAACCGCCTTCCGTTCAATGCGCGTGCGTCGCGCCTACTCACCGTCCTGCCCTCGGACGTACGCTGGGACACTCGACCTGGACAAGGGGGCAGCGCGGTGAAGCGTTACGACCGGCTGAAGGAGATCCAACGCCTCGACCCGGACCGGGACTTCCTCGAAATCTATCGGATCACCGCGACGTACGAGTTCCCCTGGGACATCACCCGCGCCCTCGAACTCGCCCTGTACCGCACCTATGCCGTCCCCAGCATCGGGCGACTGCTCGCCGAGACAGCGGAGCTGACGGCCCGTTCGCAGAAGCGGTACGACGACACCTCGCTGCTCCTGGACACCGTCGTCGAGCACGGCTTCGACAGCGATCCGGGCCGCACCGCCCTTCGCCGGATCAACCGGATGCACGCCGCCTACGACATCAGCAACGACGACATGCGCTACGTCCTGTGCACCTTCGTCGTCACGCCCAAGCGATGGCTCGACGCCTACGGCTGGCGCCGGCTCTGCGACCACGAGCTGCGGGCGTGCGCCGCGTACTACCGGACCCTCGGCGCGCGCATGGGCATCAAGGACCTGCCGCAGACGTACGAGGACTTCGAGCGCACCCTCGACACCTACGAGGACGCCCACTTCGGCTGGGACGAAGGGGCGCGTGCGGTGTCGGACGCCACGCTGGACCTGACGGCCTCCTGGTATCCGCGCCCTCTCGCACCGCTCGTACGGGGGGCGAGCCTCGCGCTCCTGGACGACTCGCTGCTGCGGGCCTTCCGCTACGAGCGGCCGGCTTACGCGGCACGGAGCCTCACCCGGGGCGCGCTGCGCCTCAGGGCACGTGCCGTCCGCCTTCTGCCGCCCCGCGGCACACCGCACTACGCGCGGCAGAACCCTGAGATCAAGGGCTACCCGCAGGGATACGAGGTGGCCGCGCTCGGCACGTTCCCCACTCCGGGCGTCGGCGGCTGCCCGGTCCGGGATCTCGCCGGCCCGGAGGCCCGGGCGGAGTGACGAGGGCGTACGGCGCTCCGTCCGCGGCGCCGCCGCCGGTCCCTACGGCCGGGGCCCGGGCCGGCGCAGCTGCCCCAGCTCGTCGTTCATGGCGTGCAGGAACCGGACCACGACGAGCAGTTCGTCCTCGTCGAACTGCTTGCGGGCCGCGTCCGTGCCCGCGGCCAGGGGCTGGAAGAAATCGCGGGCGACACGTTTCGCCGCGGCCGCGTAGTGAAGATGCACCACGCGCCGGTCGCCGCTGTCCCGTACCCGCCGGATGTGACCCGCACGCTCCAGCCGGTCCAGACACGCCGTCACCGCGCCCGAGGTGAGATCCAGCTGCTCGCGCAGCCGCCCCGGCGTCATGGCCGGCCCCCCCTCGCCGCGGTCCGCGTCCAGGATGGCGACCAGGGCCTGCACATCCGTCGGGTGCAGGCCCTGGGCCTGCGCGAACTCATGCGTGATGCGGTTGAACTCGCTGTTCATACGGCGCAGCAGCACCGCGAACGACTGGAGGCCCGTGGGCCCGCCGTCCGTGCCTCTGTCCGGGCTTTCGTCTGCGGTGCGCATGCCCCTACAGTAATATCTCTCGATCATTGAGATAATGAATGACCGAGATACATCCGGGATGTCTGTCCCGCGTCGACCCCTGGGGAAGCAATGAAGCCCGCACCGAGGCACCGTGTCGTCCGATGGCTGGTGCCCGTAGCGCTGCTCGTCGTCTGGCTCGGCATCGGAGGCGCCCTCGGCCCCTTCGCCGGGAAACTCGGCGAGGTGGCGACGAACGACCAGGCGGCGTTTCTGCCGCGCAGCGCCGAGTCGACCAGGGTCGCGGACGAGCAGAAGGCGTTCCAGCGGGCCGGGATCGTACCCGCGATCGTCGTGTGGACGGCCGGGGACGACAGGCTCCCGAGCGACGCCAGGGCGTCGGCCACCCGGGCGCTCGCCTCACTGTCCGGGAAGCCCGGCGTGGTCGGCGCGCCCTCGCCCGCGCAGCCGTCCGACGACGGAAAGGCCCTGTCGGGCGTCGTGCAACTGCGCTCCGACCTCGGCGACGAACTGCCGGACACCCTCGACCGGGTGCGTGACGCGGCCGGTTCGGTGACCGGCACGACGGTCGAGATCGCCGGGCCCGCCGCCACCCAGGCCGATCTGAAGCACGCCTTCGCGGGGATCGACGGGCTCCTGCTGGGCGTGGCGCTGGCCGCCGTGCTGGTGATCCTGCTCCTCGTCTACCGCAGTGTGCTGCTGCCCTTCCTCATCATCATCAGTGCCGTCTTCGCCCTCGCGCTCGCCTGCGCCGTCGTCTACGTCCTCGCGGATCACGACGTCGTCCTCGTGGACGGTCAGGTCCAGGGCATCCTGTCGATCCTGGTGATCGGGGCGGCAACCGACTACGCCCTCCTCCTGACGGCGCGTTTCCGGGAGGAACTGGCGGGGCACGGCGACCGGACCACCGCCGCACTCGCCGCGCTGCGCCGCTCCTTCGGGGCGATCACCGCGAGCGCCGCCACCGTCGCGCTCGGGCTCCTCGCGCTGCTGCTCAGCGACCTGACGAACAACCGGGCCCTGGGGCCCGTGGGCGCCATCGGGATCGTGTGCGCGGTGCTGAGCACGATGACGTTCCTGCCCGCAGTGCTGGTGCTGTGCGGGCGGGCCGCGTACTGGCCGGCGAAGCCGCGCCCCGCCGACGAGGCGACCGGCGGGCACGGTGTCTGGCGCCGGATCGCCGCACGCGTCGACGGGTCACCGCGCAAGGTGTGGCTCTCCTGCGCACTGGTCCTGGTCGCCTGCGCGGCGTTCGCGCCCACCCTGAAGTCCCAGGGCGTCCCGCTGGACGAGATCTTCGTGAACGACGCCCCGTCCGTCTCCGCCCAGGCCACGCTCAGCAAGCACTTCCCGGGCGGCTCGGGCAACCCGGCCGTGGTCCTCGCGGCGGCCGGCCGGGCCGATGAGGTGACCGCGGCGGCCGAGGCGACACCCGGGGTGTCCTCCGCCGCGCCCGTCACGGCGTCGGGCCGGCCTGGCGGGGGCAAGCCGCTCGTGGTGGACGGCCGGGTGCGCGTCGACGTGACGCTGGACGACGCGGCGGACAGCGACGCGGCCACGGAGACCGTCAAGCGCCTGCGTACCGCTGTGCACTCCGTGCCCGGGGCGGACGCGCTCGTCGGCGGCTACACGGCCCAGCAGTACGACACCCAGCGCACGGCCGAGCGCGACCGCGGCATCATCGTGCCGGTGGTGCTCGTGATCATTCTGCTGATCCTGATGGGCCTGCTGAGGTCAGTCCTATTCCCGGTCCTGCTGGTGGCCACCGTGGGCCTCAACTTCCTCGCGACCCTGGGCGTCTCGGCCCTGGTCTTCAAGCACGCCTTCGGCTTCAGCGGTACGGACGCATCGGTGCCCCTGTACGGGTTCGTGTTCCTGGTGGCCCTCGGCGTCGACTACAACATCTTCCTGATGTCCCGGGTCCGCGAGGAGGCGCTGGCACACGGGGCGCGGCAGGGCATGCTGCGGGGCCTGGTCAGCACCGGCGGGGTCATCACATCGGCGGGCGTGGTGCTGGCCGCCACCTTCGCCGCGCTGATCGTGATCCCGCTCGCGTTCCTCGCCCAGATCGCGTTCATCGTGGCCTTCGGCGTCCTGCTGGACACGCTCGTGGTGCGGTCGCTGCTGGCCCCGGCGCTCGTCGTGGACATCGGGCCCAGGGCGTGGTGGCCCAGCGTCATCAGCCGCACCGCGCGGGACGCGGAGGCGTCGGCCTCCGGGTGACGGCCGAGGGGACGGCACCGGCACGGCCGCCGCTGACGCGGAGCCGGGCCGGTGGGGCCGGCCGCGGTCAGACGTTGACGCCGTAATCGGACGCGATGCCCGCCAGGCCGGAGGCGTAACCCTGACCGACCGCGCGGAACTTCCACTCGCTGCCGTTCCGGTAGAGCTCGCCGAACACCATGGCGGTCTCCGTCGACGCGTCCTCGCTGAGGTCGTAGCGTGCGAGCTCCACGCCGTTGGCCTGGTTCACCACGCGGATGAACGCGTTGCGCACCTGGCCGAAACTCTGCCCCCGGCTCTGCGCGTCGTGGATGGAGACCGGGAAGACTATCTTCGCGACGTCGGCCGGTACCGCCGAGAGGTTCACATTGATGGACTCGTCGTCGCCCTCGCCCTCACCCGTCAGGTTGTCACCGGTGTGCTGAACGGAACCGTCCGGGCTGTTGAGGTTGTTGTAGAAGACGAAGTGCAGGTCGGAAAGGACCTTGCCGTGGTCCGCGCACAGCAGTGCACTGGCGTCGAGGTCGTGGTCGGCACCGGTCGTCGTCCTTACGTCCCAGCCCAGGCCGACCGTCACCGCGGTCAGGCCGGGCGCCTCCTTCGACAAGGAGACGTTGCCGCCCTTGGCCAGGGTCACACCCATGAACTTCCTCCAATGATCCAGTGGTTCACCGGCCGCCGTCGAAGAGGCGGCGGCCCCGCCCTCACTCTTCACGATTCGAGAGGATTTGCCCAGGGCGCGGGCGGGGTCCGGCCCGCTTCTCCGACCGGCCCGGTGAACGGGAGCGCTCTCCTTCCCCTCTCTCCCGGTGTCTTCCGGTCAATGTTTCCGGTGTCCGTGTGGGGACAGGGGATCGGATCGACGATGGAGACGCCTCACGGCGCTGTACGACAAACGCTTCACGACAGAGCTCCACGACCTTGACAACGCACAACTGCACGACCGTGCCGGTGCTGCCGACAGGCCGCTCCGCACGTCAGCCGGACGAACGGGGTGGCCCATGACAAGCAGGCACAAGGGGACAGGAGCGGGGGGCAGGGGCACCCGGCTGCGGCGGACGGCGGTGTCCGCGCTGTCGTTCCTCGTCCTGCTGGTGGCCGGCGTCGGCTGGGGCTACCTGAAACTGACCGGCAACATCGACACGTTCAGCGCCGACGGCATCTCCGGCGACCGGCCGCCGGGTACGGCCGGAGGGCAGAACGTCCTCGTCATCGGGTCGGACACGCGCTCCGGCGACAACAGCGGACTCGGCGGCGGCACGGGCGCGGTCGGCCGCTCCGACACCGTGTTCCTCCTTCACGTCTACGGCGACCGTAAACACGCCGTGGCCGTATCCGTCCCGCGCGACGCCATGGTCGACATCCCGGCCTGCCGGAAGCCCGACGGCAGCTGGACGGCCCCGCAGCACCACAGCCAGTTCAACGGGGCGTTCTCGGTGGGGGAGACCGCGGAGGGCAACCCGGCCTGCACCCAGAACACCGTCGAACACCTCACGGGGTTGCGTGTCGACCACACGGTCGTGGTCGACTTCGCCGGTTTCTCCGCACTCACCTCGGCCGTCGGCGGGGTGCGGGTCTGTCTGCCGCAGGATGTGTACCAGCGCGACCTGAATCCCAAGCGGGCCACCCAGGGATCACGGGTCTTCGCCAAGGGCGCGCAGACGGTGTCCGGACAGCGCGCCCTCGACTACGTCCGGCTGCGGCACGGGATCGGTGACGGCTCCGACATAGGGCGGATCAAGAGGCAGCAGGCCTTCGTCGCCTCCCTGGTGAAGAAGATCAAGTCCCGGGGCATGAACCCCACCACCCTGCTGCCGCTGGCCAACGCCGCGACCGACGCGATGACCGTCGACCCGGGGCTCGGATCGGCCGACAAGCTGCTCTCCTTCGTTCTGTCGATGAAGAACGTCGACCTGCACAACACCAAGTTCGTCACCGTGCCCTGGCGCTACGAGGGTGCCCGCGTCGCCGTCGTGGAACCGGACGCCGACGAATTGTGGGCCGCACTGAAGGCCGACCGCACTCTCGACGGCAAGGAAACCGGGGGAGGCAGGGCGAGGGCCGGCGCCTCACCCAAGGCGTCGAAATCCCCGGTCTCCGGTACGGGCGTCGATGTCGCCGTCTACAACGGCACCACGGTGACCGGGCTCGCGGGCCGGGCGGCCGACCTCCTGCGCACGCACGGTTTCACCGTCACCGGTACGGCCACCGCGCAGGACCAGGGCCGGTCCCGCACCCTCGTCGCGTACGGCCCCGGCCTGGGCGACGAGGCCCGTACGACGGCCAGGCTCTTCCCGGGTGCGCGGGTCACGCAGTCCACCGGCGCCGGAATCCAGCTGATCGTCGGACAGGACTACGCGGACAACCCGTCGCCCGCACCGGACACCGCGTCCGCCACCCCGACGTCCGGCGTACCGGCCGACGTCGCCGAGGGAGCCCGCTCGGCCGACGACGACCTGTGCGAGGACCTGTCCTACGGATGAACACCGGCGGCTGCTTCCGGACCGGTGGGACGGGTGGGGTGCTTGCCCGTACGTGACCTGTGCGCAAGGCTTGCGCACAAGCGAGACACGGGGAACGCGTGAACGGGGAGGAAACAGAATGGCGCTGGACAAGGAACTCGACTGGCTCCTTGACGATCTCACCAAGCGGGTCGAGCACATACGGCACGCCCTGGTGCTGTCGAACGACGGCCTGGTGACCGGTGCGAGCGCCGGACTGGCACGGGAGGACGCCGAACACCTGGCGGCCGTCTCGTCAGGGCTGCACAGTCTCGCCCGTGGCTCGGGACGGCACTTCCGCGCCGGCAAGGCCCGGCAGACCATGGTGGAGTTCGACGAGGCACTGCTCTTTGTGACGGCGGCCGGGGACGGCAGCTGTCTGTGCGTACTGAGCGAGGCGGAGGCGGACGTGGGTCAGGTGGCGTACGAGATGACACTCCTGGTCAACCGGGTGGGGGAACACCTCTCCGTGTCGTCGCGGCAGGACGGGACCGGGGGAATCAACCGGCTCTGACAGGGCATGCCCCAGGCTGCCGCCCGGCCCGTGGAGTTGTCCACAGGCTCGGCGGCAGTTGACTTTCCCGGACTACTCTGGTCACAGAGAGTATTCGAGTCTCACGGGGGAGTGTCGTCATGTCGGTAGTAGAAGTGCATGAAAACCGGTCACTTGCTGTGGAATCGCGCGGGACGGGGACGGAGGCGGGGACGTCGGAAGCGGACGCGGTGCGCTACGACAGTGCGCAGACGATGGCCGCTGGACGGGCCGCCACGGAACTCGGGCTCAAACGGGGCGAGTTCGACATGGCGGTGTACCTGGGAGCGGTGAGGCTGACGAGTGGCCCGGCCGGCGTGCGGCCCAGGGTGCACCGCGAGGAGATGGAACGCCTCCGGGCTCAGGGCGGTTTCCCCGGCGCGCTGCGCGAGCGGGTGCGCACGGTGGGGACGGCGGAGGGGGCGAGTCTGCTCGGGATCAGCCCGGCCCGCTTCACCCGGCTGGCCAGGGCCGGGTGCGTCACGCCCGTCGCCTTCTACCTCAACCGCTACCGGGCCGTGGTATGGGTCTATCTCGCCCAGGAGTTGCAAGCGCTGGCGGCCAGGTCGCCCGAACTCCTGGTGGGCAACAGCCCGACCTGGATGCGCGACCTGCTGGACGCCGGGGGTGACTGCCGGCCCCGCAACTGGCGCTCGCGCAGGATCGAACGCCTGCTGGCCCTCACCCAGGACCCCTGGGCGCGTGCGGCGATCGTGGCGCAGGGTCTGGACCCGGTCCAGCTGGCGGAGGTGGTCGACGATCCTTACGAGCGGGCCTACTTCGGCAGGATCAGGCGGGGAACGGCATCCGGCCGAAGGGTAACGGTCGCCGGGCGGGAAGCGATGGCGAGGCTGATGCCGGCGGACGAACCGGACGAGATCCTCTGGCGCCGGGTCAGCCTCATCACGGAACTGGACACCGCCCGCGACCTCCGCCCCGCCCCGCGTCCGGGCGACGAGCCGTGGCCGGGGCCGGAGGGGGCGTCGGACGAGCGGGACTCGTCCGAGCGGCCGGCCGTGCCCTGCCGGCCGGCGCCCCTGCCGGACGAACCGCAGGCGCGCACCGCACCGGCTGCGCGCACCGCACCGGCCGCGTCCGACGCACCAGCCGCCCCCGGCGTACCGGCTGCGCCCGGCGTACCGGCTGCGCCCGGCGTACCGGCTGCGCCCGGCGTACCGGCTGCGCCCGGCGTACCGGCTGCGCCCGGCGTACCGGCCGCGCCCGGCCGACCCGTCCACGCCGGCGGCCCGGGAGGGTTGCTCGCGCGGCTCCGGCTGCGCCGGGCCGGGGGACTGGGACTTCGGCGCCCCCGGCGAGGTGCGTCGCCCGGGTCGGACCGGCCCGCCGGTCGCCGTCACCGTGCGACCGGCAGCAGCCGTGCGTTCGCCGGGCGCGGAGGCGTATCCGGAGGCGAGGGCGCCGGAAGCCCTGGAAGGACGGATAAACCGTGGTGAACGCGGGGGCGGACAGGCATTCTTTGCGCCATGTTGATCAGGGAAGCCACCACCGAGGACTGGCCGGCCATCTGGCCCTTCTTCCACGACATCGTCTCCGCGGGCGAGACCTTTACCTACCCGCTCGACCTCAAGGAGGCTGACGCCGCCGACTGGTGGCTCCTGAGACCGCCGCACCGGACCGTGGTGGCGGTCGCCGACGACGGGACCGTCCTGGGCGCGGCGAAGATGAACAAGAACCACATGGGCAACGGATCGCACATCTCCAGCGCCAGCTACATGGTCGACCCTCGGCATTCCGGGCAGGGCGTGGGGCGGGCACTGTGCGAGTACACCCTCGACTGGGCCCGTGCGGCCGGCTACCGGGCCATGCAGTTCAACGCGGTGGTGGAGCCCAACACCGCCGCGGTCGGGCTCTACCGCTCGCTCGGCTTCGAGATCCTGGGCACGCTGCCGGAAGGTTTCAACCACCCGGTCAAGGGCTTCGTGGGACTGCACATCATGCACCGCAGGCTCTGAAGGCGCGGGGAAGCCGACGGTGTCGGGCGGCCCACCGCGGCGCGGTCGGCACGGTCCGGCGCCGGGCGCTCACTTCACGCCACCACACGGCGGGCACCCCGCGCCGGCCGGTGTCCGGCATGTCCCAACCGGCGAGGGTGTGGGGGTTGTTGTGACGCGGAATCGGCTGTGGGGTGGGTGCACACATCGGGGACGGGGGCAGTACTGTGCGCTCCACCGCCATTCGGGCGATGAAACATCTGCGGAGGAAAAAATCCATGACCATACCCAGGAGATCGTGGCGTGCTGCGGGAACAC
This sequence comes from Streptomyces sp. A0958, assembly GCF_004795035.1. GTDB lineage: Bacteria > Actinomycetota > Actinomycetes > Streptomycetales > Streptomycetaceae > Streptomyces. The sequence continues at coordinate 77,526 of NZ_SSBK01000010.1, forward strand.
TCGCCGCCGCCGCGGTTGTCGGTCTGTCCGGCGCGGTCCTCACCGCCGGCCCGGCCGCAGCTCACACCCCCACCTGGGACGTGACCTGTGACGAAGTCAGCCTGCACCTGACCCAGTACAACGGCAGCGTCACCAACGAGGTGACCGTCACCGTCGACGGCAAGGACCTGCTGCCGACGGAGAAGTTCGGCGAGGGGTTCGACAAGAAGATCGCCCTCCCGGAGCACGACCAGCCCCTGACGGTGCACCTGGTCGTCAAGGCCGGTGACGGCGACCGGTACTCGAAGGGCGACACCAAGCAGGCGCCGGTGTGCGAGGAGAGCACCCCGCCGTCGACGGCCACGCCGACCCCGACCGAGACGAAGCCGTCCGAGACGCCGACCACCTCGTCTCCGACGCCGACCCCGACCCCGACCGACACGCCGAGCGAGTCCGCTTCGCCGTCTGCGCCCGCCGCAGCCATGCCGAGCCCCAGCTCGCCGGACCTGGCCGAGACCGGTTCCTCGTCCGCCACGCCGATCATCGGTGGCGCGGCCGTTGCCGTGCTGCTGGCCGGCGGCGGCATCATGTGGTCCGTGCGCAAGCGCCGTACCGCGCAGCACTGACGTAGTCCGGCACGCCGGACGCGCACAGCGCCCGGCCGGTCGGCCGAGGGGCGTACCGCATCACGCCAGGCGTGGGCGGTACGCCCTTCACCGCTGTCCGCCCTTCACCGCTGTCCGCCCGTCACCGCTGTCCGCCCGTCACCGCCGTCACGCCGTCACCGCCGTCACGCCGTCAGCCCTTCACCGCTGGCCGCCCGTCACTCCTTTGCGTCCCTGGTCCCCGGTCCGTTGCCCGGGTCGTCCGTCAGCGGCTCCGCGACGCGCCGGTGCACGGGAGGCGAGGCGGGTGGCGCAGCCGGTCCGATCTCGCACCAGACCGCCTTGCCCTCGCCCCGGGGTTCGATGCCCCACCGCGTGGCGACGGCGTCCAGCAGCAGCAGACCGCGGCCCGAGGTCGCGGTCTCGCCCGGCGACCGGCGCCGCGGCCACACGCTGGAGCGGTCCTGCACGGAAAGCCGCACCCGGCGCACCGGCTCGGGCAGCACCTCCAGGGTGAGGACGGCGCCGCCCTCGGTGTGCAGCAGCACGTTCACCAGCAGTTCGCCGGTCACCAGCTCGGCGTCGTCGGCGAGTTCGGCCATCTCCCAGTCGGTCAGGGCCTGGCGCACGATCGTCCGCGCCTCGGAGAGCCCCTCCGGATCTGCCTGGTGGATGTACTGATGCAGCCTCGGCGCCCGGGGCGAGCCCGGGTCGGGGCTGCGGCGCAGCACCAGCAACGCGACGTCGTCACCGGAGCCCCAGCGTTCCCACAGCCGGTCCGACAGATGGTCGGCCAGCGCCTCGGCACCCGCCGGCCCCGCGCTGACCTCGGTGATCAGGGTGCGCACCCCGGCGTCGATGTCGGCGCCCGGCTCCTCCACCAGCCCGTCGGTGTACAGGACCAGGGTCTCGCCCGGCACCAGGTCGAGCCGGGTCTCCGGATACTCCTCGTCACCGAAGTCCGTCGAGATGCCCAGCGGCATGCCTCCACGCACCCGCGGGCTGCCGACCCGGCCGTCCATGTGCCGGATCAGAGGCCCGAAATGACCGGCCCGCACCACCCTCAGGGTTCCGGTCTCCAGATCGACCTGGGCGTAGGTGCACGTGGCGAAGCGGTCCGTGTCCAGTTCGGCGAGGAACCGGGAGGCCCTGGCCAGCACCGTCGACGGCGGATGCCCCTCGGCGGCGTACGCACGCAGCGCGATCCGGAGCTGGCCCATGATCGCGGCCGCGTGCGTGTCATGGCCCTGGACGTCACCCACCACGATCCCGAAGCGGTCCTTGGGCAGCGCGATGACGTCGTACCAGTCGCCGCCGACCTGGCGGCCACTCCACGCCGCGTGGTAGCGGACGGCGATCTCGCCGCCCTCGATGTCATGGATGCGGCGCGGCAGCATCGCGGACTGGAGCCCGGTGGCGAACTCGCGCTCCTCGTCGAACAGCTTGGCCCGCTGGAGGGACTGGGCGACGATCGCCGCGAGCCCCAGGCAGAGAATGCGTTCGTCCGGGTTGAAGGCGGTGCGCTCGCGGTAGAAGAGGGCCAGCCCGCCGAGCGACCGTGCCTGCGCGACCAGCGGCAGGTAGGCCGCCGCCTGGAACTTCAGACGCCCCACGTACGGCTCCAGCACCGGGTAGCGCCGGGTCAGCGCCTCCAGGGAGCTCACGAACCGCGGCCGCCCGCTCAGCACGGTGTCGGACAACGGGAACTTCGGGTCGAGGCGGCCCGAACCCAGCTCGTCGACGGCCTCCATGGACTCGCCGCTCACCGCGATGACGTTCAGCGCCGCGTTGTCCAGCAGCCCGAGCGCCAGCCCGTCCGCGCCCAGCCGGGCGAGCCCGCTTGGCCCGGTCAGGGCCGCGGTCACGTCGTCCACCGTCACCGCCCGCGACAGAGCACTCGTTGTTCGTTCAACGATGTCGGTCTGCCGCTGGTGGCGTTTTTCCAGCTCCAGCACGAAGGCCGAATGGGTGACCTCGGCCGTCGCGTCCCGCACCAGACCGATCACCCGGCGCGCCTTCCCGTCCTCGCCGCGCAGGATGCGCCCCTGGACGTGGGTCCACTGATCACGACCGTCATCGAGCGGAATCCGGAAGTGGACGCTGTACGAACTCCCACCGCTCCTCAGCGCGTCGTCCGTCGCCACGCCGAGGCGGATGCGCTCCTCGGGTTCGAGCCGCTCCGCCAGGGCCTCCGGGCGCCCGTCGTACGAGGCCGGGTCCACGCCGAAGACCAGCAGGCCCGCCTCGTCGATGTCGATCGTCCCGGCATCGAGATCCCACTCGAAACTGCCGGTCCGGTTCAGGGCGAGCCGCTCCGCCGTGCCGGTCTCGCAGGCCGGCGTCTTGCCGGCCGGCCTGCCGGGCGGGCCGGGAACGATCGGCGGCCGGTTCTGATCGGTCATTCCAGCTCCGAGGGTCGTCCGGCGGGTCTGCCGTACGGCGTGCCTCAATTGTCCGGCCGGTTCGGTACGCCTGCCACAGCGGGAACCGCCCCGCGCCGCGCGCCGGCGCCCCGGACCACCCCCTCATACCTCGTCTCGCGGGCTCCCCGCACAATGGCAGCGGAAGAGCGTCCGTGACCCGCGGACGGTAGGCACCAGGGCTGAGCGGAGCGCACGCATGAACCACGAGGAACCCGTCTCGCTGCACACCGAGGGACGCGTCCGCCACCTCACGCTCAACCGGCCCCGCGCCCTGAACGCGCTGAACCACGCCATGGTGCTGCACATGGCCGAAGCGCTCGACGCGGCGGAGCACGATCCCGCCGTCACCGCGGTCCTGCTCACCGGCGCGGGGGAGCGGGGCCTGTGCGCGGGCGGCGACATCCGCGCCGTCCGCGACGACGCCCTGGCCGGCGGCCGTGCCTCACTGGACTTCTGGCGCGACGAATACCGGCTCAACGCGCGGATCGCCCGCTTCCCCAAGCCGTACATCGCGCTCATGGACGGCATCGTGATGGGCGGCGGCGTCGGGGTCTCCGCCCACGGCTCCGTCCGGATCGTCACCGAGCGCTCCCGCATCGCGATGCCGGAGACGGGCATCGGATTCGTCCCGGACGTCGGCGGAACGTATCTGCTGGGGGCCGCGCCCGGCGAACTCGGTACGCACCTGGCAGTCACCGGCGAGACGATCGGCGCCGCCGACGCACTGCTCTGCGGCCTCGCCGACCACTTCGTGCCCGCGCAGGGGCTCGCCGCCCTCGTCGCCGACCTCGGCGACTGCACCACGCCCGAGGCCGTCACCGCGACCGCCGAGCGCCACGCCCGCCCCGCCCCCGGCGGCGTGCTGGCCGCCCACCGCGCCTGGATCGACTCCTGCTACGCGGCGGACACGGTGGAGGAGATCGTTGACCGCCTCGCCGGCCACGGAGCCCCCGCGGCCAAGGAGGCGGCGGCCACCATCCTGGCCAAGGCGCCCACCTCGCTCAAGGTGACCCTCGAAGCCGTGCGCCGGGCGCGCCGCCTCGGCGGCCTCGAAGCGGTACTCGACCAGGAGTACCGCGTCTCGACCGCCGCCTTCGCCGGGCCCGACCTGGTGGAGGGCGTGCGGGCGCAGATCGTGGACAAGGACCGCGACCCCCGGTGGAACCCGGCCGAGCTCTCCCTGGTCACCGACGAGGACGTGGCCCGCCACTTCGCGCCCCTCGGCGACCGTGAACTCGGCCTCGGACCGGCACCGGAAGCCGGCTGAACCCGAAGCGGAGGCCCCACCACCGGGCCCGTCGGGAGGAACAGCTCAGTGTCCGCCGCCCGACAGGCTCGGCCGGAGCGCCCGGACGAGGTCGAAGAACCGTGTCTCGTTGCCCGAGAGCCCCGCGCGCCTGAGCGCCCCGTCGGCCTCCTCGATCGGTGAGGCGAGCAACGGCAGGTACAGCGGGGCGTCCTCCGGATCGGACAGGACCGCCCGGGTCGCCTCCAGCAAACGGACATACGCCTGCGCCGCGGCGAGTTCGTCCTTGCGCATCTCAGCATCTCCCGGTCAGAGGTGTCGGACCCACAAGCATCCCCCATGGGTCTGACAGTGACCCCGGGTCAGGGGCTGCGGCACGGCATCTATCGGCCGTCCGGCCGACGCCCGCCCGCCGGCGGCTCGACCTCCAGGAACCGGCGGCCGCGCGGCCCCCGGTACAGCAGCGCGGTCCAGCCCGACTCCCGCAGGGCCGCCGCGCACCGGTTCAGCTCGCCCTCCTCCTCGTACGCGGCCCCGCTGCCGGGCGGCCCCGGCCACTCCACCCGCACGGTGCCCGGCGAGGACCCGGCCGCCACCCGGTACCCCTTCGCCGTCCGCCGCCCTGACGGGTCGACGGCGGACGCGGGCAGCCCCGCCGCCTCCAGTGCCAGGGCAACGGCCCGTACCGGCCGGTGCAGTTCCCACGGCGCCGGTACGGACTCCGGGTCGGCACGGCCCGCGTTCGCCAGGCGCCTGATCTGGAGCAGCCCGGCGAACGCGGTCCGCACCGAAGCGGCGCGCGCCCGCGCCGCCCCCGGGTCCGACGGGCCGTCCCCCGTGGCCGGTTCGAAACCGCTGTCCGCCTCGGCGCCCATCCGCATCCCCTTTGCCGTACCGTCCTGCTGCCAGTGTGCGCCGCCCCACCGACAACGGGCGGAGCGGAGAGCGCCCGCCCCGTGGATCGGACGCCGTGCGCGGAGTCGATAGGCTCCAGTGCTGCTCACGAACCCCGTGCCCCGGAGGACTCACCTACCGTGCCCGACAACGACCGCCCGGACGGAAGCGGCCGTGCCGCCCTGCGCGCCGACTGCGGGAACTGCTTCGCCCTGTGCTGCGTCGCACTGACCCTGACCCGGTCCGCCGACTTCGCCGTCAACAAGGCCGCAGGCACGCCCTGCCACAACCTCCGGGACGACTTCCGCTGCGGCATCCACACCCGGCTGCGCACCGAGGGCTTCCCCGGCTGCACCGTGTACGACTGCTTCGGGGCCGGCCAGAAGGTGTCGCAGGAGACCTTCGGCGGACGGGACTGGCGCGGCGCCCCGGACACCGCGCAGCAGATGTTCCAGGTCTTCCCGGTCGTCCGGCAGCTCCACGAACTGCTCTGGTATCTCACCGAGGCGGCCACCCTGGCGCCGGCCCGCCCCCTGCGCGGAGAGATACGGCGCGCCCAGGAGGCGACCGAACGCCTCGCCCGCCTCGAAGCCGGCGCCCTCGCGGACCTCGACGTCGCGGCACACCGCGGCGAGGTCGCCGCCCTGCTGGCCCGTACCAGCGAACTCGTACGCGCCACCGCGCCCGGCCGGAAGAAGCGCAACCACCGCGGCGGCGACCTCATCGGCGCCCGGCTCAAGGGGGCCGATCTGCGGGGAGCCGATCTGCGCGGCGCCTACCTCATCGCGGCGGACCTCAGCGGCGCCGACCTCCGCCTGGCCGACCTCATCGGCGCGGACTTCCGGGACGCGGACCTGTCGGGCGCAGACCTGACCGGGGCGCTCTTCCTGACGCAGGCCCAGCTGAACGCCGCCCGGGGGAGTGGCGCCACGCGCCTCCCGCCGTCGCTCGGCCGCCCCGCGCACTGGGCGCGGTGACGGACGACAGCGCGTCAGGGCTGCGCGGCCTCCAGCGCCGCCTTGAGACGTTCGAGCGTGGTGCGGATGTTCCGGCGCTGGAACGCGGCGAAGGTGTGCCCCCTGGTGGCCACCCGGTCGAAGGCGTTGGCCACCACGTCCGGCCAGGCCCGGCGGTCGTCGGTCCAGGTCTCCGTGATCCGGGTACCGCCCTCCACGGCTTCGAAGCGGTACTCCCACGTGGCGATGGGCCCCCGCAGCAACGGCCGCCGGGCACCGATCGCGTGGACACGGAACGCGAACCGGTGCCCCGGATCGGCCGCCGTCACCGTGCAACGCGTCGTCCAGCTCACCGGGCCACGCTTGTTGCGGCCGTCGAAGACCATGCCGACGTAGGCCTCCCGGCGTTCCCCCAGGACCCGCGCACCCCGGTTCTCCGGGCTCCAGCGGCCCATCGCCGTGGGGTCGCTCAGCCGGGTGTACACGTCGGACGGATCGGCGGGCACGACGATGCTGTCCGACACGGACATGGTGCGGGGCATGGAGCACTTCCGTTCCGCGGCCGGCTGCGGTCACCATCGGGCGTCGGGCCGGCCGCACGGCCGACGGGCTCCCGCCCCCACACCTTACTGACCGGTCACATAAAATCCGGCGGCGGGGAGTGACGCGTCCGGCTGCCGGAGCGAAAACGCCCCGCGGCCGTGGTCCGTTGCACAGACGTCGCACCCGGAACACCGACCGACGGGGCCCCGGAAGGATCATGGGCGCGCGCTGTCCGGCGCGTGTGTGCCGGAGCGTGCGCCCCGGCACACACGCGCATTCGCACTTTTCGTGGAGGTCTGTGGGGGTGGGTGGCGGATGCGGGGGGCATGCAACCGGAACAGTGCTAGTCATTTGTAAAGGCGGTGCCCATGCTGCACGGTGTCGATGTCAGCGCCCATCAGTCCTCCTTCGACGCGGACGGACTGGATTTCGTCTTCATCAAAGCCACCGAGGGCCGTTCCTACGTCAATCCACGCCTGAACGACCAGACGAAACGGGCCCGCGACGCCGACTGCGTCGTCGGCTTCTACCACTTCCTGTGGCCCGGGAACATCGCGGCGCAGGCCGAGTACTTCGTGAGCAAAGCGCCCGAGAAGGCGGGCGATCTGCTCGCCGTGGACTGGGAGCAGAACGGCGAGGGCACCCGCGCCAGCAATGCCGAGAAGGACAGCTTCATCCGCGAGGTCAAACGCCTGCGGCCGAACCACCGCGTCCTGCTCTACTGCAATCGCTACTTCTGGCTGAATCACGACACCACGTCGTACGCCGGGGACGGGCTCTGGATCGCCGACTACGTGACCGCGGGAAAGCCCCGCATCAAGGCGTCCTGGCGCATCCACCAGCACACCGACCAGCCGCTCGACAAGGACGTCGCGAACTTCGCCTCGCGCTCGGCCATGCGTACCTGGGCACGTAAATAACCCCGGGGCGCACCGCTCAGTACGACTGCAGCTCGATGAGGTGCCCCTCCGGGTCACGCACATGGGCGGTGCGCAGCCCCGGCCCCCACTCCGGCCGGTCGCACGCGGGGGCGACCGGCTCGGCGCCATGGGCGATACAGACCGCCAGCCCCGCGTCGACATCGTCCACGCGGCAGACGAACATCGACCGGTCCTGAGCCGGCGGCGCGTCGGAGGGGAGGTGTGTGGTCCCGGTGGCCACCGCCATGGCGCTCCGGTCGAACAGCACCAGCACGCCCTGGCCCTCCACGTCCCAGTGGGCGTACGGCCCCGACGCGCCGCCACTGGCCCGCGCGGCCCCGATCAGCGCGGGCAGCACGGCGTCATAGAAGCGGAAGCAATCGGCGAACCGGCTGACCAGCAGGCGAGGATGGAGTGCGTCCATGGCGACTCCTTTGGTAGGTGAAGACCCATTATTGGTGTGGCCCTACGATATACCCGATGAACGAGACCCCGCCCAGCCTTCTGGGACTCACGACCTATCTCATGTCCAAGACCGGCAAGGCGGCGCGCGGCCGGCTCGCGGACCGGCTGGCCCAACGCGGGCTGCGGCTCTGGCACATGGCGGTGCTCGCGGCGCTGGCCGACTTCGGCCCCCATGTGCAACGGGAGCTGGCCGCGCGGCTCTCGATCGACCGCAGCGACGTCGTGAAGATCGTCGACGGGCTCGGTGCGGCCGGCCTGGTGGAGCGGGCCCGGGACACCGCCGACCGGCGGCGGGTCACGGTCACCGTCACCCCCGAGGGCCGCGCCCTGCTCGAAAGCCTCAAGGCCGATGCGGTGTCCGTGCAGGAGGAGGTCCTGGCGCCGCTGAACCCCCGTGAACGCGAGCAGCTGACCGCCCTGTTGCGCCGCGTACACGACGGGGCGCCGCCGGACACCGCGCGGGCGCGGCCAGGTCGTTGACCGATCCGGCGTGCGGTGTGCGGCAGACTTCTGTGGTGACCACACCCGCGGCCCAGCCGCCTCGTGACCGCGCGCTCGGGCGCGGCATCTCCACCCTCATCCCGCAGGCCGCGACCACCTCGCCGGCCGAACAGGCGGCAGCCGTGCTGACGGCCATGCGGAGCGTTCCCGTACGCGTCGGTGTGCTCCAGGCGGCGGCGGTGCTGCTGGAGGAGCGGGTGCGGGCCACGGGCGACGAGGCGGAGCGGGCCGCGGCGGCGACCACCGTGGCCATGCTCCGCAGCGCCATCGGCCAGGCCGGCTGACCCCGGCCCGTACACCGGCCGCCGTAGGCCACGGCGGCCGCGGCAAACGCGGGGCCGGCTCGTGAGCCCTCGCGTAATCCGTTCGCGTCGGGCCGGTTGCTGCGCCATCCTGAGCACCGCCTCCGCCCGGGGGCGGACAGCGAAGGGCAGCAGCAGAGCGTTGACGAGCAGTGTGTACGACACGGCATGCGGGCAGGTACGTGGACGGGCCCCGGTCCGGGACGTCGTCGCCGTCCTCGGAATCCCGTACGCCGAGCCCCCGTTCGGCGAGCACCGCTTCCGGGAGCCCCGCACCCGCACCCCCTGGTCCGGGGTCCGCGACTGTACGGACTTCGGCCCCGTCCCGCCGCAGTCGGCCGAACTGCCGGGCGCTCCCTCCTGGAGGCCCGGGGACGAGGACGTGCTGAGCGTCAACGTCTGGACCCCCGCGCACGCAGCCGGCCCGCTGCCGGTGCTGGTCTGGATACACGGCGGCGCCTACACCTTCGGCTCCGGCGCACAGCCCGACTTCGACGGTACGGCGCAGGCCCGCACCTGCATGGTCGTGGTCACCCTGAACTACCGCCTCGGCTTCGAGGGCTTCGGCCACGTACCGGACGACGGCACGCACACCTGTCCGCCCAACCGGGGACTGCTCGACCAGATCGCCGCACTGGAATGGGTCCGCGACAACATCGCCGCGTTCGGCGGGGCACCGGACAACGTCACCGTGGCGGGGCAGTCGGCCGGCGCCACATCCGTGGTCTGCCTGATGGCGATGGACGGCGCCCGGGGCCTCTTCCGGCGCGCGATCGCGCACAGCGCGGTCGGACCCTGCTTCGCGCCGGAGCTCGCCGAGCGCGTCACGGCTCGGGTGGCCGCCGAGACGGGCATACCCGCGACCGGAGCCGCACTGGCCGACGCGTCCCCGCAGGCGCTGGTCCGGGCCTCCGACGCGGTTGCCGACGCGTACCGCGGGGAACCGGACTCCGGCCGGCTGCACTGGAACCCGGTGATCTACGGGCCGGTCGCCGACGGGCACCTCCTGCGCGACGACCCCCTGGCCCTGATCGCCGCCGGCGCCGCCCCGGACATCGACCTGCTCGTCTGCCACACGACCGAGGAACGATGGTTGATGGACGCCGTCGGCAGCAGCGCCGACGTCCCCACGGCCGAGCGGCTCCAGCACTTCGCATCCGACTTCGGCCTGCCCGACTCGCTGCTTGACGGGTACCGGGCGCTCATGCCCGGCGCCTCCGCATACGACCTCCACCTCGCGGTGTGCGGGGACCTGCTGTTCGGCGAGTACAGCAGCCGGCTCGCCGACGCACACGCCCGGGCCGGCGGCCGCGCCTTCCTGTCCCGGTTCGACCGGCGGCGCGGGGGAGACCGGGCGTTGGTGCGCGCCTGGCACTGCGCGGACGTGCCCTTCGCCTTCGGGAATTTGGACGAGGAGAGCGTTCAGTTCCTCATCGGCGGCGGCCCGCCGACGCCCGAGGACCGCAGCCTCGCGGACCGGATGACCGCGGCCTGGGCCGGTTTCGCAGCCACGGGCGAACCCGGGTGGGAGCCGGGCAACGACCACGTGCGGGTGTGGGGTGCGCCGGACGCCTCGGCGGCGCCGGGTCACTGGCGGGACAGCGCGGCGGTCCGCGCGCTGTGGAGCACGTACACCTACCGTCCCGCCTGAACTGAGGCAGCGGGCGCCGGGCGTACAGGGCTCACATCGGGGGCAGTCGCAGCGGTCCCCGGCCCTCGCGCACCTTCCCGACGTGCCGCAGCCCGCCCAGCGGCTTGCCGTGCAGGTCCGTGGTCACCAGCACGGCCTGATCGCCCAGGCACGACTTGTCCCCGTCCGGCTCCTCGCAGTACAGCACGTAACCGGTGACCCGGTCGACGGTCCCGGGCTCCAGGCGCCACACCCAGTCGTAGTCGCTGATCTGCACGCGGGGGTAGGTCGCCCGGAGCCGGGACCTGACGGCGCTGTGCACGGCCCCGGCGAATTCCTCCCGCGCCTCGAACGGCCGGACGATCCGGGCTCTGCCCGAACCGGCGTCGATGCGCCCGTCCGTCGCCGCGTAGCCCACCTCGTAGTAGTCGTGCGAGCTCAGGGCCGCAAGCAAGGGTGCCGCGCTCAGCCGCATCGCCGTCGGCTGCGACTTCCTTCCCGCGGGCCGGCCCTCGGCGACGGACGGCGAGGCCAGGCTCACCGAAGCGCCCTTCACCTCGGTCCCCTCCTTTCCGCTGCCCGCCTCCTCCTTCCACTGCCGCACGCAGGAGCCGATGTCCTTCAGCAGGGCGGTCACTGTGGCATTGGTGGGGGAGGCGACGATCCAGGGAGCTCCGGTCGACGGTTCGACCCCGATCACCTCGTGGCCGCAGCGCCGGAACGTATCCACGAGGACCCGCAGCGCGGCCGCTTCCCGCCGGCCGCGCCGCACCGCGTCGTCCATGACACCCCGGCACTCGTGGGTGTTGCACGTGCCCGCGTCGGCGTCCACCCGCATCCGGACCACGGCGTCGGGGTCGTCGGTCATCGCGAAGGTGATCTCCGAACCGCCCGCGTTCGGGATCAGTTTGTGCGCCTCGATCACCTTGAGAACGTCCGGGTGATAGGTGTCGGCCAGCTTCTCGGCGAACCGGCGGTCCTCCTTCGTGCTCACCACCCCGCACCCCGTGAGCGCCAGCGCGAGCGCGCACGCCAGCGCGCCGGCCATCCCTGCCCAGGCCCTGCGCGTTCTCGACGATCCGACCATGTCCGCCCCGCCCCCGCTCCGTACCCCGGCACGCCGCTGCGCCCGGACCTGCTCGTTCATTTGATGTGACGGTAGGAGGGGGGTGGGTGCGGGGGATGAGTACGCCTACTCATCGGGCGGACCGTACAGCCACTCATGAAATTGGCATGGACCTGCTAACAACTCTTCGGCTACAGTCCGGTACGGCACACTCTGAGAGCGCTCTCAGGTGAGACGCCTCGGACGCCTGCTGTTCCTCCCCCACCCAGCCGGAACAACAGAAGGGCCAAGACCTTGAGACGCTCCACAACCTTGAGAACCGCACTGTCCGCCGTGCTCCTCGCCGGAGCCTGGGCCGGTGCCGGCGTCCCCTCGGCCTCCGCCGCGGACGCCCCCGCCGCGCAGTCACGCGCCGCCGCCGACACCGCACCGGCCTCCGACGGCCTGCTCACCGCCATGCAGAAGGACCTCGGCCTGACGGAGAGCCAGGCCAGGGCGCGGCTCTCCGCCGAGAAGACCGCCACCGCGCTCCAGCCGAAGGCGCGACAGGCCGCCGGGGCCTCGTACGGCGGCTCCTGGTTCGACCCGGCGACGGGCGACCTCACCGTCGCCGTCACCAACGACCAGCAGGCGGCCGCGGTACGGGCCACGGGTGCCGCCGTGCGGCTGGTGACCCACACCGAGCAACGCCTCGACTCGGTCAAGGCGAAACTCGACAAGCTCGACGCGCCGGCGGGTGTCAGCAGCTGGCACGTCGACCCGCGCGCCAACAAGGTCGTCATCGACGTCGTCGCGTCCAAGCGGACTGACAACGATGTCCAGAAGTTCATCGAGCGGGCCGAGAAGACGGGGCCCGTCACCGTCGAGCAGACCGCCGAGGCCCCCCGGACCTTCTCGGCGGGCACCGTGGGCGGCGACCCGTACTACACCGGCAACGTGCGGTGCTCCATCGGCTTCTCCGTCTACGGCGGCTTCGTCACGGCCGGCCACTGCGGCCAGGCCGGCGCCGGCGTCAGCGGCTGGGACGGCTCCGCGATAGGCAACTTCCAGGGCTCCTCCTTCCCCGGCGACGACTACGCGTGGGTCAGCGTCGGCAACGGCTGGTGGACCGTCCCCGTGGTCCTCGGCTGGGGCACGGTCTCCGACCAGCTCGTCCGGGGCTCCAACGTGGCCCCCATCGGTGCGTCGATCTGCCGCTCCGGCTCCACCTCGCACTGGCACTGCGGGAACGTGCTCGCCACCAACGAGACGGTCAACTACAGCCAGGGCGCGGTCTACGAGATGACGAAGACCAGCGTCTGCGCCGAACCCGGTGACTCGGGCGGCTCGTTCATCAGCGGGGACCAGGCCCAGGGCGTCACCTCCGGCGGATGGGGGGACTGCGCCTCGGGCGGTGAGACCTGGCACCAGCCGATCAACGAGATCCTGAACCGGTACGGGTTGACGCTCCACACGGCCTGACCACAGCGGCACCGGGCCCGGGGCCTGCCGAGCGGGACGGCAGGCCCCGGGCCCGTGCGTGCCGTTCATCGGCCTCGGGCGAGCCTGAGATCGATGAACGGCACGGTGCCACCCGGCAGTACGTACCGCTCGGTTTCGACGAACCCCTGACTCAGTGCGAACCGCAGGCCCTCGGGGTTCGACTCCAGGACGCACGTCTCGACCACCTCGGCGCCGAGCCCCCGGGCCAGTGCCAGGCCGTGCGTGTACAGCCGCGTGCCGAACCCCCGGCCGCGATGGGCGGGCAGGACGCGCGCGATCACGGTCGCCACCGAGGCGTCCGCGGCGGGCGGCCGCACGGTGAAGCAGCCCACCAGGACATCGTCCAGGTACGCGACGGACAGCCGGTTGCGCCGGGCGCGCTCACTCACCTCCGCGAGCGTCAGAACGGCCGTGGGGATGATGGCGTCGTGGACGGACTGCCAGTCCACGAGCGCGGCGTCGCCGTCCACCCGTTCGATACGAAGATCGGTCATCGCGCCAGCAAACCGGTCCCGCGACCACCCGTCAACCCGAGCCCGCCGCCGCCGACTGCCGCGCCCGGTGGCCTGATTCCTCGGGACCGGGGCACATGTAGGTCCCACCACACAGAGGGAGTCACGTCATGCTGGGCATAGCTGCGGCGGTACTTTTCGTCATCGCCTTCCTGATCAACGCGGCCGACATCGCCACCAACGAGGTCTTCACATCCGTCAACGTCATGCTCATCGGCCTGGCCCTGCTGGCCCTGCACGTAGCCGGCATCGGCAACGGCCGGGGGTCCTTGCGCCGCTGAGCCCCCACACCCGTCGCGCACCGCTGCGGTCCTTTCGGGTCGCCGGGCGCTCAGACGGTCCAGGTGCCACGCAGGGCGGCGGTCGCGAACCCCGGCCCGTAAGCGATGACGACCCCGGTGGCGCCGGCCTGCGGGGGTTCGGCATGGGTGCGTTCGAGGATGCGGAGCACGGAGACGGCTCCGAGGTTGCCCTCGTCGCAGAGGGTGGCGGTGGAGTGACGGGTGTCGTTGGTGTCGAGGCCGAGTGCCCTCGCGGTGTCGCTGATGATGCGGGCGCTGCCGGGATGGACGACGCCGAAGCCGACGGCGGTCCGGCCGAGCCAGGCCAGTAGATCGGGCAGCACGTCGTCGGCGGCGCTCAGCGCTTCCTTGGTGCTGTCGAAGTGGAATCCGGTGTGATCGACGCGGCCGGCGTAGCGGGTGAGACTGTGCGGCAGGACGTGCTCGTAGGTGTCGGCCGGGGAATCGACGCGGAAGCCGGGGCCCAGGGGTGCGCTGGTGACGAGGGTGGCGGCCGCGCTGTCCCCGAACAGCGCTTTGTAGATCATGTGCTCGACGGCGTCGTCCTCGTGGCTGTAGACGGCGGAGATGACCTCCGCGGCGACGACGAGGACGGTCGAGCCGGGTCTCGCGGTCACCATGTCGACCGCCCGGATCAGCGCCTGGGCGCCACCCGCGCACGCCAACGATGTCAGAGCGATCCGCCGGACACCGGGCCGCAGTCCGAGACGGTCCAGGAGGTGGATGTCCATGTTCGGGACGGCCCACCCCGTCGAGTGCGTCGTGATGATCGCGTCCACGTCGCCGGGGCCGAGGCCGTACGCGCCGAGGAGGCCGTGCGCCGCCTGCTCCGCCATGTCCACCGCGTCGCCGAAGGCCGCGGTGGACCGGGCCGCGACGCCCGCGTTCCCCGACACCGTCGGCGCGTCCAACGGCCGGGTGAAGTACCTGCTGCGGACCCCGGTATTGCTCACGATGCGGAGGATCGCGGCGAGCCGGGGGTGGTCGGGGTGATGCACGCCGATGTCGTCGGCTATTTCCCCGGTGGTGACCTTGTGAGCGGGGAACACAGTGGTGGGGCGGGCTATGTAGGCGGGCACGACATCCTCCGGCAGGCACGTTGCGGCGGCGTTGTGGAATGGGGCACAACCCAAGCCACCAGAGGCCGCATCGCCCTGATCAGAGCACTGCGGGAGCCCGGAGGGAAGACCTCAGGGGGCACGCAGGACCGGAGTGCGGGAGTGGGCGCGCCGTGCCCCGGCATGGAAGATGAGAACGATCAGACGCGCGCCGGGGGCGGCCAGGGGCTGTGCCGCGCACATCGTCACCCAGCCCGGACCGTCGACGGCATGGCGAATGGGCCGTTCGTCGCCGTCCGGATGGATGTGCGCGCCGCCCGAGTCCCAGATCGGCGCGCACTGCGGATCGGCCAGGACGTCCTTCTCGATCCGGCGGAGCACCTCGTCGTCGGGTCGGCTGGAGAGCGCCGCCCGGAGCTGGGGCACGACGAGGGGGGCCCATGCCCTTTCCCAGTCGATGAGCATGGTGCGGCCCTGGGGTTCGAGCAGCATCCACCGCATCGTGTTCGTCGGAACCCGCCCGCCGGAGAACAGCCGGGCGAACGCGCTGTTGTACGCGATGAGCTCCCACGAGGCGTCGGTGATGTACGCCGGATGGGTCATGCCGTCGACGGCCTCCTGCCACACACCGGGCACCTCCTTGCCCGAGCGGGAGGTGAGCGGCCCGGGTGGGTCGCCTATCCCGGCGTACCGGCACAGCGACACCCACTCCTGCTCGTTGAGAGCGAAGAGCATCGCCACGTCACGGAGGAAGCCGGTGTCCGGCTTCGGCCAAGCTCCGGACTCGAGGCGGCGGTACGTACCGGGTGTCCGGTGCAGGAGCTGGTCGACCTGATGCTGCGACAGCCCGGGCGCACGGCGCCCCTGGCCGGACGAACGGTGAAAACCGTGCCCCGTCGGGTCGATCAGTGCACGACGGACTTTCAGGAGCGTCCGCAGTGCTGCCTTGTCGGTGTTGGTCATGCGATCAAATCCCCCGCGTCAGAGCCATGTTGCGCGGGCGTGAGCCTAATTGGCGCGACGTGGCTTAGCGCTAAAAACTGGACGTAGAAAACAGTCTGTTTACCTTCCATGCTGGACGGCGTGAGGCACGGGCCTGCGGCTCTTCGAAGCAGTCGGCCCGCGCCTGACGTGCGGACTTCCTGCTGTCCTCTCCTGGCAGTTCCTGCAGCGGGAATTCCGTGCCCGTCCAGAACGGTGGCGGGAAGGGCTTGACCAGCAGACCGTATTTCGCCCCTCCGGAGGGCGAACTTCGCGAGACGGTCCGCTGATCTGGCTCTTTCCGTCACTCACCTCGATCTCCCGGACCGAGGCGGGGCGGATCTCGGTGCGGCCGGCAGCCCCCCTGCCGGCCGCACCTTCTTCATGCCCGGACGGCGTCTCCCCGTCGACGGTGGCCCCGGCGCCACCGTGACGCTCAACGCCATCGGCTGCCAGAGCCCCCGCATCGGCGGCGGGCGACCGGTCCGGCGCCTCGGGCGCCGGCATCCTCCGCGGGGGCCCGCGCCCGACGCCCTCCGCCGCTCCCTCCCCGAACGCGACACGATCCCGTCGGTCGACGTCGACGCCCCGGTCGGCAAGGTGGGGCTCGGCGCGGACGACTGGTCGAGGCGCCACCACTCGCCGACGACATCCTCGCCGCCTGGTACGACGGATCGGTCACCCCGGGCGAGGCGGGCACCTCCGTGCTCGTCCGAGCCCCGTCCGCGCTACTCGGCCAGGGCCCAGATCTGGTTCTGCTGGTTGGGGCGGGAGTTGGCGCAGGTGTCGACGACCAGGGGGTTGCTGTCGGTGGTCAAGGACGCGTACGCGTCGAGACAACGCCCGGGCAGACCGGTGTTCTTCAGGAACCCGTTGCGCTCGTACGACCACTTCTGGGTGGAGCTGCCGTCGCAGGGGTTGAGTACGGCCCGGTAGCCGGTGTACGTGCTGTCGCTCCGGTGGACGGCGTCCAGGCACCGGCCCAGCGTGCGGATGGTGCCGTCACTGGGCTGTGTCCAGCGCTGGTTGGCTCCGGCGTTGCAGTGATAGAGGATGACCGGGTTGCCCGCCGCCGTGCCTGCGCCGCTGTCGTCGGCGCACTTGCCCCCTATGCCGGTGATCTGTCCGGTCGGCTGCTGACCGGTGCAGCCCGCGCCCGGGGTGACCCGGAAGACGGCCGTGCCGTGCGGGGGCAGGGTGGCTCCGATCGCGGACGTGGTCTCGGTGGCCCCGGTCCACAGGTTCTTGACCGATGCGGAGCAGGACGCGCCGCCGAGGAAGCCGACCGAGGACAGGGTGGCGCTCGCCGGGACGGCCGTGGTGCCGCGGTTGAGGAGCGCCACCGCACGGTCGCCGTTTGCCAGGGGCCGGGCGAGTACGTCGACGGTGCCGTCCCGGGAGACGACACCGGCCTGCCTGCCGAGCGGGTCCTGGTCGACGGCGATGATGTCGGTGTTGCCGAGGGTGGCGAGCGAGTCGGAGCTGAGCGAGGCGACGTCCGTGCTGAGGATGAGGGGCGAGGCCATCATCGCCCAGAGCGCGAACTGGGACCGGGACTCCTCGGCGGTCAGTCCGTCACCGGTGATGAGGAAGTCGGGGTCGTTCCAGCTGCCGGGGGCCGCGTAGCGCGACAGGAGCGAGTTGTAGCCGTACTGCGTCATGACTCCGGCGCCGTTGCTGTTCTTGTCCCATGCGGAGCCGCCGCCGTTGCGCATCTTGACGTCGTAGCCCTCGCGCCACAGTTGCCCGGTCTTCGAGGCCCCGTCGATGACGTCGTACCAGTCGGAGAGGTCGGAGGCGCCGATGGAGAAGTAGGCGGGTGACGACTCGGAGAACACCATGTCGCGTCCCGAGGCGTTGGCCTTCATCGCGGCGGCGAAGTCGCCGTAGGCGCCGATGTATCCGTGGGCGTCGGAGGCGGACGACGGCATGTTGCAGCCGTCGAGCTTGATGTAGTCCACACCCCAGGAGGCGAAGAGGTCCACGTCCTGTTGGAAGTGGCCCCAACTGCCCGGATAGCCGCCGCAGGTCGCCGTACCGATGTCGCTGTAGATGCCGAACCGGAGGCCCATCTCGTGGAGCCGGGTTCCGATGGACGCCATGCCGGCCGGGAACTTGGCGGGATCGGCGACGAGATTCCCGTCGGCGCCGCGTGCGGTGGTGGTCCAGCAGTCGTCGATGGTGACGGTGTCGTAGCCCTTGGCCGCCAGCCCGGTGTCCACCAGTGCCTGGGCCTGCTGAAGGATGAGCTGCTGGGTCGGCCCCTGGTCCCCGGTGTTCGGGTTGTTGGTGCTGCAGCCGTACCGGGCCCAGTTGTTGAAGCCCATCGGCGGTGTGAGGGCCAGGGCGTGGCCCTTCGGGCTGGTGGCCGTGGGGGACGCCTGTGCGGTGGGCGCGAGCAGGGCTCCCGAGACCGCGACGGCGGCGGCCACGGCTGTGAGGGCCGTACGCCATCCGCGGGACCGGTGTGTTCTCTCCGACATGAACGGCAACTCCTGTCGCTGAAAGTGAGCATGACAAGCGTGCTTTCTCAGTGCAGTGCATGAGCCCGATGATGTCAATAGATGTTTAAATGGCTTGCTGTGCAAGCAACTTCACGCATGAAGGGTGTTCGGTGCGGTAGTGCGTGTCCGAGGCCGCCCGGCGGCTCACCGGTCGGCGGCCCTGGAGGGGCGCGCCCCCATCAGCGCCTTCTCCGCGCCCCGGCGCGACGCGAACTTGTTGCTCTCTGGTGGAGAGCGGTTTCGCCATGTAGCGTCACTGCCGGAAGTCGTGGTTCGCCGAACCCGCCCGTGCTCCGGCGCGGGCGCCTTGCTGTGCAGGGTGGATCACGACGCCACTGGGACCGCGTGGTGCGGCTCCCGATATCGACTGAGAGGCACCGGCATGGCCAGCGGAACCGTCAAGTGGTTCAACGCCGAAAAGGGTTTCGGCTTCATCCAGCAGGACGGCGGCGGGCCGGACGTCTTCGCGCACTACTCGAACATCAACGCCACCGGCTTCCGTGAGCTCCAGGAGGGCCAGGCGGTGACCTTCGACATCACCCAGGGTCAGAAGGGTCCGCAGGCCGAGAACATCACGGCCGCCTGACGCCACAGCACAACCGTCCGGCCCCCTCGGAGCATGCTCCGAGGGGGCCGGACACGTAAAACGGCCTGAGCCGCTTCAGCCGGCCGCCGGGGCCTTCTCACGTACCGGCTGACCGGCGGTCTCCGCCGTCGTGGCCGGCTCGGACGCCGTGTACATGGCCGCCCCCTTCTGGATGCCCTTGGTGACGACACCCCGCTTGACCATGGTCTCCAGCGTGTTGCGCACCACCTGCACCGAGGTCCTGCGATCCGGGTGCGCCTCCTCCAGCTCCACGTGCACCTCGCGCGCCAACCGGGGCTCGCCCACAGGCATCAGCGCGCGGATCAGCTGGTGCAGGGGGGCTCCCGCCGTGGCGGCCGCCTTCTTGCCGGTTCCTCCGGCCGGTACGGCCGGCACCTTCGCGCGCTTGGCACGGCGAGGTTTCGGGACCGCTTTGACGGCGGGGACCACCTCGCTCACCGGTGCCGCGCCGGCTTGCGGGGCGGGGCGCGGCCGAGAGGGCACGGTCGTACCGGACAGCGTGGTCTGAACGCCCGTCAGCCAGCTCTCGTCCTTCCTCCGCCGCTCCAGGCGTGCCCGCAGTTCCGCGATCTGCGCGGTGAGATCCTCCTGCTCCGACCGGTTGGCGGCGAGATCAGCGGCCAACCGCTCGGCATACACCTTCTGTACGCTCCGCGACGCGCTGTCTGCGTTCTTCACGATGGTTCACGCTCCTTGGGCTGGGGGGTTTGCCGCCGGTGTGCGGGCATCGGCCCGTACCCGCGGCATGTGTCCATTCACCACGAGGCGCGACGCGTCGGGCGGAGTTTGCGGTCAAGGTCCAGCCGAAGGGATGAACGCCCCGCCCTCCCCGCGGGCGTTACGGGCTCTGCGGGCGGCGCCCCCACGCGGAGATCATCGGAGCGGTGGCGAGGTCGAGGTGCCCCGTCGCGACGTTCGCCAGATGGCGTTCGATCTCCTCGTCGGTGGCCAGCCCCGCCTCCACCAGGCGGCCGCGGATCTGCCGGACCGTCGCCGCCTCCAGGACCGCACACGCCGGTGAGGTGATCGGGAAGTACGCGTCGGCCCGGATGTCCTCCAGGCCGGCCTCCCGCAACAGCCTCGGCAGGGTCCGTCCGTACGAGAGGTCCGCCCCGCGCCCCGCCATCAAGGACCGGAAACCGGACCGCAGACGGTTGGCGAGCCGCTGCTCCGGGCCGGACTCGTCCGGACACAGCAGCGGCTGCAGCCCCGGGTCGGCGTCCTCCAGCAGCAGTCGGCCACCGGGCCGCAGCGCCCCCACCATCCGGCGCAGCGCCTCGGCGCGGTCCGTGACGTGCACCAGGACCAGCCGGGCGTGGACGAGGTCGAAGCCACCGCCCGGCGGAGGGTCGGCCGCCACGTCGTGCGCCAGCACCTCGATGACGCCGCCGACGACGTCCTGGGTCCAGGACACGTCGATGTCGGTGGCGACCACCGCTCCGGTCGGGCCGACCCGCTCGGCCAGTCCCAGAGGAACGGACG
Source organism: Streptomyces sp. A0958 (assembly GCF_004795035.1). Lineage (GTDB taxonomy): Bacteria > Actinomycetota > Actinomycetes > Streptomycetales > Streptomycetaceae > Streptomyces. The sequence continues at coordinate 97,984 of NZ_SSBK01000010.1, forward strand.
GCCCACCGGCACCGACCTCCCAGCACCGCATGCCGACGCCGATCCCGAGCTCGTCGACATGCCGGAACGTCACTGGGTCGAAGAGCTTGCTCAGGGCGCCGAAGCGGATACCCGCCTCTGTCTGCCGGTTGTCGAGCAGGTAGCCGTGCTCCGGGTCGTTCTCAGTCATGGGGCGAGTCTGGCAGAAGCGGGCGCCCCGCCCCGCGTGTGCGCGGTGGGTTCCCGGTCCGGGCCGGCGGGTTCGAGCCGACAACAGCCCCCAGTGCGCGCACCGTTGACAAAAACATCACCTGCTAGAAACCTGTCACCGCAGCACCGCAAAATATTGACCGGATCACTCAAAATTCTAGGCAATGAGCGTGAGTTTCCGGCAGGCGCAGTGGTTCCGCTCCTGCCGGCGTCCCCGATCGTCCCCCTCGGTGTACCGGAGGCCCGCGCCCGGCCCACTTCCGCACGGCGCCCGACGCGTCGTACGGAAGGTGACGCCTGCCCGTGCCCGCCCGGTCCCGCGGCCCACGGAACAAGAGGACACCATGAGATGGAAGCAACACGGATGGCGGTTCGTCACAGGCGCGGTGACAGCCGCGCTGATGACCGTCGGGCTCGTGCCGGTGGCCGCCTCGGCGGCGACCGTACAGAATCCCGACCTGGCACTCGGTAAACAGGTCACGACCAGCGGGGCACACGACGCCTACCCGGCGTCCAACGTCACCGACGGCAGTCAGCAGACGTACTGGGAAAGCTCCGGCGCACTTCCGCAGTGGGTCCGGATCGACCTCGGCGGCCGGTTCGACGTCGACCAGGTGGTGCTGAAGCTGCCGGCCACGTGGGAGGCCAGGAGCCAGACCCTCGCCGTCCAGGGCAGTACGGACGGGAGCAGCTTCAGCACCCTGTCCGCTTCGGCCGCACGGACGTTCAGTCCGGCGGCGGGCAACACCGTCACCATCGACTTCGCCGCGAAGCAGGCACGGTACGTCCGCGTGCAGGTGACCGCCAACAGCGGCTGGAACGCCGCTCAGCTCTCCCAGGTCGAGGTCCACGGCGAGGACACCGGCGACGATTCCGGCCCGTCTCCGGCTGTCGGCTCCAACCTGGCGCTGAACAAGCCCATCGAGGCGTCGTCGTCCGTACAGAGTTTCGCGGCGGCCAACGCCAACGATGACAAGGTCGGCACGTACTGGGAGTCGAACGGATACCCCTCGACCCTGACGGTGAAGCTCGGCGCGGACGCCGACGTCGAGGCCGTCGTCGTCAAGCTCTCCCCGGACCAGGCCTGGGCTGCCCGCACACAGAGCATCCAGGTGCTCGGACGGTCCCAGTCCGCCACCGGATTCACCTCACTGAAGGACAGGGCCGACTACGCGTTCAGCCCCTCGGGCAACGCGAACACGGTGACGATCCCGGTCAGCGGGCGGTACGCGGACGTACGGCTCACGTTCTTCTCCAACACCGGCGCTCCCGGCGCCCAGGTCGCCGAGATACAGGTGGTCGGTACCGCCGCGCCCAACCCGGACCTGACCGTCACCGAACTGACGTGGTCTCCCGCCTCGCCGTCCGAGACGGACGACGTCACGGTGAACGCAACCGTGCGCAACGTGGGTACGGCGGCCTCCGCCGCGACGACGCTGGATGTCAGCCTGGAGGGCGTGGTCGCCGGCAGCGCACCGGTGAGCGGCCTCGCCGCCGGAGCCTCGGCCACCGTGCAGGTCGACGTGGGCAAGCGGCCGATGGGTGCGTACAGCCTCTCCGCGGTCGTCGACCCGGCCGACACGGTCATCGAGCAGGACAACAGCAACAACAGCCGCACCGCGGCGTCGAAGCTCGTGGTCGCTCAGAGCCCGGGCCCGGACCTGGAGGTGCTCGGCATCACCTCCAGCCCGTCGAACCCCGCGGTGGGGGCCGCCGTCACCTTCACGGTCTCCGTGCACAACCGCGGGACCACGGCCGTGAGCTCCCCGACGGTCACCCGCCTCGTCGTGGAAGGCACCACGCTGAACGGCACGACCGGGGCGATTCCCGCCGGTGGCACGGTCTCCGTTCCCCTCAACGGCAGCTGGACCGCGAAGAGCGGCGGCGCCGCCCTGACCGCCACGGCGGACGCGACCGATGTCGTCGCCGAGACCAACGAGAACAACAACGTCTTCTCCCGTACCATCGTGGTCGGCCGCGGGGCCGCGGTCCCGTACAGCGAGTACGAGGTGGAAGCGGGCGACTACCGGGGCACGTTGCTGAAGTCCGACCAGAAGCGCACCTTCGGGCACACCAATTTCGCCACCGAGTCCTCGGGCCGCCAGTCCGTGCGGCTGGACTCCACCGGCCAGTACGTCGAGGTCACCTCGACGGTCCCGTCGAACTCGATCGTCGTACGCAACTCCATCCCCGACGCCCCCGGTGGCGGCGGCATGGAGGCCACGATCAGCCTGTACGTCAACGACACGTTCGTCCGGAAGCTGACCCTCTCCTCCAAGCACAGCTGGCTCTACGGTGACACGGACAGCCCGGAGGGCCTGACCAACCAGCCGCAGGCGGACGCCCGCAGGCTGTTCGACGAGTCCAACGCACTGCTCGGCCAGACCTATCCGGCCGGCACGAAGTTCCGCCTCCAGCGCGACGCGGGCGACTCGGCCTCCTTCTACGTCATCGACCTCATCGACCTGGAGCAGGTGGCACCCCCCACCGCGCAGCCGGCCGGATGCACCTCGATCACCGCCTACGGAGCGGTTCCGAACGACGGGATCGACGACACGGACGCCATCCAGCGTGCGGTGACGGCCAACCAGAACGGCGACATCGGCTGCGTGTGGATTCCGCCGGGGCAGTGGCGCCAGGAGCAGAAGATCCTCACCGACGACCCGCTCAACCGCGGACAGTACAACCAGGTCGGCATCACGGACGTCACGATCCGTGGCGCCGGCATGTGGCACTCCCAGCTCTACACGCTCACCCAGCCCCAGGACGCGGGCGGTATCAACCACCCGCACGAGGGGAACTTCGGCTTCGACATCGACGACAACACCAAGATCTCGGACATCGCGATCTTCGGCTCCGGCACCATCCGCGGCGGCGACGGCAACGCCGAGGGCGGAGTGGGTCTGAACGGCCGCTTCGGCAAGAACACCAAGATCACCAACGTGTGGCTGGAGCACGCGAACGTGGGCGTGTGGGTCGGACGCGACTACGACAACATCCCGGACCTCTGGGGGCCCGCCGACGGCGTCGAGTTCACGGGTATGCGGATTCGCAACACGTATGCGGACGGCATCAACTTCGCCAACGGCACCCGCAATTCGACGGTGTTCAATTCCTCGCTCAGGTACACCGGTGACGACTCCCTCGCCGTGTGGTCGAGCAAGTACGTGAAGAACCCCTCGGTGGACGTCGGCCACGACAACCACTTCCGTAACAACACCATCCAGCTGCCCTGGAGGGCCAACGGGATCGCGGTCTACGGCGGTTACGGCAACACGATCGAGAACAACATCATCTCCGACACGATGAACTACCCGGGGATCATGCTGGCGACCGACCACGACCCGCTGCCCTTCTCCGGGCAGACGCTGATCGCCAACAACGCGCTCTACCGCACGGGCGGGGCGTTCTGGGGCGAGGCCCAGGAGTTCGGGGCGATCACCCTGTTCGCGGCCGGACAGGACATCCCGGGCGTCACGATCCGCGACACCGACATCCATGACTCGACCTATGACGGGATTCAGTTCAAGTCGGGCGGCGGCGCGGTGCCCGGGGCCCAGATCTCGAACGTCCGCATCGACAACTCCGTCAACGGCTCCGGAATCCTCGCTCATGGAGGGGCCAGGGGCAGTGCGACCCTGACCGATGTGACCATCACCGGCTCGGCCGACGGTGACGTGGTGGTCGAACCCGGTTCACAGTTCGTCATCAACGGCCAGGCCGGGAAGGCGGCCGCCAGCAGGTAGTGCCCGCAGGTAGTGCGCGCAGGTAGTGCAGGGCCCGGCCGGCGTTCCCTCGAGGCGCGCCGGCCGGGAAGGAGGCCGAGTGACTGCCCCGGCTCGCGCCGCACCTGCCCCTGCCCATTCCGGTGCCGGTCGGGGCGGGCGAGCCGGACTTCGGGTATCCGTGGCCGTGGGCGGTGTCCCGGCCTGCGACCTGACCATCGCGTTCACCCTATGTCTTCCCGCAGCCGGGCGGCCTTCCGAGCCGCGCTCGGCCCGGACGACGTCCCCTGGACCCGGGGCCGCGGATGGGCCCTGGCCACCGGCCTGAACGCCTGTACCTCCTGCGCGGCCGTCAACCCGCAAGTGGCTGCGCAGACCACCCGCCAGATCACCGAGGCCCTCATCGGCTGAGCAGCCGATGAGGGCCTCGGTGAAGCGTCTACGCGCCCGGCTTTCCGGCCGCCTCTCAGCCGGCGTGGACCGCGAATCCGGAGAGCTGGGCAGCGGGCCACCCGCTGTTCGCGGTGAAGGTCAGCCGTACGAACCGGGGGGTGGCCGTCGCCGGGAGGGTGAGGGTGACGGAGTTGCCGGTGGCCGGGTCGAACCTACGGTCCGCTGCGGCGAGCAGCTGGGCGAAGCCGCCACCGTCGGCGCTGCCCTGCACCGAGACGGTCTGGGTCCGGGCACTCCAGGCGCTGGAGGGCGGCAGGGTGAGAACGATCCGCCGCACGGCCGTCGCGGCTCCCAGATCCACCTGAATCCACTGCGGGAAGGCGTTGTTCGCCGACTCCCAGTAGCTGTCCGCATTGCCGTCCACCGCGTTGCTGGAGCCGTACACCTGGGTGTGGCTGCTCTCCGCGGTCGGACGCCGCAGGGCCAGGTCGGTGTCACCGCCGGAGCCCGTGGTCGTCGGCGGGGTGGGGCGGACCGGGGTGAGGGCGATCAGGCCCTTGAGCATGCGTCCGCCGTCACCGGTCAGGCGGAGGTAGTAGTCGGACGAGCAGGCGGTGCCGTCCTCGTCCAGGGCCAGGAAACCCGACCCTGTGGGTGTCCAGGCCTGGGACTCCGCGGTCTTGGCGATCTGGTTGCCCTCGTTGTACTCGTCGAACATCGATATGTAGATGCCCTGCACCCCGGCCCGGCACATGTTGTAGAACTGGCGCCACATGAAATCGCCGTGCGCGCGCTGACGGGCGGACACGTCACCGGGCAGCACGCACGGCTGGTAGTCGATGCCGTGCGCGGCGCAGTCCGCCTGATCGCCGACCGTGTAGGTGGTGTAGGCGTTGTCGGCGTCCGCGGAGTTGCCGATGGCGCCGATCATCCAGGGCGAGATCATGTCGAAGGCGTGGTACACGTCCGCATAGCCGGCGCGGCTGCCCGCACCGCCGGTGCGCCACTCGCGGGGCACTCCTCCGATGACGTAACAGCCCTGCTCCGTGAACCAGTTGATGACGTCCAGGCACGCTTCGGGGGAGAACGGGTGGTTGGCGTCGTTGAAGCCGAAGCCCCAGACGCACACCACCGGCCGGCCGTTCTGGGTGGCGTACTGAGGTGAGGACGTGTGCGCCTTCATCTTGTCCGTCCAGTCGGCCTTGATCTCCGACCGCATACCGGTCCAGCCGGTGACGTCGTACATCACGTAGAACTTCACGCCCTGCGACTCCGCCGCGGACCGCACCTTCGCGGCCATCGCGTCGCGGGTCGGACCCTCGCCGCCGGTCGGGTTGAAGCGCTGGAGCGCAGCGGTGTCGATGCCGTACTGCCGCATCCACCGGAAGTGGGTGTCGACGGTCTGCTGGTCGTAGGAGGAGAAGAGCGTCGCCGGCTGACCGTTGCCGAGGTTGTCGTAAGCGGTGCGGTAGTCGTGCGTGTACTCCCGCATGTCGGGCCAGCACTTGATGCCGGTGTTCGAGGGGGACGGCGACCGGCTCCAGTCCTGGGTCCAGTGCCACCAGCCGTTGATCGGCGCTCCGTCACCGCCACAGGCGAACCAGCCCTGGTAGCCGACGGTGACCTTGCCCACCACATCTCCCGGCGGACTGCCGGCCGCCGCCGCGGGCCCGGCGAGGGCGGTCTGTACGCCCCCGACCGTCGCGATGGCGCCGGTCGAGAGGGCGGCTTGCAGAAGCTTGCGGCGCGTCAAACCCATCTGGGTGCTCCTCCGGCTAGGTCAACTCCCGCCGTAGCCAGCCTGCTTGGGCAGTCGGCAGGTCGGGACTCGATGCCGGGGATCGTAACGACGCGGGAGAGTGCGCGCAATAGACTGCTCCAACTCTGAAATTAGCTACCTGTGTATTGCAAAAGAGTGTGACGGTGGCTGAGTGGCGTACTCGGGGCGGGCGAAGGCCGCGACGCGGAGCCCACCGACTCGCCGGGTCGACCCCGACGGACCACCGGCAGACAGGCCGTTCCCACGACCGGGGCGCCCCCGCAACCGCGGCTGCTCAGCCGCTCGTGTCACTGGCCGAGTTGAGCCACGCGCCGATCCTCGGCAGCGCCTCGGGCCCGCTGATCTCCTCCAGGGAGCCGACGAGACCCGCTATGGAACCGGCCCCGCAGTGATGCCCGCCAGGCGGCGTCGGCGGCGGCCACGGGGCGGGCGATGGGGCACGGCTTCGCGCACTTCTCGGGTGGCGTCCCGAAGGGGCCCCGCCGACGGATCTCGGCGCAGACGAAGGCCGAGCCGGCGCCGTCCGCGGCCTGCGCCACGTCCAGGACCGTGATCCGTCGACGGCCTGCGCCACGTCCGGGCCGTGATCGGTCCGGGTAAAATCGGGGGCAACGGATATCCGAGTTTTCGGTGACGGGGTGGCCGTACTCGGCTCACGGAAGGGCTCGACCATGAAGATCACGGTCATCGGCGGTACCGGTCTGATCGGTTCCCAGCTCGTGTCCAGGCTTCGCGAGGCCGGCCACGCAGTGGTGCCCGCATCCCTGTCGACCGGAGTCGACCTGCTCACCGGGGCAGGGCTCGACAAGGTGCTCGAAGGCGCGGAGACGGTCGTCAACGTGACGAACTCGCCCACGTTCGATGCCGCGTCCCCAGACTTCTTCCGCACGAGCATGGGGCACCTGCTGACGGCGGGCGAGCAGGCCGGCGTGCAGCACCAGGTCATTCTCTCGATCGTCGGCGTCGACCGGGTCCCCCAGCTGGACTACTACCGGGCGAAGACGCTCCAGGAGGAACTCCTGCGCAACGGACCCACCGCGTACTCGATCGTGCGTGCCACGCAGTTCTTCGAGTTCATGGACGCGGTCCTGTCGTGGACCTCCGACGAGGAGACCGTGCGCCTCCCCGCCACGCGCCTCCAGCCCATCGCGACGGCCGACGTGGTCGCCGCCCTCGCCGACGTCGCCACCGCCCCGCCGCTCAACGGCACGGCCGATGTCGCCGGCCCCGACGTCTTCCCCCTCGACGAGCTCGGGCGTCTCACGCTCGCCGCCCGCCAGGACCGGCGCACCGTCGTCACCGACAACGAGGCGGGCATGTTCGCCGCCGTCGACGGTGACGTCCTCGTCGCGGGCCCCGGCGCACGCCTCGCCTCCACCTCGTACAGGCAGTGGCTCGCCGCCGGTCCCCGCTGAGAGGGGAAGGGCGGCCACGCGGTGCGGGCCCCGAGCCCCGGCACCGCGTGGCCGCCGTCCGTTCCCGGGAGACGGCTCAGTCGTGCGTCACGGCGTGTTGTTGGCCAGCGCCAGCAGCCGGCCGGCGTCACCGCTGAACCGGTCGCGGTCCACGGCCCCCGAAATGCCGCTCACCGAAACGGAGTCGGTGTACTGCCAGAAGGTCCAGTACGGGAAGCCCTTCGGGGTGGTGGGGCTCGCCGCACTCGTCCAGTGCGCGGCGAACAGCGGGCTGCGCGCGGACATGCCGCTCCAGCCGCCCGTGCAGGAGTTCCACCAGCTCGCGCTGGTGTAGATGACGACGTCGCGCCCCGTCTTGGCCTTGTACGTGTTGTAGAAGTCCAGAATCCACGACTGCATCGCCGAGGCCGACTTGCCGTAGCAGCCGCCTTCGAGGTCGAGCATGCCGGGAAGCGTCAGGCTGTCCCGCGACCAGGCCCGGCCGTGCCCGGCGAAGTACGTGGCCTGCGCCGCGCCGCTGGACAGGTTGGGGCGGGCGAAGTGGTAAGCGCCCCGGATCACCGAAGGCCCGGCGCCCCTGGCCTCACTGGGCCGCCTGCCGCACATCACCCACATCGACGCACACCGGCTCCTGCGCCCCGTCATGGACCGCCGGTGGATCGGCCGCACCCTGGCGCTCACCGACGAACAGATCGCCGCGCTGACGCCGGCCGCCACCGAGGAAGCCCAGCCGGTGGAGCTCACCGACCTCGACCGTCGGCTGCTGCCCGCCCTCGCCGCGGACGGCCGCGCCGCCTACCCGGATCTTGCCCGGCAGGTCGGCTGGTCGGAATCCGCCGTCCGCCGCAGGCTGCACGAACTGCGCCGCTCCGGCGTCCTCCAGCTCGACGTCGAAATCGTCTCGGGGCTGTTCGGCTTCTTCGTGCAGTGCATGCTCTGGCTGACCGTCGCACCCGGCCGCCTCGGCGGCGTCGCCCGGGCACTGGCCGACGACGCCGAAGCGGCCTTCGTCGGCACCACGACGGGCCCCCACAACCTGGTCGCCATCGCCGTCTGCCGGGACACCGCCGCTCTCGACACCTACCTCACCGAACGCATCGGCCTGCTCGACGGCGTCGACCGCCTGGAGTCCGCGCTCATCACGTCCTACGTCAAACGCGCCGCCCCGGAGCCCTGAGAGGCGGCCCGGCGCGCCCGCCGGCCGGTCAGCGTTCCGGCGCGGCCTGCGTCAGCTCGGGCTCCAGTCCCTCGGCCACGTCGCTGCGGCCGCGCCCCGAGTCGGCGCGCCAGGCCTCGAACGCCCAGCCGGTCGACGCCACCACGGCGAGCCCGAGCAGCCAGCCCCCGACCACATCACTGAACCAGTGCACACCGAGCGCGACCCGGGTGAAGCCCACACCCAGCACCGAGAGCACCGCCACCCCCCAGCACAGCGCCCGGCCGCGACGGGGCACCAGCGGGAGCAGGACGAGCAGCAGCACGGCGAACGACGTCGTGGCGGTCATCGCGTGCCCCGACGGGAACGAGAAGCCGGGCGCCCGCGCCACCGGGTCCGCCAAGGACGGCCTGGCCCGCTCGACCACCGTCTTGACCAGCAACCCGGTCAGGCCGCCGGCCACCGCCGTCACCGCACTCCAGGCCGCCAGCCGCCAGGCCCGCCGGTACAGCAGCCACCCCGTCAGCAGCGCGACCGCGCAGCGCAGCGTCAGCGGGTCCCAGACCCGGTCCGACAGGAAGCGCAGCGCGCTCGTCCAGGCCGGATGGTCCAGCGCGGTGCGGTGCAGATGCCCCGCCGCACCCGAGTCCACCGCGCGCAGCGGCCGCCAGTGCCCCTCGACGAGGACCAGCACCAGAGCGAACGGCACCGCGGACAGTGCGGCGACGGCGGCGGCGCCCAGCAGGCGAACGCCGAACGCGCGGTCCGCCGCCCGGCGCCGCCGCTCACGCAGCAGCCGTGTGGTGGCTCGTACAACCATTCATGCTCCCGGGTCGTCGTGGACGGGACCGGGCCGGCGGGCGCGGGCAGCCTCCAGCTGCGCCGCGAAGGACAGCCCGAGGAAGAGGGCTATGGAGGTCAGATAGGCCCACAGCAGGAGCGACATGAAGGCGCTCAACGGGCCGTAGACCGTGTCGAAGGAGCCGCTGAGGGAGAGGTAGAGGCTGAGCAGCCAGGTCAGCGCGGTCCACAGCACCAGATAGAGGGCCGCCCCGAACGCCAGCCACGTGTAACCGGGCTGCTTGCGGCGCGGGGAGCGGCGGAAGATCGCGCTCGCCGAGAGAAGCGCGAGCAGCAGCCCGCACGGCCAGCGCAGGAGGTCCCAGGTGGTCCTGGCCGTGTCACCGAGACCGTAGACCGTCGCGGCGGCCGTGACGAGGTCGCCGCCCACCACCATCAGGATGAACCCGAGCCCCAGCGGGATGCCGGCGGTCAGGGACATCACCAGGCCCCGGAAGTACTTCAGGTGGAACGGCCGGTCGCGCTCGATCCCGTAGATGCGGTTCGCCCCGCGCTCGATCTGGCACATCGCCGTCGTGACGTTGACCAGCGAGAAGAGCAGGCCGAACCAGAGGGTGAGCTGCGCCCCCTCCCCGGCGCGCCGGCGGCTTCGGTCGAGCGCGTCTTCCACCACTTCGGCGCTCGGACCGGCGGTGATGCGATGGATCGTCAGCTCCGCGAGCCTGCCCACGTTCTCGGTGTGCAGCGAAGCCGAGAGGCCGACGAACGCGATGACCAGCGGGATGACGGCCAGCACCGTCTGGAGCGCGAGGGCTCGTGAATGGCTGAAGCCGTCGGCGTACCGGAAGCGTACGAACGAGTCGCGCACCAGCGGCCAGCGTCCGTAGCGGCGCAGTGAGGCCAGCGCCTCGTCCGCGGTGAGTTCGTCGCCCGCCATGTCGCGGGTCTGCGGAACCCGGGTCGCGGTGCCCATTCACTCACCGCCCGACGGCAGGAGCACGGTCAGGGCCCCGGGCCGCACCTCGGCGACGAGCCGGCGCCCCGTGTCCACCGGGTCGCCGTCGATCTCCCGCGACTGCCGCGACCCGAAGCGGAGTTCGGCGCGGCGGAAGGTGAAGTACTCCACGGGCGTTCCCGTGCCGTCACTCCGGGAAGAAGAGGGGCGGAGCGGTTTCGTGCGTCCGCGCAGCACCGCCCCGACGGCACGCAGCCAGCCCCCCGGCCCGTGCGGGTCGAACACGGCCAGGTCGAGCAGCCCGTCGTCGGGCCGGGCGGACGGGACGAGCGTGGCCCCGCCCTGCACATCGCCGATGTTCGCGAGGAGCACCATGCGTGCCGTACGGCGCAGGACCGGCCCGCCGTCCAGCCGGATCGACACCGACATGCGCGGCGCCCGCAGGCTGCTGACCCCGGCCACCACGTACGCGGGCCAGCCGATCGCGGCCTTCGCCGCACTGCCGGTGTTCTCCAGCATCGCGGCGTCCAGACCCGCACCGGACATCGCGGTGAAGTGGGTGGCCGGGAGCGAGTCGCCCCCGATCCGCCCGAGGTCGATCCGGTGCTCGGAGCCCGACAGCGCGGCGGCCAGCGCCTCGGCCGGTCCGGCCAGCAGCCCGAGATTGCGGGCCAGCAGATTACCGGTGCCACAGGGCACCACGGCCAGCGCAGTCCCCGTACCGGCCAGCCGGTCGGCCACGGCCCGGACCGTGCCGTCACCGCCGCACACCACCACCAGCGACGCGCCTTCGCGCACCGCCGCTGCCGCCTGACCGCCGCCCGGATCATCGGCGGTCGTGGAGACGAACCGTGGCGCGTGACGGCCGTGTTGCTCCAGGACGAGCCGCAACGTCTCGCGCTGCTCGTCCTCGGTCACGGTCGGGTTGACGATGACGACCGTGTGGCCCGAGACCCGCTCCGCCCGCTCGGCCGCCGCCTCCAGCGCCACCTCCATGGCGTTCTCCGGCACCGGTGCGGGACTCGTGCCCTCGGCCAGCAGCGCCCGGCCCGCCACCAGCAGGGACAGCGCCCCGTTCAGCAGGCCGCCGAGTACGTCGGTGGGATGGTGCATCCCCCGGTAGAGCCTGGCCACCGCCACGAGCAGCGGCAGGAGCAGCAGCAGGGCGACGACGGCCTTCCGCAGGCGGCTTCGCCCGCCGGGCAGCAGGGCCAGTACGGCGAGGCCCGCGTAGAGAGCGGTCGCGGCGCCCGTGTGACCGGAGGTGTAACTCGCCGTCGGCGGCGAGGCGTCGAGGCGGTCCACATCCGGCCGGTCACGGTCCACGGACACGCTGATGATCAGGAACACCAGGGACTGGAGGGCGACGGCGACGGCGAGGAAGACGGCCTGCCGCCACCTCGGCAGCCGGGGGAGCACGACCAGGCCCAGACAGGCCAGTACGGTGATGACGACCACCGTCACGGTGTTGCCGGCCTCGGACGCGACGAACGACGCATCGGTCAGCGCGCCCGTCCGCACCTTCTCCAGCCCCTCGTTGATCCCGTCCTCGACGCTCAGCGGCCATATCCCGCGAGCGGGCCCGGCGACCAGGAGCCCGAAACCCACCATCAGCGCCGTCTGGCCGACGGCCAGCGCACCGAGGCGCGCGGCGGCCGCGCAGAAGCCGCTCGTCAGAGCGGGCGAACGGCCGGGCTCGGGGACGGTACAGGGCTCCGCCGTCGGGCGGAGGGGTCTTTCCGGCTGGGTGGCAGGCATGAGGCTCCCCGTGGTCGGCGCCGCGCCGCGGCACTGGCGGCGCGGGAGGGTTCGGCCCTCCCGGTGAACCGCCGTCTGCCCCGTAATCCGGCCGCCAGGCATGCCCGCGCACCCACCGGCTCACGGCCGGAGCGTCGCTCCGACCAGCGCCGCCCGGGTGTGTCCCCGGGCGGCGAGGGTACGCGGAACGAGGTCCGGAGGAACAAGTACCCGCGAACAGGAGGTTGGTCATGGCGGTGCCGAAAACGGGCCTGTTGGTGCTGGACTGCGCCGAGCCCAAGGAACTGGCGGACTTCTACGCCGCGTTGCTCGGCGCGGAGGTCCGCGTCGGACACGAGCCCGACATCGTCGAGGTGGTGGGGGGCGCCGGGGTACACCTCGCCATCCGCAGGGACCACGGGTACGCCCCGCCGAGCTGGCCGAGGCCCGACGACTCCCAACAGGCCCACCTGCGCATCCTGGTGGCGCGCGAGGACATCGACGAGGCGGAGCGCGAGGCGGTCGGTCTCGGCGCGCGTCCCCTGGACACGAAGAACAACGGCGGTGTCCGTGACGCCCGGCTCTACTCCGACCCCGCCGGCCACCCCTTCACGCTGGCCACACCGGCGTAACGACACACCGGGCACCCGCCTCCCCTCCGCGAACCCCCCACCCCCGCACCCCTACCAAGAAGGAGCTTTCATGTCCTCCTCGATCGTCGAGACCGTCGATATCAAGGCCCCGGTCGCCGTCAGCTGGGCCCTGTGGAGCGATGTCGCGCGCTGGCCCACCTTCCTGAGCCACGTCCAGCGGGTCGACCCCCTGGACGCGCGCCGGTTCGGGTGGCAGCTCTCCCTGCCCGGCGCCGACAAGAGCTTCGTCGCCGAACTCACCGAGGTGATTCCGGAGGACCGGATCGCCTGGAAGACCGTGGAGGGCGTCCACCACGCCGGGGTCGTCACCTTCCACCGGCTGGACGACGAGTCGAGCCGGGTGGCCCTCCAGATCGAATACGACCCCCAGGGCTTCGTGGAGTACCTGGGCGCACTCACCAACCTGGACTCGGTCCTGGCCAACTACGACCTCGGCGAGTTCCAGAAGCTGGCCGAGCGGACCGCCCGGGGCGACTTCTGACGGCCCGTCCTGACGGCCGGAAGGCGAGGCGCTGAACCGCGCCGACCTGCTGAGCACCCCCGGAGAGATCCCGAAGACCAGCTACGACGGCTACCCGGTGGCCGAGTCCGCCCGCTACCCGCGAGACGCGCAGGAGCGGACCGTTCTCGGACGCCCGGCGCCGGCCCCCCCGGTGTCGCCGTCCGTCCCGTACGGGCGGAGGATACGGTGCGGGAAACGGCACGTAGAAGGGCATGGGGCATGGTCGAGACGGTGACTGCGGGACTGGCGGACCTCCGGGAGGATCTCGCCGACTTCTACCGGGATCTGCACCGGCATCCGGAACTGTCGCGCCAGGAGACCCGCACCGCGGCCCTGCTGGCCCGGCGGCTGAGGGACGCGGGGTTGGACGAGGTCGCCGAGCAGGTCGGTGGCACCGGCGTGGTGGGCGTTCTGCGCAACGGGGACGGCCCGGTGGTCATGCTCCGCGCGGATTTCGACGCGCTCCCGGTCGAGGAGAAGACGGGCCTGCCCTACGCCAGCACGGTCCGCGCCACGGACGGCGAGGGGCACGAGGTGCCGGTGATGCACGCCTGCGGGCACGACATGCACGCCGTCTGCCTGACGGGCGCAGCCACCCTGCTCGCCCGCTCCCGCGACCAGTGGAAGGGCACCCTGCTGGTGGTGTTCCAGCCGGCCGAGGAACTGGTCGCCGGCGCCCGCGACATGGTCGAGGACGGGCTGTTCGAGCGCTTCCCGAAACCCGGCATCGTACTCGGCCAGCACGTGGGCCCCCTGCCCGCGGGATTCATCGGCTACGGCTCCGGCCCGCTGATGGCGGCCGCCGACTCCCTGCACGTCACCCTCCACGGCAGGGGCGGCCACGGCTCCCGGCCGGAGGCGACGGTCGACCCCGTACTGATGGCGGCCAACGTGGTCACCCGGCTCCAGGGCATCGTCGCCCGCGAGGTGCCACCGGCCGAGTCCGCTGTGGTGACGGTGGGGCGGCTGCAGGCCGGTACGAAGGACAACATCATCCCCGACACCGCCGAACTGGGCATCAACATCCGCGCGTTCACCCCGGCCGTGCGCGACCTGGTCCGCGGCGCGATCGAACGTGTCGTGACCGCCGAGGCCCAGGCCACAGGCGCGGTGCGGCCGCCGGAACTCACCTGGTTCGGCTCCGCACCGGCCCTCGTCAGCGACCCGGAAGCCACCGGCACGACAGTGGCGGCGTTCTCCGCGTACTTCGGCGCGCAGCGGATGCTGCCGATGCCCCAGGTGAGCGCGAGCGAGGACGTCGGCGTGTTCGGCGACACGCTCGGCGTGCCGACCGTGTTCTGGTTCTGGGGCGGACTGGAGGCGGAGCCGACGATGGCCGCACTCGCACAAGGACGCGTGGACGACCTGCCGGGCAACCACTCCCCGCACTTCGCCCCGGTCATCGAGCCCACGCTGAGCACGGGTGTGGAGGCCCTGGTCGTCGCCGCGCTGGCCTGGCTGGACGACGCCTGACGGCAGGCGCGCGGTCAGTCCACCGGATGACCCGGCCGAATGCCGAGCCCGTCGGACAGGGACAGGAACCGGAAGCCCTTGTCCGCCGGGCGCCGCACCTCTTCCGGGGCGAGCAGGAAACCGACGTGGTCTCCTCCGTCGACACGGTTCTCGACGCGGCCGACGAACCACGCGGGCGCCTCGTCCAGTACCGGCGCCCCGCCCGGCCCGGGGTGCCAGGGGATGTGCGCGAACTTGTCGGTACGGTCACCGGTCTCACCGCCGAAGAGCTGGGCCAGGTCGTCCTGGTCCCGGCGGAGCAGATGGACGGCGAGCCGGTCGGCACGGGCCGCGACCCGGTACGTCCGGTTCAGCTTCGACAGCCACACCAGGAACCGGGCCGGCCGCATCGAGCACTGCGAACCGAAGCCGACCAGGCAGCCCGCCCGCTCACCGGCCGCCTCGGCGGTCACGACGTACATCGGATAGTCGAGGGCGTCGGTGAACGGGTCCAGGTCGGTCACGGCTGGTGGCTCCTGTCCGAGGTCTGATGCACGGGAGGCGGGCGGCCCCGTCACCGGCCGGTGCGCCGAGGGTCCGGCTCTGCGGAGCCGACGGCCCGCAGGGACCGGTCGGCGACGGTCACCGCCAGGAACAGCACGCTGACGGCGAGCATGAACCAGGCGAGGTGGTGCAGACCCACCGTATCGATGTGGTGGCCGAAGAACGCGGCATTGGCCGCGGAGGCGATGATCGCGCCGAGGTAGCCGAAGGTGCGCAGGAGCCCCGCCGAGGAACCCATGCGTTCGGGGTCGGCCTGATGGTAGACGGAGTTCTGCAGGGCGAGGCTGTTCAACCCCTGGGGCACCCCGAGCACGACCACGACGGCCAGCAGCATCCATACCGGGCTGTCGGCATGCAGCAGGAACAGCAGCGCACAGGCGCCGATCTGTCCCGCCGCACCCGCCAGCAGCTTGCCGCGCACGGCCTGACGTCGGCCGGTGAGGGTGGACACGAGGATCGCGACGCTGAACAGGGGCAGCTGCACCAGACCGGCCTGCGAAGCGGTCAGCCCGCGCCCCTCCTCCGTCCACTGGGTGTACCCGTACAGGAAGGCGTACGTGACGACGTAACACAGCAGCGCCCTGCCGTAGGTGGCGACCAGCGGCAGGTTGCTGCCGAGTACGCGTACGTCGATGAACGGCTGCCGGGCGCGCAGCTCGCGCCAGGTGAAGCCGGTGCCCGCGGTGACCGCCAGGACGGGCAGGTACCGGGTGCCGGCGCCGGGGTCCATCAGGAACAGCAGGAGACAGACGAGGGCCGAGGCGAACAGGCCCATCCCCGGCAGGTCCAGGTCGCTCACCGGGTGGTGGCCGTCGTCGCGGCGCTGGGCGGGCGTGGCGGGGAGGCGGCGCGCCCCGAGATACAGGCCGGCCACCGCGAGCGGGATGTTCACGGCCAGGATCGCGCGCCAGCCGCCGACACCGATCAGCAGGCCACCGAGGCTGGGCCCGATGACGGCGATGGTCTGGGTGGTGACGGCGAGGGCGGTGAGCACACCGGCCGGGCTCTCCATTCCGGTGCGCCGGGCCTCGCTGCGGATGAGGTACATCGCGGCCGGATAGCCGGAGCAGGTGCCGAGGCCGAGGAGCACGCGGGCGGCGATGAGCACGCCCAGGTTGGGCGCGCACATGCCGACGACGCCCGCGACACCGGTCAGCGCGGTCCCGGCCAGGAACAGGCGGCGGGGGCCGAAGAGGTCGATCAGCCGCCCCACCACGGGCTGCCCTATGGCGGTGGCCAGATAGAGGGCGGAGATGAGCCAGGCCGTCCGCGAGGGCGGTGCGCCGAAGGCGGCGCCGATCGGCACCAGCGAGACGGAGATGATGGACGAGTTGACGGGGTTGAGCACCGAGCCCAGCATCATCGGGGCCAGCAGCCGCCGGTCGAAGCCGGCCGCCGGTCTCTTCGCCCCGCCGGGGAGCAGGCGCCGCAGTACCCCGGTCATGCCCGGACGATCCGTTCCAGCAGGGCCGTCGCGGCGAGGAGCGTATGCCGTTCCTCCTCCGTGCACTCGTCTTCCAGGGCACGTGTGAGCCAGCCCTCGCCGGCGCGGCGGCGGTCCTCCAGGAAGGCGTGGCCCTGCCCGGTGACGAAGATCAGCTGCCGCCGGCCGTCCCCGGGGTCGGGGCGGCGGGCGACGAGACCGCGCTCGGCCAGCACGGCGACGGTGGCGGCCACCGATTGGTGCCGGACGCGCTCTGCGGTCGCGAGATCGCTCACCGACGCCTCGCCGTCCTTGTCCAGCCGGCTCAGCACGGAGGTCTGGGTCGGGGTGAGGTCGCCGGGGTCGTACGTCTCGCGCATCCGGCGCCTCAGCCGGCTGAACACCACGCGCACCTCGCGGGCCGCGCGCGCCGCCGACTCCGAGACTCCGTCGGCGGTGTTCCGAGCGGTGCGGGCGGCCTCGTCCATATCCTCAGGTTAACGTGCGCAGCTTGGACTGCGGACCTGGCGCTCCGCGTGCATGTACAACAACGCGCTCGCCGGGGCAGGAGAGGTTCCTGCCCCGGCGAGCGCGGGACGTGAGCGGAGGGTCAGGCCATTTCGGGCTGGGGCTCCAGCTTCGGCACGGTCACGGCCTTCGGCTCCCACCGCTTGGTGGTCCGTACGTAGCCGTAAATCACCGAGCCCATGGCCGCGAGGAGAAGCGGTCCGAACACCCACGGATAGTGGGCCATCTCCAGAGACAGATAGCGATAGGACACCAGCAGCAGCGCGAACACCGCGGTGCCGTAGGCGACCAGCTGAATGCCCGACCGGTCCCAGCCGCGTTCGAGCGCGCGCATACCCGTCTCGATCGTGAGCGTGAACACCACACCGGCGACGAGGTCCGCGCCGTAGTGGTAGCCGAAACCGAGTGTCGCGGCGAGCGTGGCCACCAGCCAGAAGGCGCCCGCGTACTGGAGGAACTTCGGGCCCTTGCGGGAATGGATGAAGATCGCGGTGGCCCAGGCGGTGTGCAGGCTGGGCATGCAATTGCGCGGGGTGATCTCGTCGAACGGCATGTGGTGCGGAGTCCCGATCGGCGTCGGGGTGTCCGGCCACAGGTTGGCCACCGCCCAGTGCCCGCCGTCCGCGCCGAACGCGAAGATCGGTCCGACCACCGGGAAGATCATGTAAATGGCCGGACCGAGAAGACCGATGACCAGGAAGGTGCGCACCAGGTGGTGGCCGGGGAAACGGCGGTCGGTGGCCACGTTGCGCAGCTGGTACAGCGCGACGAGGACCGCGGCCACGGCCAGCTGCGTATAGACGTAGTCGAGAAAACGGGCGCCGACCGGGCCGGTCGCCTCGATGAGCCGCCCCGCCACCCAGGAGGGGTTGCCGAGCGCGTGGTCGGCGTTCCCCATGTACTGGTCGAGCACATCGGGGCGGGTCTTGGAGGTGATGAGCAGCCAGGTGTCACCGGTCTTCCGGCCGGCCACGAGAAGCAGCCCCAGCCCGACGCCCTTCAGGAGCAGGATGCGTTCCCGGCCCGTGCGACGGGTGACGGCGATGACCGCGACCCCCACGATCACCCACAACGCGCCGTTGCCGAAGGGGTGGCCTTCGGTGACGGGGGCGTCGGCCACCCACCGCACCAGCGCGATGACGATGTCGATGCCGGCCGCGACACCGACCGCGATGAACCGTTGCCGCCAGGTGAGGACCACCATCATCAAACCCATGCTGGCGTACAGCAGAAAGCCCGATTTGGGGGCGAATATCGCTTCTTGGGCCTGAGTGGTGACCGGCCCCGGCAGGCCGTAGTGGCGTGCGGCGATCTCCAGCGCGACGAGGAATGCGAGGGTCACCACCGCCGCCGCCGTCCACAGTATCGCTCGCGGTTGGCGCCACGCGGCGAAGGGTATTCGGCGGTTTATTCGCGAAAACACCCGCGATGCTATAGATATCAATTCTCTGGCCGATGTCTTAGGTTTTGGTCGAGTGGGTCGCTTTTCATGCCGGACGGCATGGTTGTGCGGGCGATGAGGGCGTCGCCGGGGTGCGATCATGCTAGCGGAGGGGGTCTGGACGGGATTCGCTGGTCATGACTGGTAAGAAGGACGCGGAATCCTGATCCGGGGTTCACTATCACGACGCTGACACGAAACACGGCCACCCCCCGGCGTGGACCTTACGTCAGTGGGTGGCGGCTTCCGAAGGTGTACGTCCCGAATGAGACGTAGCCCGCCACTGAGGGCGGGCTGCGACGCTCCCTTCGCGAGCCGGGCCGTACGCGGGTGACTCCCGTCAGGACAGGGTGCAGCTCACGGTCGGTACGCCGCCGGCGCCGGGCGCCCCCTGGAAGCCGAAGCTCGTGTGGGCGCCGGCCGCGAGGCTGCCGTTGTAGTCGGTGTTCGTGACGGTGACGGCGCCCCCGCTCTGCGTGTAGGAGGCGTTCCACATGTTCGTGACCTTCTGGCCGCCGTCCCAGGTCCAGGTCACCTTCCACGATGTGGCGGCCGATGTGCCCGTGTTGGTCACGGTCACATCCACCCCGAAGCCGCTGCCCCAGTCGCCGTTCACGGTGTAGGCCGCCGTGCAGCCGCTGTTTGAGCCGGAACCGGAGCCGGTGGTGAGGGCGGTGACGGAGGCGGAGCGCGGCGAGGTGTTGCCCGTCGCGTCACGGGCCCGGTCGGTGTAGGTGTACGACGTCCCGGCGGACACACCGGTGTCGGTATACGTGGTGCCGGTGGCCGCGCCGACCTTGGTGGAGCCGCGGTAGACGTCGTAGCCGGTGACCCCGGTGTCGTCGGAGGCGGCCGACCAGGAGAGGGAGACGGACGTGCCGGTGGTCGCGGTGACGGTGAGGCCGGACGGGGCGGTGGGCGCCTGGGTGTCCTCGCCACCGTCACCGCCACCGCCACCGTCACCGCCGCTGCCGTCGCCGTTGCCGAAGTCGGGCGCCTTGATGCTCGCCAGGTAGCCGTCCTTCACCGTGTCGACCGAGGTCCAGTCGTCCTTGAGGACGCCTCCGGTGTCACCGGAGTTGGGGTTCCAGGACCAGAAGGTCCACGAGAAGCTGTCGCCCCCGTACTGATCGGTCGGCCGCAGGTAGTCGGCCAGCGCCTTCAGCCACTTCTGGTCGGTGGTGGACTGGAGCGTCGTGCCGAACTCGCCCATCCAGACCGGGGCGATGTTCTGCTTGAAGAGGTAGCCCCAGTACTTGTCCCAGACGCCGGGCATGTTGCCGGGGAAGGAGGCGTCGGTGAACCATGGCTGCTGGGCGACGCTCGTCGCGTAGTCGTGCGCCGAGTAGACCACCCGGTGCGCCACGCTGAGCTCCACCGGATGCCGGCCGGCGCCCATGAGGTTGCCGCCCCACCAGCCGGACGCCCCGTCGAAGGCCTGCACACCCTCGACGAAGATCAGCAGGTCGGGGTTGGCCGACAGGACGGCGTCACCGCCGCGCTCGGCCGCCAGCCGCCAGTCCTTCGTCGTGTCGCCGCACCCCCAGCAGGCGGGGTCGTGGGGCTCGTTGTGCAGGTCGATGCCGATCACCGCGTCGTTGCCCGCGTACCGGCCGGCCAGCGACTTGAGGTTGGCCAGCCAGGTGGATTCGGGCACGGCCGAGGTGTACCAGAGGGGCGACTGACCGGCGGAGTCCGGTCGGTGCCGGTCGAGGACGACCTTCATGCCGAGGCTGCCCGCGTGGTCCACGGTCCGGTCCATGACGCCGAGCGAGTCGAGGCCCTGCAGATCGCTGTTCATCCCGCCGGAATAGTTGATGCTCGCGGCTTCGGTGCCCGCGAAGATGTCGTCGCTGGAGGGCAGCCGGATGGTGTTGTAGCCCAGCGACCGCATCTGGTCGATCATGCTCTTGTAGTCGCGGGACCACAGGCCGTGGGCCACGTAGTTGGCGGTCTCGAAGCCGAACCAGTTGATGCCGGCGACGCGGACCGGCTGGTTGTCCGCGTCCAGGATCTGCCGGCCGCTGGTGTGCCAGTAGCCGGAACCGGACGAGGCCTCGGCGGCCGAGGCCACCTGGGCGCCGGCGAGGGGCAGGAGCAGGGCCGCCGGGGTCACGGCGGCGGTTCTGGCGGCTCTGCGGAGGGTGCGGAGAGGGCGAAGCACAGTGCTGCTGGTTCCTCTCTCGGCGGCGCGGTCCCGGCGATTATGGGAGCGCTCCCATTGCGCCGTGCGCCGTGCCGCCTGTGGCATGGGGGACGGGGGTCTCGGTGGGCGCCGGCCGCCCCGGCTCTCCGTGGCGAAGTCTGGTTGCCCGGAGGGGGTGGGGGTGGATGGTCGGCGACCCGGCGCCATAAAAGCGATAAAGCCATGGCCATGTCAATGGAGTGTGCGGCGTTCGTGAGTTGAAGCCGGGGTGCGGTGGGGTGTGCGTCACCGTCCCGAGGTCGAGACCGGCCGGTATGGGCCGGGCGTATCCCGGAAAGGGGTGGACGCCCAGCCTACGTGATGCAAATATATGCGACATGAAGCATGACCATGCATCGAAACCAGGAGCCGACACCGTGGCCTGGCCTACGGGCTTCCTCGCGTATACGGGGCACGGCGGACTGCGCGAACACGGTGACGACATCTCGATCGTCGCCTCGGACCGGCCGGCGTCCAGCGCCGCGATGTTCACGCGGAGCCTCTTCGCCGGTCCGGCCGTGGTCCTCAGCCGCAGGCACGCCGCAGGGCGGAATCTGCGTGCCGTGACGACGCTGGCGCAGAACGCCAACGTCGCCACGGGGCGCCAGGGCGAACGGAACGCCGCCGAGGTGGTCCGCCGCGTCGCCGGGATTCTGGGCGCCCCGGAGGGCGAGGTGCTCATCGGCTCCACCGGCGTCATCGGTCGCCCCCTGCCGATGGCCACCATCCTCCCGCACTTCGACCGGACGGCCGAGCGGGGCATCGCGGCGTTCACGGCCGGTCCGCTGGACGTGGCCCGCGCGATGATGACCACCGACACCCGCCCGAAGGTCGCGGTCCGCACCGTCGGGCAGGCCCGCATCGTGGGCGTCGCCAAGGGTGTCGGCATGCTGGAGCCCGACATGGCCACGATGCTCGCCTACGTCTTCACCGACGCCGAGGTGTCACCGGCAGACCTGGACGCCGCACTGCGCGGGGCGGTGGACCGTACGTTCAACTGCCTGAGCGTCGACACCGACACCTCCACGTCCGACACCGTCGCGGTCATCGCCAACGGCGCGGCCGGAGCGGTCGACGCGGCCCTGTTCGCCGATGCGCTCGCCGACCTGTGCCTGGACCTCACACTCCAGCTGGCCGGCGACGGCGAAGGGGCCACCAAACTCCTGCGCGTCACCGTCGCCCGCGCCCGCGACCACGCACAGGCCAAGCGCATCGCCAAGAGCGTGGTGAACTCCCCGTTGGTCAAGACCGCCGTCCACGGCGCGGACCCCAACTGGGGGCGGGTGCTGATGGCCATCGGCAAGAACACCGACGACACCGACATCGTGCCGGGCGACGTCACAGTGCGGTTCGGCGAGATCGAGGTGTACCCCGAGGAGCCCGAGGAGGACACCCTCGGCAGACTCGTGGAGATCATGCGTCAGGACGAGGTCGACATCGTCGTCACACTCGGCCTCGGCGCCGCCGAAGCCACCGTCTACGGCTGCGACTTGTCCGCCGGCTACATCCGCGTCAACGCCGACTACACGACCTGACCCGCCGGGCCCGCCGCCCCGGCCGAAAACAGACCGAGGCGACGGGCCCGGTGTCACAGCCGTACGAAACTCCCGACGAGCACGGCCAGTGAGAGCAGCAGCATGCCGAGACAGTTCACCCAGAACGCGCTGCTCAGCGCTCGCGCGCGGATGTGCGAGGCGGCCGCCGCGAGGAAGTAGACGACGATCGCGGCCGTCGTCGTCATGGCGACACCGGGCACCCACAGGCCGACGAGGAGCCCCACGACCGAAGCGGCCTTGGCGGTGGTCAGCGCCCACCACCAGTCGCGCGGCAGCCGCACGCTCTCCAGGCAGTCGACGATGAACCGCGGCGGACGCAGCATCATCGCCGCGTCGCCCGCCTGGATGACGAGCAGAACCACCACCGGCCATATGAGGGACGGGAGTTCGGAGAGCGACACCGGTCAGAGCCCTTCCTGCGCGGTGACGAATGCGGCAGTGCGCCCGATTCTCGCCGCCGTCTGCTGGGGGTCGGTCGATCCCGCGGCGAGCAGCGTCAGCTCACCCAGGTAGCTGGAGAACATCACCTGCGCACCCAGCCGGGCCTGCGCCTCGGGTGCACCGGCGTTCACCAGCGCCGCGGTGAGGTTGTCCTCGGTGAGCGTGCGCAGCGCGCCCAGGGCGGCGTTCTCGTCCTTGCCCCGGGCCAGCGTCCGGAAGTAGGCGCGCGCGAGGTCGTCGTTCTCGGCGAACAGGCCCAGGAACGGGTCGAAGTAGTGGGACAGGTACTCGACGGCCGACGGTGCGGCGGCCCCCGCCCCGGCCGGTGCCGGCGGGGGAGGGATGCGGTCGGCGATGGCCCGGTCGTACACCAGGCTCAGCAGGGACTCCTTGTCGCCGACCGCCATCACCGCGCCCACGGAGACCCCCGCTTGCGCAGCGACCTGGCGCACCGTCGTGCTCTGGAAGCCGTGCTCCGTGAAGAGCTGCGCGGCGGCCTCGACGATGCGGGTGGCGGTCCGCTGCTTCTGCGCCGCACGCATTGACTGAACCTGTTCATCGAACATGTCCATGATGTAGGCACGCGTTCGCGCCCCCGCAAGGGCGGCGGCGCGCCCGGTCCGCGGCGGCGCGGACCGGGCGCTTGCCGACTACAACTCGTCGCCGAAGGCGGCGGCGAGTTCGCGCCACTCGGCGAGCGGCAGCCCCGTTTTGCCGTCTTCGGCGGTGACCACCTGGAGCGCGACATGGTCGGCGCCCGCGTCGATGTACTCCCGCGTCCGCGCCTTCACCCGTTCGGCGTCGCCCAGCGCGAAGAGGGCGTCCAGGAGACGGGGGCTGCCGCCGCCGTCGAAGTCGCTCTCCGTGAAACCGAGGCGCAGCAGGTTGTCGGTGTAGTTGGGCAGCTGGAGGTACATCGCCAGCATGGCGCGCGCCGTGGTGCGGGCGCGGTCGGAATCGGTGTCGAGTACGACGGACAGCTCGGGGGCGAGCAGGGCGTCGGGTCCGAGGGCCTCGCGTGCCTCCGCGGTGTGCGCGGCGGTGACGAGGTAGGGGTGGGCGCCCAGCGCCCTGCCCGCCGCGAGCTTCAGCATCTTCGGGCCGAGCGCCGCCAGCACCCGGTGACCGGGCCCCACGGACGGCTCGGCGGCGTCCAGGGCGTCCAGGTAGGCCACCATCGCGCTGTACGGCTTCGCGTACTGGGGGACCATCGGGCCGTGGCTGACGCCCAGGCCGAGGACGAAGCGCCCCCGGGCGTCGGCCTCGATCGCGGCGACCCGCGCCGCCACCTGCTCGGCGGTGTGGTCCCAGATGCTCAGGATGCCGGTGGCGACGGTGATCGTCCGGGTGGCGTCGACGATCGCGGCGGCGTCGTCGGGGGAGGGGCTGGCGCCGATCCACAGCGTCCCGTACCCCAGGGTTTCGAGTTCGGCGACCGCGTCCGCGATCGCCGCCTTCCCCGCGGCGTCCGCCCTCGACGGGTGCAGCGCGCTGCTCCAGATGCCGACCCGTCCGAATGTCTCACGTGTCTCAGAAGTCATGCCGTGCTCAACAGCGGCCGGCCCCCGCTATTCCCCGTCGGCCGCATTCGGGCCGGGATTCACCCGACAGGCCGTCACGCCCCCGTGTGCGCACCTCATGTGGGCGAGTGGCCGCGTGTGCGCGGGCGCCGCCGGGGCAACTGGCGGATATTGGATGCTCTGCGGCCCCGCAGTGTGCGCCCGCCCGACGAGGAGGTAGCTGCCGTGACGACCCCCGCCGCATCGGAGGGACCTGGAGGCAGGGAGCAACGCCCGGACGGGGGAGGGGGTGGCAGGAGAGAGGGCCGCGATCCGCGTGACGAGGTGGCTGCGCCGGGCGATTCCGGGCTCGGCACCATCACGACGGCCGTACCGGCCCGGCTGGACCGGCTGCCGTGGTCGCGCTGGCACTGGATGATCGTCATCGGCCTCGGCACGGTGTGGATTCTGGACGGCCTGGAAGTCACGACGGTCGGCAACATCGCGAGCCGTCTCTCGGAGGACGGCTCGGGCCTGGACATCACGTCCGCCCAGGTCACCGGACTCGCCGCCGCCCTGTATGTGGCGGGCGCCTGCTCGGGTGCGCTGTTCTTCGGGTGGCTCACCGACCGGTTCGGCCGCAAGAAGCTGTTCATGGTGACGCTCGCGGTGTACCTCGCCGCGACCGCCATGACCGGTCTGTCCTTCAGCGCGTGGTGGTTCTTCCTCTTCCGCTTCCTCACCGGCTTCGGTATCGGCGGCGAGTACGCGGCCATCAACTCGGCCATCGACGAGCTGATCCCCTCGAAGTACCGGGGCCGGGTCGACCTCATCATCAACGGCAGCTACTGGCTGGGCGCGGTCGGCGGTGCGCTGCTGTCGATCGTCATGCTGAACACGGACTTCTTCCCCAAGGACCTCGGCTGGCGGCTCACCTTCGCCCTCGGCGTCGTCCTCGGCTTCGTGATCCTGCTCGTACGGCGGCACGTGCCGGAGAGCCCGCGGTGGCAGTTCATCCACGGGCACGGGGAGGAGGCGGACAAGCTCGTCGCGTCCGTCGAGCGGGAGATCGAGGACGAGAAGCACGAGAAGCTGCCGGCCCCGGCCGGTGAGATCACGATCCACGAGCGCAAGAGCATCGGCTTCGGCCTCATCGCCAAGACCGTCTTCCGCAGCTACCCCAAGCGCGCCGTGCTCGGTCTCTCCCTCTTCGTCGGGCAGGCCTTCCTCTACAACGCGATCACCTTCGGCTTCGGCGCGATCCTGACGAAGTTCTACGACGTGCAGAGCGGCCACACCGGCTACTACTTCGCGGTGATCGCGGGCGGCAACTTCATCGGCCCGCTCGTGCTCGGCAAGCTGTTCGACACGATCGGCCGGCGCATCATGATCGCCGGCACCTACATCCTGCCGGGCATCCTGCTGTTCATCACGGCCTGGCTCTTCGACCGGGGGTCGCTGACCGCCAACACCCTCACCGCGTGCTGGTGCGTCGTCCTGTTCTTCGCCTCGGCCGGCGCGAGCAGCGCGTATCTGACGGTCTCCGAGGTCTTCCCCATGGAGACCCGGGCCATGGCCATCGCCTTCTTCTACGCCGTCGGTACCGCGGTCGGCGGGATCAGCGGGCCGCTGATCTTCGCCGACCTCACCGAGTCGGGCATCCCCGGCGACACGGCCCTCGCCTTCTCCATCGGCGCGGCGCTGATGTGCGCGGCCGGTATCGTCGCGGCCTTCCTCGCGGTCGACGCCGAGCAGCGCTCCCTGGAGGACATCGCCAAGCCGCTCTCCCAGACGGCCTCCGGCACCTGAGCGACGCCGGGGCCGGCCCCGTGACGGCCGCTCAGCGCGGGGTCGGCGTGGGGCCGGCGAGGCCGTGCAGCAGCAGGCGCGTGAGCGTGTCGATGATCTCGTCGTCGGGGACCTCCGGGCGCCCCGGCCCCGCGGTCGTCACCGCGAACCCGAGCATCGAGACCATCGCCCCCATGGCGGCGGCGACGATGGCGGGGTCACCCGGGAGCGGGTGACCCCGCTCGCGCAGCCACGCCAGGTGCTCACGGAAGACGCCGGTGTCCCCGGCCAGGCTCGCCCAGGCGCGGCCCTCGCTCGGCGGACCGGCGAAGCCGGTCTGCATCAGCGCCACGATCACGGGCAGGTGGTCGCGGATCACCCCCCAGGTGACGGCCAGATGGGCGCGCAGCTGCTCGGGGTCCGTCAGATCGTGGTCGGCCGCGTGGCCGTCCGCGCCCATCTCCGAGTCGACGTGCGCGTTCAGGTCCCGCATCAGGGACTGGAGCAGGGCTTCCTTGTCCGCGAAGTGGGCGTAGAACGAGCCGGTGGCGCGCCCCGCTTCCCGCGTGATGTCGGTGATCTTCGTGTCGAGATAGCCGCGCTCGGCGAAGAGCCTGCGCGCCGCCTCCTTCAGCGCCGTCTCGGTCTCGGCGGCCTTCTCCTTGCGAACGCCCATCTGACGGGGGCTCCTTCGGGCTTGACGTGCGGTCCGGGCTCCATCATAGTGAACCCGCATTCGGTGAATATTGATTCAGTGAATATGGATTCATGGGGGCGGAAGTGAACGTGATCGTCGTCGGCGGGGGAGTGGCCGGAATGGCGAGCGCCATCGCGCTGCGGCGGATCGGAGTGGAGGTCGCGGTCTACGAGGCGTACGCCGAACCGGCGGGCCAGGTCGGCTCGTTCCTGAGCCTCGCGTCCAACGGGCTGCGGGTGCTGCGCGCCCTCGGCGTACTGGAACAGGTGCGGCGGGCCGGGATCGACGTGCCGCACCAGCGCATGTGGGCCGGCTCCGGCAAGGTGCTGGGAGACGTCCCACGCGGACGGCTCAGCGGCGACACGCTGCACAGTGTGACCCTGATGCGGGGCGCGCTGGTCGAAACGCTCCGCGCGCAGGCGGCGGCCGCCGGGGCGGACCTCGTCACCGGTGAACGGCTGGTGGACGCCGTCACCACGGACGAGGGCGTACGAGCGGTCTTCGCGAGCGGCCGCACGGCGGAGGCGTCCCTGCTCATCGGGGCGGACGGCATCGGCTCGGTCACCCGGTCGCTGCTCGACCCGCACGCGCCCGCACCCGAGTACGCCGGCACGTACAGCATCTCCGGCGTGTCCGACGGCGTGGACACCGAACCCGGCGTCTTCCACCTGACCTTCGCCCGCCCGGGCGCCTTCCTCCACCTCGCCGCCCCGGACGGCAGGGTCTGGTGGTCCGCCCAGATCGCGAGCCCCGGGGAACCGGGACTCAGCCGCACCGACGAGGAATGGCTGAGCCACCTCGCCGGCCTGTACCGGCACGACCGGATGCCGTCCACGATCATCGGCGCCACCGTCGAACTGCACCGCCCCACCCTGACCCACAAGCTCGACGCGGTCCCGGTCCGCCACAACGACCGCGTCGTGCTCCTCGGTGACGCCGTACACCCCGTCGGTGCCGGGCAGGGCGCGTCGATGGCACTGGAGGACGCGCTCGTCCTGGCCCGGTCACTGGCGACGGAGCCCTCGCTGCCGGCCGCCCTCGCGGCATACGACACCGCTCGTTCGGGCCGGATCGCCAAGATGGCCAAGGCTGCGTCGGGCAACCGCGACAGCAAGGCGGCCGGCCCGCTCGCCCGGCGGATGCGCGACCTGATGATGCCGCTGGGCATACGGATCTTCTACGAGAAGGCCATGGCCTGGCTCTACACCTACGACTGCGGAGAACTCCAGGCCGCGCGGCCGCCCGGCAGCCCGGGGACGACGGGCTGCTCGAACCGACGGGTGTGCACCGGGGACGGGGGCCGCCCGTGAGGGGGCACGCGTACCGGCCCCGGCGCTGATCATGGACGGCGCGGTTCGGGGCACACGGCGGTGGACGACGTTC
Organism: Streptomyces sp. A0958; assembly: GCF_004795035.1. Classification (GTDB taxonomy): domain Bacteria; phylum Actinomycetota; class Actinomycetes; order Streptomycetales; family Streptomycetaceae; genus Streptomyces. Next base: position 126,247 of record NZ_SSBK01000010.1, read on the forward strand.
GTGACATGCCGAGGGAGACGCCGTGCCGATACGGAGACCGAGAAGCGACACGCCCCGTCCCCGCACGACGGGTTCGCTGCGCAGCCCCCTGCTCACCCTCGCCCTGGCCGGCGCCCTGATCTGTGCCGCGGCCCTGCTCTTCCTGCGCTTCGCCCACTGGGCCGGCGCCCACCCGGTCACCGCCGTACTGTTGGCCGTGCTCGCCGTCCCCGTGCTCTACATCCTGTTCCGGGCGATGCCACGCACCCGTGAGCTGCGCCGGGCCGCCCGCGAGGGGATGACACCGTCCCCCGGGGAAGCCGCTGGCGCTCCCCGGAGCGACGACGCCGCCGAAGCGCCCCCATCCACCGCGGACGGAACGGCAGGCCCCGCGCCTCTCTCCGACGCACGGGGCGGGCTCACCGCCGTACTCCCGCAGCCGGCTTCCGACTTGCCCGCGTTCGACTTCGGCGCGCTCGACCCCGACGGCTTCGAGGCGGCCGTGGCCGCGCTGTGCGAACGCGACGGCTGCCGCGAGGTCGAGGTCGTCGGCGGCGCCGGCGACCTCGGCGCCGACGTCCTCGCCACCGCACCGGACGGCCGGCGCGTCGTCGTGCAGTGCAAGCAGTACGGGCCCGCGCACAAGGTGGGCTCCCAGGACCTCCAGCGCTTCGGCGGCACCTGCTGGACAGTCCACGGAGCGCAGCTCGCCACCGTGGTGACGACCAGTGAGTTCACCGCGCCCGCCCTGGAGTACGCGGCGGCCTGCGGCATCCAGTGCGTGGACGGGGCCTCGCTCACCGCCTGGGCCGAAGGCTCGGGCCCGGCCCCCTGGGGCCCGGCGATGCTGGACACGGCCTGAGAAGCGCTCTCGGCCCGGGCATCGGCCCACCGACCGCATACGCGCACAGCATCACGGACCCGCGGGGGAGGAACGGGGCGTGGCGCCTTCGGAGTTGGCCGCGGCGGCGGTACGGGTGCCGACGGGGGGCGAGCCGGCCACGGCCGAGCGGAAGGCGGCCGTACGGGAACTGGTGTGGGGCCGGCTGGGGCAAAGCGATCTGGGGGTATCCGCCCTCACCCGGTTGCACGAGCACCCCGGTGAGGGCTCAGCGGCCATCGTGGCCTCCGTGCTCGCCGACGACCTGCGCGCGGACCCCGACTTGTCGGCGCTCGTCGCCGAGGCGCTTCGTCCGCACCCGGAACCACGGGTGCCGGCCGGCGCTCCGCAGGCGCCCCCGCGAGAGAGCACCCCTCCCCTCCCACCGCCTCCCAGGCCGACCGCGCCCCGCCCCAGGCGACCGGGACCGCGTCGGAAGTACGCAAGGTCTGGCTGCTGGGTCTCCCCCGGATGATCCTGGCATCCTCGGCCCTCGGCATCGCCGGAAACCTAGGAGCCAAGCGGCCCCTGCTGCTCGTCATCGTGTGCGTGTCCGCGGGCCCGGCCGGGTACGGACCGCGGTGCGGAAGCCGCCTTCTGCGGCGAGGCGTGCCCGGCCTCTCGCTCCGGGCCGCCATGGTGATCGACGCGCTGGTCCTGACCAGGCTGTTTCTCTGGGTGTTCATCCGCTGACGAGGCGCGCCGCACGGGGACTGCCAACGGCACCGGCGTGCAGCCCCGGCGCCCCGCGTCCCGGCGTGCGAGGCCGGGCGAGGTCCCGCCGCCCACGACCCGGCCGTCCAGGACCGCGAGCCAGCCGTCCTCGGGCAGGGCGGCGGGCAGCCCCTGCGCGTCGGGCGGATCGAGGGCCCTGAGCAGCGCAGGGTCCGGGTCCGCCGGGGCGGTGGCGGCTGCCGCGCGCGGTGCGCTCGCACGCCACTCGGCGACCGTCCGCTCGGCGCCCCGGGACCGTACCCACAGCACGTGCTGGACCACGATCAGCGGACCGAGCGCGGTCAGGAGGGGAAACGCCCCGGTCAGCGCGCCCAGGGCGAACAGCAGGCTGACGGCGCCGGACACCGCCACCCCGATGCCGGCCGCGAGCAGACCGGCGGCCCGCCCGAAGGCCTTGAGCGCCACCAGCGGGAACAGCACGAGCAGAAGCAGGTCACCCAGCCCCAGCGCCACCGGCGGATCGCCCCGGGTGACAGCCAGCAACGGGGCGAAGGGCAGCCCCATCACCTGGGCGGCGAACCGGTCCATCACGGAGGTGAGCCCGGTCGCCACCAGGTCGTAGCAGGCCAACGCCCCCGCGAACCAGGCCGCGTGCGCCGACCGCATGCCGCTCTGCGCCCACATGTTCGCCACGCCCACTACGGCCGTCGCGAGCAGCACATCGGTGAGCACTACCACGGCGAGCGACCGGTCCGCGAACGCGCACCCGGCGGTGGCCGCGACCGAGACGAGCGCGACCGCCCACGCCCGGCCCCCGCCCGTCAGCGGCGCCAGCGTGAATTGGAGCGCCGCGCAGAGCACCAGCCCGAAGACGACCGCCACCGCCGTCCGGGGCAGCTCCAGGTAGAGCAGCGGTGCGGCCACCACCACCGCGAACACCACGGCCACGTCCGCGAGTTCGTACCGGCCCACCGGCGGGCGCGGCATCCGGACACGGCCGAAGTAGGCGAGGCCCGCCAGCGTGATCACGGCGACGCAGCAGTTCAGGCCCACCAGGGCCGCCGTGCTCACGCCGGGCTCACGATGCGGGCCGCGGCCGGGCGGGCCGACTCGAACGTGCGCTCCCGCAGGTCCGCCCGGACCGGCCCGGTCGGCGGCATCGAGGACGGCTCGTCGTGCAGCACGATCGCGCCAAGCGCGAGCCCCGAGGCGGTGGCCCGCTCCTCCAGCCTGCTCAGCAGGCCCGCGGCGGGCAGCCGGCGGACCAGGACGTGCAGGCGCGGACCGGAGGGCGTTTCGACGAGGGCGTAGCGCGCGGGCAGCGGGATGTCCGGCTCCGACTCAAGCAGGTTCAGCACCGAACGGGTGGGGACCGCGACGCTGAGCGGACCCGACCAGCGGCCGAGTATCTGCGAGGTTGCGGGCAGATGGGCCAGCTCGCAGCCGGTCGAGCTCTCCGGCAGCCGCACCAGGTCCCCGGTCGCGTACCGCAGCAGCAGGGTGCAGTCCCGGTAGGGGACGTACGGGGTCTGCACGATGACCCCCACACCGCCCGGCGCAGTCGGCGCGTGGGTCACCGGGTCGAGCACTTCAAGATGCCCGAACTCGGTGGTGTGGTGCAGATGCCCCTCGGCGCACGGCGTGCCGCCCGACGGCACGGTCTCCGTCATCATGTACGAGGTGGAGGTATCGGCCCCCAGGACCGCCGCCGCCCGCTCCCTCAGCGGTTCGGAGAGCGGTTCGCCGCCCACGCCGATGTATACGAGCCCGAAGTCCGAAGCCTGCCAGCCGCCGCGTTCCGCCTCTTCGACCAGGGCCGCGAGGTAGGAGGCGGACAGGGTCAGGTGCGTGATCTGCGGGGCCTTGCCGCGCAGCCCGAGCGGGGCGGCAAGCCGGTCCAGCGCCACCGCCGGCTCCACGGTCCCGAGCTGCACGAACGATGCCCCGATGCGGGTCACCGACTCCTCCACGTTGAGCAACGGGAGCGTCGCCCGCGAGCAGCCCGCGTAGGCAAGGGTGTGGTGGGGGCGCAGGCCCAGCCCGAGCACGGCGGACACGGTGCTCATGGCGACCGCGATCTCGACCTCGGCCCGGGAGTACCAGACGGTGGTGGGTGTGCCGCTCGTCCCCGTGGTGAGCGCCATCAGCGCAGGTGCGGAGACGGCCGAGACGAATGCCGCCGGCAGACCGCGCAAGGCCGCCTTCGGTGTCACCGGCACCTGATCCCAGGTCTCCGGCGTGAGTGTGCCCGGATCGAGGCCCAGCCGGTCGAACGTCCTGCGGTAGTAGGCGGTGTGCCGGGCGGCCGCCCGTGCCGTGGCCCGCAGACTGCGTTCGGTGACGGTTCGCCGTACCGCCGGATCGACGGCCCCCGCCCGGCCGGGCAGCAGAGCCGAGTCCGCGCCCGGTTCACCGAACTCCGCGATCGTGGCGACGAGATCCCGGGCGATGCGCTCCAGGTCGTACGGGCGGATCGGGCGATTGCGCAGTATCGCCGCACCGTAGCGGAGCTGGCTGAGCGCGGTACCGAACAAAGAGGCCTCCTGCGCCTGGACCGGTATTGAACTCCCGGTCCAGGCCGGGCGGTTCCGTCAGACCATGCTGGCGAACATGGCCGCGGTGAGCGTGCTGAAGGCGTACTTGATGTAGTGCTTGACCATGGCGGGTCTCCCTCCTCGGGACCGCCCCGCAGGACGGCTGGGCTCCTGTGGTGCACTCGCAGCCAAGGACGGCTGTTCGATGAACGAGAGAGTAGAGCAGGGCTGTTGCATACTCAACGGTGCGTGCCGATCTGGTCGTTCACCCCGGTCGCTCCGGGCATCGCCCCCATCGGCCGCATCGGCCGCATCGGCCGCATCGGCCGCATCGGCCGCACCGGCCGGCCATGGGCTCGCGATCAGGGGCCGGTCTCTTCTGCGCCCTCATCCGTTTCCCGTTCGCGCGGGGCGAGCGCGGCGAGGTCGCGGTGGAGGGCGGTGGCGTCGCCGCCGCGCCGGTTGAACCCCTGGAGGAGGCGGCGCGTGATGGCGGGCGCGAGGAGGGCGTCACCGGTACGGACGGTACGCACGGCGGCGGTCAACTGCTCGGGGGTGACGTCCGCGAGGGAGGCCCGGGTGCACGCCGAGGAGTGGGGTCTCCCCTGTTCGAGCGGAGCCGAGAACTTCGGGGAGCCCCAGACGCCGCGGGATGCTTCACGAAGATCCGCCGGACCGGCCCTGGGCGACGCGGGAGCGCCGCTGGTCCAGGCGCCGGATCACGGGCGTCGCCGTCGCACCGTGCAGGAGCACGGAGGCGAGGACCGTGAACGCCGCGACCGCCCACAGCTCGTCGGCGTACCGGGTGAACGGCCCCTTGCCGAGGGCGTACGCGAGGTAGAAGAGCGAGCCGATACCCCGGATGCCGAACAGGGCCGTGACCGCCCGCTCGCGCCGCCCGGCCGGAAAGCCCAGCTGCGCGGCGACACCGGCGACCGGACGGATAACAAGGATCAGGGTGACCCCGAGGAGCGCCCCCTGCCAACTGAGGACGGACAGCCCGTCCGCGACCAGGTACCCACCGAGGAGGAACAGCAGAACAGCGGTCAGCAGACGCTCGATCTGTTCGCTGAAGCCGTGCAGCACTTGGTGGTAGCCGTGGTTGCGCTCGGCGGCCCGAATGGTGCACGCCGTGACGAACACGGCGAGGAATCCGTATCCATGGGCCAGCTCGGTCAGCCCGTAGGCGGTGAAGGTGGCACCGAGGGCGGTGAAACCCTCCATCTGCTGCGAGAGCCGAACATGGCGGGAGCGGAAGAACAACCAGCCGAGCATGCGCCCCACCAGCACTCCCGCGACCAGCCCGACAGTCGCCCGCAGCAGCACATCGGCCACCAGCCAGTGGCCGATCCAGTCCGCCGACCAGCCCTCGCCCGCCGTCGTCGCCAGCGCGACGGCGGCGAGGACGAACGGCAGCGCCAGCCCGTCGTTGAGACCGGCCTCGGAGGTCAGCGTGAAGCGCACCTCCTCCTCGTCCTCCTCGTCCTCACCACTGATCGGCTCCCCGACCCGCACCTCCGCCGCCAGCACCGGATCGGTCGGCGCGAGCGCGGCGGCCAGGAGCAGGGCCACGGCCGGAGGCCAGCCCATGAGCCATGTGCCCAGCAGCGCCACCCCGGCGATGGTCAGCGGCAGGGCCAGCCCCAGGAAGCGCCAGGTTCCCGCCCACGCACGCCATCCGAACGGCCGGTCGATCGCCAGCCCCGCGCCCATCAGCGAAACGATCACGCAGACCTCCGTCACATGCTCGACCCACACGCGGTCCCGCACGGGGTCCACCACGGGCACGTCCAGCGGCAGCAGGGCGATCGCCGCACCCGCGACGAGGAACACCATGGGCATGGAAAAGGGACGCCGACGAACCAGCGGGGGAAGGACAGCGGCCATCAGGATGCCGATACCTGCTGCCATGTATATGCCGTGCGCCAACGTCATGCGGTACCGAGTCCTCCGTCGCTTCGGGCCGCAAACGGATGAACGGGCACGGGACGGCCACGCTGACTGAGGATGCGGCGGGAGGAATACCCGGATACCCCGACACCCGGTACACACGCACCCGCACGTCAGCACACCCGCCCACAGCCCCGAGTGCCCGGCAGGCCGTGCGGCGGATGCATGGCGGCAGGCGTCGGGGCAAGGTGGGGGACATGACGACGATCCTTGGCGCCATCGTTCTCGGCACGCCCGACCCGCCCGCCCTGGCCGACTTCTACCGCGCCATGCTGGGATGGGAGGAGGCCGAGCGGGAGCCCGATTGGGTCAGGCTGAAGGCCCCGGAAGGGGAGCGCCCAGGCCTCAGCTTCCAGCTGGAAACCGACCACACACCCCCGGTCTGGCCCCAACTCCCGGGAACCCAGCAGATGCAGGCGCACCTGGACATCCAGGTCGACGACCTGGAAGCGGAGACCCAGCGAGCCTGCGCCCTGGGAGCGACGCTGGAGGAGCTACAGCCCCAGAAGGACGTACGTGTCCTGCGCGACCCCCACGGCCACCCGTTCTGCCTCTTCCTCCCGGGCGCCTGAAGACCCTGCCCGACGGGGACGGTCTCACCCCTGCTCGGCCGCGCCGTTGAAGAAGTCGATGAAGCTGTACGGCGCGCGGTCGCCGAGGCAGAGGTCGAGGATCTCGCGCGCGTCGTCGTAGAACGGCTCGGTACGCGCGAACAGCGCCTCCTCGTACGCGGTGAGCGCCGCCTCGATGTCGCCGGGACGGGCGGCGATGGCCCTGCCGAGCTCGGAGCCGTCGAACATCGCCAGGTTGGCGCCGTCACCGGAGGGGCGCATCAGGTGCGCGGCATCGCCGAGAAGGGTCACCCCGGGCACCCGGTCCCAGCGATGACCGTCCGGAAGGGTGTGGATCATGCGGGCGACGGGAGCGGTCTCGCCCTCGGTGATCAGGGCGGTGAGGTGCGGCGCCCAGCTCTCGAACTCCGCGGCGACCCGGGCGCGCGCTGCGGCGGGGTCGCCGAAGTCGAGCGCGCCGATCCACTCGGCGGAGCGGTTCAGCTCGACGTAGGTGTGGATGGTGTCACCCGCCTCGCGGTGGGCCACGATCCCCTTCCCCGGCGTGAGCGCGTACATGGCGCCCTCGCCGACCGCCTCGGCCGTCGCGGGGTGGCGCCGGTCCACGTCGTACAGGTAGGTCTCGACGAACGTCGTGCCCGTGTACGAGGGTGTGGCGTCGGACAGCAGCGGCCGGATGCGCGACCAGGCGCCGTCGGCACCGACGAGGACGTCGCTGGTCACGGTCGAGCCGTCGGCGAAGCTCAGCTCGTGCCGGCCGCCACCGAGCGGCCGGACACCGGTGAGCTTGCGCCCCCATCGAATGGTCCCCCCGGGCAGTGAGTCGAGCAGGATCTGCCGCAGCTCGCCGCGGAGCACCTCGGGGCGTGCGGCCGTGCCGTCGTCCGGGAGGTCGAGCAGCACCGCGCCCCGCTCGTCCAGCACGCGCGCGGCCTCGGCGCCCGCGTGGATGATCGCGCGGAACTCGTCGAGGAGACCGGCTTCGGCGAGCGCGCGCTGTCCGTCTTCCTCGTGGATGTCGAGCTGGCCACCCTGCGTACGGGACGCGGCCGAGGGATCGGCCTCGTAGACGGTCGCGGGGATGCCGTGGACCTGCAGGACGCGTGCGAGGGCGAGGCCGCCGAGGCCCGCGCCGATGATCGTGACCGGGGTCGTCATGGCGGGTTCCTTTCGCTGGGTAACGAGGACTGGAACATCGTTCCAATCGCTCGCACCCATGTTGGAACGCCGTTCCAGTCATGTCAAACTTGTCCCATGGCGACCAGACCGAAGCGAGCCGAACGGCGCACGGACGCGCTCTCGAAGGAGCGGATCGTGCGGGCCGCGATCCAGATACTCGACGCGGACGGTGAGAGTGCGCTGACGTTCCGCGCACTCGCGGCGCGCCTGGCCACCGGCAGCGGGGCGATCTACTGGCACATCGCCAACAAGGACGACCTGCTGGCCGCGGCCACCGACGACGTCATCGCCCGCGTCGTGACGGACGTGCCGAGCGGCGCCGGCCCGCAGGAGGCGGTCCGGGCCATCGCCCTGGGAATCTTCGACGCGATCGACGCCCACCCGTGGGTGGGCCACCAGCTCTCCCGCATGCCCTGGCTGGCCGCGATGCCGCAGATCTTCGAGGGCATCGGCGGCCAGCTCCAGGCGCTGGGCGTCAGCGAGGACGCCTGGTTCGATTCGGCGTCCGCGCTCGTGAACTACATCCTCGGCGTCGCCGGACAGAACGCCGCCAACAGCCGCGCGCACGCCCACGGGACCGATCGCACGGCCTTCCTGGGCGCCGTCGCCGACCAGTGGACGCGGCTCGACCCGGCACGGTATCCCTTCGTGCACCGGGTGGCGGGGCAACTGGCCGACCACGACGACCGCGAGCAGTTCCTCGCCGGCATCGACCTCATCCTGGCCGGCCTCAGGACCGCGACACCCGTGCCGGACGCCTCAGGCGGCGACGGGGCCTGACCGGGCACCGCGAACCGGCGTCGGGCGGCTCGCCGAGTCCGGCACGCCGTTGCGCAGAAGAGCGTCGGCGGTGCTCAGGGCCTCCCGCACGTCGCTGACGCCCGTCATGACACACAGGGTGTACGCCGTGTCCTCGCGTTGCCGGACGGTGTCCGGGGTGGAACGGCGCTCGTCCTCGATCACCGCGTCGGCGTAACGGGACAACGCGGCACGCAGGTCTCCGGGCGTGGGAAGCAGCACAGCCAACTCCTCCTCAGTGGACCGCCCCTCCTGAGCCGCACGATGGGCGGGGGCAGGGGCATCGCTCACAACGATCTTCGGATTCCCCGCATCACGCAGAGCATTCCCCCGTATTCCGGCCACCTCGACAGGCCCGCAGTCGATCCCGATAAGCCTGCTGGGACGGGGCACACGTCAGGTATGGCCGGGGAGGCCGCCCTGCGGAAGTCGGAAGAGGACCCGCACGGCAGGCCCCTCGGTCATGTACGTCGCCCACCCCGCCCCGGTCCACCCGCACCTGTGGCCGTTGCGGGCGATCGGACGCAACGAACGTGCCATCGCTGCCCTCGGCCCAGCCGCGGCGTTTCACGCGGAGCCGCGGCTGAGCGATCGGTGACTTCTCGCGAAGGGGCCGGATGACGCGTGTTCCCGCAGGGCCGAGGCTACGGGTGCCACACCTGGCCGAAGCGCGCCACGTAATGCCACACCTTCTTGACCGCCTGGGCGTCGAAGCGCCCCGCGCAGGCCGCGTCTCCGACGATGCGGGGGTCGAGCACACCGTCAACGGCGATCGTCGTGCCCAGGTCGACGTACTCCTGACCGCGGTAGCCCGGGTGCCGGCGCAGGTCCTCGACCGTGAGCCGGAACCCGGGATGCCACTCCACGGGGCAGCCGAGGCGCCGGGCGGCGGTCTCGACAGCCGTGTCCCGGTAGCAGGGGTCCAGGACCAGCGCCTCCACATGGCGCTCCGGACGGACCGGCCCATGCACCTGCGCCTCGATGTAGTCGTCCAGGGCGTCCCGACGGCCGGCCAGGGCGAGGCCGACGAGCCCCATACGGGAGACGACCCCGAAATCCGAAGGCTGGAGGAAGCTGTCCGGGTAGCAGAACGTGGTGCGCTCCAGCGCCTCGAAGGCCAGCCTGAAATGCGCGGAGCCGAACCGCGGCGCTCCGCCGGCCGGCTTCCGGCGGAAGTTCAACGCCCCGTAGACGGGCCGCTCGTGGGCCGGAGCCGTGTCGTACGCCCCGTCGAAGATCCGGCTCTCCCAGCGCCACCGGTCGCCGCCCGGATGGGCGGTCAGTCCGCCGTTGCTGGTTCCGGTGACGAACTGCGAGCAGTAGGCCCCGGTCTCGGCCATCGCCTCCAGGATCGGCCTGCCGCGCACCGGACGGTCCGGGTGGAAGTTGAGGGTCACCCGAAGTGCGGGGTCCGCCGGAGGGCCCGATGCCAGCGACGTGACGTGGTCGAGGGCCCGTTGCTGCGAAGTCCGGAAGGAGGAAGGGGAACTCATCCGCACAGTCTTCCCCGATGCGGTCGACCGGCGCACGGATTTGTCCCCGGGCAGGCACGCCCCGGGGAGATGATGCGGCGGAGAGAACTGCCTACGTGCCGTGTTACCCGACCGGGGGTCCTTTGTGAGTCCGACCGACCAGATACTTCCGCTCGCGGGCGTCGCCCTGGGGGCCGTCATGTCGTTCCTGGTGAGCAGCGCGACCGAGCGTACGAGGTGGCGCAGACAACAAGCCGTGCGATGGGACGAGCGCCGCCTGACGGCGTACGCCGAGTACGCCCACGCGGTCAAGGAGTTGGCGGCGCGCTATCAGATGATCGCTGCCGCCCGCGGCCTGACGTCGGGCCCCGTACCACTGGAGCCGACCCCGGAAGTACTCTCCGAAGTCAGCCAGTTGGAGTCCAGGCGCTCCGCGCTGTCGGAGACGCTCGGACTGCTCGGTGACACCGAGGCGAACACCGCGTCCAAGTCACTGGACCACTGCTTGTGGCGGTTGGAGTCCCTGGCCCGGGGCGTCACCATGGAGGCCGAACACGACTGGGACCAGGCCTATCTGGAGTTCCGGAACGCACGAAACCGCTACGTCGAGCGCGCGCGGGCCAGCCTCGGTGTGACAGGGGCCGCCGGCCGGGACGTGGCCTGGCCTGCCGCATGGCGTCCCGCGGCCAGGCCGTAGTCCTCACCGTGAGGACTGCATACACGCGTCTCGTGACCCGAGCGATCCGGCGACCTCCCCCGCCGTCAGGCGACGAGCCGTACGACCAGTGCGAGGACCACGAGTGCGCCGACTGCGACCCCCGTGGTCTGCCAGATCCGCTTCCGGGGCGGGAGCGTCATGACGTGCGGCCGCCCGCCGTGGGGAACACGAACAGGTCAGGGACCTGCCCGTGCCCGCGCAGCGCCGTACGGTGCCGTCCCTGCCGCAGTCGGGACAGCTCTCCCGATCCCGGTCGCCCGGCAGGTGGTGCACTGGCTTACCCACCGCCGGGGATGCAAACTCGTCCTCACCTGGCCCGCCTCGGCCACCGACACCTTGCCCGTGCGCCCCGAGGACGTCCCCGTCGTCCGGCCCGATGGAAGTTACCTGGTCACGGGGGACTCGGCGGAGTGGGACTCAGCACCACCCGGTGTGTGCGTCTCGTCGCCCGGCCCGGCCGCCGCCCACGCGATCCGCCCGCCGCGAATGCCGCACCCCGCCCTGCGCTACCTTCCTGGAGATATGGACGACGAGGCGGAGGCACCCTTCATCGACCCGGAATCGGACTACCCGTGCTGCTGGTTCTGCCCGGCCCTGCGGCTTCCGCGCACCGGTTTTCTCGTCGCGGACCGGCCCAGCAGGGACTGGCCGTTCGATGTGGCGGACGGCTACCGGTACACCGTCGACACCCGGACCCCGGTCTGCGTACACCCCGGCCGCGTCGGCCTGGACGCGGAGCGCAGGGCCCGGATCTACGTGGACCCCCCGCCGCCGGACCCCGAGCAGACCGCCCTCGCGCCGGCCGGACGGCGCCGCCGATGGTGGCGGCTGCGGCCCGGTCCGAAGAGCATGTCGGGTCAGGGGTAGCTTAGGGGTAGCCTGCGTCTTCATGATGCGTGCCTGGTCTCTGCCGATCCTGCTCCTCGTCTGCGGTTCGGCCGCCGCGACCGGGTTGTTCTTCAGAGGACACATCGCCGAAGGCGTCACCATCGTGCTGGCCTTTGCGCTGCTCACGTACCTGAACTCGCCCCTGATCTTCCCGAAGTCGATCGGCGCGCTGGAGGCACAACGCCGTAGCGCGGTCGACGGCCGCCCGATCGTCTTCTGGCGCCCGGGCTGCGCGTACTGCCTGCGCCTGCGCATCCGGTTGCGCCGCCGCGCCCGCCATCTGCATTGGGTCGACATCTGGCGTGACCCGGAAGCGGCGGCGCTGGTGCGGGCGGCCAACGACGGCAACGAAACGGTGCCGACCGTCCTCGTGGCGGGCAAACCCCACACCAATCCGGACCCGGCATGGGTACGCGCACAACTCGCCCCATCCACGCGACGGAACTGAAGCGCCGAGGCCCGAACTCGGCGGGCCTCCGGACCAGCGCACGCCGACCACCCGCTGAGCAGTGACAGGGCCTCCTGCCTGCGGCTCACCCCCCGCCGTCACGCACCCAATGCCTCATCCGTACGGTCCGCCGCCGCGTCTTCGACGGCGATGCCCAGCCGGTCGGAGACCGTACCGAGAGCCGGCCCGAGCGGCAGCGAGATCCGCGTGACGGCCTGCCCGTCGCCCCGGGTCGGCTCCCGGTTGACGATGAGCACAGGCTTTCCGGCCTGGGCGGCCTGCCGGACGAATCGGAGCCCGGACATCACCGTCAGCGAGGAGCCCAGGACCAGCAGCGACGTCGCCCCGCGGATCAGTTCGCGGCAGTGCTCCACCCGCGCAGGGGGCACGGCTTCGCCGAAGAACACCACGTCCGGTTTGAGGATGCCGCCGCAGACCGCGCACGGCACCACCTGGAAGTCACCGACCTGTTCATCGGTGAGATCGGCGTCGCCGTCCGGATTGACCGTGGCGGCCACCGGCTCGAACCCCGGATTGGCCTCCTCCAGCCGCCGCGCGAGCTCCCGGCGCGAGACGAACGTGCCGCAGGAAAGGCAGACGACCCGGTCCAGGCCGCCGTGGAGCTCCACGACACCCTCACTGCCGGCGGCCTGATGCAGACCGTCGACGTTCTGAGTGATCACCCCCGAGAGCAGACCGCTGCGCCCGAACGCGGCCACCGCTCGGTGACCGGCGTTCGGGCGTGCGCGCCGGAAGGTCCTCCAGCCGAGGTGACTGCGCGCCCAGTAACGGCGCCGTGCCTGAGCGCCGCCGGTGAAGTCCTGGTACGTCATCGGGGTGTGCCGGCTCAGGCTTCCGCCCTCGCCCCGGTAGTCGGGGATGCCGGACTCCGTGGAGATACCCGCCCCGCTCAGCACCAGCACACCGCCGCCGTGGAGCGCTTCGACGACTGGGGCCAGATCGGTGGTGGCCGGTGGCAGACTGTCGGTGGGAGTCCAGCTCAGAGTGGGACGCATGCGCATGCGTCCAGGGTACGGAACGGGCCCCGCCACCCTGCGGTCACGACAGGAGCTCGACGTACCTGTCGGTTCCGTGTACGCGAATGCGCTGCCCGTCCTGGATCAGCCGGGTGGCGCGCTCCACACCCACCACGGCCGGCAGACCGTACTCCCGGGCGGTCACCGCACCATGCGTCATCAGGCCGCCCACCTCCGTCACCAGCCCCGCGACGCCGACGAAGCCGGCTTGGCCGCCCGGAGGAGCACAGGCCGCAACCGGCTGTATCCGCGCACGGACACCGGACGCAGCGGCCGCAGCGCATAGCCCGCCACACCCGCCAGCTCGCCGGCGAGCGCGGTGTTCACCAGTACGGAGGCAGGCCGGGCCACCGCGGTGAGCCGGGCCGCGATGTTCACCGCCGCCCCGTAGACGTCACCGAAGCGGCCGATGACGGCGCCGTGGGCCAGCCCGGTACGCACCTGCGGCAGCCCCGGGTCGGCGTCGGCGCGAGCCGTGAGCTCCAGGGCGATGTCGGCGGCAGCGGCCGCCGACTCGCACACGAACAGCACCTCGTCGCCGATGGTCTTCACCACCTGGCCGAGCCCTTCGGCCACCACGTCACCGGTCATGCTCTCGAACCGGTCGAGAACCCGCACGAGTTCGGCCCCGTCCAGCCCACGGCTCATCCGGGTGTACCCCACCATGTCCGTGAAGCCCACCGCCCTGTCACGCACATGCGCACCACCACCGGGCACACCCGACGCCGAGCCGTCCTCCCGGCCCTCGGAGAGCGCGTGCCCGGCATGCGCCACGAGGTGCCGCCGCCACACGTATCGCTGCACCAGTTCGATCTCCGGCAGCAGCGCCGCCATGTGGTCGAGCAGGGCGCCCTGGCCGGGCGCCGGGTCCTCGTCGCTGCCGAACCAGTCGCGGAGGGTGTGCACCTGCCAGTCCGCGAGCCGGGAGAGATGATGCCCGAGCGCGCGGGCCATCATCGTCTCGCTCTCCTCGGTGATGAGCCCGGCCGCGACCAGGCGTTCCCCGGCGCGCAGGGCCTCGACATCGGCATCGGTGAACACCCTCGCGTCCTCGTCGACCGCCGGGAAACCGAGCGCCCGCCAGACCCGTACGGCATGCTCGAACTCCACCCCCGCACGCTCGGCGACCTCCCGCCTCGTCCACACACGCCCCCCGCCGAGCAGCACCTCCTCGACGGACCGCCGCGCTCCACCCTCCGGCCGCCCGGGACTCGTGGCGCTCACGTGGTGTGCACGATCAGCACATCGAGACCGGCCCTTCTGGCAACATCCGCCGGCACGGAGCCTAGGAGCCGCCCGGCCAGCGAGCGCAGCCCGCGGTTCCCGACGACCAGCAGATCGGCCGAGCACTTCCGTGCGGTCCGCACAAGCGCCGGAACCGGGTCACCCTCCACGGCGACCGTGCGCACGTCGACCGCGCCCTGGAGACGAGCCCGGTCCTTGGCGGTTCTCAGGGTCTCCTCAGCGGGCGCCGACCCCACGACCTGATAGGCCTCAGCGCCTAACTGATCCTTCGCAAGCGCGAGTTCGGGTCCACGCATGGGTGCGTACGCGCAGGTGACCACGAGCTCAGCCCCACACACCGCGGCGAGCCGGGCCGCGGCCTCGACCGCCGCGAACGACGACTCCGATCCGTCCGTACCGACCAGCAGGGTCCGATAGGCAGTCAAAGCAATCTCCTTACTCGAAAGTAAACTTACTTCAGAGTAAGGTAGAGCGTGGCCCGAAGCCGAGCAAGGGCGGGGTGGCCCTCCGAAGCGAGGTGATCACCCGTGGAGCGAACGAGTCCCTGGGCTGTCGCCCTTGAAGCGTTGCCCCGCGGCGATCCCGTCGCCTACCACCGACCAGACGGTCCCGTCGTCGCCGAAGGTGAACTGCGCAAGCAGGCGCTGTAAGCGGACAGTCAGCCGGATGGCGAGCAGAACCATGCCTCGTGCTTGGGGGGCGACGGGCGGCGGTGTCGCCCTGGCCCAGCGATCCCTACACTCGCGGGATGAACAACCTCAGGTGCACCCATTGCGGCACCATCGGCCTGGCCGATGGCTTTATCGAGGACGCGGGCGACCACACGCGCGGATACGCGCGATGGATCGAGGGTGCGTTGGAGCGGGGGATCTTGGGGGGCGCCAAGCGCATGGGCCGGCTCCGGCGGCAGATAGAAGCGTTCCGCTGCCCCAAGTGCGGACACCTCGAACTGTTCGCCACCGGCGAGGGGTAGTTGGCCCCCGCGCCGTGCTGTCCGCTGGTGCGGCGAGAGCCAGAAAAGGTGGTCAACCAACGCTCACCCAGGTCGCGACAGCCGGCTCGATTGGCAGCAGCGCCCGCGTGGCCCGGTTTGGACCCGTCGCTCGGCAACACGCCGCCGAGGTCGCTGGCGATCCCGACGCCGGCCGCCGTCGAAATGGCAGCTCCTCCGCCCGCGGGCCCCGTTCCGCCAATGGGGTGGACGCGGCGCCGCGTATGCGTGTTCTCTCGGTGGGGCGTTGGGTGAGGCTGAGGATGTGAACGGTATAGGCCACCGGTCAATCACAGCTGAGAGCGGGAACTTCACGTGGCGGATGCAAGGGGCTCCTCAACGAAGGTCGACGCGTGGACGCAGATGCGCGACGCGATCACGACCCGGGCCGTGCTCGTCATGGTGGGAGTGCTTTTGCTCCAGCTGGGTTTCGCCCTTTCGTACATGGGGGCGTTTCACTCTCCCAAGCCCCACCGAATCCCGATCGCCGTGGTCGCGCCGCAGGCAGTGGAAGCAGACCTGGTGGCCCGGCTCAACGCAATTCCCGGCGACCCGTTGCACGTGACCTCCGTCCCGGACCGGGCGCAGGCCAGAGCACGGCTCCTGGAGCGAACGAGCGACGCCGCCCTGATCGTGGAGGTGACCGGACGCACCGACACCCTGCTGGTGGCCTCGGCGGGTGGGCCCTCGGCGGCGGATGCCGCGACGAAGGTCGTACAGGCCGTCGAGCGTACGCAGAACCGCGCCCTGGCCGTCCGTGACCTCCGCGCGCCCGCCGCAGGCGACTCGCGGGGACTGTCGTCCTTCTACCTGGTGCTCAGCTGGACGATCGGCGGCTACCTCGCCGCGTCGGCGCTGAACATGGCGGCCGGTTCCAAGCGTCCCACGCTCCGGCGCTCCCTCGTGCGGCTGGCAGCGATGGTGCCGTACGCCTTCGTCTCCGGGATCGGTGGCGCGATCATCGTGGGCCCGGTGCTCCACTGTCTGCCGGGCTCCTTCTGGGAGCTCGTCGGCATCGGCACGCTGGTCGTGTTCGCCTCCGGTGCCGTGGGGGTGGCCTTGCAGTCGTTGGCCGGGACGATCGGTCTGGGCCTCACCATCCTCATCTTCACCATTCTCGGCAACCCCAGCTCGGGCGGGGTGTATCCGGCGTCGCTGCTGCCACCGTTCTGGGCCGCGATCGGCCAGGCTCTGCCGCCCGGAGCCGGTACGACGGTGGTCCGCAACACCGTCTACTTCGACGGCAACAACATCACCGGCGCCCTGTGGATTCTCGGCGCCTGGGCTTTCGCCGGAATCGTTGTAGCGCTCCTGTCCGCCGCCCTGCGCGACCGGAAACATCGGCCGCGCTCCGAGGCGGCGGCCGGAATCCGAGCTTGAACTCAGGAGCGGAAGCCGATCACGCCGAGGCCGGGTAGCGCCTCCGCGCGCCGCATCCGGTCGAGGCACTGCGTGACGGCCTTCACGACTTCCGGCTCCCGCGGCGGGGCCCGGCCCGAAGCTGACCTGGGGTACGGAGAGAACGCCGACGCACCCGGCGGCTTCCCGCTCGGTCCGGCGCGCAGCTGTCATCCAGCCGGTCGCCGGCACGAGCAGGCCGAGTCAGGACGGCTTCGAAACCACGCGCATGCCCAGTCCCCGCACGCGGTAGATGCAGGTGTCATCGCCCCACAGCGACGCGTCCGCCACCGCGTAGGGGCCCCTCTCGTCCGCGCCGGTCTCCACGATGTCCATGTCCACCCGGATCAGACGGTGGTCCGGGGTGATCTGGCCGCGGTACGTCCATGCCGTCTCCCGGCCGGGCAGCACCGGCTCGAAGCGGGGGCGCGGCGTACCGGCGGCCGCGTCGCGTTCGAGCAGGTAGAACTGGAGCAGTTGGCACATGGCCTCGATGCCCAGCGAGCCCGGCTGCACGGGGTCCTGGAAGAAGTGGGCCCGGAAGAACCAGGCGTCCTGGCGCACGTCCTTCTCGGACCGCAACCGGCCCAGTCCCGCGCTGCCGCCATCCGGCCAGTAGCCCGTGATCCGGTCCAGCATCAGCAGCATGGGGCCCGGCAGACGCAGCTCCCCGGCGCAGTAGCGGTCGGGCCGGACGGTCAGGTCGACGGTGCGGTCGCAGGGCTCGGCGAGGCGGCTTTGGCCGTCCGCCGACGTCGCGAGGCCCTGCTGCTCGTCGAAGGCCGACCGCGGGAAGTAGCCGAAGACCGTTTCGACGGCGAACACGGGCACACCGTCGGCCGAGCACGACACCCGGAACGACTCGACGATCAGGTCACCGCTGCGCGAGATGCGCGTCAGTTCGGCGTGGGTACGGACCGTACGTGTCTCCGGGGTCACCTCGCCGGTCACCGTTCCCGCCCCATCGAGGTTGCGGAACAGCAGGTCCACCTCGGCGGTCAGGGCGCTGCCCACGTACGAGGCGAGCCAGCCGCAGGGTTGCAGCGCGGTTTCCACGAGCACAGCGAAAGGCATGGCGCGGCCGCCGCTCTGCTCGAAGAACCACGCCTGGTCGGGTACGTCGTACTCCGCGACGACGGAACTACCCTCCCGCATCCCGGCCTGCGGTCCTTCCACCGAGACGATCCGGCTCATGAAGTGGTACGGGGGACCGGGGAGCCGCGCCACCCGGCGGGTGCCGTCGAAGGGCTCGTACATCGTGCCGAACGCCTCGCTCGGCCTGCCCCAGGCGCTTGCCAGCAGCGAGGGGTAGTCGAAGGGGAATCCGTCGGCCGCCGTGGCCACCGGCCTCTCCTCCCGGTGGCCTGTCAGCCCGCCCAGCTGCGGCAGCGGCACAGGGGCTGCCCCGGTCTGCACAGCACGCGGGCCGGTGTGCCGCCACTGCGAGAGCGGCCAGTCGGGCACCAGCCGCAGGGCCATGCCGCGCCCGAGAAACGCCTTCGTCCCATCCACCGAGCCCAGTACGTCGGCGTGGAGCGTCGGCACCGGGCCGGCCGAGACACCGCGTACGAACACCTCGTAGACGACCCGCCGCCCCTCGGGGGTCGCCTGCCCCCGGCACATGGTCCGGTAGGGCCGACCGGTGACCGGTTCGAAGCGCCACCCGTCCCGGTCGACGGTGTAGCCCATGGCCGTCAGGTAGAAGGCCATCGCCTGGACACCGCCCTGGAGCATCAAGGTGCCCGGCATGCAGGGGTCGTTCTTGAAGTGCCCGGCGAAGAACCAGTCGTCCGGCGCCAACGACGTCTCGGCGCGCAGATACCCTCGGCCCCACGGTCCTCCGGCCGAGTCGAACGCGCTCACTTCGTCCAACAGCCGCAGCCTGCCCTCGTCGAACCTCGGCGTGCGGATGTGGGCCGCCGTACCTTCCCAACCGGGACCGAAGCAGTCCGCCGGCCGCCCTTCTGTCAGGGCTCGGACCTGCTCCGCGTCGAATCGGGCCCGTTCGCAGTGCACGGCAGGCGGGTCGAGCGGCAGGGCGTCACCCGGCGGATGCTCGGCCGCGTCCCACCGGATGCCACCGCTGTCGGCGAGTTCCGCAGGGGTGAAGAAGCCCGCCTGGCCCTCGCGGACACTGAGCCGGAGCTCGCCGTCCACGTAACAGTCGTAGTGGAAGAAGGCCAGCCGCACGCCACCGGCTTCCGCGTGGCCGTCGACGTGGATCTCGAAGCACAGGGTGTCACCGGCTCCCGGCGGGGCGCCATGAAAGGTCACCTCGCAGCCGAGCAGCCGATAGGCGCGCTCACCCCGGTTGAGGAGATCGGCGCCCAGCCAGCTGAGCAGGAGCAGGTCGGCCTGGCCCGCCTCGATCAGCAGGCCGGTGGGCATGCGCCCCGTCGAGTCCAGGTACCAGCTGTCGGACCGGATGTCGGTCTCCGTCCAGATCCTGCCGTCCGTGCGCACCGGTCCCGGCATGGCGAGCGCCGCGGGCACCGCGTCGATTCCGGTGACCCGGTCGGCGAACAGCATGGGAGGACCGGGCATCCGGGCCTGCACCGCGTACCCGTCCTGCTCTGCGAACCGGGGCCCGAACAGGGCGGAGATCTTGTGCGCGGCGAGGTACTCCAGTTGGGCGCGGTCGAACTTCGGCCCCGGTTTCGGCGGCGGCGACGACGGTGACGCGGGCGTACGCGGCAGGGGGGCGGGTGCCGGCCGAACCGGGGCCGGCGGCGGCGGGAGCTGGACGGCCGGGCGGGGTGCTGTGAGTGCGGGCGGCTCTACGGCGTCAGGGGCGGGGGCCGGTGTTCCGGCAGCTGTCAACGCCCTCACGGCCAGCGTCGACATCCGCAGGAAACGCTGATGGCTTTCGGCGTGACGGGCCATCACCTCACGGTGCAGCTCTGCGGCCCGCAGGCCGAGCCGGGCGACTGCGGCCCGCGCGTCTTCCCGTGCCCGGGATTCCGCGTCGCTGGGAGAGGGGACCGGGAGGGTGGGGCTCTCGGAGTGCTGCGGAGCCGGGGTGGCGTCCGCGCCGGGGCTTCTGTGCGGCGGGGTGGTGGGGGCGGCGGGCCCTCCCGGCACCCGGGCCTGCGGGACGGTGGAGGCGACCGGACGGCGGCCGGGGCCGTGGTCCGGGACCGGGGCCAGCTCGGGGGGCCGGGGCAGGGTCGTCACAGCGGGCTCCAGGTAGGGCAGGCACGGGGAGGGGACTACGGGAACGGTGACGGTGGCACCGGGATGCGGGAGATCCGTGGCGGCGTCGCCGAGCCGGGCGAGCAGTTCCTCGGTTCGTACCGGCACTCCGGCGACGACGAGTTCGGCCACCGACAGGCACAGCTGCCGCAGTCCGGTGTCCTGCGGGGCGTCCAGCGCCACCGCCACGTGCTCCCGGTCGCCGAGCACCCGTTTGATCCAGCCGGTGCACAGCCTCCGCGGCCCGTGTTCCACGAAGACGCGGACCCCGTCGGCCCACGCCTGCTCGACCATGGCCGCGAAGCCGATCGTGCCCATCCCCTGAGCGGTGACCGCCTCGGCGGCCCGCTCGGCCGTCGGCCGGTACGCCTGCCCGGTGGCCCCGCTGTAGAACCGCACACCGGGAACGTCCACCGTGGGACGGTGATGGACCGCGCGCCACACCTCCCGGACCTCCGCCAGCTCCGGGGCGTGGGCCGCCATGTCGTAATCCAGCTCGATGGCGAGGTCGGTACCCAGCCGGGCCACGACAGCCGCGCACGCCCGGGACTCGCCGCCGATGACGCAGATCCCGGGCGCGTTCACCGCCATCAGATGGACGGCGGCCTCCCCGGTGAGCTCCGCACGAACGGCGTCCACAGGGGCACCGACCAGGTAACTCGACCACCGGGAACCCTGAATGCCCCGACGCTCCCAGTGACGCCGCACTGCCCGGAGCTCGCCGGTGAGCTCGGTCGTGAACAGACCGCTCTCCCGGGTGGCTTCGTACAGTCCCGTGGCGTCCGGCCAGGCATCCAGCGCGACCAGCGCGGTCGACTCGCCCGAGGAGTATCCGAGCGCGGCATCCGGCCGCAGACCGAGCACCTCGCGGCTGAACACCGTTTGACACACCGCCAGTTCGGCGGCGATCCAGAGCTGCCGGAGCACTCCCTGCCGAGGCCCGGACCGCAACCGCGAACCGAGCGCACGGTGTTTGTCGCGGACCGCCTCGCCGAGTGAGGGCAGAGCGAGCATCAGCTCGTGACCCATGCCCCGGTAGGCGGCCGAGCCGTTGGTGTACACGAACGCGGTCTGCCCGTCGACCGGCCGGTCCCGGTACAGCACGTCGGCCGGTCGGGCCCCACCCTCCGCCAGCCAGCGGCGGGCGGCTTCCCTACGGTCCGCTGGCACGGTGTCGCCGTCGACCACGAGCGCCAGCCGGGCCGGGCCCGCGCTTGATCGCACACCGGAATCCAGCGCGGCCAGCACCTCCCGGCGGTCCGCCCCGGAGTAGACGTGCAGGCTCGGAGCGGGACCGCGCAGCCACGGCCGGGCGTCCCCCGCACGGAGGCGCACGCTCACGGCGGGCCCCTCCAGCGGCGTCACCACAACGCGCGCGGTCCGGGCGACTGCCCCGGCGTCGGCGGGCTCGCCCGGCCGGGGCACGGCGCGGTGCTGGAGCGAGAGCGCCGCGACCGCGACGGAGACCAGCCCGGACGCCGCATGAGCACGCCCGAAGGCCGCCGCCGGGTCGAACGTCACGCCGGGGCCGTCGCCGATGACCATGTCCGGCTCGTCGGCGCATTCCTCGTCCAGCAGGGCGACGACGGTGTCACCGTCCCTGCGTGCGGCGTCCAGGAGCTTCAGGACCAGGACGACCGCCGCGTCCCCCGGAACGTCCTCGTGCCCGAGTTCCCGCAGGGCGGCCCGGTGGACCGCCTCGCAGGACAGGTCGGCGGCACCCACGAGCGCGGCGTCGGCCTCGCCCGCACGCAGGGCCCGGGCCGCGAGCTCCAGCGCGACCGTCCCGGAGGCCTCCTCGGCGGACACCGTGAACCCCGGCCCGCCGAGGTCGAGTTGGGTGCTGATGCGGTTCGCCGCGAGGTTCGGCATGCTGCCCACCACCCCCTCCGCCGTCATCGGTGGAGCAAACGCGTCCCGGGCGGAGTCCGCCGGCACGGCGGTGCCCTGACCCGCCTCCTCCAGCCAGTGCGGCACCCGCCAGCGGGCACCGGGCCGGGCCACTTCCGGGTCCACCCCCGTGCCGATGACCACCATGGTCCGCTCGCGGGGGAGAGCCACCGCCCGCACCGCCTCCCGGGCAGCCTCCAGTACCAGGAGTTGGTGACGTACGGTGCGCTCCAATGCCAGTGGAGGGAAGCACAGGTCCGTCAGCCCCACCGTGAACTCCTGTGCCGGGCCGCGCTTTTCACCGCCCAGCACCGCCCGGCGCAAGTCCTCCGCAGACGTCCCCTCGCCCACCCGGGCGCCGACCGCGACGATCGCCACCGGGGCACGCCCGCCCGACCCCCCGGCCGCTGACGCCGAAGTCGCGGCCGAAGCCGGGGCCGAATCCGGACAGGTTTCCCGGCTACGGCCGGTCTGCCCCGAACCCTGCGTCGGCCGGGGTACGGCGGGCCGGGACACGTCGTCGGGCAAATCCACGATCAGGTGGGCGTTGGTGCCACCGAACCCGAAGGCACTCACCGCCGCCCTGCGCGGCCCCGGCCACTCCTCCGGTTCCGCGAGCACCCGCAACGGCGTGCCCGCCAGCGCGTTCAGTGGCCGTTGCGCACCGAGCGTCGCCGGACGCACCCCCGCCCGCAGCGCGCCGAGCACCTTGAGCAGCCCGGCCACTCCGGCCGAGGCCAGCAGGTGCCCGACGTTGGACTTAACCGAGCCGATGGGCACGTCGTCACCGGCCCCGAAGACCCGGGCCATGGCACGCGCCTCCACCGCGTCACCGACCGGTGTCCCCGTCGCATGGCACTCGACCAGCGAAACCGACTGGGGGGCGATGCCCGCCATGTCGTACGCCAGGCGCATGGCCCGGACCTGACCCTCCTCGGACGGGCTGATGAGTCCGGCCCCGCGTCCGTCGTTGGAGAGCCCCACGCCCCGGATCACGCCGAGCACGGGGAGGCCCGCGGCCCTGGCGTCGGGCAACCGCATCAGGGCGACGAACCCGGCGCCCTCGCCGTGCACCAGCCCGTCCGCGTCCTGGTGGAAGGGGCGACTGCGTCCCGTCCGGCTGGTCGCGGACAGCCCGCAGAACCCCACGTGCAGGTAGAGCGGGTCGGGCCGGCTGACCGCACCCGCCACCATCAGGTCGGCCGTGCCGTCGTGCAGCCGGTCGCACGCCAGCTTGACCGCGTACAACGAGGACGCACAGGCGGCGTCGAGCGACCACGCCCCCGCGCCGAGCCCGAGCGCCCGGGCGGCGAGCGCGGCGGGCAGCCCGGAGGAGAAGCGGTTGCGTGCGTCGGGACGTGTACGGCGCTCACCCGCCAGCAGGGCGTCACGGAGCGGCGGCGGCCGCTGCGCGGACAGCCAGACGTGTTCGGCGAAGGCCGCCCCGGACTGGGTCGGGTACGACAGGTTCCCCAGCACCAGCCCGCCGCGCGGCAACGGACCCACACGGTTCGCCTCGGTGAGCGCCTGCCGCACCCCGTACAGGACCCAGTGGAACAGCGGGTCCAGCGAGGAGATCCGCTCCGGGGCGATCCGGAGACCGCCCGGGTCGAAGACGGACTCGAACCGTTCGACGTAACCGCCGACCTCGGTCCAGGTGCGGTCGAGGTGGTCGTCCACCGAGCCCATGACCCAGCGGCGCGGGATGCGCCAGCGTCCCGCAGGGGCGGCCGCCAGGCTGGTGCGGCCGGCGGCGATGTTCTCCCAGAACGTGTCCGGGTCGAGTGCACCGGGCAGCACACAGCCCCGGCCGACGACGGCGATCGGTTCGAAATCCATACGAGCGCTCACTTAAGGGGCAGGGCGGGACAGTGGATACCGGCAGGGCACGGGCCCGTCGGCGGTGTCAGGAAGGGCGGCGGACGAGTTCGACACCGATCAGTTCCAGCAGGACGGACCCGTCGGCGTCGATCAGTGCCGCGTCGCACCGCGCCCCCGTGGTGTGTGCCCTCCGCCCTCGCACCACACACCGCACGCCGCCGTCCACCGGACCGCGGCGGTGCACCCTGCACTCGGCCACGGCCATCGGCAGCGTCCCCGCCCCGAGCGCCACCTCGGCCCAGAGAACGGCGAGTTGGAGGGCGCCGTCAACGGCTGCCGCATCGAGCGGCCAGTGAGCGCCTGCCCACTCCAGGTCGCGCAGGCCCACCACAGTCGCCTCGGCTCCGTGATCCGAGGCGCCGTCCACCGTTCGCAGCGCATGGAACCGGGGACCGTGGAAGAGAGCCGTGCCCTCGTACGGATCTGCCGAGTCGAGCGGCTTCAGGCCCTCGGGGGTGTCCCATGCGTTCCCAACCGGCTTGTCGGCCCCGGTGTCCAGCACCGCCCGGAAGTACGCCGAACCGTCCTCGCCCCGCAGCTCCGCCTCCAGCCCCGACGGCGCACCGGGCGCGCCCCTGCTGCCGAGTACGGTGAGCCGGTGGCCGGCACCCGCCAGCTCTGGCAGGGGACACGTCCTGTACACGCGCAGATCCCGCAGGACGAGCGGGCCGGGGGCCGGCAGCCACGCCGCGGCCGCCCCGGCGAACCAGTTCAGGGCCATCGCCACGGGCAGCACGGGCGCATCGGCGGGTGCGTGGTCGGCCAGTTGCGGCAGCGAGTCCGAGCGGACCAGCAGTTGCGCCCTGGAAGGGCCGCAGGCCGGGGCCATGGCCGCCGGATCGTCCCCGGCCACGAGGACGACGCGAGCCTCATCGGCAGCGGCGCCCAACTCGGCGGTGAAGGCGGCCGCGCCCTGCTCCAGAGGGATGAGCGGGACGCCGGACCGGCCGAAGTGCGCGGCCAGGGACGGCGTGACCATGCCGCCCTGCCAGGGCCCCCAGGCCACGCATCGCACGAGGCAGCCGGGGCGGCGGGCCTGCTCGGCCGACGCGACCTGGTGAAGGACCTCGTTGGCCATGGCGTAGTCGCTCTGCCCCGGGTTGCCGAACACGGCGGCCACCGAGGAGAACAGGCAGATGACGTCCAGGGGATCGTCCGCCGTCGCCGCCAGCAGCGCCCGAAGGCCGTCCACCTTGGTGGACATGACCAGCTCGGCCTGGTCGTCGCTCTTGTCGGCGATCCGCTTGTCGGCCAGGACCCCCGCACCGTGCACGATGCCGGTGACCGGACCCCAAGTGTCGCGTACGTCGCGGAGGGCGGCGGCAACGGCGTCACCGTCGCGGGCGTCCACCTGGACGTACCGGACCGGTGAGCCGGCCGCCTCCAGAGCCGCCAGCGTCGCGCGCACCTCGCGCGCGGCCAGGATCTCCCTGGCCCGTGCCGCGATCCGTGCGGGCGAGGAGCCCGCCGCGTCCGTGCCGGCGCGTTCCGCGAGCAGACGGGTGAGGGCCGGCTCGTCGGACGCCGAAGCGAATCCCTCCGGTTCGGCGTCCGGGTCCGTCCTGCCCACCAGTACGATCCGGGGACGGTGACTCCTGGCCAGGTCCAGCAGGGCGGCTGCGGTCACCCCGCGCCCGCCGCCGGTGGCCACGATCACCGATGCGGAGGTGACCCGCCGGGCACCGTCCTCGGACGCCGTCACCGGAGAGGGCACCATCCGCAGCAGGGACCGAGTCCCGTCCGCCCGGAGACCGACCTCCATGTCGGCTCCGCCTTCGAGCAGCTCCCGCACGACCGCCTCCGCGACCCTCTCGTCGTCCCGGCCGCCCCGCTCGCAGTCGACGATCCTGACCGACCCGTCCGGCCACTCCTTCGCCGCGGTCCTGACCAGACCGGCGACCCCGCCCAGCCAGGCGCGGTCGGGCGCGTGGCCACCGAGCCCGAAGTCGCCCCCGGTGTCCTGCACGCTCACGAACAGCACGTCGCCCTCGGTCGCTCGCGGCGCCACCGTACGTGCCGCACTAAGCGCCGACCGATGGACCTCTCGGGCTGCCTCCGGCGTGCCGGACGCGGTCAGCGCGCCGAGATGGACGACAGCCCGTGCGTCCGACGGCACCTTCGCCGAGGTGGTGGCGTCCACGCCGTGCTCCGCGAGTTTCCGGGCGACGAGGCCGGCCAGCCCGCACCCGTCCGGACCCTCACCGGTCACCACGACCGGCCCGCCCAGGAGCCCCGCGGTCAGCAGGCCGGACGCCGGTGACTCCACCATGCGCGGTACCAGCCTCGTCAGTGCGACCTGCTCGCCGGTTTCGGCGTGGGGGCCGGGAAACCCGGCGCCCTGCGGAGTGCCGGTGTCTGCGGAAGGCGTGGCAGAAGCGGGAGTGCGACGGGGCTCCGGGACGGCCGGGCCGGCGGTGTCGGCGGAAGGCGCCGCCACGGGACCGGAGCCGGTGGCGAGCGCATCGACGATCTCGCGCAGGGTGCGGAGCCGGCCCAGGTGCCCGAAGTCTCCCGCCGCCAGGTCACCCAGCTGACGGCGAACGGCTGACAGGATCTCGACGCGCTTGATGGAGTCGACCCCCAGATCCGCCTCCAGCTCCATGTCCATGTCGAGCATCTCGGCCGGATAGCCGGTGAGCCGGGCCACCACCGACAGGAGGAGGTCTTGCATCTCCGACGGCGACAGGGATACAGCACCATCGCCGGGAGCGGGAGCGGGAGCGGGAGCGGGAGCGGGAGCGGGAGCCGGGGTCGGGGTCGGCACAGGTACGGGAGCGGGTGCGGCGGGTGCCGGAGGTACGGGGATGGCGGCCGCGGCCGGAGCGGGCACGGCCGCCTCGGTGCCTGACCCGCCCGTGACCGGTGTGTGCGGCGGTGACGACGGGCGGGGGAGTGGCAGCGGTGCGGGGAGAGCCGGTGCGGCGAGTGTGTCTCCGGCGGGAGGCATCCCGAGCATCGCGGCCAGGCTCGTCTCGGTCATCCGGAGAAAGGCCATGTGGCTGTCCGCCAGCATGCGTTGACAGGCCGCGTGGGTCTCTGCCGTCTGCCGGTGAACCTGGTCGACGGCTGCGTACAGGTCGGCGCCGTAAGAGGTGGCCTCGTGCGCGGGCGTCGGCCGCTGGGCGTGGACGGGAGCGGAAGTGGGGGCGTACGCGGGCACGGCCACTGCCTGGGTGTCGGACTCGGATTCGTACGCGGGCATGGGGGCCGCCTGGGTGTCGGACTCGGATACGTGCGCGGGCTTCGGCCGGTGTTCCGGCTCGCCTGCCGGCCCGGGGACCGGCTCGGCGGCTGCGGTCCCGGGCGGGGGCAGCTGCTGGTGGTTGGCTCCGCTGATCTTCACGGTCATTCGGGGCTCGCGCTCCTTCGCTGAGGTTTCGGGCGAGTCGTAAGGGGCCCAGAGAGTGCCGAGGTCAAGGGGGACACCGAGCACGGCGAGTTCACCGAGCGCCGCGTGCAGGCTGCTGACCCCGTCCCGGCCCGGCCGGTCCAGGGAGACGGCCGCGTGCCGGCGGTCGCCGAGAATCTGCCCTACCAGGACGGTCAGCGCGTTGCCCGCGCCGATCTCGATGAAGGTCCGTACCCCGTTCGCGTACATCGCCTCGATCTGGTCCTGGAACAGCACCGGCGAGGCGAGGTGACCGGCGATCCGACGGCGCACTTCCTCCGGGGCCGAGGGGTACGGTGCCGCGTCGGCGTTGCCGTAGACCTCGATTCCCGGCTCCATGAGCGGCACGGTGCGCAGGTACGCGGCGAGCGGTTCGGCGGCCGGGGCGACCATCGGGCTGTGGAAAGCCGTCGAGGCGGCCAGCCGCCGGGTGGCCACCCCCTCGCCGGCGAACGCCTTCTCGGCGCGCACGACAGCCTCTTCGGAACCCGAAAGCACCACCTGGCGGGGCCCGTTGTGATTGGCCGGCCAGATGTCGCCGAATCCGCCACCGGCCAGCACCTTCGCGACCCGCGCGTGGTCCGCCGCCACCGCCAGCATCGCGCCCGGTGCGCCCGACGCATCCCGCATCAGCTCGCCGCGGCGACGGGCCAGACCCACCAGCGACCCGGCGTCCAGCACACCCGCGCAGTGCAGCGCCACCAGCTCACCGAAGCTGTGCCCCGCCACGCAGTCCGGACGCAACCCCAACTCCCGCACCACCTCCAGCAGCGCCAGCGCGTGCACCGCGAGAGCGGGCTGCGCCCACTCGGTGGCATCCAGCAGCGCCCGCCGGGCCGCGCGCTCGCCGTCGGTGAAGGCGGGCGGCGGGAACACGACCCGGTGCAGGGTGCGCCCCTCGAAGCGGGTGCCGCCCAGCCGGTCCCACACGGCCTGGGCGGCGGGCGCCAGCATCGCGACGTCGGCTCCCATCCCGACGTACTGGGAACCCTGTCCGGGAAACAGGAAGCCGATGCGGCCGGGCGCGGGCTCCCCGGACGCGAACCGGACTCCGGACGGCGTGGAGAACGCCGTGCCGGGCCGCTGCCCGATCAGGGCCAGCGCCTGGTCGTACTTCGCACGCAGGTCCTCACCGTCGCCGGCGACGACCGCCAGGCGCACCCGGTCGGTTGAGGAGAAGGAAGTGTGGCTCTCCCGTGCCAGCGCGGCGAGCGAACGGCCGTCGTCCGCCCGCGGCGGCACCAGGTCCGCCGGCGAGGCACCGCTGAACAGGACGAGTTCGCTCGGCGCCCATCGATGGCGCAGGGCCGCGCGGCCCCGGGCGCCCGAGGGCACGTACTCCTCCAGCGTGACGTGGAAGTTGCTGCCGCCGAAACCGAAACTCGACACCGAGGCCCGGCGCGGATGTCCGGCAGGCCGAACCCAGGGGCGGGTCTCGGTGTTGACGTAGAACGGGCCGTCCGGACCGGCGGCCGCCGGGTTGGGCAGTTCGACCTTCACGGTCGGCGGCAGCACCTTGTGGTGCAGGGCCATGACCGCCTTGAGCAGCCCTGCCGCGCCCGCCGCGCACTTGGTGTGACCGATCTGCGACTTGACCGAACCGATCGCACACCACGGCCCGTCCGTACGGCCCGACGCACCGAACACCTCGTTCAGAGCCGCCAGTTCGGCGGTGTCCCCGGCCTTGGTCCCGGTACCGTGCGCCTCGACCAGTTCCACGGTCTCCGGCCCGTACCCCGCGTCCTCGTAGGCCCGGCGCAGGGCCCTCGCCTGGCCGGCGGGCAGCGGGGCGTAGATCGCCGTGCTCCTGCCGTCGGACGACGTACCGATGCCCCGGATCACCGCGTGGATTCGGTCGCCGTCGCGCTCCGCGTCGGACAACCGCTTCAGCGCGTACATGACGACCGCTTCGCCGAGCATGGTGCCGTCCGCCGCGGCCGAGAACGGCCGGCAGTCACCGCTGGGGGACAGCGCGGGCGTCTTGGAGAAGCAGAGGAACATGCCGACGTCGTTCCCCGTGTCCACGCCCCCGCTGATCACCAGGTCGGCCCGGCCGAGCGCCAGTTCGCCGACCGCGGTGGACAGGGCCGCCAGGGAACTGGCACAGGCGGCGTCCGCGGTGTGGTTGATGCCGTGCAGGTCGAACCGGTTGGCGATCCGGCCCGCGACGACGTTGCCGAGCAGGCCGGGAAAGGTCGACTCCTGCCACGGCGTGAACCGCGCCGCGATGCGGTCGCACACGGCCTGCGCCTCCGCCTCCCCGAGACCGCTCTCGCGCAGGGCGGCGAGCCACACCGGGCGATGGGTGCGCCCGTACATGTGCGGAAGGAGTTCCAGGGCGGCCGAGCCGAGGACGACACCGGTCCGGTCCCGGTCCACCCGGGCCCGGCCACCGGCGTCCGCCAGCACCTGGTCGGCGACCATCAGAGCGAGGAGCTGTGACGTGTCCGTCGACGACAGACCGGTGGGCGGCACCCCGTACGCCATCGGGTCGAAGTCCACCTCCGGCAGGAAGGCACCCCGGCGGGCGTACGTCTTGTCGGGGGCGGCCGGGTCCGGATCGTAGTGGTCCTCAACCCGCCAACGCGACGCGGGCACTTCGGTGATCATGTCCCGTCCGCCGCACACGATCCGCCAGTAGCCGGCCGCGTCCGTCGCACCCGGCACCAGGGCGCCAACACCGACCACGGCGACGGGGGTCCGGCCGAGCGGGGAGGCGGGCACGGTCTCTCCTTGAGGCAGGGACGGCGCCTTCGGAACGCCGGGGCCGCTCATGCCAGCTCGCAGGGCACGTAGGTGAAAGCCTCGGGAGGCAAGGGGACTCCATGGGTACGCAGTTGATGGGCGCGGGTGAGTACGGCCGCACCTTCGAGGAGGTTCAGAGCGATCTGCACCACGGTCCGGTGCCCCGGTTCGGCCAGCCACGTGCCCGTCACCCACCGGTTGAAGGCGCCCATCGACGGCCCGCACCAGATCTGGTAGTCGGCCCGCCGCGATCCGTGCCCGGTGATCGCCCAGCGGCTGGAACTGCCCAGGTACCAGCGGAAGACCAGGGCCATCCGGTGTTTCGGATCAGCTTCCGCACGCCTGATCTCGGCGGGATCGCGCTGCTCCCAGAACGCGCGCGTGCGCTGCCAGATCTCCTCGAACGGGGCGCGCAGCACATCACGTTCCAGCGAGGTCCGCAGGGCGGGCGGGACCTCCTCCAAGGAGCCGTGCGCCCGGTACGCCGCGTGGAGCCGGCCGGCCCGCTGGGCGAACATCGTCCCGCGCGACAGCACTTGCAGCTTCACGCCGAGCTCGAACATGTCGGCCGCCGGCGCCATGGCCACATCGGCGATGTCCGCGTCGCACAGCATCGCCTTGGCCTCGTCGGACAGACCGGCTTCGACGGAGGTCTGGTTGACCGACCCGACGACCACGTAGGACGCGCCGAGGGCGAAGGCGGCGGCCACCGCGTCGGGTGTGCCGAGGCCGCCGGCCGCACCGATCCTGACCGGCCGGTGGTAACCGAACCGCCTGCAGAGCGCGTCGCGCAGCGCCGCGATCCTCGGCAGCAGGACCGACAACGGCCGGTTGTCGGTGTGCCCGCCGCTGTCCGCCTCCACGGTGATGTCCTCGGCCACCGGCACGCGGGCCGCCAGATCCGCCTCCTCCCGAGTCAGTCGGCCCTCGGCCACGAGGGAGTCCAGGAGGGCGGCCGGGGCGGGGGAGAGGAACCTTTCAGCCACCTCGGGCCGGGAGACCTTGGCGAGCATCCGCGTAGGCCGGACGATGTCTCCGTCCGCCCCTCGGCGAAGCCCCCGGGCCGAGCACCACACGACGGCCGGGGTCAGCTCCATGTACGCCGACGCGGAGACCCGGGGCACACCGCAGCGCACGAGAAGCTCCGCGACGCGCGACTCCAGCGCCGGTTCGGCCGGTGAGTGGATGAGGTTCACACCCCAGTTCCGGCGCCCACCCAGCTCATCGACCAGTGTGCGCACGGCCCGTTCCACATCCGCGTACGCCAGGCCGCCCGCGCCGAAGAAGCCGAGCATGTCCGCCCGGGCCATCGCCGACACCATGGCCGTCGTCGCGATTCCGTTCGCCATCTCGCCCGCGACATAGGGGAACCGGACGCCGTGCGCCTCGCAGAAGGTACGGCCGCCGAGCCACTCCGGATACAGCGGGGGCAGCGTTCCGAGGGCCCGGCCCGGCGGCACGGGCCCGTGCGCGAGCCCCAGCTCACGGCGGTCCGGCCCGCTGACCACGTGGACGGGCTCACGGATGCGCCGGGCACAGGCCGCGATCCCGTCGGGTGTGAAGGCCGGTGGGGACACGGCCGGGGAGCCGGAAGCTGCGAGGACGGGCACGGGGAGGCTCCAACGAGACAGGACGCGGGTCGGTCGACGGGGAAGGGGTGGGCTGAGGTGGTACGACGGTCAGGCGCAGCGAGCGGTCGGGGAGGCGGCCGCGGGTGGGTCCGGCGGGCCGGGCAGAGGCAGGGTGTGAGGGGCCAGGCCGGACCAGAGATAGTCGAGTCCCACCGGGGCGGACGCGGCCGAGATCCCCAGCCGCGATCTGACCCGTGTGTCGTCGAACCGCCGCCGGTGGGCGAGGTAGGCCGTCATGCCCGGGTAGAAGTCCAGCAGTGCTTCCAGGGCCGACAGGGTGCCCGGTTTGTCGGCGACCAGTTCGATCGAGAGCGGGACCAGCCGTTCCAGCAGGGCCACGACCGTCGGCACGGGCACGTCGCGGTCGTGCACGACGTGGTACGTGTCGACCCCGCCCGACGGCGTCCGGCCGGCCAGCCGCACCATGACCTCGGCCGCGTGCTCCACCTGCAGGAGGTTCAGCCGGCCGTGCGGATGCCCCACCATCCGGACGCGGGGGCGCGCCGCCGGGGTGTGGCCCCGGAGCACGCGGCCGTGGGGGCCGGGCCCCGGGTGACTTCCAGGAGCGGACGGCGATACGCCCCCGTCGCGTTCCGGGCCGGCGGCGCGCAGCGCTTCGCGCAGGACTCGCTCGATGACGAGCAGCGGATGCGAGGGAAGTGCGGGGTGCGGAGGCAGGTCGGTGACCAGAATGCTCGGCCGCAGGATCAGGGCCGGGCGGCCGTGCTCCCTGGACCACGCGTGTACCAGCAGCTCCGCCTCGTACTTGGAGCGTTCGTAGGCGTTCTCGAAGCCGCAGACGTCCTCGAGCTCGTCCTCGTACGCCACCCCCTCGCGTCGTGCCCCCGCCACGAAGGCGGTGCTCACGTGGTGGACCCGGGGCCGCAGACGGCTTGCCGCGGCCAGCTCCAGGACGTGCCGCGTCCCTTCGACGTTGGTCCGGCGCAGCTCGGGGAGGTTTCCTTCCAGGTTGATGCTGCCCGCGCTGTGCCAGATCGCGCCGATGCCATCGGCCAGCTCCTGGAACGTCCGCTCGGACAGCCCGAGTCGGGGCAGCGCGAGGTCGGTCTCCACCACCCGCAGCCGGCCCGGGAGTTCGGCCGTGAACGCCGCGGGCGCGCCCGTCACTTCGAAGAACTGGGTGATCCGGTGCAGAGCGTTCCCCGATCCCGTGTGTGCCAGGACCGTCAGGGACCGGTGCGTGTCGAGCAGACGACGCAGCAGGCGCAGTCCGAGAAATCCGGTGGCGCCGGTGAGGGCGACTTGCACGGCCATGGCTCCAAGGGCTTCGGAAGGACGGGCCCGCGCCCGGAGGCAGGGGACGGGGTCGCCGGCGGGCGACAGGGAAGGACAAGACACGACGGGCCGTCCCCGTGGCGCGGGCACGCCACGAGCGGCTCGACTCGTCAGGCCGGCCCGGAGCCGCGAGCGTTCGCCGCTTCTTCCACGGACCCGGCCTCGCCGTCAGGTCCTCGGCTTTCCGGGCCCGTTGATCTCCGGCGCAGGGCACACGATGTCAGACGGCGGCCGGAGCGAACGCCCCCGATCCGGCCGGCTCACCCGAACGGAGTACGTCGCACCTTCACCGGCGCACGCCCCGCAGCCAGGGCAGCAGCCGTCCCGCGCGCACGTTCCGGCGCGCCGCGGTTCAGCGGCATCCGCACGGAGTTGCGCACGCGGCACGTACCTCCTTCGAGGGATCTTGTCGACCGCGCTGCGACAGAGGCGTGCTCGGCTGGACGGCCCCGGACAGCGGCAGACGTTGAGCGGCAGGAGAGTAGACACGGCACGGGGAACAGGCATCGCGGTGGCCCGAAGAGAGCCGCGGCGCTCCCACCGCATTGAGCGGCAACCGGGCCGCGCGGGAGGGAGCCGGCATCGGCTGCCGGTGTGGAGCCACCGCCGCCCGCGGTCATCCTGAAGAGCGCGGCGGGGATGGACGGGCAGGCCGCGGTCCGCCGCTGATCCTGCCGCCCGCTCATCTGCGCCCCACCCGTTCTCTCCGCCCCGTCAGCCCGCACGCACATGTCACGCATTGGAGCCGAAAGCCCCATGTCCGTTTCCGATCAGCCCGCCTCGTCGGCGGAGTCGACGACTCCCGCCCCCTCCATCCCGTCCGCCCGGCCCGCGTCGTCCGGTCAGTCGGACCACTCCGGCGAGACGGGCCGGACGGCGCAGTCCGCTACCTTTCCCCACCAGCCCGCCCACCCCGTGGACCGCGCCTTCCTCAACCTGGAGCGCAGCCGCCCCGACGCCCACTGGGACTCCGGCGGTGTCGCGTACCTCAGCGGCCCGCCCCCCGCCCTCGCCGACCTCCGTGCATACGTGGGCTACCGCCTGGGTGAGCTGCCCCTGCTGACGAGCCGGATCGAGGGCGGGGGGCGGCCCCGGTGGCAGCCGGACCCCGGCTTCGCCGTGGACCTGCATGTGCACGAGGTCGTCGCCGACGGCCCGGCCGGGTGGGACTCCGCCCTGCACACCGCGCTCAACGCACCGTTCGCGGCCGGCACCTACTGGGGGGTCTGGCTGATCCACGGCCACGCCCCCGACGCGTACGCCGTGTGCTACCGCTTCCGGCACGCCTGTCAGGACGGTTCGGCCGCGGCCATGACCTTCCGGGCCGTGCTCGGTGAGGGCGAGCCCTCGGCCCGCCCGGTGCCCGACCGAGGTCGTCGGGCCGCGGTGCCCCGGCGTGTGGCCTCGGCCGTCGGGCTGGCCGTGAAGTTCGTGGCCGGCACCCTCGTCGTACGTGGGCACCGCCCCGTCGCCGCGTACGTCCCCACCGGCGAGCGGCAGCTGTGGCGGGGCCGTGTACCGGTGGACACCCTCCGCCGGATCGGGGCGTCCCGCGGTGGCTCCGCACATGATGCGCACCTCGCCGCGCTCACGGGGGCGTTGAAGGCCTGGGCCGACCGCTCGGGTGTATCTCTCCCGCGGGTGACGGCCGTACTGCCCGTCGACGCACGGCGCCCCGACGAGGAACAGACCTGGGGAAACCGCTGCTTCGCCCTGCCGCTTGAGCTGCCCGTACGGGTCGCCTCGTCACACCCGGACGGCTCCTCGGACGATGACGCGGCCCTGCGGCGACTGGACCACGTCATGACGGCGACCCGGAAGCTGCGGGGCGACGTGTGGCGGCAGGCCATCGGCGACCTGGTCCGTTTCATGCCGGCCCGCCCCACCGAGTGGTACATGCGCAGGGTGCTCTCCCCGCGCGTCACCAACGTCATGGCCACCTCCATGCCGATCGCCGACAAGGGCAGCCTCGGCGAAACCCAGGTGACGGGCACCGCCTTGATTCCTCTGCTCGTGCCCGGGCACCTCTTCGCGGTCGGGCTCTCGTTCTTCGGTCAGTGGGCCGAGGTGTCCATCGTCGCCGACAGCGGACTGCCGCTGGGCGAGCTGCTGCCGGAGCTGTGGGAACAGGCCGTGCAGGAACTGGAGGACAGCTCGGCGCCGGTGTGAGCCGGGCAGGTGTCGAACCGTGCGGCCGGCTACGTGCTCCCGAGCTCCGAACCGGCCCCGGACAGGGGCTCGGAGGAGTGCGGGGCGGCCGTCTGCGTGTCGGCCGGATTCCTGGGCGGGGGCGGTCCGGCGGGCGGCGTCGGGAGCGCGCCGCGTGCGCGGCGCCGGCCCACCCGGAGCTCCCGGCGTAGGGCCCTCTGGTAGGCGCGGACGTCGATTTCGATGCCGTGGCGGTAGGTGGACACATACGCCCTGGCATGGCGGCGCCGCTCGCGGGCGATCGCCCGCGTCATCTCCGCCGGCGACGGGAGGGCGACCGGGCCCTCGATCAGATCGGCGATCCACTCCGCCTGGGGTTCCAGCAAGGGGAAGGCGGCCCCGGAGGGTTGGGCGAGACCCATGAAGTAGAGACCGGCGAGCCGCGGGTGAACCGTGCGCAGATACAGCTCCGTACGGCCGCTGTGGGCGGCGAAGACGGAGGGGCTGATGAAGGGGAAGGAGATGTTGTATCCGGTGGCGTACACCACGGCGTCCACGGATTCACGGCTGCCGTCCGTGAACGTCGCCGTGTCCCGGCCGAAAAGGCTGACGCCCGGCTTCGGGGTGACCGCGCCCCGTGCCAGCTGGACGAGGAGTTCGTCCGAGGTGGAGGGGTGCGCGGCGAGGGGTCCGCGGACCGGTTCGGGGAGCCCGTAGTGAGCCGGGGCGCCGCGGGTGAGCCGTAGGAGCAGCGCCATCGCCGGACCCTTGAGGAAGCGTGGAAGACCGGCCAGCGGGCTGCGGACCAAGTGGTCCGCCGGCCGGCCGAGCAGCATCTTGGGGAACACATGCGCCGGGTCACGGGCCGAGAGGTAGGTCCGCGCGGCCGTCCGGGAGACCTCCGCCGCGATCTCGCACGCGGAGTTGCCCATGCCGATCACCAGCACCCGCCGGCCGGCGTACGGCTCGGGTGTGCGGTAGTCGTGCGAGTGGACGGCGGACCCTTCGAAGTCCTCCGCCCCGGGGACGGCGGGGTCAGGGAGACGCGGGTCCCAGTGGTGACCGTTGGCCACCACCACATCGGTGTAGCGCCGGGACACCGCCTGCGCGCCCGCGTTCCCGCGGCGCCGGTGGACGACCTCCCAGCCGCCGTCGTCCAGGGGGCGCACCGAGGTGACTTCGGTGCCGAACGCGATGTGCCGGTGCAGACCGAACGAGGTGGCGTAGTCCTCCAGGTAGGCGAGGACCTTGCTGTGATGCGGGAAGACGGGGTAGCTCTCCGGCATGGCCAGCGAGGAGAAGGACATGCTCTCCTTCGAGATGTTCGCGTGCAGCGACGCGTACACCCCCGACATGCCGTTGTCGTTGCCGTAGCGCCAGAGTCCGCCGAGGTGTGAACCGGCTTCGAAACAGTCGAACGGTACGTTCCGTGAGGCGAGGACCTTGCTCGCGGCCAGACCGGACGGACCGGCTCCGATCACGCACGTTCTCCGCATGACTGGCCGACCTTCCCTGACCGGGCCGCAGCCCTGATGTGCACGGCGGAGCCCTGGGCGTGCACTCCGGTCTCGTCACGCTAGCCGTCCCTGCCGTCCCGAAGCGGGTCCACCGCCGAAAACCCGCCGCACGCGTGGTATCCCGTGCACGGGGTTGACGCCCGCGGAACGGCGCGCTCCAGCACCGTTTCCGCCGTGTGGCCCGCTCGTTGGGCACGAGCGGACCGGTTCCGCGGCCGAGCGGCCGGCCGGAACCGCCGCCGGGCCGGAGAACGCGTACGGCCCGGGACCTCGGGAAGACCTGTTACGACGGAGCAGCGCGATGGACGTCACGGATGTGCACCACTCCTACCGGCAGCATGCCGTCCTCCGGGGCGTCGGCCTTCGGCTGCGGCCCGGCACACTCGCCGGGATCGTCGGGGAGAACGGCGCCGGCAAGACGACCCTGCTCAAGGTCCTCGCCGGTGAACTCAGACCCGACCGGGGAACGGTTCGGCACAACGGCAGATTCGGCTACTGCCCGCAGACCGTCGTTCTGGACGACTCGTTCACCGTCCGCCAGCACCTCGACTTCTTCCGGAGCGCGTTCGGCCTCCCGGACCTCCGACGGGCCGGCGAGGTGATGGAGATCCTCGCCTTCACCGAATACCTCGACCAGCGTGCGGGCCTGCTCAGCGGAGGCTCCCGACAGAAGCTGAACCTGACGCTGGCGCTCATGCACGACCCGGACGTCCTGCTGCTGGACGAGCCCTACCAGGGGTTCGACTGGGAGACGTATCTGCGCTTCTGGGAGCTGGCGACGAGCCTGCGCGACGCAGGGCGCTCGGTGCTGGTCGTCTCGCACCTGGCGTACGACATCGACCGGCTCGACCTGCTGTGGCGTCTGGAGGGCGGGCGCCTGCACCGTCAGGAAACGCGTACGGAGGCCACGGCGTGAGGAGGCACTGGTCCCTGTTCACCACGGCGTCCCGATACGCGTTGATCGGACACGCCCGCAACCGGTTCGCGATGCTGCTGGTGGTCGTGTACATCCCCGTGTGGATCGGCTTGGCCTACGTGGCCATCCCCGACCGGCCGGCACCGTTCCGGCTACGGGCCACCGGCGAGGTCCTGTCACCGCCGGGCAACCACCTCACCCAGATCACGGGCGCGCTGAACGCGGTCACTTTGATCGCCGGCTTCATGATGTTCGCCGCCACCTTCACCGGGGGCGCCTTCGACCGCCGCCTGGCCATGGCGGGATACCCGCGGTATCACCTCGTCCTGGCCAAGCTTTCCGCGCTCACGCTGGTCTGCACGGCTGTCGCCGCGTACGCCACGGCCGCCGCCGGCTCCGCCTGGTCCCCCCGGCAACCCCTCATGCTGGCCGTCGGGTTGTTCCTCGCCGCCCTGACCTACGGGGCGCTCGGAGTGGTCTTCGGATCGGTGCTCCGCCGCGAGGTGGAGGGCATGTTCGCCATCCTGATGATCAGCATCCTCGACGTCGCCCTGCAGAACCCCCTCTCCAGCTCCGGCTCGGACAGCGCCGTCGTGCGTTTCCTGCCGACGTACGGAGCCGTGCAGGCCAGCATGGCCGCGGCCTTCTCCGACGCACCGGTGGGCGAGGGCCTCGCGATCCAGCTCCTCTGGCTCACCGGGGCCGCCTGCGCCGGGTTGCTGGTCTTCCGCAGGCGCACCCGCAACGCGCTGCCGCCCCAGCGGACGGCGAGCATCCCGGCGCCCGCCCGCCCCCAGGAGGCTGCCGGGCGGGTGGGCGCCGCCCCGTCGAGGGACCGGTGGCGTTTCGGCCCGCGACGGCCGTGACCTACGAATGCCGGTGATCGTTCTGTAGCCGTCGGGCACCGACGCGGTGCCCACGACGACATCCCCCTCGTACAAGGAGCAGCACTCCCATGGCCCTTTCGCGTACCGCCCGAAGCACGGTCCTCGCCGCGACTCTCCTGTCCGTCTCCGCGCTGGCCGTCCCCTCCCCGGCGCAGGCGGCCTCCCTGCCGCCCGCGTGTCAGGAGGCGCTGCTGGAAACCTTCGACAAGTTCCCCGTCGTCGACTTCACGGTCCCGGACAAGGCCAAGAACACCATGCTGGGCGAGGTCCTGGGCCTGAGCGAGACCGACCAGCAGGTCTTCACCGAGAAGGCGTGCGCGGCTTGGAACAGCTGGGCGACCGACAACGGCAAGGCCGTCGCCACGGACCTGGACACCCGCTACCGCAACGCGGCCGGTCCCGTGTGCAACAAGTTCGCCAAGTCATCCCTGGCGACGCTCAAGAAGTACGCCCCGAACGTGCCTGCCGAGACGCGCGAGCTGGAGAAGCTGGCCAAGAGGATCTGGAAGGACTCCATGGAGAAGCTGGCAGCCAACGCCACCAACGCCGACTGCCGTAGCGCGTACGACGCGGCGAAGGCGGGCTGGTAGAGGAACCTGCCGGGCAGCGCCACGCGCTGCCCGTGGGCAACCGGGGCTGGGGCGCGGTGAACGAGGAAACGTGCCGGGCTGGAGGCGGAGACCGCGGACTTGGGCTTCCGCCTCGACCTGGCCCCGGGGCCTGTGATGCTCGGCCGGCGCTGCGGGCAGCCGGCCCCGACCACCGTGTGACGCTCGCCGTGCGTGCGCCTCGCCGCGCGCCGGGCGGCGCCGTACACGGCGAGAGCAAGACCCGTGCGCTCGCTGAAGCAGGTGATTCCGGCTCGTGCGCGTTCCACGTTCACATGACGTGGGCAATTTCCGATCAGCGGTCCTCACCGTTGAGAGGGACACACATGACGAGCCACGCAACTGAAGTCGAGCTGGAAAGCCTTCTCCACCAAGCCCTGCGGACCACCCGGACGGACGCGCACTGGACGGCCGTCACCGACGACATGTGGTGCCGGGTCGCGTCACGAGCCGGGACCGGTCCCGACCAGGGCTGGAAGTTGCACTTGTCGGCAACGGCCGCCTCCGCGCCGACCGTCCTCGCGAAGGCTTTGGACGTACTGCTGCGGGACGAATCCCCCTTCAAGTTCGCGCGGTCGCTCGACCAGGTGAACGCACTCAACTCCCGTGCCACGCCGCGGGGCAGCTCCGGCAAGTTCCTCACCGTCTACCCGCGCTCGGACGCCGACGCGGTCCGGCTCGCCCGGGAACTGCACGCGGCGACGGCCGGGCTGGCCGGACCCCGGATTCTCTCCGATCAGCCCTACGCCCCGTACAGCCTGGTGCATTACCGCTACGGCGCCTTCACCGGCCGGCAGCGGCTGTCCGACGAGGGCCTGCTGATCTGGTACATCGAGGACCCCGACGGCAATCCCGTGGAGGACGAGCGCACCGGCCGCTACTGCCCACCTCCTTGGGCGGTCTGCCCGTTCCCCGCCGCGGTGCCCCTCCCTCCGAGCAAGAGGGACGCAGCGAGCAGTCAGGTACTGCTCGGCGGTCGCTTCGCGGTACGGGAGGCGATCCGACACACCAACAAGGGCGGCGTCTACCGGGGCACCGACGTCCGCACCGGCGCACCCGTGGTCATCAAGGAGACGCGACCACACGTGGAGGGCGACACATCCGGCCGTGACGTCCGCGACTGGCTGCGCGCCGAAGCCCGGGCGCTGGAAACGCTCAAGGGCACGGGGCTCGCTCCGGACGCGCTGGCACTCTTCGAACACGGCCGCCACCTGTTCCTCGCCCAGAGCGAAGTCCCGGGCGTCAGCCTGCGGACCTGGGTTGCCGAGCACTTCCGCGACGTCGGCGGCGAACGCTACCGCGTCGACGCACTGGCCCAGGTCGCGCGACTGGTGGACCTGATCGAGGCAGCCCACGCCCACGGCTGCGTCCTGCGGGACTTCACCCCCGGCAACGTCATGGTCCGCCCGGACGGCGAACTACGCCTCATCGACCTGGAGCTCGCCGCCGTCGAGGCCGACTCCTGCCTGCCGACCCGCGTGGGAACCCCTGGCTTCAGCGCCCCCGAGCGTCTGACGGACGCACCCGTATCCGTGACAGCCGACTACTACAGTCTCGGCGCGACCGCGTGCTTGGTCCTGGTCGGGAAGGTGCCGAACCTCCTGCCCGAGGAACCTGCCACCAGGCCCGACGAGGAACGGCTGGCCGCCTGGCTGACCGCCTGCGCCGGACCCGCGAACCTACCCGCCGGCGTGGCGGAAATGATCGTGGGACTGATGAGGGACGACCCCGCCGAGCGCTGGAATCCGTCCCGGGCGCGCGAGGCCCTCCGCAAGACGGACCCAGCACGCCCGAGGGGCAGAACCGAAGCCCAAGTCCCCCCAGCAGGCGGCGAGGGCCGGCACGACGCGGTCGCCGGGCTCGTCAACCACCTCGTCGACTCGATGACTCCGGCGGACGACCGACGCCTGTGGCCCGTGTCCACCACGGCCGGGGAGACCGACCCCTGCACCGTGCAGCAGGGAGCGGCCGGCCCCCTCGCCGTGCTGACGCGGTACTTCGAACTGACCGCAGACCCTCGCCTGCCCGAGCTGATCTCGGCAGCGGGCCACTGGGTCGCAGACCGCACCGACACCCGCTCCACCCGCCCCGGCCTGCACTTCGGGGGGCGCGGAACTGCCTGGGCGCTCTATGACGCCGGACGCGCCATCGATGACCCGGCCCTCGTCGAGCACGCACTGGCACTGGCCCTGGCTCCCCAACAGCCCACGCCCCACCACGACATCACCCACGGCACCGCCGGCAGCGGAATGGCTGCCCTTCACCTGTGGCAACGCACCGGTGACCCGCGCTTCGCCGAACTGGCCACCGACGCGGCCGACCGACTGGCGTCCGCCGCACAGCACGGGCCGTCCGCGGTGAGCTGGCCGGTCCCCGCAGAAGCACTGACCGGTGAGGCCGGTAAACGGTACCTGGGCTTCGCCCACGGATCGGCCGGCATCGGCTGCTTCATCCTCTCCACCGCGATGGTCTCGCAGCGCCAGGAACACTTGGACCTGGCGGTGGAGGTCGGCGAGCACCTGCTGCACAGCGCCGTATCCATCGGTGAGACGGCCCAGTGGCCCGCCCAGGCCGCTGACGAGCCCACCGCCCCGTACTGGTGCCACGGCGCGGCGGGCGTCGGCACCTTCCTCGTGCGGCTGTGGCAGGTCACCGGTGACGACAGATTCGGCGACCTTGCCCGCCGCAGCACGCGGGCCGTCATGGAACGAGCCTCCCGCGCCCCCCTCTCCCAGTGCCACGGACTGGCGGGCAACGGCGACTTCCTGCTCGACATGAGCGCCGCCACAGGGGAACCCGCCTACCGCGCGATGGCCACGGAAATGGGCCGCCTTCTCCTCAGCGAAGGAGCTCGCCGCCACGGGCACACGGTCTTCCCCAACGAGTACGGAGACGTCTCGACCAGCTGGAGCGACGGGGCCGCCGGAATCCTGGCCTTCCTCCTACGGCTCCGCCACACCGACCCCCGGCACTGGCTCGTCCAACTGCCGGGCCGAGCGGCAGAAGATCTGCCGCCAACCACCCCAGGAGAAGGAGAAACCAATGGAAACCCAGGACCTCGAACTGCTCGCCCACCTGCACGCCCTCCCGGAGACCGACCCCGTCGCCGCTGACGGAGCCCAGTTCTCGGCGACCTGCGAGTGCGTCGGCCTGCTGACCGTACTCAACACGGTCTGTATCGGCATCAGCTGCGCCTAGGACCGGCACCACGTCCGGCCGGCGGCTGTCCCGGGACAGCCGCCGGCCGGACCGCCGACTCGACCTCCGGCACAACCGTTCCCAACGACACACGACACAGGACACGCGGGCCGGACAGCGCAAAGGCCTCGTGTCACAGGCCGAGCGGAACCGAATGGTGACCACCAGACGAGGACCGGACCCCATGCAGCTTCACACCGGTGATGACGATCTCGCCCATGCGGCCCTCGCAACAGCCGCCATTGCCAGCCCGAACGCCACACACCCACCTCCGGACTCCAAGTGCGCCATCAGCACACGCGGCCTGACCAAGACCTACCCCGGACCGGACGGGGCGACCACCTACGCCGTCAGAGGCCTGGATCTGGACGTGCGACAAGGCGAGACCTTCGCCTTCCTCGGCCCCAACGGCGCCGGGAAGTCCACCACGATCGCCATGTTGTGCGCCCTGGCCCGCCCCACAGCCGGCCACGCCACGGTGGCAGGCGCGGATGTGCTCGCACAGCCCCACCAGGTACGACAACGGGTCGGCATGCTGTTCCAGCACAGCGCACTGGACCCGGACCTGACGTCCGAACAGAACCTCCGCATTCACGCACGCCTCTACGGGATTCGACGCGGCTATACCCGACAGCGCGCTGCCGAGGTCCTGGAGGTGGCCGGACTGACCGACCGGCGGCGTTCCCCCGTACGCACCTTGTCAGGCGGAATGCGGCGCCGCCTAGAAATCGCCCGTCAGCTGCTGCACGCGCCCAGCCTGCTGTTCCTGGACGAACCGACCACCGGCCTGGACCCCCACGCCCGCGCTCAGATCTGGGCGCACCTGTACGCCCTGCGCGAGCGGCACGGCACCACGCTCTTCGTCACCACCCACCACTTGGAAGAGGCGGGAAACTGCGACCGCGTCGCCATCATCGACCACGGCCGGCTGGTGGCACAAGGCACCCCCCTCGCACTGAAAGCCGCGATCGGAGACGACCGGGTCGTGCTGCACACCAACGACGACGCCACGGCACACCAGGTCGTCCGACGGATCGCGCCGCCGGAACACTCCGTCACCGTGGACCCCGGCGGGGTCTGCCTGCGCGTGCCCGACGGCAGCTCCTGGATTCCCCGCTTGTGCGCGGCGCTGGAAGGCCACGGCATCGCCGTCCGAGCCGCTTCCGCGACCCCGCCCACACTCGACGACGTCTTCTTCCACCACACCGGCCGCAGCATCCACGGCGCGCCCCCCGACCCGGCACCGACCACGTCCACCTCGTGCGAGCCCACGACAGCAACGGGCGGCGGCCGATGACCACACTCCCTCTCGACACCCCCAGCGCCCCTTCCGGCGCCTTGGGCAGGGAACGGCCAACCCGCCTGCAACACGAACTGCGCGCGATCCACGCCCTGATCTACCGCGATCTGCTGCGCCTGGCCGGCCAGCGGGCCCACACCACGCTGATGCTGCTCCATCCCGTGCTGTACCTCCTGATCCTGGGAGGCGGGCTGGCCGCTCTCATCCCCAACTCATCACTGGGGGTCGGCTACCAGACCTACCTCTTCCCCGGCATGCTGATGATGACGGTGCAGACGCCGGCCATCCTGGTCGGCATCCGCCTGATCACCGACCGCCAGAGCGGCTACCTGCGCGAACTCCTGATGGCCCCGGTCAGCCGCTCAACCCTGCTCCTG
Source organism: Streptomyces sp. A0958 (assembly GCF_004795035.1). Lineage (GTDB taxonomy): Bacteria > Actinomycetota > Actinomycetes > Streptomycetales > Streptomycetaceae > Streptomyces. The sequence continues at coordinate 169,985 of NZ_SSBK01000010.1, forward strand.
GGAAGCTGCGCCGGCGGCACCCTCGTCGCCACGGCCCAGGGCGCCGTACTGCTCAGCCTGGCGGGCGTAGTCGGTCTGCCCTACGACCCGCTCCTCCTGGCGCTGCTTCTCGCCGGGATGATCCTGATCTCCTTCACCATCACCGCCCTCGCCCTGACCCTGGCGGTGAGCCTCCGCAGACCCGAGGCGTTCCACACGTTGCTCGGCGTGGTGATGATGCCCCTGCTGTTTCTCTCCGGCGGCTTCTTCCCACTCCAGTCCCTCCCAGGCTGGACCCACGTCCTGGCCGCCGCGAACCCGCTCGCCTACGGCGTCGACCTGCTCCGCGGCAGCATCGCCCTACAGGTACCGAACAGGACGGCCGTCGATGGCCTGGAATGGGCCGGCTGGCAGCTGCCCCTCCCCTTGGAAGCGACCCTGCTCCTTATCAGTGGCGCAGGGGCTTTGATGTGGGCCGCCCACCGGTTCAAGCGACTGGAATGAGGCGCCGGCAAGTCCTTCCAGGCCCACCACGAAACGCGATCCAGCACCTACTCCGCATCGGCCGGTCCGGCTCGACGCGGGACCTCACGTCGTCGCGTTCTCGCCGAGGTTCCCGAAGACGCGCGGCACCCATAGGTCGAGCCGGGTGGTGAAGGCCGCGGCTGAGTTGATGTCGAACGCCGGTATCGGTCCGCCGTCGTCGAGACCGTCCCAGTAGTCCACGTCGGCCCAGCCGCCCCGAAACAGCACGACGGACAACTCGGCGTCCGCGGGACCGCGGATGAGCACGCCGACGGAGTCGGGATCACGCATGAGACCACGGTCAGTCTCAAGCCGCTGAGGCCACGGCGCGGTGGCGTCCCGCCACGTCACCTGCCCAACCTTGAGACCGGCTGCCAGCCATTGCTCAGCCCGCTCCGCGATTACTGCGGCTGCCTGATCGAGGTCGATGATGCGTTCCACGAGCGGATCATGCCCCACTGCGACGGCTGTCACCTGAGACCGAGAGCTTGCGCGAGCCGGTGGTGGTAGCGGCCGTCACAGAGGGCGGCGGCGATGCCGGCCCGCGTCTCAGCCGGCGATGACGGCCACGGCCGTGCGGCCGCCGTCCACATCCAGCACGGTGCCATGCACAAAGGCCGCCTCGTCCGAGGCCAGGTAGACCACGGCCTGGCCGATCGCCTCGGGCAGGCCATGGGCACCGGCCGGGGTGCCCCGCATCATGACGTCGCCGGGATGGGCCGGGGCGCCGGCGGGAGTGGGCGTGTGGACCACACCGGGCGACACGGCGTTGACACGGACCCCCTGCGCACCGAATTCGGCAGCCCAGCTGCGAGTGAGAGACTCCATCGCCGCCTTGGATGCGCTGTAGACGGAGCCGACGGGGACGGCCAGCCTGGCGATCCAGGAACCGAGGTTGACCACCGCGCCGCCCCCGGCCTCGACCATCGCGGACGCCAGGGCGGCGGTGAGGAAGAACGGCGCCTTGACATTGACCGCGTAGATGCGGTCGAAGGTCTCCTCATCGGTGTCGGGCGTGCTCGGGCTGGGGTAGATACCAGCGTTGTTCACGAGGATGTCGATCCGGCCGCCGAGGGTGTGCAGCGCGTCCTCGGCGAGGGCGCGAGAGGCGGCCGAGGTGCCGTCGAGGTCGGCGGCCACGAAGTCTGCCCTGCCGCCCGCGCTGCGGATCTCGGCGACGACCTTCTCACCGCGCGCACGGTTACGGCCGGACATGGCGACATGCGCGCCCTCGGCGGCCAGGGCCACCGCGATGGCCCGGCCGATGTTGCTGGTGGCGCCGGTGACCAGTGCGTTTTTGCTGCTCAGGCGATTACTCATGACGCGGATTGCTCCCGTGGGGTTGGGTGGTGCGGACGAACTGACGGCCTCGATGGTGGCCCGCACAAAATGGACTCGCAAGTCCAGTCCGAGGGAGCGGTGACCGACTAAAGTGGACCACAGGGTCCACAGAAGGAGCGCTATGCGTGGAACATTGACGGCCAAGGGAGAGGCCACCCGTGCCCGGATCATCCAGGGGGCTGCGGAGGTGCTGCGGGAGAAGGGCGTCGCGGCGGCCACACTGGACGACGTGCTGGGCCGCACCCGCACGAGCAAGAGCCAGCTGTTCCACTACTTCCCCGACGGCAAGGACGCACTGCTGCTCGCGGTGGCCCAGTTGGAGGCCGACCGCGTGCTGGCCGACCAGCAGCCGCACCTGGGCTGCCTGGATTCCTGGGCGGCCTGGTCACGCTGGCGCGACGCGGTTCTCGAACGCTATGAGCGGCAGGGCGACCACTGCCCCCTGGGCTCGCTGTTCCTGCAGGTCGGCCGGGATACCCCGGGGGCTCGGGCGATCGTGGTGGAGCTGCTGCGGGAGTGGCAGGAGCAGTTGGCTGCCGGTGTCCGGGCCATGCAGTCGGCGGGCCGCCTTCCGGCCGGACTCGATGTCGACCGGACAGCGGCGGCGCTGCTGGCGGGGCTCCAGGGCGGGGTGTCGATCCTGCTGGCAACCGGCAGTTCCGACCATCTTCGCGCCGCCCTGGACCAGGGAATCGCCGGACTCCGAGCAGCCGCCGCAACCGCCGGGTGAGTAGTCGCAGCCGGCCTCGCCTTGGGCCGCATCGCCCCCTGCCCGTCTCGTCACCATGTCCGCGATCGCGGCGCGGGCCGACAAGGCGTACGCGTACGCAGCCCACAAGAACGGTGCCTACTGGCGCCGCCGCGGGCCGCGCTACACCTTCCCGGCGAAGGCCGACCACCCGCGCAACTGCCAGATGCTCAGCCCATGACGCGCGTGGTGACCTGGGGCGGCGCGGGGACCCGCCGCAGTTCGAACCGTTACTCAAAGGGCACAGGACAGTGGCCGCCCGGTACGACCAGCTCTCCGTCCGCTACGAGGCGACGGTGCTGGTCGCAGCCGTGAACGAGTGGTTGTGACCGGCACCGTCACAACGCCCCTCAGACGATGTCGAATTCGTTGCCTTCGGGGTCCTGCATGGCGGCGGCGTAGAGACCCATGGCCGGCTCATCCTTGATCCGCAGCACGGCGGCACCAGCTTTGACCAGCTCTTCCACCGCAGCCTTGACCCGCAGCGTGCGTACGTCCAGCGGTACGTCACGGCCCCCACCGACCTTCAGGTCGAAGTGCCACCGGTTCTTGGCGGCCTTCGGCTCGGGAACCTGCTGGAACCACACCCTTGGTCCACGTCCCGCAGGATCGATGATCGACTCCGGGATATCCCCGGCACCGGCCGGCAACTCTGCCTCGGGCACCCCCATCGCCGCCCAGTAAGCACGCCATGTGGCATGCCCGCCCGGCGGAGGCTCAGGCACGTAACCCAAGGCCTCGGCCCAGAAAGTCACCATCCTCTGCGGATCGGAGCAGTCGATCGTCAGTTGCAGCGTCATCTCCATGGCCAGAGCATCCCAGACAGGTCTGACAGTCGATCTGCTTTCGCAACAGGCCCTACAGCCGGACACGCCCCGCAGTGGTGTTGCGGCAGTAGCCGCCCGGGGCCAGGTGCCGGATGGCTCGGGCCGGTCCCGTGGTGCGCCCGGACAGAACGTGGAGGAGAGGGCGTCCGTGCGGCGGGCACCTCTTCTGCATTTGGCTCACGTAGTGCGACCGCTACTGCCGAGAAGCTGAGAGCGGCTACTCCAGCCGTTCCGCACGACCCAGCCTGCGGTGACGTTGGCCCCTACCTCACCCATCTGACCAGCGGGCGACCTCGCGCCGATGTGCCATAGAAGCCGTTGCCATACCGATCATGGAGTCTGTCGATCGAACGGGAGTCTCGATCGGGTGATCGCGGACACTGCCCGGCATGAGAGCAGGGCTGGCGGTATACGGGGAAAATCCAGGGGAGCGGACGGCCGCGCGCTGCTACGGTCGGGCGCTATGAGCTGGCTCCCCGATGACTTCGTCCATCCCGTCCTCGTACAGCTGCCGGGCAGTGGTCATCACCTGCGGCCGATCCGGGAGGCGGACACCCCGCTCGACTATCCGGCTGTGATGGGTTCGCGCGAGCGGCTGTGGACCATCTTCGGCCCAGCCTGGGGCTGGCCCGCGGCCACCATGACATACGAGGCCGACCAGGCCGACCTGTTGCGGCACGAGAAGGAGATCGCCGCACACCAGTCTTTCAACTACGCGCTGTTCGACAAGGCGGAGACAGCTCTGCTCGGCTGCGTTTACATCGACCCACCGGAGAGGGCTGGCGCGGACGGCGAGATCTCCTGGTGGGTGGTGGACGAACTGGTGGGCAGCAAGGTCGAGCAGGCCCTCGACGAGCTGGTGCCGCAGTGGATCTCCGCCGATTGGCCGTTCGAGCAGCCGCGCTTCCTCGGCCGCGAGATCTCCTGGCCGGACTGGCTCGCCCTGCCGGAGCAGCCGACGCGTAGGTAGCTTTTGTCGTAATGCTCTGGGGACTTGGTGCTCGATCGGCCGTCTCGATTGGGTGATCGTCGGGTGCCCGGCGCATGCGAGGAGGGCTTCCTGAACAGCTCGCTGGTGTCGAATCACCGAGCAACAGGAGGTCCTGGTGTCGCAGTCTTGCGTGCCGATGCCCGCGCAGTCCACCGCGGGTACTCGGGAGCGTGACTGTCTGGCTCACCGGTTCGGAAACGCTGCTGACAATCGGCTGCGAGAGCGTCGGTATCCGAGCGACATGACGGACGCGGAGTCGCAGTTGGTCAAGGCGGATGCAGTGGTCGGCGCCGGAACCCGTGGCTTCGACGGCGGCAGGCTGGTCAACGGACGCAAGCGGCACGTCGTGGCCGACACCCTCGGCCTGCTGCTGGGGGTGATGGTCACCGCTGGGACAGCTATCTGCTCTGCTACCTCCGCGGCTCGGCGGACATCATCGTCGGGCTGGCCGAGCAACTGAGCTGATATCCAGCAACGGACAAGGCGGCATGCCCCAGGTGATCGATCCACCGGGCGAAGATCCCGCCGTCGGCACCGACAATGTGGTCGAAGTCGTCGGGGACTGGAGGGCGCCACCACCCCGCAGAGGCCAAGAGCGAGGACACCGGCGCCGACCCAGGTGGAGTCCCAGCCTCAGATCCAGATCCAGATCCAGTTCGGGCCCTGGTGTTCGCGGATGCCCTGCCGGTCCGGCTGGCGGCTAGCGGTGTCCCGGGGCGCGGGGAGACGCGCTAGTCGGCGACGAGCCGACTCAGGGCCTGGCCGGCCTTGAGTCCGGAGCCGGTCAGGACCAGGACGACGGTGTCGTTGGGGCTGACGTGTCCCGTAGCGCTGAACTGGCGGAGAGCCGGTAGGACTTGGGCGCTGGTGGGCTCGACGTACACGCCGGTGGCGGCGAGCTCTCGGACGGCGGGCAGGAGTTCGTCCTCGGCCACCACGGTGGCGGCGCCGTTGCTGTCCCGGATCGCCTGGAGGACTTCCCGATCGCGCACCGGCTGGGCGATGGCCGTCCCCTCGGCGAGCGTCGCGGGCCAGGTACGAGCGTCGACGGCGGCGGCTCCACTGGTGAAGGCGCGGACGAGGGGGCAGCACTGCTGGGGCTGGCTGACCAGGATGCGGGGCACCTGGTGGATCTCGCCGGACCGTTTGAGCTCGGCGAAGCCCATGGCGCATCCCAGAACGAGGCTGCCGGCACACGCGGGGACGAGCACGGCCGAGGGGGCGGTGAAGCGCAGATCCTCCCAAATCTCGTAGGCGATCAGCTTGACGCCCTGAAGGAACTGAGGGTGCCAGTTGTGGCTTGCGTAGAAGCGGGTGCCGGCACGTCGGATGGCTTCGTCGGCGACGTCCTGACGGCTGCCGGGGACGAGGTCCACGTCGGCTCCGTGCAGGCGGCTTTGCACGATCTTCGAGGGAGAGGCGGAGGCGGGCGCGATGATCTGGGCGTCGATGCCGGCGGCGGCGCAGTAGGCGGCGACGGAGGAGCCACCGTTGCCGCTGGAGTCCTCCAGGATCTGCATGACGCCTTGGTGGCGCAGCGTACTGATCATGACGGAGCTGCCGCGGTCCTTGAAACTGCCGGTGGGGTTCATGGACTCGGTCTTGATGGTGACCCGCAGGCCGGCGAGGGTGCGCTGCAGCAACGGGGTGCGGCCCTCGCCCAGGGTGACAGGTTCACCCTGGGGGAGAGGGAGTGCGGCGCGGTAGCGCCATTGGGAGTTGATGCTGGTGTCGATCTGCCGACGGGTGATGCCGGGCAGAGGCTCCATCATCAGCGGGCTGCCGTCGTCACCGTGCCAACGGGGTTGGTCGGGTGCGTAGCGGTGGCCGCTTCGGTCCGTGAGCTGGGGCGTGGTGTCAGAGGGCGGTATGTGACGTGATGTCGTGTTTGTTGTCGCTGGAACGTGTGGCAGATGCGTATCGGGGCTGATCGGGGTGTCCTGTCGTGCTGGAGTGTTCCTCGTGAGTGACCGCCAGCTCTACAAGAGCGACTTGTCCGACGAGCGGTGGGCCCTGATCGAGCCCGTCATCGCCTCCTGGAAGGCTCAGCATCCCTCCGTCAGCGGCCACCAGGGCACTTACGAGATGCGGGAGATCGTCAACGCCCTGCTCTACCAGTCCCGTACCGGCTGCCAGTGGGCCTACCTCCCCCACGACCTGCCCCCGGCCGGCGCAGTGAAGTACTACTTCTACAAGTGGCGCGACGACGGCACTGACCAGACCATCCATGATCTGCTGCGCTGGCAGGTCCGCGAGAGCCGGGGGCGCAAGGCCGACCCGAGCCTGGTGGTGCTGGACACCCAGAGCCTGCACGCGGCCGTCGGGGTGCCCGCCGACACCACCGGAAGGGACGCGGCAAAAAAAGTCCCAGGCCGCAAGCGCGGCCTGGCAGTTGATGTCCTCGGTCTGGTGATCGCGGTGGTGGTGCTGGCTGCGTCGGCGCACGACAACGCCGCTGGGATCGCGTTGCTGGACAAGGTCGCCGCCGACACCGACACGGTGCAGAAGGCCCTGGTGGACCAGGGGTTCAAGACCACCGTCATCGATCACGGGCAGAAGGTGGGCATCGACGTCGAGGTCG
>NZ_SSBK01000108.1 GCF_004795035.1 Streptomyces sp. A0958
CCGCCGCAGACTTCGCAAGCACATCACCTGGGGCTACCTCACGCCCCACGAAACACGCCTTCGCTACCAGCAGGCACAGGCCCTCGCGGCATAACGGAAACGTGTCCATGATCACGGGGAAACTTCACCTGCGTGTCCTTGCCCGCGTTCGGGAGCCGCCCCACGCCAGCCGGCGTTGTACTTGGCGGGGCAGTGCTTGGGCCAGTCACGTACACGGTGGTACTGCTGCGAGTGACCCCGAGTTGGTTGAGCGGACCAGTGGCGACCGTGGTTGGGTGCGCTTTCGCTGCGTCAGGGCGGATCAAAGCCCCAGTGTTGAGGTGGCGCGCTGCGGCGTCTTGCCCGCGGTGGTCGAGCCAGAGTAGGCCCCCGTGGGCGTCCGGGGTGAGCCGGAATGGGACCCCATCGGTGCGGGCCACGATCGTGGTCCGACCACTCGTGTCGAGCGAGATGACCTGAGAGCCGCGGGCCGCCAGAGTGGTGCCTGCAGGGCCGGGGACGGCTGAGGTGACCTGTCCCTTAAGGAGGCGGGGCTCCTGGGTGCGCCCAGTGCGGGCGTCCAGGCGCAGCAGACGGGTTCCGGGCCGTTCGTCAGTGCCGGACTGGGTAAGGACTGCGGCGTCAGTGCTACCGCAGCCGGGATTGTAGTAACTCAGAGAACTGAGAACGGCCAGTTTGCGGACTGCACCAGAGGCCAGATTGACCACGGCGGTGAAGCCGCCTCGCGCCATCAACCCCGGCTATTCACCGAAATTGTCCGAGCTGACGCCCTGACAGCAGAAAGGCGCCGTTGACCTGCAAGGATGCGCGTGTTGAGGACGTATCCGGGCAGAGGATCAAGGCACCTTTCTGGTGAACG
>NZ_SSBK01000109.1 GCF_004795035.1 Streptomyces sp. A0958
ACGCGGTCTGCTTGCGCAACCAGCCCCGCAGCACCCGGCGTTCATGATCGGACAACTCCAGCGGCAACGGCTTCGGGCCAGGCATCGCCCCACTCTACAACCGCACGCGAATTAACGACTCAGGACAGTAGAAGCTCTCGATGCCGATCTTCCGTGGGTTCAGGAAAACTGAAGGCTCCGTAGCGCGAACTCAGGGGCTCGATGGGAACTCTGCTGCGTGAAAGGGGCGGGTTGCCACAGTGGAGAACAGGTAGTGGGCGACGGACCTGGACCCGATGTCGGCGTACACCTCGAAGTCTCACCTGCGTACAGGTGAACGTGCCCGGTCGAGTGCCGCCGAATCGCGTGGAGCAGACGGCCTGGCAGCGTCGCATTGTGCGCGATGACAGTAGATCGGCGGCGCCGGAAATTTGTGTGACAAAGCCGCGAGCCCTTGGCACAATCGGTCAGTTGTCCTGCCCTGCCCGGTTCTGGAGGAAAGTCACGGCTGTCAATTACGAGCTTGCTCCGGCCTGGTTGCCGTGGTCTGCCGTCGATCCCGACCTGATTGCCTTCGACTGGGACGATGAGGAGGGCTCTCAGGTCGCCACAGTGATCGCCTCGATAGTTCCTCCTGCCGGTGCCGGGTGGGATGAGAGACATCGCTTTACCACCGAGGTCACGGCGCTTCTGGCGGCCCGATACGGCCGATGTGCCTGCGGATGGTGTCGGCGGCGGCTGAATCCTGACCCGGTTTGGGCGGTCGAACTTTGACCCACCGGGTCTGGTTGCTGGTGTTCAGTCGGTGTCGTGTGTGGCGGTGGGGACGCGTCCGAGTTGGCGTCCGCGCA
>NZ_SSBK01000110.1 GCF_004795035.1 Streptomyces sp. A0958
TCGGCCGCCGCCCCAGACCACCCGAGATACCTCAGATGGCCTGGATCAACGACCCGGCCAAACGGAGAGACCCCGCACCACAAACCTCATAGCGTCACGACCGTCTCACTGGACTTGAAATCTTCCGCTTCGACCCTTCTCGCCCCTGGCCTTGGGTGTCGTACCAAGATCCAGCCTGGTACGCATCGCCATGGGAAGTGGCATCCGATGAAGACCTTGCCGACGCCGCAGTCCGCCTAGCCATCCGGTACCTCCTCTCCCAGACGGGTCCGGACGTGAAGATCTGCCGCTCAGCAGCGTTGGTTGAAGCGGCCGCCAAGCGAGTGATGGCCGATGTAGTGGCCGAAGCTCGTACTCAGAGGTACTCGTGGGGACGCATCGGGGCACAGCTGGGCGTGCCCAGGACGGCGGCGCAGAAGCGCTTCGGCGGAGCGCCGACGGAGGAGCGGGCGCAGACCCTGGAGGATCAGTACACACGAATGAGGGACTTCGTGAAGGGTGCGGAGATGTATCCGGAGATGTACGGGGACCTTGACAAAAGCGAGGATGGCTACGAGCTACGCGCCACTTGCGATCGCTGCCTTCGACGGCGTCGAGGGCAGACCCTCGATCCCCTCTCTGTCAGCCTTGGGTGAGACATCCCGCTCTGTCGGGTTAGCCTGAGAGGGCACGACAGGAGAATCACCCCTTATGACCAGCACCGAACCGGCCGGGTCCGACCCGGCGCCGAGGCCGA
>NZ_SSBK01000011.1 GCF_004795035.1 Streptomyces sp. A0958
CCGGCCCGGGGCGTGGCCCCCGGCCAGGCGGTCGTGCTCTACGACGGGACGCGCGTGGTCGGCTCCGCGACGATCGCGACGACGGTGCGCCGGGAGCGGGCGGCGGCGAGCTGAGAACCGCGCGGGGGAAGCCCCGCACGGCTACGCCCGACCCCAGTACGGGCGTGGCCGCGCGGGGCGCTCACGGCCCCCCGGGCCCGCCCGGCGCGTGTCAGGACGCCTGGCGGGCGTACACGTCACGGCCGAAGAACTCCGCCAGCACCGGGGCGATCACGTGGGGTGCCAGTTCACGGGTCTGGCCCGTCAGCGTGCGGTGGCGGCCCCGGGGCAGGGCGTCCGCCAGCTGCCGGGTCGCCGTTCGCGCGGTCGCCGAGCTGAAACCGCCGCAGACCACCAGGGTCCGCGCCGTGGCCGGGGCGAACCGCGCGGCCGGCACCGAACCGTCGCCCAGCACCGCGTCGTCGTACGCCAGTGTGTGCGCCACGGATTCCAGGGTCCGCCACAGCGGCGCCCTCCGCATCCTGGCGACCGTAGCCGCCGGGACACCCGTGACCGTCAGGAACAGCTCCACCGCCCCGCCCCGGTCCCCGGCGGACAGCAGCCGGTGCAGCCGGGCCGTGCAGTCGGCCTTGAACAGCAGCCCGGCCCGCCCCGGCGTGTACGGCGGCTCGTACACCGCGAGCCGGTCCGCCGGCACCCCGGCGGCCCGCGCCTCCAGGGCCAGCGCGCCGCCCGCCCCGACACCGAACACCGAGGGGCTGCCGCCCGTCACGGCGGCCAGCGCCGCCAGGTCCTCGATCTCGCGCTCCACCGCGTACCGCGCCCCGTCCCCGCTGGCGCCCCGGCCGCGCCGGTCGTACGTGACGACGTGGAAGCGCGGCGCGAGCAGGCGGGCGAGCGGGGCCTCGGTCTCCGCCGTGCTCAGTGCCCCGCCCACCAGGATGACCGGCGGCCCTTCGCCCCGGCGCCGGTAGGCGATCAGGGTGCCGTCGCGGGAAAGAGTCCTGTCCATGCGAGGGTGGACTGCCGGACGCCCAGGAACTCATCGGCGGCGGCGGAGAATTCTCCGGACCCCGCTCCGCCGGGGCCGCTGCCGCCGGATCAGCGGGCGACGAGCTCGGTGTCGTAGAAGCAGAAGTGGTCCCTGATCGCCTCCACTTCGGCCTTCGGCTCCTCGTACGCCCAGACCAGATCGGCCGCGCCCGGTAGCGACCAGTAGGAGGCGTCCCCCTTGAACGGGCAGTGCGTGCGGGTGTCCGACGGCGTCAGCAACTCCGTACGGACGTCCTCGGGCGGCAGGTAGTAGCGGTCCGGACAGCCCGTCTCGCGCAGGACGAGCGGGCGCCGGCTCTCGGCGAGCAGCAGGCCGTCGCGGACCACGCGCACGTGCTCGGTGCCGGGCTCGACGGTGATGCGGTGTCCTCGGGTGGAAGTCATATTTCTCTCAGCCGTCCCGGGGGCGGGATTCTTCCCCGGCCGCCGGTCCGCCGACGGCGGGCTCTACCGTGGCAGCCATGAACATCTGCGTCTTCCTCTCCGCCGCCGACCTTCCCGACCGCTACACCGTGCCCGCCCGTGAGTTCGCCGAGCTGATCGGCCGCGGCGGGCACACCCTGGTCTGGGGCGGCTCGGAGAGCGGGCTGATGAAGGTCGTCGCCGACGGCGTCCAGGAGGCGGGCGGAAAGCTCGTCGGGGTGTCGGTGGACTTCCTGGCCGCCAAGGCGCGGACCGACGCCGACGAGATGGTGATCGCGGGCGACCTCGCCGAGCGCAAGGCCCTGCTCCTGGCGAAGGCCGACGCGGTCGTGATCATGGTCGGCGGCACCGGGACGCTGGACGAGGCCACCGAGATCCTGGAGCTGAAGAAGCACGGCAAGCACACCAAGCCGGTCGTCCTGCTCAACACCGCGGGCTTCTACGACGGGCTGCGCCAGCAGTTCCAGCGCATGGAGGACGAGGGCTTCCTGCCGCTCCCGCTGACCGAGCTGGTCTTCTTCGCCGAGGACGGGGTCGGCGCCCTGGCCTACCTGGAGGAGTGGGCCGGCCTGCAGTGACAGGCGGTGTCCTATCTGGAGGAGTGGGCCGGCCCGCAGTGACAGGCGGTGCCCTACCTGGAGGAGTGGGCCGGCCCGCAGTGACAGGCGGTGCCGGGTGCGACGATGGGGCCATGTCCACTCACCTCATCACCGGTGCCGGCTCCGGCATCGGCGCAGCGGTCGCCCGCCGTCTCACCGAGCGCGGGGACGACCTCGTCCTGCTGGCCCGCGACGCGGGCCGCGCCAAGGAGCTGGCCGCGCTCCACCCCGGCGCCCGCACCCTCGTCGGCGACCTGTCCAACCCGGACCGGCTCTCCTGGGCCTTCGCCCAGCAGCCGATGCCGGAACGGCTCGACTCGCTGCTGCACATCGCGGGCGTCGTGGAACTCGGCCGGGTCGGCGAGCTCACCCCCAAGGCCTGGCACCTCCAGCTCAACGCCAACCTCGTCGCCCCCGCCGAGCTGACCCGCCTCGTCCTGCCCCAGCTGCGCGTCGCCCAGGGCCACGTCCTGTTCGTCAACTCCGGGGCCGGGCTCTCCGCGAGCGCCGAGTGGAGCGCGTACGCCGCGAGCAAGCACGGGCTGAAGGCGCTCGCCGACGCCCTGCGCCACGAGGAGCACGGCAACGGGGTCCGGGTCACGTCCGTCTACCCCGGCCGCACCGCGAGCCCCATGCAGGCCAAGGTCCACCAGCAGGAGGGCAAGGAGTACGACCCGGCCCGCTGGATCGACCCCGAGTCCGTCGCCACCACGATCCTGATGGCGCTCGACCTGCCCCGCGACGCCGAGGTCAACGACCTCACGGTGCGCCCCGGCCGCTGACCGTACGGGGGGCGGACCGCCGTAGGCTTCCCGCGTGAGCGAGAAGAGCGAGTTCAGGGATTGCCCGGCCACCGGAATCGGTTCGATGCCCGGGTCAGACGCCCGGGAGGCGGCGAAGACCGTCACCGGCTCCTTCGGTGACGGCCAGGGCATGCCGTACCTGGCGGAACTGCCCGCCCGGGGGCCGGGCGCGGACATGATCGGGCGGACGATCGGGCTGCTGGCCGAGATGTACGGGCACGTCGAGCCGAGCGGCTGGCGCATCAGCGACCGGCCGGGCCGCGACACCCGCCGGGCCCGGTCCTGGCTCGGCGAGGACCTGGACGCCCTGGAGGAGTTCACCCAGGGCTACGAGGGCCCGCTCAAGGTGCAGGCCGTCGGCCCCTGGACGCTGGCCGCAGCCCTGGAGCGCCGGGGCGGCGAGGCGTTCCTCGGCGACCCGGGCGCCTGCCGCGACCTGGCGCACTCGCTGGCCGAGGGGCTGCGCGGCCACCTCGCCGAGGTGCGGCGCCGGATGCCCGGCGCGCGCCTCGCCCTCCAGCTGGACGAACCCTCCCTCACCGGGGTCCTGCTCGGCCGGATCAGGACCGCCAGCGGCTACCGCACCTACCGGGCCGTGGACCGCCAGATCGTGGAGGACACCCTGCGCGAGGTGCTGGACGCGGCGGGCGGGACCGCCACGCTCGTGCACACCTGCGCCCCCGAGGTGCCGTTCGCGCTGCTGCGCAGGGCCGGGGCGGACGGGATCTCGTTCGATTTCTCCCTTCTCACCGAGCGTGAGGACGAGGCGATCGGGGAAGCCGTCGAGGGCGGCACCCGGCTGTTCCTCGGGGTGGTGCCGGGCATCGACCCGGCTTCGGGCGGATTGTCGGACCCGGGCGGTAGCGTCATGGGTGTCAGGACGCTGTGGCGCAGGCTGGGGCTGAATCCGGGGACTCTGACCGAGTCCGTGACGGTCACTCCCTCGTGCGGTCTCGCGGGTGCGTCGCCCGCGTACGCACGGGCCGCGCTCGCCCATTGCGCCCGGGCCGCTAAATCGCTCGCAGACAACCCTGAGTAACGGGGCGCTGGGTAACGGGAGGACGGGACGATGGCCGGCGAAGAGCAGACGGCAGTGCCAGTGGAGGCGCGGGAGAGGCACAAGCTCCTCGCGGAACAGATCGAGGAGCACCGCTTCCGGTATTACGTGAACGACCAGCCGGTCGTCAGCGACGCCGAGTTCGACCGGCTGATGCGTGAGCTGGAGGCCCTGGAGGACGCCCACCCCCCGCTGCGCTCGCCCGACTCGCCGACCCAGAAGGTCGCCGGGCCCTACCGTACGGAGTTCACCTCCGTCGAGCACCGCGAGCCGATGCTCTCCCTGGACAACGCCTTCGACGACGAGGAGCTGGCCGCCTGGGGCGAGCGGATCGCCCGGGACGTGGGCTCCCCGGGCTACCACTTCCTGTGCGAGCTGAAGATCGACGGCCTCGCCGTCAACCTCACGTACGAGAACGGCGTGCTGACCCGGGCGGCGACCCGCGGCGACGGCCGCACCGGCGAGGACATCACGCCCAACGTCCGTACGATCGCGGACATCCCGCACCGGCTGAAGGGCGACCGCGTCCCGCCGCTCGTCGAGATCCGCGGCGAGGTCTTCTTCCCGATGGAGGGGTTCGAGGAGCTGAACGCCCGGCTGGTGGAGGCCGACGACAAGCCCTTCGCCAACCCCCGTAACGCGGCGGCCGGTTCACTGCGCCAGAAGGACCCCAAGGTCACCGCCAACCGCCCGCTGCACATGGTGGTGCACGGCATCGGCGCCCGCGAGGGCTTCGACATCGACTGCCTCTCGCACGCCTACGAGCTGCTGCACGAGTGGGGCCTGCCCACCGCCAAGTACAACAAGGTGGTCGACTCCCTCGCCGGCGTACGGGAGTTCATCGCGTACTTCGGCGAGCACCGGCACTCCGTGGAGCACGAGATCGACGGCGTCGTCGTCAAGCTGGACGAGATCCCGCTCCAGGGCCGGCTGGGCTCCACCTCGCGCGCCCCGCGCTGGGCCATCGCCTGGAAGTACGCCCCGGAGGAGGTCAACACCAAGCTGGTCAACATCCGCGTCGGCGTCGGCCGCACCGGCCGCGTCACCCCGTACGCCCAGGTCGAACCGGTCGTGGTGGCGGGCTCCGAGGTCGAGTTCGCCACCCTCCACAACCAGAACGTGGTCCGCGCCAAGGGCGTCCTGATCGGCGACACGGTGGTGCTCCGCAAGGCCGGCGACGTCATCCCGGAGATCCTCGGGCCCGTGGCCGACCTCCGCGACGGCACGGAGAAGGCGTTCGTCATGCCGACGCACTGCCCCGAGTGCGGGACGGAGTTGAAGCCCATGAAGGAGGCGGACGTCGACGTCCGCTGCCCCAACGCCCGCTCCTGCCCCGCCCAGCTGCGGGAGCGCGTCGCCTACCTCGCGGGCCGCAAGTGCCTGGACATCGACCACTTCGGTTACGTCGTCGCCGCCGCCCTGACCAGGCCGCTGGAGCCCACCGAGCCGCCGCTGCGCGACGAGGGGGACCTCTTCGGGCTGACCGTCGACGAGCTGCTGCCGATCCGGGCCTACGTCCTGGACCCGGACAGCGGGCTGCCCAAGCGCGACCCGAAGACCGGCGAGGAGAAGACGGCCCTGGTCTTCGCCAACCAGCAGGGCGAGCCGAAGAAGAACGCCGTCGCCATGCTGGACGCCATCGCGGCGGCCAAGCAGGCCCCGCTGGCCCGCATCCTCACCGGGCTCTCCATCCGCCACGTCGGCCCCGTCGCGGCCCGCGAGCTGGCCCGTCAGTTCCGCTCCATCGACCGTATCGAGGCGGCCACCGAGCAGGAGCTGGCCGACGCCGACGGGGTCGGGCCGATCATCGCGGCCTCGGTCAAGCAGTGGTTCGCCGAGGACTGGCACCGCGAGATCCTGCGCAAGTGGCGGGAGGCCGGAGTCCGGATGGAGGACGAGGGGGCCGGCGAGGACGAGGGGCCCCGGCCCCTCGAAGGGCTCACCGTCGTCGTCACGGGCACCCTGGCCGGGCACACCAGGGATGGCGCGAAAGAGGCCCTGCAGAGCCGGGGGGCGAAGGTCACCGGTTCCGTTTCGAAGAAGACCTCCTTCGTCGTGGTCGGTGACAACCCCGGCTCGAAGTACGACAAGGCGATGCAGCTGAAGGTCCCCGTGCTGGACGAGACCGGCTTCGCCGTACTGCTGGACCAGGGAGCGGACGCGGCCCGCGAGGCGGCGGTCGCGCCCGAGGGCCCCGCGGCGGGCGAGGAGCCGGGGGAGGCGGCCGGACCCGGAGAGTGAGAGGCGGCCGACATACCGTCGGTTTCACTCGTTCGGGCGCATAGCAGATGCTGACGGATGGTCGGTTCGCATTCGGGCAAGAGCGGTAGACCGCTGCCCGTAGAAGTCCTCCGCGGCCTACTGTTGGAAGATGCGCCCTCGGACCCGGCCACCGGGCGAGGACCGGGGCGTGGTGGCACGGAACGGAATCATCGGGTGACATCGGCATCGCCGGCTGTGAGAGGGACGGAATGAAACCGACCGAGAGCGCCGCACCGGTGGCGCGGCTGCAAGGTTTCGTGAGCCTCACCCCCAAAGTGGGTGCCGTCGTCGTGGCCCTCGCCACGGTCCAGCTCGCGACCGGCTTCTACCGCGCCCTCAGCCGCGGACACGCCCTCTTCCCGGACGGCCGGGCCGGCTGGTCGCTCGCCGTCCTCACCGGCATCGTCGTCGGCCACCTCGTCGCCCTCGGCCGCGACCGCTGGTGGGGCGGCACCGGCTCCGGCGCCGCGCTCACCCTGGCCGTCCTGCTGCTCTACGGCTGGGTGCCCGCCGGCCTCGTCAGCCTCGTCGTGGTCGTCCTCGTCGGCGTCGCCCGCAGACACCGCTGGTGGCAGGGGCTCCTGCACGGGGCGGTGGACATCGTCGGGGTGGGCGCGGCGGCCCTGGTGCTCGCCGCGTTCGGCGAGGTGCAGTCCGTCGAGTCGCCCTGGCAGCCACTCGACTGGGGCATCGACGCCGTCCCGGAAGTCCTGCTCGCCGCCTCCACCTACCTGCTCGTCACCCGGGTCCTGCTGTGGTACTCGCGGGCCCAGCCGGGCGGCGGCCTGCCCACCGTCGCCCGCACCGCGCTGCTGCGCCAGGGCCTCGTCGCGGTCGCCCTGCTCGGCATCGCCCCGCTGATCTGCGTCGTCGCGATGGCCAGACCCATCCTGCTGCCGCTCTTCGCGGTGCCGCTGATCGCGCTCGACTCCACCCTCTGGATCGCCCGCGCCCGCGCCGAGGAGCAGCTGCGCGACCCGCTGACCGGGCTGCCCAACCGGCAGTGGCTGCTGGAGCGGACCTGGACGGCGCTGGAGGAGGCCGAGAGCATCGGCGGCCGGGTCGGCCTGGTCCTGATCGACCTCGACCGCTTCCGTGCGGTCAACGACACGCTCGGCCATCTCGCCGGCGACCGGCTGCTGCTCCAGATAGCGGAGCGGCTGCGGCTGGCCCTGCCGCGCGGCGCGGAGGCGGCCCGGCTCGGCGGCGACGAGTTCGCCGTCCTGCTGCCCACCGCCGACTCCACCACCAGCGCCCAGCGCGTCGCCCGCCACCTGGTCGCCGAGCTGTCCTCGCCGCTCGACCTGGACGGCCTCACCCTGGTCCTGGAGGCCAGCGCCGGGGTCGCCGTCTTCCCGGAGCACGCGCTGGACGCGGAGGGGCTGCTGCGCCGGGCGGACGTGGCGATGTACCAGGCCAAGCGCGACCGCACGGGCGTGGAGGTGTACGAGTCGAAGCGCGACAGCAACACCCCGGACCGGCTCGGCCTCCTCGGCGACCTGCGCCGCGCGCTGGACGCGGGCGAGGTGGAGCTGCACTACCAGCCCAAGGTCCGCTTCGACGGCCAGGTGGCCGGCCTTGAGGCGCTGGTGCGCTGGGTGCACCCGGAGCGCGGCCGGGTCCCCCCGGACGAGTTCATCGCCATCGCCGAGTCCTCCGGCCTGATGCCGCACCTGACGGAGTACGTCCTGGAGACGGCGCTCGCCCAGGTCGCCCGGTGGCGCGCGCAGGGCCTCTTCGTACCCGTCGCGGTCAACGTCTCCCCGCGCGACGTGCACACCCCCGGGTTCGCGGGCGGCGTCGCGGCCCGGCTCGCCCGGCACGGCGTCCCCGCGGGAGCGCTCCAGCTGGAGATAACGGAGCACGTACTCCTGGAGGACCCGCAGCGGGCCGCGGACACGCTGGCCGGGCTGACCGGGCACGGCGTGAAGATGTCCCTGGACGACTTCGGCACCGGGTACTCCTCGCTGGTCCATCTGCGCCGCCTGCCGGTCAGCGAGCTGAAGATCGACCGGTCCTTCGTGGCCCGGCTCGCCATCGACCACGAGGACGCGGAGATCGTCCGCTGCACGATCGACCTGGCGCACTCGCTCGGGCTGCTGGTCGTCGCGGAGGGCGTCGAGGACGACGAGACCTGGGAGCGGCTGCGGGACCTGCGCTGCGACGCGGTCCAGGGCTGGCTGGTGGCGGCCGCGATGCCGCCCCAGGAGACGACCGCGTGGCTGCGGGCCCGGGGCGAGCACGGCTGGCGCAGACCGGCCGAGCTGGCGGCCGCGGCGGCTGCGGCAGCGGCGGCGGCGAGCGTGGCGGCAGCGGCGCCGCCGCCCGAGCTGGAGCAGCGGCCCTCCGGGCGGACGGCCGGTTCACGGCCGTCACCGACGTAGAGCCGTCCCCCCTCGGAGGCGAATCCGGCAGGTGGCCGTGGGCGGTGCGGGCGACCCCATAGGATTGGGCCAAAACCACACACCAACCCCTGAGGATCGCTGCATGCCTGGCATCACGCGCGAGGAGGTCGCCCACCTCGCCCGGCTGGCGCGTCTGGAGCTGAAGGGCGAAGAGCTCGATCACTTCGCCGGTCAGCTCGACGACATCATCGGCGCGGTCGCCCGCGTCTCCGAGGTCGCCGACCAAGACGTACCGCCGACCTCCCACCCGCTGCCGCTGACGAACGTCATGCGGGCGGACGTGGTCCGCCCGTCCCTCACCCCCGAGCAGGCGCTCTCCGGGGCTCCGGCCCAGGAGCAGCAGCGTTTCAAGGTGCCGCAGATCCTGGGGGAGGACTGACAGCCATGACGGACATCAGCAGCATCATCAAGCTCACCGCGGCCGAGATCGCCGCGAAGATCGCCTCCGGCGAGCTCACGGCCGTCGAGGTCACCGAGGCCCACCTGGCCCGGATCGAGGCCGTGGACGAGAAGGTCCACGCCTTCCTGCACGTCGACCGCGAGGGCGCGCTCGCGCAGGCCCGCGCCGTGGACGCCAAGAAGGCGGCGGGCGAGAAGCTCGGCCCGCTGGCCGGCGTCCCGCTCGCGCTGAAGGACATCTTCACCACGAAGGACATGCCGACCACCGTCGGCTCGAAGATCCTCGAGGGCTGGGTTCCGCCGTACGACGCGACCCTCACCCAGAAGCTGAAGGCCGCCGGCGTCGTCATCCTCGGCAAGACCAACATGGACGAGTTCGCCATGGGGTCGTCCACCGAGAACAGCGCCTACGGCCCCACCGGCAACCCCTGGGACCTCACCCGCATCCCCGGCGGCTCCGGCGGCGGCTCCTCGGCCGCCCTCGCCTCCTTCGAGGCCCCCCTCGCCATCGGCACGGACACCGGCGGCTCCATCCGCCAGCCCGCCGCCGTCACCGGCACCGTCGGCGTCAAGCCCACCTACGGCGGGGTCTCCCGCTACGGCATGGTCGCCTTCTCCTCCTCGCTCGACCAGGGCGGCCCCTGCGCCCGCACGGTCCTGGACGCGGCCCTGCTGCACGAGGCCATCGCCGGGCACGACCCGATGGACTCCACGTCCATCGACGCGCCGGTCCCGCCGGTGGTCGAGGCCGCGCGCAACGGCTCCGTACAGGGCATGCGCGTCGGCGTCGTCAAGCAGTTCTCCGGCAAGGGCTACCAGGCCGGCGTCGTCCAGCGCTTCGAGGAATCGGTCGAGCTGCTGAAGTCGCTCGGCGCCACGGTGGTCGAGCTGGACTGCCCGACCTTCGACCTCGCCCTTTCGGCTTACTACCTGATCGCGCCGTCCGAGTGCTCCTCGAACCTCGCCCGGTTCGACGCCATGCGCTATGGCCTGCGGGTCGGCGACGACGGCACGAAGTCCGCCGAGGACGTCACCGCGCTCACCCGCGAGGCCGGCTTCGGCGACGAGGTCAAGCGCCGCGTCATCCTCGGCACGTACGCGCTCAGCTCCGGCTACTACGACGCGTACTACGGCTCGGCGCAGAAGGTCCGCACCCTGATCACGCGGGAGTTCGAGCAGGCCTTCGAGCAGGTCGATGTGATCGTCTCGCCGACGACGCCCACCACCGCCTTCCCGATCGGCGAGCGCGCCGACGACCCGATGGCGATGTACCTGGCCGACCTGTGCACCATTCCGACCAACCTGGCGGGCAACGCCGCCATGTCGCTGCCCTGCGGCCTGGCGCCCGAGGACGGCCTGCCGGTCGGGCTGCAGATCATCGCCCCCGCCATGAAGGACGACCGGCTCTACAAGGTCGGAGCCGCCGTCGAGGCCGCATTCGTGGAAAAGTGGGGGCACCCACTGCTCGAGGAGGCTCCGTCGCTGTGAGTGCCATGGCAAAGCAGGCCAAGAACTTCAAGAAGTCGAAGACCGGGCTGTACGTATCGCTCGGCACCACCGCGTTCGGCGCGATCAGCGTCGCCAAGCAGGCGAAGCTCGCGCGCAACGACAACGACATGCTGCGGCTCGTCGACGCCGCGGTGTCCGCCGCCGCCATCGTCACGGGCCTCGCGATCCTCTATCGCGAACTGAAGCGTCTCGGCGACGACGACGTTCTGCTGGGCTGAGAGGGAAAGTTTTCACCGTGACTGTCATCGACCTGGAGTCGTACGAGGACGCCCTCGCGACGTACGACCCCGTCATGGGCCTCGAGGTCCATGTGGAGCTCGGCACCAAGACGAAGATGTTCTGCGGCTGCTCCACCGAGCTCAAGCAGGACGCCAACTCGCAGACCTGCCCGGTCTGCCTCGGGCTGCCCGGCGCGCTGCCGGTCGTCAACGAGATCGGCGTCGAGTCCGCCGTCAAGATCGGCCTCGCGCTGAACTGCGAGATCGCCGAGTGGTGCCGCTTCGCCCGGAAGAACTACTTCTATCCGGACATGCCGAAGAACTTCCAGACCTCCCAGTACGACGAGCCGATCGCCTTCGACGGCTATCTGGACGTCCAGCTGGAGGACGGCGAGGTCTTCCGGGTGCAGATCGAACGCGCCCACATGGAGGAGGACACCGGCAAGTCGACGCACGTCGGCGGCGCCACCGGCCGTATCCACGGCGCGTCCCACTCCCTGCTCGACTACAACCGCGCGGGCATCCCGCTCATCGAGATCGTCACCAAGCCGATCGAGGGAGCGGGCGCCCGCGCCCCCGAGGTCGCCAAGGCGTACGTCGCCGAGCTGCGCGAGCTCATCAAGGCGCTCGGCGTCTCCGAGGCCCGCATGGAGATGGGCCAGATGCGCTGCGACGTGAACCTGTCGCTGCGCCCGCACGGCACCGAGAAGTTCGGTACGCGCTCCGAGACGAAGAACGTGAACTCGCTGCGTTCCGTCGAGCGCGCCGCCCGTTTCGAGATCCAGCGCCACGCCGCGGTGCTGAACTCCGGCGGCACGATCGTGCAGGAGACCCGGCACTTCCACGAGGAGGACGGCTCCACCACGGCCGGCCGCATCAAGGACAACGCCGAGGACTACCGCTACTTCCCCGAGCCCGACCTCGTACCGGTCGCCCCGGCCCGCGAGTGGGTCGAGGAGCTGCGCAAGGGGCTCCCCGAGCTGCCGCGGCTGCGCCGCGCCCGGCTCAAGGAGGAGTGGGGCGTCTCCGAGCACGACATGCAGTCCATCCTCAACGCGGGCGCGGTCGAGCTGATCGTGGCCACGATCGAGGCGGGCGCGCCGTCGGACCAGGCCCGCAAGTGGTGGATGGGCGAGCTGGCCCGTAACGCCAACGAGACCGGCCGCGGCCTGGACGAGCTGCCCGTCACCCCGGCGCAGGTCGCCCGGGTGGCCGAACTCGTCGCCTCGGGCGACCTCAACGACAAGCTGGCGCGCCAGGTCCTGGAGGGCGTCCTCGCGGGTGAGGGCGACCCGGACACCGTCGTCGAGAAGCGCGGCCTGAAGGTCGTCTCCGACGAGGGTGCCCTGTCCACGGCCGTGGACGAGGCCATCGCGGGCAACGCCGCCATCGCGGACAAGATCCGCGGCGGCAAGGTCGCGGCGGCCGGTGCGCTGGTCGGCGCGGTCATGAAGGCGACCCGCGGCCAGGCGGACGCGGCCCGGGTACGCGAGCTGATCCTGGAGAAGCTCGGCGTCGAGGGCTGAGGCGTTCCCCGTACGACCCGAAGGGGCGGTGCACCGGTTTCCACCGGGCGCACCGCCCCTTCGGCATAGGGGTCCTTCGTACGGGCGTACTGATGTCGCCCATAAGGTGATCCGCACCTTGTGACCCTCCCCACGAAACGGGCAAATGATCACAGATGGCTGCCAGAGTGGCGGTTCTCAGGTCATGCGTTCTTCTGCGGGCGGTTCTGCCGAATCCCGGGGAGGCCACGAACCCGCAGGGAGTACGTCCCTTGGCTGCCATCGCCCGCTGGTGCGTCACGCACCGCCTCCTCGCCGTCCTCATCTGGCTGCTCGCCCTCGGGGGCACGGCCGCCGCCGCGGGGTTCGCCGGGTCGGCCTACTCCAACGACTACGAGGCGCCGGGGACCGAGTCCGAACGGGCCGCCGCACTGCTGAAGAGCGGCTTCACGGACCTCGGCGGCGACACCGACACCATCGTCTGGCACACCGACGACTCCACCGTGCGGGCGACCGACGTCCAACAGAAGATGACCCGCACCCTGCACGCCGTCGAGCGGCTGCCGGGCGTCGGGGCGGTCGACGGACCGTACACGGAGACCGGCGCCGCACAGATCAGCGCGGACGGGCGCACCGCGTACGCCACCGTCACCTTCCACCAGCGCGCCGACGACGTCCCCGTGGCGCAGGCGCGCGAGGTCGTGGACACCGCGAAGGCGGCCGGGAGCCCGCATCTGCGCGTCGAACTGGGCGGCTCGGCCATGGCCCTCACCGAGGCACCGGCCGCGCACCTCAGCGAGGCCATCGGGGTCGCCGTCGCGGCGGTCGTGCTCCTCCTCGCCTTCGGCTCGCTCGCCGCGAGCATGCTGCCCATCGCCACCGCGCTCGTCTCGGTCGGCACGGCCTACGCGGGCATCGTGCTGCTCGGGCACGTCATGACCGTCGCCGACTTCGCCCCGATGCTGGGCATGCTGATAGGGCTCGGCGTGGGCATCGACTACGCGCTCTTCATCGTCACCCGACACCGCAGAGGGCTGCGGCGCGGCATGACCGTGCCCGAGGCGGCGCAGCACGCGGTCGCGACGACCGGGCGGGCCGTCGTCTTCGCGGGGGCCACCGTCTGCATCGCGCTGCTCGGCATGCTGATCCTGCGGCTGAGCTTCCTCAACGGCGTCGCCATCGCCGCCTCGCTCACCGTCGTCCTGACCGTCGCCGCCTCGGTGACCCTGTTGCCGGCCCTGCTGTCGCTCATCGGCCTGCGGGCGCTGAGCCGACGCGAGCGCGCCCGGCTGGCCGCCCACGGGCCGCAGCCCGAACCGCCCACCGGCTTCGCCGCCCGCTGGTCCGCCTTCGTGGAGCGGCACCCCAAACTGCTGGGCTCGCTCGCCGCCGTCGTGATGCTGGTCCTCGCGCTGCCCACCTTCTCGCTCCACCTCGGCAGCTCCAACCAGGGCAACAACGCGCAGTCCTCCACCACCCGGCAGGCGTACGACCTGCTCGCCGACGGCTTCGGCCCCGGCGTCAACGGGCCGCTGACGGTCGCCGCGCACCTGGACGGCGCCGACGACCGACTCGCGATGGACGCCCTGCCCGCCACCCTGCGGGCCGTCGACGGGGTGGCCCGGGCGTACCCGGTGACGTACAACGCCGGCGGCGACACCGCGTACGTCACCGTCGTCCCCGACTCCTCCCCGCAGTCCCGCGAGACCAGCGCCCTGGTCGAGCGGCTGCGCACGGACGTGCTGCCGAAGGCGGCCGACAACACCTCGCTGGAGACCCACGTGGGCGGGGTGACGGCCAGTTACGACGACTTCGCGCAGATCATCATCGGCAAGCTGCCGCTCTTCATCGGCGTCGTCATAGGGCTCGGCTGCCTGCTCCTGCTGATGGCCTTCCGGTCCATCGGCATCCCGCTGAAGGCGGCCGCGATGAACGTCGCGGCGGTCGCCTCGTCGTTCGGCGTCGTCGTCGCGATCTTCCAGTGGGGCTGGGGCAGCGAACTGCTGGGCCTCGGCAGCGCGGGCCCCATCGAGCCCTTCCTCCCGGTGATCATGGTCTCGGTGCTCTTCGGCCTCTCCATGGACTACCAGGTCTTCCTGGTCGGCCGGATGTACGAGGAGTGGCTGGAGACCGGCGACAACCGGCGCGCGGTCCGGGTGGGCCTCGCCGAGACCAGCCGGGTGATCAACTCGGCCGCGGTGATCATGATCTCGGTGTTCCTCGCCTTCGTCCTGAGCGGCGACCGGGTCATCGCGATGTTCGGCATCGCCCTGGCGGCGGCCGTGGCCCTGGACGCCTTCGTCCTGCGCACCCTGCTCGTCCCGGCGCTGATGCACCTGCTGGGCGGGGCGAACTGGTGGCTGCCCGGCTGGCTGGAGCGGCGACTGCCCCGCCTGAGCATCGAGCCGCCCGACCGCGCGGTGCCGCACGTGCCGGTCCCGGGGGTGCGGGCCCGCGAGGAGGAGATGGCCGCGCGCGTCCACTGACGGCGCGCCGGGTGGCGGCGGGTGTTGAGCCGGGGTGACTGCGGGCGTTAAGGGGCCTCTCATCTGCGCCACCTAGCGTGCGTCCCATGAACCCCACGACTCCCACCACTCCCGCAGCCCCCGTCGCCGAGGGCGACGGCGACGGCGAGAAGACGACCGAGAACCTCACCGGCACCGCCGCGAAGGAAGCGGATCAGCAGGACCTCGACGAGGCGGGCCGGGGGGCCGGAACGGACGCGGAACTCGACGACAACGACAACGACGACCACGACCACGACCACGACACCGACCACGACACCGAGGAGTCCTCCGGGCTCGCCGCCGCGGCGGCCGTCGTCTCCGCGGGGCTCGGCGTCGTCGCGCTCACGGGCGGCTGGACCGGCCGCGTCGCCGCCGAGCGCGAGACCCTGATCGGCCAGATCAAGACGTCGTCCGGCGGCTCCGCCGCCCAGCAGATCTCCGAGATATACGGCGACGCCTGGCACGCAACCGCCCTGGTCAACGGCCTCTTCGGCCTGCTCGCCCTGCTGGTCGGCTGCTACGTCCTGGTCAGGCCCGCGTTCGGCACCCCGGCCGCGCACCCGCAGGCCGGCTGGGTCCGCGCGGTGGCCAAGGGCGGCATCGCCCTGGGCACCCTCGGCGTGCTGATCTCCGTGGCCATGTACTTCGACCTCATCGTGGCCCTGCCCACGGCGGGATAGGGGCCTCCCGGTCACGGCCTAAGGCATGTCCGGGTGGTTTCAGCGGGCCTCTGCGGTGGTATGGCCCCGCGCCTAAGGCCCCCGCACCCCGCAGATGCGGAACTCGCCCGATGTGGCGCGCCCCCCTGGGGGACGAGAGTGGTGGTACGGCAGATGAACTGCCGTACCACCGAGGCCCGAAGGGGCCCTCACCCAGGGGGACGACCCATGTACGAGCTGGAACTCCACAAGATCATGCAGGCCGAACTCCTCCGCCGCGCCGACCGCCAGCGGCTCATCGGGGCAGCCCGCCGCGCCCGCCGGTCCGCCCGCCGCTCCTCGCGACAGGAAGCCGAGAGGCCGGTGAGTACCGGCGGCGGCGTACGGCAGCGTTTCACCCACGCCGCGTAGGCGCGTCCGGTGGACCAGGACCGGCCGACATGACCGCCCGGCGAATTCCGACCGTACTGTCGGACCCGTGTGCGATGCTCGCCAACGTGGAGACCAGGTCAGTCAGCCCCGTGTTCGTCGGCCGCACCGGCGAACTCACCTCGCTCACCGGCGCGCTCACCCGCGCCACCGCCGAACCCTCCGGCGCGGCCGGAGGGTTCGGCGGCGAGCCGCAGGCCCTGCTCATCGGCGGCGAGGCGGGGGTCGGCAAGACCCGCCTGGTCGAGGAGTTCCTTGCCGTCGCGGTCCGCCGCGAGGCCGTCGTCGCCGTCGGCGGCTGCGTCGAGATCGGCGCCGACGGCCTGCCGTACGCCCCCTTCTCCACCGCCCTGCGCGCCCTGCGCCGCGCCCTGCCCGACGAGATGGCCGCCGCCTGCGCCGGCCAGGAGGGCGAACTGGCCCGGCTCCTGCCCGAGCTCGGCGAAGCGGCTCGGGACGGCTCCGACGAACACGGCACCGCCCGCCTCTTCGAGCTCACCGTCCGGCTGCTGGAGCGCATATCGGCCGACCGGGCCGTCGTGCTCGTCCTGGAGGACCTGCACTGGGCCGACTCCTCCACCCGCCACCTCCTCGCCTACCTCTTCCGCACGCTGCGCAGCGGCCGCCTCGTCGTCGTCGGCACCTACCGCGCCGACGACATCCACCGCCGCCACCCGCTGCGCCCCCTGCTCGCCGAACTGGACCGGCTGCGCACCGTCCGCCGTATCGAGCTGTCCCGGTTCACCCGGTCCGAGGTCCGCCGCCAGCTCGCCGGCATCCTCGCCGACACCCCCGAACCCGCCCTCGTGGACGAGATATTCGAACGCTCCGACGGCAACGCCTTCTTCGTCGAGGAGCTGGCCTGCACCCTGGAGTGCGGTGACGGCGCGGGCCTTCCCGACTCGCTGCGCGACCTCCTCCTCGTCCGCGTCGAGGCGCTGTCCGACGACGCCCAGAAGGTCGCCAGGATCGTCGCCGAGGGCGGCTCCGCCGTCGAGTACGAGCTGCTCGCCGCCGTCGCGGGGCTGGCCGAGGACGACCTCATCGAGGCCCTGCGCACCGCCGTCGGCGCCAACCTGCTGCTCACCACCCCGGAGGGCGACGGCTACCGCTTCCGCCACTCCCTGGTCCGCGAGGCCGTCAGCGACGACCTGCTCCCCGGCGAGCGTTCACGGCTCAACCGCCGTTACGCCGAGGCACTGGAGGCCGACCCCGGCCTCGTCTGCGACGGGGAGCGCGCCACCCGCCTGGCCAGCTACTGGTACGGGGCGCACGACCCGGCCAAGGCGCTGCCCGCCGTCCTGAAGGCCTCCGTCGAAGCCCGCCGCCGCAACGCCTACGCCGAACAACTGCGGCTGCTGGAAAGGGCCCTGGAGCTGTGGGACGACGCCCCCGAAGCCGTACGAGGCACCCTGCGCCCCATCGACTACGCCGAGGTCTACCCCGCCTGCGGCCGGGACGGCTCCACACCGCTGAGCTATCTCGACCTGATGGCCGAGGCCACCGTCGCCGCCCGCCTCGGCGGGGAGCGCGAGCGGGCCTTCGCCATCTGCAAGAAGGCGCTGCGCATCCTGGAGAACGAGGACGACGCCCTGCGCGCCGCCTGGTTCTGGGTGCAGCGCTCCCGCCTGGTGCAGGACCTCACGCGCGGCGACGGCTGGGAGGAGCTGGCCACGGCGGAGCGGCTGGTCCGGGGCCTGCCTCCGTCGGCGGTGCACGCGGCCGTCCTGATGATGGTGGCCGGCTGGGGCGCCCTGCACCGCCCCGGCGCCGAGACCCTGGCCGCCGCCGAACGGGCCGTGGAGTACGCGCAGCTGGTCGGCGACGAGTACATCGAGCTGCACGCACGGCTCACCCGCGGCTGGCTCAACGCCGACGCCGGGGCCGTCGACGAGGGCATCGCCGAGATGTACGCCGTCCGCGACCGGGCCGACGAGTTGGGCCTCATCGACATCATGGGCCGCGCCAGCATCAACCTCCCCTCCACCCTCGAAGCCATGGGCCGCTCCCTGGAAGCGGTGGCCGCCGCCGACCACGGCATCGGGATCTGCCACGAGCACGGCGTTGCGGACATGGAGGCCTGGGTCCGCACCAACCAGGCGATGTCGCTGTTCTCGCTGGGGCGCTGGGACGAGTCGCTGGCCACGACCGAGGCCGCCGCCCGCAAGTCGCTGTCCCGCAAGTCGCAGGGGCTCGTCGCGGCCCGGCGTACCGAAGTGGCCCTCGCGCGCGGCGACCTCGCCGAGGCCGAGCGGCAACTCGCCCTGACCCGCAGGTGTTTCGGCTCCAGCGACCCGCAGCCGCAGCACTTCATCAACCCCGTCCGGCACTCCATCGTGCTCGCCGTGCGGCAGGGGCGCCTGCCCGAGGCCCGCGCCGCCTTCGAGGCCCAGGCCGCCGAGGGCTTTCCCACCGGAACCCAGCGGTACGCCTTCCCGATGCTGCACGTCGTCGCGGCGGCGGAGGCCGACGCCCGGGGGCTGCCCGCCACCGAACCGGGCCGGCCCGCCATCCTCGACCTGGTCCGCGCCCACCTCAAGCGGCTGCCGGCCCTCGTCCCGGTCTGGTCCGCCTACGTGCTGCTGATCGACGCGGAGCTGGCCAGGGCGGAGGGGACCGACACCCCCGACCACTGGTCCTGCGCCGCCCGGGCCTTCGACCCGCTGAGCCGCCCGTACGAACTGGCGCAGATCCGCCACCGCTGGGCGGAGGCCCTGCTCGTCGCCTCGGGCGACCGGGCCGCGGCCACCGGCCTGCTGCGCGAGGCCCACGGCACCGCCGTACGCCTCGGGGCCCGCCCGCTCACCGAGACCATCGAGCTGCTGGCCGGCCGCGCCCGCATCACCCTCACCGGCACCGGGGCCGCGACGGCCGAGGAGATACCCGCGGCGGTCGTCGTCCCGGACGGGACCGGCGCCACCGAGCCGCCGCCGGTCCGAAACCCCTCCGAGGAGCAGCTGAGGGCCGCTGCCGCCGCCGTGGAGTCCTTCGGCCTGACCCCGCGCGAGCAGGACGTGCACCGGCTGGTCGCCGCGGGCCTCACCAACCGCAGGATCGCCGAGGAGCTGTACATCTCGCCCAAGACCGCGAGCGTCCACGTCTCCAACATCCTGGCCAAGCTGGGCGTGACCGGCCGCGGCGAGGCGGCCGCCCTGGCCCACCGGCTGCGCCTGTACCCCGTGCCGGAGAACCTGTGAGGCGACCGCGGCGGGACGGCTCTACCGCACCTTGAGCAGCAGGATCTTGTCGTCGCCGGCCTTCGGGGTGCCCCGGGTGTCGGTCTCGCTCGTGACCAGCCAGAGCTTGTCACCGCCCGCCGCCAGCACGGTCCGCAGCCGCCCGTACTTGCCCTCCAGGAACGCCTGCGGGTCCGCCAGCGGCTCCTTGTCCGCATCCCCCGACAGCGGAATCCGCCACAGCCGCTCGCCCCGCAGCCCGGCCATCCAGATCGATCCCTTGACGAAGGCGATGCCGCTCGGCGACGCCTCGGAGGTCTTCCACTGCGCCACCGGGTCGCGGAAACCCTTCTTGTGCGCCGTGCCCTCGACGTCCGGCCAGCCGTAGTTGCCGCCCGGCTCGATCCGGTTCAGCTCGTCCCAGGTGTCCTGGCCGAACTCGGAGGCCCACAGCTGCTTGTCCGCGTCCCAGGCGAGGCCCTGCACATTGCGGTGCCCGTACGAATACACCACGGAGTCCGCCTCCGGGTTGCCGTGCAGTGAATCGCCGTCGGGCGTCATCCGCAGGATCTTGCCGGCCAGGGACTTCTTGTCCTGGGCGTGCCCGTCGTCGCCCGTCTCGCCGGTGCCCGCGTACAGCATGTGGTCGGGGCCGAACGCGATCCGGCCCCCGTTGTGGATCGTGCCCTTGGGGATGCCGCGCAGGATGGTGTCGGGGGCGCCGAGCTGCTGTCCGGGCGTGGAGCCGTTCTCGTCGTAGAGCATGCGGGCGATGCGGTTGTCCGACGCGGTGGTGAAGTACGCGTACACCTGGTGGTCCGTGCCGAAGTCGGGCGAGACGGCGATGCCCAGCAGCCCGCCCTCGCCGGCCGGGGCCACCCCGGGGACGGTGCCGAGCAGGGTCTTCTTCCCGCTCTTCACGTCGATCCGGGTGATCGTCCCCTTGTCCCGGGAACCCACCAGGAGGTCGCCGCCGGGTAGCGCCGCGAGGCCCCACGGCGAGTTCAGCCCCTCGGTGAGCGTCGACACCACCGTCGCCGATCCCTTGGCGGGCGGCAGATCGGCCGCGGGGCGAGAGGCGGACGGGGACGGCGAGGCGGACCTCCCGGACGAGGCCGAGGGCGAACCCGCCGGCGAACTCGCGCCCTGGCCCGCCGAACTCTCCATGCCCTCCTGCGAGGTGCACCCCGCGGCGAGCAGCAGGGCGCCGGCCGCCAGCACGGCGACCGCGCCCCGCCGCGCCCCGCGACCGCACACGCCCGGCCCCGTACGACGCCCCACCGGGTCCTGCACTGATCCGAACACCGCAATCCCTTCGACGGCCGCTTGTCCCTCGTTCTTACACCGCGGCCGTGCCCGTGGCCGCCAAGCCCGCGGACTTTCTCGCTCGGCGATCGGCGCTGCGCGCGCGGTCAGTCCCAGGACTCGCGCGCCGCCGGCAGCCGGTCGATCTCCGCCAGGTCCCGGTCCGTCAGCGACAGCCCGGCAGCCCCGGCGTTCTCGACGGCCCAGTGCTCCTGCTTGGTGCCCGGCACCGGAACCACCTGGGGCCCCTGGTGCAGGACCCAGGCCAGGGCCACCTGCGCGGGCGTCGCCCCGTGCCGCTCGGCTATCCGGCGCAGCCCCACCACCACCGGCTGGTTCGCGGCCATCATCTCGGCCGTGAAGCGGGGATGCCTGGCCCGCAGATCCTCCGGCTCGAAACCCTGGCCCGGTGTCAGCGTCCCCGTCAGGTAGCCGTTGCCCAGGGGCATCGCGGCCAGGAAGCCCACACCACGGTCGGCACACCACGGCAGCAGCGACTCCAGCGCCTGCGGCGACCACACCGAGAGCTCCGCCTGCACCACGCTGACCGGGAAGACCTGCTGCACCCGCTCCAGCTGCCGGATCGTTCCGTCATGCATCCGCGCACCCGGCCGCCGCGCGGCCCGCGCCCCGACCGCGCACAGCCCCAGCGCCCGGACCTTGCCCGCGCCCACCAGCTCCGCCATCGCGCCCCAGGTCTCCTCGACGGGCACCTCGGGGTCGGCCCGGTGCAGCTGGTACAGGTCGATCACATCGGTCTGCAACCGCCTGAGCGAGGCGTCGCAGGCCCGTCGCACATAGCCGGGCCTGCCGTTGGCCACGATGTGCTGGTCGCCCACGAGCAGCCCGCACTTGGTGGAGACGAACGCTTCCGCGCGGCGCCCCTTCAGGGCCCGGCCCACCAGCAGTTCATTGGTGAACGGGCCGTACATGTCGGCGGTGTCGAGCAGGTCGACGCCCGCGTCGAGCGCCGCGTGCACCGCGCGCAGCGCACGGTCGCCCCGCTGCTGCGAGGCGCTGTACGCCCAGCTCATCGGCATGCAGCCGAGACCGACCGCACCCACGGCGAGCGCCGCCGCACCGAGACTCCTGCGCTCCAACTCCCCGAACCCTTCCACGACCTCGCACCGCACCCCCAAAACTAACCTCTGCGCCCCACCGGGCTTCGCATAGCCTCCTGACCATGACTTCCACCACGCATTCCGCCCCCGCCCCCGACGTCTGGATGCCCTTCGCGGCCGACGAGATCGAGGGGCTTCCCGAGGGCCTCACGTACCACTTCTGGGACGGCTCGCAGGACTACCCCGCCGACCCCGCCGACTGCGCCTACTACGTCGTCCCCTACATGAAGGGCCTGGAGGTCGCGGTCCGGCCGCTCGGGCGGATGAGCGGGGTGCAGGTCGTGCAGACCCTGTCGGCCGGCATCGACCACGTCGAGCCGGGCCTCGCCGGACTGCCCGCCGGAGTACGGCTGTGCAACGCCAAGGGCGTCCACGAGGCGTCCACCGCCGAGCTGACCCTCGCGCTGATCCTCGCGTCGCTGCGCGGCTTCCCCGGCTTCGTGCACGGCCAGGACAAGGAGGAGTGGCGGTCCGGCTTCTACCCGGCGCTCGCCGACAAGTCCGTGCTGATCGTGGGGTACGGATCGATCGGCTCGGCCATCGAGGACCGGCTCGCACCGTTCGAGTGCGCGCGGGTCGCGCGCGTCGCGCGCTCCGCACGGACAACCGCACGCGGACCCGTACACACGCTCGACGAACTGCCCGCACTGCTGCCCGAGGCCGACATCGTCGTCGTGTCCACCCCGCTGAACCCCTCCACGCAGGGGCTGGTGGGCGCGGACTTCCTCGGCGCGATGCGGGACGGGGCGCTGCTGGTCAACGTGGCCCGGGGCCCGGTCGTCAACACCGCGGCCCTGTTGTCCGAACTCGAGTCCGGCCGGCTGCACGCCGCCCTCGACGTCACCGACCCGGAACCGCTGCCGTCCGGCCACCCCCTCTGGCATGCTCCGAACGTCCTCATCACCCCGCACGTCGGCGGCAGCACCTCCGCGTTCCTGCCGCGCGCCAAGCGGCTGATCGCCGGACAGCTCACCCGGTTCGCCGCGGGCGAGCCGCTGGAGAACGTCGTACGCACCACAGGCTGAGCACGCACCGAGCACGCCCGGCTCCGTTCCGTGGCCACAACACCGCAGGTCGTCACGGAGAGTAGAGGAACTATGTCCCTGAGTGACGAGTCTGGTGTATCGTCCCGAAAGGGGGGCTGCGCCGTGGCAGGGACGGCGCCGGGGAGCCAGCCACACGCGAGGGGGGCGACGGGCGATGGACGGCCGATGGGCGAACGATCCGACACGGCGGGGCCGGCGACCGGCCAAGGAGCCGGTGTACCGGCGCCGCAGCCGGCCGGGCACCTCGGGGGCAACGCGGTGAGCGCCCCGGTGAGCACCCGCGGAGCGCTCCTCGCCCGGCAGTCCGGGACGGGCCGCACCTCCGTGCTGCTCCCGCAGCTCGTCCTCGGCCTCGTCTGCGGCGGGTACGCGGTGGGCGCGGCCACCGGCTGGGGCTCGGCCCGGTTCGCCCTGTTCATGGGCGACTTCGGCCTCAGCTCCGCCGCCCTGGCCGCCGCCGTCTCCTGCTTCCTGTTCGCCCGCGCCGCGGACAACAGGTTCCGGCCCGCCTGGCTGCTGTTCTCGCTCTCCTCGCTGATGGCCTCGGGCGGCAACGCCGTATGGGGCTGGTACGAGTTCGTGCGCGGGGTGCCGGTGCCCAGCCCCTCCCTCGCCGACCTCTTCTACCTCTGCTTCGCGCCGCCTGCCATCGTCGGCCTCCTCGTCCTCGCCAAGAGGCCGGTCACCAGAGCGGGTTGGGTCTGCCTGGCCCTCGACTCCTGGCTGATCGGCGGCTCGCTGCTCACCCTGTCCTGGAGCCTCGCCCTCGCCCACACCGCGCACCTCGCGGACGTGGAGGGTGACAGCGTGGCCCGCGCCGCCCTCTCGCTGGCCTATCCGCTCCTGGACATCGTGCTGGTCTCCATGGTGCTCGCGCTGCACTTCCGGCGCTCCAGCGTCAACCGCGCCGCGGTCAACACCGCCATCGCCGCGCTCGCCCTGACCGTCCTGTGCGACGCCCTGTTCACCTCGCCGCTGCTGCGCCAGACCTACCACTCCGGCCAGTTGCTCGACGCCGGCTGGTTCGCCGGCTCGCTGCTCCTCGCGTACGCCCCCTGGGGCGCGGGCGCCGCCCGTGACACGGACAGCGCCGTCCAGGACGACACCGCCGGTCCGCGCACCACCAGCCGCCCCATCGCCGGCTCACTGGCCGCGCTGACCCCGTACCTCGCCGCGGCCGTCTGCACGCTGGGCATCCTGTACAACGTCATCGAGGGCCGCCGGGTCGACCGCGTCGTGGTCTTCACCGGGTGCACGGTGGTGCTCGCGCTCGTCGTCCGGCAGGGCATCATGCTCGTCGACAACATCGCCCTCACCCAGGAACTGGCCCAGAAGGAGAACCACTTCCGCTCCCTGGTCCAGGGCTCCAGCGACGTCATCATGATCGCCGCCCCCAGCGGCGTCCTGCGCTACGTCAGCCCCGCGGCGGCCGGCGTCTACGGGCGGGACGCGGACGAACTGGTCGGCACCGAGCTCTCCTCGATCATCCACCCCGACGACCTGGGCCAGGTGGTCCACGAGGTGCGGCGCTTCCTCGCCGCCCCGCCCGGCGAGGAACCCACCACCCGCATCGAGTGCCGCTTCCGCTCCGGCTCCGGCGACTGGCTGAACGTCGAGTCCACCGTCAACCGCCATCAGGGCGGACTGATCCTCAACAGCCGGGACGTCACCGAACGGGTCCGCCTCCAGGCCCAGTTGCAGCACAACGCCGAGCACGACCCGCTCACCGACCTGCCCAACCGGGCGCTGTTCACCACCCGCGTCCGCCAGGCGCTCGGCGGACGCCGGTCCGGGGACGCGGGCACCGCCGTGCTCTTCATCGACCTCGACGGCTTCAAGGCGGCCAACGACCGGCTCGGCCACCAGGCGGGCGACGAACTGCTCATCCAGGCCGCCCGCCGCCTCCAGGAGGCCGTCCGGGCCGGGGACACCGCCGCCCGCCTCGGGGGCGACGAGTTCGCCGCCCTCATCGTCGGCGACGGCAGCCACGAGCAGAACGCCCGCGAGTACCAGGTCCACGAGATCGCCGACCGGCTGCGCCTCACGCTCTCCGAGCCCTACCGCGTCGGGGCCGGCGAGGTCCGGGTCACCGCCTCCATCGGCGTCGCCTTCGCGGAGCCCGGCATCACCCCCAACGACCTCATGCGCAACGCTGACCTCGCCATGTACCGCGCCAAGGCGGGCGGCAAGAACCGCGTCGAGCTGTACGCCCCGCAGATGCAGGCCGACGTCGTACGCCGCTCCGAGCTGGCGACCCGGCTGCGCGGCGCCCTGCGCGACGGCGAGTTCGCGCTGCTCCACCAGCCCGTGGTGCACCTGGCCAGCGGCACGGTCGCGGCCGTCGCCGCCCAGGCCCGCTGGCGCTCGGCCCAGGGCATCCTGTTCACCCCCGCCGAGTTCCTGCG
Organism: Streptomyces sp. A0958; assembly: GCF_004795035.1. Lineage (GTDB taxonomy): Bacteria > Actinomycetota > Actinomycetes > Streptomycetales > Streptomycetaceae > Streptomyces. The sequence goes on from NZ_SSBK01000011.1 coordinate 24,882, forward strand.
GATCGCCGAGGACAGCGACCGCACCGCCGAGCTGGGCCGCTGGCTCCTCGAAGAGGCCGTGGAGCAGGCCGCCGACCGGGCCAGGGCCGGCCACCAGGTCTCCGTCGCCGTCCGCCTCCCGGCCCGCAGGCTGCTCGACCGCGCGCTGCCGGCCGCCTCCGTCGAGGCGCTGCTCACGCGGTACGGCCTGCCGTCCGGAGCGCTCATGATCGAGGTCGCGGACAGCGATCCGCGGGTCTCCCTCGAGGACCTGGAACAGCGCCTGGCCGCCCTGCGCCGCCTCGGGGTGAGGATCGCGCTCGACGGCTTCGGCAGCGGTTACGCGGCGATAAACGCCCTGCGCCGGCTCCCCATCGACGTACTCAAACTGGACCGCGGCCTGGTCGAGGGCGTGGTCGAGTCCGCCCGGCTGCACAAGATCACCAGCGGCCTGCTGCGGATCGCCTGCGACCTCGGCATGCAGTCCGTGGCCGACGGTGTCGACGTCCCCGAACAGGTCCTCGCCCTGCGCGCCATGGGCTGTACGCACGGCCAGGGGATGGCCTTCTCCGGGCCGCTCGACGAATACCGGCTGCGCCGCGCCCTGGTCCGCGGTACGTTCCCGGTGCCCGGCGGCGTGCCCGCGCAGCCGGTCCTGACGGGCGGTTCCGTCCCGTCGCTCACCGGTTCACATGGTGAGACACCCGTCCCACCCACTTGACACCCCGCGTGCGTCGGAGAGAGGGTCAATGCCATGCGCACCCGAATTCTCGTACTTGGAAAGCGCGTCGGCTGAAGCAGGGTCCCTCCATGACACTCTGCAGACCGCACCGGCGCGCTCCCCTCGCTTGCCTCACGGCACGAGGGGTTTTTTGTTGCACCGAACCTCGCAAAACGTCGTAAAACACTCGCAGAAACCTCAGCTTCGAGAAGAGAATGCCGATGACCGAGCAGGCCACCGGGGCCCACCATCCCCAGCCGCGGGCCCGTAACGGCGGATCGTCCTCCGCCACCGTTGAGCACCTCACGGGCGCGCAGTCCCTCATCCGTTCTCTCGAGGAAGTCGGGGCCGACACGGTATTCGGCCTCCCCGGCGGCTGCATCCTCCCGGCGTACGACCCGCTGATGGACTCCACCCGGGTCCGCCACATCCTGGTCCGCCACGAGCAGGGTGCGGGCCACGCGGCCACCGGCTACGCGCAGGCCACCGGCCGGGTCGGGGTCTGCATGGTCACCTCGGGTCCCGGTGCCACCAACCTCGTGACGCCGATCGCCGACGCGGCCATGGACTCCGTGCCCATGGTCGCGATCACCGGCCAGGTGGCCTCCGGTGCCATCGGTACGGACGCCTTCCAGGAAGCCGACATCTGCGGCATCACCATGCCGATCACGAAGCACAACTTCCTGGTCACCCGCGCCGAGGACATCGCGCACACGATCGCCGAGGCATTCCACATCGCCTCCACCGGACGCCCCGGCCCCGTTCTCGTCGACATCGCCAAGGACGCGCTGCAGTCGAAGACCGCCTTCAGCTGGCCGCCGGTCATGGACCTGCCCGGCTACCGCCCGGTGACCAAGCCGCACGCCAAGCAGATCCGCGAGGCCGCCAAGCTCATCACCCAGGCCAAGCGCCCGGTGCTGTACGTCGGCGGCGGCGTCATGAAGGCCGGGGCCACCGCCGAACTCAAGGTGCTGGCCGAGCTGACCGGGGCGCCCGTCACCACCACCCTGATGGCGCTCGGCTCCTTCCCCGACAGCCACCCGCTGCACGTGGGAATGCCCGGTATGCACGGTGCGGTCACCGCCGTCACCGCGCTGCAGAAGGCCGACCTGATCGTCGCGCTCGGCGCCCGGTTCGACGACCGGGTCACCGGCAAGCTGGACAGCTTCGCCCCGTACGCCAAGATCGTCCACGCGGACATCGACCCGGCGGAGATCGGCAAGAACCGCGCGGCCGACGTCCCGATCGTCGGTGACGCCCGCGAGGTCATCGCCGACCTCGTCCAGGCCGTCCAGGCCGAGCACACCGAGGGCAACACCGGCGACTACACCGCCTGGTGGAAGGACCTCAACCGCTGGCGCGAGACCTACCCGCTCGGCTACGACCTCCCCGAGGACGGCAGCCTCTCCCCGCAGCAGGTCATCCAGCGCATCGGTGAACTCGCCCCGCCGGACACCATCTTCGCCGCGGGCGTCGGCCAGCACCAGATGTGGGCCTCGCACTTCATCCAGTACGAGCAGCCCTCCACCTGGCTGAACTCCGGCGGCGCCGGGACGATGGGCTACGCGGTCCCCGCCGCGATGGGCGCCAAGGCCGGCATGCCCGACCGCACGGTCTGGGCGATCGACGGCGACGGCTGCTTCCAGATGACAAATCAGGAGCTCACCACCTGCGCCCTGAACAACATCCCGGTCAAGATCGCCATCATCAACAACGGCGCGCTCGGGATGGTCCGCCAGTGGCAGACCCTCTTCTACAACCAGCGGTACTCCAACACCGTGCTGCACTCCGGCGCCGACACGGACGGCAACGCGGCGAAGGGCACCCGGGTGCCGGACTTCGTCAAGCTCTCCGAGGCCATGGGCTGCTACGCGCTCCGCTGCGAGGACCCGGCCGACCTGGACAAGGTCATCGCCGAGGCCAACGCGGTCAACGACCGCCCGGTCGTCGTCGACTTCATCGTCCACGAGGACGCCATGGTGTGGCCGATGGTCGCCGCCGGCACCTCCAACGACGAGGTCATGGCCGCCCGCGGCGTCCGCCCCGACTTCGGCGACAACGAAGACGACTGAGAGACAGAGAGAGACCGACTTCCATGTCCACCAAGCACACGCTCTCCGTCCTGGTCGAGAACAAGCCCGGTGTCCTGGCCAGGATCACCGCCCTGTTCTCCCGCCGCGGCTTCAACATCGACTCGCTCGCGGTCGGTACCACCGAACACCCCGACATCTCCCGCATCACCATCGTCGTGAATGTCGAGGACCTGCCCCTGGAGCAGGTGACCAAGCAGCTCAACAAGCTGGTCAACGTCCTGAAGATCGTCGAACTCGAGCCCTCCGCTGCGATCCAGCGCGAACTCGTCCTGGTGAAGGTCCGCGCCGACAACGAGACCCGCTCCCAAATCGTCGAGATCGTCCAGCTGTTCCGCGCCAAGACCGTCGACGTCTCGCCCGAGGCCGTCACGATCGAGGCGACCGGCGGTGCCGACAAGCTGGAGGCGATGCTCAAGATGCTGGAGCAGTACGGCATCAAGGAACTCGTCCAGTCCGGCACCATCGCCATAGGACGTGGCGCGCGCTCGATCACCGACCGGTCCCTGCGCGCCCTGGACCGCACGGCGTAAGCACGGCGCAACCATCAAGGGCCCGCCGCGCCGCTCGTATGGCGAGACCCGAAAACGTATCTGACGCACCCCGCCGTACGGTGGGACGCAACACCTGCACACCAAGGAGAAGACCCAGTGGCCGAGCTGTTCTACGACGACGATGCCGACCTGTCCATCATCCAGGGCCGCAAGGTCGCGGTCATCGGCTACGGCAGCCAGGGCCACGCCCACGCGCTGTCGCTGCGTGACTCGGGTGTCGACGTCCGTGTCGGTCTGCACGAGGGCTCCAAGTCCAAGGCCAAGGCCGAGGAGCAGGGCCTGCGCGTGGTGACCCCGTCCGAGGCCGCCGCCGAGGCCGACGTCATCATGATCCTCGTCCCGGACCCGATCCAGGCCCAGGTCTACGAGGAGTCCATCAAGGACAACCTCAAGGACGGCGACGCGCTGTTCTTCGGCCACGGCCTGAACATCCGCTTCGACTTCATCAAGCCGCCGGCCAACGTCGACGTCTGCATGGTCGCCCCCAAGGGCCCGGGCCACCTGGTCCGCCGTCAGTACGAGGAGGGCCGCGGCGTCCCGTGCATCGTGGCCGTCGAGCAGGACGCCTCGGGCAACGGCCTGGCGCTCGCCCTGTCGTACGCCAAGGGCATCGGCGGCACCCGCGCCGGCGTCATCAAGACGACCTTCACCGAGGAGACCGAGACCGACCTCTTCGGCGAGCAGGCCGTCCTCTGCGGTGGCACCGCCGCCCTGGTCAAGGCCGGTTTCGAGACCCTGACCGAGGCCGGTTACCAGCCGGAGATCGCCTACTTCGAGTGCCTGCACGAGCTGAAGCTCATCGTCGACCTCATGTACGAGGGCGGCCTGGAGAAGATGCGCTGGTCCATCTCGGAGACCGCCGAGTGGGGCGACTACGTCACCGGCCCCCGCATCATCACGGACGCCACCAAGGCCGAGATGAAGAAGGTCCTCGCCGAGATCCAGGACGGCACCTTCGCCAAGAACTGGATGGCCGAGTACCACAACGGTCTGCCCAAGTACAACGAGTACAAGAAGGCCGACGGTGACCACCTGCTGGAGACCACCGGCCGCGAGCTGCGCAAGCTCATGAGCTGGGTCAACGACGAGGACGCGTAACACCGGTGCCCCGGGGGCGGGTCCCGGCCCGCCCCCGGGGTCACTTCACCGCTGGAAGAGGCGGCGTCGTACGTGTGTACAAGTCGGCCGGTCTCATGCGGGTGATCCTTTCGAAGGGGCGCGGCAAGCCTCCTCGCGCATGACTACACTTCTCCACATACACGCGTCAGGCCCACAGTGTCGTGCGTCTTCCACGCGGCAAGCCCCTCCACGCCTGCGGCCGTCGGGACGGCCGTCCGCACTGGATCTGTGAGGACTCACGTGAGCTCGAAACCTGTCGTACTCATCGCTGAAGAGCTGTCGCCCGCCACGGTGGACGCCCTGGGCCCGGACTTCGAGATCCGGCACTGCAACGGCGCGGACCGCGCCGAACTCATCCCCGCGATCGCCGATGTCGACGCCATCCTGGTGCGTTCCGCCACCAAGGTCGACGCCGAGGCCATCGCCGCCGCGAAGAAGCTGAAGGTCGTCGCCCGCGCGGGCGTCGGTCTGGACAACGTCGACGTCTCCTCGGCCACCAAGGCCGGCGTGATGGTCGTCAACGCGCCGACCTCCAACATCGTCACCGCCGCCGAGCTGGCCTGCGGTCTGCTCGTGGCCACCGCGCGCCACATCCCGCAGGCCAACACCGCTCTGAAGAACGGCGAGTGGAAGCGCTCGAAGTACACCGGCGTCGAGCTGAGCGAGAAGACCCTCGGTGTCGTCGGCCTCGGCCGCATCGGCGTCCTGGTCGCCCAGCGCATGTCGGCCTTCGGCATGAAGATCGTCGCCTACGACCCCTACGTGCAGCCCGCGCGCGCCGCGCAGATGGGCGTCAAGCTCCTCTCGCTGGACGAACTGCTCGAGGTCTCCGACTTCATCACCGTGCACCTGCCCAAGACCCCGGAGACGCTCGGTCTGATCGGCGACGAGGCCCTGCACAAGGTGAAGCCCACCGTGCGCATCGTCAACGCCGCGCGCGGCGGCATCGTGGACGAGGAGGCGCTGGCCTCCGCGCTCAAGGAGGGCCGCGTCGCCGGCGCCGGCCTCGACGTGTACGCGAAGGAGCCCTGCACGGACTCCCCGCTGTTCCAGTTCGACCAGGTCGTCTGCACCCCGCACCTCGGCGCCTCCACCGACGAGGCCCAGGAGAAGGCGGGCATCGCGGTCGCCAAGTCGGTGCGCCTCGCGCTCGCCGGTGAGCTGGTGCCGGACGCGGTCAACGTCCAGGGCGGCGTCATCGCCGAGGACGTGCGCCCCGGGCTGCCGCTCGCCGAGAAGCTCGGCCGGATCTTCACGGCGCTCGCCGGTGAGGTCGCGGCCCGCCTCGACGTCGAGGTCTACGGCGAGATCACCCAGCACGACGTCAAGGTGCTCGAACTCTCCGCGCTCAAGGGCGTCTTCGAGGACGTCGTGGACGAGACCGTGTCGTACGTCAACGCCCCGCTGTTCGCGCAGGAGCGCGGGGTCGAGGTCCGCCTCACCACCAGCTCCGAGTCGCCCGAGCACCGCAACGTGGTCACCGTCCGCGGCACGCTGGCCGACGGCCAGGAGGTCGCGGTCTCCGGCACGCTGGCCGGCCCCAAGCACCTCCAGAAGATCGTCGCCATCGGTGAGCACGACGTGGACCTGGCGCTCGCCGACCACATGCTCGTGCTGCGTTACGAGGACCGCCCCGGCGTCGTCGGCGCGGTCGGCAAGATCCTCGGCGAGGCCGGGCTGAACATCGCGGGCATGCAGGTCTCCCGCGCCGACGTGGGCGGCGAGGCGCTGGTCGTCCTCACCGTCGACGACGACGTCCCGCCGTCGGTGCTGGCCGAGATCTCCGCGGAGATCGGCGCGGCCTCGGCCCGCTCGGTGAACCTCACCGACTGAGACACCCCGCCTCCGGCCCCCGTGTCCGGCAGGTGACCGTACCCGGCATTTAGACGCGCGTCTTACACAAACGTCTGCATGCCGGGTACGCTGCTGCCATGGGACATCGTGAGGATCTGCTCGAAGGCGCGAAGCGCTGCCTGCTGGAGAAGGGGTACTCGCGCACGACGGCGCGTGACATCGTGGCCGCGTCGGGGACGAACCTCGCCTCCATCGGCTACCACTACGGCTCCAAGGAGGCCCTGCTGAACCTCGCCTTCATCAAGGTGACGGAGGAGTGGGGCGAGATACTGACCAAGGGCGGCGAGGAGGCCGAGGCCGAGGCGGCGCCGGACGTGCCGGAAGCGCCGCTGGACCAGTTCCGCGAGACCTGGGAACGGGTGATCGGGAGCTACGAGCAGACCCGGGCCGTCTGGCAGCTCCAGATGGAGGTCATCTCCCGGATCGACTCCGACCCCGGACTGCAGAAGGCCCTCGCCGTTCCGCAGCGCGCGGGCCGCGACGGACTCGCCGAGAACATGCTCGGCATCGACCCCGACGCCGAGCCCGAGAAGGCGCGGGTGGCCGGCCTCTTCTGTCAGGCACTGCTCGCCGGTGTCATGGTCCAGTGGCTGATGGACACCGATTCGGCGCCCTCCGCGCAGGACCTGACGGACGGGCTGAAGGTGGTCCTGGAGGGGCGGAGGCCCGCGCACGAGCGCTCGTGCTGACTACCTGGGCGGACGCCCGCGCACGAGGGCTCACGCTGACTACCGGGGCGGGGGCGCCGGCGGCTCAGAGCCGGGCCGCCTTCAACGCCATGTGCAGCAGCAGCCGGTCCTCGCCGTCGTTCAGGTCGAGGCCGGTGAGCTGCTGGACCCGGGAGAGGCGGTAGTACAGCGTCTGGCGGTGGATGCCCAGCTCGGCGGCGGTCCGCGAGGCCTGGCCCGCGCAGTCCAGGAACATTTCGGCGGTGCGCGCGAGGTCCCGGTGCGGCGGGGCGAGCAGCGGGCGCACCGCATGGTCCGGCGGCGCGTCCGGGGCGAGCGCGGTCAGCGTCCGGTACGGGCCGATGGCCGACCACTCGGCGACCGGGCCGAACCGGCTCTCGGCCGCCGCCGCGCGGGCCGCCGCCGACGCCTCGTGCCAGGCGTCGGCCAGCTCCGCGAGGCCCCGGCGCGGGACCGCGATCCCGGCGGTGGCGGCCGTCCCCGGCGCGGCGCGCAGCCGGTCGGCGGCGGTGAGCGCCGGGTCCAGCACGTCGGGGGAGCGCAGCCGGATCAGGGCGGCCAGCGCGGGCGGCCCGGACCGGCCCGGGGTCGGGGCGCCGGTCAGTGCCGCCGCCGAGGGGACCGTGCGCACCGCGGGCGCCCCGTCCGGCCACGGGGTCACGCACACCACGGTGTGCAGCCCCTCCGCGTCCGGGCCCAGCGCCTCGCCCAGCGCGGCCACCGCCATGTCCCGCTGCCAGCCGCGCCCGGCGGCGAGGACCGCGCCGAACTCCCGGGACAGGTCGGTGCCGGCCCGCTCCTCGTCGAAGAGCAGCGCGCCGATCCGCGCCGCCACCTCCATCGCCGCGTCGAGCTGCCGGTCGGTGGGCCCGGGGTCGGTGTCCAGCAGCCATACGTAACCGAGCACGACGCCCCGATGGCGTACCGGCAGGCAGATGCGGCCCCGGTTGACGCCGGCCTCGGGGGCGGCCGGGATGCGGACGGGGCCGGTGGCGCGGGTGATGCCGAAGTTCTCGAACCAGGCGCGGACCGCCGGGGTGGAGCGGCGGGTCAGGATCGACCGGGTGCGGACCGGGTCCATGGCCGTGGTGTCGTCGCTGTCGTGGGCTCCGAAGGCGACCAGGCCGAAGTCCCGGTTCTCCAGCGTCGCCGGGACGCCGAGCAGCGCCGAGATCTCGTCCACCAGCTCCTGGTAATCGCCCTTCACCCGCCCATTCTCGCACCCCTTCAGACATATGTCTGAGATCCAGTCCACGGATGCGTGACAGCTGTCGATGGCCGAGGATCGGAGCAATCCTTAGATTTCACGGTGGTTCTCCGTGCTGTACCGCTTATGTTCCTTACCGGGCATATATGGCGGTGCGGCTTCGTTCGTACTTTCCGTGGAGGTGCCCCGTGCTGGGTCCCGTGATTCTCGCCGCGTCCCGCAGCGACAAGATGCGCCGGTTCGTCTCGGCGGCGCCCGGCACCAAGCAGGTCGTGGACCGCTTCATCGCAGGTGAGACGGTCGACCAGGTCGTCACCGTCATCCAGGACGCCGCGGACAAGGGCCTGGAGCTCACCCTCGACGTGGTCGGCGAGGACATCACCACGTCCGAGCAGGCCGCCGCCGCGCGCGACGCCTATCTGGAGCTCATCGGTCGGCTGAAGGACCTCGGCCTGGGCACCCGGGCGGAGATGTCCGTCAAGCTGTCGATGTTCGGCCTGTCGCTGGAGAACGGCCACGAGCTGGCCCTCGCCAACGTGCGCCCGGTGGTCGAGGCCGCCGCGGCGATCGGCACCACGGTCACCCTGGACGCCGAGGACCACACCACCCTGGACTCGATGTTCGCCATCCACGAGGAGCTGCGGAAGGACCACCCGGAGACCGGGTGCGTCATCCAGGCGTACCTGTTCCGCACCGAGGAGGACGCCCGCCGCCTCGCCGCCGCCGGCAGCCGGGTGCGCATCGTGAAGGGCGCCTACAAGGAGCCCGCCTCCGTCGCGTACCAGGACAAGGCCGAGATCGACAAGGCGTACGTCCGCGTCCTGAGGACCCTGATGGAGGGCGAGGGCTACCCGATGATCGGGTCCCACGACCCCCGCCTCATCGCGATCGCCCAGGAGCTGGGCCGCAAGGCCGGCCGCAAGCTGGACGAGTACGAGTTCCAGATGCTGTACGGCATCCGCAGCGACGAGCAGATCCGGCTCGCGGCCGAGGGCCACCGCATGCGTGTCTACACCGCGTACGGCACCGACTGGTACGGCTACTTCATGCGCCGCCTGGCGGAGAAGCCGGCCAACCTGCTGTTCTTCGGCCGCTCCATCCTCACCAAGGGCTGAGCCCCTTCCATCCCGCTACCTGAAGGAGCAAAGGAACCCATGGACGCTGTGACCCAGGTCCCCGCGCCGGTCAACGAGCCGGTCCACTCCTACGCCCCGGGCTCCCCGGAGCGCGCCCGCCTGGAGGCGAAGCTCAAGGAGCTCAGCCAGAACCCGGTCGATCTGCCGATGACCATCGGCGGCGAGAAGCGGATGGGTGGCGGCGAGCGCGTCGACGTCGTGCAGCCCCACAACCACAAGGCCGTCATCGGCACCTTCGCCGGCGCCACCGAGCAGGACGCCCAGGACGCGATCGACGCCGCCCTGGCCGCCGCCCCGGCCTGGCGTGCGATGTCCTTCGACGACCGCGCCGCCATCATCCTGCGCGCCGCCGAGCTGCTGTCCGGCCCCTGGCGCGAGACGCTGGCCGCGTCCACGATGCTCGGCCAGGGCAAGACCGCCCAGCAGGCCGAGATCGACTGCCCCTGCGAGCTGGTCGACTTCTGGCGCTTCAACGTGCACTACGCGCGCCAGATCCTGGCCGAGCAGCCCCCGGCCAACTCCCCGGGCGTGTGGAACCGCATGGACCACCGCCCGCTGGAGGGCTTCGTCTACGCGATCACGCCGTTCAACTTCTCGGCCATCGCGGCCAACCTGCCGACCGCGCCCGCCCTCATGGGCAACGTCGTGGTGTGGAAGCCGTCCCCGACGCAGACGCACGCCGCCGTGCTGCTGATGCGGCTCCTGGAGGAGGCGGGTCTGCCCAAGGGCGTCATCAACCTGGTGACGGGCGACGGCATCGCCGTCTCCGAGGTGGCCCTCAACCACCGCGACCTGGCCGGCATCCACTTCACCGGCTCGACCCCCACCTTCCAGCACCTGTGGAAGACGGTCGGCAACAACATCGCCAACTACCGCACCTACCCGCGGCTCGTCGGCGAGACCGGTGGCAAGGACTTCGTCGTCGCCCACCCGTCGGCCGACCACGCGATCCTGAAGACCGCGCTGACCCGCGGCTCCTTCGAGTACCAGGGCCAGAAGTGCTCGGCGACCTCGCGCGCCTACATCCCGGCCTCCATCTGGAACTCCGGCTTCAAGGAGGCGTTCGCGGCCGAGGTCGACTCCATCACCATGGGCGACGTCACCGACCTGTCGCACTTCATGGGCGCCGTCATCGACGACCGCTCGTTCGCGAAGAACAAGGCCGCCATCGACCGCGCCGCCGCCGACCCGGCGTGCACGATCATCGCGGGCGGCACGTACGACGACTCGGTGGGCTACTTCGTCCGTCCGACCGTCATCGAGTGCACCGACCCCGAGAACGAGGTCTTCACGACCGAGTACTTCGGCCCGATCCTCGCCGTCCACGTCTACGAGGACGAGAAGTACGACGCGATGCTGGAGCAGATGGAGTCGGTCTCCGACTACGCCCTGACCGGTTCCGTCATCGCGAACGACCGCGCCGCCGCCGCGTACACGATGGACAAGCTGCGGTACGCCGCGGGCAACTTCTACATCAACGACAAGTCGACCGGTGCCGTCGTCGGCCAGCAGCCCTTCGGCGGCGGCCGCGCCTCCGGTACGAACGACAAGGCGGGCGCCCCGCAGAACCTCCAGCGCTGGACCCTCACCCGGGCCATCAAGGAGACGCTGGTCCCGCCGACCGACTACACCTACCCCCACCAGGGCTGACGCCCCCGGGGCGCCGCACCCCGGCGCCCCGCCCCGATTCCCGCCCCCCGACCGGTTCCCCTGCCGGACGGGGGGCGGTTTCCATGGAATGGTGGACGCCGACCCCGGAGCAGGTCACCACCCCTGAGCCGGCACTTTCCCCCGCCGTGCGGGCTCTCATCCGGGAGCTGAGAGTGAGCGGCGGGTGAGCGGCCGTAAACCTCCGTCTCAGATAGTAGGAAGTCCGAGTAATTGTGGAGACAGACCGGCCCAGCTGTTCTAGCTTTGTAGAAGCCGAACGTCTCGCTAGATCAAGCGACTGGCGGTCGTGAGCGCGCGCCCTGGAGCAGGCAATCCCTGCGGCGCCTGCTCCCCGCCCCTTCCGGCGCCTCGAAATCACTGATCTCGACATCACGTTCACGCTGTTCGATCTCGAAATCCGCGCGATCTCAAGGAGTCGATCCATCATGGCCGAGACCACTGTCCGCCGCCGCGTCCGTCACGCCCACCGCCCGGCCGAGTCGGAGCGGAAGGCTGCTGCCGCCGCCCTGCAGCGCGCCCTGGACCGCAGGGACAACGGCGGCTCCACCGGTCACTGAACCGGCCCCCGCCGGCCCCGCTCAGCCGCCCGCGCTCAGGCGCGGCTGATCTCGAAGTGGTCGATGCGTTCGCCGGACTCGGCGAGCGCGGTGACCTTCATCCGGGCGTGCCGCCCGGTCTCCACCTCCACCGCGAGGAACGAGAACCCCGTGTAGCGCACCCGCGACCACTCCACGGTCTCGGTGGCCTTTCCGCCGCCCTTGGCCACGTGGTACGTCTTCACGCTCTCCACGTCCGCGACGTGGCCCTCGTAGCTGTCGGGCACCGGGAAGTCGTAGAGCGCCTTGCCCGCGCCGCCCGCCGTGACGTAGACGATGCCGTCCCGCTTCGGGTTCGTGCGCTCGCCGATGGGCACCTCGCGCTTGACCGCGTTCTTCAGGATCGCGTCGGTGCGCTCGTAGACGTGGTTGTGCCCGTTGATGACCAGGTCCACCCGGTGCTTCTCGAAGAGCGGCACCCAGGCGTCCCGCACCCCGCCGTCCGAGGCGTGCGCGTTCGTCGTGGAGAAGGCGCAGTGGTGGAAGAAGACCACCAGGAAGTCGATGTCACGGCGGGCCCGCAGCTCACCCAGGCGCCGGTCCAGCCAGCGGGTCTGCCTGCCGCCGCTGATGCCGAAGTTGGCGGGGATCTCGTGGCTGACGTCGTTGGCGTCCAGCGCGATCACGCCGACGTTGCCGTGCACGAAGGAGTAGGCGCCGGGCTGGCCGACCGGGTCCGGGCCGTTGTCCGGCAGGGTCCAGCGGGCGTTCTGTCCGCCGTAGCCGTCCGGCGAGTACCAGGCCTCCATGTCGTGGTTGCCGGTCGTCACCATCCACGGCACCGTCTTGGAGACGGTCTCCGTCTGCGCCAGGAACTGGTCCCAGGTGCGCGCGTCGTAGGTGTCGGTGGTCTGGCCCGAGCCGGACGGGTCGGCGTAGCAGATGTCGCCCGCGTGCAGGTGGAAGGCCGGGTTCTGGCCCAGGATCAGCTGGTCGTTGCCGAGCGCGTGGTAGCTGACGCCCTGGTCGCCGAAGGCGGTGAAGGTGAAGTTTTGGGCGTGCGAGGGGGCGGTGGTGAAGGTGCCGAGCGTGCCCAGATTGCGGGTGTCGGCCGGGTCGAAGCCGTCGTGGCCGACGCCGTAGTAGTACGTCGTGCCGGGCTTCAGCCGCTCCAGGGAGGCGTGTACGTAGAACTGCTCGGCCGCCGCGATCTTGCCGTCGTTCAGCAGCGGCGTCGTCAGGTGGCGCACCTCGGCGTCGATCTTCCGGCTCAGCGCCCACGGCTTCAGGCCGATGCGGATGTACGGGCGGCGCACCGCGAAGGGGACCTGCCAGGAGACCGCCATCCGCGTCCGCGGGTCGGCGCCGTACGCCAGGTGCCGGCCGAACGGGGCGACCAGCGAGCCGTCGACCCGGGTGGTGCTGTGCGAGGTGAGCACGGTGGGCGCCGCGTACGCGGGGGAGGAGGCGAGCGAGGTGCCGATCCCGACTCCGGCCACGGCGGCGGTCGCCACGCTCGTACGCAGCACCCCGCGGCGGGTCAGCCGGGTGCGCAGGTAGTCGTGCTGCTCGGCCATGCTCATGCGGTCGGCGAGCTTCTCGGGGATACCGAATCGGGGGATGTCCATGGGCGCCAACCTCCACCGGCCGGCTGACGTGGTCCCGTCCGGTAGGTGAACGGTACACGTACAGCTCCCCACGTGTCCGTATGGTGGACGTGACGTGTCATGGGATGGGACGGGCAGTAAGGTGCCGGACATGTCTCGCAGCATCAATCTCGCAGTGATCCCCGGTGACGGTATCGGCCAGGAGGTCGTGGCCCAGGGCCTCAAGGTCCTCAACGCTGTTCTCCCGCAGGATGTGAAGCTGGAGACCAAGGAGTACGACCTTGGCGCCCGGCGCTGGCACCGTACCGGCGAAACCCTCCCCGACGCGGAGCTCGAAGCCCTCAAGGGCCACGACGCCATCCTGCTCGGCGCGATCGGTGACCCGTCCGTGCCCTCCGGCGTCCTGGAGCGCGGGCTGCTGCTGAAGCTGCGCTTCGCCTTCGACCACTTCATCAACCTGCGGCCGTCGAAGCTCTTCCCGAACACGGACACCCCGCTCGCCGGCCGTCCGGACATCGACTTCGTCGTCGTCCGCGAGGGCACCGAGGGCCCGTACACCGGCAACGGCGGCTCGCTGCGCACCGGCACGGAGCACGAGGTCGCCACCGAGGTCAGCCTGAACACGGCCTTCGGTGTCGAGCGCGTCGTCCGCGACGCCTTCGAGCGCGCCGCCGCCCGCCCGCGCAAGAAGCTGACGCTGGTCCACAAGAACAACGTCCTCGTGTACGCGGGCCACCTGTGGAAGAACACCTTCGACAAGGTGGCGGCCGAATACCCGCAGGTCACCACCGACTACCTGCACGTCGACGCCGCGACGATCTTCTTCGTCACCCAGCCGGAGCGCTTCGACGTCATCGTCACCGACAACCTCTTCGGCGACATCCTCACCGACCTCGCCGCGGCCGTCTCCGGCGGCATCGGCCTGGCCGCCTCCGGCAACATCAACCCGACGGGCGCCTTCCCGTCGATGTTCGAGCCGGTCCACGGCTCCGCCCCCGACATCGCGGGGCAGGGCAAGGCCGACCCGACCGCCACGATCCTCTCCGTCGCCCTCCTGCTGCGCCACCTCGGCTACGAGGCCGAGGCCGTGCGCATCGAGGACGCAGTCTCCGCCGACCTCGCGGAGCGCGACGGTACCGCTCGTACCACCGACGAGATCGGCGACGCGCTCGCGGTACGCGTAGCGGGCTGATCCGACGACTCCCACAGAAGCCGCCGGGTCGCACACGCACCCGGCGGCTTCTCCTGTGCGGCCCCGGGTGTGACCATCGAACCCTGGACCGCGTCCGCGTCATTTCCTGCAACGGCCCCGTCGGGCGATAATCGAACGGGACCGTGGCCCGCGGTGAAGCTCGGACGTCCTAGCACCTGTCTGACAGCAGGGAGGCGCGAACGCGGTCCTACACACACAAAACGGTGAAGGACACGCACTCATGACGACGCCCACGATCGAGCTCAAGCCCTCCTCGAACCCGCTGTCCGACGCGGAGCGCGAGGCGTACATGGCCAATCCCGGATTCGGCCGCTACTTCACCGACCACATGGTGACGATCAAGTGGACCGAGGGCCGCGGCTGGCACGACGCCCAGCTCACCCCGTACGCGCCGCTGTCGATCGACCCGGCCAACATGACGCTGCACTACGGCCAGGAGATCTTCGAGGGTCTGAAGGCCTACCGCCAGCCCGACGGCTCGGTCGCCACCTTCCGCCCCGAGGCCAACGCCGAGCGCTTCCGGTCCTCCGCGCGCCGGGTCGCCATGCCCGAGCTGCCCGTCGAGACCTTCGTCGCGGCCTGTGACGCGCTCGTCCGGCAGGACGAGGCCTGGGTTCCGCCCCACGGCGGCGAGGAGTCCCTCTACCTGCGCCCGTTCATGATCGCGACCGAGGTCGGCCTCGGCGTGCGCCCGGCCAACGAGTACCTCTTCATCGTCATCGCCTCGCCCGCCGGCGCCTACTTCCCCGGCGGCGTCAAGCCGGTCTCCATCTGGCTCTCCGAGGACCGGGTGCGCGCCGTCCCCGGCGGCATGGGCGACGCCAAGACCGGCGGCAACTACGCCGCGTCCCTCCTCGCCCAGGCCGAGGCCGCCACCAAGGGCTGCGACCAGGTCGCCTACCTCGACGCCGTCGAGCACAAGTGGGTCGAGGAACTGGGCGGGATGAACCTCTACTTCGTCTACGGCGACAAGATCGTCACCCCGGCCCTGACCGGCTCCCTGCTCGCGGGCATCACCCGTGACTCGCTCCTCAAGGTCGCCGCCGACCTCGGCTACGAGCCCGAGGAGAGCCGCGTCTCCATCGACCAGTGGCGCGACGACACGGCCGCCGGCACCCTCACCGAGGTCTTCGCCTGCGGCACCGCCGCAGTCATCACCCCCGTCGGCACCGTGAAGAGCGCGGGCGCCGAGTGGACCCAGGGCGACGGCACGCCCGGCCCGGTCACCCTGACGCTGCGCGAGCGCCTGCTCGACATCCAGCGCGGCACCGTCGAGGACACCCACGGCTGGATGCACCCGCTCGCGTAGGGCGGCTCGCACACGGGAAGGCCGGGCCGGGTGCCCGGCCTTCCCGTGTACCGCTGCGCCCGCATCCTGAGACGGGGCGGGTCAGCGAGGCGGTCCTGTGCCAGACTGCCTCCGTGTCCTCGTTCGTCATGATTATTGGCAACAGGCGCGCCGGTCCGCAGTGACCGTCCCGTACCACCACGTACGGCACGGCCACCGTGCCCCAGACCCGCGCGCAGACCTCTCGCACCCGCGAGGGGTTTTTTGTTTTCCGGCCCTCACCTCGGCCGGGACACGAGGCGCGCGGGATGATGGGGGCAAGTGGAGCCAGATCGTCCGGATTCCACTCATCCGACAGGAGTCAGACCAGCAATGACCACCAAGGCCAAGCCCACCGACGACAGCTTCCATGTCTTCGACACCACGCTGCGCGACGGTTCACAGCGTGAAGGCATCAACCTGACGGTCGCCGACAAGCTGACCATCGCCCGCCACCTGGACGAGTTCGGCGTCGGCTTCATCGAGGGCGGCTGGCCGGGCGCCAACCCCCGCGACACCGAGTTCTTCGCCCGCGCGCGCCAGGAGATCGAGTTCAAGAACGCCGAACTGGTCGCCTTCGGCGCCACCCGCAGGGCGGGCGGCTCGGCGGCGGCGGACCCCCAGGTCAAGGCGTTGCTGGAGTCGGGTGCCCCGGTGATCACGCTGGTCGCCAAGTCCCACGACCGCCATGTGGAGCTCGCCCTGCGCACCACCCTGGAGGAGAACCTGGAGATGGTCCGCGACACCGTCTCCCACCTCCGCGAGCAGGGCCGCCGGGTCTTCGTCGACTGCGAGCACTTCTTCGACGGCTACCGCGCCAACCCCGAGTACGCCAAGGCCGTCGTCAAGGCCGCCGCCGAGGCCGGCGCCGACGTCGTCATCCTCTGCGACACCAACGGCGGGATGCTCCCGGCCCAGATCCAGGCCGTCGTCTCCACCGTCCTCGCCGACACCGGAGCCCGGCTCGGCATCCACGCCCAGGACGACACCGGCTGCGCCGTCGCCAACACCCTGGCCGCCGTCGACGCGGGCGCCACCCACGTCCAGTGCACCGCCAACGGCTACGGCGAGCGGGTCGGCAACGCCAACCTCTTCCCCGTCGTCGCCGCGCTGGAACTCAAGTACGGCAAGACCGTGCTCCCCGAGGGCGCGCTCGCCGACATGACCCGCGTCTCGCACGCCATCGCCGAGGTCGTCAACCTCACCCCCTCCACCCACCAGCCCTACGTCGGCGTCTCCGCCTTCGCGCACAAGGCCGGGCTGCACGCCTCCGCGATCAAGGTCGACCCGGACCTCTACCAACACATCGACCCCGCCCTGGTCGGCAACACCATGCGGATGCTGGTCTCCGACATGGCCGGCCGCGCCTCCATCGAACTCAAGAGCGACGAGCTCGGCATCGACCTCGGCGGCGACCGCGAGCTGGTCGGCCGGGTCGTGGAGCGGGTCAAGGAGCGCGAACTGCGGGGCTACACCTACGAGGCGGCCGACGCCTCCTTCGAACTCCTGCTGCGCGCCGAGGCCGAGGGCCGGGTGCGGCGCTACTTCCGTACCGAGTCCTGGCGCGCGATCGTCGAGGACCGCCCCGACGGCACGCACGCCAACGAGGCGACGGTGAAGCTCTGGGCCAAGGGCGAGCGCATCGTCGCCACCGCCGAGGGCAACGGCCCGGTCAACGCCCTGGACCGGGCGCTGCGCGTCGCCCTGGAGCGGATCTACCCGCAGCTCGCCAAGCTGGAGCTGGTGGACTACAAGGTCCGCATCCTGGAGGGCCGCACCGGCACCGACTCCACCACCCGCGTCCTCATCACCACCGGTGACGGCACCGCAGAGTGGTCGACCGTCGGGGTCGCGGAGAACATCATCGCGGCGTCCTGGCAGGCCCTGGAGGACGCGTACACCTTCGGCCTGCTGCGCGCCGGCGTCGAGCCCACGGACTGACAACGACACGACGCACCGCCCCCGTTCGCCCGCCGGTTCACGGCGGAGCGAGCGGGGGCGCGCGTGTTTCGAGACCCCGTACGGGGTGAGAGTGAACTGCCTCCACAGGCTCACGTCAAGAGCCTTGTACGTTCAGGAGTTGAACGAAAAGCCCTCCCTGTCTCCGTTATCAGATGGGTACGGACCAATGTCGGCGTGAAGTATTGACGGTCGTGTTCCGGCGGGGTTAACTCACGCCACCAACGCCGGTACCGGTTCCGGAACCGGTTGCGGTACCGGTTCCATAACCGGCCGTTCTCTGAGCCGTTGTGTGCTCTGTCCCGTCCTGTCCTGGAGGCCCCCGATGCGTGTCACCATCGCTGATGTCGCCCGTGAGGCCGGCGTCAGCAAGACGACCGTGTCCCGGGTGATCAACACCAAGGGCGAGGTGGACGGTTCGACGGCCGCCCGTGTTCGTGAAGTGATCGCACAGCTCGGTTACGTACCCAGCTCGGGCGCCGTCGGTCTGGCCCGCGGCAGCAGCCGTACGGTCGGCATGCTGGTGCCCTCGCTGACCTGGCCGTGGATGGGCGAGGTGCTGCAGGGCGTCGTCGACACCGTCGAGGCCGCCGACTACGGGCTGCTGCTGTTCACCTGCAACCGCGGGGCCGAGTCCGTGGAGCGCTTCACCAGCCAGGTGTCGGCGCGGGCCTTCGACGGACTGGTCGTGGTGGAACCCGAGAACACCCTCGACCACCTCACCGAACTGCACCGCGGCGGCCTCCCGATCGTGCTGATCGACGATCGCGGCCACCACCCCGAATTCCCCTCCGTCGTGACCACCAACCACGAAGGAGGCGCGTCGGCCGCCCGTCATCTGCGGGACGCCGGCCGCACCAGGCCCGTCGTGATCACGGGCCCCGAAGGCTTCGGCTGCGTACGCGACCGGCTGGCGGGATTCCTCTCGGTCCTGCCCACCGGCCTCGTCGTCCGCGGGGACTTCACCGAACGCAGCGGCCGGCTGGCCGTGGAGGAACTCCTCGCATCCGGCACGGAGTTCGATTCGGTCTTCGCGCACAACGACATCACCGCGGCAGGCGTGCTGCGGGCGTTGCGCGCCGCGGGGCGGACCGTGCCCGGTGACATCTCGGTGGTCGGCTTCGACGACATCCCGATGGCCGAGCACACCGAACCGCCCCTGACCACCGTGCGCCAGCCCACCCGGCAGATGGGTGAGACGGCCGCACGGATGCTGCTCTCCCACCTCGGCGGCACGCCGGTACCCGACGCCCCGGTCGTGCTGCCCACCGAACTGGTCGTGCGCCACTCGGCGCCCTAGCGGACAGGGCGCCCCCAGGCCCGCACCGCACCCGCTACGCCCGCGCTCGGCGCGCCGAGCGCTGCCCGTTTCCGGATCTCCCAGACCCGCCAGTCCCTCCTGGAGTCGTTATGTCCGCACGCCGTCACACGCTCAGAGCCGCCGCGCTCGCCACCGCGGTGGTCGCACTCGCCGCAGGCTGTTCCTCGGCCAACTCGAACCACAACAAGAACAGCGGCAGCGCCGCCTCGGGCGTCCTGACCCTTGGCAAGCCGGACGGACCGCAGACGAACAACAGCAACCCGTTCCTCAGCACCTCGGCCGGCGCCACCCTCGGCTACCGCTACATGATCTACGAGCCGCTGGCGATGACGAGCCAGATCCGGCCGGCCGACAAGGCCGACCCGTGGCTGGCGACCGAGTGGAAGTGGGACCTCAACTACACCAAGGTCACCTTCACCCTCGACTCCCGGGCCAAGTGGGCCGACGGCAAGCCGCTGACCGCCGAGGACGTGGCGTTCACCTTCGACCTGCTGAAGAAGCACCCGGCGCTCAACGGCAACGGCATCGCCTTCAGCGGGATCAAGGTAAAGGACAAGAAGGTCATCCTGACCTTCGACGAGTCGCAGTACGTCAACCAGAACAAGATCATCCAGCAGTTCATCGTGCCCAAGCACATCTGGGAGGGCGTCAAGGACCCGGAGACCTGGCCCAACCGCACGCCCGTCGGCTCCGGCCCGTACAAGCTGAAGACCTTCACCCCGCAGACCACCACGCTGACCGCCACGCCCACCTACTGGAAGGGCGCGACGAAGGTCAAGGAGCTGCGCTACAGCACGTACAACGACAACAGCGCCGCCACCACCGCGCTGGCCAGCGGCAAGCTGGAGTGGTCGTTCGTCTTCATGCCGGACTACAAGAAGCTGTTCATCGCCAAGGACCCGCAGAACCACAAGCTGTGGTTCCCCTCCGGGCTCGGCATCCACGGCCTGTGGTTCAACACCGCCCGCAAGCCGTTCGACAACCCGGCGCTGCGCAAGGCCATGGCGATGGTCGTGGACCGCAACGCGATCTACACCCAGGCCGAGGCGACGCTCTACCCGGAGATCACCAACCCCACCGGCATCCCGCTGCCCGCCGGTGAGTCGTTCATCGCCCCCGAATACAAGGACGCCAGCACCAAGCCGGACGTCGAGGGCGCCAAGGAGGTCCTGGAGAAGGCCGGCTTCACGCTCAGCGGCGGTGTGCTCAAGGACCCGAGCGGCAAGCCGGTGAAGCTGACCTTCACCGACCCGGCCGGCTGGAACGACTACATCACCGGCCTCGCGATCATCAAGGACAACATCAAGAAGATCGGCATCGAGGCCAAGGTCAAGACGCAGACCGCCGAGGCCTGGGGCACGGACGTCGCCAACGGCAACTTCGACGCCACCCTGCACTGGACCAACAGCGGCGCCACCCCGTACGACATGTACCAGAACATCATGGACGGCGCGCTGCTCCAGCCCATCGGCAAGGCCTCCCAGCTCGGCAACTTCGGCCGCTTCAAGAACACCGAGGCGACCGAGGCGCTGAAGGACTTCGCCCAGGCCACCACGGACACCGCCCGCACCTCGGCGATGAACACCCTCCAGAAGATCATGGTCGAGGAGGCGCCGATGATCCCGACCGCGGCCGCGCCCATCGGGGCGGAGTACTCCACCAAGAACTGGGTGGGCTGGCCCACCGAGGACGACCCGTACGCCGACCCGCAGCACACCCAGCCCTCGTCGCTGGAAGTCGTGCTGAAGCTCAAGCCCTCCAAGTAGGACCAGGGATTCCAGGTACCGGCCATGTCTGAACAGTCAGAGAACAACCACGTCGTGCTCGAAGCACGCGGAGTCACCAAGCACTTCGCCGTGCGGCGCACCGGCCGCGATCTCCTCGCGGGCAAGCGCCGTACCGTCCACGCCGTCGACGACGTCTCGCTGCAACTGCGGCGCGGCACCGTCACGGCACTGGTGGGGGAGTCGGGCTCCGGAAAGTCCACCGTCGCCAGACTGCTCGCCCAGCTGTATCCGCTCACCTCGGGCGAGATCCACCTGGGCGGACAGCCGGTGAAGGCCGGACGTGGCCGGTCCTTCCGTAGTTACGTACGCCGGGTCCAGCTCATCTTCCAGGACCCGTTCGCCTCGCTGAACCCGGTGCACACCGTGCGCTACCACCTGACCCGGTCGCTCAAGATCCACGGCCGGGCGGGCAGCGGCGAGGCGGAACTGGAGAAGAACCTGACCGCTCTGCTGAACCGCGTCCAGCTGACTCCTCCTCATCAGTATCTGGACAAGTTCCCGCACGAGCTGTCGGGAGGTCAGCGCCAGCGCGTGGCCATCGCCCGCGCGCTCGGCGCCGACCCCCAGGTCCTCCTGGCCGACGAGCCGGTCTCGATGCTGGACGTCTCCATCCGGCTCGGGGTGCTCAACCTGCTCAAGGACCTCAAGGACCGGCTCCGCCTCGCGATCCTCTACATCACCCACGACATCGCCTCCGCCCGCTACTTCGCGGACACCACGCTGGTGATGTACGCGGGCCGGATCGTCGAGGGCGGTGACAGCGAGACCGTCACCCAGCGCCCCGCACACCCCTACACCCAGCTGCTCATCGCCTCGGCGCCCGACCCGGACCGGGTGGTCGCCGAGGAGGAGCAGGAGGAGACCGGCAGCGGCGAGCCCCCCTCGCTCATCGAGCCGCCCGCCGGCTGCCGCTTCCACCCCCGCTGCCCCAAGGCGATGGAGCGCTGCCGCACCGAGCTGCCGCCGCGCTTCGACCTGGCCGACGGCCAGTGGGCCGCCTGCTGGCTGTACGAGGGCACCGGCACCGCCCGCACCGACGACCACGAGAAGGAGGCTGCGAAGTGAAGTACCTGCTCCAACGGCTCGCCTTCTACCTGGTCACCGCCTGGGCCGCCATCACGATCAACTTCCTCATCCCGCGGCTGATGCCCGGCGACCCCGTCCAGTCCCTCATCGCCCGCTACCAGGGGCAGCTGGACACGAGTGCCATCGCCTCGCTGAAGGCCCTGTTCGGCCTCGACAAGAAGCAGTCGCTCTGGGAGCAGTACATCGACTACTGGTCGCACCTGCTCCACGGCGACCTCGGCATGTCGTTCACCTTCTTCCCGACGCCGGTCAGCGAGGTCATCGGCCAGGCGCTCCCGTGGACGCTCGTGCTCGTCGGCATCACCACGCTGATCAGCTTCGTCCTCGGCACCGGCATCGGGGTCTTCACCGGCTGGCGGCGCGGCTCCTGGATGGACAGCCTGCTGCCCGTCACCACGTTCATCTCCGCCATCCCGTACTTCTGGCTCGGCCTCATCGCGATCTCGCTGTTCGCCGTCAAGTGGCCGCTCTTCCCCTTCGAGGGCGGGTACGACAACTCCCTGGTGCCGGCCTTCGACTGGCCGTTCATCTCCAGCGCGCTCTACCACGGGGTGCTGCCGGGCGTGACGATCGTCCTCAGCGCCGTGGCCGGCTGGATTCTCGGCATGCGCAACATGATGGTGACCGTCTCCAGCGAGGACTACGTCATGGTCGCCCAGGCCAAGGGCCTCTCCGAGCGCCGGGTGATGTTCGGATACGCGGCACGCAACGCGATCCTGCCCAACATCTCCGGCTTCGCCCTCTCCCTCGGACTCATCGTCGGCGGCACGCTCCTGGTCGAGATGGTCTTCAACTACCCGGGCATCGGCTTCCAGCTCCTCCAGGGCGTGGGCGCCAAGGACTACCCCCTCATGCAGGGCATCTTCCTGATCATCACACTCTCCGTGCTCGTGGCGAACCTCCTCGCCGACGTCCTCTACATGGTCCTCGACCCCCGTACCCGAAGGGAGGCGTAGGGCTATGGCCGTCACCGCCACCGAGGTCGCCGTACTCGACGCGGCCGAAACCCCGGCAGCGAACAAGCGCCGGTTCCGCTTCCTGCGCGGCCGCAAGACCGTCGTCGGACTGTGCATCCTGCTCTTCTTCGTGCTGATCGCGATCATCGGCCCGTGGATCGCCCCGTACGACCCCGACGCGATGAGCAGCGAACTGCTCCAGCCGCCCTCCGGTTCGCACTGGTTCGGCACCACGCACACCGGTCAGGACGTGCTCTCGCAGATCCTCGTCGGCACCCGGGGCGTCCTCGTCGTCGGCTTCGTCGCGGGCATCCTCGCCACGGCCCTGTCCGTGCTGATCGGGGTCACCGCCGGCTTCCTCGGCGGCGTGGCCGACGAGGCGCTGTCGCTGCTGTCCAACGTCTTCCTGGTCATCCCCGGACTGCCGCTGATCATCATCATCGCCAGCTTCGTCTCCGACACCGGCGACCTGCTGATCGCCTTCGTCATCGCCCTCACCTCCTGGGCCTGGGGCGCCCGGGTGCTGCGCGCCCAGACGCTGTCGCTGCGCCGCCGCGACTACGTGGAGGCGGCGCGCGCCACCGGCGAGCCGACCTGGCGGATCATCATCTTCGAGGTGATGCCCAACCTGACCGCCGTCATCGCCTCCGGCTTCGTCGGCACGGTCATCTTCGCGGTCCTCTCCGAGATCACCCTCGCCTTCATCGGCGTCGCCGACATCTCCAACTGGAACTGGGGGACCGTCCTGTTCTGGGCGCAGTCCAACCAGGCACTCGCCCAGGGCGCCTGGTGGTGGTTCGTCCCCGCCGGTCTCTTCATCGCCCTGCTCGGCATGTCCCTCGCGCTCATCAACTTCGGCATCGACGAGTTCGTCAACCCGCGGCTGCGCACCGAGACCGGCGGCTCCCGCAAGGTCCGGATGCGCGTCGGCTTCACCCCGGTGGCCCGTACCGGCACCACCCCGCACAAGGAGACCCGCTCATGAGCGAGCCCGTCCTCACCATCAGCGGCCTCAACGTCGACTACGGGACCGGCGACGACGCCGTCCACGCCCTGCGCGACGTCGACCTCACCCTGCACCGCGGCGAGGTCCTCGGCCTCGCCGGCGAGTCGGGCTCCGGCAAGTCCACCCTCGCCTACGCGGTCACCCGGCTGCTCTCCCCGCCCGGGGTGATCACCGGCGGCGATGTCCACTACCACCAGCGCGACGGCTCCGCCCTGGACCTGCTGGCCCTGTCGGCGACCGAACTGCGCGCCTTCCGCTGGCAGGAGCTGTCGATCGTCTTCCAGGGCGCGATGAACTCCCTCAACCCGGTCCACACGGTCCACAGCCAGCTCACCGACGTCCTCCAGGCCCACCGCCCGGAGATGAGGAAGAACGAGCGCACCGACCGGGCCAAGGAGCTGCTGAACCTGGTCGGGATATCCGCCGACCGGCTCGGCGCCTACCCGCACCAGCTCTCCGGCGGCATGCGCCAGCGCGTGATGATCGCGATGGCGCTCGCCCTGGAACCCGAGATCGTCATCATGGACGAGCCCACCACCGCGCTCGACGTCGTCATGCAGCGCCAGATCCTGCGCCAGCTGATCCGGCTCCGCGAGGAGCTGGGCTTCTCGGTCGTCTTCATCACCCACGACATCTCACTGCTGATCGAGTTCTCCGACCGGATCGCGATCATGTACGGCGGCCGGATCGTCGAGCAGGCCGGCGCCTCCGAGATCTACCGCGACCCCCGCCACCCCTACAGCGCCGGGCTGCTGCACTCCTTCCCCGCCCTGCACGGCCCCCGCCGCGAACTCAGCGGCATCCCCGGCTCGCCCCCGCACCTGTCGGCGATGCCGGCCGGCTGCGCCTTCCACCCCCGCTGCGCCAAGAAGGTCGAGGGCTGCGACACCCACATCCCGGTGCTCGCGACGCCGGGCCGGGACGGCTCCCGCTCGGTGGCCTGCTGGCTCCACCACGAGGCCCCGACGGCCGCCGCCCGTTCGTAGCGCCCCCCGAGCAACGCACACTCCAGGAGAACCATGAACCTCGTCACCCCCCAGGCCTACGCACGCGAGATCGCCGCCCAGGCCGTACCCGGTCTGCCCGCCGACTTCCGCTGGGGCGTCGCCACAGCCGCGTACCAGATCGAGGGCGCGGCGGCCGAGGACGGCAGAACGCCGTCCATCTGGGACACGTACTGCAGGGTGCCGGGCATGGTCGTCCGCGGCGAGAACGGTGACGTGGCGTGCGACCACTACCACCGCATGCCCGAGGACGTGCAGCTCATCGCGGACCTCGGCGTCGACACGTACCGCTTCTCGCTGGCCTGGCCGCGCATCCAGCCCGGCGGCCGGGGCCCCGCCAATCCGAAGGGGCTGGACTTCTACAAGCGTCTGCTCGACGAGCTGGAGGCCAAGGGCATCACCCCCTGGATCACGCTCTACCACTGGGACCTCCCGCAGGAGCTGGAGGACGCGGGCGGCTGGCCGGTCCGCGACACCGCCTACCGCTTCGCCGAGTACGCCGCCCTCGCCTACGACGCCCTGGGCGACCGGGTCAAGCACTGGACCACGCTCAACGAGCCCTGGTGCTCGGCGATGCTCGGTTACGCCTACGGCAACCAGGCGCCCGGCCGGCAGAACTTCGGCGAGGCGATCCACGCCGTCCACCACCTGCTCCTCGGCCACGGCCTCGCCTCCCAGTACCTGCGCGAGCAGGCCGCCGCGCGCGGCAACGAACTGGAGCTCGGCCTCACCCTCAACCTGGGCACCGCGACCCCCGAGACCGACAGCCACGAGGACGCCGAGGCCTGCCGCCGCGCCGACGGACTGGGCGCCCGGATCTACCTCGACCCGGTCGTCAAGGGCGCCTACCCCGAGGACGTCGTCACCGACCTCGCCGCCCAGGGCATCGAACTCCCCGTCCAGGACGGCGACCTGGCCGTCATCTCCACCCCGCTGGACGTCCTCGGCGTCAACTTCTACCGGGGCACGCTCTTCTCCGGGGTCACCGAGGAGGGCGCGGTCACCGACGCCGAGGGACTGCCCGTCACCCGGGCCGTGGAGCGCGACCTGCCGCGCACCGGCATGGACTGGGAGATCACCCCCACTGCCCTCACCGACCTGCTGGTCCGTCTGGAGAAGGACTACGGCCTCCCGACGGTCATCACCGAGAACGGTGCCGCCTTCGACGACACCGTCTCCCCGGACGGCGAGATCCACGATGCCGACCGCACCACGTATCTCGCCGACCACATCGCCGCCGTCGCCGCCGCCCGGACCCAGGGCGCCGACGTCCGGGGGTACTTCGCCTGGTCGCTGATGGACAACTTCGAGTGGTCCTACGGCTACGACAAGCGATTCGGCATCGTCCGCGTCGACTACGACACGCAGGTGCGGACGCTCAAGGACAGCGCCAAGTGGTACCGCGACACCATCCGCCTCACCCGCAACGCGTAGCCGCGCCCGCGCGCGTGGCCGCGCCACCCTCATGGATACGACGACCGGGTCGTGCAGGCGGCCTCCCGCCAGAAGCTGGAGTCCACCCGCGGCCAGTGGGTCCTGGACCACGACCAGTACGTGATCCTCACCCCCTCGTGTCACGCCTCCCCGGCCCGGCTGAACCTCCGCGCGCGGCACGGCACCCGCACCCGCTGTGCCGCGCGCGGCCACCGCACCCAAGGAGCCGCACATGCCACCACGCACCCGTCACCGCGCGAGACCCGCCACCGCCGCGCTGGCCGCCGTCACCGTCCTGGCCGGTCTGCTCGCCGGGGCCGTCCCCAGCGCAGCGGCCCCGGCCGCCGACGATCCGGCGCCCGTCGCCATCGACCGCTTCGAGGGCGAGGTGCCCTTCGCCCAGCAGCCGGCCGAGGGCATCTTCACCTGGGGCGGCGACGCCGACGACCCGCCCACCCTGGAGCTGAAGGAACGCGCGGACGCCCCCGAGGGCGCCAAGGTCCTCGAAGGCAGCTACGACATCAGCGGTTACGGCGGCTTCAGCCACGACTACGCCGCCGACCAGCCCGCCCACGACTGGTCCGCCCACAAGGGCATCCGGTTCTGGTGGTACGGCCAGAACACCGCGCCCCTGCCGCCCGGTTCGGGCAAGCGGATCAGCTTCGAGATCAAGGACGGCGGCGCCGACGGCGAGGCCTCCGAGCTGTGGACGACCTCCTTCACCGACGACTGGGAGGGCTGGCACCAGGTCGAGATCCCCTTCGCCGACTTCACCTACCGCGGCGACTACCAGCCCGTCGGCGGCATCGACCAGGTCCTCGGCCTGAACGAGATGTGGGGCTACGCGCTCACCCTGCCGCCCGGCGCCCCCGGCAAGTTCGCCATGGACGGCATGGAGCTGTACGGCAAGGCCGACGCGGCCCTGAAGGCGAGCGTCGTCACCGACGCGGCCGTGCTCCCGGTCAAGCAGGGCGCCACCGCCACCGTCGGCCTCTCCGTCGCCACGACCGGCTCGGGCCCGCTGGAGGAGCCCGTCACCGTCGCGTACGAGA
Organism: Streptomyces sp. A0958; assembly: GCF_004795035.1. Lineage (GTDB taxonomy): Bacteria > Actinomycetota > Actinomycetes > Streptomycetales > Streptomycetaceae > Streptomyces. The sequence continues at coordinate 52,190 of NZ_SSBK01000011.1, forward strand.
CGACGGGCGGCACCGCGAAGTCCGGCACCGACTTCACCCCGGTCAGCGGCAGCTACACCTTCCCCGCCGGCACCGCGTCCGGCACCACGCACAAGATCGCGGTCACCACCAAGAAGGTCACCGCAGCCGCCTCCGCGAAGACGATCCCGCTCCAGCTGACCGTCACCGGCGCCAAGGCACCCAAGGAGAACCCGCAGGTCGTCATCGACGCCCACGGGCTGCCCTACCAGAACGCGAAGCTGCCGGTGAAGCAGCGGGTCGCCGACCTGCTCGCCCGGATGTCGCCCGCCGAGAAGGCCGGCCAGATGACCCAGGCCGAGCGCAACGCGCTCGCCTCCCAGGGCGACATCGCCACCTACGACCTCGGCTCGCTGCTCTCCGGCGGCGGCTCGGTTCCCACGCCCAACACCCCCGAGGCGTGGGCGAAGATGATCGACGGCTACCAGCTGCGCGCCCAGGCCACCCGCTACCAGATCCCGCTGATCTACGGCGTGGACGCGGTGCACGGCCACAACAACGTGATCGGCTCCACGATCATGCCGCACAACGTCGGCCTCGGCGCCACGCGCGACCCGAAGACCGTCGAGAAGACCGGGGCGATCACCGCGAACGAGGTGCGCGCCACCGGCATCCCGTGGGACTTCGCGCCCTGCCTCTGCGTCTCGCGCGACGAGCGCTGGGGCCGGTCCTACGAGTCCTACGGTGAGGACCCGGCGCTCGTGGAGTCCCTGGAGACGGTCATCCAGGGCATGCAGGGCGCCGCGTCCGGCAAGGACCTCGCCCGCAACGACAAGGTGCTGGCCACCGCCAAGCACTTCGTCGGCGACGGCGGCACGGAGTACGGCTCCTCGACCACCGGTTCGTACCCGATCGACCAGGGCGTCACCAAGGTCACCCGGCAGGAGCTGGAGGCCGTCCACCTCGCGCCCTTCACGGACGCGGTCAAGCGCGGGGTCGGCACGGTCATGCCGTCGTACTCCTCGCTCGACATCATCGGGGACGACGAGGGCCCGGTGAAGATGCACGCCAACGCCGCGATGATCAACGGCGTCCTCAAGGACCGGATGGGCTTCGAGGGCTTCGTCATCAGCGACTGGCAGGCGATCGACCAGATCCCCGGCGACTACGCGAGCGACGTGCGGACCTCCATCAACGCCGGGCTCGACATGATCATGGTCCCCACGGCGTACAAGGACTTCACGAAGACGCTCCAGGACGAGGTCACCGCGGGCCGGATCTCCCAGGCCCGGATCGATGACGCGGTCTCCCGCATCCTGACGCAGAAGTTCAAGCTGGGCCTGTTCGAGAAGCCGTACGCGGACACCTCCAACCTGGACAAGGTCGGCTCGGCCGAACACCGGGCCGTGGCCCGCGAGGCCGCCGCCAAGTCCCAGGTGCTGCTGAAGAACGACGGCGGTGTGCTGCCGCTGAAGTCCTCGCAGAAGGTGTACGTGGCCGGCTCCGACGCCGACGACATCGGCAACCAGGCCGGCGGCTGGACGGTGAGCTGGCAGGGCTCCTCCGGTGCCATCACCCCGGGCACGACGATCCTGTCGGCCATGAAGAAGGACGCCGCCTCCGTCACGTACTCCAAGGACGCGTCCGCCGACACGGCCGGCTACGACGTCGGCGTGGTGGTCGTCGGTGAGACCCCGTACGCGGAGGGCGTCGGAGACGTCGGCAACGGGCACGACCTGGAGCTGTCCGCAGCCGACAAGGCCGCCGTCGACAAGGTGTGCGCCGCGATGAAGTGCGCGGTCCTGATCGTCTCGGGCCGCCCGCAGCTCATCGGGGACCGGCTCGGGGACATCGACGCGCTGGTGGCCTCCTGGCTGCCGGGCACCGAGGGCGACGGCGTGGCCGACGTGCTCTTCGGGAAGCGCGCCTTCACCGGGCAGCTGCCGGTGACCTGGCCGAAGTCCGAGTCCCAGCTGCCGATCAACGTGGGCGACGCGGCGTACGACCCGCAGTTCCCCTACGGCTGGGGGCTCACCACGCTGAACAAGCCCCCGGCGGGCGGCGAGCTCACGCTCACCGCGCTCGCGCTGGCCGCCCAGGTCGCCCAGAAGACCGGTCTCGGCCGGACCGACGTGGGCCGGACCATCGTGGGCCAGGCCCGGCTGCTGGTCCAGCAGAAGATCGGCGGGAAGCTGACCGAGAAGGTGTCCAAGCCGTTCGCGGACGCCGACCACCTGCTGCTCACCGGTGACCTGACCGGTGCGGTGGCGAAGCTCAGGACGGCCTACCGGGCCGCCTGACGGACGCGGAACGGGCGGGCGGCACGGGAGGCCGTCCGCCCGTTCCGCACGTCCGCCCGCTCACCAGCCCGCTTCGCACGCTTGTGCGTTAGCTTGGGAGTATGCGGAACCGGTCGTTCCCCACCTCTGCGGCCCCGTCGCTCCTGGCGGGGCTCCTGATGGTGCTGTCCGCCCTGGCCGTGGTCCTCGCCCCCGCCGCACCGGCCGCGACCGGCGCCTCCACCGTGGACGACGTCGCCCAGGCCCTGCGCAAGGGGCCCGTGTACGTCGACCCGGCCGCGTCCGACCAGCTCTCCCGGGGCCAGGCCGCCGCGCTCACCAAGAAGATCAAGGACGCGGACAAGCCGGTCTTCGTGGCCGTGCTGCCGCAGAGCGCCGCCTTCCCCGAGGACAGCGTCCTGCGCACCCTGCGCACCGACACCGGGATCACCGGCGTCTACGCGATACGCCTCGGCGACGGCTTCAACGCGGGCGCCGACCCGCAGGTGATGTCCCGGAGCGCGGTCATCAACCTCACCGCCGCCGTGAAGACGCCCGGCGCGGACACCGACGCCTCTACCCAGCTCAACGCCTTCGTGGACCGCGCCGTCGAACAGGCCCGGGGCCACGCTCCCGGCTCCTGGGGCGGCGGCGGCTCCCCGGCCGGGCGGGGCTCGACCGCCGCCGGCCTGGCCGTGGCCGGGGGCGTGGTGGTCCTCGGCGGGGCGGCCGCGTACACGGTCGTACGCCGGGGCCGCAGGCGCAGGGAGACCGAGGAGCGGGCCGCGCTCGACAAGCTGCGGGTGGTCGTGGACGAGGACATCACGGCGTACGGCGAGACGCTGGAACGGCTCGACTTCCACCCGGCGGAGGCCGGCGCCGACGACGCGATGCGCGCCGACTACGAACGCGCCCTCGACTCCTACGAGAGCGCCAAGTCCCGCATGGCGCACGCCGGTCACCCCTCGGACGTGCGCGGGGTGACCCAGGCCCTGGAGGACGGGCGCTACTCGCTGGCCGTGCTGGACGCCCGCCGCTCGGGCCGCGAAATCCCGGCCCGCCGCCCGCCCTGCTTCTTCGACCCGCGCCACGGCCCCTCGGTCGCCGACGTCCGCTGGGCCCCGGCCCGTGGCACGGCCCGCGAGGTCCCGGTCTGCGCGGCCGACGAGGTACGGCTGCGCGACGGCGAGGACCCGATGAGCCGCACCGTCGAGATGGGCGACGGCACCCGCCGCCCCTACTGGGAGGCGGGCCCGGCCTACGGCCCCTGGGCGGGCGGCTACTTCGGCGGCGGCCTGCTCCCCGGCCTCCTGGTTGGCACCATGCTCGGCTCGATGCTTGCCACCCCGGCCTACGCGGCGGACTACGGGGGCGGCGACTTCGGCGGGGGTGACTTCTCGGGCGGTGACTTCTCCGGCTCCGACTTCGACGCGTCCGGCTTCGGCGGCGGAGGCTTCGGTGACGGCGGAGGTTTCGGTGACGGGGGCGGCTTCGGCGGCGGCGGTGACTTCGGGGGCGGCTTCTGACGCCCCCGCGCAGGCCATGAGCAAGGGGTGCGGGACCAGATTCCCGCACCCCTTACTGTGCGCAACGAGCAGGCCGGCTCAGCCGCGACCGCCGTGGGCGCGCTCGAAGGAGGCGAAGGCCACCTCCTGGCGCCACTCGGTCGCCGCCTTCGGGCTGGCGGCCAGGTACTGGGCGCAGCGCGCGCTCGGGCGGCCGTCACCGGGGCGGTCGGCCCGGCAGGCGGACACCGGCCGGTAGCCGGAGGGCGCGGAACCGGCGGCCCACAGGCTGCGGCCGTCGCGGAACGCGTACTCCAGCGAGGCGCGGGCCAGGTCCTTCAGCTCGGTGTACGACAGGCTGTACGTCTCGGCGGCGTACTGGTACTCGTGGCTGATGTCGATCCGCGAGACTCCCGGGTCGTCGGTGGACAGCACGATCGGGACGCCGTAGCGGCGGTACGCGTTGAACGGGTGGTCGTCGCCCGCGATGCCTAGGATCTGCTTGTTGCTGGAGAACGGCACCTCGACGGCGACGTGGCGCCGGGCCATCGTCCGGGCCAGCTGCCGCCAGTCGTCCTCGTGGACCAGGTCCACACCGTGCCCGATGCGCTCGGCCCCGGCGACCCGCACGGCCTCGTTGATGTGGAAGGTCAGGTCCTCCGGCTTGACCAGGCCGGGCGCCAGCTCACCGGCGTGCAGCGTGAGGTGGGCGCCCGGGTACTGCCCGCGCAGGTACTTCAGCATCCGCATCTGGAGGCTGTAGTCGCGCAGCGAGGTCTCGCCGTCCTCCGGCTGTACGAGGTTGACCGCGACGAACCTCGGGTCGCGCTCGGCCAGCCGCATGCCGACCGCGATCTGCGTGAACACGCGGGCCGGGCTGCTGCCCCGGGAGACCTGGGAGATCCACCGGACGGGCAGCCGGCAGGCGGGGGCGGGGCGCGGGGTGTCGCAGTGCGCGGTCTGTCGGAACTGGACGTCGGAGTCGTCGGCCTCCTTGACCCCCTCGTCCACCACCCGGTCGAGCTGTCCGCCGGCCAGGAGCTTGCGGTGGAGCGCGGCCAGGTCGGCGTCGTAGCCCACCGTGTCGGCCAGCTTCTTGGCGCTGTCCGAGGCCGGGCTGACCATCGTCTCCAGATAGAACTGGTTCTGCTTGACGGCGGTGTCGGCGACGTTGGCCAGCATCTTGCCCCGGTCGTACCAGGTCGCCATGGAGAACTTGCCGAAGGTGTCGAAGAAGTGGTCGTGGCCGGACCGGTCGGCCGGGAAGTCCTGCATCGACCAGGCCCGGACGATCTGCTGCCGGAACGCGCTGTCCGTCCGCGCGTCGGCGGCGGGCCGGGTGCCCGAGCCGCACGGCGGGGCCACCGCAGTCATCGTCGCGTCGATGCACAGGTCGTGGTCGATCGCGAGCTTGATCAGGTACTCGGTCGTGACCGCGCCCGACAGGTGGTTGTGCAGGTCACCGCCCTTGGGCAGGTCCTTGAAGAAGGCCCGCAGCCGCGCGGGCCGGTTCCGCGCGTCCCGGAGATAGGCGGCGGTCGCACGCTCGGCCGGGGTCACCACGCGGGGCGAGGAGTCCGGTAGCGGCGCGGCGGTCGCCGGGATCGCCGGGAGCAGGGTCAGGACGGCGAGCGCGCCGCCGAATCCGGCCAGCAGGGTGGACTTGGGACGGCGTGCCGTCCGATGGGTAATGATCACCGCCGAATGATCGCTTCCGGTGAGAGCATTTCCCATCGAATCCCGCATACCGCCGGAAACGTCCACTCGATCGAGTGCGCGGACCTACCCGTCAGTTCGGAAAACTTCCGTCGAGTGCCGGTCGTTCGTACAGCTCATCAAGGCGGAGAGAGGTGTAGACCACTAATGGCAACGGAAAACTATTTACCGCCCACCCGGTTCTGTGGCTCACTATGTCGTGTTCGCGACAACAACGCGCGTAGACCGTCGCCGGACAACCTGTCCCCCCACAAGCAGGAGGCCGCCGTGTTCCCCCGCAGCATTTCCCTCAAGCCCACCCAGAAGAGACTCACCGTGGCCGGTGTCATCGGCACGAGCGCCGTGCTGCTGCTCGGCCTGATGTCCGGCGGCACCGCGTCGGCGGCGCCCGCGCCGGCCAACCCCGTGCCGTACGGCCAGGGTTACATGGGCGTCGGCTACATCCAGGACGCCAAGGACTTCAAGCCGGACACCCGGCAGCCGCACCTCGACCCCGGCGCCGACCTCAAGGCGAACCCCGAGGGCATCGACGTCTCCAGCTGGCAGGGCGGCATCAACTGGAGCTCGGTGCGCGGCGCGGGCATCGAGTTCGCCTGGATGAAGGCGACCGAGGGTCTGACGTACAAGGACTCGACGTTCAATGCCAACTACCTGAACGCCTACAACGCCGGTGTGATCCGGGGTGCGTACCACTACGCGCGGCCGGACGTCTCCGGCGGCGCGGCCCAGGCGGACTTCTTCGCCAGTAACGGGGGCGCCTGGTCCCGCGACAACCTCACGCTCCCCGGCGTGCTCGACATCGAGGGCACCTGCTACGGCTACTCCCAGGCCGGCATGCAGCAGTGGATTCTCGACTTCTACAACCAGTACAAGGCCCGCACCGGCCGTGACGTCGTGATCTACACCAGCCCGAGCTGGTGGAACAACTGCACCGGCGGCTGGAGCGGCATGTCCGCCCGCAGCCCCCTGTGGGTCGCGAACTGGACCACCGGCACCCCCAGCATCCCGTCGGGCTTCCCCTTCTACACGGTCTGGCAGTACACCTCCACCGGCGCGGTGAACGGTGTCTCCGGCAACGTCGACCGCGACCGCTTCAGCGGTGACCGCTCCCGCCTGCTGGCTCTGGCGAACAACACCCCGTGACGGCGGATGCCGCACCACATCGCCCCCTCCCCGGGCGTGGCCCCTGAATGAGGGGTACGTGGGCCGGAGCGGCCGTGACCGGCTGCTCCGGCCCTCGTACGTCCTCCCCGAGCCCCGCCCGGCTCCACGAGACCGTTCACGAAGGAGCACGACATGACATCCCCCCTCAGCAGGCGCGGCGCCCTGATCGCCGGGGCGGCGGCCCTGGCCGCCGGACTGGGACCGGCGGCCTCCGAGGCCGCCGCACGCGCGCCCGAGGTGGCGCGCCCCCGCTTCTCCGCCCTGTCCCCGCAGCAGCGCGCCGGGCAGTGCGTCATCCACTCCTACCCCGGCCTCACGCCCCCCACCTCCCTGATGAACGCCATCGAGGAGGGCCGCACGGCCGGGGTGATCTTCTTCGGCGAGAACATCCAGAGCCTGAGCCAGATCGAGAGCGTCATCAAGTCGATGAACGCGGCCCACGCCTCGTCGCCCGTGAAGGCCCCGCTGCTCCTGATGACCGACCAGGAGGGCGGCATGGTCCGCCGCCTGCCCGGGGAGCCCGTCATGTCCGCCAAGGACGTCGGCGCCTCCGCCGACCCGCACCAGTGGGCCGACTTCACCGGCAGCGGCGCGGGCCTGAACCTCGCGGGCATCGGCATGAACGTCAACCTCGCGCCGGTCCTCGACGTCTACCGCGCGGACGGCGACTTCACGGACCAGTACAAGCGGTCCTACAGCAAGTCGGCCGCCGCGGTGGCCAGTTGCGGCAAGACCTTCATCACCGCCCAGCAGGCCGTCGGTGTCGCCGCCACCGCCAAGCACTTCCCGGGCCTCGGCCCGGCCACCGCCAGCCAGAACACCGACCTGCGCCCCGTCACGATCACCACGTCCGCGGCCACCCTGCGCAGCGTGGACGAGGCTCCGTACAAGGCCGCCATCGACGCCGGCACCAAGCTCGTCATGCTGTCCTGGGCCATCTACAGCGCGCTGGACCCCAGCCGCCCCGCCGGTCTGTCCCCGACCGTCGTCGGCGAGCTGCGCAACCGCCTCGGCTACACCGGTGTCACCATCACCGACGCGCTGGAGGCGGGCGCCCTCCAGCCCTTCGGCAGCACCTCGCAGGTCGCCGTCAAGGCCGCCGCCGCGGGCATGGACCTGCTGCTCTGCTCCTCGCGCAGTGTCTCCCAGGGAGACGAGGCGGTGACCGCCCTGAGCGACGCGCTCGGGACCGGCGCGCTGGACGCGGCGGCGTTCGAAGCCGCCGCCGCACGCGTCAACGCCCTGCGCGCGGGCCTGTAGCTAGACGTTCGCCCGGAGGAACGCGGTCCAGGCGTGCGGCGGGACGGTGAGGACCGGCCCGTCGCTCACCTTGGAGTCCCGGACATGCACGGCAGCGGGGTGGGCGGCGACCTCTACGCAGTTGCCGCCCTCGCTGCCGCTGTAGCTTGACTTGAACCAACTGAGGCCGGTGGCGTGTGCTGCGCGAGTCATCTCTCTCCAAGCAGGTCATCCAGTAGGCGAACGCTCTCCTCGGGCGAGAGCGCCTGCGATCGGAGCATCCCACATTTCTGCAGGAGGACGCTGACCTCATCCGGGTCATCGACCAGGAAGCTCACGCGCTGGCCTTCGATATAAGCCAGTTGATCGTGATCGGGGGTCTCCAGAAGCACCATCGGGCCGTCTAGGGCGGCGTGCGTCTGGCGCGCTGTCGGCACGATCTGGATGCTGAGAAAGGGGAGCCGGGCGTACTCGCGAAGGCATCTGATCTGCTCGCGCAGGACCTCGGGCCCTCCGATGGGCCGGTGCAGCACCACCTCCTCGATGAGGAAGGTCAGCATCGGTCGCGGCTTGCGCTCCAGGAGAGCCCGCCGGTTCAGCCGGTTGGCCACCCGCTCGTCCACCTCCTCGGCCTCAAGAGGAGGATAGAGAGAGCCGAAGACCGCTCGTGCGTACTCCTCGGTCTGGAGAAGCCCGGGCACCACCTGATTCTCGTACGACAGCAGGGTCAGGGCCTCCTGCTCGTACTCCACGAAGTCCTGGACGAACGCCGGGAACCGCTCCTTCTCCGGCACCTTGGTGACCGCGACCTGCAACGCCCCCTTGGTATCCAGCAGTTCGTCCAACAGGATGGCGAAGTCCAACTGGAGCGGCCGCCGCCCCTGCTCGATCGACGCGATCGTGTCCTCACTGACCCGGCACCGGTCCGCGAGGGCCGCCTGTGTCAGCCCGGCCGCTCTGCGGAAGGTCGCGAGCTGCGCGCCGATCACGTGCCAGGACGTGACGCGCTTCCTCTTCGTCTGCTTCGCCTGCTGCATGCAGTCCCTCTCCCCGTCCGGGCCTCTCGACGACCCGTCAGAGGTCGTACATCGACTCCGTACGACCTGACTCACTGCATAACCGTAGTGACGTTATGTGACCTTCGCCTCATGAACGAAACAACTCAACTCCCCGACCTCCGCGAGGCTTTCTACCGCCGCGAGCGCAGGTCGGTGCCGCTCGTACGGAAGTTCGTACGGGAGGCGCTGGCCGACTGGGCGTGCGAGGAGCGCAAGGTGTGCGCGGACGATGTGCTGCTCTGCGTGAGCGAACTCGCGACCAACGCGCTCGTGCACGGCGTGCCGCCGGGGCGCGGGTTCCGGCTGTTCCTGTACTGGGAGAAGGCCGAGGGCCGGCTCCGGGTCGAGATGCACGACAGCGGGGACGGTGAGGTGCCGGAGGCCGTGCCGTGCCCCGAGCCGACCGCCGAGGGCGGGCGCGGGCTGATGCTGGTGGCGGCGCTCGCCGAGGCGTGGGGGGTCGGGGAGCGGAATCCGGGGAAGATCGTGTGGTGCGAGTTTGCCGCACCGGCAAGGATGTTTGCCGAGGTGACGGGCGGGGCGCACCATCTCCGGTAGATGGAGGTGTGCGCATGAGCGACATGACGCAGATGTACGACGTGGTGGTCATCGGCGGCGGGGCCGCGGGTCTGAGCGGGGCACTGGCCCTGGCGCGGGCCCGCCGGTCGGTGCTGGTGATCGACGCGGGCAGGCCGCGCAACGCCCCCGCGTCCCACGTGCACAACTACCTGGGCCGCGAGGGCACGCCGCCCGCGGAGCTCCTGGCGGTCGGCCGGGACGAGGTGACCGGCTACGGGGCCGAGATCGTGGAGGGCGAGGTCACGGTGGCCGAGAGGCTGCCGGAGGGGGCCGGGTTCCGGGTCGTACGGGGGGACGGGACGGCCGTGACGGCGCGCCGGCTGCTCGTCACGACCGGTCTGGTGGACGAGCTGCCGCCGATCCCGGGCCTGGCCGAGCGCTGGGGCCACGAGGTGCTGCACTGCCCGTACTGCCACGGCTGGGAGGTCAGGGACTCGGCGATCGGCGTCGTGGCTTCGAGCCCGATGGCCGTGCACCAGGCGCTGCTGTGGCGGCAGTGGAGCGACGACGTCACGCTCTTCCTGCACCGGGGCCCGGAGCCCAGCGACGAGGAGTACGAGCAGCTGGCCGCGCGGGGCATCGCGGTCGTGGACGGCGAGGTGGCCGGTGTGGAGGTGGGCGGCGACCGGCTGACCGGGGTGCGGCTGGCGGGCGGCCGGGTGGTGGCGCGGGACGCGGTGGTCGTACAGCCGCGGTTCACGGCGCGTTCCGGCGTACTCGAAAGCCTCGGGCTGCGGCCGACCCCGCTGGAGATGGGCGGGCGCACCCTCGGTACGTACATCGAGGCCGATCCGACCGGCGCGACGGACGTGCCCGGGGTGTGGGTGGCCGGCAATGTGGCGAGCCTGATGGAGCAGGTCATCGGCTCGGCGGCGGCCGGGCTGAAGGCGGGATCGGCCATCAACGGGGACCTCGTCACCGAGGACACCCGGCGCGCGGTCGAGGCGCGCAACGCACCCTCGGACGCGGAGCTGTGGGACAACCGCTACCGGGAGAGCCACCGCATCTGGAGCGGCAACCCCAACACGGTGCTCGTCCGCGAGACCGAGGACCTGAATCCGGGCCGGGCGCTGGACCTCGGATGCGGGGAGGGGGCCGACGCGGTCTGGCTGGCGCGGCAGGGCTGGCAGGTCACGGCGACGGACATCTCGCGCGTCGCGCTGGCGCGGGCCGCCGAACACGCGGCCGATGCGGAGGTCTCCGAGATGGTCGACTGGCAGTTCCACGACCTGGGGGCCTCGTTCCCCGAGGGCGAGTACGACCTCGTGTCGGCGCAGTTCCTGCACTCCATGGGCGACCTGCCGCGCGAGCGGATTCTGCGCCGGGCGGCGCGGGCGGTCGCGCCCGGCGGGGTGCTCCTGATCGTCGGGCACGCGGGCTTCCCGCCGTGGGACCACCACCACGCGGAAATGCGGCTCCCGACCACCGACGAGGTGCTGGCCTCGCTCGAACTGCCGGAGGGGGAGTGGGAGGTGCTGCTCAGCGCGGAGCACGAGCGGGTCCAGAACGACCCGGACGGCAACCCCGTCACCCGTACGGACAACGCGCTCAAGGTCCGGCGCCGCTGACCGGAGGCCGTATAGGGCGTGGACTGTCCTATACGGCTTCTAGCGTCGTTCGTGAAGGCGGAACAAGAACGACGAAGGGCAGATCCATGAGCGACACCGCGACGGACACCGGCGCGACGGCCACCACGCCCGGCGTGGACGGTGAGCGTGCCGAACTGCTGGAGGCGCTGGCCAAGCAGCGGCACTTCCTGCGGTTCACCGCACGCGACCTGACGGACGAGCAGGCCGGGCAGCGGACCACCGCGAGCGCGCTGTGCGTGGGCGGGCTCATCAAGCACGTCACGAACGCCGAACGGAGCTGGGCGAACTTCATGGTGGAAGGGGCCGCGAGCATGCCCGACTTCACCGCGATGACGGAGGCCGACTTCGCGGAGCGGGCCGAATCATTCGCGATGCAGCCGGGGGAGACCCTGGCGGGCGTGCTGGAGGCGTACGCCGAGGTGGCCCGCCGTACCGACGAGCTGATCGCCTCGCTGCCCGACCTCGGCGTCACGCACGCCCTGCCGAAGGCCCCGTGGTTCGACGGGGACGCGCGGTGGTCGGTCCGCCGTGCGGTGCTGCACGTGCTGGCCGAGACCGCGCAGCACGCCGGTCACGCCGACATCATCCGCGAGGCGCTGGACGGCGCCCAGAGCATGGCCTGACCGGCGCCCGTACCGCCCGGCACGCCGAGCGCCCGCCGTCCTCCCCGGAAAGGGGCGGGCGGCGGGCGCGCTCGGTCGGGGGACGGTCCCCGGGAGGATCAGGCCTGCGGGGCGGCGGCCTTGATCGCAGAGATGTCGAAGTTCAGCTTCACCTTGTCGCTGACCATCACACCGCCGGTCTCCAGCGCCGCGTTCCAGGTCAGGCCCCAGTCGGAGCGCAGGATCTCCGCGCTGCCCTCGAAGCCGACGCGCTCGTTGCCGTAGACGTCGGTGGCGGAGCCGTTGAACTCCAGGTCGATGGAGAGCGGGCGGCTCACGTCCTTGATGGTCAGGTCGCCGGTGACGCGGTACTTCTCGCCGCCCAGCTGCTCGGCGGACGTCGAGCGGAACGTCATCAGGGGGAACTTCTCGGCGTCGAAGAAGTCGCCGCTGACCAGGTGGGCGTCGCGGTCGGCGATGCCCGTGTCCACGCTGGCGATCTTGACGTCGATCGAGGCGGCCGAGGCGGCCGGGTCGGAGCCGTTCAGCTTCAGGGAGCCCTCGTGCTCGCCGAAGGAGCCGCGCACGTTGGTGACCATGGCGTGCCGCACGGTGAAGCCGATGCTGCTGTGGGCCGGGTCGATCGTGTACTCACCCGTGAGGGCGGCCAGGGCGGGGTCGACGTCGACCGTGGTCGTAGCGGTCGCGGCGTCGTTGGTCTTGCGGTTGAACAGAGCCATGGCTCCTCCTCGGGGACGGGGCCGAGCGGACTCGACCATTTGTTTAACCTTCAACGACATTCACTCTAGACCCATCTTGTTCAAAGTTCAACATCTATGGCGAAGACTGTTGCGCCCGGCGCCAGGTGTTCACGCGGCCGTTACGGCGGGCCCTTCGGTGACGCGCGTAGAACTCGGGCGCCACGGGCTGCGCGGTGACGGGGCGCCCCCGTGCGAGTCCGCTTCCGGGCCACGGGCGGGAATGGGCGGGAAGCAGTGGACAAGCGTGTGCCCCCGTCCCGCCCGGACGGGGGCACACGCGGCCTGGAGGCGCCTACGGTGTCGTCAGGAGCCGACGCTCACCGTGAACCGGCGCGGGTTGCCGTCGTTCGCGGCGCCCGAGACGTCCGGCTCGCCGTCCGGGCGTACGTCGTCGTACGGGAAGGCGTACCCGATCGGGCTGTTGGCGTGGACGATCCGCGACCAGTGGTTGGTCACCGCGCCCTGGTAGTAGTCGGCCACCGAGGTGCCGTTCGGCTGGTCGGGGTGGCTGAGCATGATCGAGCGGTTGAAGCCGGCCGCGAGCCGGGCGAGCAGGGCCTTCTTGTCGTCGTTGTCCGCCGGGTTGTTGGTGAAGGGCCCGTGGTTGCAGGTGAAGACGTCCTTGGAGACGGGCTTGGGGAAGGTGTGCCCGCCGTCGAACGTCAGGGTGTCGCCGCTGACCCGGCCGGTGCGGACGCCGCGCCCGCCCTGGAGGTCGATGCGCAGGTCCGTCGAGCGGTACTTCTCCCAGACCTCGTCGATCTGCGCGGTGAACAGGTCGCGGAACGGCATCTCGTCCGGGCGGTCGAAGTACGGCGCCATGAGGTTCTGCGGCGAGACGACCCGCAGCACGTTGCCGTCCGAGCCGCGCGTCACCAGCTGGTCCCAGGGCTGGCCGTCGGCCGCCGCCTGGGCGATCAGGCCGTCCGCGATGCGCTGCACGGCGCCGTCCGGGAGCGGGGCCACGGTGTGCGTGGAGTCGCCCTCCAGGGTCAGGCCGATCGGCAGGGCCGTCACCAGGTCGACGTAGCTGATGTTGGCGTACAGCTGCTGCGGGTTGAACGTGAACTCGCAGAACGACCAGGTGCGCCCGTAGTTCGGGTCCGTGGAGGTGGCGAAGGCCGGCTCGACCAGGGCCGGGCCCGGGTTGAGGTAGAAGTCCAGGGTGTCGTCGCGCACGAAGTAGACCCGGGCACCGTACATCTGAGGCAGAGTCAGCACGACGGGCCCGGCGCCCGCCCCGTTCAGCGGGATGGCGCAGTCCACCGGGAGCGGGGTCTGCGGGGCGCCGGGGGAGTCCGGGTGGTAGACGCTGCCGTCGGCGCGCAGCAGGACCCAGCGGTCGGTGCCCTGCTCGTGGCCGGTGACGTAGGCGTTGACGCGGCCGGGCAGGGAGCGGTTCTCCAGCGCCAGTTCGCAGGTGGCCGCAGACGCCGACGCGCTCGGGCTCAGGGCACTGCCCCAGAGGGGGTAGGTGAGGGCGGTGGCGGTGGCGGCGGCGCCGCCCGTGAGGAACTTCCGGCGCGAAATCATGAGGCGACTCCGGGGGTGCGTGGGGGGTGCGTGGGGGGCGCGGACGGATGGGCCGAGCGGGGAGGTGGAACGGGGGCGTCCGCGGTGCGCACCACTTTCGCGACGCGCGGCGCGGGCGTCAAGACTTGTGACTGAGAGCGCTCTCAAAAAGAAGGACTCTTCACAACTCGACGCTGCTCAGCGCCACTTGGCGGCCCCGTGCGGCCCATCGTGTATGACGCGTGATCAGGAGCTGAAGGCGGCGCCCGGGATGCCCCGTCTCCGCCCCACTTGGACTTACGCAGGGCGGTTGTTGGACTGGAGAAGCCCTCGGGGCCGTACGTCGTTGACGGTGTGCGTAGCCGACGACTACGCAGTGCACATGTCACCAAGATTTACTCCGGCGGGCGCCGCAGCCGCCGCCTCAGCCGCCGTCCTGGCCCTGGTGGGGGCCGCGCTCCCCGCCACGGCCGCCACCCCCGCACCCGCCGCGGCCGGCCGTGCCGTCCCCGCGGGCAGCCCCGTCCTCGCCTCCGGGCAGCTCGCGGTCGCCGTCGCCGCCGACTTCCCGCGCGTCCTCACGTACACCGACCGCGCCTCCGGCAAGCAGCTGACCGGCAGCACCCGGCCGGTCACCGCCGTCACCCTGAACGGCGCCGCGCACACCGTGCGGCTCAAGGGCGCCCCGAAGACCACCAGATCGGCCGCCCGCTACACCCTCGCCTTCCCCGACCTGCCCGGCGTCGAGATCGACGCCACGCTGTCGGTGTCCGGGCGCGCCACCACCTTCAAGGTGACCGCCGTCCGCGACACCGCCGCCTTCCGGGTCTCCACGATCGACATACCCGGCCACGACCTGGTCTCCGTCACCAGCACCGACGCCGGGGCCGCGACCGCCTTCACCCGGCTGGACACCGACTCCACGAAGACCGCCGACGTCTTCGCGAAGGTCACCGGGGACACCCCGGCGGACGCCGCGCCCTCCGGGGCCACCTACGCGATCCTCAACACCGGCTCGCTGGCCGCCGCCGTCGAGTCCAACTCCTCGTACGACAAACCCTCCGGCGCCACCGGCGGCGACGACGCCCGCTTCTGGCACCAGGCCCGCAAGGAGGACGACGGCTCCACCCGGGTCGCCGTCTGGTCGGGGCAGTGGACCTACCGGGGCGAGGGCGCGCCGAAGCCGGAGAGCGGCGACAACCTGCCCTGGGCCAAGGTCGTCGTCACGCCCGACGCCAACGGCGACAGGACCGTCGACTGGCAGGACGGCGCCGTCGCGTTCCGCTCCATCGGCGTGGTCGCGCCGGGCAGCGAGGACACCGCGGACCGGGTGATCACGCACATCCCGTTCAACTTCGCCAGCCAGGCCACCCACCCCTTCCTGCGCACCCTGGACGACGTCAAGCGGATCTCCCTGTCCACCGACGGCCTCGGGCAGCTCGCCCTCCTCAAGGGGTACGCCTCCGAGGGCCACGACTCCGCGCACCCCGACTACGGCGGCGACTACAACAAGCGCGCCGGCGGTCTGAAGGACCTCAACGCCCTCCTGAAGGACGGCAAGAAGTGGGGAGCGACCTTCGGCGTCCACGTCAACGCCACGGAGGCGTACCCGGAGGCGAAGGCGTTCGACGAACAGCTCGTCGACAAGACGCAGCCGGGCTGGAACTGGCTCAACCAGAGCTACTACATCGACCAGCGCCGCGACATCAACAGCGGCGACCTCGCCAAGCGCTTCCAGCAGCTGCGCGACGAGACCGGCAGCAACCTCAGCATGCTGTACATCGACGTCTACTACACGCACGGCTGGATCGCGGACAAGACCGTCCAGGCCCTCCAGAAGCAGGGCTGGAACGTCTCCAGCGAGTGGGCCGACAAATTCGAGCGGGCCTCGCTCTGGTCCCACTGGGCCAACGACCTCGACTACGGCGGCGCCACCAACAAGGGCCTCAACTCGAAGATCATCCGGTTCATCCGCAACGGCGAGAAGGACGTCTGGAACAACGACCCGGTCCTCGGCCAGAGCGCCATCGCCGAGTTCGAGGGCTGGACCGGCGAGACCGACTGGAACACCTTCTACGACAACATCTGGCAGCGCGATCTGCCCGCCAAGTACCTCCAGCAGCAGCAGATCACCCGCTGGGACGGCAACGACGTCACCCTCACCGGCGGGATCAGCGGCACGGTCGAGGACGGCAAGCGGACCTTCTACGACCACGGCCGCAAGGTGCTCAGCGGCACCGACTACCTGCTGCCCTGGGACGGCGGCAAGAAGCTGTACCACTACAGCGAGTCCGGCGGCACGAGCAACTGGGCGGTGCCGTCCAAGGGCACGTACACCGTTTACAAGCTCACCGACAACGGCCGGGTCAAGACCGGCACGGTCCGCCCGGTGAACGGGAAGATCACGCTGAAGGCCGAGGCCGGGCAGCCGTACGTCCTCTACCCGCACCAGGCCCCCAAGGCGGCCGACGCCAAGTGGGGCGAGGACACCCTCGTCGACGACCCCGGCTTCAACGACGACCGGCTCGGCGACTGGTCGAGGACCGGCACCGCCGTCCGCGACACCGACGACCAGGGCCGCAACTCCGCGAAGCTCTCCGGCACCGGCACCGCCGCGCTCTCCCAGCGCATCGACGGACTGAAGCCCGGCGCCCGCTACACCGCGTCCGCGCTCATCGAGGTCGAACCCGGCAAGACCCGGCACACCACGCTCTCGGCCGGCGGGAAGTCCGTCGCCGTGGACCGCTCCACCGCCAAGGACTACGTCGCCGCGTCCGACTGGCACGGCACCTACTTCCAGCGCGCCAAGGTCAACTTCACCGCCCCCGCCAACGGCCGCACCACGCTGCGCATCGAGGCCGCCAGGGGCAGCGCGGCGACCGTCCGCGCCGACGACGTACGCATCGTCGCCAACGCCCCGGCCACCAGGAAGAACACCGTCGTCCACGAGGACTTCGAGGACGTCGACCAGGGCTGGGGCCCCTTCCTCAAGGGCGACGCGGGCGGCTCCACCGACCCCCGCACCAGCATCTCCCAGCTGCACGCCCCGTACACCCAGGCCGGCTGGAACGGGAAGCTGATCGACGACGTGCTCGGCGGCAAGGAGTCCCTGAAGGCCCACGAGGAGAACACCGGGCTCGTCTACCGCACCGCCCCCTGGACCGTCCCGATGACCGACGGGCACCGCTACAAGGTCGAGTACGACTACCAGTCCAGCCACGCCGGGGCCTACGAGTGGGTCGACGGCTACGACCGGATCACCACCGACGGCAAGCCCGCGTCGGTCGAGACCCGCACCACCGCCATCGGCGCCCAGCACACCACCGGCCACTTCTCCGAGACCGTCACGGCGGGCTGCGGCGACACCTGGACCGGGCTGCGCAAGCGCGGCGACGCCCCCGGGGGCGCCGACTTCGTCCTCGACGGCTTCACCGTGACCGACCTCGGCAAGGCCCCCGCCGGTGAGCAGGCAGCCTGCGGCACGCTCACGGTCGCGGCCGCCGCCGAGACCCTGGAACCGGGCACCGCCAACACCGTCAGGGCGAGCTTCACCAACTACGAGTCCACCGCCGCCACCGGCGTCTCGGTGAACCTGACCCTCCCCGAGGGCTGGAAGGCCGAGCCCGCGGGCGCCGTCACCTTCGACTCGGTCGCGGCCGGCGCCAAGGCCACCGCGAGCTGGCAGGTCACCCCGCCGGTGGACGCCGAGTACCGCACGTACGCCCTGACCTCCGAGGCCTCGTACACGACCGGCGACGGGCAGCGGAAGCTCGGCGCGCAGACCTCCGTACGCACCCTGCCGCCGCCGCCCACCACGGACAGCTGGGCGAGCGACCTGGACTGGACGGCCTCCTCCAACGGCTGGGGGCCGGTCGAGCGCGACCTGTCCAACGGCGAGACCGGCGCCGGCGACGGCACCGCGCTGACCATCGGCGGCACGGTCTACGAGAAGGGCCTCGGCAGTCACGCCCCGGCCACCGTCCGCTACTACCTCGGCGGGCAGTGCACCACCTTCACCGCCGAGGTGGGCGTGGACGACGTGCAGAAGACCGCGGGCAGCGTGCAGTTCTCCGTCGAGGCGGACGGCACCGAGAAGGTGAAGTCGCCGGTGCTCCGGGCGGCCGACGCCGCCTGGTCGCTCACGGCCGACGTCACCGGCGCCAAGTACGTCGAGCTGAAGGTGGGCGACGGCGGCGACGGCAACGGCAACGACCACGCCGACTGGGGCAGCGCCCGCTTCCACTGCGGGAGCTGAACCGCTGAGGCGCAGGAGGGGGCGGGGCCCGCGCAGGCCCCGCCCGCTCTGCTGCCCACCACCCCCCTGGCCCACCGGTGTGTGCGGCAGACCACAGTGGGGTCTTTGTGGAACCTCCACAAACGATGGCGGGTACCGGCTGGTACTTCGCCTGCATGGCTCCGGACTTCTGTCAGGCTCCACCAGTAAACCGGGCAGGAGACTGTACGGAGTCGACGGCACGATTTTCTTGACCGGGTTCGTAGGGTCGATACATGACCGTTGTGGACGAAACCCAGGGTGAGCCGAGCGACACCCGTGGCCGGGTGGCCGAACTGCTGGCACTGCGCGAGCAGGCCCGGCGCGGACCCAGTGACCGGGCGACCGAGGCGCAGCACGCGAAGGGCAAGCTGACCGCGCGCGAGCGCATCGAGCTGCTGGTGGACCCGGGTTCGTTCCACGAGGTCGAGCAGCTGCGCCGGCACCGGGCGACGGGTTTCGGCCTGGAGGCGAAGAAGCCGTACACGGACGGTGTGATCACCGGCTGGGGCATGGTCGAGGGCCGGACGGTCTTCGTGTACGCGCACGACTTCCGGATCTTCGGCGGCGCCCTGGGCGAGGCCCACGCGACGAAGATCCACAAGATCATGGACATGGCCATCTCGGCCGGTGCGCCGCTGGTCTCCCTGAACGACGGGGCCGGGGCCCGTATCCAGGAGGGTGTCTCCGCGCTCGCCGGTTACGGCGGCATCTTCCAGCGCAACACCCGCGCTTCCGGGGTGATCCCGCAGATCAGTGTGATGCTCGGCCCGTGCGCGGGCGGCGCGGCCTACAGCCCCGCCCTCACGGACTTCGTGTTCATGGTCCGTGAGACCTCGCAGATGTTCATCACCGGCCCGGACGTCGTCAAGGCGGTCACCGGCGAGGAGATCACGCAGAACGGCCTCGGTGGCGCCGATGTGCACGCCGAGACCTCGGGCGTGGCGCACTTCGCGTACGACGACGAGGAGACCTGCATCGCCGAGGTCCGCTACCTCATCGGGATGCTGCCCTCCAACAACCGGGAGAACCCGCCCACCGCGGCGAGCGACGACCCGGCCGACCGGCGCGGCGATTCCCTCCTGGACCTGGTGCCGGCCGACGGCAACCGCCCGTACGACATGCACAAGGTCATCGAGGAGCTCGTCGACGACGGCGACTACCTGGAGATCCACGAGCGCTGGGCCCGCAACATCATCTGCGCCCTGGCCCGGATGGACGGCCAGGTTGTCGGGATCGTCGCCAACCAGCCCCAGGCCCTGGCCGGTGTGCTGGACATCGAGGCGTCCGAGAAGGCCGCCCGCTTCGTACAGATGTGCGACGCCTTCAACATTCCGATCATCACTCTTCTGGACGTACCCGGCTTCCTCCCCGGCGTCGATCAGGAGCACGGTGGGATCATCCGGCACGGCGCGAAGCTGCTCTACGCCTACTGCAACGCGACGGTGCCCAGGATCTCCCTGATCCTGCGCAAGGCCTACGGCGGCGCCTACATCGTCATGGACAGCCAGTCCATCGGCGCGGACCTCACCTACGCCTGGCCCACCAACGAGATCGCCGTGATGGGCGCGGAAGGCGCCGCCAACGTCATCTTCCGCCGCCAGATCGCCGAGGCCCAGGACCCCGAAGCCATGCGCACCCGCATGGTCAAGGAGTACAAGACCGAACTGATGCACCCGTACTACGCCGCCGAGCGCGGCCTGGTCGACGACGTCATCGACCCGGCCGAGACCCGCGAGGTCCTGATCGCCTCGCTCGCGATGCTCCGCTCCAAGCACGCCGACCTGCCGGCCCGCAAGCACGGCAACCCCCCGCAGTAGTCCGAGGCCCCCGCAGCGACCCTGCGAGCCCCGCGAAGAACTGCCGACGAAGACGGAGAGACACACCCATGAGCACTGCCACCGCCGAGTCCGTGCTGCGCGTCGAGAAGGGTCTCGCCGACCCCGAGGAGCTGGCCGCCATCACCGCGGTCCTGCTCGCCCGCGCCGCCGCCCAGCCCGCCGAGAGCCCCGCCCGCCGGGGCCGCGACACGGCCGGCTGGCGCCGCCTGGAGCGCACCCCCGGCTTCCGGGCCCCCCACAGCTGGCAGGGCTGACCCCCGGGCGGGCCGAGCCCGTCCGGCGATCGAGGACGAGCAAGGCCGCCAGGCCGAGCGGCACACGCCGAGGGCCCCGCACTCACAGGAGTGCGGGGCCCTCGGCGTACGGCAGCACCTACCGCAGGCGCGCCATCAGCGCATGCTCGACCAGCGTGATCAACGCGCTCTTCGCATCCGCCCGGTGCCGCGCGTCCGTCGTCAGGATCGGCGTGTCGGGTCCGATCTGGAGCGCCTCGCGAACCTCGTCGGGGGTGTACGGCTGGTGTCCGTCGAAGCCGTTGAGGGCGATGACGAACGGGAGCCCGCTGTTCTCGAAGTAGTCGACCGCCGGGAAGCAGTCGGCGAGCCGGCGGGTGTCCACCAGGACCACCGCGCCGATGGCGCCGCGCACGAGGTCGTCCCACATGAACCAGAAGCGGTCCTGGCCCGGCGTACCGAAGAGGTACAGGATCAGGTCCTGGTCGAGCGTGATGCGGCCGAAGTCCATCGCCACCGTCGTGGTGGTCTTGTCCCCCGTGTGCGTCAGGTCGTCGATGCCCGCCGAGGCGGACGTCATCACGGCTTCGGTGCGCAGCGGATTGATCTCCGAAACGGCACCGACAAACGTGGTCTTACCCACGCCGAAGCCCCCTGCCACCACGATCTTCGCCGAGGTAGTGGAGCGGGCCGCTCCGCCGCTAGAGCTTGCGAAGTCCACTGAGCACCCTTTCGAGCAGTGTCACATCTGGCTGGCCGCCGGCGGACTCGTCGCCGCCGGGCTGGTGGATAGCGACGAGTCCGGCCTCTGCCAGGTCGGCTACGAGGATTCGGGCCACGCCGAGGGGGATCGAGAGGAGGGCCGAGATCTCGGCCACCGACTTGATCTCGAAGCACAGCCGGCAGATCCGCTGGTGCTCGGGCAACTGCCCTTGCAGCCGGGACGGATCAGCCGTAGTACTGACCAACGCCTCAATCGCGAGTTGGTAGCGCGGTCGGGTCCGTCCACCTGTCATGGCGTACGGACGGACCAGCGGATTGTGCGCGGCCGGAGCCGGCTCGGGAGCCCGCCTCGGCTGCACAGGCTGGATACGGGGCGGCTGCTGCGGGGCGTCCAGGCGGTGCGGGCGCTGCGGGCGCCCGGGCCGCTGGGGCTCCTGCTGAGGCCAGTCGGAGCCCTGGCCCTGCTGCGGCTGCCGGTACGGCTGATAGGGCTGCTGATCGCCCTGTCTGCCTGGTGTGGAGGGGAAGTTGAAACGTTCGTCCCCGTGCTCACCCGATACGTGCCGACCACCGTCGAACCGGTGCCCGCCTGGGGGTGTACCCACGATTCCTCCTCCGCCTGCCGGTCCCGAATCCAGTGGGCCCGCGCCACCGCACCCTATGGCGCGGTGACGCGAAACGCACTGTCTGTCTACTAGTTAAGAAGACTTCCCTGAAGCTCGGCGCGGAGGTCCGGAGTCAGGACGCTGCCGGCGCGGTCGACCAGAAGGGCCATTTCGTACCCGACCAGACCGATGTCGGCATCCGGGTGGGCGAGAACGGCCAGCGAGGACCCGTCCGAAACGGACATGATGAAGAGGAAGCCGCGCTCCATCTCCACGACCGTCTGATTCACCGCGCCGCCCTCGAAGATCCGCGAGGCGCCGGCCGTCAGCGAGGTCAGCCCGGAGGCGACCGCGGCCAGCTGGTCGGCACGGTCCCGCGGGAATCCCTCGGACATCGCCAGCAGGAGTCCGTCGGCGGAGACCACCACCGTGTGCGACACCCCGGGGGTGTTGTCCACGAAGTTGGTGATCAACCAGTTCAGATTCTGCGCCGCCTGGCTCATCGGGCTCACACTAACGCTCCTGGTTGTAGGTATTACTTGTGTCCGCACCCGCGTTGCGTCCCCGCAGGACACCGCGTCGCAGGTTGCTCAGCCTGCCACGCACGTCCTCCGGAGCGCGGGAGACCTGGGGGCCGCCCTGCTGGGTCTGTTCGGCGGTGCCCTCGACCAGGTTGGCCTTGGGCACGCGCCGGGGAAGACCGGACGGGGTGATCCCGCCCGCCTTCGGCTCCCGGAGCTTCTCGGCCCGCTCCCAGCGCTCGTCGTTGGCCGAGCGCCAGTCGTCGGAGCCGTTCGCGTCCTGCTGCGCCGGCGGCGTCCGCTGCGGCAGTTCCTGCTGCTGCGGCCCCTCCTGCGCGGCGTCGGGCCGACCGTTCCCGCCGCCCGTGGGCTGCCAGTGCTGTTGGCCGCCCCGGCGCGGGAGACCGGCTTCGGTGAGTTCGTGGCCGGCGTTCGGGACGGGGCCCGAACGCTCGAAGCCTACGCGCTCCTGCGGCTCGGCGGGAGCGCCCGCCACAGATTCCGCTTCCGCCTGCGCCACCGGCTCGAAGCCGCTCTGGTACGCGCCCTGATCAGGCCACTCTCCCTGCTGGGGCTGGACGGCGTACTGCTCGTCGTAGGCATGCTGGGGCGCCTCGGGGGCCGCGTACGCCGCCTCCGGATAACCGGCCTGCGGATCGCCGTAGCCGGACTGCCCCTCGTAGCCGGTGTCACCGCGGTACGGGTCGTAGCCGCCCTGGTAGCCGGGCTGCGCGTACTGCTGCTGCCCCGTCTGAAGGGCCTGCCCGTCCTGCTGCGGCTCCTGGCCGTACGGGTTGGTGGCGTAGGGGTCCTCGCCGTTGCCGCCGTACGCGCCCTCGGCGTACCGCTGCTCCGGCTGCTCCTGCGGGGGCTCGCCGCCGCTCTGCGCCTCCAGCGCCGCGCGGCGCTCCTCGCGCATCAGCGAGCGGCCCACCGGGTTGAGCTGGGAGCCGTCCGCGGACGGCTCCTCGTAGCGCGAGTCGTCGAAGCCGAGTTCGGCCGCCGTACGCAGCTGCGGCTGCTGCGGCAGGGCGTCGAAGGCCTGCTGCTCCGGAATCATCGAGGAGACGGTGAAGTCGTCCTGGCCGGGGGCCTCGCCGCCGCCACCGTGGGTGATCGCGTCCGGCAGCATGACCAGCGAGGTGGTGCCGGCCTGCTCGCCCGAGGGGCGCAGCTGGACCCGGATGCCGTGCCGGTCGGCGAGCCGGCCGACCACGAACAGGCCCATGCGCTGGGACACCGCGGCGTCCACCGTCGGCGGGTTGGCCAGCTTGTGGTTGATGTCGGCGAAGTCCTCGGCGGTGAGGCCGATGCCCTTGTCGTGGATCTCGATCATCACGCGGCCGTCGGGCAGCCGGGTCGCGGTGACCCGCACCTTGGTCTGCGGCGAGGAGAACGTGGTGGCGTTCTCCAGCAGCTCGGCCAGCAGGTGCACGAGGTCGGTGACGGACTGGCCGTGGATGTCGGTCTCCGGGACGCCGGAGAGCTCGATGCGCTCGTAGGACTCCACCTCGGAGGATGCGGCCCGCAACACGTCCACCAGCGGCACCGGCTGGTTCCAGCGGCGGCCGGGCTCCTCGCCGGCGAGGACGAGAAGGTTCTCGCCGTTGCGCCGCATACGGGTCGCCAGGTGGTCCAGCCGGAACAGGCTCTCCAGCTGGTCCGGGTCGGCCTCGTTGTTCTCCAGGTCGGTGATGAGGGTCAGCTGGCCCTCGATGAGCGACTGGTTGCGGCGCGAGAGGTTGGTGAAGATCGCGTTGACGTTGCCCCGGAGCATGGCCTGCTCGGCCGCGAGCCGGACCGCCTCGCGGTGCACCTGGTCGAAGGCGCGGGCGACCTCGCCGATCTCGTCCTGGGAGGTGATCGGGATCGGCTGGACGCGGGTGTCGACCCGGCCCGGGTCGGTCCGCGAGAGCTGGTCGACGAGCGAGGGCAGCCGCTGCTCGGCGATGCCGAAGGCGGCGGTACGCAGCCGGCGCATCGACCGGCTCATCTGCCGGGCCATGAGCCCGGCCAGGATGAACGCGGCCAGCAGGGCGACGAGCACGATCGTGGCGTTGACGACGGCGTCGGTGCGGGCGCTGGACGAGATGTCCGCGGCCTCGGTCACCGCCCGGTCGACGAGCTCGTCCTCGACCGTGGTGTAGCCGTCGAACTTGGCGGTCGCGGCGGCCATCCAGGTCTCGGGGGTGATCCCCTTCGCCTTCAGCTGGGCGGGGTCCTTGCCGAGGCCGATCTCCTGGGCCATGCCGTCGTAGACCGAGCCGTCGATGGTGGGCGGCGTCACGAACGGCACCCCGGCGGCGTCGGCCTTCTCCTTCGCGGCCTTGAGGTCGGCGGCGCCGGCGGTGGCCTTGGCGGTCATGACCTGCTTCAGCCGGGCCGCGTCGGCCTCCGTACCACCGGAGGTGAACTCACCGAGGGCGATCTGCTCCAGGTAGTTGTACGAGCCGAAGGCCTTGACCTGGTCGTTGAACTTGGTGCCCTCCTTGCTCGGCCGCACCAGGAGGTGCATGCCGATGGAGCGCTGAAGCGATTCTGCGGCCTTGGCCAGTTCGATCGCGTAGACGGTACGGCCGTAGCTGGTGATATTGCCGGTGCCGAGACCCAGTTCGTTGCAGAACTCCATGAGGGAGTGCTGCACCTGTACGTAGCCCTCTTCGGTCTTCACCGGGTCCATGGCGGCGGTGTAGGCGGCCTTGCGCAGCTGCGGGAGCTTGGGCTCCTCCAGCTTGAACAGCTTGAGGCGGCGCTCCAGGCCCTGGGTGGCCGGCATGCTCCGCACGGCCTCGTCGAACTTCTCGGCGGCCGCGTCGGTGGTGGCCCGGGCCTGCGTGACGACGTCGTCGTCCCGCTTGTTCGACAGCAGCGGCTCGGCGGTGAGGTCGCGCTCGTTGAGCAGGGCCTGCCCGTACTCGGCGGCAGCGCGCACGATCAGCGCGGTCTTCTCCGCGTCCTGGGCCTCCTGCCAGGTGTTGATCGAGCCCTTCACCTGGAAGCCGCCCATGACCAGCCCGACCAGTACGGGGATCAGGAGGATCGCGTTCAGCCGGGTGGGCACCCGCCAGTTGCGCGGGGACAGCCGACTGGTGCTGCCACCGGCCGGTATCCCTTCGGACACGGCGGCGGACGGCGCCGCGGCACGCGGCGGCGGGGTGAAGTTGCCCCGCTCCGCCTGCGCCGGGGAGCCCTCGTTGTTACGCCTCACTCGACCAACAACCTCTCGGCGTCGGCACCTACGCTGTGCCGTGTTTTGTTCAGGGCCGTACTACTCGGGAGTTGGTCGAATTGCAGCACGGCTACCTGCCCCGTTCCAAACAGTTGGAATGGGCGATTCCGAGTGGCGTACGCCTCAGATAAAACGGGCATAAAGAACGAGCCCCGCCAAAAGGCGAGGCTCATGTGAGCGCAGCGACACCGATCGTGCGCATCCGGTGTCGGACGTGGGGCAATTCTCTTTCGAAACGTTATGAAGGCGGGGGCGGATCGTGTCAAAGGACACAGCCCGCCCCCGTGTGACTACTGTAACTGCCGTACGTCACTACCTACTTGCGGCTACTTGAGCCGCGCCATCAAAGCGTGCTCCACCAGCGTGATCAGACCGCTCTTCGCGTCGGCGCGGTGCCGTGCGTCGGTGGTGATGATCGGGGTGTCGGGTCCGATCTGG
This sequence comes from Streptomyces sp. A0958, assembly GCF_004795035.1. Taxonomy (GTDB): domain Bacteria; phylum Actinomycetota; class Actinomycetes; order Streptomycetales; family Streptomycetaceae; genus Streptomyces. The sequence continues at coordinate 78,015 of NZ_SSBK01000011.1, forward strand.
AGCGCCTCGCGCACCTCGTCGGGGGTGTACGGCTGGTGTCCGTCGAAGCCGTTGAGGGCGATGACGAACGGGAGCCCGCTGTTCTCGAAGTAGTCGACCGCGGGGAAGCAGTCGGCGAGCCGGCGGGTGTCCACCAGCACGACCGCGCCGATGGCGCCGCGCACGAGGTCGTCCCACATGAACCAGAAGCGGTCCTGGCCCGGCGTACCGAAGAGGTACAGGATCAGGTCCTGGTCGAGCGTGATGCGGCCGAAGTCCATCGCCACCGTCGTGGTGGTCTTGCCGCCGGTGTGCGTGAGGTCGTCGATGCCCGCCGAGGCGGACGTCATCACGGCTTCGGTGCGGAGCGGATTGATCTCCGAAACGGCACCGACAAACGTGGTCTTGCCCACGCCGAACCCACCGGCCACGACGATCTTCGCCGAGGTGGTGGCCCGGGTCGCCGCACCGCCGTTAGAGCTTTCGAAGTCCACTGAGCACCCTTTCGAGCAGTGTCACATCCGGCGCGCCGCCGGCCTCTCCGTTGCCCGGCTGGTGAATGGCCACCATGCCGGCTTCCGCCAGGTCCGCGACGAGAATCCGCGCCACACCGAGGGGCATCGACAGCAGGGCCGAGACCTCGGCCACCGACTTGACCTCGCGGCACAGATGGCAGATCCGCTGGTGCTCGGGGAGCAGGGTCCCCAGATGCGCGGGATCGGCCGTGGTGCTGACCAGTGCTTCTATCGCTAGCTGATAGCGCGGCCGGGTGCGTCCGCCGGTCATGGCGTACGGACGGACCAGCGGCTGGTCGCCCTCACCTTCGTACGACGCGTGGCTGGACGCGCCGTACGGATCGGGTGAGGCGGGTGGCGGGGTCATGAATCCTCCGGGCGTGACAGCAGGGTGTCGACTTGCCGTCTGAAGGGGCCGGTGAGGGGCTGTAAGCGGCCGGACGGGCGAGGGTTGAGTGCGGTACCTGGGTTGATCGTCTGTGTCACTGGTTCACGGCACCTAATGGAGCAGGCTGCCCTGGAGCTCCGCACGGAGGTCCGGGGTCAGGACGGTGCCCGCCCGGTCCACCAGCAGGGCCATTTCGTAGCCGACCAGACCGATGTCGGCGTCCGGGTGGGCCAGTACGGCCAGCGAGGAGCCGTCGGAGATGGACATCAGGAACAGGAAGCCGCGTTCCATCTCCACCACGGTCTGGCTGACGGCGCCGCCCTCGAAGATCCGGGAGGCACCTGCCGTCAGCGAGGTCAGTCCGGACGCTACGGCCGCCAACTGGTCGGCGCGGTCGCGCGGAAAACCTTCGGACATCGCCAGCAGCAGGCCGTCCGCAGAGACCACCACCGTGTGCGACACCCCGGGGGTGTTGTCCACGAAGTTGGTGATCAACCAGTTCAGATTCTGTGCGGCCTGACTCATCGGGCTCAACTAACGCTCCTGCTGGTGAGTGGGGCCGAGGGGAAAACTGCCGGTCGAACCGCTGCCTGCCTGGCGTCCCTGCTGGATGCCCCGGCGCAGATTGGTCAGGCGCCCGCGCACGTCATCGGGCGCGCGCGAGACCTGGGGACCGGACTGGTGGTTCTGCTGCTGGGCGGTACCCGGCACCAGATTGGCGCGCGGTACCCGGCGAGGCAGACCGGACGTGGTGATTCCGCCCGCTGCGGGCTTCTTCACCCGCTCCGCCTGCCGGACGATCTCGTCGTTCGGCGAGGCGCGCCAGGCGCTCGTCGCACCCGTGTCGCCGAGGCCGCGCTGCGGTGCGCCGGGAGCGGTGGGCTCCTGCGCGGACTGCTGCGGGAAGCCGGGCGCCGGTGCGGCGGGAGGCTGCTGCTGGGCACCCTGCTGTCCCTGCTGTCCCTGCTGCGGACCGTGGAACCAGTTGGTCTCCAGCGTGTCGTACAGCGGGGTGCGGCCGTCGCCGGGCCCGGAGGCCGGCGGCAGCGCCTCGGGCTGCTGCGGCTGCTGCGGCAGGACCGGACGGTACGGGGCGTCGGGGGCCGGCGCCTCGGGCGGGCGCGGCGCACCGAAGTCCTGGTCACCGCGCTGCCGGGGCGCGGGCTGCTGGACGCCGAAGTCCGGGCGGGGGAACTGCGAGGTGCTGGCCAGGTCCGGGTTCTGCGGCTGCGGGCCGGGCCGCTGCTGCGCGCCGGGCGCGGGCGCCGAGAAGTCCGGGCGGGCGAACTCGGCCGTGGCGCCGGGCCCCTGGCGGTCATCGGGCTGCGGGCGCGGGGGCAGCGGCTGCTGGAACCGGCCCGTGGTCTCCGACTCCTCGTGACCGCGCGGCGCGTCGAGCGGGGTGCGCCGCGGCGCCGACGGTTCGTCGGTGCCCCAGCTGGTGGTCTGCGGGCGCTGCGGGCCGGGGAAGCCGCCGTTCGGCCCGCCCTGGGCCGGGGCGCCGGGCAGTTCGGCACGCGGGCCGCCGACGGGAGGCAGCTGGCGCTCGCCCCGGCCGGGACCGCGCGGCGGCTCGAAGGCGCCGCGGCCGTCCTGACCGCTCTGACCACCCTGGCCGCCCTGGTCGAACCGGGCCTGCTGGGGCTGCGGGGCCTGCCGTGCGGGGCCGTTCTGCTCGGGGCGCCGCTGGTCGAACAGGCTGGGCTGACCGGAGTCCGTACGGCCGGAGCCGTCGCCCTGGCCGCGTGCGCCGAGCCGGGCACCGCCGAACGCGCCGGCCAGGCCGCCGCCGCCCGGACGCGGAGCCTCCGGACGCCCACCGTCCTGCTGGGGCCGGCCCTGAGGGTTCTGGAACGCCGAGTCCTGCGCGCCGGGCCCGCCCTGCGGATTCTGCGGGTTCTGCGGGCGGCCGCCGTCGCGGGCCGGCAGGGCGGCCCGGGGACCGGAGCCGGCACCGACCTGGCCGCGCTGGGCGCCGGGCCCGGCCGCGAGCCTTCCGGCCTGGCTCTGACCCTGGCTGTTGCCGCCGTTGCCGGCGAGCAGGCCGCCGGGGGACTGCTGGCCGGGCACCTGCTTGGGGGCCGGCTGCTTGCCGCCGTGGGCGACGTCGACCGGGAGCATGACCAGCGCGGTGGTGCCGCCGGAGTCCGAGGGGCGCAGCTGGATGCGGATGCCGTGACGCAGGGACAGCCGGCCGACCACGAACAGACCCATGCGGCGGGAGACCGAGACGTCCACGGTGGGCGGCGAGGCGAGCCGTTCGTTGATCGCCGCCAGGTCCTCGGGGGACAGGCCGATGCCGGTGTCGTGGATCTCGACGAGCACCCGGCCGTCGGGCAGCGCGTGACCGGTGACCCGGACCTTCGTCTGCGGCGAGGAGAACGACGTGGCGTTCTCCAGCAGCTCGGCGAGCAGGTGCACGAGGTCGTTGACGACCCGTCCCGCGACCTCGGTGGCCGGCACCGCGGCCAGTTCGATGCGCTCGTACTGCTCCACCTCGGAGGCGGCGGCACGGAGCACGTCGACCAGCGGCACGGGACGGGTCCACCGGCGGCCCGGCTCCTCGCCCGCGAGGACGAGAAGGTTCTCGCCGTTCCGGCGCATACGGGTCGCGAGGTGGTCGAGCTTGAAGAGCGAGGACAGCTGGTCCGGGTCGGCCTCGCGCGACTCCAGCTCGGAGATGAGCGAGAGCTGACGCTGGATGAGGCCCTGGGAGCGGCGCGAGAGGTTGGTGAACATCGCGTTGACGTTGCCCCGCAGAAGGGCCTGCTCGGCGGCGAGACGGACCGCCTCGCGGTGCACGTCGTCGAAGGCCGCGGCGACCTTGCCGATCTCGTCACGGGAGTGCACACCGACGGACTCGACCGAGGTGTCGACGTCCTGCGGGTCCGACTCGGAGAGCTGCTTGACGAGCTCGGGCAGCCGGTCCTGCGCGACGCGCGTCGCGGTGTCCTGGAGCCGGCGCAGCGAGCGGATCATGGACCGGGCGACGACGAACGCGCCGACCAGGGAGACACCGAGGACCAGGAGGATCATCGCACCGGAGATGATCGCCTCGCGCTGGGACTCGTCGCGCAGCTCGCGCGCCTTGCCCTCCATGTCGCTGAGGAGGGTTTCCTCGACCAGCTTCATCGACTGGATCTTGATGGAGTCCTGGTCGTACCAGTCCATGTACGAACGGCGCGACGAGGTGCCGCTCATCGCCGTCGGGTTCTCCAGCATCTTCTTGGCGTACGTGTCCGCGGCCTTGATGTCCGGGTGGCCGTCGTCGAGCGTCGAGGTCAGTTCCTCGGCGCTCTTGCCGGTGGTGTTGTAGACCGCCTCGAAGGAGCGGCGGGCCGCGTCCTCCTTGCGCTGCGCGGCCAGACCGAACTGCTGGTCGTTGCGGTCGAGCTCGGGCTTCCGGTCGGCGCCGCCGGGCAGCGCGGCGGCGATGATCGCGCGCTGGATCGAGGCGTACTCCTTGGCGGAGGAGAACGCCGCCAGCGCACGGGTCCGCTTGATCATCTCGGGGCTGCTGGTCGCCTGCGCCATGTCCTGGGAAAGGCTCAGCAGCGAGGTGATCAGCTGGCTGTAGGCGTCGACCGTCTGGAGACTCGGACTGTCCTTGGCGTACGCCTGCTTGCGGATGTCGCGGATCGAGCCGAGCTGCGAGGCGATCTGCTGGACGCTGGCGTGGATGCTCTCCAGGGTCTCGTCGCCGGTGGTGTCACCGATGTCGGACGTGGCGGTGAGGAACGCCTTCTTCGCCCGGTCGGTCTTCTTCCGCGGCTCGGTGACCTTGAAGTCGGTCGCGGCCACCCCGTTGGACAGCGGGCCGGCCGACCGGTCGCGCTCCTCCTGGAGCGCCTGGGCCAGCGTGGTCGCCTGCTTCGTCATCTTGGTCAGCAGCTGCATGTGCTCCAGTTGCTGGATGTCGTTCATGGAGTCGTTGATGCGCAGACCACCCAGCGTGGTCGCGGCGACCACGGGGAGGGCGAGCAGAGAGACCAGGCGCGTACTGATGCGCCAGTTGCGGAGAGCTACGCGCGAGCCCGTGTTGACGGGGCCGCGCGGCTTGGGCGCGGCCGTCTGATCGGAGCCGCCACCGGCCGGTGCGGCTCCGGGGCGCCGTTCGCGGTCGCTGTGGTCACCGGCCGAGGCCGGCCCGGGGTTCTGGGCGTGCTGGGGCGAGGGACCGCGATCGGTCCCGCCGCGCGGCTCCTGCTCCGCCGCAGCGCTGCCATCCCTCTTGAAACGTCCCTGCACTAGCGTCGCAACCTCTGGACCAGGCGCTCCTCCGTCGTGAACGGAGAAAACGGTGTCGGCGTGGTGGGGCGTGAGTCCCGCCCCCATGGTGGTCGTGAGTGACCGGCGCTCTACCCCTTCCCGCCGCCACTCGGCGCTGCGTTGCGCCCCCTGCGCGCCGGCTTGAAACCCGCGGCGGTGCGTGGAATTCCAGCACAGTGGCGGATCTCCAACAAGGGCCAGGTACCGGGCTGTGACCTGCGTGACACGTTGTGATGGCTGCGTAACAAGCCGTGGAGGCCGTTCAGTGACATAACGGACTATTGGGTGTGAGTTCGATGGGGGTGAGGGGTGTCCCAGTCGACATGATCAGGGGCGGAATGGATCATTCAGTGGTGCAATGTCCGATTCCGGGCCCTCGGCCGCCCGCCCGTATTGGGTCAATTGTCCGGCTGTTCGTGAGCAAACTCACATAATGATCGCGGTCTCTTCCGGGCGTTCGGAGGGAATTGAATGTTTAGCCTGACGCTTTACTGGGATGGCAGAACCGATTCAACCGGCGCCCCCGCGAGCGGCGCCCCGACGACAGGGTCCGTACGGCAGATGAAGACGACGATGACGCTCCGCAACATTGCCAACCCCCGGCGCACCACGCTGGCGCACCTCGAGGACGCCGAAGCGCTGCGGACGCCGGAACGGCCGGAGCACGCAGTCGACCTGCCCACACAGACGGCCAACCCGCGCCGCACCATCCTCATGACGGCCCCCACCGCCACTCCCCCCGCTGCGGAGTAGACCCGCGCGGAAGCGCCCCTCACCCGCGCTAGCCTGGAGCGTCAGTCTTTTCAGGCACCCAGCAAGCAAGTGAGGGGCGACAGCAACCCGTGCGCATCGCCAGGTTCTCCATCGACGGCAATGTCGCCTTCGGCGCGGTCGAGGGCGACGGGCCCGACGGTCTCGTCCTCGACATCATCAAGGGCATCCCCTACTCCGAGTTCGAGCTCTCCGGGACCAAGGTTCCGCTGAACAAGGTCCGGCTGCTGCCGCCCGTGCTCCCCAACAAGGTCGTGGCCATCGGCCGCAACTACGCGGAGCACGCCGCCGAACTCGGCAACGAGGTCCCCGACGTCCCCGTCGCCTTCTTCAAGCCCACCACCTCGGTGATCGGCTCCGGCGACGCCATCGAGTACCCCTCCTTCTCCGACGAGGTGCACCACGAGGCCGAGCTGGCCGTGGTCATCGGCCGGATGTGCCGCGAAGTGCCGCGCGAGCGGGTCAAGGACGTCATCTTCGGCTACACCTGCGCCAACGACGTCACCGCCCGCGACGCCCAGAAGCGGGAGAAGCAGTGGGCCCGGGCCAAGGGCTTCGACACCTCCTGCCCCCTCGGCCCCTGGGTGGAGACCGCCCTCGACCCCAGCGACCTCGCCGTCCAGGCGACGGTCAACGGTGAGCAACGCCAGCTCGGCCGGACGAGCGACATGATCCGGACCATCGAGGACCTGGTCGTCCACATCACGGAAGCCATGACGCTGCTCCCGGGCGATGTGATTCTCACCGGTACTCCCGCAGGGGTCGGACCCCTCCATGTCGGCGACGAGGTCGCCGTCACCATCGAAGGCATCGGCACTCTCACCAACAAGGTGATCAAGCGTGGCTAACGCACCAGTACGTGTACGTTTCTGTCCCTCCCCGACCGGCAACCCGCACGTCGGCCTGGTCCGGACGGCTCTCTTCAACTGGGCGTTCGCCCGGCACCACCAGGGCACCCTGGTCTTCCGCATCGAGGACACCGACGCGGCCCGCGACTCCGAGGAGTCCTACGAGCAGCTGCTCGACGCGATGCGCTGGCTCGGCCTCGACTGGGACGAGGGCCCCGAGGTGGGCGGCCCGCACGCCCCGTACCGCCAGTCGCAGCGCATGGACCTCTACAAGGACGTCTCCGAGAAGCTTCTCGCGGCCGGCCACGCGTACCGCTGCTACTGCACCACCGAGGAGCTCGACACCCGCCGCGACGCCGCCCGCGCCGCCGGCCGCCCGTCCGGCTACGACGGCCACTGCCGCGACCTGAGCGACGAGCAGAGGGCCGGGTACGAGGCCGAGGGGCGCGCGTCGATCGTCCGCTTCCGGATGCCCGACGAGGCGATCACCTTCACCGACCTGGTCCGCGGCGACATCACCGTCCAGCCGGAGAACGTCCCGGACTACGGCATCGTCCGCGCCAACGGCGCCCCGCTCTACACGCTGGTCAACCCAGTGGACGACGCGCTGATGGAGATCACCCACGTCCTGCGCGGCGAGGACCTGCTCTCCTCCACCCCGCGCCAGATCGCCCTCTACCGGGCGCTCATCGAGCTGGGCATCGCCAAGGACACCCCGGCCTTCGGCCACCTGCCGTACGTCATGGGCGAGGGCAACAAGAAGCTCTCCAAGCGCGACCCGCAGGCCTCGCTCAACCTCTACCGCGAGCGCGGCTTCGTCCGCGAGGGGCTGCTCAACTACCTCTCGCTGCTCGGCTGGTCGATCGCCGAGGACCGCGACATCTTCGACGTCGACGAGATGGTCGCCGCGTTCGACATCAAGGACGTCAACGCCAACCCGGCCCGCTTCGACCTCAAGAAGTGCGAGCACGTCAACGCGGAGCACATCCGCAGGCTGGACGTGAAGACCTTCACCGAGGCGTGCGGCCCCTGGCTGAAGGCGCCGTTCGCCCCCTGGGCCCCGGAGGCGTTCGACGCGGAGCTCTTCGCGCGGATCGCCCCGCACGCCCAGACCCGGGTCACGGTGCTCTCCGAGATCACCGCCAACGTCGACTTCCTCTTCCTCGACGAGCCGGTGCGCGACGAGGCGTCCTGGACCAAGGCGATGAAGGAGGGCTCCGACGCGCTCCTGGTCACGGCCCGCGCCGAGCTGATCGCCGCCGAGTGGAACGCCGACGCCCTGAAGGCCGCCGTCCTCGCCGCCGGCGAACAGCACGGCCTGAAGCTCGGCAAGGCCCAGGCCCCGGTCCGCGTCGCCGTCACCGGCCGCACGATCGGCCTGCCGCTCTTCGAGTCCCTGGAGATCCTGGGCCGCGAGAAGACGATCGCCCGCATCGACGCGGCCCTGGCCGAGCTGGCCGCGTAACGGCGCCCTGAGCGCACCCGAGGCCGGGGCCCCCTGTAGGGGAGCCCCGGCCTCTTGCTGTTGTCCGTTTGCGGAAGCCCATGCGGCGGCCACCACCTGCCTCCCGGCGTCCAGCAGAAGCGGTCCTGAGCGCCGCCCGCGAGCAGTAGCGTGGCCGTATGCCGATCAGAGCCGTCCTCTGGGACATCGACGACACGCTCTTCGACCACACGGCGGCCGCCGCCAACGGCATGGCCCGGCATCTCGCGGCGGAGGGGCTGCCCAGGGGGTACGCCACGGCGGACGAGGCCGTGGACGCCTGGCAGCGGCTCACCCGGCGCCACTGGGCGCGGTTCGCGGCGGGGGAGACCGACTGGCCGGGCCAGCGCCGTGACCGGGCCAGGGACTTCCTCGGCCGCTCCATGGACGACACCGAGGCCGATGCCTGGTTCGAGCGCCACGTCGCCCACTACGAGTCCGCCTGGTCGCTCTTCCCGGACGCCGTCCCCGTACTCGACGCCCTGGCGGGGGCGTACCGGCATGCCGTGCTGTCCAACTCGGCGCTGGAGTCGCAGCACCGCAAGCTGACCGTGCTCGGAGTGCGCGACCGGTTCGAGTCCCTGCTCTGCGCGGCGGAGCTGGGCGTCTCCAAGCCCGCGCCCGAGGCCTTCCTCGCCTCCTGCGAGGCGCTGGGCCTGCCGCCGGCGGAGGTCGCCTACGTGGGGGACGAACCCGACATCGACGCCGTGGGCGCCGCCGCCGCCGGGCTTACGGGCATCTGGCTGGACCGGCGCGGGCTGGGCGGACGCCCCGAACTCGTCCGGATCACCACCCTCGGCGGGCTGCCCGGCCTGTTGGCAGGCAATACCCGTTTTGGAGCGTCGGACACCTTCGGGTAATGTTCTTCCTGCGCCGCCCGAGCGGGCCGAAAGATCCGGCCGGGAAGCGCAGACAGAGACAAGGCCCCCAGGGGTTGCGTTTCAGTGGGCTATGGTGTAATTGGCAACACTACGGTTTCTGGTACCGTCATTCTAGGTTCGAGTCCTGGTAGCCCAGCGCAGTACAAGCAAGTTGCAGGAACAAGCCCCCGTTGTGTAGCGGCCTAGCACGCTGCCCTCTCACGGCAGTAGCGCCGGTTCGAATCCGGTCGGGGGTACAGATCCTTCCCGCGAGATCATCTGGGTCGCACCCACGCTCTCGATGCAGGATCGCTAGGGCCCCCGTTGTGTAGCGGCCTAGCACGCTGCCCTCTCACGGCAGTAGCGCCGGTTCGAATCCGGTCGGGGGTACTTGCAACACCATGGGCTATGGTGTAATTGGCAACACTACGGTTTCTGGTACCGTCATTCTAGGTTCGAGTCCTGGTAGCCCAGCGCAGTACAGCAAGTTGGAGCAACAAGCCCCCGTTGTGTAGCGGCCTAGCACGCTGCCCTCTCACGGCAGTAGCGCCGGTTCGAATCCGGTCGGGGGTACAACAGAGCAGCAGACGAAGGCCCTTCACTCCGGTGAGGGGCCTTTCGCTTGTACGCGCGGCGGCCGGCCCGCTCAGATCCCGTACCGCCGGGCCGACTCCTCCTCCTGGGCCAGCCGGCGCAGGGACGTCAGCAGCGGCTCGTACAGGACCGCCGAGGCCACCGCCATCTCCACCTGCTGCGACCGGGTCGGATAGGTCTCCATCAGGTCCAGGTCCTGCACCGCCACTTGGTGCATCAGCCGGGCGTGCTCCTCCAGATACGCGCTCCCGTACGGGTAGCCGAGGCGGGCGAGGGTGGCCAGGGCCGCGACGAGCGACCGGTGGACCGGGGAGAGTTCGCCGGTCTCCCGCGCGTTGGTCCACCCCAACCGGTCCAGCAGCGCGTCGACTTCCGCCCGGGCCGCCGCCGTCTCCGGGACCTCCTCGTCCGGCTCCGGGCCGTGCGGGAGCGACCAGAGGGCCGCGCCCAGCCGGATCGTCCGGCCCAGGGAGTCGTCGTCGACGTGGCCCAGCACCTCGCGGGCCGTGGCCACGGGCAGGCGGCCGACCTGGAGCAGCGCCCGCACCAGCCGCAGCCGGCGCAGATGGCTCTCGTCGTACTCGGCCTGCGTCGCGCTCACCCGCTCGCCCGGCGGCAACAGCCCCTCGCGCAGGTAGTACTTGATCGTCGCGGTCGCGATGCCGCTCCGCTCGCTGAGTTCCGAGAGTCGCATGCGGTGCCTTCCCTTGCCTCCACCCCTTGGGCAGTGTCACTATCCAACCATTGGATAGTGGCACTCTCCAACAGCATCCAGGGGGCCCGTATGTTCGCGAAACCCGTGCCGGGACGGACGACCGCCGCAGCCGAGGGGGATGTCGTCGTCCTGCTCATCGGCATGCGCATCAACCACTTCAGGGGCGTGCACCACTGGCTCCCGGTCATGCTGGCGATGGGGCGCATGCTGCGGGAGTTGAGGGCGGACAGGTCCAGGGGGCTGCTCGGCCACGTCCTGCTGTCCGGCTCACCGAGGACGTACTACGTCGTCCAGTACTGGGAGTCGAAGGAGAAGCTGTACGCGTACGCCTCGGCGCCCGACATGTTCCACCGCAAGGCGTGGGCGATGTTCAACCGCAAGGAGAAGAAGTCCCGGCAGCACGTGGGGCTGTGGCACGAGACCTACATCGTGCCCGAGGGCGGCTACGAGTCCATCTACGCCGACATGCCCGCGTACGGACTGGCCGCGGCGACCGGGTCGCTGCCGATCGAGGGGCGGGGCCGGCGGGCGGCGGACCGTCTCGCGCACCGTTCCGGCGCCAAGTGACGCGGTGAGGGGGTGAGAAGGGGGCCGCCACGACGCTGGGGCGGCCTCGGGGGAGAGGGAGGCGCGGGGGGCGGGACCGGCTCAGCCGGTGCGGCGCAGCGCCTCGCTCAGCCGTGCGGCCGAGTCGATGACGGCCTGGGCGTGCATCCGGCCCGGGTGCCGGGTCAGCCGCTCGATCGGTCCGGAGACCGAGACGGCGGCGACCACGCGGTTCGAGGGGCCGCGCACGGGGGCCGAGACCGAGGCCACGCCCGGCTCGCGCTCGCCGATCGACTGGGCCCAGCCGCGCCGCCGTACGCCGGAGAGCGCCGTCGCCGTGAAGCGGGCGCCCTGGAGGCCGCGGTGCAGGCGCTCCGGCTCCTCCCAGGCCATCAGGATCTGGGCGGACGAGCCCGCCTTCATGGTGAGCGTGGAGCCGACCGGCACGGTGTCCCGCAGGCCGGACAGCCGCTCCGCCGCCGCCACGCAGATGCGCATGTCGCCCTGCCGGCGGTAGAGCTGCGCGCTCTCGCCGGTGATGTCCCGCAGATGTGTGAGCACGGGTCCGGCCGTCGCCAGCAGGCGGTCCTCGCCCGCCGCCGCCGCCAGCTCGGAGAGCCGGGGGCCGAGAATGAACCGGCCCTGCATGTCCCTCGCCACCATGCGGTGGTGTTCCAGTGCCACGGCCAGCCGGTGGGCCGTGGGTCGTGCGAGCCCGGTCGCCGCGACCAGCCCGGCGAGGGTGGCCGGCCCGGACTCCAGGGCGCTCAATACCAGAGCTGCCTTGTCGAGAACGCCGACGCCGCTAGAGTTGTCCATACGACGATACTCGCGTCTCACTCTGTGAAACGCAAGTTCAATTTTCCGGGGAAGTTGCGAACCTGTACCGGCGGCCCCACAACGGCCCGTAGCCACCGCCCCGCACGGGGGTCCGGACGGCGGCGCACCGAATCTCTAGTTGGGCCGGCGATGACGCCGGCCGGAGGGAAAGCGATGGGTAGGACACTCGCGGAGAAGGTTTGGGACGACCATGTCATCCCCAAGGTCTCGACTTCGCTCGACCAGGGGAGCCCCGACTGGCGCGCCGAGGGCGAGCCCGACCTCCTCTTCATCGATCTGCACCTGCTGCACGAGGTGACCAGCCCGCAGGCCTTCGACGGTCTGCGGCAGGCCGGACGCCCGGTGCGGCGCCTCGACCTCACCATCGCCACCGAGGACCACAACACCCCGACCCTCGACATCGACAAGCCGATCGCCGATCCGGTCTCCCGCGCCCAGCTGGAGACGCTGCGCAAGAACTGCGCGGAGTTCGGCGTCCGGCTGCACTCGCTGGGCGACGTCGAGCAGGGCGTCGTGCACGTGGTCGGTCCGCAGTTGGGCCTGACCCAGCCCGGCACCACCGTCGTCTGCGGCGACTCCCACACCTCCACGCACGGTGCGTTCGGCGCCCTCGCGTTCGGCATCGGCACCAGCCAGGTCGAGCACGTGCTGGCCTCCCAGACGCTGCCGATGGCGCGCCCGAAGACGATGGCGATCACCGTCGACGGCGAACTGCCCGACGACGTCACCGCCAAGGACCTGATCCTCGCGATCATCGCCCGGATCGGCACCGGCGGCGGTCAGGGCTACGTCCTGGAATACCGCGGCTCCGCCATCGAGAAGCTCTCGATGGAGGCCCGGATGACCATCTGCAACATGTCGATCGAGGCCGGCGCGCGGGCGGGCATGATCGCCCCCGACGAGACCACCTTCGACTACCTCCGGGGCCGCGGCCACGCCCCGCAGGGCGAGGACTGGGACGCGGCCGTCGCGTACTGGAAGACGCTGCGCAGCGACGACGACGCGGTCTTCGACGCCGAGGTGGTCATCGAGGCCGCCGAACTGGCGCCGTTCGTCACCTGGGGCACCAACCCCGGCCAGGGCGCGCCCCTGTCGGCCAGCGTCCCCGACCCCGCTTCGTACGAGGACGCCTCGGAGCGCAACGCCGCCGAAAAGGCCCTGGAGTACATGGGGTTGACCGCGGGCCAGCCGCTGCGCGAGATCAGCGTCGACACCGTCTTCGTGGGCTCCTGCACCAACGGCCGCATCGAGGACCTGCGCAACGCCGCCGCGATCCTGGACGGCCGCAAAGTCGCCGACGGCGTACGGATGCTGGTCGTCCCGGGCTCCGTCCGGGTCGCCCTCCAGGCCGTCGACGAGGGCCTGGACAAGGTCTTCACCGCCGCCGGCGCCGAATGGCGGCACGCGGGCTGCTCGATGTGCCTCGGCATGAACCCCGACCAGCTGGCCCCCGGCGAGCGCTCCGCCTCCACCTCGAACCGCAACTTCGAGGGCCGGCAGGGCAAGGGCGGCCGCACGCACCTGGTCTCCCCGCAGGTTGCCGCCGCCACCGCCGTGCTGGGCCATCTGGCCTCGCCCGCCGACCTGTCCGACGCCCGTACGCCTGCCGGAGTCCGATAACCATGGAAGCTTTCACCACGCACACCGGCCGGGCCGTCCCGCTGCGCCGCAGCAACGTAGACACCGACCAGATCATCCCCGCCCACTGGCTGAAGAAGGTCACCCGGGACGGCTTCGAGGACGGGCTCTTCGAGGCCTGGCGCAAGGACGAGAACTTCGTCCTCAACCGCCCGGAGCGCAAGGGCGCGTCGGTCCTGGTGGCCGGCCCCGACTTCGGCACCGGCTCCTCCCGCGAGCACGCCGTCTGGGCCCTGCAGAACTACGGCTTCAAGGCCGTCGTCTCCTCCCGGTTCGCCGACATCTTCCGCGGCAACTCGCTGAAGAACGGTCTGCTGACCGTGGTTCTGGAGCAGAAGGTCGTCGACGCGCTCTGGGAGCTGACGGAGGCCGACCCGAACGCCGAGGTGACCGTCGACCTGGAGGCGCGCCAGGTCCGCGCCGAGGGCATCACCGCCGACTTCGAGCTGGACGAGAACGCCCGCTGGCGCCTGCTGAACGGGCTGGACGACATCAGCCTCACCCTTCAGAACGAAGCCGACATCGCGGCGTACGAGGCGGCCAGGCCGGCCCACAAGCCCCGCACAATTCAGGCCTGATCAGCGCGTTTTCAGGCCTGATCGGCTAGTTTTCAGGACTGTGCCCCCTGCCTTCTGGTAGGGGGCACAGTCGTTTGTTGGGACCCCGTCGGGCGACAACTCGCCCCAGATGGCACAATCGGTGCATGGAACGCGACAGCCAACTCAAGCTTTACGGCCAAGTCGCCGACCAATTGAAGGAAGCGCACTCACGGGTGCGCTCACTGCAAGTCCCGGACGGCGTAAGGATGGCGCTGAACCGGAAGCTGTTGGTCGTCACGGCCGCGGCGAAGCACGATCTCCCGGGCGCGGCAAGGCTTCTGGACCGGTTGATGAAGGACCTCGACGAGGGCCGATTCCCCGAAGGTGACTGACTCCCGAACTGCGCAGCGGTCGACTTCGTTGCGGCACTAGGGTGATTAGCCCGTTTCGTGTTTGATTTGCGGTATATATCTGCCTAACGTGCGAAAAAGCCTGAACACATTCGTTCCGGCAATGTCTCCGAAGGGGAAGACGTGAACAAGGCGCAGCTCGTAGAAGCGATTGCCGACAAGGTCGGCGGCCGTCAGCAGGCCGCGGACGCCGTCGACGCGGTGCTCGACGCGATCGTCCGTGCGGTTGTCGCGGGGGACCGGGTCTCGGTCACCGGCTTCGGCTCGTTCGAGAAGGTCGACCGCCCCGCCCGCTACGCCCGCAACCCGCAGACGGGTGAGCGCGTGCGGGTCAAGAAGACCTCGGTGCCCCGCTTCCGCGCGGGCCAGGGCTTCAAGGACCTGGTGAGCGGCTCCAAGAAGCTCCCCAAGAACGACGTGGCCGTGAAGAAGGCCCCCAAGGGCAGCCTCTCGGGCGGTTCTTCCACCCGTACGACGGCCAAGGCCGCGGCCAAGAAGGCCACCGCGAAGAAGGCCGTGGCGAAGAAGGCCACCGCCAAGAAGGCGACCCCGGCGAAGAAGGCCACCACCACCACCGCCGCCGCCAAGAAGACCACCGCGACGAAGACCTCGCCGGCGAAGAAGACGACGACGGCGGCCGCGAAGAAGGCGACCCCCGCGGCGGCGAAGTCGACGGCGGCGAAGAAGACCACCGCCGCCAAGACCGCGCCCGCCAAGAAGACCACGGCGAAGAAGGCGCCCGCGAAGAAGACCACCGCGCGCAAGACCACGGCCAAGAAGGCCACCGCGCGCAAGAAGTGAGACCGGGCCGCACAGGGCTCCGCACACGCGCCGGGCCGGGCTCCCCGAGGGGAGCCCGGCCCGCGGGCTGTCCGGGTGAGGCCCCCCGGGAGTCCTTCAGAACGTCTGCAGCGTCACCAGGGTGATCCGCAGCCCGGCCCCCTCGCCCTCGCCCTCGATCCGCACCCGCTGACCCGGACGCAGCAGCCGCAGCCCGCCGGCGTCGAAGGCCGGGGCGTCGAAGTCCACCGGGGTGCCGTCATCGAGCAGCACACTGCCGGTGCGGGTCACGGGGTCGTACGTGTACGAGGTCGCCTGCATGGGCGCCAGACTATCGCTCCGGCGCGAAGGCCCCGGCGGCCCAGCGCCCCGCCGTGAACGGCCCGACGCCCAGCGCCAGCGCCACCCGCAGATCCTCGCCGGTGTCCACGTCCCGGCGCACCGAATCGATGCCCGGCAGCGTGATTTCCACCGCGCCCGACGCCAGGTGGCACGAGCGCGAACGGCCGCCGAAAGCGGGCCGCAATTCCACTCCCGGACCGGCCGACAGAAATGTCGTTCCGATTCCCGCCGCATCGGGAACAAATGCACGGGGAAAAGCGGCAGAGAATTCGAGTACCCGGGACAATTCCGCCGCCCGCAGTGCGGGCAGATCCGCGTTGAGCGCGGCGAGCGCCGCCCCGGGCCTGGCCGCCCGGACCGCGCGCTCACCGTGCGCGAGGGCAGCGTTGAGCCCCGCCGCCGGGGTGTCGGGCACGATCCGGGCACCGAGCGCCGCCAGTGCGGACCCCGCCACCGTGTCGTCCGTGACGACCACCACATCGGCCACGGCCGGGCAGGAGAGCGCGGCGGCCACCGTGTCGCGGGCGAAGGCCAGGGCGAGACGGGGCCGCAACAGGGCGCCCGACGCGGGCACCAGCCTGCTCTTGGCCCGCGCCAGGGGTTTCAACGGGACGACCAGGGCCCAGCGGCCGGTCGGGTCGGTGTTCGTGGCGGTCTCTCCCTCGGTGCGCATGGCCGCCTATTCTCGCCTGCCGGTGCGCCGACCCGGAGGGGCGCTCCCGGAGGTGGGGCGTACGGTGTTCTCGACAGAGCAGGGGCCTGGGGCGAGACTTGACCGTCGGTAGTCAGGCAGCAATCAGCTCCACAGTCAGGTCCATAGAGGAAGGTGTCCGAGTGTCCCGCCGCAGAATCGGCTTCTGGTACCGCCTGGCGGCGGTCATCGCAAAACCGCCACTGGTGGTTCTGTTCAAGCGCGACTGGCGGGGAATGGAGCACATTCCGGTCCAGGGCGGATTCATCACCGCGGTCAACCACAACTCGTACCTGGACCCGCTTTCGTACGGGCACTTCCAGTACAACACCGGCCGGGTGCCCCGGTTCCTGGCCAAGGCCGGGCTGTTCAAAACCCCCTTCGTCGGCATGATGCTGCGCGGCACCGGCCAGATCCCCGTCTACCGCGAGACGACCAACGCGCTGGACGCCTTCCGGGCCGCCGTCGGCGCCATCGAGCGCGGCGAGTGCGTCTGCTTCTACCCCGAGGGCACCCTCACCCGCGACCCGGAGATGTGGCCGATGGCCGGCAAGACCGGCGCCGCCCGCGTCGCGTTGATGACCCGCGCCCCCGTCATCCCCGTCGCGCAGTGGGGTGCCAACGAGGTCATGCCGCCCTACGCCACGGAGAAGAAGGTCCGCCTCCTGCCCCGCAAGACCCTCAAGGTCCAGGCGGGCCCGCCCGTCGACCTCTCCCGGTTCTACGACAAGGAGCCGACGCCCGAGGTGCTGCGCGAGGCCACCGAGGCCATCATGCACGCGGTCACCGCCCAGCTGGAGGAGATCCGCGGGCAGCAGGCACCCGCCGAGCCCTACGATCACCGCAAGGCCCGGGCCGAACAGCGGCGCAGGGCCCAAGGAGAGGGACTCACGTGACACACCCCGCGAAGGCCGCCGTCTTCGGAACCGGCTCATGGGGTACGGCCTTCGCCATCGTCCTCGCCGACGCCGGCTGCGACGTCACCCTCTGGGGCCGCCGGGCCGAGGTCGCCGAGACGGTCAACGCGACCCGTACCAACCCCGGCTACCTGCCGGGCATCGAACTGCCCGCCTCCGTCCGGGCCACCACGGACGCGGCCGAGGCGCTGCGCGGCGCCGACTACGCCGTCCTCGTCGTGCCCTCCCAGACGCTGCGCGCCAACCTCGCCGACTGGGCCCCGCACCTGGAGCCGCAGACGGTCCTGGTCTCCCTGATGAAGGGCGTCGAACTCGGCACCGCCAAGCGGATGAGCGAGGTCATCGAGGACGCCACCGAGGTGTCCGCCGACCGCGTCGCCGTCATCAGCGGACCCAACCTCGCCAAGGAGATCGCCGAACGCCGCCCCGCCGCGGCCGTCGTCGCCTGCCGGGACGAGTCCGTCGCCCGCCGCCTCCAGGCCGCCTGCCACACCCCGTACTTCCGCCCGTACACCAGCACCGACGTGGTCGGCTGCGAACTCGGCGGGGCCGTCAAGAACGTCATCGGTCTCGCCGTCGGCATCGCCGACGGCATGGGGCTCGGGGACAACGCCAAGGGCTCGCTCATCACCCGCGGCCTCGCCGAGACGATGCGGCTCGGGGCGGCCATGGGCGCCGACCCGCTGACGTTCTCCGGACTCGCCGGTCTCGGTGACCTGGTGGCCACCTGCTCCTCGCCGCTCTCGCGCAACCACACCTTCGGCACCAACCTCGGCCGCGGCATGACGCTCCAGGAGACCATCGCCGTCACCAAGCAGACCGCCGAGGGCGTCAAGTCCTGCGAATCGGTGCTCGACCTGGCCCGCAGGCACGGCGTCGAGATGCCGCTGACCGAGACGGTCGTCGGCATCGTCCACGAGGGCAAGCCGCCGATGGTCGCCCTCAAGGAGCTCATGTCGCGCAGCGCCAAGGCCGAGCGGCACTGACCCCCGGGCGGCCCCGGCTGCGCTGACGCGACCGGTACCAGCAGGTACGCTCATCGCGATATGAGCAGCGAGAACCTCCCCCAGAGCACGGAGCAGCAGCTCCGCAAGCCGCGTGTGGCCGTCGTGTTCGGCGGCCGCAGCTCCGAACACGGCATTTCGGTGGTCACGGCCGGTGCCGTCCTGAACGCCATCGACCGGACCAAGTACGACGTCCTGCCGATCGGCATCACGACGGACGGCCGCTGGGCGCTCACCGCCGACGAACCCGAACGCATGGCGATCGCGGACCGGAAGATGCCGGACGTGGCGCAGTTGGCCGAGTCCGACGAGGGCGGCGTCGTGCTCTCCGTCGACCCCGGCAGCCGCGAAGTCGTCTACAGCGAGCCCGGCTCGGTCCCCAAGGCGCTCGGCGAGGTCGACGTCGTCTTCCCCGTCCTGCACGGCCCCTACGGCGAGGACGGCACCCTCCAGGGCCTCCTGGAGCTGTCCGGCGTGCCGTACGTGGGCGCCGGCGTCCTCGCCTCGGCCGTCGGCCAGGACAAGGAGTACATGAAGCGCGTCTTCACCTCCTTCGGCCTGCCAGTCGGCCCGTACGTGGTCGTCCGCCCCCGCGAGTGGGACAACGACCGCGCCGCCGCCCGCGAACGCATCACGGACTTCGCCGCCGAGCACGGCTGGCCGCTCTTCATCAAGCCCGCCCGGGCCGGCTCGTCCATCGGCATCACCAAGGTCGAGGACGCCTCCGGACTGGACGAGGCGATCGAGGAGGCCCGCCGCCACGACCCCAAGTTCCTCGTGGAGTCACTGCTGCGGGGCCGCGAGATCGAGTGCGGCGTCCTGGAGTTCGAGGACGGGCCGCGCGCCAGCGTGCCGGCCGAGATCCCGCCCGTCACCGCGCACGACTTCTACGACTTCGAGGCCAAGTACATCGACGCGGCCTCCGGGATCGTGCCCGCGCCGCTCACCGACGAGCAGACCGCCGAGGTCCAGCGGCTCGCGGTCGAGGCCTTCGAGGCCGCCTCCTGCGAGGGCCTGGTGCGCGCCGACTTCTTCCTCACCGAGGACGGCGGCTTCGTCATCAACGAGATCAACACCCTGCCGGGCTTCACCCCGATCTCCATGTACCCGCGCATGTGGCAGGAGAGCGGTGTCAGCTACCAGCAGTTGGTGGACCGGCTCATCCAGGCGGCGCTCGACCGGCCGACCGGATTGCGCTGAAACACCCGGCACGGCGAGGGGCGTGCGCTCCCGGAGCGGTGAGCGCACGCCCTACAGCCGGTTCGGGACCGTCTTCTTCACCGCCGGGGCGAGAGCCGCGAGCGGGGTCGTGTCATGCGCGTACGCCGAGGAGAACGTCACCTCGACGTACGCCTTGCGCAAGGTGGTCGTCAGCCGCGGCCCGTCGTCCTCCCGCTGCTCCAACATCCAGTTGACGCCGTCCGCGGTGATCCCCTTCGACTGGTCGTCGTCCATCTCGGCGGGGCGCGGCACACCGCAGCGCAGTACGATCGCCCCGTCCCCCCACCCGGCGGTCAGCTCCGAACCGGGATCGGGGTCCTTGCGCTCCAGACCGGCGACGGTATCCGGCAGCTCCTTGTCCAGCGCACGGCAGTAGGCTGCGGCTTCCGGCGACGGACTGGGCACCGCGACCGACGCCGCGCCGCCCGAGGAACAGCCCGCCGCGGCCAACAACAGCAGAGCGGCGGACGGACCGAGGAGCACGGGGTGGGGGAGCCGGCGGCTGGAGGACGTCACCGGCCCAGCGTAGACGGGGGCTACAGGTGAACGACCGGGCAGGTCAGGGTTCTGGTGATGCCGTCCACCTGCTGGACCCGCGCCACCACCATGCGCCCGAGTTCATCGACCGTGTCGGCCTGGGCGCGCACGATCACGTCGTAGGGGCCGGTGACGTCTTCTGCCTGGATCACTCCCGGGATGTCGGAGATGGTCTCGGCGACGGTCGACGCCTTGCCCACCTCGGTCTGAATGAGGATGTACGCCTGTACCACGGAACCTCCAGGGCGGCCACGAGGATCATGTGGGGGAAAGGGACGCCACGTTATCGCGTCGCCAGGGGCCGCGGGGAGACCTGCGGGCCGGATGACGCCCCAGCGTGGCGTACAGAACGCACAAGTTGACGTATCTCTTGACAGTACCGACAGCAGTGACGGCACGCGACCGCGACTGGGGCGGCGCGGACGGGGGACAGGCCGGGCGAGCGCCCGGCCCGACACATGAGAGGTGAGACTCGGTGAAGGCAACCGTGGGCGAGTTGGGGGAGTTCGGGCTCATCAGAGAGCTCACGTCCCGGCTCACCACCACCCCGGCGGTCCGGCTCGGCCCGGGCGACGACGCCGCGGTCGTGACCGCCCCCGACCGCAGGGTCGTGGCCAGCACGGACATCCTGCTGGAGGGACGGCACTTCCGGCGCGACTGGTCGACGGCGTACGACGTGGGCCGCAAGGCCGCCGCGCAGAACCTCGCCGACATCGCCGCGATGGGCGCCGTGCCCACCGCACTGCTCCTCGGCCTCGTCGTCCCCGCCGAACTCCCGGTCACCTGGGCCGTGGAGCTGATGGACGGCCTGCGCGACGAGTGCCAGGTCGCGGGGGCGGCCGTGGTCGGCGGTGACGTGGTGCGCGGCGACACCATCACCGTCGCGATCACCGCGCTCGGCGACCTGCGCAACCACGAACCCGTCACCAGGGCCGGCGCCCAGCCCGGCGACGTCGTCGCCGTCACCGGCTGGCTCGGCTGGTCCGCCGCCGGGTACGCCGTGCTCTCCCGGGGCTTCCGCTCGCCCCGCGCCTTCGTCGAGGCCCACCGCCGCCCCGAACCGCCGTACCACGCGGGCCCCGCGGCCGCCGGGCTCGGCGCCACCGCGATGACCGACGTCAGCGACGGGCTCGTCGCCGACCTCGGGCACATCGCCGAGGCCAGCAAGGTCCGCATCGACCTGCGTTCCGGGCTCATCGACGTCCCCTCCCAGATGTCGGACATCGGGCAGGCCGTAGGCGTCGACCCGCTCCAGTGGGTCCTGACCGGCGGCGAGGACCACGCGATCGTCGCGACCTTCCCGCCCGACGTGAAGCTGCCGGCCCGCTGGAAGGTGATCGGCGAGGTCCTCAACCCCTCGGCGCTGCCCCAGGTGACGGTCGACGGGGCGCCCTGGACCAGCAAGAACGGCTGGGACCACTTCGGTGACATCGAGGACGCCCAGTAGATTGCGGCGCATGCCGATAACTCCCCCAGTACCTCCCCGCGTGCTCACCGTCGCCGGATCGGACTCCGGCGGCGGTGCGGGCATCCAGGCCGATCTCAAGACGATGCTGGCGCTCGGCACGCACGGAATGAGCGTGCTCACCGCCGTCACCGCCCAGAACTCCCTGGGCGTCCAGGGCGCCTGGGAGCTGCCCGCCAAGGCGGTGCGCGCCCAGTACCGCAGCGTCGTGGACGACATCGGCGTCGACGCGGTGAAGACCGGCATGCTGTCGTCCGCGCACCTGGTCGAGACCGTCGCCGAACTCCTCGCGGGCACCGATGCCCCCGCCGTCGTGGACCCGGTGGGCGTCTCCAAGCACGGCGACCCGCTCCTGGCCGCCGAAGCCCTCGACTCGGTCCGTACGAAGCTGCTGCCCGTCGCCACCGTGGCGACCCCGAACCTCGACGAAGTGGCCCAGCTCACGGGCATCACCGTCACCGACGAGCCCGGAATGCGCCGGGCCGCCGCCGCACTCCTCGGATTCGGCCCCCGCTGGGTCGTGATCAAGGGCGGCCACCTGCCCGGCGAGCCCGTCGACCTGCTCACCGACGGCAGCGAGGAGCACTGGCTGCGCGCCCCCCGCCATGACAACCGCCACACCCACGGCACCGGCTGCACCCTCGCCTCCGCGATAGCGAGCCACCTGGCGCGCGGAGCCGACGTGCTGACGGCCGTACGGGCCGCCAAGGCGTACGTCACCGGGGCGATCGAGGCGGGCTTCCCGCTCGGCGCCGGCATCGGCCCGGTCGGCCACGGCTGGCGGCTGCGCGACGCGGACTGACCGCCCGCCCCGCCGCACGGGCACGAGCTCGTCGCCCGGGCACATGCTTGTCGCCCGGGCACAGCAAAAAGCCGGTCCACCGAGATGGACCGGCTTTTTGGGCAACCGGTAGGGCTGCGCTACGACGGGAACGTCAGCGCGCGACCTTGCCGGCCTTGATGCACGAGGTGCAGACGTTGAGCCGCTTCGGCGTCCGCCCGACCACGGCACGCACGCGCTGGATGTTGGGATTCCAGCGACGGGACGTACGGCGGTGCGAGTGCGAAATGCTGTTGCCGAAGCTCGGCCCCTTGCCGCAAACGTCGCAGTTGGCAGCCACGGGTCACTCCAAAGACTTCAGATGCACTTACAGTGAATTCCGGCACGCCGGATTCAAGGTCTGAAGCGGCGGTACCGGGGGAATGTCCCGACTCTCGTCGGGCAACCGAAGCAGCATACAACGGCTGCGTCGGAGATACGAAACTACCATGGGTTCCACGCCCGCCCGCCCGCCCCGCCCCCGGACCGCCCGCACCCGCCGGCCGGAGCTACCCTGCGGTGCAGCCAGCCGCCCCGCCCGTGTTCCGAGTCCCTGTTCCGAGGAGGACTTCCAGGTGCCGCAGACCGCCGACGAACCGGATGCCGTCGCGGTACGGACCTGGTGCTCCCTGGCCCTGGATGCGCTCGGCCGGGAGCGCGCGGCCATCGACGCGATCAACGTCTACCCGGTCGCCGACGGGGACACGGGCACCAACCTCTACCTGACCGTGGAGTCCGCGGCGGCCGCCGTCGAAGCGGTCTTCGCCGCCCACGAGACCGGCACCTCGGTGCCCTCTGCGGCGGACGCGGTACGGGCCATGGCCCACGGGGCGCTGATCGGTGCCCGGGGCAACTCCGGCACGATCCTGGCCCAGTTGCTGCGCGGCATGGCCGGCGTGCTCGCCGAGGGGACCGGCGGCGACCGGCTCCGCCTGGCGCTCGACCGGGCCGCCGCCTCCGCCCGCCAAGCCGTCGCCCACCCCGTCGAGGGCACGGTCCTGACCGTCGCGGACCGGGCCGCCGCCGCGGCGGGGAGCGCACCGCCCGGCGCGAACACCGCCGAGGTGGCCGTGGCGGCGTACGAAGGGGCCCGCGCCGCCCTGGACGCGACCCCCGGGCAGCTCCCCGCCCTGGCCAGGGCCGGGGTGGTCGACGCCGGCGGGCGCGGCCTGGTGACCCTGCTCGGCGCCCTGGTCGAGGCCGTTTCGGGACGGGCCCCGGAGCGGCCTTACGAGAACCCCGCCCCGTTCGTACCGCCGCCCGCCGACGACGGGGAGTGCCCGGCCGCCGACGGCGACCAGGGCGGTCCCGCCTTCGAGGTCATCTACCTGCTGGAGGCCGGTGACGAGGCCGTCGAGCGGCTGCGCACCCGGCTGGACGGCCTCGGCGACTCCCTGGTGGTGGTCGGCGGCGACGGCCTGTGGAACGTCCATGTGCACGTGGACGACGCGGGGGCCGCGGTGGAGGCCGGTGTCGAGGCCGGCCGGCCGTACCGCATCCGCATCACCCACTTCGCCGCCGACCGGGCGCATGCCCGCCCCGAACCCGCCCGGCGCGCGGTCGTCGCGGTCGTCCCGGGCGACGGCCTCGCCGGCCTGTGCGAGCAGGCCGGTGCGACGACGGTGCTCGCCCGGCCCGGGGAGCCGCCCGCCAGCGGCGAACTCGTGGACGCGATCCGCCGCGCCCACGCCCGCGAGGTGGTCCTGCTGCCCAACGACGGCGACCTGCGCCACACCGCCGCTGCCGCCGCCGAACAGGCCAGGGCCCAGGGCATCCGGGTCGCCCTCGTCCCGACCCGGGCCGCCGTCCAGGGCATCGCGGCCCTGGCCGTCCACGAGCCCGACCGCAGCTTCGACGAGGACGTGGTCGCGATGACCTCGGCGGCCGGCGCCACCCGCTACGCCGAACTGGCCGTCGCCGAACGGCAGTCCTGGACCATGGCCGGCATCTGCCAGGCCGGCGACATCCTGGGCCTGATCGACGGCGACGTGGCCGTCATCGGCCAGGACGTGGCCGGCACCGCCCGCAAGGTCCTGGACCGGATGCTCGCGGCGGGCGGCGAGCTGGTCACCCTGGTCCTCGGCGAGGACACCCCGCCCGCCCTGGCCGACACCCTGGAGGAACACGTCCGCGAGGGCTACCTGGCGGTGGACACCACGGTCTACCACGGCGGCCACCAGCACGCTCCGCTCCTGATCGGCGTGGAGTAGCGAGCAACTGATCGGCGTGGAGCAACGAACAACCCAAGCCCGCGCGCCGCGCATTCAGGCCCGTGCGGCACAACCAAGCCCGTCCGGCGATTGAGGACGGGCCCCGCGCAAGCAGGCTGCCGTGCTCGCGGGCCGGGTCGGCAAGGTCAAGCCCGTCTGGCGATTGAGGACGGGCCCCGCGCAAGCAGGCTGCCGTGCTCGCGGGCCGGGTCGGCAAGATCAAGCCCGTCCGGCGATTGAGGACGGGCCCCGCGCAAGCAGGCTGCCGTGCTCGCGGGCCGGGTCGGCAAGATCAAGCCCGTCCGGCGATTGAGGACGAGGGGGCACGCCGGACGAACCCGGCGCCGCACCACCGCCCCGCCCTCCGAAGCCCGCGCCCGCCCCCCGGGGCTCACGCCACGTACGCCCGCACCGACTCCACCTCCGCCCGCCGCGCGTCCACCGTCTCGTCCGCCCCCTCCGGCACCCCCTCGTACGCGGCCACCACCTGCGCCGCCCGCCCCAGCGCGGCCCGGCCGCGGCCCAGGTCCGCCTCCAGCCACGCGGCCATCAGCAGGGCGCCCGTGCGCGAGGCCAGCTGGTCGGGGCCCGCCTCGTGGAAGGTCTCCGCCGCACGCTCGACGTACCCGAGCGCCTCCTCGTACACCACCCGCACCGGATCGTCCGCCGCCTCGCCCGGTTCGCCCTCGCAGGACTGGGCGAGCAGTTCGGCGGTCTGCCAGTACGTGGCGGCCAGCTCCGCCCGCAGTTCCGGACGCGCCGCGCACTCCCGTGCCGCCTCGGCCATGAACGCCCGCGCCGCACCCATCCCCGAGGGGCCCTCCCGCAGCGCGATCCAGGCCCGCACCCGCAGGGTCCGCACCAGCGACTGCGCCTCGTCCAGCGCCCGCCACAGCTCCCCGGCACGGGCGTAAGCCTGCTCGGCCTCCGGGTTCAGCTCGGCCCGGTACAGGGCCTGCCCGGCGAGCTGGGCGAGCATCGCGTGGTCGTGCTGCTCCGGCCACGTGCGGGCGATGTCCGCCGCCCGCAGCCAGTGCTCCGCCGCCGCCATCGGCTCGTCGAGCGCCATCAGCCCCTCGCCGAGCCACCGCAGCGTCTGGACGAGCATGCCCTCCCCGTGGTCCTCGGCCGAGACGTCGGGCAGGACGGTCTCCAGCACGGCCACCGCCTCCGCCGCCCGCCCCAGCCGCAGCAGCCAGCCACCGAGCTGGTGCCGGGCGTAGGCACCCAGCGTCCCGCTCTCGCCGGCCTCGTCCGCCCAGTGCGAGGCGTCCAGGGCGAGGTCCGCCGCCTCGGCGATCTGCCCCGTCGCAGCGAGCAGATCGGCCAGCTGGAGACGGAGCCGGGCCCGGCCGGACGGGCTCACGAACGTGTCCCCGTGCTCCAGCGCCGAGCGCGCGGCCCGCTCCGCCGTCGCGTGGTCCTCCAGTCCGGCCGCCGTCCGCGCCAGCCGCACCTCGTAGTCCACGGCACTCCAGGGCAGTCCCGCGTCGTGCGCCTCGGCGGCGGCCCGCTCGTACAGCCCGAGGGCGGCCGGCGCGTCGCCCCGGTGGGCGGCGACGTCCCCGAGGCAGCCCAGCGCCTCCGCGATCCGGGTGGCGAGCCGCCCCTCGTCGCGCCGGGGCTCGGTGAACGCCAGCAACTCGCGCGCCGCCCGTTCGAGGTCCGCGACGGCGGCGTCGTGCGACTCTCCGTCCGTCGCCCGCAGCATCCGCTGCTCGACGATCCGGGCCCGGCAGACCAGGGCACCGGACGCCTGCCGGGCGGTGGCCCCGCCGCCGGCGTGCAGCGCGAGGGCCCGCTCCACGAGCGGTGCGATCAGGGCCGCCGCCTCGTCGGTCTCCCCGCCCAGCGCACGGGCGAAGGTCTCCCTGGCGCTCGCCGCGACGGCCTCGCCCACGTCGCCCCCGGCCTCGTACAGCCCGGCCGCCGTACGAAACGCCCGCGCCGCCTCGGCGGGCGGCAGGGTGCCGTCCATCGCGAGGTGGTCCTCCAGGGTCGCCCGGTCCAGGGGCGCGAGGACGGCCCCCTCCGCCTCGGCGCGCGCGGCGACCGCCCGCCAGGCGTCCCCGGCCTCGGGGCGCAGGGCCTCGGACAGCCGGTGCGCCTCGGCCAGCAGCGCGGCCAGGTCCGGCGCGCCCGCGCCCTCGGCGTCGGCCACCGGCGGTGCGGGGGCGGGCCGGCCCGCGTTCACCGGGTGCGCCGCCCGTACGCCGAGCGGCAGCCGGTCCAGCAGCGGGACCTGCGCCAGGCGCTTGCCCAGTTCCTGCGTGACGTACCCGTTGCCGTTGCGTTCGTCGAAGCGGGCGGCCAGGGCCAGCGCCTGGGCCCGGGTCCGGGCGCCCAGCGACGCGGCGGTCCACTCCGTCCCGGCCGGGCCGGGGACCGACTGCCCGCCGTGGCCGAGCGCGACGAGCCGGTCCATCAGCAGGGCGGTCACGGCCAGGAAGCTCATCAGGCTGCCAGGGCTCCCGCTGTCGGTGAAGTACGCCGGCCGCTCCGCCAGGATCTCCAGCGCCCGGGCCTCGTTGCCGGTCAGCGCGCAGAACTCGATGTGCAGCGCGGCCGAGTAGCGCATGCTCTCCATCGGCCGGACCATCCGGTACCCGCGCAGATGGTGCGCTCGCGCCCGCTCCGCGCGCCCCGTCCGCAGCAGCGGCAGCAGGGAGGCGGCCAGCACGTCGTGCGGCTCGTGCGCGCAGACGTGCTCACCCTCCAGCACCGGCGCCCAGGTCTTCAGCGCCTCCTCGTCCAGCCCGCGCAGCACCTGCCAGGCGCCCTGCCCGTGCAGTTCGCAGGCGTGGCAGTTGGCCATCCGGTCCCGGTCCGCGGCCAGCCAGGCGGTGAACGCCCGCTCACCCCGCTCCAGGTCGCCCAGGTGCTGGGCGATCCCCAGCTCGCCCTGGCGCACGGCCCGCTCGGAGTGGCCGGCGAGCCGGTAGCGGTGGGCCATCTCGGCCTGCCACTTCTCGATGGCGGCGAGCGGGATGTGCGGCTGGTCGATCATGGAGCTGGAGACCCACTTGAACATCCAGAACAGATGGTGGGTCATGAACTGGTCGAAGTCGCCCGGCTGTTCGTCCCACAGCTTCAGCAGCCGCGCGAAGGGGACGAACATCTTGTCCTTCTCGGAGCTGTAGTTGTAGACCTGCAGCTGATGGACCAGCGCCTCGATCACCAGCGACGCGTCCCCGCTCTGCTCCGCCTCGGTCAGCAGCCGCTCCGCGCGGGCGTTGCGCGCGGGCCCCTCCGGCTCGGCCCGCATGTCCCGCAGGGCCTGGCGGATCGTCGCGGCATCGGTGCTCATCGGCCGTCCTCCTGAGGGTTCACGGGCGGCACGCCGCCGGGGGAAGCGGCGCCGGGCGGCGCGGCCGGGGGAGCGGCCGGTGGCGCGGCCGGCTGCGGGGAGAGGGGCGCGGCCGGGGGCGCGGCCCACTCCAGGAGCCCCATGAAGGCCCGGTTCAGCAGCGCCGAGTCGGCCGGCCGCAACGGCCGCTGCGCCATCAGCAGGGCCTGCCCGTACAGCGCCTCCGTCGCGGTCACCGCCAGCTCCGGGGTGTCCAGCGAACCGATCCGGCGGATCAGCGGGTTGAGCTGGTTCAGTACGAGCCGGGCACGCGGCGCACTGCCGCGCAACGAGCCCAGGATGCCCGCCCACAGGTCGTCGGCCTGCTCCTCCGCCTCGGCCCTGGCCTGCTCGTGGCGGACCGACCGGTCGTCCAGATGCAGCGCCGGAGTGGTCACCGGGTGGAAGGCGCGCAGCACCACATCGCAGCCCAGCGGGTCGAGCCGGGCACGCGCCGCCGCGAGGAACGGGCCGAGCGCCAGCTCCTCCCGCGGGTCCACGGCGTCCAGATGCGCGGTCACCGTATCGGCGTCCAGCTCCGCGACCACCGTCCCCGGCCGGGCCGCGGGCAGCCGCTCGACCAGCTCGGTGTCGTACGTGTAACCGCCGTTGACCACCCCGATGCCCTGCGCGGACGCGATCGGCGCGACCTGCCGGAACTCCTCCACGGACCGGGTGAAGTGCACCACCGGGTGGCGCCGGGCGAACTCCTCCAGCGACAGCCGCCCGTCCGTCGTCTCGAACGGCAGCCACGGCAGCATCGTGCGCCACATCGCCTCGTCGTGCCGGGCCAGCGACTTCACGCCCAGGTGGTGCACGGACAGGAACTGCGCCAGCCGCTCCGGATCACCCGCCGCGAGACCCGTCAGCCACTCCCTGATCCGGTCGCCCAGCGCGTCCCGTACAGCGGCCAGCGTCTCGTCCGCGTACAGCGCCTCGCGCGAGGCGGTGGGCCGCAGGCTGTCCGTGTCGATCACGCACCGCACGAAGAACGCCCACTCCGGCAGCAGTTCCTCCGCCCGGTCCGTCAGCAGCATGCCCTTGAGGTGGACCCGGTGGCCCGCGCGCTGCGCCGGGCTGACCGCCGACGGCAGGACGTGGGCCACCCCGCGTATCCCGGCGAGCGGCAGGGCGAGATCGATCGTGTCCAGCGGCGAGAAGCCGAACTGCTCCTGGCAGTGGCGCGCCAGCGCCACCCGCCGCGCGGCCGGGCTCGGATAGGCCCGGTCCCAGGGGGCGGGCAGCGCGGTGACGGCCGCCTCGCCGACCCGGACGTCGTACGGCAGCAGCGAACCGAAGTCACGGGCCAGCGCGAGCACCCGCTCCTCCGCCAGCCACTCGGCGCTCCCCGGCCGGGCGGTCAGATGCACGGTGGTCCCGGGCTCCGGACGCGCGCTGTCAGGCAGCGTACGGACGGTGTACGAGCCGTCCTCACGGGCGCACCACTCCACCGGCGGCTCCCCGGGCGTGCGCGCGGACCGGCTCACGACGCGGATCTCGGCGGCCACCACGAAGCACGCCAGCAGCCCGATCCCGAACTGGCCGAGGAACCCGGCACGCGCCGAGGCGAGGGAGTCGGCACCGTCCCGCTTGGAGCTGCGGCCGATCGTGGCGAGCAGGCTGTGCACATCGGCCTCGGTCAGACCGATGCCGCTGTCCTCCACCCGCAGCCGGCCGCCCTCGGCGTACAGCCGCACCAGCGCGGGCGCGTCCGGCTGTTCGGACCGGCGGGCCGTGATGGCGTCCACGGCGTTCTGCAGCAGCTCGCGCAGATAGACGCGGGGCGAGGAGTAGAGGTGATGGGAGAGGAGGTCGACCAGTCCGCGCAGATCCACCTGGAAGGTGTGCGGCTCCTGGGCGGCGGCGGAATCGGGTGCTGAAGTCTCAGATGTCATCGTCGCAGCGCCGGTGGGGGGACTTTCGGCGGCGCGGGTCGGGCGGTCCCTGGGAGGGTGACCGCGAATGAGAGGCGTGGGGGAGCCGATCCTAGGGTCGCGGCACGATTCTGACCAGCGGCTTCCGGTGTCCCCGGCGGTGCCCGCCGGACAACTGTCACTGCCGTGGTGTGCAATGGATCGCGTGTCTGCGTTCGACGAACCCCTCAAGAAGCTGCTCGGTGGCGCCACCGCGAAGGTGATGGCCGAGCACCTCGACCTGCACACGGTCGGTGATCTCCTGCATCACTACCCGCGCCGGTACGAGGAGCGCGGCCGCCTCACCGCGCTGACCGACCTCCCGCTCGACGAGCACGTCACGGTCGTCGCCCAGGTCGCCGACGCCCGCGTGCTGGCGTTCAACGGGGGACGCGGCAAGCGCCTCGAAGTGACCCTCACCGACGGTCACGGCCGACTCCAGCTGGTCTTCTTCGGCCATGGCGTCCACAAGCCGCACAAGGACCTGTTGCCGGGCCGGCGCGCCATGTGCGCCGGCAAGGTCTCCGTCTTCAACCGCAAGATGCAGCTCGCCCACCCCACGTACCAGCTGCTCGACGCCGCGTCCGACGACGAGGCCGGGGCGAGCGAGGCCGTGGACGCCTTCGCGGGCAAGCTGCTGCCGATCTACCCCGCCTGCAAGCAGCTCGACTCCTGGCGGATCGCCAAGGCGGTCGACGCGGTCCTGCCCAGCGCCCGGGAGGCCGTCGACCCGCTGCCCGAGGCCCTGCGCGAGGGCCGCGGCTTCACCTCGCTGCCCGAGGCCCTGCTGAAGATCCACCGGCCGCAGACCAAGGCCGACGTGGCGGCGGCCCGGGACCGGCTGAAGTGGGACGAGGCCTTCGTCCTCCAGGTCGCCCTGGCCCGCCGCAGGTTCGCCGACACCCAGCTCCCGGCCGTCGCCCGCCGGCCCGCCCCCGGCGGCCTCCTCGACGCCTTCGACGCGAAGCTGCCGTTCACCCTCACCGACGGCCAGCTCAAGGTCTCGAAGGAGATCTTCGACGACCTCGCCACCGAACACCCGATGCACCGCCTCCTCCAGGGCGAGGTCGGGTCGGGAAAGACCATGGTGGCCCTGCGCGCCATGCTCGCCGTCGTCGACTGTGAGGGACAGGCCGCCATGCTCGCGCCCACCGAGGTCCTCGCCCAGCAGCACCACCGGTCCATCACCGAGATGATGGGGGAGCTGGCGGAGGGAGGGATGCTGGGCGGTTCGGAGCAGGGCACCAAGGTCGTCCTGCTCACCGGCTCCATGGGCACCGCCGCACGCCGGCAGGCCCTGCTCGACCTGGTCACCGGCGAGGCCGGCATCGTCATTGGGACGCATGCGCTGATCGAGGACAAGGTCAAGTTCCACGACCTGGGCCTGGTCGTCGTGGACGAGCAGCACCGCTTCGGCGTGGAGCAGCGCGACGCCCTGCGGTCCAAGGGCAAGCAGCCGCCGCACCTGCTCGTCATGACCGCCACCCCCATCCCCCGCACGGTCGCCATGACGGTCTTCGGCGACCTGGAGACCTCCGTCCTCGACCAGCTGCCGGCCGGCCGCTCACCCATCGCCAGCCACGTCGTCCCCGCCGAGGACAAGCCCCACTTCCTCACCCGCGCCTGGGAACGGGTCCGCGAGGAAGTGGAGAACGGCCACCAGGCATACGTCGTCTGCCCCCGCATCGGGGACGACGAGGACGACCCCGGAAAGAAGAAGGGGAAGAAGAAGACCGCCGAGGAGGAGGCGACGGCGGACAAGCGCCCGCCGCTCGCCGTCCTGGAGATCGCCGAACAGCTCGCCAAGGGCCCCCTGAGCGGCCTGCGCATCGAGGTGCTGCACGGCAGGATGCAGCCCGACGACAAGGACGACGTGATGCGCCGCTTCGCCGCCGGCGAGGTCGACGTCCTGGTCGCCACCACCGTCATCGAGGTCGGCGTCAACGTCCCCAACGCCACCGCGATGGTGATCATGGACGCCGACCGGTTCGGCGTCTCCCAGCTGCACCAGCTGCGCGGCCGGGTCGGCCGCGGCTCGGCCCCCGGCCTCTGCCTGCTGGTCACCGAGGCCCACGAGGCGAGCCCCGCCCGCGCCCGCCTCTCCGCCGTCGCCGCCACCCTGGACGGCTTCGAGCTGTCCCGCATCGACCTCGAACAGCGCCGCGAGGGCGACGTCCTCGGCCAGGCCCAGTCCGGGGTCCGCTCCTCGCTGCGGGTCCTGAGCGTCATCGACGACGAGGAGGTCATCGCCGCAGCCCGCCAGGAGGCCGTCACCGTCGTGGCCGCCGACCCCGAACTGGAGCACCTGCCCGAGCTGCGCACCGCCCTGGACGCCCTGCTCGACAAGGACCGCGAGGAATACCTCGACAAGGGATGAGGACAGGGGGTGAGTACGGGCACGCCCGCCCGGGGGCGCCCCGCCCCCGCCGACGCCATATCGTGGGAGGCACGGCGCCCGCTCCATCCCGCGCGCCGCCCCGACCCGAGGACCAGTCACCCATGACCCGCGTGATCGCAGGCGTGGCCGGCGGACGCCACCTGGCCGTCCCGCCCGGCACCGGCACCCGCCCCACATCCGACCGCGCGCGCGAGGGCCTGTTCTCCACCTGGCAGGCGCTCCTCGGCACCCTGGACGGCATCCGGATCGCCGACCTCTACGCCGGCTCCGGCGCCGTGGGGCTCGAAGCGCTCTCCCGGGGCGCGGCCCACGCCCTGCTCGTGGAGGCCGACGCCAGGGCCGTCCGCACCGTCCGGGACAACGCCCGCGCCCTGGGCCTGCCCGGCGCCGAGGTCCGCACCGGCAAAGCCGAACAGATCGTGACGGGCCCGGCGCCCGCGGAGCCGTACGACGTGGTCTTCCTGGACCCGCCCTACGCCGTCACCGACGACGATCTTGGCGAGATACTGCTCACACTCCGTGCCCAGGGGTGGCTCACAGCCGACGCGCTCGTCACCGTGGAACGCAGCACCAGAGGCGGAGAATTCAGCTGGCCCAAGGGTTTCGAGCCATTGCGGGCCCGTCGCTACGGCGAGGGAACGCTTTGGTACGGTCGCGCCGCCGCTACGTGCGAAGACGCACGATGACCGGACCGGAGAGCGAGGGAATCAAGTTGCGCCGCGCCGTATGCCCGGGGTCTTTCGACCCCATCACCAACGGACATCTCGACATCATCGGCCGCGCCTCGAAGCTGTACGACGTCGTACATGTCGCGGTGATGATCAACCAGTCCAAGAAGGGCCTGTTCACGGTCGACGAGCGGATGGAGCTCATCCGCCAGGTCACGGAGGACTTCGGCAACGTGCGGGTCGAGGCCTTCCACGGGCTGCTGGTCGACTTCTGCAAGGAGCGCGACATCCCGGCGATCGTGAAGGGCCTGCGCGCCGTCAGCGACTTCGACTACGAACTCCAGATGGCCCAGATGAACAACGGGCTCTCGGGCGTCGAAACGCTCTTCGTGCCGACCAACCCCACCTACAGCTTCCTGTCGTCCTCCCTGGTCAAGGAGGTGGCGACCTGGGGCGGCGACGTCTCCCACCTGCTGCCCCCGGTCGTCCACACGGCCCTGACCGAACGCCTCCGGCAGCGCTGAGCCACTGACAGGGCGTCAGCCGTACACCCCGCAGGTGTCGGGCGGGCGGTGACTGGCCGTACAGTCGTCCCGTCCGTCTCCAATCGGCAGTAGAGAGTGGCGAGCACACGGTGGACGTGCAGAAGAAGCTCGACGAGATCGTCGAGACGGTCGGGAGCGCCCGGTCCATGCCCATGTCGGCATCCTGCGTGGTCAACCGCGCCGAACTGCTCTCGATGCTCGAAGAGGTGCGCGACGCCCTGCCCGGCTCGCTCGCGCAGGCCGCGGAGGTCATCGGCGGCCATGAGCAGCTGGTCGAGCAGGCCCGCCAGGAGGCCGGCCGGATCATCGAGAACGCCCACGCCGAGCGCGGCACCCTGATCTCCGACACCGAGATCGCCCGGCGCTCCCAGGCCGAGGCCGACCGGATTCTCACCGAGGCCCGTCAGGAGGCCGACGAGATCCGCGCCGAGGCCGACGAGTACGTCGACAGCAAGCTCGCCAACTTCGAGGTCGTCCTCACCAAGACCATCGGCTCCGTCGACCGGGGCCGCGAGAAGCTCCTCGGCCGCGGCCAGGGCTTCGACGAGCAGGGCTACGCGGACCCGGACTTCGCCGAGGCCCCCGAGCGCAGCGCCGACCCGGCCACTCTTCAGCGCCGCGCCGACGAGTACGTGGACACCAAGCTCGGCGCCTTCGAGGCGGTGCTCGCCAAGACCCTGGAGGCGGTCGGCCGGGGCCGGCAGAAGCTGCACGGCCGGGTCGCCACGGACGAGCTGGGCGCGCACATCGCCGCCCAGGACGCGGCGGGCAACCAGGGCCACACCAGCGACGAGGACCACTGGGCCGGACTGGCCGAGGTGGCCGCCCCGCAGCCGCTCCAGATCCCCCAGCAGACCGAGCCGCAGTACGCCGCCCAGCCGGAGCCGCAGTACGCGCAGACCTACGCCTACCAGGACCCGTCGCAGCAGGACGCCTACCAGGACCAACCCCAGCAGGACGCCTACGGCTACCAGCAGCAGCCCGACCCGTACGCGGCCTACCAGCAGCAGGGCTACGACCAGCAGGGCGGGACCGCGATGCCGGCGCAGGGCGGCTACGACGCCTGGCAGCAGCAGCCGGTGCCGGCCCAGCAGCCCCTCCAGCAGCACGGCGAGGGCGCCCTGGACGAGACCAGCCTGTTCGACACCAGCATGATCGACCTGGACCAGCTGCGCCGGTACGAACAGGAACGCTGACCCGGCGGGGGCCGTCGGCGGGCGTCCCGCCGGCCGGCCCGTCCGGGGCCGGATTGGGTCCTGGGCGGTGTGTCCAGTATCCTGGCTCCTCGGTCGCGCGTATGTCCGCGATCCCGGCTGCCCGCTTCGACTCCGGACCGGTCAGCCCCTCCCACCCCCACCGCGCGTGACGCGTTCGATCCGAAAGCAGGAGAAGCCCTGAACGGCCACCTCGACCACCGAAACCCCCTCGTGTTCGATACGCACGAGCTGGGCCGGCGTCCCGGTGCCATGCAGCGGCTGTCCCGCACGGCGGACGCCCCCGCCGACCTCGGTATCGGTGGCGTCATCGAAGTGCCGGAAGGCGCCCCGGTGGAGCTGAACGTCCGCCTCGAGTCCGTCATGGAAGGTGTGCTGGTCACCGGCACCGCCCGTGCGACGGCCGAGGGGGAGTGCGTAAGGTGTCTGGAGCCGCTGAGCCGCAAGGTGGAGGCGGACTTCCAGGAGATGTTCTCGTACCCTGACGCCGATGACCGGAACCGCGGCAAGACCGCGGACCCGGTCGACGACGCCGAGGACGACGAGGACAGGTATTTCCTCGAGGACGGCCTGTTCGACCTCGAGCCGGTGCTGCGTGATGCGGTGGTGCTCGCACTGCCGATGCAGCCGGTGTGCAAGGAGACCTGTGCCGGTCTGTGTTCCGAATGCGGAATCAGGCTGGACGAGAATCCGGGCCACCACCACGATGCCGTCGACGCACGTTGGGCGGCACTGCAAGGACTCGCCGAGACCGTTCAGGACGGCGAGAAGGACAACATGGGCGGCGCCGCACCCGGCGTCGACAAGAAGCAGGAGAAGTAGCCGTGGCTGTTCCGAAGCGGAAGATGTCGCGCAGCAACACGCGCCACCGCCGGTCGCAGTGGAAGGCTGCGGTCCCCACCCTGGTTTCGTGCGAGCGCTGCCAGGAGCCGAAGCTGCAGCACATCGCGTGCCCCAGCTGCGGCACGTACAACAAGCGCCAGGTCCTCGAGGTCTGAGCGGCTGGTGAGAGGCCCGATGTCTGAGTTGTCCCACGCCAAGAAGCAGGCAGACAACGTCAACACAGCCTCGTCCCACACGCTTCTGGAAGGGCGGCTCGGGTATCACCTCGAGTCCGCCCTTCTGGTGCGTGCGCTGACCCACCGTTCGTACGCGTACGAGAACGGCGGTCTGCCCACCAACGAGCGGCTGGAGTTCCTCGGGGACTCGGTGCTCGGCCTGGTGGTCACGGACACGCTGTACCGCACCCACCCCGACCTGCCCGAAGGCCAGCTGGCCAAGTTGCGGGCCGCGGTGGTCAACTCGCGTGCGCTGGCGGAAGTGGGCCGCGGCCTCGAACTCGGCTCCTTCATCCGGCTCGGCCGCGGTGAAGAGGGCACGGGTGGCCGGGACAAGGCGTCCATCCTCGCCGACACCCTGGAAGCGGTGATCGGCGCGGTCTATCTCGATCAGGGCCTCGACGCGGCCTCGGAGCTGGTTCACCGGCTCTTCGACCCGCTGATCGACAGGTCCTCGAACCTCGGCGCCGGCCTGGACTGGAAGACCAGCCTCCAGGAGCTCACCGCGAGCGAGAGCCTCGGAGTCCCCGAGTACCTCGTCACGGAGACCGGCCCGGACCACGAGAAGACCTTTACTGCTGCTGCTCGCGTCGGTGGTGTCTCGTACGGCACCGGCACCGGTCGTAGCAAGAAGGAAGCGGAGCAGCAGGCGGCCGAGTCCGCCTGGCGCGAGATCAGCGCCGCCGCGGAAGCGCGGGAGGCCGCGGCGAAGGCCGCAGCCGACGGAGGGGCCGCCGACACCCCTGCCGGCCCGTCGCCGTCCACGGACGTCGCTCCGGCCTGACCTGCGAGAACCCCCCGGCGCCTGCGCGCACCGGGGGGTTCTCCCTGTCCGCGTACCTTCGTACCCCATTCGCGTTTCACCCTCAGTCCCACCCCAGGAGCGACACCGTGCCCGAACTGCCCGAGGTCGAAGTCGTCCGCCGCGGTCTGGAGCGCTGGGTCGCCGGGCGGACGGCCGGTGAGATCGAGGTCCTGCACCCGCGCGCGGTCCGCCGCCACCTCGCGGGCGGCGTGGACTTCGCGGCCCGGCTCACGGGCGCGCGCTTCGGGACGGCTATGCGCCGCGGCAAGTACCTCTGGGTGCCGCTGGACGACGCGGCCGACTCGCTCCTCGGCCACCTCGGCATGAGCGGACAGCTCCTCGTCCAGCCCGAGGGGGCGCCCGACGAGAAGCACCTGCGGGTCAGGATCAGGTTCGCCGACTCCGTCGGCATCGAACTGCGCTTCGTGGACCAGCGCACCTTCGGCGGGCTCTCGCTCCACGAGAACACCCCCGACGGCCTGCCCGACATCATCGCGCACATCGCGCGCGACCCCCTGGACCCCGCCTTCGACGACGCCGCCTTCCACACGGCGCTGCGCCTGCGCCGCACCACGGTCAAGCGGGCCCTGCTCGACCAGTCGCTGATCAGCGGGGTCGGCAACATCTACGCGGACGAGGCGCTCTGGCGCTCCCGGCTGCACTACGACCGGCCGACCGCGACCCTCACCCGCCCCGGGTCGGCCGAGCTGCTCGGCCATGTCCGCGACGTGATGAACGCCGCCCTGGCCCAGGGCGGCACGAGCTTCGACAGCCTCTACGTGAACGTGAACGGCGAGTCGGGCTACTTCGACCGGTCGCTCGACGCCTACGGCCGCGAGGGCGAGCCCTGCCACCGCTGCGGTACGGCGATGGCGCGGCGCCCCTGGATGAACCGGTCCAGCTACTACTGCCCGCGCTGCCAGCGCCCGCCCCGCATCCGGCCTCAGGCCTCGCGCGCCGCGTCGTAGCGCTCCCGCGCCGCCAGGACCTCGTCCATGCGGCCCTCCACGAAGTGGATCAGGCCGAGCAGCCGCTCCGCGACCTCGCGCCCGAGCGGGGTCAGCTCGTAGTCGACGCGGGGCGGATTGACGAGCTGCGCCTCGCGGTGCACCAGGCCGTCCCGCTCCAGCGCCTGCAGGGTCTGGGACAGCATCTTCTCGCTCACCCCGTCGACCCGGCGGCGCAGCGCGTTGAAGCGCAGGCTCCCCTCGTACAGGGCGCCGAGTGTGAGGCTGCCCCAGCGGCCGGTGGCGTGTTCCAGCAGGCCGCGCGAGGGGCACTGCTTGGAGAACACGTCGAAGGGCGGCATGACGTCCCGCCGCTCCTCGGGCGATGCGGTGCTCTGGTCCATGAAAACCAGCGTACGCCCGCACAGCGCTTTCCCCGAGACAGCGGAATCCGGGAGCAAGCGAGCGGGGCGTACGGGGTGGTGGGGACGGAGGTGGCGCGGGTCAGAAGCCGAAGTCCTGGGTCCACCAGGGGCCGCCGGTTCCGAGGTGGACGCCGACGCCGAGGGTCTTGTAGTCGCAGTTGAGAATGTTTGCTCGGTGGCCGTCGCTGTTCATCCAGGCGTCCATCACGGCCTGGGCGTCGGCCTGTCCGCGGGCTATGTTCTCGCCGCCGAGCCCGGAGACGCCGGCCGCGTCGGCCCGGTCCCAGGGGGTCTTCCCGTCGGGGTCGGTGTGGCCGAAGAAGCCGCGCTCGGCCATGTCGTCGCTGAAGTTCTGGGCGAGCGAGGCCAGCGACGCGCTCGCCGTGACCGGGCTGCAGCCGACCTTGGCGCGCTCCTGGTTGACCAGGGCGAGCACGGCGGCCCGGGCGGAGGTCGCGGCGGCCGTCGGCGTGCTGCTCCTGGACGGGGCCGGGGCGGAGGACGAGGTCTTCGGGGCGGCCGGGGCCGCCGGGGCCGAGCTCTTGGCTGTTTCGGTGGCCGGCGCCTTGGAGGCGCTGGAGGAGGGCTTGGCCGTCTCCTTCTTCTTGCCGGCCGCCTTCTTGCCGGCCGCGGTCTTCGTCGGCGCGGCCGTCTTCGAGGGCGAAGCGGAAGCGGAGGACGAGGCCGATGCGGGCGCGGAGGCGGCGGCGGAGGCCGACGTGGACGGCGAGCCGGACTTGGTGGAACGCGTCTTCGCGGGCCCGGCGGAGCGGTCGGTGCCCCGGCTCGCCGTGGCCGAAGCGGAGGCGCGGTCGGCGGGCTCGGTGGTGGCGCCGCCCTGGGTGAGCAGGTCCGGGGCGGCCTGGGAGCGCACCTGGTCGGCGGTCGGGCCACCGCCCACGGTGTGGCTGTCCCCGCCGGGCAGCAGACCCGAGGCCACGGCCACGGCTCCGACGGCCATGGCCGCCGAGACGCCGATCAGCCCCGTGCGCACGGGTATCGCGGACCGCTTCCTGCGGTTCGTACCCCGGCGCCGGCCGGCGCCCCCGTCCGCGGACTCTTCAGCGGCGGGAGCTGCGGCGATGCGTCGATGGCGTCCCATCTGCTGTGCCCTTCTGACGACCCGGACGCCGTTTTCAGCGCCCACGCTCACCCGAACGAGTGAAGCTTTTGCGAGGGGACTGTACGCCATGGCGATTCGCCGAGAAGTGCTTCGTAAGCAATCGGCCGGTTAGCGTTCGGGCATGAACGAAGATGTACGACTCACCGCTTGGGTACGCGGTCGAGTACAGCAAGTAGGGTTCCGCTGGTTCACCAGGGCAAATGCTTTGGAGATCGGGGGCCTCACCGGCTTCGCCCTCAATCTGGACGACGGCAGGGTGCAGGTCGTGGCCGAGGGCCGGCGTGAGAATTGCCACCGTCTTCTGGACTGGCTGCGGTCGGACGACACACCCGGCCGCGTTGACGGAGTCACTGAGATCTGGGACACGCCGCGCGGGGGATACGAGGGCTTCGCGATCCGCTGATCCGGGTGGGGAACGGAACGGGAAAAGGGCCCGCGTTCGGGCCGTGTTCGATTCGTGGCGCGGGGCGACCACAGGCACCCCCGTCGCGCGTACACATGAAATGACCTGCGGAATGACCCGATGGTTGCCAAGATTCGGTTGGCGTGCCAGGCTGCCGCAGTAACGATGATCTCCGGACCCCAGAGGGCCCCGCTGGAGAGTCGCGCCGCATGATCGTCTCGCCGCGCGCCCCCGGGACGCCTGCCTCTACGGGGTGTGATCGTGTTGACCGTCAAACTTTTTGGTGAGACTCTGAAATCCCCGCGCACCTTAGCTGTTCGGCAGAGCTGGTAGGCAGCAGGACAGCAGTGACACAGAGCACTGCCGAGCACCGCGGGTGCGATCCCTCACGACCCACACCGCATCGGTCGGTCACTCATTGTGGAGGACCATCCTCATGGCAAAGGCGCTTCTCGGTTACGTCGGCGGTTCCGACCCGCGACTCCTCGCCGAGATGCGACGGCTCCAGCAGCGCGTCCAGGACCTCGAGTCCGAACTCGTACGCATTCAGGACGAGAACGACGCGCTCAACGCCGCCGCTCAGCACCAGGAGTCGCTGCTCGACAGCATCGACATCGACGTACCCCAGGCGGAGCCGGCACTGACCTGACCCGATCGAGAGGCCCCGACGGGCCGATCGGGCCGCGCACGCCAACCGCACAGGCACATCGCCGGAACACCGCCGGATCACTGAAGGTCAATCGCAGGCCGGACGGCCGCAGGTCCGCGTTGATCTGCTTCTCTTCTGCCTCGTCATTGATCCGGTAACGCGCGCCGTCATGGTGACGCACGCTTATTCATGACGACGCATGATCCACAGAATTAACAAGGGACGCTTCGGCGTCCCTTCTTTCTTTTCCCTTCGCCCCGCGCAGGTCCCGCCCCGGACGTACACCCCTTCCCTTACCGTCTGATGTGCCCTGCACCTTCATCAGCGAAACCGAGAGCGAAAGGTAGAGTCCGGCGGCGTGCACCTCAAGGCCCTGACCCTGCGCGGTTTCAAATCGTTCGCCTCCGCCACGACCCTGCGGTTCGAACCCGGGATCACCTGCGTGGTCGGCCCCAATGGGTCGGGCAAGTCCAATGTGGTGGACGCGCTCTCCTGGGTCATGGGGGAGCAGGGGGCCAAATCCCTGCGCGGCGGCAAGATGGAGGACGTGATCTTCGCCGGGACCACCGGCCGGCCACCGCTGGGCCGGGCGGAGGTGTCGCTGACCATCGACAATTCCGACGGCGCCCTGCCCATCGAGTACGCCGAAGTGACGATCACGCGGATCATGTTCCGCAACGGCGGCAGCGAATACCAGATCAACGGCGACACCTGCCGGCTGCTCGACATCCAGGAACTGCTTTCCGACTCCGGCATCGGCCGCGAGATGCACGTCATCGTCGGGCAGGGGCAGCTGGACTCCGTCCTCCACGCCGACCCGATGGGCCGCCGCGCCTTCATCGAGGAGGCCGCCGGTGTCCTCAAGCACCGCAAGCGCAAGGAGAAGGCGCTGCGGAAGCTGGACGCCATGGGGGCGAACCTGGCCAGGGTGCAGGACCTCACCGACGAGCTGCGGCGGCAGCTGAAACCGCTCGGCCGGCAGGCGGCGGTGGCCCGCCGGGCCGCGGTCATCCAGGCCGACCTGCGCGACGCCCGGCTGCGCCTCCTCGCCGACGACCTCGTGACGCTGCGCACCGCCCTGCGCGGGGA
This sequence comes from Streptomyces sp. A0958, assembly GCF_004795035.1. GTDB lineage: Bacteria > Actinomycetota > Actinomycetes > Streptomycetales > Streptomycetaceae > Streptomyces. The sequence goes on from NZ_SSBK01000011.1 coordinate 118,980, forward strand.
GATCGCCGACGAGGCCGCGCTCAAGCAGCGCCGGGAGGCCGCCGAGGCGGAACTCAAGGCCGCGCTCGGGCGCGAGGCCGAACTGGAGGACGAGGTGCGGCGGCTGACGCCCCGGCTCCAGCGGGCCCAGCAGACCTGGTACGAGCTGTCCCAGCTGGCCGAACGGGTACGCGGCACGACCTCGCTGGCCGACGCCCGGGTGAAGAGCGCCACCGCCCCGCCCGAGGAGGAGCGGCGCGGCCGCGACCCCGAGGACATGGAGCGCGAGGCGGCCCGCATCCGCGAGCAGGAGGCCGAACTGACCGCGGCCCTGGAGGCGGCGGAACACGCGCTGGAGGACACCGCGTCCCACCGCGCCGAGCTGGAACGCGAGTTGGCGGCCGAGGAGCGCAGGCTCAAGGACGCCGCCCGCGCCCTGGCCGACCGCCGCGAAGGGCTCGCCCGGCTGCACGGCCAGGTCAACGCCGCCCGCAGCCGCGCGGGTTCGGCCCAGGCGGAGATCGACCGGCTGGCCGCGTCCCGCGACGAGGCGCGGGAGCGGGCGGTCGCGGCCCAGGAGGAGTACGAGCAGCTGAAGGCCGAGGTCGACGGCCTGGACGCCGGGGACACGGAACTCGGCGAGCGCCACGAGGCCGCCCGGCGCGAGCTGAAGGAGGCCGAGTCGGCGCTCTCCGGGGCCCGGGAGGAGGCCACGGCCGCCGAACGACGGCGCGCCGCCCTCGCGGCCCGGCACGACGCGCTGGCCCTCGGGCTGCGGCGCAAGGACGGTACGGGGGTGCTGCTCGGGGCCCGCGACCGGCTGACGGGGCTGCTCGGACCGGCGGCGGAGCTGCTGACGGTGGCCCCGGGGCACGAGGTCGCGGTGGCGGCGGCGCTGGGCGCGGCGGCGGACGCGGTCGCGGTGACGGACCCGGCCACGGCGGCCGAGGCGATCCGGCTGCTGCGCAAGCAGGACGCGGGCCGCGCGGCCCTGCTCCTCGGGGGCGGGGCGCGGGGCGCGGACGCGGTGGGCCACGTACCCGAGCAGGGGACGCAGGCGCACCCGCCGCAGCACGAGGGCGTGGCGCAGGTCGTCCTTCCCGGGCAGAGCGCGGAGGCCGCAGCCGCCCGGGAGCCCGCGGGGGCCGTCGAGGAGCGGGCCGACCGGCAACCGGTCCCGGTCGTCGTCGCCGGTCCGGGGGCGCCCGCCGTCGCCGATCTCGTCGGCGGCCCCGTCGAACTGGTGGCCGCCGTCCGCAGGCTGGTGCGGGACATGGTGGTCGTCCCCACGCTGGAGGACGCCGAGGAGCTGGTGGCCGATCGTCCGGAGCTGACGGCGGTGACCGGCGAGGGGGACATCCTCTCCGCGCACTTCGCGCACGGCGGCTCCGCCGGCGCGCCGAGCCTGCTCGAAGTGCGGGCGTCCGTGGACGAGGCGGCCGCCGAACTCGCCGAGCTGGCCGTGCGCTGCACCGAACTCGCCGAGGCGCAGCGCCTCGCGGCCGAGCGGCGGACCGCGTCGGCGGCGCTCGTCGAGGAGCTTGGGGAGCGCCGGCGGGCCGCGGAACGTGAGAAGTCGGGGGTGGCCCAGCAGCTCGGCCGGCTGGCCGGTCAGGCGCGGGGCGCCGCCGGTGAGGCCGAGCGGATGGACGCGTCGGCCGCCCGGGCCCAGGAGGCGCTGGAGCGGGCGACCGAGGAGGCCGAGGAGCTGGCCGAGCGGCTGCTCGGCGCCGAGGAGGCGGCCGGTGACGGCGCCGACGACGAGCCGGACACCGGCGTGCGCGACCGGCTCGCGGCCGACGGTGCCAACGCCCGCCAGACCGAGATGGAGGCCCGCCTCCAGGTCCGTACGCACGAGGAACGCGTCAAGGCGCTCGCCGGGCGCGCCGACTCGCTGGACCGGGCCGCGCGGGCCGAGCGCGAGGCGCGGGACCGGGCCGAGCGGCGCCGCGCCCGGCTGCGCCACGAGGCCGAGGTGGCCTCCGCGGTGGCCTCGGGTGCCCGGCAGCTGCTGGCCCACGTCGAGGTGTCCGTCGTACGGGCGGAGCGGGAGCGGGCGGCGGCCGAGGCGTCGAAGGGGGAGCGGGAGCGCGAGCTGGCGGCCGAGCGCCTGCGGGGCCGCGACCTCAAGGGGGAGCTCGACAAGCTGACGGACTCGGTGCACCGGGGCGAGGTGCTGGGCGCCGAGAAGCGGCTGCGGATAGAGCAGCTGGAGACGAAGGCGCTGGAGGAGCTGGGCGTCGAGCCGGCCGGGCTGGCGGCCGAGTACGGACCCGACCAGCCGGTGCCGCCGTCGCCGGCCGCCGAGGGCGAGGAGCTGCCCGAGGACCCGGAGCATCCGCGCAACCTGCCGAGGCCGTTCGTCAGGGCCGAGCAGGAGAAGCGGCTCAGGTCGGCCGAACGGGCGTATCAGCAACTCGGGAAGGTGAATCCGCTCGCCCTTGAGGAGTTCTCGGCGCTGGAGGAGCGGCACAAGTTCCTCTCCGAGCAGCTGGAGGACCTGAAGAAGACCCGGGCCGATCTGATGCAGGTCGTCAAGGAGGTCGACGAGCGGGTCGAGCAGGTCTTCACCGAGGCCTACCGGGACACCGCCCGCGAGTTCGAGGGCGTCTTCTCGCGCCTGTTCCCGGGCGGTGAGGGGCGGCTGATCCTTACCGATCCGGACAACATGCTCGCCACCGGTGTGGACGTGGAGGCGAGGCCGCCGGGCAAGAAGGTCAAGCGGCTCTCCCTGCTGTCGGGCGGGGAACGGTCCCTGACGGCAGTGGCGTTGCTGGTCTCGATCTTCAAGGCCAGGCCGAGCCCGTTCTATGTGATGGACGAGGTCGAGGCGGCTCTCGACGACACCAATCTCCAGCGGCTGATCCGGATCATGGAGGAGCTCCAGGAGAGCTCGCAGCTCATCGTGATCACGCACCAGAAGCGGACGATGGAGGTCGCCGACGCGCTGTACGGCGTCTCGATGCAGGGCGACGGCGTCTCCAAGGTCATCAGCCAGCGGCTTCGCTGAGCCTTTACCAAATCTTCAGGACTTCAACGTGGCCTTCTGGGTACGTGGGGGTGGATCTCGGCTCCTACCCCGGTGTTGACTTCAAAACTTGAAGACATAGTCTCTGCGACGTCTACTTTGTCTTCAAGTGGTAGTCGGTGAGAAGTTGTGTACCACTGGGAGGAGCTCACCCCCCACGCCTGTCGTTGCGGCCAGGCATCAGGAGTTCATGTGACCAGCACATCGCAGGGACCGGAGTCCGGAGCCAGGGCGGCGCACCCGGACCACCTCGGCCACGTCATCTTCATCACCGCCGCGGCCGCGATGGGTGGCTTCCTCTTCGGCTATGACAGCTCCGTCATCAACGGTGCCGTCGAGGCGATCCGCCACCGGTACGACATCGGCTCGGGCACGCTCGCCCAGGTCATCGCCATCGCCCTGATCGGCTGTGCGATCGGCGCCGCCACGGCCGGCCGGATCGCCGACCGCATCGGCCGCATCCGCTGCATGCAGATCGCCTCCGTCCTGTTCACCATCAGCGCCGTGGGCTCCGCGCTCCCGTTCGCGCTCTGGGACCTGGCGATCTGGCGCGTCATCGGCGGCTTCGCGATCGGCATGGCCTCGGTGATCGGCCCCGCGTACATCGCCGAGGTCTCACCGCCCGCCTACCGGGGCCGGCTCGGCTCCTTCCAGCAGGCCGCGATCGTCGTCGGCATCGCCATCTCCCAGCTGGTCAACTACGGCATCCTGCAGATCGCCGACGGAGACCAGCGCGGCAAGATCGCCGGGCTCGAGGCCTGGCAGTGGATGCTCGGCGTGATGGTCGTGCCCGCCATCCTCTACGGGCTGCTCTCGTTCGCGATCCCCGAGTCGCCGCGCTTCCTGCTCTCCATCGGCAAGCGGGAGCGGGCCCGGAAGATCCTCGAAGAGGTCGAGGGCGCGGGCGTCGACCTGGACGCGCGGGTCGAGGAGATCGAGACCGCGATGCGCCGCGAGCACAAGTCCTCGTTCAAGGACCTGCTCGGCAGCCGCTTCGGCTTCCTGCCCATCGTCTGGGTCGGCATCGGCCTCTCGGTGTTCCAGCAACTCGTCGGCATCAACGTGGCCTTCTACTACTCGGCGACGCTGTGGCAGTCCGTCGGCATCGACCCGACCGACTCGTTCTTCTACTCGTTCACCACGTCGATCATCAACATCATCGGTACCGTCATCGCGATGATCCTGGTGGACCGGGTCGGCCGCCGCCCGCTCGCCCTCGTCGGCTCCTGCGGCATGGCCGTCGCCCTCGCCTTCGAGGCGTGGGCCTTCTCCGCCGACCTGGTCGACGGCAAGCTGCCCACCACCCAGGGCACGGTCGCGCTCATCGCCGCCCACGTCTTCGTGCTCTTCTTCGCCCTGTCGTGGGGTGTCATCGTCTGGGTCTTCCTCGGCGAGATGTTCCCCAACCGCATCCGTGCCGCCGCGCTCGGCGTCGCCGCATCCGCGCAGTGGATCGCCAACTGGGCGATCACCGCGAGCTTCCCGAGCCTCGCCGACTGGAACCTGTCGGGCACGTACATCATCTACGCCTGCTTCGCCACGCTCTCGATCCCCTTCGTCATCAAGTTCGTCAAGGAGACCAAGGGCAAGGCGCTGGAGGAGATGGGCTAACTCCCCGCTGCCCCCTCCTCGAAACCGTACGGCCCCGCGCGCACCCGCGAGCGGGGCCGTACGCGCTTCACCCGCCGACCGCCCCGCAGAACAGCCGCAGGCTCCGCCACCCCTCCTCCACCGGCATGCCACCGCACAGCGGATGCAGCACCAGGCTGTCGAGCTCACCGGCCAGCGCCGCGCACGCCTTCGGGGTGACGATCCGGTAGACGCCCTCGTCCCGCAGCTCCGCCACCGTCGTCGCCGCCGAGCGGACGGCCGAGCGGATGTCCTCGGACTGCCAGGAGGCGTACGTACGCGCCTCGTGCAGGAAATGCTCCCCGTACGCGGCCCACGTCCGGTCCGGGTCCTCGGACACGTGCAGCAGCGGCGTCTCGGCCGACGGCATCATGCAGAACCCCTCCGTGCCGTGCACCGCGCGCTGCTGGTGGTAGTACGCCTCCAGCTCCGGCAGATGCGCGCTCGGGAACAGCGGCAGCCCGAGCCTGGCCGCCCGCCGCGCCGCCGCCCGCGAGCTCCCGCCCACCAGCAGCAGCGGATGCGGGCGGGTGAACGGGCGCGGGGTGACCGTCACCGTACGGCCCCGGAACGCGAACGGCTCCCCGCTCCACGCGGTCAGCAGCGTCTCCAGCAGCTCGTCCTGGAGCCGGCCGCGCCCCGCCCACTCGACGCCCGCCCGCTCGTACTCCTCCCGCCGGTAGCCGATCCCCACCACCGTGGCCAGCCGGCCCGCGCTCAGCAGATCGAGCACCGCGATGTCCTCGGCCAGCCGCAGCGGGTCGTGCAGCGGGCCGATGACCGCCGAGACGGTCACCGCGATCCGGCTGGTCGCGCCGAACACGGCCGCCGCGAGCACGAAGGGGGAGGGCAACCAGGAGTCGGCAACCCCGTGGTGCTCCTCGGTCTGGACGGTGTCCACGCCGTGCGCGTCGGCGTACGCGGCCATGTCCAGGGCCGCGCGGTAACGGGCCGAGAGGGATTCGGGCGTGGCGCCGGGATCGACGAGGTTGAACCGTACGACGGTGAAGGCCATGACGCGGTCCCCTTCGGACGGCCGGGACGGGGCCGCGACCTTAACTGATGGTGCGTCAGAAGTGTAGGGGTGCGGCCCCGTGGCGGGTGCCCGGGCGCGGCAGCACCGCGTACAGGCCGCCCGAGACGAGGACCGCGGCCGCCCAGCCCAGTCCGCTGCGCCCGGGCCAGGTACTGGCGAGCGGGCCGGTGAACCACTCCACGCCGGTGAAGAGCAGCCCCACCGCGAGACCGGCCGCCCAGGCCGCGACGGCGGGCCACGCGACGCCTCCCGTGTACCAGTAGGCGCTGGCGGGCGTGGTGTCCATGAGCGCCACCGGATCGTAGACACGGCCGCGCAGCATGTCCGTGGCGAAGACCCCGATCCAGGCCGAGAACGTCACCGCGAGCAGGTTCAGAAAGGAGACCAACGACTCGATGAAACTGCTCGCCACCATCATCAGCAGCGCCCCCAGGAACAGGCTGATCGCCGCGTTCACCCCGACGGCCCAGGCGCGCGGGACCGAGAATCCGAGGGTCTGCGCGGTGAATCCGGCCGAGTACATCGACATCGCGTTGATCAGCACCATCCCGGTGACCGTGACGATCAGATACGGAACGGAGAGCCAGGTCGGCAGCAGCACCCCGATGAAGGAGACCGGATCACCGGTGACGGCCAGTTCCGGCGTTCCCACCGCCATCACAGCGCCCATCAGCACCATCGGCAGGAAGACCACGGCCGCCCCGCCCACGGTGGCCGCGACCATGGCCCGGCCCGAGGCGGTGCGCGGCAGGTAGCGGGTGAAGTCCGGCCCGGACGGGGCCCAGCTGATCCCGCCGGCCGTCAGGGTGCCGATGCCCGCGATCACCATCGACACCGGACCGGGCGGCCGCTCCAGCACCACCCGCCACGGCGACGTGACGGCCAGATGTACCAGCACCAGGACGCTGAAGGCGCCGAAGAGGTACGCCGACCAGGTGCAGCACACCCGCAGCGCCCGCAGCCCCAGGCCCGACAGCAGAAAGCTGCCCGCGACGAACGCGAGCAGCGTCCCCATGATCAGGGCCGGCGTGCTCCGTACGCCGAACAGCACATCGCCCACGGTCAGCAGGGCGTACGCCCCGGTGACCGCGTTCATCGTCTCCCAGCCCCACCGCGCGACCCAGATCAGCGTCCCCGGGGCCAGATTGCCCCGCTGGCCGAAAACAGCCCGTGACAGCGCCATGCCGGGGGCGCCGCCGCGCTTCCCCGCCACCGAGATGAAGCCCACCAGGCCGAACGAGACGAGCGGCGCGGTGACCGCCACCACCAGCACCTGCCAGAAGCTCAGCCCGTTGAGCACGACGAGCCCCGCGCCGACGGTGAGCAGCAGCACCGTCATGTTCGCCGCGGCCCAGGTGGGGAAGAGGGCGCGGACCCGGCCGGCGCGCTCCTCGTCGGGCACGGGGTCCAGGCCACGGGTCTCCACAGCCAGGATCGTACCTTTCCGGCATACGGCGCATAACGAATGGTCGGACACGTGCGCACCCGGCCCTGCGCCGGACCCCACCCTTCCCCGATTGCCGGGCCGGGTGACTGATACTGGGTGGGTTATGGAATTCGTCATCCTTGCTGTAGTCATCGCCCTGGTCGCGGTCGGCGTGATCAGCGGGCTCGTGGTCAGCAGCCGCAAGAAGAAGCAGCTGCCCCCGGCGCCGTCGAGCACGCCGACCATCACTCCTCCCGCCGAGCCCCGTGCCGGCGAGGAGGCCGAAACGCCGCGCGAGGAATCGCGCCGCACCATCGAGGAGGCCGGAGCCCCGCCCGCCGAGGCCGTCCCCGAGACCGAGACCGTGGAACCGGAGGCGCCCGCCGCCCCCGCGCTCGACGTCCCCGAGCCCACCGCGGGGCGGCTCGTCCGGCTGCGGGCCCGCCTCGCCCGCTCGCAGAACACCCTCGGCAAGGGGCTGCTCGCGCTCCTGTCCCGGGACAACCTCGACGAGGACACCTGGGAGGAGATCGAGGACACCCTCCTCACCGCCGACGTCGGCGTCGCCCCCACCCAGGAACTGGTGGAACGGCTCCGCGAACGCGTCCGCGTGCTGGGCACCCGTACCCCCGAGGAGCTGCGCGCCCTGCTGCGCGAGGAACTGCTCACCCTGCTCGGCACCGACTTCGACCGCGCCGTCAAGACGGAGGGCGGCCTGGAGACCCCCGGCGTCGTGATGGTCGTCGGGGTCAACGGCACCGGCAAGACCACCACCACCGGCAAGCTGGCCCGGGTGCTCGTCGCCGACGGCCGCAGCGTCGTGCTCGGCGCGGCCGACACCTTCCGGGCCGCCGCCGCCGACCAGCTCCAGACCTGGGGCGAGCGCGTCGGGGCCCGTACCGTGCGCGGACCCGAGGGCGGCGACCCCGCGTCCATCGCCTTCGACGCCGTGAAGGAGGGCATCGCCGAGGGCGCCGACGTCGTGCTCATCGACACCGCGGGCCGGCTGCACACCAAGACCGGCCTCATGGACGAGCTGGGCAAGGTCAAGCGGGTCGTGGAGAAGCACGGGCCGCTGGACGAGGTCCTGCTCGTCCTCGACGCCACCACCGGGCAGAACGGCCTGGTCCAGGCGCGGGTCTTCGCCGAGGTCGTCGCCATCACCGGCATCGTCCTCACCAAGCTCGACGGCACCGCCAAGGGCGGCATCGTCATCGCCGTCCAGCGCGAGCTGGGCGTACCGGTCAAGCTCGTCGGACTCGGCGAGGGACCGGACGACCTGGCCCCGTTCGAGCCCGAGGCGTTCGTGGACGCCCTGATCGGGGACTGACCCCCGAGCGGGACCCCGAAAGCCCGGCCGCACGCCTTCGTGCGGCCGGGCTTCACGCTGTCGGGCGGGTCGCGCGCGGCCCGCTCAGGCGCAGGAGGCCGCCCAGCGGTGGCAGAGGTACGCCAGCGTGCCGAGCAGCAGCCGGGCCTCGGGGGGTGCCGCACTGTCCGGACCGGGCGGCCGCAGCCAGCGCACCGGTCCGAGACCGCCCCGGTCCGACGGCGGCGCGGTGATGTGGCAGCCGGGGCCGAGCGCCCGCAGGTCGAGACCGGCGTCGTCCCAGCCCATCCGGTACAGCAGCCGGGGCAGTTCGTCGGCGGCGCCCGGCGCGACGAAGAACTGGGCCCGCCCCTGCGGGGTCACCGCGACCGGGCCCAGCGGCAGGCCCATCCGCTCCATCCGCACCAGCGCCCGGCGCCCGGCCGCCTCCGCCACGTCGAGCACGTCGAAGCTGCGGCCCACGGGGAGCAGCATCGAGGCGCCCGGCACCTCGGCCCAGGCGCGCGCCGCCGCGTCGAGCGTCGCCCCGGCGGGCACCTCGGGCGCGAAGTCCAGCGGATGCGCGCCGGGGGCGGCGCAGCCGGCGTCGCCGCAGGAGCAGGCGCCGTCCGCGGCGCGCGCGCCCGGCACGACGGCCCAGCCCCACAGGCCCGTGTACTCCGCCACCGCGGTGCCGCCGGCGGCACGGCCGCGGCGCCGTGAGCCGGTTCGCATTTCGCGGATGCCGCCGATCGTGAAGCCCATGCCCCCTCCAACGGGTCCGACTCGCCGGTGGTTACGAAGGGGAGCGCGTAACCGTCCGCGCGCCCCCCGGGCGCATCCCTGCGCCTCCTGTTGATCGCTCTGTCAAGTGAATCGCGCCCCGCACGGGTGGCGTTCAGTCGAAGGGGTGGCGAATGGTGGCGATTGTGCAAAGGCCCTCGCCGAGCCGGTGATCGTAGGATTACCGTCGGTACACGAACCATGGAAGTATGTGCGCCCATGGGTATGCCGGAGGCAACCCGAGTTTCTGTTCGATCGGGCGCAACGCCCGTACGGGCGACATGAGTTCGCGGCATTCTGATAGTGCTTCGCGCGACAGTATTCGGCGGGATGGGGGCGTTCCAGTGAGTGGCAGCGGCGCAGGCGATTCGAATGCCGGTAAGCGCCCGAACGGGCAATTGGGATCGTGGTTCGTACGCAGCGGCTGGTCGAAGGGCGAGCTGGCGCGGCAGGTGAACCGCAGGGCACGCCAGATGGGCGCCCAACACATCAGCACCGACACCTCCCGGGTGCGGCGCTGGCTCGACGGCGAGCAGCCGCGCGAGCCGATCCCGCGCATCCTGTCCGAGCTGTTCTCGGAGCGCTTCGGCAGCGTCGTGGCCGTCGAGGACCTGGGCCTGCGCACCCCGCACCAGGCACCCTCCGTAGCCGGGGTGGACCTGCCGTGGGCGGGCCCGCAGACCGTCGCCCTGCTCAGCGAGTTCTCCCGCAGCGACCTGATGCTCGCCCGCCGGGGCTTCCTCGGCAGCTCCCTCGCCCTCGCCGCGGGGCCCGCGCTCATCGAGCCCATGCAGCGCTGGCTGGTGCCGGTCGCGTCCTCCGGCCCGGCCGAGCCGGAGGACGCCGCGGCCTCCCGCCGCCCCTCCCGGCTCTCCGGCCCCGAGCTGGACCTGCTGGAGTCGACCACCGCGATGTTCCGCCAGTGGGACGCGCAGTGCGGCGGCGGACTGCGCCGCAAGGCCGTCGTCGGCCAGCTCCACGAGGTCACCGACCTGCTCCAGGAGCCGCAGCCGGCCGCCACCGCCAAGCGCCTGTTCCGCTGCGCGGCCGAACTGGCCGAGCTGGCCGGCTGGATGAGCTACGACGTCGGCCTCCAGCCCACCGCCCAGAAGTACTTCGTGCTCGCCCTGCACGCCTCCAAGGAGGCCGGCGACAAGCCGCTCGGCTCGTACGTCCTGTCCAGCATGAGCCGGCAGATGATCCACCTCGGCCGCCCGGACGACGCCCTGGAGCTGATCCACCTCGCCCAGTACGGCAGCCGGGACTGCGCGACCCCGCGCACCCAGGCCATGCTGTACGCGATGGAGGCCCGGGCCTACGCCAACATGGGCCAGCCCAGCAAGTGCAAGCGGGCTGTCCGGATGGCCGAGGACACCTTCCTCGACGCCGGCATCGACGGCGAGCCGGAGCCCGACTGGATTCGCTTCTTCTCCGAGGCCGAGCTCAACGGCGAGAATTCGCACTCCTTCCGCGACCTGGCCTACGTGGCCGGCCGCAGCCCCACGTACGCCTCGCTCGCCGAGCCCGTCATGCGCAGGGCGGTCCACCTCTTCGGCGAGGACGACGAGCACCAGCGCTCCTACGCGCTCAATCTGATCGGCCTCGCCACCGTCCACCTCCTCAAGGGCGAGCCCGAGGAGTCCACCGTGCCGGCCGAGCGGGCGCTGCGCGTCGCCAAGAAGGTCCGCTCCGAGCGCGTCAACACCAGGCTCCGCAAGACCGTCGACACCGCCGCCCGGGACTTCGGGGACGTACCCGAGGTCGCCCGGCTCACCGAACTCCTCATCGAACAGCTGCCGGAGACCGTGGAAGCGGTCTAGGGCCCGTCGTCAAATTCCCGTCGTTCGCCCGGAGGGCGGGCCGTGCGGCGAGAGTGCGTGTATGGCGCCACTCGGCAGACGGGAATTCGACGACAGCCCTTAGGCACCCTTTACCCCGGCCACGACGATCACCCCGCACAGACCGACTTCGGCTCCCCCCATTGCCAGGTCAACGGGTGATCGCCGTGGCCGGTTCATGTGGCCGTTCCCCTGCCGGAGCGTCGTAACCGCACCGTGTGCGGCCCGGGCCGCACAGTGGGCGCGAGCGCGGCACGGCACGGGCGGTTCACGGGGACGTAACACGGCGGCCCTCTTGGTCACTGCGGCGAAACAACGCGGCGCGACGCCCGAAACGGCGCTGCGCGAATCTCAGGGGCACAACCGGCCCGCACGCCTTCCCCAGTGGTCCCGCACGTGGTCGTGCCCCATCGCCCGCACGCGGCCGCACCGACGACGAGGAGACGCCGATGCCCCCAGGCATCACGACGCTTGCCGCAGACGCCCCGGCGCTGTCCGCCGCCAACACCGGCTTCATGCTCATCTGCTCGGCCCTGGTGATGCTCATGACCCCGGCCCTCGCCTTCTTCTACGGAGGCATGGTCCGCGTCAAGAGCACCCTCAACATGCTGATGATGAGCTTCGTCAGCCTCGGGATCGTCACCATCCTGTGGGTGCTCTACGGATTCAGCCTGGCCTTCGGCACCGACGCCGGCTCGGTCATCGGCTGGAGCCAGGACTACGTCGGCCTCAGCGGGATCGGCGTCACGCAACTCTGGGACGGCGCCACCATCCCGGTGTACGTCTTCGCCGTGTTCCAGCTGATGTTCGCCGTGCTCACCCCGGCCCTGATCAGCGGCGCCCTCGCCGACCGGGTCAAGTTCACCGCGTGGGCGCTCTTCATCACCCTCTGGGTCACCGTCGTCTACTTCCCGGTCGCGCACTGGGTCTGGGGCCCGGGCGGCCGGCTGGCCGAACTCGGTGTCATCGACTTCGCCGGTGGTACCGCCGTCCACATCAACGCCGGTGCCGCCGCCCTCGGCGTGATCCTCGTCATCGGCAGGCGCATCGGCTTCAAGAAGGACCCGATGCGGCCGCACAGCCTGCCGCTCGTCATGCTCGGCGCCGCTCTCCTCTGGTTCGGCTGGTTCGGCTTCAACGCCGGCTCCTGGCTCGGCAACGACGACGGCGTCGGCGCGGTCATGTTCGTCAACACCCAGGTCGCCACCGGCGCCGCGATGCTCGCCTGGCTCGGCTACGAGAAGCTGCGCCACGGCTCGTTCACCACCCTCGGCGCCGCCTCCGGCGCGGTCGCCGGACTCGTCGCCATCACCCCGGCGGGCGGCGCGGTCAGCCCGCTCGGCGCCATCGCGGTCGGCGCCGTCGCCGGTGTGCTGTGCGCCATGGCCGTCGGCCTCAAGTACAGGCTCGGCTACGACGACTCGCTGGACGTCGTCGGCGTCCACCTCGTCGGCGGCATCATCGGCTCCCTGCTCGTCGGCTTCTTCGCCACCGGCGGGGTCCAGTCCGACGCCAAGGGCCTCTTCTACGGGGGCGGGCCCGACCAGCTCGGCAAGCAGGCCGTCGGGGTCCTCGCCGTCCTCGCGTACTCTCTGCTCGTCTCCGCCGCCCTCGCCCTCCTGGTCGACAAGACCCTCGGGATGCGCGTGGACGAGGACGACGAGGTCGCCGGCATCGACCAGGTCGAACACGCCGAGACCGCGTACGACTTCAGCGGCGCCGGCGGCGGTGCGGCCCCGCGCACCACCGCCTCCGCCCCCGGCACGCCGGCCGCCCCGACGAACAAGAAGGTGGACGCATGAAGCTCATCACCGCAGTCGTGAAGCCCCACCGCCTCGACGAGATCAAGGAAGCCCTCCAGGCCTTCGGCGTCCAGGGCCTCACGGTCACCGAAGCCAGCGGCTACGGGCGCCAGCGCGGCCACACCGAGGTCTACCGGGGCGCCGAGTACACCGTCGACCTCGTTCCCAAGATCCGCATCGAGGTCCTGGCCGAGGACGAGGACGCCGAACAGCTCGTCGAGGTCGTCGTCAAGGCCGCCCGCACCGGCAAGATCGGCGACGGCAAGGTCTGGAGCGTCCCGGTCGAGACCGCGGTCAGGGTCCGCACCGGCGAACGCGGCCCGGACGCGCTCTGACCGGCCCGGCCCACTGTTTCGCACCGTCGCGCACACGGAAGGGAAGCTGGGTGACGAGCACCGAAGCGATCACCGAATCCGAGGACTCGGAACCCAGCGGATACGCGGCGGCCCGGCTGCGCCTCCTCCAGGAGAAGGAGCGGCCCGGGCCGCCGCGCCGTGCGGCCCTCGCCACGCTCACCGACGCCTGGCTGACCGCCCTGTTCACCGACGCGGCCGCGGACACGGGTGTGCGGCGCGCCGCCCTCGTCGCCGTCGGCGGCTACGGCCGCGGCGAACTCTCCCCGCGCAGCGACCTCGACCTGCTCCTCCTGCACGACGGCGCCGCCGAAGCCCGAGCCGTGGCCGCCCTCGCCGACCGGATCTGGTACCCCGTCTGGGACCTCGGCCTGGCCCTCGACCACTCCGTCCGCACCCCCGGCGAAGCCCGGAAGACGGCAGGCGACGACCTCAAGGTCCAGCTCGGACTGCTCGACGCCCGGCCCGTCGCCGGCGACCTCGGCCTCGCCGCCTCCCTGCGCACCGCGATCCTCGCCGACTGGAGGAACCACGCCACCGAACGCCTCCCCGCGCTCCACGAACTCTGCCGCGAACGGGCCGAACGCCGGGGCGAGCTCCAGTTCCTCCTGGAACCCGACCTCAAGGAGGCCCGGGGCGGCCTGCGCGACGCCACCGCCCTGCGCGCCGTCGCCGCCTCCTGGGTCGCCGACGCCCCCCGCGAAGGGCTCGCCGAGGCCCGCCGCGTCCTGCTCGACGCCCGCGACGCCCTCCACCTCACCACCGGCCGCGCCACCGACCGCCTCGCCCTCCAGGAACAGGACCAGGTCGCCGAAGCCCTCGGCCTCCTCGACGCCGACGCCCTGCTGCGCCAGGTCTACGAGGCCGCCCGCACCGTCTCGTACGCCACCGACGTCACCTGGCGCGAGGTCAACCGGGTGCTGCGTGCCCGCTCGGCCCGGCCCCGGCTGCGGGCCCTGCTCGGCGGCGGCCGGAGCCCGGCGCCCGAACGGACCCCGCTCGCCGACGGCGTGGTCGAGGCCGAGGGCGAGGCGGTCCTCGCCCGCACCGCCCGCCCCGAACACGACGCCGTGCTCGTCCTGCGGGCCGCCGCCGCGGCCGCCCAGTCCGAACTGCCCCTCTCCCGCCACGTCGTACGCCACCTCGCCACCGCCGCGAAGCCGCTCCCGGTGCCGTGGCCGGCCGAGGCGCGCGAAGAACTCGTCACCCTCCTCGGCGCGGGTGAGGCCACCGTCCCCGTCTGGGAGGCGCTGGAGGCCGAGGGGCTGGTCACCCGGCTCCTGCCCGACTGGGAACGGGTCCGCTGCCGCCCCCAGCGCAACCCCGTCCACACCTGGACCGTCGACCGCCACCTCGTCGAGACGGCCGTCCGCGCCTCCTCGCTCACCCGCCGCGTCGGCCGCCCCGACCTGCTGCTCGTCGCCGCCCTGCTGCACGACATCGGCAAGGGTTGGCCGGGCGACCACTCCGTCGCCGGCGAGGTCATCGCCCGCGACATGGCCGCCCGGATCGGCTTCGACCAGCACGACGTGGGCGTCATCGCCACCCTCGTACGCCACCACCTGCTGCTCATCGAGACCGCCACCCGGCGCGACCTGGACGACCCGGCCACCGTCCGCGCCGTCGCCGACGCCGTCGGCACCGCCGCCACCCTGGAGCTGCTGCACGCCCTGACCGAGGCCGACGCCCTCGCCACCGGGCCCGCCGCCTGGTCCGCCTGGCGTGCCTCCCTCGTCACCGAACTCGTCAAACGCGTCGCCCAGGTCCTCGCCGGTGAGGCCCCCGAGGAGCCCGAGCCGGCCGCCCCCAACGCCGAGCAGGAACGCCTCGCCGTCGAGGCCCTGCGCACCGGCGAACCCGTCCTCGCCCTGCACACCCGGCCCGAGACCCCGTACGAGGAGGGCGCCCCCGAACCCGTCGGCGTCGAACTCCTCATCGCGCTCCGGGACCGGCCGGGCGTCCTGCCCGCCGCCGCCGGAGTCCTCGCCCTGCACCGCCTCACCGTGCGCGCCGCCGACCTGAGGGCCGTGGAGCTGCCCACCGAGCTGGGCGAGTCCGCGGACCTGCTGCTGCTCAGCTGGCGGGTGGCCGCCGAGTACGGCTCGCTGCCCCAGGCGGCCCGGTTGCGCGCCGACCTGGTCCGCGCCCTGGACGGCTCCCTGGACATCCGGGCCCGCCTCGCCGAACGCGAGGCCGCCTACCCCCGGCGGCGCGGTGTGAAGGCCCCGCCGCCCAGGGTGACGGTCGCGCCGGCCGGCTCCCGCCTGGCCACGGTGATCGAGGTCCGCGCCCAGGACGCCCCGGGCCTGCTGCACCGCGTCGGCCACGCACTGGAGCGGAGCACGGTACGGGTGCGCAGCGCGCATGTGTCGACGCTGGGGGCGAACGCGGTGGATGCCTTCTACGTCACGGACGGGGACGGCGAGCCGCTGTCCGCGAGGCGGGCGGCGGAGCTGGCCCAGGAGGTCGAGAAGGCGCTCGGCTGAACCCGGCCCGGCGGCCGGTACCGGGCGAGGGCTTGGCGTTCTCCGGCGTCCGGATACCCTTGGAACCGACTGACTCCACCCGCCCCCGACCCTGAGGACCGACGAGCGCCGTGTTCGATACTCTCTCCGACCGCCTTGCCGCGACTTTCAAGAACCTCCGGGGCAAGGGCCGCTTGTCCGAGGCGGACATCGACGCCACGGCTCGCGAGATCCGTATCGCCCTGCTCGAAGCCGACGTGGCGCTGCCCGTCGTCCGGTCCTTCATCGCCAACGTCAAGGAGCGGGCGCGCGGCGTCGAGGTCTCCCAGGCGCTGAATCCTGCTCAGCAGGTCGTCAAAATCGTCAACGAGGAGCTCATCTCCATCCTCGGCGGCGAGACCCGGCGGCTGCGGTTCGCCAAGAACCCGCCCACCGTGATCATGCTCGCCGGCCTCCAGGGCGCCGGTAAGACGACCCTCGCCGGAAAGCTCGGCCTCTGGCTCAAGGGCCAGGGCCACTCGCCGCTGCTCGTCGCCTGTGACCTCCAGCGCCCCAACGCCGTCAACCAGCTGAGCGTCGTCGCCGACCGCGCCGGCGTCGCGGTGTACGCCCCCGAGCCGGGCAACGGCGTCGGTGATCCGGTCCAGGTCGCCAAGGACTCCATCGAGTACGCGAAGACCAAGGTCCACGACATCGTCATCGTGGACACCGCCGGCCGGCTCGGCATCGACCAGGAGCTGATGCAGCAGGCCGCGGACATCCGCGACGCCGTCAGCCCGGACGAGATCCTCTTCGTGGTCGACGCGATGATCGGTCAGGACGCGGTCAACACCGCCGAGGCCTTCCGCGACGGCGTCGGCTTCGACGGGGTGGTCCTCTCCAAGCTCGACGGTGACGCCCGCGGTGGTGCCGCCCTGTCGATCGCCCACGTCACGGGCAAGCAGATCATGTTCGCGTCGAACGGTGAGAAGCTCGAGGACTTCGACGCGTTCCACCCGGACCGCATGGCGTCCCGCATCCTCGACATGGGTGACCTGCTCACCCTGATCGAGCAGGCGGAGAAGACCTTCAGCCAGGAAGAGGCCGCCAAAATGGCCTCCAAGCTGGCGTCCAGCAAGGGCGGCAAGGACTTCACGCTGGACGACTTCCTGGCCCAGATGGAGCAGGTCCGCAAGATGGGCTCCATCTCCAAGCTGCTCGGCATGCTGCCCGGCATGGGGCAGATCAAGGACCAGATCAACAACATCGACGAGCGCGACGTCGACCGCACCGCCGCGATCATCAAGTCGATGACCCCGAAGGAGCGCGCGGAGCCGACGATCATCAACGGCTCGCGGCGCGCCCGTATCGCCAAGGGCTCCGGCGTCGAGGTCAGCGCCGTGAAGAACCTGGTCGAGCGGTTCTTCGAGGCCCGCAAGATGATGTCGAAGATGGCCCAGGGCGGCGGCATGCCGGGGATGCCCGGGATGCCGGGCATGGGCGGTGGCCCGGGTCGGCAGAAGAAGCAGATCAAGCAGGCCAAGGGCAAGCGCAAGAGCGGTAACCCGATGAAGCGCAAGGCGGAGGAGCAGGCCGCCGCCGCCCGCCGCGAGCAGGCGGCCCAGGGCGGCGTCCCCGGCCTGCCGGCCGGCCAGGACGCTCAGAACTTCGAGCTGCCGGACGAGTTCAAGAAGTTCATGGGCTGACGCTCACGTCGGTATCCCAAGGGGTCCGGTCGGTATCCCAAGGGGTCCGAAGGGGGCGTTCGCCGCAACGGCGGACGCCCCCCTTCGCATGTGTCACGTCGTGCAGACCAGGTAGCGGAACACGTTGGACATCCACACCGTGCCGTCCGGGCGCCGGTGCGGGTGCACGGCCTCCGCCACTTCCTTCTCCACCTGCCACCGGTCCGTCGCCCCCGCCGCCGCGTCGAACAGCCGGGTCGAGAGCAGGCCGCGTACCGCGCTGTCCATGTCGGCGTAGCCGAACGGGCAGGCCACCCGGCCCGAGCCGTCCGGGTTCAGCCCGGACCGGAAGGCCACGTTCTCCAGATCGTCCCGGCGCGGCCCGCGCCAGGACCCGCTGCCCGGCGTGCGCCCGTCCTCGGCGAGCCGGCTCGCCACCCCTAGCACCGCCGAAGTGGCGCACCGCTCCGGCGGGCCCCAGCCGGTCAGGACGACCGTGGAGCCCCGGCCCGCCGACGGCACCGCGGCCCCGAGGGCCCGGACCAGCTCGTCCCCGTCGCCCGCCGCGCAGCCGATCGGGGTGAACGCGGTGATCAGGTTGTGGGGCCCGTCGGCAGCCGCCTCGGTGACCGAGTCCACGAGGCGGGTTCCGGTGACGGGGGAGCCGCGGTCCTCGGGGGCGGGCAGGAGCCGGGCCCGCGCGAGGGCGAGGCGTTCGAGGTCGGTGTCCACGCCGGTGACCCGCGCGCCGCGGCCCGCGGCCATCAGCAGCGCGAGCCCGGAACCGCAGCCGAGCGAGAGCATCCGCGTGGCGGGCCCCACCTCCAGCCGCGTGTACACCGCTTCGTACAGCGGTGCGAGCATCCGTTCCTGGATCTCGGCCCAGTCACGGGCCCGGGAGCCGTCCCCCGCGGGGGCGGGGGACTCCGTGTGCCTGTGGTGCCGGACGAGCGTTGGTGTCATGGAATGCGCCCCAATCCGCCGAGGTTGCCGGTTCTGCCGATCGGTCGTGCCCGAGTGGACGGTTGGCCCGTCCACGTACGCGCGCTCCCCCCGTATGCCAGAGAACTGCGCGTCCGCCGCCGCGTCCAGGGGTCTGCGGGCACGGTCGCCCGCGAGACCGCCCGGGGCGTGCGACGGCACCTGGGCGCCCGGACGGCAAGGGCGCCCCAGGGGTCCGCCACGTGCTCTGCCGTCTCTGCCGTCCCAGTCTCACCCGACTCGCCGGGACGGGCACGTCGAGCACGTCAGGGGGCTGCGGGTACCCTCTCCAACCTGTTCCGCGCCCGATGCGGTTCCGCCGCCGGGAGGCTCGCGGGCGCCGGGGGCGCGTACCGCGTCTACGCGCCCGGGCGTACGCGCCGCTACGTACCGGCTTGGTGCGAGCTGTGAGACTTCTCCGCAGATCAGCGCACCCGCCCTCGTCAGGACGCATGAACGGCAACTGACTGGTACGTGCAAAATATTTGGGATGGCCCGGAATCGGAACACCGAGGGCCCCGCGCTCGTTGGTCACGACGTGAGCACGACACCACCTGTACTTGCCGCAGAGCTGGCGCAGGCGTGGGCCGATATTCAGCGGTACCACCCCGAGCTGCCCGATCTCGCCGCACCCGAGTCCCTGATCGGAGAGTCCTCGTCCGCCTGTGGCGCCGAGCTCTCCTTCGAGCGACTGCTCCATGAGGCAGTCCACGGCATCGCCGCCGCGAGAGGTGTCCGCGACACCTCACGCGCCGGCCGTTACCACAACCGACGATTCCTGGCGATCGCCGAGGAGCTGGGCCTCGACCATGCCGAGGAGCCCCATCCCAGCAGCGGCTTCTCGCTGGTCACGCTCAACCCCGAGGCCAAGCGCCGCTACCGGCCGACGACGGAAAGGCTGCAACGCGCTCTCAAGGCGCACACCGTGGCCACCGCCGCCGACACCAAGCGCTCCTTCCGCGGCCCCGCCGCCCGGCACGGTTCCTCCGGAGGGGGCGTGCGGGTCAAGGCCGTCTGTGACTGCGGACGCAATGTGCGCGTGGTCCCCTCGGTCCTCGCGCAGGCCCCGATCGTCTGCGGCGGCTGCGGAAAGCCGTTCCGGATTCCGGAAGCGGCGGTCGCGGTGGGGTGAGCCGATGTGGTGTGGCACAATGGCTAGCTGTACTCGACAGTCGCACAGGACCCCTCTCTCCTCCGGCTGACGCGTCCATCGGGCACCCGAGTACCGCAACCCCACGTGGCATCTTCGTTGTGCCCAACCACGTCATAGACCAGGAGACACCACTTCCGTGGCAGTCAAGATCAAGCTGAAGCGTCTGGGCAAGATCCGTTCGCCTCACTACCGCATCGTCGTCGCCGACTCCCGTACCCGCCGTGACGGCCGGGCCATCGAGGAGATCGGCCTGTACCACCCGGTGCAGAACCCGTCGCGCATCGAGGTCAACTCGGAGCGCGCGCAGTACTGGCTGTCCGTCGGCGCCCAGCCGACCGAGCCGGTCCTCGCGATCCTGAAGCTCACCGGCGACTGGCAGGCGCACAAGGGCCTCCCGGCCCCCGCGCCGCTGCTGCAGCCGGAGCCCAAGGCCGACAAGCGCGCCCTGTTCGACGCTCTCTCCACCGACGGTGAGGAGTCGAAGGGCGAGGCCATCACGCCGAAGGCGAAGAAGGCCGACAAGAAGGCGGACGAGGCTGCTGACGCTGCCGCGCCCGCCGAGTCGACCGAGGCCTGAGCATGCTCGAGGAGGCTCTCGAGCACCTCGTGAAAGGCATTGTCGACAACCCCGACGATGTGCAGGTCGCCTCGCGCAACCTGCGCCGTGGCCGTGTGCTGGAGGTACGGGTCCACCCCGATGACCTCGGCAAGGTGATCGGCCGCAACGGCCGCACCGCACGCGCGCTGCGTACCGTCGTGGGCGCCATCGGCGGCCGTGGCATCCGCGTCGACCTCGTCGATGTGGACCAGGTTCGCTGACAGAGTTGAACACCGGCACGGGCCGGGGAGGGCCAAGCGCCCGCCCCGGCCCGTCGTCGTACGACAGGAGAGACACAAGGTGCAGTTGGTAGTCGCGCGGATCGGTCGCGCCCACGGCATCAAGGGCGAGGTCACCGTCGAGGTGCGCACGGACGAGCCGGAGCTGCGGCTCGCGCCCGGAGCCGTCCTGGCCACCGAGCCGGCCACGGCGGGACCGCTGACGATCGAGACCGGCCGGGTGCACAGCGGCCGGCTGCTGCTGCGTTTCGAGGGCGTGAAGGACCGTACGGCCGCCGAGGCGCTGCGCAACACCCTGCTGATCGCCGACGTCGACCCGGCGGAACTCCCTGAGGACCCGGAGGAGTTCTACGACCATCAGCTGATGGACCTCGATGTGGTCCTCGCCGACGGCACCGAGGTCGGCCGGATCACCGAGATCACGCACCTGCCGTCCCAGGACCTCTTCATCGTGGAGCGCCCGGACGGCAGCGAGGTGATGATCCCGTTCGTCGAGGAGATCGTCACCGAGATCGACCTGGAGGAGCAGCGCGCGGTGATCACCCCGCCGCCCGGGCTGATCGACGCGAGCGAGGCGGTCGTGGCCTCCGCGCGCGAGGAGGAGGACGGGCCGGCCGGCGGCGACGGGCCCGGGGCGACGGGCAAGGACGCCTGATGCGCCTCGACGTCGTCACGATCTTCCCCGAGTACCTGGAACCGCTGAACGTCTCCCTGGTCGGCAAGGCCCGCGCCAACGGCCGCCTCGACGTGCACGTGCGCGACCTGCGCGACTGGGCGTACGACCGCCACAACACCGTGGACGACACCCCGTACGGCGGCGGTCCCGGCATGGTCATGAAGACCGAGCCGTGGGGCGACGCCCTGGACGAGGCGCTGGCGGACGGCTACGAGGCGGGGGCGCACTCCCCGGTCCTCGTGGTGCCGACGCCGAGCGGCCGGCCGTTCACCCAGGAACTCGCCGTCGAACTCTCCGAGCGGCCCTGGCTGATCTTCACCCCGGCCCGGTACGAGGGGATCGACCGGCGGGTGTCCGAGGAGTACGCCACCCGGATGCCGGTGGTCGAGGTGTCCATCGGCGATTACGTGCTGGCGGGCGGGGAAGCGGCGGTGCTGGTGATCACCGAGGCGGTGGCCCGGCTGCTGCCCGGCGTGCTCGGCAACGCCGCCTCCCACCAGGACGACTCCTTCGCACCCGGCGCGATGGCCAACCTCCTGGAGGGGCCCGTCTACACCAAGCCGCCCCAGTGGCGCGGCCGGGGCATCCCCGACGTGCTGCTCAGCGGCCACCACGGGCGGATCGCGCGCTGGCGGCGGGACGAGGCGCTGCGCCGTACGGCCGCCAACCGGCCCGATCTGATCGAGCGGTGCGAGGCGTCCGGCTTCGACAAGAAGGACCGGGAGATGCTCTCCATCCTCGGCTGGTCACCGGAGCCCGGCGGCCGATTTTGGCGCAGGCCCGAGGCCGTGGAAGAATAGGCCGCTGCTGTACGTCCGCGTGCGCCCCTGCCACAGGGGGAAAGACGCCCGTCCGACGCGATCAGCCCTTCGCACTCATCACTCTCTCCCGTCGATGACCTGTGGCATCGGCGAAGAAAGCAGACAACATGGCTTCCCTGCTCGACGACGTCAATGCCGCGTCGCTGCGTACCGACGTCCCGGCGTTCCGTCCCGGCGACACCGTCAACGTTCACGTCCGCGTGATCGAGGGCAACCGCTCCCGTGTCCAGCAGTTCAAGGGCATCGTCATCCGCCGCCAGGGCGCGGGCGTCAGCGAGACCTTCACGGTCCGCAAGGTCTCCTTCAGCGTCGGCGTCGAGCGCACCTTCCCGGTGCACAGCCCGATCTTCGAGAAGATCGAGCTCGTGACCCGCGGTGACGTCCGTCGCGCCAAGCTGTACTTCCTCCGTGAGCTGCGCGGCAAGGCCGCGAAGATCAAGGAGAAGCGCGACCGCTGAGCTGACTGCCTGGTCCACAGGACGGCCGGATAAGCTCTGGCCCCGATGGACACGGAAGCAGAACTCCAGGAGCGCGATCGCTCCTCCGCACCCGATACGGGTCCGGAGGAGCGGTCGCGCTCCTCTCGTTTGCGGCACCGGGTCGCCGCCTCGCTGTCCGGGCGGCGCCTCTTCGCGCTCGGTGCCGCCTGCGCGGTCTTCGTGCTCCTCTTCAGCGCCTTCGTGGTGCAGCCCTTCCTGATCCCGAGCGGCTCGATGGAGTCCACGCTCCGGGTGGGCGACCGGGTACTCGTCAACAAACTGGCGTACCGTTTCGGCTCCGTGCCCCGGCGTGGTGACGTGGTGGTCTTCGACGGCACCGGCTCCTTCGTGAGCGAGGGCGCGGAGGAGAACCCCGTGACCGCGCTGCTGCACGGGGCGGTGGCGTCCCTCGGGCTCGCCGAGCCCGCCGAGACCGACTTCGTGAAGCGGGTGGTGGGTGTGGGGGGCGACCGGGTGGTCTGCTGCGACGAGCGGGGCCGGATCGAGGTGAACGGCCGGCCGCTGGACGAGGACTACCTCTACCCCGGTGACGCGGCCTCCCGGGCCCCCTTCGACATCGTGGTGCCGGACGGCACCCTGTGGATGATGGGCGACCACCGCAGCCGCTCCCGTGACTCCCGCGACCACCTGGGCGAGCCGGGCGGCGGCATGGTGCCGGTGGACCGGGTGATCGGGCGGGTCGACTGGTTCGGCTGGCCGTTCGGCCGGATCGGTCCCCTGCCGGGCACCCCGGCATTCGACGGCATACCGGCGCCGGGCCCGGCCCATGGGTAACCGCGGGCGCCACGGCGACGCGGCGCCCGGGGGGAGCACGCCGCCCGCAGACGGAGCGCGCTCGCTGCCCACCCGGGCGGAGCGGCGCAGGCTGGCCCGCAAGGTGAAGCGCAAGCGGCGCAGGTCGGCGGTGCGGGAGATCCCGCTGCTGATCACGGTGGCGCTGTTGGTCGCGCTGGTCCTCAAGACGTTCCTGGTGCAGGCCTTCGTGATCCCCTCCGGGTCGATGGAGCAGACCATCCGGATCGGCGACCGGGTGCTCGTGGACAAGCTGACGCCCTGGTTCGGGTCCAAGCCGCAGCGCGGCGACGTCGTGGTGTTCCGCAACCCCTCGGACTGGCCGCCGCCGAACCAGGTGAGCCCGAAGGAGTCCCCCGTCGTCATCAAGCAGGTGAAGGAGGCGCTCACCTTCATCGGGCTGCTTCCCTCGGACGACGAGCAGGATCTGATCAAGCGGGTCGTGGCCGTCGGGGGCGACACCGTGAGGTGCTGCGAGCAGGACGGGCGGCTCGTCGTCAACGGCGTGGCGGTCGACGAACCCTATGTTTTCCCCGGGGATTCCCCCTCCACCATCAAATTCGAGGTAAAGGTTCCGGCGGGCCGCCTCTTCGTCATGGGGGACCACCGCTCCAATTCCGCCGATTCACGCTTCCACCTGGACAAGACGGCGAACGGCACGATCTCCGAGGACGCGGTCGTGGGGCGGGCGAAGTGGATCGTCTGGCCCTTCGGGCACTGGAGCGGTCTTGAGGAACGCTCGGCGTTCTCCTCGGTCCCGGACGCGCGCGCCGGTACGGCGGCTGCCTCGGGGCCGTCGAATAGTGTGTCCGAGTATCCCAACGGATTGACCCGGCTCCCGACCCCTGCGGAACTCCCGCTCGTTATGGGAGTGGTGGGCCTGCATCGGCTAGGACGCAGGCGGTGGCACGGAGTAAGGAGTGGATGTGGGGGATTTGGCGGTCGGCGCACGATCCGGACACGACGAACCCGAGGACCGGCCGGGCAGTCCGGCGCATGCCGAGTCCGCCGGAGAAGCGGCGGACGGGGCGACGGCGGGCGGGGCGGAGAGTGACGGCGGCGCGTCCGGCGGCAGCACGGCCCGGAAGAAGAATCCCCGCCCGTTCTGGAAGGAACTGCCCCTCCTCATCGGGATCGCGCTGGTTCTGGCGTTGCTGATCAAGACGTTTCTGGTGCAGGCGTTCTCGATTCCCTCGGATTCGATGCAGAACACGCTCCAGCGCGGTGACCGGGTGCTGGTCGACAAGCTGACCCCGTGGTTCGGCTCGGAGCCGGAGCGCGGCGAGGTGGTCGTCTTCCACGACCCGGGCGGCTGGCTGGAGGACACCCAGGCACCCGAGCCGAACGCGGTGCAGAAGTTCCTCAGCTTCATCGGTCTCATGCCCTCCGCCGAGGAGAAGGACCTGATCAAGCGGGTCATCGCGATCGGCGGTGACACCGTGGAGTGCAAGAAGAACGGACCGGTCGTGGTCAACGGCAAGGCGCTGGACGACAAGTCGTTCATCTTCGAGGGGAACAGCGCCTGCGACGACCAGCCGTTCGGCCCGATCAAGGTTCCCAAGGGCCGGATCTGGGTGATGGGCGACCACCGGCAGAACTCGCTCGACTCCCGGTACCACCAGAATCTGCCGGGCGGCGGCACCGTCTCCACCGACGAGGTGGTCGGCCGGGCCATCGTGATCGCGTGGCCGGTCAACCGCTGGGCGACCCTCCCGGTCCCTAAGACCTTCGACCAGCCGGGCATCAACGCCGCGGCCGCCGCCGCGGCGGCGGCGCCCGGAGCGATCGGCCTCGCGGGCGCCGTACCGCTGGTGCTCTGGCGCAGGCACCGCCGGACCTCGCCCCGGCGGACGACGTAACCGACGGACCGCCCCCTGCCCGCAGGGGGCGGTTCTCCGATACGGCGGGCCGCCGGCGGGACGGTCCGATGGGCAGGCAACCGGCGCAGAGTGAGGAAGCGGAACGTGAGTGGAGTGGCAGGCGGAGCACGGCCCGAGCAGGGGCCCACACGGCAGCCGGAACCGGCCGACACGACGGACCCCGGCGCCGGCGCCGGGGACGAGCCGGTGGAAGCGCCCGAAGCCGAGCCGGACGGCGGCAGGGACAAGAAGAAGTCCTCCCGCCCGTTCTGGCAGGAACTGCCCCTCCTCATCGGGATCGCGCTGGTTCTGGCGTTGCTGATCAAGACGTTTCTGGTGCAGGCGTTCTCGATTCCCTCGGATTCGATGCAGAACACGCTCCAGCGCGGTGACCGGGTGCTGGTCGACAAGCTGACCCCGTGGTTCGGCTCGGAGCCGGAGCGCGGCGAGGTCGTCGTCTTCCACGACCCGGACGGCTGGCTGAAGGACGAGCCGACCCCGAAGCCGAACGCCGCGCAGAAGTTCCTGAGCTTCGTCGGGCTGATGCCGTCCGCCGAGGAGAAGGACCTGATCAAGCGCACGATCGCGGTCGGCGGTGACACCGTGGAGTGCAAGAAGGGCGGCCCGGTCGAGGTCAACGGCAAGGCGCTCGACGAGCCGTACGTCTTCCCCGGTAACAGCGCCTGCGACGACATGCCCTTCGGCCCGTTCAAGGTGCCCGACGGCAAGATCTGGGTGATGGGCGACCACCGGCAGGACTCGTCGGACTCGCGCTACCACACCGACGACGCGAACAAGGGCTTCGTGCCGGTGAGCCAGGTCGTGGGCCGGGCCGTGGTGGTGGCGTGGCCGGTCGACCGCTGGGCGACGCTGCCCGTGCCGGACACCTTCGACCAGCCAGGCATCAGCGCCGCCGCCGGGGCCGCGCCGGGTGCCATCGGCCTCGCCGGTGCCCTGCCGCTCGTGCTGTGGCGCCGGCGGAGGCTGACCGCCGGGCGTACTGCCGGGTAGGGTGCCCACGCGGATCAGCGATTGTCGATCTCCGATGGGGGACGCCGGTATGGGTGCAACAGGTCGTACGGATGACGGCCGCGGCCGGCTCGGCAGCAGGCTGTCCTCAGTGGCCGTGGCCCTCGGCTGCGTGCTCTTCCTCGGCGGCTTCGCCTGGGGGGCCGTGGTGTACCGGCCCTACACGGTCCCGACCGGCTCGATGACGCCCACGGTGAACGCGGGCGACAAGGTCCTCGCACAGCGGGTGGGCGGCAGCGAGGTCCGGCGCGGTGACGTGGTCGTCTTCACCGACCCGGAGTGGGGCGACATGCCCATGGTGAAGCGGGTCGTCGGCACCGGCGGCGACAAGATCGTCTGCTGCGGCAAGGACGGCCGCCTCACGGTCAACGGCATACCCATCGACGAACCGTATCTGCAGGCGTCCGGCCGCGCCTCGGGCGAGGACTTCACGGCCGAGGTGCCGAAGGGGCAGCTCTTCCTCCTGGGCGACGACCGCACGGTCTCGCTGGACTCCCGGGTCCACCTGGAGGACGCCACCCATGGCTCGGTGCCGCGCGGAGCCGTACAGGCCCGGGTCGACGCCGTCGCCTGGCCGCTCGGCTCCATGGTCGACAGGCCCCAGGCCTTCGCCGCGCTGCCCGGCGGGATCTCGTCGGCCGGGCCGCTGAAGCTCCAGCTCGCCGCCATGGTGGTGGGCATCGTGCTCATCCTCGGCGGTGCCGTGTACGGCCCGCTCGCGGCCCGCTCCGCCCGGCCGAAGCGGAACACGCAGCCGAAGGCGGCCGCCGGTGTCCGCTGAGGTGCGGAAGGTCTCCCGCCTGGTACTCCTCGACCCGGACGACCGCATTCTGCTGATGCACGGCTTCGAACCGGAAGACCCGGAACGCACCTGGTGGTTCACCCCGGGCGGCGGCCTGGAGGGCGACGAGACGCACGAGCGGGCCGCGTTGCGCGAGCTGGCCGAGGAGACCGGGATCACCGACGTCGAACTGGGCCCGGTCCTCTGGCAGCGGCGGTGCTCCTTCCTCTTCGACGGCCGGCGCTGGGAACAGGACGAGTGGTATTTCCTGGCCCGTACGGCACAGACAGCCACCGACACCAGCGGGCACACATGGCTGGAACGCCGCAGTGTCACGGGTCTGAGGTGGTGGACCTCCGCCGAACTGTCGGCGGCCCGTGAGACGGTGTACCCGACCGGACTCGCCGAGCTGCTCCGGACGCTGCTCGCCGAGGGTCCTCCGGGTACGCCGGTGGTTCTGGCCCCCGAAAACGCCTGAGCGGCCGGGGCGCCGGGGGCCGGCGCACAATGGGGAAACGCACGGCTGAAGGGGAACATGCCAATGAGCGCCGAGGACCTCGAGAAGTACGAGACCGAGATGGAGCTGAAGCTCTACCGGGAGTACCGCGATGTCGTCGGTCTGTTCAAATATGTGATCGAGACCGAACGGCGCTTCTACCTCACCAACGACTACGAGATGCAGGTTCACTCGGTCCAGGGCGAGGTGTTTTTCGAGGTGTCCATGGCGGATGCCTGGGTCTGGGACATGTACCGGCCCGCACGGTTCGTCAAGCAGGTACGCGTGCTGACGTTCAAGGACGTCAACATCGAGGAGCTCAACAAGAGCGACCTCGAACTTCCGGGTGGCTGAGTTATCCACAATCGCCCGCTTGTCCACCAAGATCCACTGAAGTAGGGCGGACGCGTCAGAGTCGGTGCCGGAGGTGGTGCCGATATGAACGCACGGGGGGCTCTCGGGCGGTACGGCGAGGACCTGGCGGCGCGGCTGCTGGCCGACGCCGGCATGTCCGTACTGGAACGGAACTGGCGCTGTCGCGCAGGCGAGATCGACATCGTCGCGATGGACGGTGACGCGCTCGTCATCTGTGAGGTGAAGACCCGCAGGGCGGGCGCGTTCGAGCATCCGATGGCCGCTGTCACACCGGCCAAGGCGGACCGGCTGCGACGGCTGGCCGCGCTCTGGCTGGACCGGCACGGCGGCCCGCCGCCGGGCGGGGTGCGCATCGACCTGGTGGGCGTGGTGCTGCCCACTCGCGGCGCGCCCCTGGCCGAGCACGCGCGGGGGGTGGCCTGATGGGGTTCGCACGTGCCTGCTCGGTGGCGCTGGTCGGCGTCGAGGGCGTGGTGGTGGAGGTCCAGGCGGACCTGGAGGCCGGGGTGGCGGCGTTCACCCTGGTGGGGCTGCCGGACAAGAGCCTGGTGGAGAGCCGGGACCGGGTCAGGGCCGCCGTGGTCAACTCCGGGGCGGAGTGGCCGCAGAAGAAGCTCACCGTGGGGCTGTCCCCGGCCTCGGTGCCCAAGGGCGGATCGGGCTTCGACCTCGCCGTCGCGTGCGCGGTGCTGGGCGCCGCCGAGCGGATCGACCCCGCCTCGATCGACGACGTGGTGATGATCGGGGAGTTGGGGCTCGACGGCCGGGTGCGCCCGGTGCGGGGGGTGCTGCCCGCCGTCCTCGCGGCGGCCGAGGCCGGCTACCGGCAGGTGGTCGTCCCCGAACAGAGCGCGGGCGAGGCGGCCCTCGTGCCCGGGGTCTCCGTGCTCGGGGTGCGCAGCCTGCGGCAGCTGATCGCGGTGCTGTGCGACGAACCCGTGCCCGACGAACAGCGGGCCCACGACGAGGGGCGCCCCGACACCATGCTGGCCGGGCTGATGATGCCCGGCGCCGGACTGGGCACCGGCATCGCGAGGGCTTCGGCGACGGGCGAGGGCGCCCGGCCGGACCTGGCTGACGTGGCGGGGCAGGAGAGGCCGCGCAAGGCCCTGGAGGTTGCCGCGGCCGGTGGCCACCACCTGCTGCTCACCGGCCCGCCGGGCGCGGGCAAGACGATGCTGGCCGAGCGGATGCCCGCGATCCTGCCGCCGCTGACCAGGCAGGAGTCCCTCGAAGTGACCGCCGTGCACTCGGTCGCCGGCATCCTGCCGCCGGGCGAGCCGCTGGTCTCCCGGGCGCCCTACTGCGCGCCGCACCACTCGGCGACCATGCAGTCGCTGGTCGGCGGGGGCAACGGGTTGCCGAGACCCGGCGCCGTCTCGCTCGCTCATCGCGGGATTCTCTTTCTGGACGAGGCGCCGGAATTCTCCGTCCGGGCACTGGACGCGCTGCGCCAGCCCCTGGAGTCCGGGCACGTCGTGGTGGCGCGGAGCGCCGGGGTGGTGCGGCTGCCGGCCCGGTTCCTGATGGTGCTCGCCGCCAACCCCTGCCCGTGCGGGCGGCACACCCTGAGCGGGCAGGGCTGCGAGTGCCCGCCGTCCGCGGTGCGGCGCTACCAGGCCCGGCTCTCCGGGCCGCTGCTGGACCGGGTGGACCTGAGGGTGGTCGTCGACCCGGTCACGCGGGAGGACCTGATGGGGCGGGGCGGCCGGGGCGAGTCCACCGCGACCGTCGCGGCCCGGGTGCGCGAGGCCCGGGCGCGGGCGGCCGAGCGGCTGGCGGGGACGGCCTGGACGACCAACAGCGAGGTCCCCGGCCATGAGCTGCGGACCCGGCTGAGTGCGGCGCCGGGCGCGCTGATGGCGGCCGAGCGGGACATGGAGCGGGGCCTGCTCACCGCGCGGGGCCTGGACCGGGTGCTGCGGGTGGCGTGGACGGTCGCGGACCTGCGCGGTGCCGACCGCCCCGACGCCTCGGACATCGCGGTGGCCCTGGAACTGCGCAGCGGCATCCCACGCGGGACCTCGCTGGGGGCGGGGGCGGGGGCGGGATGACGGGGGAGGAGGCGGGACGCGGGGGCGGCGCGGTGGCCACGGTGCGCGGGTTCGGCGGCGGGGGAGCCGCGCCCGCGTGCGGCGGCGCGGCGGTGACCGGGGGCGTGGGTGCGCGGGAGCGGCTGGCGCGGGCGGCGCTCACCCGGGTGCTGGAGCCGGGCGACGAGCGTGGCGGCCGGTGGCTGCGGGAGTGCGGGGCGGCGGAGCTCTGGCGCCGGATCACGGTCCCGGGCGGGGAGGCGGAGCGGCTGGGCGGCATGACGGTGAGGCGGCTGGCCGGCTACCGGCTGAGGGCCGAGGGCGTCGATCCGGAGCGGGATCTGGCGGCCGTGGCGGCGGTCGGCGGGCGCTTCGTCTGCCCCGGCGATCCGGAGTGGCCGACGCAGCTCGACGACCTGGGCGATGCGCGACCGACCGGGCTCTGGGTGCGGGGGAGGCCCGATCTGCGGCTCTGGGCGCTGCGCTCGGTCGCCGTGGTCGGCGCCCGCGCCTGCACGCCGTACGGGGCGCACATGGCGACATCGCTGGGCGCGGGCCTGGCGGAGCGGGGCTGGGTGGTGGTCTCGGGGGCGGCCTTCGGGGTGGACGGGGCGGCGCACCGCGGTGCGCTGGCCGCCGGTGGGGCGACGATGGCGGTGCTGGCCTGCGGGGTCGATGTCGCCTACCCGCGCGGACACGCCGAGCTGATCGGGCGGGTGGCCGAACAGGGGCTCGTCATCGGTGAACTGCCGCCGTCCGAACACCCGACGCGCAGCAGGTTCATCCTGCGGAACAGGGTGATCGCCGCGTTGACGCGGGGGACGGTCGTGGTCGAGGCCGAGTACCGCAGCGGCTCCCTCGTCACGGCGCGCAGTGCGCAGCGGCTCGGCCGGTTCACCATGGGCGTTCCCGGGCCGGCAACCAGTGGCCTGTCGGCGGGCGTCCACGAACTCCTGCGAGGGGAGGGCGTGCTCGTGACGGACGCGGCTGAAGTGGCCGAACTCGTAGGGAACATCGGGGATCTGGCCCCGTCCAGAAGCGGTCCCGTGCTGGCCCGGGACCTGCTTGACACCGTCGCCGGGAGGGTGCTCGACGCCCTGCCCGCCCGTACGGCCGTCGACGCCCGGGAGGTGGCGCGCGCCGCCGGTACGAGCGCCGACGAAGCCCTCGGCAAGCTGTACGAACTGCACTCACTGGGATTCGTCGAACGTGAAGGCGAAGGATGGAGGTTGACGCGACGGCCGAGTTGCCGGGACGACGCGCGGCGAGGCGGTTCTTGACCTGGGGCATTCGGGTGAAAAGGTGATGCCGATGACCTCGGCGGACGCTTCGACGGTGCCTGAGGGGCCGGTGCCTGCGGCGGCGGCCCCGGGCCCCCGACGTGTCCGCACCCCGGCGGGCTGTCATGTCCGCGGCTCGGTCGCGCGTCATGTCCGTCCGCCCGGGAGCGCACGGCCCCCATCGCTTATCCTGCGCGCACCGCGACAACACAGTCACGCTACGCTCACAAGGATTCCGCCCCAGAGACAAGTCCCAGTACTTCACGGCAGAACGGCTCAAGGCACCACATGCCCCAGCACACCTCCGGGTCTGACCGCGCGGCAGTACCACCGGCTGCGCGTGGCACTGTGCGCCCTCCCGCCCCGTCCTCGCTCGACGAGTTGTGGCGTTCGTACAAGACGACGGGCGACGGAAGGCTGCGGGAGCAGCTGATCCTGCACTACTCGCCCCTGGTGAAGTACGTCGCCGGCCGGGTGAGCGTGGGGCTGCCGTCCAACGTCGAGCAGGCCGACTTCGTCTCCTCCGGGGTCTTCGGGCTGATCGACGCGATCGAGAAGTTCGACATCGAGCGGGCGATCAAGTTCGAGACGTACGCGATCACCCGCATCCGGGGCGCGATGATCGACGAACTCCGGGCGTTGGACTGGATTCCGCGCTCCGTCCGGCAGAAGGCGCGAGCCGTGGAGCGCGCCTACGCCACCCTGGAGGCCCAGCTGCGGCGCACCCCGTCGGAGGCGGAGGTCGCGGCGGAGATGGACGTCACGCTGGACGAACTGCACGCGGTTTTCAGCCAGTTGTCATTGGCCAATGTGGTGGCGCTGGAGGAGCTGCTCCATGTGGGCGGCGAGGGCGGCGACCGGCTGAGCCTGATGGACACGCTGGAGGACACCGCCGCCGACAATCCGGTGGAGGTGGCCGAGGACCGGGAGCTCAGGAGGCTGCTGGCCCGTGCGATCAACACCCTCCCGGACCGCGAGAAGACGGTCGTCACGCTCTACTACTACGAGGGCCTCACCCTCGCCGAGATCGGCAACGTCCTCGGGGTCACCGAGAGCCGGGTCAGCCAGATCCACACCAAGTCGGTGCTCCAGCTCCGCGCGAAACTGGCGGACGCCGGCCGCTGAGCAGCGGGCCCGCCCCGGGCCCCGCCCCGCTGCCGCCGCCCCGGGCCCGCCCGCCCCGCTGTCGCCCTCCGGAGGCCCGCTTCGGCCACCATTCGGGCCGCGCCCGCTCTCTGCGGCGGCCGTCGCCGTAGAGTGGAGGCGTGCCCAGGATTCGAGCGGCCTCCGTGGCCGAGCACCGGACCATGCAGCGCGGCGCCCTCCTGGACGCAGCGCGCTCTCTGCTGTCCGAAGGGGGCACGGAGGCGCTGACCTTCCCCGCCCTCGCCGAACGTACGGGCCTCGCCCGGTCCTCCGTCTACGAGTACTTCCGCTCCCGCGCTGCCGTCGTCGAGGAGCTGTGCGCCGTCGACTTCCCCGTCTGGGCGGCCGAGGTCGAGAACGCGATGGAGCGGGCGGGGACGCCCGAGGAGAAGATCGAGGCGTACGTCCGCCGGCAGCTCGACCTCGTCGGGGACCGGCGCCACCGGGCCGTGGTCGCGATCTCCGCCAGTGAACTGGACGCGGGCGCGCGCGAGAAGATCCGGGCCGCGCACGGCGGTCTGATCGCCATGATCGTCGAGGCGCTCGGCGACCTCGGCCACGAGGAGCCCCGGCTGGCGGCCATGCTGCTGCAGGGCTCCGTGGATGCCGCGGTCCGGCGTATCGAGCTGAGCGTGGCGGAGGAGCCCGGTGTCATCGCGGACACCGCCGTCGCCATGATCCTCAACGGCGTCCGGGGCGCCGCGGCCGCCCGGGACTGACCCCGGCCCGGCCACCGCCACCGCCCGGGCCACTACCTCCACCGCCCGGCCTGGCCACGGCCACCGTCCGGACCGCCGCCTTCACCGCCCGGCCCGGCCACGGCCACCGTCCGGGCCACCGCCGCCCGGGCCGCCACCTCCGTCGCCCGGCGAGGACCACCAGTACCGCAGGGCCGGCCGGGCCCCGCCGCCGGGCGCGCCGGCCCGCCACCGCCCGGACCGCCACCGCCCAGGCCACCACCGCCCGGGCCGCCACCTCCGTTGCCCGGCCCGCCACCGCCACCGCCCGGCGAGGACCACCAGTACCGCAGGGCCGGGCGGGCCTCCGCCGCCGGGCGTGCCGGGCCGTCCGCCGCTCCCGGTGGTTGCCCGCGCCCCGGAAGCCGCCTCCGGCAGCGGCACACCGAACACCGGCAGCAGCCGCGAAGGGCCGCGCCGCAGCAGTGAGGCCGGCAGCAGCGACAGCGGGTCCAGATACGCGTCCGCGCGGCGCAGTCCCCAGTGCAGACAGCCCGACGGGCAGTGGAACGGCCCCGCCTCCAGCACGGCCACCACCTGCCCCGCCGTGACCTCGTCGCCCTTCGCGACGAGCGGGCGCACCGGCTCGTACGTGGTCCGCAGCGGCGGGTCGCCCGTCCCGGCGACCTCGATCGAGACCACCCCGCGCCCGGCGACGCCGCCCGCGAACGAGACCCGGCCCGGCGCGGCGGCCAGCACCTCGGTGCCCGGTACGGCGGCCAGGTCGACCCCCCGGTGCCCCCGCCCGTACGGTGTGGCCGGCGGCTCCCACCCCCGTACCACCGCGGGCCGCCCCGCCAGCGGCCAGACCCGCCCACCGGCGCCCGCCCCCGCCGCCACGGCCGCGCCGGGACGGCCGCCCCACGCCACCACCAGCAGGGCGAGGACGAGAGCCCAGGGGGTGGTCCGCCAGCACGTGCGGCGGTCGCCGTCTCGGGTCCGGGCAGCAGCCCGGCCGGATGTGATTCGCATGGCACCACCGTCCCCCGGGGCCCGGGATCGCGGGGATCATGGACCGGATCTGTGGACTACCCACCGGTTGTGGACAGCGCCGTCACCCGGGACCCGACTGGTCCCGTACACTTCTTCTGGCGATCCGGGTCACCGGGTCGACTTCGCACGCCCCGCCACCACCCGCTCAGCGGAGGTGGCCGCGCCTCTCGGTCCCTCGTGGCACGGCGCGTCGGGGCGTCAGGCGCGACAGCAATCCTGCTGTCGCGAAACCGAGTACCTCAAGGAGTACGGCCATGGCCGTCGTCACGATGCGGGAGCTGCTGGAAAGCGGCGTCCACTTCGGTCACCAGACCCGTCGCTGGAACCCGAAGATGAAGCGCTTCATCTTCACCGAGCGCAACGGCATCTACATCATCGACCTGCTCCAGTCGCTGTCGTACATCGACCGCGCCTACGAGTTCGTCAAGGAGACCGTCGCCCACGGCGGCTCCATCATGTTCGTGGGTACGAAGAAGCAGGCCCAGGAGGCCATCGCCGAGCAGGCGACGCGCGTCGGCATGCCGTACGTCAACCAGCGTTGGCTCGGTGGCATGCTCACCAACTTCTCCACCGTCTACAAGCGCCTTCAGCGTCTGAAGGAGCTCGAGCTCATCGACTTCGAGGACGTGGCCGCCTCCGGCCTCACCAAGAAGGAGCTCCTGGTCCTCTCCCGCGAGAAGGCCAAGCTGGAGAAGACCCTCGGTGGTATCCGCGAGATGCAGAAGGTGCCGAGCGCCGTCTGGATCGTCGACACCAAGAAGGAGCACATCGCCGTCGGTGAGGCGCGCAAGCTCCACATCCCGGTCGTCGCGATCCTCGACACCAACTGCGACCCCGACGAGGTCGACTACAAGATCCCGGGCAACGACGACGCGATCCGCTCCGTCACCCTGCTCACCCGCGTGATCGCCGACGCCGTCGCCGAGGGCCTCATCGCCCGCTCCGGCGCCGCGACCGGCGACTCGAAGCCGGGCGAGAAGGCCGCCGGCGAGCCGCTCGCCGAGTGGGAGCGTGACCTGCTCGAGGGCGACAAGAAGGCCGACGCCGAGGTTCAGTCCTCGGTCGAGACCGAGAAGGACGCCGCCGCCGACGCGGAGCCGGCCGCCATCGCCGCCGAGCAGGCCGAAGCCCCGGCCGAGCAGGCCGAGGCCCCGGCCGCGGACGCCGAGCAGGCCTGACACCCGTCACGGCTGAAGACGGCGGGGGCCGGTGCCACAAGCACCGCCCCCGCCGTCCACCCGTAGATCTTTCAGACTTCGAGAGAGAACACAGACTCATGGCGAACTACACCGCCGCTGACGTCAAGAAGCTCCGCGAGCTCACCGGCGCCGGCATGATGGACTGCAAGAAGGCGCTCGACGAGGCCGACGGCAACGTCGACGGAGCCGTCGAGGCGCTGCGTATCAAGGGCCAGAAGGGCGTCGCCAAGCGCGAGGGCCGTTCCGCCGAGAACGGCGCGGTCGTCTCCCTCGTCTCCGAGGACAAGACGTCCGGCGTTCTGGTCGAGCTGAAGTGCGAGACGGACTTCGTCGCCAAGGGTGACAAGTTCCAGGCCGTCGCCAACGCGCTGGCCGCGCACGTCGCCGCGTCCTCCCCGGCCGACCTGGAGGCGCTCCTCGCCTCCGAGATCGAGCCCGGCAAGACCGTCCAGGCGTACGTGGACGAGGCCAACGCCAACCTCGGCGAGAAGATCGTCCTGGACCGCTTCGCGCAGTTCCAGGGTGCCTACGTCTCCGTGTACATGCACCGCACGATGCCCGACCTGCCGCCGCAGATCGGTGTCATGGTCGAGCTGGACAAGGCCGACGCCGACCTGGCGAAGGGCCTCGCCCAGCACATCGCCGCCTTCGCGCCGAAGTACCTGGCCCGCGAGGACGTCCCCGCGGACGTCGTCGAGGCCGAGCGCCGCGTCGCCGAGGAGACCACCCGCGCCGAGGGCAAGCCCGAGGCCGCCCTCCCGAAGATCGTCGAGGGTCGCGTCAACGGCTTCTTCAAGGAGGCCACCCTCCTCGGCCAGCCGTACGCGCTGGACAACAAGAAGTCCGTCCAGAAGGTCCTGGACGAGGCCGGTGTCACCCTGAAGCGCTTCACGCGAATCAAGGTCGGCATCTGAGTCGTCCGCGAAAAACGGCGGACCCCGATAGGGTCTGGTGCAGTCGACGGCCGCACACCGCCGTACGACCGCAGATCTGACGAGGAGGCCATTGCCGCTGAGGGACACCAGGCCCACCGGCAATGGCCTTCTTCGTATGTGCACGAGGAGAATCTCCATGAACAAGGGCGCGGACGCCGCCAAAGGTGACCACAAGCGCGACGACGGCAAGGTGCCCGGACGCTTCATGCTGAAGCTGTCCGGAGAGGCGTTCGCCGGAGGCGGGGGTCTCGGTGTCGACCCCGACGTCGTGCACGCCATCGCCCGCGAGATCGCGGCGGTCGTCCGGGACGGCGCGCAGATCGCGATCGTCATCGGCGGCGGCAACTTCTTCCGCGGCGCCGAGCTCCAGCAGCGGGGCATGGACCGGGCCCGCTCCGACTACATGGGCATGCTCGGCACCGTGATGAACTGCCTCGCGCTCCAGGACTTCCTGGAGAAGGAGGGCATCGACTCCCGCGTCCAGACCGCCATCACCATGGGCCAGGTCGCGGAGCCGTACATTCCGCTGCGTGCCGTACGGCACCTGGAGAAGGGCCGCGTCGTCATCTTCGGCGCCGGCATGGGCATGCCGTACTTCTCCACCGACACCACCGCCGCCCAGCGTGCCCTGGAGATCGACGCGGAGGCGCTGCTCATGGGCAAGAACGGCGTGGACGGGGTCTACGACGCCGACCCGAAGACCAACCCCGCGGCGGTGAAGTTCGACGCGCTGGAGTACAGCGAGGTGCTGGCCCGCGATCTCAAGGTCGCCGACGCCACCGCCATCACGCTCTGCCGTGACAACGAC
This sequence comes from Streptomyces sp. A0958, assembly GCF_004795035.1. Taxonomy (GTDB): domain Bacteria; phylum Actinomycetota; class Actinomycetes; order Streptomycetales; family Streptomycetaceae; genus Streptomyces. The sequence continues at coordinate 155,723 of NZ_SSBK01000011.1, forward strand.
CTGCCGATCCTCGTCTTCGAGCTCACCACCGCGGGCAATATCGCCCGCGCCGTCAAGGGTGAGAAGATCGGCACGCTCGTGAGCGACCAGGGCACCCGCGCCTGACAACGGGTGGTTCCACCGGTGAGGCCCGGTGGAACCCGGGGCGCGGGACCGCCCCGGAAGATGGACAACGGCCTGCCGGTCGGACACCGTGCAGGTGAGGACGCGACGCAGGACCCGCCGGGCCCGAGCACGCCGGGCCCTTTCAAGACACGCAGGAGCACGTGGTGATCGAAGAAACCCTCCTCGAGGCCGAGGAGAAGATGGAGAAGGCCGTCGTCGTCGCGAAAGAAGACTTCGCCGCGATCCGTACCGGCCGTGCGCACCCGGCGATGTTCAACAAGATCGTCGCCGACTACTACGGCGCGCCGACCCCGATCAACCAGCTGGCCTCGTTCTCGGTGCCCGAGCCCCGTATGGCCGTCGTGACGCCGTTCGACAAGACGGCGCTGCGCAACATCGAGCAGGCCATCCGCGACTCGGACCTCGGCGTCAACCCGAGCAACGACGGCAATATCATCCGGGTGAACTTTCCCGACCTGACCGAAGAGCGCCGTCGCGACTACATCAAGGTCGCGAAGACCAAGGCCGAGGACTCCAAGATCTCGATCCGGGCCGTCCGCCGCAAGGCCAAGGAGACGCTCGACAAGCTGGTCAAGGACAAGGAGTCCGGCGAGGACGAGGTGCGCCGCGCCGAGAAGGAACTCGACGACACCACCGCGAAGTACGTCGCGCAGGTGGACGAGCTGCTGAAGCACAAGGAAGCCGAGCTGCTCGAAGTCTGATGAACGACTCTTCCTGGGGCGCTCCGCAGGGCGCCGGCCACCGGGTCGCGCCCGAGATGCGGGCCGCTGCGGCGGGTCCTGCATACGATGCGCATGACGCCCAGCAGACTCGGCCCATGCCCATCGTGCCGGACGTTCCCGACGCAGGTAGAGACGCTGAAGACCGTGATCACCGGGAACAGGGGGCCGGACGCCCGAGCGGCGGCCCCCTGTTCCGCGACGAGAAGCCGCAGGAGCCCATGCCCACCGCGCCGCCGCCACCCCCGCAGAAGAAGCGTGCGGGCCGTGACCTGGGAGCCGCCATAGGGGTCGGCCTGGGGCTCGGCGCCCTGGTCGTCGTCTCGCTCTTCGTCGTCAAGGCGGTCTTCGTCGGCGTGATCGTGCTCGCCGTCGTCGTCGGCCTGTGGGAGCTGACCTCCCGGCTGGAGGAGCGCAAGGGCATCAAGGCTCCGCTCGTGCCGCTCGCGGTCGGCGGCGGGGCCATGGTCGTCGCCGGGTACGCGTGGGGCGCCGAGGGGGCCTGGGCCGCCATGGCCCTGACCGCTCTGGCGGTCCTCGTCTGGCGGATGACACAGCCGCCGGAGGACTACCTCAGGGACGTCACGGCGGGCGTCTTCGCCGCGTTCTACGTGCCCTTCCTGGCCACCTTCGTCGCCATGCTCCTGACCGCCGACGACGGGCCGCAGCGGGTACTCACCTTCCTGCTGCTGACCGTGGTCAGCGACACGGGGGCGTACGCGGTCGGCTGGCGGTTCGGCAAGCACAAGCTCGCGCCGCGCATCAGCCCCGGCAAGACCCGCGAGGGCCTGTTCGGGGCGGTCAGCTTCGCGATGGTGGCCGGTGCGCTGTGCATGCAGTTCCTGATCGACGACGGTTCCTGGTGGCAGGGGCTGCTGCTCGGGCTCGCCGTCGCGGCCAGCGCCACCCTCGGTGACCTGGGCGAGTCCATGATCAAGCGGGACCTCGGGATCAAGGACATGGGCACCCTGCTGCCCGGCCACGGCGGGATCATGGACCGGCTGGACTCGCTGCTGCCGACCGCGCCGGTGGTCTGGCTGCTGCTGGTGCTCTTCGTCGGCTCCGGCTGAGCGCGCGCAGACCTGTTCACACGCCTAGGGTCCGCCGTCCACGGGACGGCGGACCCTACGCGTGTGACGTCAGCCGTTTTCCCGCAGGGCGGCGCGCATGTGGTGGTACAGGCCCAGCGTCCGCCGGCGCATCAGCAGAATCCAGAGGATGAACGCGGCCACGAGGACCGCCACGCCCAGCGAATACCCCAGCGAGCCGCGGATGGCGCCGAGGACGAGCAGGCCGACCGCCACCAGCCCCATGACACCCAGCCAGTACGGCAGCCACCGCCCGCCCCGTTCGATCTTCCCCAGCTCGTCGTCCACCAGCCGTCGCATGACCGCCCGCTCCTCCGGGTCCCGGGGCACCTCACGATGCCGGATCTTGCGGCCGAGGTCGGCGATGGTACGCGGGCCGACCCCGGTCGCACGGGCGGTCCGGTGGCGCTGCACGGCCAGGGTGCCCATGACCACGGCGGTGTAGAGGGCGCCCTGGACCACCCATAAGCCCGGATGCTCGTCGCGCCGGAACAGCGCACCCAGGCCCACGCCGAGCACGAGGACCAGCAGGCCCTGCCCGATCAGGCTGTCGCTGAACCAGTGCTTCACGGTGTGCACGGCACCTACCTCCTGCGGCATCTGCGGAATCTCCCTGTGACGACCCGGTTACCCCCAACGGCCCGGTCCATCGGTGCTCCGGCCGCCCGCCCGGCCGGCGCACCCGGGTACCTCCGCGCGTCTGCGACACTGGAGGAACCATGCCTAAGCCCGGAGAACTCACTTTCGTCGCGCCCCGCGGAGCCAAGAAGCCGCCGCGGCACCTCGCGGACCTCACGCCCGTCGAGCGCAGGGAGGCCGTCGCCGCGATCGGCGAGAAGCCGTTCCGCGCCCAGCAGCTCTCGCAGCACTACTTCGCGCGGTACGCGCACGACCCGGCGGAGTGGACCAACATCCCGGCCGGGTCGCGGGACAAGCTCGCCGAGGCGTTGTTCCCCGACCTGATGTCCGTCGTCCGCCACATCAGCTGCGACGACGACACCACCCGCAAGACCCTGTGGAAGCTGCACGACGGGACGCTGGTCGAGTCCGTCCTGATGCGCTACCCGGAGCGGGTCACGATGTGCATCTCCTCACAGGCCGGCTGCGGGATGAACTGCCCGTTCTGCGCCACCGGGCAGGCCGGTCTCGACCGCAACCTGTCCACCGCCGAGATCGTCCACCAGATCGTGGACGGCATGCGGGCGCTGCGCGACGGCGAGGTCCCCGGCGGCCCGGCCCGGCTCTCCAACATCGTGTTCATGGGCATGGGCGAGCCGCTGGCCAACTACAACCGCGTGGTCGGTGCGATCCGCCGGCTGACCGACCCCGAGCCCGACGGCCTCGGTCTGTCGCAGCGCGGGATCACCGTCTCCACCGTCGGCCTGGTGCCCGCGATGCTGCGGTTCGCCGACGAGGGCTTCAAGTGCCGCCTCGCGGTCTCGCTGCACGCCCCGGACGACGAACTGCGCGACACCCTCGTACCGGTGAACACCCGGTGGAAGGTGCGCGAGGTGCTGGACGCGGCGTGGGAGTACGCGGAGAAGTCCGGCCGCCGCATCTCCATCGAGTACGCGCTGATCCGCGACATCAACGACCAGGCGTGGCGCGGGGACCTGCTCGGCCGGCTCCTCAAGGGCAAGCGGGTCCACGTCAACCTGATCCCGCTGAACCCCACCCCCGGATCGAAGTGGACGGCCTCCCGGCCCGAGGACGAGCGGGCGTTCGTCGAGGCGATCGCCGGACACGGTGTGCCGGTCACGGTCCGCGACACCCGGGGCCAGGAGATCGACGGGGCCTGCGGGCAGCTGGCGGCCTCCGAGCGCTGAGGCCGGGCGTGGGGCTCCGAACGCGCTGGGGCCGGACGCGGTGGCCTGCGAGCGCTGGGCCGAGCGGCCCGGGGCCATGGGCGGCCCCGGGGCCGAAAAGGGCCGTGTAGCCTGGGGCCGAAATCAACTGCATATTCCGACAGGGGAGCGCCACAGCGCTGAGAGTGCGGCACCGAGGACAGGTTGGCCGCAGACCCTCTGAACCTCGCCCGGGTCATTCCGGGTAGGAAGTTCGGACCATACTCAAGCTGTTGCGCCCTGCCCGCTTCCGGTTCGCGCCGGTGCGGGCGGGGCCGCGTCTCTTCCTGGTCACTCCAGGAGGAATCACATGAGCACCACCAGGAAGGCCGCGCTCGCGGCCGTCGCCGCCGCGCTCGGCGCCACCGCGCTGGCCGGCTGCGGAAGTTCCGACGACCCGGCCTCCGGCGCCGCCGGCACCAAGGGCGCCGGCTCCAAGACCGTCACGCTCGTCAGTCACGACTCCTTCAACGCCTCCAAGGACGTGCTGAAGGAGTTCACCCGCGAGACCGGCTACACCGTCAAGGTGCTGAAGAGCGGTGACGCGGGCGCCGCCCTCAACCAGGAGATCCTGACCAAGGGCTCCCCGCGCGGCGACGTGTTCTTCGGCGTCGACAACACCCTGCTCTCGCGCGCCCTCGACAACGGCCTGTTCACGCCGTACGAGGCCAAGGGGCTGGACCGGGTCCCGGCCGAGGTCCAGCTCGACGCGGGCAAGCACCGGGTCACCCCGGTCGACACCGGCGACATCTGCGTCAACTACGACAAGAAGTACTTCGCCGACAAGAAGCTCGCGCCGCCGAAGACCTTCGCCGACCTGGCGAAGCCCGCGTACAAGGACCTGCTCGTCACCGAGAACGCCGCGACCTCCTCGCCCGGCCTCGGCTTCCTCCTCGGCACCGTCGCCACGTACGGCGAGGACGGCTACCAGGACTACTGGAAGAAGCTGAAGGACAACGGCGTCAAGGTCGTCGACGGCTGGGAGCAGGCGTACAACGAGGAGTTCTCCGGCTCCGCGGGCGGCAAGAAGGCCAAGGCCGACCGCCCGCTCGTCGTCAGCTACGCCTCCAGCCCGCCCGTCGAGGTGCTGTACGCCGACCCGCAGCCCAAGACCGCTCCGACCGGGGTCGCCACCGGGACGTGCTTCCGCCAGATCGAGTTCGCCGGTCTGCTGGACGGGGCGAAGAACGAGGCCGGCGGCAAGGCCCTGCTCGACTTCCTGATCGGGAAGAGGTTCCAGGAGGACATGCCGCTCACCATGTTCGTCAGCCCGGTCGCCAAGGACGCGAAGGTGCCGGAGCTCTTCACCAAGTTCGGTGCCACCGCCGAGAAGCCGGCGACCGTCGCCCCGGACACCATCGCCAAGAACCGTGAGCAGTGGGTCCAGTCATGGTCCTCGCTCGTAGTGAAGTAGCGGAGAATCCCGTACGCGGACCGGGCGCGCGCGGGAAGTCCGCACGCGCCCGGGCCCGGCGCGGGAACGCGGTCCGGCTCGGTCTCATGGCCGTGCCCGTCGCCTTCTTCGCCGTGTTCTTCGCCTATCCCGTCGCCGCGATCGTCGGCCGCGGGCTCAAGGCGGACGGCGTCTGGCAGTTCGGCCGGTTCGGGGAGGTGCTGGCCCGGCCGGAGATCGGGGGCGTCCTCTGGTTCACCCTGTGGCAGGCGCTCGCCTCGACCGCGCTGACCCTGCTGATCGCGCTGCCCGGCGCGTATGTCTTCGCCCGGTTCGACTTCCCCGGCAAGCAGGTGCTGCGGGCCGTCGTCACGGTGCCGTTCGTGCTGCCGACCGTCGTCGTGGGCACCGCCTTCCTCGCGCTGCTCGGCCGCGGCGGTCTGCTCGACGAGCTGTGGGGCGTACGGCTCGACACCACCGTGTGGGCGATCCTGCTGGCCCACGTCTTCTTCAACTACGCCGTCGTCGTCCGCACGGTCGGCGGACTCTGGGCGCAGCTCGACCCGCGCCAGGAGGAGGCCGCCCGGGTCCTGGGCGCCGGCAGGTTCGCCGCCTGGCGGCGTGTCACCCTGCCCGCGCTCGCCCCCGCCCTGGCCGCCGCGGCGCTGATGGTCTTCCTCTTCACCTTCACCTCCTTCGGGGTCGTACAGATCCTCGGCGGGCCCGGCTTCTCCACGCTGGAGGTGGAGATCTACCGGCAGACCGCGCAACTGCTCGCCCTGCCCACGGCGGCCGTGCTGACGCTCGTGCAGTTCGCCGCCGTCGGCGCGATCCTCGCCGTGCACGCCTGGACCGTACGGCGCAGGGAACGCGCGCTGAAGCTGGTCGACCCGGCACAGACCGCCCGCAGGCCGAGCGGCGCCGGACAGTGGACGCTGCTCGCGGGCGTGCTGCTGAGCGTGCTGCTGCTGATCCTGCTGCCGCTCGCCGTGCTGGTGGAGCGCTCGCTCGGCGGGTCCGGCCTCGCCTACTACCGCGCGCTCACCTCGGCGGACGCCAACAGCGGTACGTTCCTGGTCGCGCCCATCGAGGCGATCGGGAACTCGCTGCGCTACGCCCTGGTCGCCACCCTCATCGCCCTGGTCGTCGGCGGACTGGCCGCCGCCGCGCTCACCCGCCGGGCGGGCCGGCTCGTACGGGGCTTCGACGCGCTGCTGATGCTGCCGCTCGGGGTCTCCGCGGTCACCGTCGGCTTCGGCTTCCTGATCACCCTGGACAAGCCGCCGCTGGACCTGCGGACCTCCTGGATTCTGGTGCCGCTCGCCCAGGCGCTGGTCGGGGTGCCCTTCGTCGTACGGACCATGCTGCCGGTCCTGAGAGCGGTGGACGCGCGGCTGCGCGAGGCGGCCGGGGTGCTCGGCGCCTCGCCGCTGCGGGCCTGGCGCGAGGTGGACCTTCCGCTGGTGCGGCGGGCGCTGCTGGTCGCCGCCGGGTTCGCGTTCGCCGTGTCGTTGGGGGAGTTCGGGGCCACCGTGTTCATCGCGCGGCCCGACAACCCGACGCTGCCGGTGGCGGTGGCCCGGCTGCTAGGGCGTTCCGGGGAGCTCAACTACGGCCAGGCGATGGCCCTCAGCACCATTCTGATGCTCGTGTGCGCGGTGTCGCTGCTGCTGCTCGAACGCATCCGCACCGACCGATCCGGGGAGTTCTAGACGATGCTGACACTCGAATCGGCCACCGTCCGCTTCGGCGAGCGGGCCGCGCTCGACGGGGTGGACCTGGAGGTCGCCGACCACGAGACCGTCTGCGTGCTCGGGCCGAGCGGCAGCGGCAAGTCCACCATGCTGCGGCTGGTCGCCGGGCTCCAGGAACCGGACGGCGGGCGGGTACTGCTCGACGGCGCCGACCAGGACGGCGTCCCGGTCCACCGGCGCGGGCTCGGCCTGATGTTCCAGGACCACCAGCTCTTCCCGCACCGGGACGTCGGCGCCAACGTCGCCTTCGGCCTGCGGATGCGCGGCGTGGGCCGGGGCGAACAGGACCGCCGGGTCGCCGAACTCCTCGACCTCGTCGGCCTCCCCGGCGCCGAACGGCGTGCCGTCGCCGCGCTCTCCGGCGGCGAGCAGCAGCGCGTCGCCCTCGCCCGGGCCCTCGCCCCCCGGCCCAGGCTGCTGATGCTGGACGAACCCCTCGGCCAACTGGACCGCAGCCTGCGCGAACGCCTCGTCGTCGAACTGCGCGCCCTCTTCGGCCGGCTCGGTACGACCGTGCTCGCCGTCACCCACGACCAGGGCGAGGCGTTCGCCCTGGCCGACCGGGTCGTCGTGATGCGCGAGGGGCGCGTCGCCCAGGTGGGCACCCCGCTGGAGGTGTGGCAGCGCCCCGCCTCCGCGTTCGTGGCGCGCTTCCTGGGCTTCGACAACGTGGTGGAGGCGACCGTCGAGGGCGAGGCGGCGGACACGGACTGGGGCGAGGTGCCGGTGCCGGCCGGGTCGCCGCAGGGGGCGTGCGATCTGCTGGTGCGGCCGGCCGGGGTGCGGATCGGCGGGCCCGAGAAGGGGCTGCGCTGTGTCGTGGGCGCGCGCACCTTCCGCGGCAGCCATGTCGCAGTCACCCTGCACCCCGAGCGGGGCCCGGTGCTGGACGCCGAGTGCTCGCTGCGCGGCACGCCGGAGGAGGGGGCGCGGGTCGGCGTCACCTTCGACGCCTCGGAGAGCGTCGTACTGCCCGCGCTCTTCTGACCGGCGCTCACACCTCCGACAGCCGGGCCAGCGTCGCGGGCGCCTCCTCCACCGTGTCGACCAGGGCGATCCGGGACTCCATCGGGCGCCCGGCGGCCAGGGCTTCGAGGAGCGGCCAGGCAGGCAGCTCCCGCGTCCAGTGGTCACGGCCGACCAGCACCATCGGGACGGGCTCGCCGCGTGAGCCGTAGTAGTTCGGGGTGGCGCTGTCGAAGATCTCCTGGACGGTGCCGGACGCGCCCGGGAGGAAGATCACGCCCGCGGACGAACGCGCCAGCAGCCCGTCCTCGCGCAGGGCGTTGGTGAAGTACTTGGCGATGTGTCCGGCGAACGGGTTCGGCGGCTCGTGGCCGTAGAACCAGGTCGGGATCGACACGGAACGGCCGCCGTCCGGCCAGCGCTCCCGCACCGCGAACGCCGCCAGCGCCCAGTCGGTGACCGACGGGGTGAACGAGGGGACCTCGCCGAGCAGTTCGCAGGCCTTGTCCAGCATCGCGTCCGGGTGGGGCGCGGCGTACGCGCCGAGGTTGGCCGCCTCCATCGCGCCCGGGCCGCCCCCGGTGGCCACCGTGAGACCGCTGCGGGCCAGGGTCCTGCCGAGGCGGGCCGCCGCCGCGTAGGCCGTGCTGCCCCGGGCCGTCGCGTGGCCGCCCATCACGCCGGCCACCCGCCGTCCCGCGAGCACTTCCTCCAGGGCGTCGGAGACCGCGTCGTCGTGGAGCGCCCGCAGCATCGAGGCGAACGCGTCCCCGTCCGACCGCGTCCGCTGGAACCAGCGGTAGGCGAGGGCGTCCGGCGTCGCCTCGTAACCGCCCCGCGCGAGCCCGTCGTAGAGCGCGTCGGGGGAGTAGAGCAGCCCCCGGTACGGGTCGAAGGGCAGGCCCGGAACCGGCGGGAAGACCAGGGCGCCGTCGGCCCGTATCTTCTCCTCCGGGCCGGGCTCCATCGGGCAGCCGAGGAAGACGGCCCCGGAGGCGTCGGTGGCCAGCAGGGCCGCACCCCGGTCCGTCAGGTCGACGGACTGCACGCGGCGCCCCGCCAGCGAACCGGCGGCGACCGCCGCGTCGAACGCGGCGAGCGACTCGATCTCCGCGCCGTGGGCGTTCTGGTTCTCGTCCGGGCTGCTTTCCACGGCCCTCATGCTACGAAACGCCGCGGACCGGCCGGGCAGCGCACCCGGGCCGGTCCGGTTCGTCCGTCAGGTCCCGCTCACGGGGCCAGCGGCAGCGCGGCCAGTTCCGCGATCGCCCAGGTGAGCGGGGCGAAGACCACCAGCAGCGCGGCCGCACGCAGGGCCGTCGCCGCGCGCAGCGCCGAGGCCGGGGCGCCGAGCCGCAGCAGCGCCCGGGCCGTCTCGGCGCGGGCCTGCTTCGCCTCCAGGGCCGAGGTCAGCAGCGTCGCCGTGGTGCAGCCGATGACGAGCACCGCCCCGAGCGCGGTGAGCGGGCCGAACGGCCGGGGCCCCGTCCCGTACAGGGCGAAGGCGGCGACGATCGCCGAGAGGACCGCGCAGACGACGCCGAGCGGCCGGCCGATCCGCTGCGCCTCGTCCATCAGGACCCGGCCCGCCAGCAGGCGTACGGCTCCGGGGCGCGCCGACTGGAGCAGCCGGCCGCACAGGTGGGTCAGGCCGGGGCCCGCCATGGCCAGGCCGATCGCGGTCAGCGTCCAGCCGACGAGCACCCAGGCCGGTGTGGCGTCGAGCTTGCCGGGAAGCGGGAAGGGGCTGCCGGCCGAGCCCCGGCTCGCGTACGCCTCGACGGCGAGACCGGCGGCCGTCAGGGCCACGCCCCAGGGCAGTCCGGCCGGCGGGGCCGCGGGGGCCGGGATCTCCTCGGCGGACACCAGGTCGCCGGTGTCCGCCGCGGCGCTCGCCGCCCGTACCGGACGGGCGCGCAGCGCCAGCGCGCTGGCCGTCGCGGCCACCGCCGGCACCAGGGCCAGCAGGAGGAGGACGGCGGCGACCGGCAGCGGCGCGTCCGCGCCGAGCAGCCCGGCGGCGGCGCCGTCGAACGGCAGCCCGGACAGGTCGCCGCGCAGGTGGAGGAAGAACAGCAGCGCCACCATGGAGCCGAGGGTGCACGAGACGGCGGTGGAGACCGCGGCGAGCACGCTGAGCCGTACCGGGCCGAGGCCGACGGCGGACAGTCCGGAGCGCGGCCGGGTGCTCGGGTCCGTACGGGCCACCGCGACGGCGAACTGCACCGTGGCGGCGAGCGGCACGAGGCACCACAGCAGCCGCAGCACCGAACCGGCCGAGTGGGCGGGGTGCCCGGCCGCGTAGCCGAGGGTGCACAGGAGGAGGAAGCCGACCCCGGCGGAGGCGGCCGCGACCAGCAGCCTGCGCACCAGGACCAGGGGATGGGAACCGCGGGCTAGACGGAGAGCGAGCACGCCGCGCGGCCCTCCGGATCGGTTTCGGCGGGCAGGGCGAGCGTGGCGACGCGGCGCCCGTCCAGCAGGGGCACCACGCGGTCGGCGAGGGCGGCGATCTCCGCGTCGTGGGTGGCGAGCACCACCGTGATGCCGTGCGAGCGGGCGGCGCTGGTCAGGGTCCGCAGCACATGGGTGCGGTCGGTGCGGTGCAGACTCGCGGTCGGCTCGTCGGCGAAGATCACCGAGGGGCCGGTGGCCAGGGCGCGGGCCACGGAGATCCGCTGCCGCTGGCTCTGCTGGAGGGTGTGCGGGCGCTTCTTGGCGCACATGCCGATGTCGAGGCGCTCCAGCCACTCCATGGCGGCCTTCTTCGCCTCCCGTTGCGAGGCGCCGCGCAGCAGGAGCGGGAGGGCTGTGTTCTCCCAGGCGTTCAGCTCCGGGACGAGCTGCGGTTCGGGGGCGATCCAGCCGAACTTGTCGCGGCGCAGCCGCTCGCGCAGCCTCGGCCCCATGGTGTGCACGGGGACGCTGTTGAACCAGACCTCGCCCTCCTGGGGGACGAGCTGGCCGGAGAGGCAGTGCAGCAGGGTCGTCTTGCCGCTGCCGCGCGGGCCGGTCACCGCGAGGATCTCGCCGTCGCGGATACCCAGGGAGACCCCGCCGAGCGCGGGCGAGCCGTTGTGGGAGTGCTGCAGGGAACGCGCCCAGATCACGTCGTTGTCCGGCGGGGCCACCATGGCGTACACCTCGGTTCAGATCAGATATCCCGTTCCCCCGTACGGGGGAACGAAGAGGGGGCCGATCGGTCACTCGGCACCGTAAGGATTCGGATCGCGGTGAGCGCACAGCACGCGGCCCGGGTGCGCTTCTTCCCACTCGATCGGGCGCAACAGGGCTGCGCCGGGCGTATGAGATGACCGGCTGTGGGCCGTCGTGGGACGGTCAAGGGGAGGTCAAGACGGGGTCAATCGATCAGTCGGTCGAACGCTCGCTCAGAGCTTCGCCCGCGGCCTTGCCCGACGCCGCGCGGGAGCGCCCGACTACGCTGGGCGTCTCACCCATTGGACTCATATCAGGAGGGGTGGCCGTGACCGCCGAGGTACGCCGTCTGCGCAACTACATCAACGGGGAGTTCCGGGACGCCGCCGACGGGCGGACGATCGACGTGGTCAACCCGGTGACCGAAGAGGTCTACGCGACCTCGCCGCTCTCCGGCCCCGCCGACGTCGACGCCGCGATGGACGCCGCCGCGGCCGCGTTCCCCGCCTGGCGCGACGCCACACCGGCCGAGCGCCAGCGCGCCCTGCTCAAGATCGCGGACGCCTTCGAGGAGCGGGCCGAGGACCTCATCGCGGCCGAGTCCGAGAACACCGGCAAGCCGATCGGGCTGACCCGCACCGAAGAGATCCCGCCGATGGTGGACCAGATCCGCTTCTTCGCGGGCGCCGCCCGGCTGCTGGAGGGGCGCTCGGCCGGCGAGTACATGGAGGGGCTGACCTCCATCGTGCGCCGCGAGCCGGTCGGCGTCTGCGCCCAGGTGGCGCCGTGGAACTACCCGATGATGATGGCCGTCTGGAAGTTCGCCCCGGCCCTCGCCGCGGGCAACACCGTCGTCATCAAGCCGTCCGACACCACGCCGGCCTCCACCGTGCTGATCGCCGAGATCATCGGGCAGATCCTGCCCAAGGGCGTCTTCAACGTCATCTGCGGCGACCGCGACACCGGCCGCGCCATGGTCGAGCACCGGACGCCGGCGATGGCCTCCATCACCGGCTCGGTCCGTGCCGGCATGCAGGTCGCCGAGTCGGCGGCCAAGGACGTCAAGCGGGTCCACCTGGAGCTCGGTGGCAAGGCGCCCGTCGTCGTCTTCGAGGACACCGACATCGCCAAGGCCGTCGAGGACATCTCGGTCGCCGGCTACTTCAACGCCGGGCAGGACTGCACGGCGGCCACCCGCGTCCTGGTCCACGAGTCGATCCACGACGACTTCGTCACCGCGCTCGCCAAGGCCGCCGCCGACACGAAGACCGGCCGCCCCGACGACGAGGACGTGCTCTACGGCCCGCTCAACAACGCCGACCAGCTGGCCCAGGTCAGCGGCTTCATCGAGCGCCTTCCCGCCCATGCCCGGGTCGAGGCGGGCGGCCACCGGGTCGGCGACAAGGGCTACTTCTACGCCCCGACCGTCGTCTCCGGGCTCAAGCAGGACGACGAGATCATCCAGCAGGAGGTCTTCGGCCCGGTCATCACCGTCCAGTCGTTCACGGACGAGGCCCAGGCACTGGAGTGGGCCAACGGCGTCGAGTACGCGCTGGCCTCCTCGGTGTGGACCAAGGACCACGCGCGCGCCATGCGGATGTCGAAGAACCTCGACTTCGGCTGCGTCTGGATCAACACCCACATCCCGCTGGTCGCGGAGATGCCGCACGGCGGTTTCAAGAAGTCCGGCTACGGCAAGGACCTCTCCGCCTACGGCTTCGAGGACTACACCCGCATCAAGCACGTCATGACGTCCCTCGACGCCTGAGCACACCCGCCCGCGGCCCCGCACGGACCACCCGGTCCGCGCGGGGCCGCGGCCGCCATCGGCATGGCCGCCCGGCTCAACCGGCCGACGGGGCGCCGAAGACCGTGCCCACGACCCCCATGACCAGGGCGTTCTCCCCCTCGGCCTTCGCGTCCGTGGAGTTGATGCTGTAGACGAGGGTGCGGGAGAGGTCGCGCGGGGCGCCGATCCCGGAGTTGTAGCCCCAACGGCCGCCGGTCTTGCCCGAGACCTGCCGGCCGCCCAGCTGCCACGTGGACAGGCCGGCGCTGTACGCGGGCGCGTCACCGGACTCGAAGTCGCGCACCGAGGCGTCGGGCAGCGTGAACATCTCCCCCAGCAGCGGGCCGCGCCCCACGCGGCCGCGGAACAGCGCGGTCAGGAAGTGCTCCAGGTCCGCGGTGGTGGAGATGATGTCCCGCGCCGCCCAGCCGTCGGTCGCGCTCCACACGCTGACGTCCCGCAGCCCCGTGCTGCCGTCCGCCGGCCTCATGCGCTGGTAGCCGTGGTCGTACGGGCCGTGGATGCGCGGGTGCGAACCGGGGGACGAGGTGTCGCGCAGACCGAGCGGGGCCAGGATGCGCCGGGAGACCTCCGTCTCGTAGCTGTGCCCGGTGACCTTCTCGATCAGCAGCCCGGCCACCGTGTGGTTGATGTTGAGGTAGCGCTGCCTGGTCCCCGCGGGTAACGGGGCCGCTCCCTCCGGCGAGGGGGCGACGAGCCCGGTCTCGTACGCGCAGATGACGGCCCGGACGCGGTCGCGCAGGCCCAGTTCGGACAGTACGTTGCCGACGTGCGTCTTCGCCGTGTGGTCGCTGACCACCATGGCCGCCGCGATCTCGGCGTTGGACAGTCCGCGCGCCAGATGCAGCAGGTCTCGCGCTCCCGGGCGGTCAGCACACCGAGCCGCTGCCCGCTGCCCGCCGCCGCGGACGCGGCCGGGCGCGAGGTGTGCTCGGCGATCAGCCGCCGGGCCACCGAGGGCGCCAGCAGCGAGTCGCCCGCCGCGACCACCCGTACCGCGTGCACGAGGTCGTCCCGGCGACCGGACCGTGCCCGCTCCCGGTGGCGGTCCCCGGCCCCTCGCCCCTGTCGTCGTCGGTCACGGAGACGGTCAGGCCGCTTTCCCCGTACGTCAGCAGGACGCCCACCTCGGTGGCGGCGGCGTGCTTGACGGTGTTGGTCAGGGCCTCCTGCACGATCCGGTAGACGGCGCCCCCGGTGTCCTGCGGACACCGCCGCCTGCACCAGCAGAGCCACGCCGGCGTCCGCCACCCGGGGGCCCGGCCCGCCGGTGTCCCGGAGCCGCCGCCAGATCCGCCGCGGGCTCCTCACGGTCTCGGCCCGGTGGCGGGGCGGCGGCCGGAGCCGTCCGGGCCACCGGCCGCGTGCCGGTCGATCACCTTGCGGAGCACGTCGATCCGGTTGGTGGTGACCGAGTCCACGCCCTGGCCGATCAGCCGGCGCATCGTTCGGCCGGTGTCCGCGGTCCACGCCGAAACCAGCAGCCCGTCCCGGTGGTTGCGGTCCGTCAGCTCCCGGCCCACCAGCCCGAAGCGGTAGTTCAGCCAGCGCGGCCGCACCGCGTCCAGCAGGACGGGGCGCGGCGGTGCGAGGGTCGTCCAGGTCATCGCGATCTCGGCGGACGGGTCGGCGGCCCGTACCCGCAGCATGGCATCGGGGCCCGCGCAGTAGTAGACGCGGTCATCGGCCCCGCACTCCCGCACCACCCCCACCGTCCGCTTCACCGACTCGTACGTGGAACCGGGCAGATCGACCATCACCCGGTGCTCCGCGAGGGCGAGCAGCGCCTCGCGGAGCGTCGGCACACCGCCCGCCGTCAGCTCGGTCAGCTCCCGGTGGGTGAGCCGGTCCAGCCGCAGGTCACGGCCCCACAGCCGCTCCAGGGTGGCGTCGTGCAGCAGGACCGGCACACCGTCGCGGGTGACCCGGACGTCGATCTCGACCGCGTCCGCCCCCCGTTCGACGGCGGAGCGGATCGAGGGGAGGGTGTTCTCGCGGGCGCGGTACGGATCGCCGCGATGGGCGACGGCGGTGACAGGCATGGGCATGGGGCCATTGTCACCGCCGGGTGATCACCGCCCGATGCTCTCCAGCCAGTTGTCCGTGTACGTGTCGATCTCGGCGGCCAGCGCGCGCTTGCCGGCCGGGTCGAGGAAGGAGGCGTCGACGGCGTTCTTCGCGACCGCGGCCAGGCCCCGTTCGTCGAGACCGAGGATGCGGGCGGCCACCGCGTACTCGTTGTTGAGGTCCGTGCCGAACATGGGCGGGTCGTCGCTGTTGATGGTGACCAGCACGCCTGCCTGGACCATCTCCCTGACCGGGTGCTGCTCGATGTCCTTCACCGCCCGGGTTGCGATGTTCGACGTGGGGCAGACCTCCAGGGCGATGCGGTGCTCGGCGAGGTGGTCCAGCAGCTCGGGGTCGGCCACCGAACTGGTGCCGTGGCCGATGCGCTCGGCGCGCAGCGACGTCAGCGCGTCCCAGACGGTCTGCGGGCCGGTGGTCTCCCCGGCGTGCGGCACCGAGTGCAGGCCCTCGGCGATCGCGCGGTCGAAGTAGGGCTTGAACTGCGGGCGGTCCACGCCGACCTCCGGGCCGCCGAGGCCGAACGAGACGAGCCCCTCGGGCCGCAGGTCCACGGCGAGCCGGGTGGTCTCCTCGGCCGCCTCCAGACCGGCCTCGCCGGGAATGTCGAAGCACCAGCGCAGCACGACCCCGAGCTCCCGCTCGGCGGCCTTGCGGGCGTCCTCTATGGCCTCCATGAAGCCCTGCTCGGGAATGCCGCGCCGGGTCGAGGAGAACGGGGTGACCGTCAGCTCCGCGTAACGGATGTTCTGCCGGGCCATGTCGCGGGCGATCTCGAACGTCAGCAGCCGGACGTCCTCCGGGGTGCGGACCAGGTCGACGACCGAGAGGTAGACGTCGATGAAGTGGGCGAAGTCGGTGAACGTGAAGTAGTCGGCCAGCGCCTCGGGGGCGGTGGGGACCTTGGAGTCGGGGTGGTGCGCGGCCAGCTCGGCGACGATGCGGGGGGAGGCCGAACCGACGTGGTGGACATGGAGCTCGGCCTTGGGCAGCCCCGCGATGAAGGGGTGCAGATCGGTCATCGAGGCCTCCGTGGGCGTGAGGTGGTGACGGGTGCCGCGGTCGCCGGGGGCGGCCGGGGCGGGGACGGGAGCCATCGTAGGACGGGCCCGCCCGTAGCATGACCGCATCACGATGGGGGAGGCCCATGCCAGACAACACAGAGCAGCCGGCGGACGGGGCCGCAGCGCGCGATCCGTGGGCTCCGCCGGAGACCAGGGTGCCCCTGGACAAGAAGCCCGGTGCGGGCGGCCCGCGGACCGGTGGCACGCCGGACGACGCCCGCCCGCCGACGGGCGGCGCACCCGAGGACACCCGCCCGCCGGCCGTGCACGACCAGCAGACGGTCACCTCGATGCCGGGCGTGGGGACCGGCCCCGTGCCGCCCGTCGGCTTCGCCGCACCGCAGACCGGGCAGCAGCCGGGCCCGCCCGGTCCCGGGACCGTACCGCCGCCACCGGTCGGCCCGAACGGCCCCGGGCAGGTCCCGCCGCAGTACGGCTACCCGGGCAGCCGGCCGCCGCAGTACGGCTACCCCGGCGGTCAGCCGCCGCAGTACGGCTACCCGACCGCGCCGCAGCAGCCGCAGTACGGCTACCCGGGCTATCCCGGCTACGGGCAGACCTGGGGAGGGCCGCAGCCCGAGAACGGGATGGGGGTCGCCTCGCTGGTGCTCGGCATCATCGCGACGGTCGGTTTCTGCTTGTTCGGCTTCGGCATCGTCCTCGGCGTCCTCGCGTTGATCTTCGGTCTCATAGGCCGCGGTCGCGTCCGCGACGGCGCGGCCGACAACGGTGGTGTGGCCCTGGCCGGCGTCATCCTCGGGTCGATCGGGATCGTCGTCAGCGCGGCGTTCCTGGGACTCACCATCTGGGCGGCGAACACCGACCACTACGACGAGGACAGCGGCTCGGACTACGGACCGGCCGCGATCTCCCTGGTCGTCGAGGCGCCACAGCACACCCCGCTGGGAAACATCTCCCTGAGGACCTGAGCCAAGCCCGAGCCACGACGTCCCGGGCCGACCTGTCCCGGGGCGGAACCGGCTCGCGGGGCGGAACCGGCCTGCGGGGCGGGGGTCACTGCCCGCCGCCCCGCGGGCCGCTTCATATGCCGTCCGCCCCGCTCCGCAGCCGCTCACGCGCCTCCATCAGCGCGAAGCCGAGCAGATTCAGGCCCCGCCATGTCGCGGGGTCCTGTGCGCGCGGATCGTCCGCCGCGAGACCGATGCCCCAGATCCGGTCCGTCGGGCTCGCCTCCACCAGCACGCGGTCGCCCGTGTTCAGCAGGAACGCGCCCAGTTCCGGGTCCTGGCCGAACTTGTGGACGCTGCCCGCCACCACCAGCCCGTACCGCTCGCGCTCCCACACCGCGTCGTCGAAGCCGCGGACCAGCCGGCCGACCTTCTTCGCCTCGGCGGGGCTCTTCGCCGCCACCGCCCGCCCGGCCGCCTCCGCGTCGCCGAACAGCCGGGCCTTGCCGGCCATCATCCAGTGCTCGGCCGACGCGTAGGCCACGCAGTCGGCCGTGAACGGCGAGGGCCACCACTGGCTCAGGCAGCTCGCACCGATCCGGCCGTCCGGGCGCGGGCGGTGCCCCCAGAACAGCAGATACCTCACCTTCTCGCCGCGGCCGGTCAGCTCGGCCAACGCCTCGACGCTCCGGACGCCCCCCATGTGTTCCATGCCACGGAGTCTGTCACCCGCCACTGACAACGGGCCCGGCCGGGCGACGAAGACGCAGGTCACCGCCCTGTTTCCGGCGCACGCCATCGCTGTGACACAGATCACTACCAATGGGTAGCCGAACTCGCGTCATGAATCGGCCCGAGCCCGCTCTCCAAGGTGAACGCGCCCGCAGACCTGCCGGCGCGAAACCGAAACGGAGGCGGGCCATGACGGGCTCGGAGGTCAGGGCAGCGGTCGAGTGGCTGGCGTCGGCGGCGCCCGATCCGGTCGCCTGCCGGTGGGAGTGGGAGCGCGATCCGCGGGGGATCGCGCTCCTTCCCGCCGGCCGACGCTGGGACGTACTGATCCTGCCGGGGGAGCTGGGCTATCCGACGCTCGACGTGCTCACCCGGCTCATCGACCGGCCGGGGCCGGTCCTCGCCGACTTCGGCGAGGCCCGGATGGGCTTCTTCGTGCCTGCGGGCACCGTCGCCCGCTGGATCGGGACGGGGGTCCGGGGCGCGGGGCAGGGCACCTGGATCGTCGTACCGCATCCGGGCCGTCCGGCCGGGAAGGTGCGCTGGCTGGTCCCGCCCGACGGCTCCGGAACGCTCACCGACGCCACTCTGCTGGAACTCGCGATGCACGAGGCCGCCGGGAGCGCTGCCGCAGGTTGCGAGGGCTGAACCAACCTACAGCTGTGGGGAGTTGCTGGTCGTTGCGGGCCTGTTCAGGGGGTGGCGACTCCCCATTTCCGTGGCGTTCCGCGCGGGGTCGTCGCTGCCAGAGGTCTTGACAACCTGATTGGTCTGGACCATGTTGTGCGCGCCGCACTCAATTCCCCCCTGTACGGAGGCCGTTGTGGAACGCACGGGACCCCCTGCCCGCATGACCGGACTTCTGGCCGCCTTCTCGGCGGCCCTGCTCGCCGCCGGAGGCCTGGCCGCAACGGCGCCCGCCGCCGCGGCGGCCGACGCCGATCTGGCGCGCAACGGCAACTTCGAGGCCGGGCTGACCGGCTGGAACTGCACCGGCGGCAGCGGAGTGGCCGTCAGCGCCCCCGTACACGGCGGGACCTCGGCGCTGAAGGCGACCCCGGCCGGAAGCGACAACGCCAAGTGCTCCCAGGCCGTGACGGTCAAGCCCGACTCCACGTACACGCTGAGCGCCTGGGTGCAGGGCAGTTACGTCTACCTGGGCGCGGACGGCACCGGCACGACCGACGCGTCCACCTGGACGCAGTCCGCCTCCGGCTGGCAGCAGCTCACGACCACGTTCAAGACCGGGCCGTCCACCACCTCGGTCAACGTGTACACACACGGCTGGTACGGCACCCCCGCCTACTACGTCGACGACCTCAGCCTGGTCGGTCCCGGCGGCGCCCCGGTCGCGATCCCCGCCGCCCCCAAGGGCCTGAAGGCGGGTACGGCCACCGCCTCCTCGGTCGCCCTGTCCTGGACGGGCTCCGCCGGCGCCACCGGCTACAACGTCTACCGGGGCGGCACGAAGGTCCAGAGCGTCACCGGCACCTCGGCGACCGTGACGGGCCTCAGCGCCTCGACCGCGTACAGCTTCCAGGTAAGCGCCACCAACGAGGCGGGCGAGTCCGCGAAGTCCGCCGCCGTCTCCGCCACCACCACCGAAGGCGGCGGCAACAACGGCGGCGGCAACACCAGCAACCAGCTGCCGGCCCACGCGCTCGTCGGCTACCTGCACTCCAGCTTCGCCAACGGCTCCGGCTACACCCGCATGGCGGACGTCCCCGACTCCTGGGACGTCATCGACCTGGCCTTCGGCGAGCCGACCTCCGTCACCTCCGGCGACATCCGCTTCTCGCTCTGCCCGGTCACCGAGTGCCCGAACGTCGAGTCGGCGGCCGAGTTCAAGGCGGCCATCAAGGCCAAGCAGGCCGCCGGCAAGAAAGTGCTGATCTCCATCGGCGGCCAGAACGGCCAGGTGCAGCTCGCCACCACCGCCGCGCGTGACATGTTCGTCTCCTCGGTCAGCAAGATCATCGACGAGTACGGTCTCGACGGCCTGGACATCGACTTCGAGGGCCACTCGCTCTCGCTGAACACCGGTGACACGGACTTCCGGAACCCCACCACGCCGGTCGTCGTCAACCTGATCTCGGCGGTGAAGAGCCTCAAGGCCAAGTACGGCGAGAAGTTCGTCCTGACCATGGCCCCCGAGACCTTCTTCGTGCAGCTCGGCTACCAGTACTACGGCTCGGGCCCGTGGGGCGGCCAGGACCCGCGCGCCGGCGCCTACCTGCCGGTGATCCACGCGCTGCGCGACGACCTCACCCTGCTGCACGTCCAGGACTACAACTCGGGCTCCATCATGGGCCTGGACAACCAGTACCACTCCATGGGCGGCGCCGACTTCCACATCGCGATGACCGACATGCTGCTGGCCGGGTTCCCCGTCGCCGGTGACCAGAGCAAGGTCTTCCCCGGTCTGCGCCCCGACCAGGTCGCGATCGGCCTGCCGGCCTCCACCCAGGCGGGCAACGGGCACACCTCGCCCGCTGAGGTCACCAAGGCGCTGAACTGCCTGACCAAGAAGACCGACTGCGGCTCCTACGCCACCCACGGCACCTGGTCGGGCCTGCGCGGACTGATGACGTGGTCCATCAACTGGGACCGCTTCAACAACTGGGAGTTCTCGAAGAACTTCGACGCCTACTTCGGCTGAGTACACCGGGCAGCAGAAGCAGCAGTCCGCACAGGAACCAGCTGCCCAGCACATCCAGCGGCCAGTGATAGCCGCGGAGCACCAGACCGATGCCCGTCGCCGCCGTCAGCAGGACGGCGGCGACGGGCATCATCCATGCGCGGCGGCGCACCAGCCGGCCCAGCAGCAGCGCGGAGGCCCCGTACGCCACCGCCGCGGTCGCGGCGTGGCCCGACGGGTAGTAGCCGGTGGCCTCCGTCAGCGGTCCGGGGCGGGCGATCCAGTCCTTGAGCGGGACGACCAGCAGCGGTACCGCCGCCATGGCGAGGACCGCGCCGAGCGGGGCCCGGCGCCCGCCGCGCAGCAGCGACCAGCCGACCGCGCAGCCCAGGACCGGGAGCGCGACCTGCATATTGCCGAGATCGGCGAGGAATTCCGTGAGCCACCGCGGGCCGTGACCGACGAGGGCCCGCCCGGCGCGCTCGTCGAACCGGCGCAGCGGCCCGTCAGCGGCGATCTGCCAGGTGGTCAGCGCGAACAGGGCCGACAGGCCCGACACCAGGGAGAGGAAAAGGGGCTCTCCTGCCGTATGTGTGGGTCATCTTGTTGTGGGTTGGCGGCCGGGGAGGGTGGGTTTGTCTCCGGCGAGGGTGAGCATGACGAGGGCGATGATCGCGTCGGCGGTGTGGAAGCCGAAGCCGC
>NZ_SSBK01000111.1 GCF_004795035.1 Streptomyces sp. A0958
GTCGTCGAGCGCAACCCGGCAGTCAGCGGCTTCGTCCCGCAGCCCAAGAGGTGGGTGGTGGAACAGGTGAACGGGATCATGATGCTGCACCGCAGGCTGGTACGGGACTACGAGCACCGGACCGCCTCCGCCGAGTCGAGGGTCTACTGGGCCATAAGTGACCGGATGGCCCGGATGCTCACCGCGAGCTCCACCCCCACCTGGCGCGGCGCGTGAGCGACGGCGCGCTGACCTTGGGCGCGGTGCTGGCGCGTCTGGAGGAGCAAGAGCGCGAGATCGCCGCACAGAGCGAGGCCACTCGGGGCCGCATCGCGGAACTCACTGCACAGCTGGTGGAGTTCGACCGGGTCGCCGAGGAGGTCCGGATCACCCGCAAGACCCTACTGGCGCTGCCTGATCCGTCCGCGCCGACGCCGCCGGCCGCGAAACTGCCGGACCATCCGGCCTACCGGCAGATCATGGCGGTGTTCGCCGCGGCCGATGCCCCATTGCGGGCGCGGGCGGTCTGTGAGGCGATAGATCTGGAGATCGCACCCAACAACGTCAACAACGTCCGGCTGAAGCTGAAGCGGCTGGTCGAGCGCAGGATCCTGGTCGAGCTCAGGCAAGGATTGTTCACCCAGCCACGGCCATAACCACCCGGAGAGGCCGCCACCAGCCCCAGCAGCAAGCGCGAAACGGGCAGGACGTCACTTACCGCCCTCT
>NZ_SSBK01000012.1 GCF_004795035.1 Streptomyces sp. A0958
AGCGATCTCCAAATACAACGCACGCGGACCCGCCATCGACCGCACCACCTACAAAGCCACTATCAGCATCAACATGCTCATGAACGGGCCTTGACACCCCGGACCCCGACCTAACTGAACGGCGTTGCCTCTAGCAGAGTGTTGGGCTCCCTTGGCCCCATGTCCCCCTCCGGTGGGTCGGCACGCCAGGACGTGTCGCCCCAGTGGAGCACGATTCACACGGGGTGTGAACGGAATGCCCGAACCGTCCCGCCGCGCACTCTGCCGCACGGGCCGACGGCTCGCTTGAATGAATTCCTCGCAGGACGCGGACGGGTCGTCTGCTCCCCCTCGTACAGCACGGCGACCCGCATCCGCGCGGTCCCCCGCCGGCCTGCCCGACACTCCGCGGCGGGGTGGACGTGCGAGCACACAGGAGGGGCGTATCCGGTGGCCGGATACGCCCCTCCTCAGCGTGCGGGGCGGCTACGCGCCGCGCAGCACCGCACCCGTACGCTCGGCGGCCAGCGCCACCGCCGCGTCACGGGCGGCGCTCGCCTCGTCGACCGTCAGGGTGCGGTCGGCGGCACGGAACCGCAGCGCGTACGCCAGGGACTTGCGGCCCTCGCCGATCTGCTCGCCCGTGAAGACGTCGAACAGCCGCAGCGACTCCAGGAGTTCACCCGCTCCCGCGCGCAGCGCCCGCTCCACGTCGGCGGCGGGCACGTCCTGGCCGACGACCAGTGCGACGTCCTGGGTGGCCACCGGGAAGGTGGAGATCCGGGGGGCCCGCAGGACGCCGTCGACGGCCTGCTCCAGGACGTCGAGGTCGACCTCCATGGCGCAGGTGCGCTCGGGCAGGTGGAGCTCCTTGATGACGCGCGGGTGCAGCTCACCGGCGTGCCCGAACAGGGTCTCCTCGCCGGCGACCGTCACATACAGCGCGGCGCAGCGGCCCGGGTGCCAGGGGGTGTGCCGGTCCGCGCGGACGGTGACGTCGACACCGGCTTCGCGGGCGATCGTGCGCGCCGCCTCGACGGAGTCCGCCCAGTCGGCGGGGCGGCCCTTGCCCCACCAGCCGGCCTGCTCGCGGGCGCCCGCGAGGACGACGGCGGCGCGGCGCGGCTGGCGCGGCAGCGCGGCGTCGAGCGAGGCGATCTCCTCGTCCGAGGGGCGCCGGTCGACGGGCAGCCGGACGGGCTCGGTCTCCTGGCCGGTGGGCAGGAAGACGAGACCCGTCTCGAAGAGCGCGAGGTCGTGGCTGCCGCGGCCGTCGTTGCGCCGCAGTGCGCCGAGGAGGCCCGGCAGCAGCGTGGTGCGCAGCGAGGGCTCCTCGTCGGAGAGCGGGTTGACGAGCTTGACGGTGCGGCGGCGGTCGTCGTCCGCCTCCAGGCCGAGCTGGTCCAGGACCGCCTCGCCGATGAACGGGTAGTTCAGCGCCTCGACGTAGCCCGCGCCCGCGAGTGCCCGGCCGACGCGGCGGTGCAGCCGCTGGCGGTCGGTGAGGCCGCGGCCGGAGGGCGGCGTCGGGAGCGTGGAGGGAAGGTTCTCGTAGCCCTCCAGCCGGATGACCTCTTCGGCGAGGTCGTTCGGCTCGTTCAGGTCGGGGCGCCAGGACGGGGTCGTGACGAGGAGTTCGTCCTGCCCGTAGACGTCGCAGCCGACCTGCTGGAGGCGGCGCACGACGGTCTCGCGGCCGTAGGTGACACCGGCGACCTTGTCGGGGTGGTCGGCCGGCATCGTGATGGTGCGGGGCGCGGAGGGGGCGCTCACCTCGGTGACGCCCGCCTCGGCGGTGCCGCCGGCCAGGAGCACCAGCAGGTCGACGGTGCGCTGCGCGGCAGCGGCGGCGGCCTGCGGGTCGACGCCGCGCTCGAAGCGCTTGGACGCCTCGGAGGGCAGCTTGTGGCGGCGCGCGGTGCGGGCGATCGAGATCGCGTCGAAGTGCGCGGCCTCGATGACGACCTCGGCGGTGTGCGCGCCCTCGGCGGCGTCCGCGATCTCCGTGTCGGCGCCGCCCATGACGCCCGCGAGACCGATGGGGCCGCGGTTGTCCGTGATGACGAGGTCGCCTGCGTCCAGGACGCGGACCGCGCCGTCGAGCGTGGTCAGCTTCTCGCCCTGCTCGGCGCGGCGCACCCCGATCGGCCCGTCGATCCGGGTCCGGTCGTAGGCGTGCAGCGGCTGGCCGAGTTCGAGCATCACGTAGTTGGTGACGTCGACGGCGAGCGAGATCGGCCGCATGCCCGCCTTCTGCAGCCGGCGCTGCATCCAGATCGGGGTCCGGGCCTCGGGCTGGAGTCCGCCGACGGTGCGCGCGGTGAAGCGGGAGCAGCCGATCGGGTCGGAGACCTTGACCGGGTAGCCGTACGCGTTGGGCGCGGGCACGTCCAGGAGGGCCGGGTCGCGCAACGGCAGGCCGTAGGCGATGGCGGTCTCACGGGCGACGCCGCGCATCGACAGGCAGTAGCCGCGGTCGGGCGTGACGGCGATGTCCAGGACCTCGTCGACGAGTTCGAGCAGCTCGATGGCGTCGGTGCCGACCTCGTGCTCCGGGGGCAGGACGATGATGCCGTGGGTGCCGTCGTCGCCCATGCCGAGCTCGTCGGTGGAGCAGATCATGCCGTGCGAGGTCTTGCCGTACGTCTTGCGGGCGGCGATCGCGAAGTCGCCGGGCAGCACGGCGCCGGGCAGGACCACGACGACCTTGTCGCCGACGGCGAAGTTGCGGGCTCCGCAGACGATCTCCTGCGGCTCGCCGGTGCCGTTGGCGGTGCCGACGTCCACCGTGCAGAAGCGGATCGGCTTCTTGAAGCCCTCCAGCTCCTCGATGGTCAGCACCTGTCCGACGACCAGCGGGCCCGTCAGGCCGGCGCCGATCCGCTCGACCGTCTCGACCTCCAGGCCGACGGCGACGAGCTTGGCCTGTACGTCACGGCCGGTCTCGGTGGCCGGCAGGTCGACGTACTCCCGCAGCCAGGAAAGCGGGACGCGCATCAGATCTCCATCCCGAAGGGCCGGGTGAACCGGACGTCACCCTCGACCATGTCTCGCATGTCTTCGACGTTGTGGCGGAACATCAGCATCCGCTCGATGCCGAACCCGAAGGCGAATCCGCTGTACTTCTGGGGGTCGACGCCGCAGGCGGTGAGCACCTTGGGGTTGACCATGCCGCAGCCGCCGAGCTCGATCCAGCCCTCGCTGCCGCAGGTGCGGCAGGGCCGGTCGGGGTTGCCGACGGACGCGCCGCGGCAGACGTAGCAGACCATGTCCATCTCGGCGGACGGCTCGGTGAACGGGAAGAAGTTCGGCCGCAGCCGGGTCTTCATGTCCGGGCCGAAGAGCGCCTGGACCATGTGGTCGAGGGTGCCCTTCAGGTCGGCCATGGTGAGGCCCTCGTCGACGGCCAGCAGCTCGATCTGGTGGAAGACCGGGGTGTGCGTGGCGTCGAGCTCGTCGGTGCGGTAGACGCGGCCGGGGCAGACCACGTAGACGGGGGGCTCGCGGTCGAGCAGCGTGCGGGCCTGGACCGGCGAGGTGTGCGTACGCAGCACGACACCGGACTCGTCGTTCTTCGCGCCGTCGGCGCCCTCGACGAAGAAGGTGTCCTGCATCTGCCGGGCCGGGTGGTCGGGCACGAAGTTCAGGGCGTCGAAGTTGAACCACTCGGCCTCGGCCTCGGGGCCCTCGGCGATCTCGTAGCCCATGGCCACGAAGACGTCGGCGACGCGCTCCATGAAGGTCGTCAGCGGGTGGCGGGCGCCGGCCGGGGTGCGGTCGTAGGGCAGTGTGACGTCCACCGCCTCCTCGACCAGGACCCGGGCGTCACGCTCGGCCTCCAGCTCCGCCTGGCGGGCAGCGAGGGCCTTGCCCACGGCGCCGCGGGCCTGGCCGACGCGCTTGCCGGCCTCGGCCTTGGCCTGCGGGGGCAGCGCGCCGATCTCGCGGTTGGCGAGCGAGAGGGGCGAGGTGCCACCGGTGTGCGCGGTCTTCGCCTGGGCGAGCGCGTCGAGGTCGCCGGCGGCGGCGAAGGCGGCGAACGCCTCGTCCCGCATGCGCTCGATCTCTTCCGGTTTCAGTGCCTCGACCTCGACTGGGTCGTACGACTTGTTCGGTGCCGACATCTCTTCCCGTACTTCCGATTGGCTGGTACTGCGCTTACCGGGGAATACCCCCGGACCCCGTGGCCCCGCTCGACGCCAGAAGGGCACAAAGGTGCCAAGGGTCGAGTCTAAGGGTCAGGAGATGTGTGGGGCGCCCGTGGGCCGCTCGGGCCCGCTACTGCATGTAGGCCGGCGTGCTCACGGGCAGGATAAATCGGAACTCGGCGCCGCCTCCGGGGCCGCGGCCGACCGTGATGGTGCCGCCGTGGGCCTCGACGATGCCCTTGACGATGTAGAGGCCCAGGCCCGTACCACCGCGCTTGCTCCCCCGCCAGAACCGGGTGAAGACACGGCTCATCGACTCCTCGGGGATGCCGGGACCTTCGTCGCTCACGGTGACGGCCGCTCCCCTCTCGTCGCTTTTCGCCGGTGCGGGTTCCACGTCGATGGTGACAGTTCCCTCCCCGTGGCGCACCGCGTTTTCCAGCAGGTTGCCGAGCACCTGGTCCACCTTGTCGGGGTCGGCCCACACGGCGGGCAGCGGCTGGCAGGTGCGGACGAGGAAGCGGCCGGGGTCCTGGCCGGCCGCGGTGTGCGCCTGGACGTGGCGCTCGACGGCGGCGGACAGGTCCACGGGCTGGCGCCGCACCTCCAGGCGCCCCGAGTCGATCCGGGAGATGTCCAGGAGTTCGGTGATGAGCCGGGTGACCCGGTTGGCGTCCGCGTAGACGGTCTCCAGCATCAGCCGCTTCTGGGCGTCCGTGAAACGCTCCCATTTGGCCAGCAGGGTCGCGGTGAACCCCTTGACCGAGGTCAGCGGCGAGCGCAGTTCGTGGGCGACGGTCGCGATCAGCTCGGCGTTGCTGCGCTCGGTGCGGCGGCGGGCCTCGGTGCCGCGCAGGCTGATCACCAGCCGGCTCACCGGTCCGGTGGGGCTCTCGCGTACGTAGCGGGCGGAGACGAGGACTTCGCGGCCGCCGGGCAGCAGGAGATTGCGCTCGGGCTGGCCGACACGGGTGGCGAGGCCGCCGTAGGGGTCGGTCAGCTCCCACCAGCGGCGGCCCTTGAGGTCCTCCAGCGGCAGCGCGTGCTCCACCGGACGGCCGAGGGCGGCGGCCCTGGGGACGGCGGTGATGCGGACGGCGGCGGCGTTGAAGCAGACGACCCGGCCGGTCTCGTCCGCGACGACCAGCCCGTCGGGGAGGTCGTCGGGGTCCAGCGCCTGTCCGCCGGGTCCGACGTCCGCGACGGTCACCCCGTCCGGCTCACCGGCGGCGCGCACGACGGCCGCGTGTGTCGCCCGCGGCCCGCTCATGCCGACAGCCATATCCCGTACCCCACCTCTCGAACCGGTGCAGTGGGCCCCCGAGTTCGTCACCCTACTAGGCGTCGGTGACGGAGCGACACCCTGTGGGGACTCTCCGCTGGGGACAGGGGTACGTGGCGGGGTCAGCCGGCCGTGCGGCGCGGGCGCTGGGCGCGTGCGGAGGCGTACAGGCAGACCGCGGCGGCGGTGGCGAGGTTGAGGCTCTCGGCCTTGCCGTGGATCGGCACCCGCACGACGGCGTCGGCCAGGGCGCGGGTCTCCTCGGGCAGGCCCCAGGCCTCGTTGCCGAAGACCCAGGCGGTGGGCCCGCCCATCGTGCCGGCGTCGAGTTCGTCGTCGAGGTCGTCCGCGCCGGCGCCGTCGGCGGCCAGGATGCGCACGCCCGCCTCGCGCAGCCCGCGTACGGCCTGCTCGACGGGTACGCCGACGGCGACCGGCAGGTGGAAGAGCGAACCGACCGAGGCGCGGACCGACTTGGGGTTGTACAGGTCGACGGAGGCGTCGGTCAGGACGACCGCGTCGGCGCCCGCCGCGTCGGCGCAGCGCAGCACCGTGCCGGCGTTGCCGGGGTCGCGGACGTGGGCCAGGACGGCGACGAGCTTGGGCCGGGCGGCGAGGATCGACTCGAAGGGCGAGTCGAGGAAGCGGCAGACGCCGATCAGCCCCTGCGGGGTGACGGTCTGGGACACGTCGGCCAGGACGTCCCCGTCGGCGAGGTGGACGCGGGCGCCCGCGTCGTGGGCGGCGTCGATGATGGGTGAGTAGCGCTCGGCGGCCTCGACGGTGGCGAAGAGTTCGACGAGGGTCGGCTCACCGTCGCCGCCCCGGTGCCCGGCGGCCTCGCGCACGGCCTGCGGCCCCTCGGCGATGAACCTGCGCTCCTTGCCGCGGAAGTTGCGCCTGGCCAGCCGCCGGGCGGCGGCGACCCGTGGCGATCGCGGGGAGATCAGTTCGGGGGTGCCCATGTCGGCGGCGAGCCTCTCTGCGTGACGAAGGTCCGGGTCGTGCGCCGCGCCGTGCGGAGACACGGCGTCCAACGCACCGGACCCGCAGACGGCGAGCGCCTGCGGGTCCGGCTCAAAAGCCAAGAAGTACGGCCTGGATCAGGCGGCCTTCGGGGCGTTGACGTCGCTCGGGAGGGCCTTCTGGGCGACCTCGACGAGGGCGGCGAACGCGTTGGCGTCGTTGACCGCGAGCTCGGCCAGGATCTTGCGGTCCACCTCGATGTTGGCGGCCTTCAGACCCTGGATGAGGCGGTTGTACGTCATGCCGTTCTGGCGGGCAGCGGCGTTGATGCGCTGGATCCACAGCTGACGGAAGTCGCCCTTGCGCTTCTTGCGGTCGTTGTAGTTGTAGACCAGGGAGTGGGTGACCTGCTCCTTGGCCTTGCGGTACAGGCGCGAACGCTGACCGCGGTAACCGCTGGCCTGCTCGAGGATCGCCCGGCGCTTCTTGTGGGCGTTGACTGCCCGCTTGACGCGTGCCACTTGTTAACTCCTTGTAGCGGGGCCGTGGTCGTACTCACACGGCCCGGAAACGAATTGGTCCCGGTCGGATCGAGGGCGCGTCCCCGGAATCGGCGGGGACGGCGGCCTCACTTGCCGAGAAGCTTCTTGATCTTCTTGGCGTCGGCCGGAGCCACGACGACCGTGCCGGTCAGCGAGCGGGTCTTCTTGGACGACTTGTGCTCGAGCAGGTGGCGCTTGCCGGCCCTCTCGCGGAGCACCTTGCCGGAGCCGGTGATCTTGAAGCGCTTGCTGGCACCGCTGTGCGTCTTGTTCTTCGGCATCGCGCCGTTCTCTCCTCGTCAGTGGCGCCCCTCTCGGTGCGGGCACCGGACTGCAGGGGCGTCAGATCTTCATGGGATTCCGGGGGGACCCGGGGGCGCCTGGATGGCGACCCCCGAAGGTCACGCCTCGGAAGGTGTCTCGGCCTCGGGCGCCTCGGCCGGAGCCTCGGGCGCCTGACCCTCGGACTCGGCGTCGGGGGTGTTACTCCCCTGGCGCTCCGCCTTGCGGGCGGCCTGGGCCTCGCGGGCCTCGGCCATGGCTTCGGTCTTCTTCTTGTGCGGGCCCAGAACCATGATCATGTTCCGGCCGTCCTGCTTCGGGTTGGACTCGATGAAGCCGAGTTCCTCCACGTCCGAAGCGAGACGCTGGAGCAGCCGGAAGCCCAGCTCGGGGCGGGACTGCTCGCGACCACGGAACATGATCGTGATCTTGACCTTGTCGCCCTGCTTGAGGAACCGAACGACGTGACCCTTCTTGGTGTCATAGTCGTGCGGGTCGATCTTCGGCCGGAGCTTCATCTCCTTGATGACCGTGTGCGCCTGGTTCTTGCGCGCCTCACGGGCCTTCATGGCCGACTCGTACTTGAACTTCCCGTAGTCCATGAGCTTGCACACGGGCGGACGGGCGGTAGCCGCCACCTCGACCAGGTCGAGGTCGTACTCCTGTGCGAGTTCCAGGGCCTTGGCAAGCGGAACAATCCCGACCTGCTCGCCACTGGGACCGACAAGTCGCACCTCGGGTACGCGAATCCGGTCGTTGATGCGGGGCTCGGCGCTGATGGATCCTCCTCGGTAGCACCACGCGACCGCCTGGCGGACAGCCGCGTAACGTCTGTTTCAACAGACCAACCGCATCGGAGCAAGAAAAATGCCCCGGACAGTACACAGGCGGGGCTCCTGGAAAACCGGAACACCGCCACGGTGAACCGCGGGGCGCATCGGGCGGCTCCATCGTCCGTACGGAACGATGGGCACCACCTGACCGGTGACCCGCCGTCCTGAGGACGGCCAGGTGGGAGATCGGAGCCTCCACTTGTGGGCCGGGCACATAGCTGCCCAGCCGGTCGTTACGCAAGGTTAGCAGCTCGGCCGGGTCGGCACCAACCGGCCTGCGTACCCGCTCCCGCGGGCGGAGGGCCGGCGCCGTGGGCCTATCGTAAGGCGCATGAGTGACGCGACCCCCAGCAGTGATTCCCCCGGCTTCGACGAGATGGCCCGCGACATCGCGGAGGTGCCCGCCGTCGAGGTGATCGTGACGGTCGCGGTCAACCTGATGAGCGCCGCCGCCGTGAAGCTCGGGCTGACCGAGGACGGCGACGACCACAAGGACCTGGACGAGGCCCGCAAGCTGGTCCACGCGCTGGCCGGGCTGCTGGACGCGAGCACCACCGAGATCAGCTCCTTCCACGCGGCTCCGCTGCGTGACGGCCTGAAGTCCCTGCAGCTGGCCTTCCGCGAGGCCTCGCTCGTCCCGGACGAGCCGGGCCAGGGGCCGGGCGAGAAGTACACCGGCCCGGTCTTCGGCTGAGCCCCGACCGCTTCCCCTCCCTTCCGTACGTGTGAGCCCCCGCCGGTCCTTCCGGCAGGGGGCTCACCGCGTACGGGGGAGGTGCAGACCTCCGCGGACGGTGGTCAGCGCGTGAACAGGGCCTCACCGGGCGCGTGCGCGTCGGCCGGGAGCAGCGCGAGGTCCAGGCCCCGGACCAGCCGGGCGCGCAGCACCTCGTCGGCCGCCAAGGTCCGGGCGACCCGGCCCGCCGCCTCGGCGGGGTCGGCGTCCGCCGCGAGGACCAGGGCGAGGGTGCCGTCGGCGCTGCCCGGTCCGAGGTGGGCGCGGAGCACGGCGGGTTCGGCGGCGACCGCGTCCCGCACCGCGGTGGTGACGGCGGGGTCGTCCAGCGGGTCGGCGCTGGTGCGGCCCTCGGCGAGCGCGAGCAGGGCGGGGCCGGTCAGCTCGAAGGCCACCGGACCGGCGAGGTCGAGCACCACGGTGTCGGCCTTCTCGTGCGCGGCGGCCTGGAGCGCCTGGTGCAGGGGTACGGCGACAGGGCGGGCCTGCGGGTCCCAGCGGGCCAGTGAGGCGGTGGAGGTGAAGGCGGGCAGGGCGCGGCGGCCGCCTGCCTGGAGGGTGGGGACGGCCATGTCGCTGGTCTTCTCCCGGCGCAGGCCCTTCTCGTCCACCTCCACCTCACCGAGGACGGCCACCACGGGGACCAGGAGCCGGGCCCCCCGCAGGGCTTCGAGCACCGGTGCGACGGCGGTGCGGTCCTCGGCCCAGGCGGCCAGCGCCCCGGCGAGTGCGGGGTCGGCCGTGCCGTCGTCGTCGGAGTAACCGGGGTCCGGAATGTTCTTCTGCTCCACGGGGCGAGCGTAGTGCCTGGGCATTCTCATCCGGCCGACAGGTCGGGCTCAGCCGGTTCTCAGCCATGGTTCCTAGCGTCCGGACCATGCCCCGACACCGCATACGCCGATCCGCCCTGCCCGTCTCCCTGACGGCCGCCGTCGTGCTGGCCGCCTCGGCGGCGGCGGGCGCGTACCTCGTCGGCCGTTCACCGGATCAGGCGCCTGCGGCCGTCGCCTCCGTATCGTCGGCGTCGGCGAGCGAGGAGCCGGTGGTGGATCTGGACGCGGAGCTGGCCGGGGCCGTCGAGCCGCTGCTGAGTGCCGCTTCGGGGGCGGCGCTGTCGGTCGCGGTGCTGGACGGCGACAGCGGGGTGCGTGCGGTGTACGGGGGTACGGAGACGGCGTACGAGACGGCGAGCATCGTCAAGGTGGACATTCTGGCGGCGCTGCTGCTGCTGGCGCAGGACGAGGGGCGTGAGCTGACCGCCGCCGAGCGCGCACGGGCGGTCGCGATGATCGAGAAGAGCGACAACGACTCCGCGACCGCCCTGCTGGCGGCGGTCGGCGGGGCGGCGGGGCTCGACGCCGCGAACGAGCGGCTGGGGCTGACCGCGACGACCGCCGCACACGCGTGGGGGCTGACCAGCACCACGGCGGCCGATCAGCTGACGCTGCTGGGGGCGGTGTTCGGTACGGAGGCGGACGCGGAGCTCAGCGAGGCGTCCCGGACGTATGTGCGGGAGCTGATGGCCCAGGTGGAGGCCGACCAGCAGTGGGACGTGTCGGCGGCGGGCGAGAGCTGGGCGCTGAAGAACGGCTGGATGCCGCGTACCGCCACCGGGCTGTGGAACGTCAACAGCATCGGCCGGGTGACGGCGGACGGGCACACGTATCTGGTGGCGGTGCTGTCCGAGGGCCAGCGGACCAAGGAGAGGGGCATCGCGCTGGTCGAGTCGGCGGCGAAGGTGGCCGTGGGGGTGCTGAAGGCCGCGCGGTGAGGCGGCGCGGGGCGGTCAGCGGCGCCGGGCGAACGGGGAGCGGGGCGGTCAGCGGCGCGGGGCGAACGAAAAGCGGGGCGGTCAGCGGCGCCGGGCGAACGAAAAGCGGGGCGGTCAGCGGCGCCGGGCGAACGAAAAGCGGGGCGGTCAGCGGCGCCGGGCGAACGGGGAGCGGCCGTCGCGCCCGCGCCACAGCACCACGGCTCCCGCGAGCAGGAGCGCACCGAGGCCGCCGGCCGCCGGGGCGAGCCAGTCGGCCGGTCCGTCGTCCTCGGGCTCGGGCGTGGGCCCGGCGCCGAAGTACCGCTTGCGGTAGCCGGCCGGGGCGGAGTCGGTGCTCAGGTCGGCGGGGCGCAGCTTGCCGCCCGCCTCGATGGCCGCGGCCGGGTCGACGATCCCGTAGCCGCGAGCGTCGTCGCGTCCGGAGGCGGGGGCGTCGCGCGCGGTGTCCGTGAGGAGCTTCTTGATCTGCGCGGGTGAGAGGCCGGGGTGCGCGGACCTGACGAGGGCCACCGCCCCGGAGACGAACGCGGCAGCGGCGGAGGTGCCCCACTCCACGTAGTACTTGTGGTCGGGGGCCGGTACGACGATGTCGTCGCCGGGGGCGCTCACGGTGGCGTACCAGCGGCGGGTGGAGAACGAGGCGTGGGTGCCGTACCGGTCGACGGCGGCGGCCGCGATCACTCCGGGGTAGGCGGCGGGGTAGGAGATGTGGTCGCCCTTCTCGCCCCCGTTGCCGGCCGAGGCGACGACGACGGCGCCCTTCTTCAGCGCGTACTGGACGGCGGCGTCCTCGCCGGGCTCGGGGTGGGCGGACTCGCTGTCGTCGCCCAGGGAGAGGTTGATGACGTCGGCCCCGTGGTCGGCGGCCCAGCGGATGCCGTCGGCGAGTGCCGTGCCCCGGGTCCTGCGGGCCTCGGCACGGGCCGGGTCGGTCGCTTCGAGGATGACGCGCACCGGCAGGATCTTCGCCTCGGGGGCGATGCCGAGGACGCCGTCGGCGCGCCCGCCGCCGTGGCCCCGGCCCGCGATGATCCCGGCCATGGCGGTGCCGTGCCGGGCCCAGGCCCTGTCGCCGCGGCCCGCGCCGAAGCCGATCATGTCCTTGCCGGCCAGCACCTGGCCGGTGAGGTCGGGCAGGCTGCCGTCGACCCCGGTGTCGACGACGGCGACGGTGACGCCCTTGCCGCGGGTGGTCT
This sequence comes from Streptomyces sp. A0958, assembly GCF_004795035.1. GTDB lineage: Bacteria > Actinomycetota > Actinomycetes > Streptomycetales > Streptomycetaceae > Streptomyces. Next base: position 11,739 of record NZ_SSBK01000012.1, read on the forward strand.
GCCAGGCCCGGTCGGTGTGCAGGGCGTCCAGGCCCCACTGCTGGGCGCGGATGGTGTCCGCCCCGGCCGGGGTCGCCGGCAGCAGGGCGAGGGCCGTGGCGGTGCAGAGGGCGCCGAGGACGCGGTGGCGGGCGCGGCGGGTCATTCCGGCTTCTCCGTGAGGTCGGCGACGGTGGTGCGCAGGGCGCGCTCGACGCGGTCGGCCACGCCCTTGGCCTCGTGCCCGAGTCCGGCCTGTGCGACGGCGGTCGTGGCGCCCGAGGCCATGGCCTGCCCGGCGGGCTGGGGCGAGGCGGTCACGCGCCCGTCGGCGAACCCGGACACGGAGAAGACGACGACGGGGACCTCGGTCAGCACGTGTACGGACCAGCTGGCGCGCTGCCGGTTGCCGAACGCGACGGCCGGGGTGTCCTTCACCGGGTAGGTGCGGGGCAGCAGGTCGGTGCGGCGGTCGAGGTGGTCGTCGGCGAACCGGGTGCTCAGGGCCCGCATCGCGTCGGTGTCGGCCTCGGTGAAGACGAGCCCGACGGTGGTGACGCTGCTGGCCGTCGCGTCCGTGTAGGTGGCGCGCAGCACGTGGGCGCAGCCGACCGTGCGGAGCGTCTTGGCCAGCAGGGGGTCGAGTGCGGTGGCGCAGCCGCTGTCCGGGGCGACGGCGAGCCTGGTCCAGACCCGGTCGGCGCCGCCGGGCCCGGCGCCGTCGCCCTTCAGGGTGCGGCGGAAGAGGGTGTCCACGGGGATGCTGTGCCAGGCGTCCCGGCCCACGGCGTACGGGCTGCGGGCGGCCGGGTCGGCCGTGGAGTCGCTGATGAGCCAGCTGCCGGTGGCGGCCCCGCCGATCAACCCGAGCCCGAGCACGGCACAGACACCGGCGGCCGCGGTCCGGTACGGACGCCGGCTGTGCACGGGGGGCCTTCCGGGAAGCGGCGGGGCGGTGGGGGGCGGTGGTGGCACGGGCCGCGGCGGGGCGGTCCCGCCCGGATGCGAGGGCGGCTCCGGGGGAGGGAACGGGGCGGGGCGCGGCGGTGTCCCGGGGCGCGGCGGGGTGGTCGGGCGGGGCGGGACGGGAGCGCGCTGCGCCTCGGTACTCATCCGCCCCCCTGATCCGTTCCGTACCGCGCGCGGACCCCGCCTGCTCGGACTGGACCCCGCTCGCCGCGTGGGCGTCACTCTACGGGCTGCGGCTGCCCCGGGGGGAGCTGGCGGGCCCCGCACCGGACGATCTGCGCGGATCGTCCCCCTACCCAGCGGTACAACCGTCTGGCAAGCTGCGGCCATGACTGCCCGTGCCACTGACCGGACCCGCTACGACCGGGCCACCGCCCATCTCGACGCCCCCGTAGCCGTCGTCGACCTGGAGGCGTTCGACGCCAACGCCGACGATCTCGTACGCCGGGCGGCGGGCAAGCCCATCCGCGTGGCGAGCAAGTCGGTGCGCTGCCGGGCCCTGCTGGAGCGGGTGCTGGCCCGGCCCGGGTTCGCCGGGATCATGTCGTTCACGCTCGCGGAGTCGCTGTGGCTGGCGCGCGCCGGGTTCGAGGACGTCCTGCTGGCGTACCCCTCCGCCGACCGGCCGGCGTACGCGGAGCTGGCCGCCGACCCGAAGCTCGCCGCCTCCGTGACGGTGATGGTGGACGACCACGCCCAGCTGGACCTGATCGACGCGGCGCGGGCGGGCGGCACCGAGGAGATCCGGGTCTGCCTGGAGCTGGACACCTCGCTGCGGATGCTGGGCGGCCGGGTCAGGATCGGGGCCCTGCGCTCGCCGCTGCGCTCCCCCGCCCAACTGGCCGAGCTGGCCAGGTCCGTGGTGCGGCGGCCCGGCTTCCGGCTGGTGGGGCTGATGGCGTACGAGGGGCACATCGCGGGGGTCGGCGACTCGGTCGCGGGCCGGCCGCTGCGGTCCCGGGCGATCCGCCTCATGCAGGCGACGGCCCGCAAGGAGCTGGCGGCCCGGCGGGCCGAGGTGGTGCGGGCGGTCCAAGCCGTGGCGCCGGACCTGGAGTTCGTGAACGGCGGCGGCACCGGCAGCGTGCAGCACACCGCGGCGGAGGAGGCGGTGACCGAGATCGCGGCCGGTTCTGGCCTCTATGTGCCGCGCCTGTTCGACAACTACACCTCGTTCACCGCGCGCCCGGCCGCGCTGTTCGCGCAGCCCGTGGTGCGCCGGCCCGGGGTGGGTGTGGTGACGGTGCTCGGCGGCGGCTATCCGGCGTCGGGGGCGGCCGGGGCGGACCGGCTGCCGGTCCCGTATCTGCCGGAGGGGCTGCGCTACGACCCGCAGGAGGGGCCGGGCGAGGTGCAGACCCCGCTGCTGGGCTCTCCGGCCGACGATCTGCTGATCGGCGACAAGGTGTGGTTCCGGCACGCGAAGGCCGGTGAGCTGTGCGAGCGGTTCGACGCCTTGCAGCTGATCGAGGGCGACCGGGTGACGGCGACCGTGCCGACGTACCGGGGCGAGGGCCGCACCTTTCTCTGAGCCGCGGGCGCTACCGGGCGATGGAGCTGCCGACGCCGCCGTCGGTCGCGCTGTCGCCGATGGGCCGGATGGACCGGGTGAGGGTGTCCATGAGGGTCAGCGGCGGCCCGTCGGGGCCCGCGTCGAAGGCGTACCGCACGATGACGGGCGACTCGCTGCCGACGGCCGAGGGGAAGGCGAGCGACTGCACATAGCCGCCGGGGCCCTTGGCGGTGGTGACCCGCCGGCGGATGAAGTAGCCGGTGCGGCCGGCCACGCCGACCTCGCCGGCGGCGATCTGCCGGTGCGAGGTGATGCCGCCGTGGGCCCGCCGGCCGACGAGGTCCTCCTCGTAGGCCCGGTCGGCGGCGTCGGCGATGTCCTCCTCGGCGAGCGCTTGAGGGGTGGTGGCGTCGGTGCCGCTCGGGGTTCGGGTGGTGACCGTGCCGTGGTAGCAGAAGGAGGAGGGCGCCCCGGGGCAGTCGTAGGCGTCCTTGGTGCGGATGGTGAGGAGGTCCCCGGTGTTCCGCTCCGGCCGCTCCCGGCCGTCGGGGATGGGCAGGGTGATGCCGTTGAGCTGGTCGACGAGCACCGTGGGGTCCTCCTCCGCCGGTGAGCCGTCCGGGGAGGGGCTGTCGTCGCCGGGGACCCCGTCGGTGCCGGCGGTGCGCGCGGGCGTCGGCGTGGAGTGGGCCTGCGGGGTCGCGGGGTCGTCCCTCCCGGTGAGCAGTACGGCTCCGGTCACGACGGCGCCGACGACGACCGCGCCGGCCGCCACGAGCGCGACGGCCCGTGCGCTGCCGCTGCCGCCGCCCCTGCCTCCGCCTCCGCCTCCCGCCGGAACGGTCGCGGGGTACTGCGGGGCGGGGGCGGCGGCAGGGGCGAGCGCGCGGGTGTGGGCGGTCCAGGCCGTCCCGTCCCACCAGCGCTCGCTGCCGGGCGCGGAGGCGTCCGCATACCAACCGGGCGGTGTCGCGTTGCTCATCGCCCCACCTTAGAAGAGGCCCCTCCCGGCAGGCCCCTCCCGGCAGGGCCCGTCTACAGGGGCGTGACGTAGGCGCCGGAGATGCCGCCGTCGACCAGGAAGTCGGTGGCGTTGACGAACGAGGAGTCGTCGCTCGCCAGGAAGGCGACGGCGGCGGCGATCTCGGTCGCCTCGGCGAACCGGCCGAGCGGGATGTGCACGAGCCGGCGGGCCGCGCGCTCCGGGTCCTTGGCGAAAAGCTCCTGGAGCAGCGGGGTGTTGACCGGTCCCGGGCACAGCGCGTTGACGCGGATGCCCTCGCGGGCGAACTGGACGCCCAGTTCGCGGGTCATCGCCAGCACCCCGCCCTTGGAGGCGGTGTAGGAGATCTGGGAGGTCGCCGCGCCCATCCGGGCCACGAAGGAGGCGGTGTTGATGATGGAGCCGCGGCCCTGGCGGCGCATGTAGTGCAGGGCTGCCTTGCAGCAGAGGTAGACGGAGGTGAGGTTGACGTCCTGGACGCGTTTCCACGCCTCCAGTTCCGTGGTGAGGATGGAGTCGTCGTCGGGCGGCGAGATGCCGGCGTTGTTGAACGCGATGTCGACCGAGCCGTAGGTGTCGTCGGCCGTCCGGAACAGCTCCGCGACCTGTCCGGGGTCGGTCACGTCGACGCGTACGAAGGTGCCGCCGACCGCTTCGGCCGCCGCCTCGCCCGCCACCGCGTCGATGTCCCCGCAGACGACGTGCGCGCCTTCCGAGGCGAGGCGGTGGGCGGTGGCCAGGCCGATGCCGCTGCCGGCGCCGGTGATGACGGCGGTGCGGCCGACGAGGCGGCGGCAGATGATCCCGTGGTCCGTGGTCATTCCGGTTCAGGCCTCCGTACTGAGGAAGACGTTCTTGGTTTCGGTGAAGGCGGTGAGGGCGTCGGGGCCGAGCTCGCGGCCGATGCCGGACTGCTTGAACCCGCCGAACGGGGTCCAGTAGCGGACCGCCGAGTGGGAGTTGACGGAGAGGTTCCCCGCCCTGACGGCCTGTGAGACGCGCAGCGCGCGCCCCACGTCGCGGGTCCAGAGCGATCCGGCGAGGCCGTACTCGGTGGCGTTGGCCAGCCGGACGGCGTCCGCCTCGTCCTCGAAGGGCAGCACGACGGCGACGGGCCCGAAGACCTCCTCGGTGGCGACGGGCGCGTCCGGCGGGGTGTCGGTGAGGACGGTCGGCGGGAACCAGAAGCCGGGCCCCTCGGGGGCGGTGCCCCGGATCGCGGCGGCGCCCTCGGGGACGTAGTCGCGCACCCGTTCCAGCTGGGTACGGGAGATGAGCGGGCCCATCTGGGTCTCCTCGTCGGCGGGGTCGCCGACGACGACCGCCGTGACGGCCGGGGCGAGGAGTTCCAGGAAGCGGTCGTACGCGGAGCGCTGGACGAGGATGCGGGTGCGGGCGCAGCAGTCCTGGCCGGCGTTGTCCAGGAAGGAGAGGGGGGCGGCTGCCGCCGCGGCCTCGATGTCGGCGTCGGCGAAGACGATGTTGGGGCTCTTGCCGCCGAGTTCGAGGGTGAACCGCTTGAGGCGGTCGGCGCACTTGGCCATGATCCGCTTGCCGGTGCGGGTGGAGCCGGTGAAGACGATCTTGGCGACGTCCGGGTGTTCGACCAGGGCGTTGCCTGCCTCGTCGCCCGAGCCGGGCAGTACCTGGAAGAGGTGTTCGGGCAGGCCCGCCTCCAGGGCGATGTCCGCGAGCCGCAGGGCGGTCAGCGGGGTGGTCTCGGCGGGTTTGAGGACGACGGCGTTGCCCGCGGCGAGGGCGGGGGCGGTGCCCCAGGCGGCGATCGGCAGGGGGAAGTTCCAGGGTGCGATGACGCCGACGACTCCGAGGGGTTCCAGGAGGGTGAGGTCGATGCCGCCGGGGACGGGGATCTGCCGGCCGCTGAGCCGTTCCACTCCCCCGGCGGCGAAGTCGAGCAGGTCGCGGACGTTGCCCGCCTCCCAGCGGGCGTTGCCGATGGTGTGCCCGGCCTCCCTGACCTCCAGGCGGGCCAGCTCCTCGGTGCGGGAGTCGACGGTGGCGGCGAACCGGCGCAGCAGCCGGGCCCGGTCGGCGGGGGCGAGCGCGGCCCACTTCCGCTGGGCGGCCGCGGCGCGGGTGACGGCCGTGTGCACGCCGGCCGCGGTGGTGGCGGGGACGGTGGCGACGAGTTCCCCGGTCGCCGGGTTCAGGACGTGGTGCTCGTGGATCACGCGGGCCTCACAGGCGTTCGAAGGAGCGTCGCAGTTCCCAGTCGGTCACCGCCGCGTCGAAGGCGTCCAGTTCGACGCGGGCCATGGTGCGGTAGTGCGCCACGACGTCCTCGCCGAAGGCCTCGCGGGCGATCTCGCTGTCCCCCCAGAGCGCGGCGGCCTCTCGGAGGGTGGCGGGGACCTGGTCGTAGGCGGCGGTGTAGGCGTTGCCCTCGCACGGTTCGGGGAGTTCGAGCTCGTGCTCAATGCCGTAGAGGCCGGCGGCGACGAGGGCGGCGACGGCCAGGTAGGGGTTGACGTCGCCGCCGGGGAGCCGGTTCTCGAAGCGCAGGGAGGGGCCGTGGCCGACGACGCGCAGGGCGCAGGTCCGGTTGTCGTGTCCCCAGGCGACGGCGGTCGGGGCGAAGGAGCCGGGGCGCAGGCGCTTGTAGGAGTTGATGTTCGGTGCGAAGAGGAGGCAGAGCTCGCGCAGGGCGGCGAGCTGGCCGGCCAGGAAGTGCCGCATCACCGGGGACATCGTGCCGTCCTCGCCGGCCATGACGGACCGGCCGGGGTTGGTTGTGGAGCGGAGCGAGAGGTGGATGTGGCAGGAGTTGCCCTCGCGTTCGTTGAACTTGGCCATGAAGGTGAGGGCGACGCCTTGCTGGGCGGCGATCTCCTTGGCGCCGGTCTTGTAGACGGCGTGCTGGTCGCAGGTGACCAGGGCCTCGTCGTAGCGGAACACGATCTCGTGCTGGCCGGGGTTGCACTCGCCCTTGGCGGACTCGACGGTGAGGCCGGCGCCCGCCATGTCGTTGCGGATGCGGCGCAGCAGGGGCTCGACGCGGCCGGTGCCCAGGACGGAGTAGTCGACGTTGTACTGGTTGACGGGGGTGAGGTCGCGGTAGCCGCGGTCCCAGGCCTGTTCGTAGGTGTCCTTGAAGACGATGAATTCGAGTTCGGTGCCGGCGTGGGCCGTGTAGCCGTGCTCGGCCAGGCGTTCGAGCTGGCGGCGCAGGATCTGCCGGGGCGCGGCGGTGACGGGTGAGCCGTCGGCCCAGGCGAGGTCGGCGAGGACCATCGCGGTGCCCTCGTGCCAGGGCACCCGGCGCAGGGTGGTGAGGTCGGGGCGCATCGCGAAGTCGCCGTAGCCGTTGTCCCAGGAGGACATGGCGTAGCCGTCGACGGTGTTCATGTCGGTGTCGACGGCGAGGAGGTAGGCGCAGCCCTCGGAGCCGTGCCGTACGACCTCGTCGAGGAAGAAGGGGGCGGCGAAGCGTTTGCCCTGGAGCCGTCCCTGCATGTCGGGGAAGGCCAGGACCACGGTGTCGATCTCACCGTCGGCCACGAGGTGGCGCAGTTCCCCGAGGGCGAGCGGGGCTGTTCGGTCGGACACGGACGGGTCCTCTCCTCGCGGGCCGACAGACGGTCCAAATCTATGGGCAGGACGGTCCAAATCTATGGGCAGGGCGGAGGTTGTGGGTACGGTGCCGGGGTGTTCCGCGCGCCGTGCCGGACACGCCCAGGGAGGGCCCGGTGAACCGTCCGCTGATCGGGATCAGCACCTATCTGGAGGCTTCGGCGCGCTGGGGCGTGTGGGACCTGCCCGCCACGCTGCTGCCCGCCGGGTACGCCCGGTCGGTGCGCGAGTCGGGCGGTCTGGCCGCGCTGCTGCCGCCGGACTCGCCGGACCTCGCGGCGGAGGCGGTGGCACGGCTCGACGCGGTGGTGGTGGCGGGCGGGCCGGATGTGGAGCCCGCGCGGTACGGGGCCGGGCGCGACCCGCGGACCGGGCCGCCGGCGCCGGAGCGTGACGCCTGGGAGGCGGCGCTGATCGGGGCGGCGCTGGAGTCCGGCACGCCGTTGCTGGGGATCTGCCGGGGGATGCAGTTGCTGAACGTGCTGTGCGGCGGCACCCTGACGCAGCATCTGGACGGGCACGCGGGCCCGGACGGGGCGACGGGCGTGTTCGGCTCGCACACGGTGACGCCGGTCCCGGGCACCCGGTACGCGTCGCTGGTGCCCGCCGCGTGCGCCGTCCCGGCCTACCACCACCAGGCCGTCGACCGGATCGGCACGGGCCTGGTGGCGTCGGCGCACGCGGCGGACGGCACGGTGGAGGCCGTCGAACTTCCGGGGCCCCGCTGGGTCCTGGGCGTGCAGTGGCATCCGGAGGCGGGCGACGACCTCCGCGTGATGCGGGGGCTGGTGGCCGCCGCCTCGGGGCCGGCGGCCGCCGTGCCGGGGCTACCGGGCCCGCTCGCCGAGCCGGTGGCGTAGCCAGTCCAGGGCGGCGGCGCCCTGGGCCGCCTGGAACGCCCGGAGCGTCGGCAGGCCCGGCGGGGCGGGGCGCAGCGCGTGCTCCGCGAAGTATCCGGCTACGGCGGCGAGTACGGCGGTGACGGCATCGGGGTCCGCGTCCCGGCCGAGCGGGTGGGCGGTGAACAGGGTCTCCGGGTCGGGGCCGCCCGGAGAGGAGGCGTACCCCTGGGCCGCCACGCACGGGAGCATCGCCAGCAGGTCGAACCAGGGGGCGGCGCGCACCGCGTGCGGCCAGTCCACGAAGACGACCCGGTCATCGGTGAGCAGGATGTTGTCGGCGCGCAGGTCGCCGTGGGCGAGGGTGTCACCGGCGGCGGCCTGCGCCCAGCCGGACTCCAGTTCCGCCAGTGTGCCGAGCCGGCCGGCCGCCCAGGGGTCGAGGCGGGTGGAGCCCCCGGCGGCGTGCAAAGTCCGCCATCCGGTGAACATCGTGGACTTGCGCCCGGCGACGGGGGGCGCGTCGGCCGGGGCCGGGGTGAGGAGGCGGGCGAGGCCGCCGAGGGCCGCCAGGACGCGGTCCAGTTCGGCCGGTTCCCAGGGGACGTGGGGCTGGCGGCCCTCGATGTCCTCCAGCACGAGGGCGACGCAGGTGCCGTCGTCGTACGAGCCGAGCAGCCTGGGCGCCGGGGCGTGGGGCGGCAGGGCGGCCGTGTGGCGGATCTCGGCGCGGTGCATGTCCGGGCTGTCCGGGTTCACCTCGGCGCTCACGGCCTTGACGAAGGCCCGGCCGCCGTCGGCCAGCCGGACGCGGGCGGCGACCCCGGGCGAGAAGCCGCCGTTCTGGGTGCGGGCCTCGACGACCGGGGCGCCGAGGACGTCCTCGATGCCGCCGCGGACGGCGGCGGGCAGTTCGGACCAGTGGTGGCGGACGCCCTGGGCGGGCGGTGCGGTGGCGGTCATCGGCCCATCCTTCCCGCCGGTCCGCCCGGCGGGCCACCGGTTTGGGGCCGGACCGGCCCCAAACCGGTCCGGCCCTGTGCACCGGACGGGTTCCGGGTCAGACCAGGAGACCGACGCCGGTCGCCGGCATCACCGCCGACGTCGCGGCGTGGACGCCGTAGGCGGTCGCCTTCGGCCCGCCGCTGCGCAGCACGACCAGCGCGTCCCCGGCGGGTATCCCGGCGAACACCAGCAGGTACCAGCCCAGTACCGACGAGGTCGCGGCAGCCATCAGGACGAAGACGAAAGCCCCGGGCACGATCTCCCGCAGACCCTTCACGCGCAGCCAGGGCCGGAACCCGGGGTCGTCGACCGGTGCGTCGGGGATGCCGAAACCGGCGGCGCCCTGCGGCCTGATGAGGGCGCTCGCGCCCATGAGGACGAGGCCCGCGCCGAGAAGACCGGCGACAACGGTGGCGATGGTGGCGAGCATCAACTGCCCTTCCGTCAAGGGAATCGTTGGTGACCAAGCGGTTGTCGTGCGTGCGTGTCGTGCTGTCAGGGGACGAGGACGATCCGGCCGCGGACGCCGCCCTGCGCCATCGCCCGGTAGGCGTCGGCCGCCTCGTCGAGCGGCACGACGGCGTGGATGCGGGCTGGAAGCTCCCCCGCCGCCACCCGCGCCAGCAGACCGGCGAGCAGCGGCCCGTCGGGATGGGCGATGATGACCTCGCCGGTGATGCCGCGCTCCTCGGGGAGCCTCGCAGCGGGCTGCACGCCGACGAAACGGCCTCCGTCGCGCACCGCCCGGAGGGCGGGCTCCTGCAGGGCTGCGGCGTCGGCCACGGCGTCCCACCCCTGGCCGAGGCCGGTGGCGAAGTCGACGCCCAGGCCCCGGACGAACGGCTCGTCGGCCGCTCGCGCCAGCCCGGTCACCTGCCAGCCACGGTCCTGGGCGAGCACGGCGACGTACGCGCCCAGCGCACCGGCCGCGCCGGTCACCAGCAGGCGCCGGGACCTCGTCGGCGCCTCGCCGAGGAGGTCGACGGCCTGGGCCGCGGTGGTGGCGTTGAGTGGCACCGTGGCCGCCGCCACCAAGTCGACTGCGTCCTGAACGACGGCGACGTACGCGGCGGGGACGAGAAGGTGCTCGGCGTGGGAGCCGTGGTCGCGGTCGAAACCGTCGAGGAACCCGGCGACACGGCTGCCGACCGGCAGCTCGACGCCCGGCCCGGCGGCCTCAACGGTGCCGGCGAAGTCCCAGCCGAGACCGGTCCAGTGGGGCTGATGGACCATGCCGAGCCGGTGGAAGACGCCCGCGGTCACGGCCAGGTCGACCGGGTTGACCGCTGCTGCGGCGATCTTGACGCGGATCTCCGCCGGCCCCGGCTCGGCCACCGGCGCGTCAACGGTCTCGATGGACCCGGGCCCGGACGGAACGCGGACCACGGCTCGTCGAGAGGTTACCTGATTCATCGTCAACTACTCCTTTGTGAAGGTCTCTTGTGAGGTCTTGCCATCCCTGTGCTGCGGCACCAGCATGGAAGAACCTGGTCTCCAGGGGGAAGTAGGCACCTTGAAGTAAGTAAGTCACCGAGCTGAGGAGATGACTGACCGATGGCAACCATCACCGCGTCCGAGCGGCGGGCCGTGGCCAAGCGGGAGTACGACGCGTTCCTCGCGGTCTGTCCCAGCCGCCGGCTCCTGGAGCGGATCTCCGACAAGTGGGTCGCCCTCGTGCTCGCCGCGCTGGGCGGGGACGGCCCGCTCCCCGGGGAGACCACCGTCGAGGGACCGCGGCCCCTGCGCTTCTCCGAGCTGTCACGCCGGATCTCGGGCGTGAGCCAGAAGATGCTGACGCAGACACTGCGCGCACTCGAACGCGACGGGATGGTGACCAGGACCGTGACCCCCACCGTGCCCGTCACCGTCAGTTACGAGCTGACCGACCTCGGCCGCTCGCTCCAGGGAGTCATGCGGGGAATCAAGGAGTGGGCGGAAAGCCACATGGAGGAGGTCCTCACCCATCGCGACGACTACGACCACAGGCAGCGCGGCACCGCCGACTGATACGAGGGCCACCGCGACGACCGCGCGCGGGCAGAGCCGTCATCAGCGAGAGCAGATCCGTGTCCCTCGGCCCGCACCGGACGGTCCGGGGTCCGGGCCGGGCGCACCCAACGGCCCAGGGGTGCGCCCTTGGGCCCGGACGCGCCCTCAGGCCGTGTCCCCGGGCGGGCCCGACCTCGTCAGGGAGAGCAGGTCGCGGGCCGGGCCCGTGGGGCGGTGGCCGGAGGGCCAGACCGCGCGCAGCTGGCGCCGCAGCCGGGCCCCGGCGATGGGGACCTTGACCAGGCGGCGGGCCGACAGCTCCTCGCCGAGCGCCAGCTCGCTCAGGACGCAGGGGCCCGCGCCGCTCTCCGCCGCGCCCTTGACGGCGGTGGTCGAGGAGAGCTCCAGGAGCGGCTGGGCCAGCGGGCCGTGCACGGCGAGCGCGGCGTCCAGGACCTGGCGGGTTCCGGAGCCGTGCTCGCGCAGGATCAGCGGGGTCGCGGCCAGTTCGCGCGGGGTCAGGGGGGTGCGGCGGCGGGCCCAGGCGTGTGAGGGGGCGACCACGACGACCAGGCGGTCGTGGGCGATGACGGTGCCGTCGAGCCCTTCCGGGACGGACAGACCCTCGACGAAGCCGAGGTCCGCGTCCCCGGTCAGCAGCCGCTCGGCGACCACCGCGGAGTTCCCGGCGAGCAGTGAGACGGCGGTGCCGGGCCGTTCGGCGCGCAGGGCGATCAGCCAGCCCGGCAGCAGGTATTCGGCGATGGTCATGGAGGCGGCGACCCGCAGCCGGGAGTCGCGGCGGTCGCGCAGCGCCTGGGCGCCCGCGTCGAACGCCTCGGCGGCCTCCACGACCCGGCGCGCCCAGTCGGTGACCAGGGCGCCCGCGTCGGTGAGCCGGGAGCCGCGGGGCGAACGGTCGAGGAGGGTGAGGCCGAGCTGCCGCTCCATCGAGCGGATGCGGCTGCTGGCCGCGGGCTGGGTGATGCCCACGTCACGGGCGGCCCGGCCGAGGCTGCCGTGCCGGGCGACGGCGAGCAGCAGCTCCAGCGCGCCGAGATCGGGCACCCGGTGGGACAGGAGGGCGGGCAAGTCGCTGGACATAAGTCCACCTTATGGCCTCATAGAGCGGTGCTCCCTGGTGGGGCGCCGCCCCGGCCCCGAGAATCGTGGCATGGCCACCTTTCCGCAGACCCGAACGTATTCCCCGTACTCCGCCACCGTCCGGCGGCCCGCGCTGCGGTATTTCGGCCCCAACTGGTACGCGACCGTCATGGGCACCGCGATCGTGGCGAGCGCGGGCGTCGCGCTGCCCGTGCACGTCCCCGGGCTGCGGGGCGCCTGCACGGCGGTGTGGCTGCTCTCGGCACTGCTGCTCGCCGCCGTGCTGACGGCCCGCGCCGGGCACTGGGCGGCCCACCGCGACCAGGCCCGCGCCCACCTCCTGGACCCGGCCGTCGCCCCGTTCTACGGCTGCCTCTCGATGGCGCTGCTGGCCGTCGGCGGCTCCGGGATGGTCGTGGGCAAGGACGTCATCGGGCACTCGGCGGCGCTCGCGCTGGACGTGGTGCTGTACACGGCGGGCACGCTGACCGGGCTGGCCGCCGCGGTGGCGATCCCGTATCTGATGATCGTGCGCCACCGCCCGGAGCCGGGCACCGCGTCCCCGGTGTGGCTGCTGCCGGTGGTCGCCCCGATGGTGTCGGCCGCGCTCGGCCCGCTGCTGGTGCCGGAGCTGCCCGAGGGACAGGGTCGGGAGGCGCTGCTGCTCGGCTGCTACGCGATGTTCGGGCTGAGCCTGCTGGCGACGCTGGTGATGCTGCCGCTGGTCTTCGGCCGGCTGGTGCACCGGGGTCCGCTGCCGCTCGCGCTGACCCCGACCCTGTTCCTGGTGCTCGGTCCGCTGGGTCAGTCGACGACCGCGGTCAACGCGCTGGCCGACGTGGCGCCGGGCGCGGTCCCGGGGCAGTACGCCTCCGCGCTGGGCGCGTTCGCCGTGCTGTACGGGGTGCCGGTGATGGGGTTCGCCCTGCTGTGGCTGGCCCTGGCCGTCGCCCTGGTGGTGCGGGCGGTGCGGGGCGGGATGACGTTCTCGATGACGTGGTGGGGCTTCACGTTCCCCGTGGGCACCTGTGTGACGGGCGCCGCCGGTCTGGCCCGGCACACCGGTCTGACCGCGTTCACCTGGCTGGCCGTCGCGCTGTACGTGCTGCTGGTGTCGGCCTGGGCGGTGGCCGGGGTGCGCACGGTGCGCGGGCTGGTCAGCGGGGCGCTGCTCGCGGCGCCGCAGGCGCCCGCGCCGGTGGCGGCCGGTACCGCCTGAGAGGGCTGCCGGCCACCGGCCCCCGGGCGGTCAGCGCCGGGGGTCGGACGTGGCGTCGATGTGTTCGGCCACCGCGACGCACAGCAGTCGGGTGCCGGGGAGGGTGGCCCGCCAGCGGTGGCGCACCCCGCCGGACAGGAACAGGGTGTCGCCCTGGACCAGCCGGTAGGCCTGGCCCTCCGCCTCCACCTCGGCGGCGCCCTCCGCGACGTACATCACCTCGTCGTTGCGGTGCTGGAACTCCCGCCCGAGGTCGAGTTCCCCGGTGAACTCCAGGGCACTGAGCTGGTGGCGTCCGCGCACCACCCGGTGCACCCCGTCCTCCGGCACGCCGCGCACGACGTCGACCGCGCGGGCGGAGTCCGCGGCGGCGCGCAGCCGTGCGGGGGTGGTCTCCAGCGCTTCGGCGACCCGGTCCAGGGACCGGGCGCTGGGTCTGGCGCGTTCGTTCTCGATCTGACTGAGGAACGGTACGGACAGACCGCTGCGCGAGGCGACCGCGGCCAGGGTGAGTCCCAGGGATCTGCGCTGTCGGCGGACGGCGGCGCCCACCCGGAGTGTTTCCTTCTCGTCCATGTCCGGCTCCCTCCCGACTGGCCATCCTTCCGGTTACGGGCGCCTTGCGCACACCGTTACGCCAGGACGGCCCGGAAAGTGACGTCATCGGAACACATGAAGGGGTGGGCCCCGCCGCCGGCGGGGCCCACCCCTTCATGTGCTGCGGCCCTGGTGGGGCCGGTCCCGGCTACTGCTGGGGAGCCATCTTGTCCGCGATGCCCGGGTTCTTCTCCATCCAGGCCTTCACGGCTTCCTCCTCGTGTCCCGTGCCGTGCTTCTGGATCTGGTTCTCCAGGCCCGCGAGCTGGTCCTCGCTCAGCTTGAAGTCCTTGAACCACTTCGTCAGCTGCGGGTAGTTCTCCGGGAACTGCTTGGAGGCGATGGTGTGCAGCCGGTCGCCCTCCCCGAAGGCCTTCTTCGGGTCCTGGAGCTTGGTCATCCCGTACTCGCTGTACGCCCAGTGCGGGGTCCACAGCAGGACGGCGATGGGCTCCTTCTTGGCGTACGCGCGCTTCAGCTCGGCGAGCATTCCGGGCGTCGAGGAGTCGAGGACCTTGTACTCCTCGTCCAGGCCGTAGGCCGGGAGCACGTTCTTCTTGAGGTTCTCCATGGTGGCGGTGCCGGGTTCGATGCCGACGATCCGGCCCTTGAACTTCGAGCTCTTGCCCTTGAGGTCGGCCAGGGACTTCACGTCCTTGACGTAGTCGGGCACCGCGACCTCGATCGAGGTCGGGCCGTACCAGGAGCCGATGTCCGTCAGCTTGGAGCCGTACTTGTCCCAGTAGTTCTTCTGGGTGAACGGAAGCCAGCCGTCGAACTGCACGTCGATCTGGCCGCGCGACATCGCGGTGTACATCGGGCCGACCTCGAACTGCTTGAGGTTGATCTTGTAGCCGCGGTCCTCCAGGACGGCCTTCCACAGGTACGTGGCGGCGATGTCCTCCTCCCAGGGGAACCAGGCCATCTCGACCGTGCGGTCGCGCTCGTCCTTGCCGTCGGCGCCCTTGGCGGGGGCGGACTTCTTGACCGGGGTCCACGTGTCGGCGGCGTCCGGGTTGGCCTTCAGCCAGGTGCGGACGGCCTCCTGCTCCTTGCCGGAGCCGCTCTTCTGGATCTGTGCCTCAAGGCTGGTGAGCTGGTCCTCGCTCATCTTGAAGTCCTTGAGCCACGTGCCGACCTCGGGGTTGTCGGCGGTGAAGCCCTTGCGGGTCAGCGTGTGGATGCCGTCGCCCTTGCCCCAGAGGTCCTTGGGGTCCTTGAGCTTGGTCAGCTCGTACTGGTTGTACGCCCAGTGCGGCGACCACAGCGGAACGACGATCGGTTCCTTCTTGGCGTACGCGCGCTTCAGCTCGGCCAGCATGGACGGAGTGGAGCCGTCCACGACCTTGTACTCCTTGTCCAGGCCGTAGCCGGGCAGGATCTTGTCCTTGAGCAGGCCCGTCTCACCGGCGCTCGGCTCGATGCCGACGATCCGGCCCTTGAACTGCGAGCTCTTGCCCTTGAGGTCGGCCAGGGACTTCACGTCCTTGACGTAACTGGGGACGGCCAGCTCCAGCGAGGTGGGGCCGTACCAGGAGCCCATGTCCTCCAGGCGGTCCTTGTACTTCTTCCAGTACGAGGCGTGGGTGACCGGCAGCCAGGAGTCGGTCTCGAAGTCGATCTGGCCGCCCGCCATACCGGTGTACAGCGCGCCGGCCTCGTACTGCTTGACGTCGACGTCGAAGCCGCGACGCTCCAGCAGCTCCTTCCACAGGAAGGTGGAGGCGATGCCCTCGTCCCACGGGATGTAGCCCATGCTGATCTTCTTGCCGGCCCCGATGTTCTCCGGGTCCGACGCGGTCGTGGCGTCCTTGTCCGAGGAGCCGAACAGGCTCATGCTGCCGGCCACGAGTGCGAGGAC
The DNA here is from genome assembly GCF_004795035.1 of Streptomyces sp. A0958. Lineage (GTDB taxonomy): Bacteria > Actinomycetota > Actinomycetes > Streptomycetales > Streptomycetaceae > Streptomyces. The sequence goes on from NZ_SSBK01000012.1 coordinate 27,408, forward strand.
GACGATGCCGGCCACGGCGACGACGGGCTGCGGGCGGTAGTTCCACACCTTGAGCCCGCCGGACATCGACTGCGCCTTGGCGAGCGCGCGGCGGGCGAGCGGGGAGACCTCGCGACCCAGGGCGCCGGTCATCCGGTCCAGGTACATGGCGAGGATGACGATGGAGACACCGGCCTCGAAGCCGAGGCCGACGTCGACGTTGCCGATGGCGCGGTAGACGGAGCCGCCGAGGCCGCCGCCGCCGACCATGCCGGCGATGACCACCATGGACAGGCCCAGCATGATGACCTGGTTGATGCCCGCCATGATCGTGGGCAGGGCCAGCGGCAGCTGCACCCGCAGCAGGGTGTTGCGGGAGGTGGTGCCGAAGGCCTCGGCCGCCTCGACGAGCTCGCCGTCGACCTGGCGGATGCCGAGCTCGGTCATCCGGACGCCCGGGGGCAGCGCGAAGATGATGGTGGCGATGATGCCGGGGACGACACCGACGCCGAAGAAGATCACGCCGGGGATCAGGTAGACCATGGCGGGCATGGTCTGCATGAAGTCGAGGACCGGCCGGGTCACCGCGCTGACCGTCTTGGAGCGGGACGCCCAGATGCCGAGCGGCACCGCCAGCACCAGCGTCACGATCGTCGCGACGAGCACCAGGGTGAGGGTGTCCATCGCTTCGTCCCACAACTCGACGGAGTCGATGAGGGCGAAGCCGACGAACGCGAGGAGACCGGCGAGCAGGCCGCGCAGCCACCAGGCGATGACGGCGACGATGCCCGCGAAGAGCAGGGGCGCGGGGCCGGACAGGACGGCGGCGATGCCGTCGAACATGCCGCTCACGACGGAGCTGATGGCGTCGAAGAGCCAGGCCAGGTGGGTCTGGAGCCAGTCGACGGCGGAGTCGACCCAGTCGCCGAGGTGGAGCCTAAACACCGGCCACCTTCTTCAGCGAGGTCGCGGCGTCCTGGGGCGCCTCTGCGGGGGGCATCGGCTCGCCGAGCACGGCGAGCAGCCGCTCCCGGGGCACGACGCCGACGAGTTCGCCCCCGTCGTCGGTCACGGCGACCGCGACCCGGCTCCGCGAGCAGGGCGTGAACAGCTCGATGATCGGCGTGGACTCGGTGACGGTGGCCGGGGTGGCCCGCAGCACGTCAGCGGGGGTCCGCAGCTCCTTGCCCTGGTCGCAGAGGGTGCCCATGACGGTGTCCGTCTCGGCCATGATGGCGCCCGCGGTCAGCACCCGGGAGCGGTCCACGTCCTGGGTGAAGGAGGCGACGTAGTCGTTGGCCGGGGTGACGAGGATGTCCTCGGCGGTGCCGAGCTGGACTATCTCGCCGTCGCGCATCACGGCGATGCGGTCGCCGAGGCGCATGGCCTCGTTGAGGTCGTGGGTGATGAAGACGATGGTCTTCTTCAGCCGCTTCTGCAGCTCCAGGAGCTGGTCCTGCATGTCGCGGCGGATCAGCGGGTCGAGCGCGCTGAAGGACTCGTCCATCAGGAGCAGGTCGGCGTCGGTGGCGAGCGCGCGGGCGAGGCCCACGCGCTGCTGCATGCCGCCGGAGAGCTCGTCGGGCCAGGACTTTTCCCAGCCGGCCAGGCCGGTCAGCTCCAGGGCCTCGGTGGCGCGGCGGTGGCGCTCGGCGCGCGGGACGCCCTGCACCTCCAGGCCGTACGCGGCGTTCTCCAGGACGCTCCGGTGGGGGAAGAGCGCGAAGTGCTGGAACACCATGCTGATCTTGGTGGAACGGACGTGGCGGAGCTGGGCGGGGCTCAGGGCGGTCAGGTCCTGGCCGTCGAAGAGCACCTGGCCGGAGGTGGGCTCCAGCAGGCCGTTGAGCATCCGCAGCAACGTGGACTTGCCCGAGCCGGACAGACCCATCACGACGAAGATCTGGCCCGGTTCGACGGTGAACGATGCGTCGATCACCGCTGCGGTCGTTCCGTCGGCGCGCAGCGCGTCGCGGTCGGTACCGCTGAGCAGCTTCTGCACGGCTTGATCGGGTCGTCTGCCGAACACTTTGTACAAGTGCTCGGCTTGCAGCCTGGACACATACACCTCACGCGTTGAACCGAAAACGGCCTGCCACCCCCTCCGGCAGACCGTGGAGCGGCACGGATTCTGTCCGTAGGACACGTGCGGTAGTTGAAAATGCGACGTGGTCCGCTCCGATGCCGCGCCTGCCCGGGCTTACTCGGAGCAAACACAAGAGTGACCCAGATCACACAGACGGCCCTGAAGTGCGGGAACCCCGTCCGCGGCGGCCGTTGTCGGTGCCGTGCGGCATCATCGGCGTGTGACGCGACGCCTGATGCTCCTCGACACCGCCTCCCTCTACTTCCGCGCCTACTTCGGTGTGCCCGATTCCGTGCGCGCGCCGGACGGCACCCCGGTCAACGCCGTGCGCGGGCTCCTGGACTTCATCGGCCGGCTCGTGCAGGACCACCGGCCGGACGACCTCGTCGCCTGCTGGGACGCGGACTGGCGGCCGCAGTGGCGGGTCGACCTGATCCCCTCGTACAAGGCGCACCGCGTGGCGGTGGAGACCGGGGCCGGGGTGCCCGACGAGGAGGAGACGCCCGACACGCTGGCGCCACAGGTGCCGGTCATCGCGGACGTCCTGGACGCCCTCGGCATCGCCCGGGTCGGGGTCGCGGGTTACGAGGCGGACGACGTGATCGGCACGCTGGCGGGCCGGGCGGCCGGGCCGGTCGACATCGTCACCGGCGACCGGGACCTCTACCAGCTGGTGGACGACGCCCGGCGGGTGCGGGTCCTCTACCCGGTCAAGGGGGTCGGCACGCTCCAGATGACGGACGAGGCGTGGCTGCGCGAGAAGTACGGCGTCGACGGTCCGGGCTACGTGGACCTGGCGCTGCTGCGCGGCGATCCGAGCGACGGGCTGCCCGGCGTGCCCGGCATCGGCGAGAAGACGGCGGCGAAGCTGCTGGACGCCTTCGGTGACCTGGCCGGGATCATGGCCGCCGTGGACGACCCGGCCGCCAAGCTGACGCCCTCGCAGCGCAGGCGGCTGGACGAGGCCCGCGCCTATGTGGCCGTCGCACCGAAGGTGGTGCGGGTCGCCGGAGACGTACCGCTGCCGGACTTCGACCCCGCACTGCCCGCCGGGCCGCGCGACCCGGCCGCGCTCGACGCCCTCGCGGCCCGGTGGGGGCTGGGCGGGGCGCTCCAGCGGCTCCTCGCCGTACTGCACCCCTGAGGTGTTAGGTTAGGTAACCCTAAGATCGATGTCCGCATCGGTCGACGGCCCCATTTCCGGCAACAGGGAGTAAACCTCGTGGCAGAACGACCGGAGCGGCGGGCACCCAGGGCTCAGGGGGCGCAGGTCCTGCGCACCGAGCAGATCACCCCGCACATGGTCCGGGTGGTGCTCGGCGGCGACGGTCTCGCCGACTTCACCCTCTCGGGTTTCACCGATCACTACGTCAAGCTGTGCTTCGCCCCCGAGGGCGCGGACTACGCACACCCCTTCGACATGGCCCGCATCCGCGAGGAGTACCCCCGCGAGCTGTGGCCCACCACCCGTACGTACACGGTGCGCTCCTGGGACGCCGCCGCCCGCGAGCTGGCGATCGACTTCGTGGTGCACGGCGACGAGGGCCTCGCCGGCCCCTGGGCGGCGCACGCCCAGGCGGGTGACCAGGTGACGTTCCTGGGCCCCGGCGGCGGTTACGCCCCCGACGCCTCGGCGGACTGGCACCTGCTGGCGGGCGACGAGAGCGCGCTGCCGGCGGTCGCCGCCGCGCTGGAGCAGATGCCGGAGGGTGCGGTGGTCCGCGCGTTCGTGGAGGTGGAGGACGCGGCGGAGGAGCAGAAGATCGCCACGCCGGACGGCGTCGAGGTCACCTGGCTGCACCGCGCCGGCCGCCCGGTCGGCGAAGCGCTCACCGCGGCGGTCAGGGAGCTGGTGTTCCCGGCCGGTGACGTGCAGGCCTTCGTCCACGGCGAGGCGGGCTTCGTCAAGGAGATCCGCCGCCACCTGCGCCTGGAGCGCGAGGTCCCGGCGTCGCAGCTGTCGATCTCCGGTTACTGGCGGCTCGGCCAGAACGACGACGCCTGGCGCTCCGTCAAGCGTGAGTGGAACGAGCAGGTGGAGCGCGAGCAGGAGGGCGCCGCGTAGCGTCCCGCGCACGACAATCCCACCGCTGTGCCCGGTCCCCGGACCGGGGCACAGCCATGCCGCCTCAGGCCCCGGCCCCGTCCGCCCACGCGGTCGGCGTCCGGGACGGCGCGACCCTCGCCTGCGCCGCCCTGATCGCGGCGGTCCCGCCGCCGGCGCGTACGCGGCGCTGCGCCCGCCCCGGGCACGCGGAACCCGGTCCGGGAGCGGACTCCCGGACCGGGTGGAACGGTGCCACCGGGCCGGTGAGCAGCCGTCAGACGGACTTCTGGTACGAGCGGAACGTGCGGGTCGACAGCGCCACGGCGGCCAGGGCGAGCAGCAGCAGCGCCCCGCCCCGGGTGAGGACCAGCGTCCGGTCCGGGTCCGAGGTCAGCGCGGAACGGCCGGCCACCATCGCCCAGTTGACCGGGTTGAAGTCGGCGATGTGCCGCATCCACCCGGGCATCTGACCGGGCGCCATGAAGGAGGTCGACAGGAAGGTCAGCGGCAGCAGCAGGAAGGTGTTGATGCCGATGATCGACTCCCGCCGGCGCACCATCATGCCCAGGGCGTTGGAGAGCGCCCCGAAGACGGTGCCGAGCAGCAGCGCGGCGACGACCAGGACCAGCAGTCCGGCCGCGCCGCCCGGGTACGTGGCACCCGCCGCCCGGCCGAGCAGCAGGATGATCACCGACTGGAAGGCCGTGCCGATGCCGTTCTGGACGACGTTGGCGTTCATCAGGGCGTTGCGGCTGACGGGCGTGGTCAGGAAGCGGTTGAGCGTGCCGCGCTCGATCTCCTCCAGGGTGCCCATGCCGGCCCACACGCTCGATCCGAGCGCGCTCATCACGACGATTCCGGGGATCAGGTAGTCCAGGTAGGAGGTGGTGCCGAAGCCGCCGAGTTCGACCACCTTCTTGAAGAGGTTGCCGAACAGGAACAGCCAGATCACCGGCTGGACCAGCGCGATCACCAGGAAGACGGGCTGCCGGAGGATCGACATCAGCTGGCGCTGGGTCATGTACCAGGTATGGGCGAGTGCCTGACCGCTCATCGGTCGCCTCCCGCGACAACTCGCTCGGGGGTGTCCTGCGGGTCCGCGGCCTCGGCCTCCTGGAAGCGGCGCCCGGCGTAGCGCAGATAGACGTCGTCCAGGGAGGGGCGGGCGACGGTGGCCGCCGCGACGGCGGCCCCGGCCCGCTCCAGCGCGGCCAGCAGCGCCGGGACGGCGGCGGCGCCGTCCTCGGCCCGGACGCTGACGCGGCGCCCGTCGGCCAGCACCTCGTACACCCCGGGCAGTCCGGTGAGCGCGGCGGTGACGGCCTCCCGCCCGGCCTCGGCGCGCAGTTCCACATGGACGGCGTCGCCCCGCAGCTCGCCCTTGAGCTCGTCCGGGGTGCCCTCGACGACGACCCGGCCGCGGTCGACGATCGCGATGCGTTCGGCGAGGCGGTCGGCCTCCTCCAGGTAGTGCGTGGTGAGGACGATGGTCAGGCCCTCCTCGCCGGCCAGCCGGGAGATCTCCTCCCACATCGCCGTGCGGGACTCCGGGTCGAGGCCGGTGGTCGGCTCGTCCAGGAAGAGCACGTCGGGGCGGTGGACCAGCCCGAGGGCCACGTCCAGTCGGCGCTGCATTCCGCCGGAGTAGCCCTTGACCTGGCGTTTCCCGGCGTCGGCGAGGGCGAAGCGCTCCAGCAGCTCGTCGGCGCGGCGCTGGACGGCGGCGCCGCGCATCCCGTACAGCCGGCCCTGGAGCAGCAGGTTCTCGCGGCCGGTGGCGACGGGGTCGGCGCCGGACTTCTGGGCGACCACCCCGATCGCGCGGCGCACCCGGTCGGGGTGGCGAAGGGCGTCGTGCCCGGCGACGGACGCGGTCCCGGAGTCGGGGCGGGCGAGGGTGGTGAGGATCTTGACGGTGGTGGACTTGCCGGCTCCGTTGGGCCCGAGGAGGCCGAAGACGGTGCCGGAGGCGACGGTGAGGTCCATGCCGCGCAGCGCGGTGACGTCACCTGGATAGGTTTTGACGAGTTGTCGCGCCTCGACAGCGGGCGCACGGGTGCTCATGACGGAGCTCTCCTGTGGTCGGCCGGGCGTCCGGGGCTCCGGATGCCGGGTGAGGACCGGTCCGCGTGAGGAGTGCCGGGGCTATCCTGGGTGTGCCGCACCTCGATGGCCCGGGCCGCCTCCACGGCCGTCCGGTCTGGGACCTTTCGTCTGGATCGGGGCGGATCGCGGAGCCCGCGAGCCCGGCCTGATCCAGATGAAAGGCCCCGGGGTTCGAGACCCCGGCGGGCGCTGCTGCAACAGCTCCCGCCGGGGTCTTTGCTTACGCGCGCCCGGGGTCGCGGGCGGCTTCCTGCGCGTCGAGGTCCCGCCAGTCCCGCGGGACCTCGCCGGTCTCGTGGAACGACTGCCACTCCTCGATGCCACTGATGGTGGCGTCGCTGAGTTCCTTGCGGAAACCCTTGATCCACGCGAGCTGCGCCTCCAGCATGTGGAGCTGGTACTCCGTCTCCACGACGAAGACGCGGGGCAGCGCGTCACCGAGCTGGCTGAGCACTCCGCGCAGCGCGGCGGCCCGCACGGTCTGCGCATGCTCACGGTCGCCGAGAAGTGTCTCCACCTCCTGCGGCGGCAGTACGGGCAGCAGGGCGAGGGCCGTGTCGAAGGCCGGATACTCCTCGGCCGGCACGGCGATCAGGTCGGACAGCCAGTCCAGCATCTCGGCGCGCCCGGCCTCGGTGATGCCGTACAGCGTGCGTTCCGGGCGGTTGCCCTCGCGCTGTACGCCCGCGACCTCGACGTAACCGTGCTTCTCCAGGTTCTGGACCACGGTGTAGAGCGAGCCGAAGTTGATCTTGACGCTGTGCTGCTTGCCCCGCCTGCGGAGGGTCTGGGCGATCTCGTACGGATGCATGGACCGCTCAGCGAGCAGCACCATCACCGTGAGCGCCAGCGGATTGCTGAGCTTGCGCCGCTTGGTCATCGCCGCCACCCCGCCCCTCTTCGAATTCCTCGCTGCCGAATACTCGTGGCCGAACATATCTCGATTTCCGAGAACGCGTCAACCACGATGTATCGCGACTACGGGGAGTCGTCCGGCCACGGAGGCGTGAAAAGATCTCGGCCCCCGGCCAATCCGCACGGGCGCCGGCTCCGAATCACCCCCGGAGAGCGATGACCACCGAAGGGAACCTCGCGTGAAGGAAGCCGTGTACATCAGCGGAACGGCCTCGGCGGGGCCCGATCTGCAGGAGCTGATGGGCAGGGTCGCCCTGGGCGACCAGGCCGCCTTCACCCAGGTCTACGACGCGGTGAGCGGCCCGGTGCTCGGGCTCGTCCGCAGCGTCCTGCGCGATCCGGCCCAGTCCGAGGAGGTCGCCCAGGAGGTCCTGGTCGAGGTGTGGCGTACGGCTTCACGCTTCCGGGCCGCGCGGGGCAGCGCCATGAACTGGGTGCTGACCCTGGCCCACCACCGCGCCGTCGACCGCGTCCGCTCGGCGCAGGCGTCGGCCGCCCGCGAGCACAAGGCCGCCCTGCTCGACCGCACACCCGCCTTCGACCACGTCGCCGAACAGGTCGAGAGCCGGCTGGAGCGCGAGCAGGTGCGCCGCTGCATGCGGACCCTCTCCGAACTGCAACGGGAGTCCGTCACCCTGGCGTACTACCGCGGGCTGACCTACCGCGAGGTGGCCGAACTCCTCTCCGTGCCGCTCGGCACGATCAAGACTCGGCTGCGCGACGGACTGATCCGGATGCGCGACTGCCTCGGGGTGAGCGCATGAGCGACGCCGGACTGCACACACTGACGGGTGCCTACGCCCTGCACGCGCTGCCGGACGCGGAACGCCGTGACTTCGAACGGCACCTCGGCGCCTGCGAGGCCTGCTCCGTCGAGGTGCGCGAGCTCTCCGAGACCGCGACCCGGCTCGGGCTCGCCGTCGCCGCCCCGGCCCCCCGGGAGCTGCGCGAGCGGGTGCTGCGGGAGATCACGACCGTACGACAGGAGCCGCCGGCCGTGGGCCGCCGTGACCGCTCGCGCCCGAGGCGGGGCCCAGCGGCCGGATGGCCCAGGTTCGCACTGGCGGCGAGCCTGGCCGCGGCGGCGGGCTTCGGCGGTGTCGCGGTCTGGCAGCACCAAGAGGCGCGGGACGCCCGCCAGGAGGCGGACGCCGCCCGGCAGCAGGGCGCCCAGGTGGCCCAGGTCCTCGCCGCCCCCGACGCCCGGTCCTCGGCCGGCACGCTGAAGAACGGCGCGAAGGGCACGGTGGTGGTCTCCCGGAGCCAGGACCGCGCCGTGTTCATGGCCTCCGGGCTGGCGAAGGCGCCCAGCGGCAAGGTGTACCAGCTGTGGTTCGCCGACGGCGGCACGATGCGCCCGGCGGGCCTGCTGCAAGCCTCGGGCGCGTCGCCGACGACGTACGCGGCCGTGCTCGACGGCCAGGTCGACGGGGCCACCGGCCTGGGCATCACCGTCGAGCCGGCGGGCGGCTCGACGCAGCCGACCTCCGCCCCGCTGGCCCTGATGGACCTGCCGTCGGCATGAACGGATGACCAGAGGGGGGCGGGACCGCGTGGTGCGGTCCCGCCAGGGCCTGGGCGTCCCGGCGTAGTGGGTGCCGAAGCCGTCCGCGCGCCGGCACCCACAGACGGTCAGAAGGCCGAAGCCTCATCCGATCGGGTGGCAGACCAATCCGCCGGGCCCACGGCTCCGAATCCCGGTCGTGAGTGAAGATCAGAACGATCCGGAGACCGGGGCCCCCGCGCCCCGGCGACCCGGCTGGGCACGTGCGGCCGGCGCCGCGCTCAGCGGTGTGATCGCCGGGTTCTGCGCCCTGGCCGTTGCCGAACTGGTGGCTGCGGTCGTACGCCCCGAAGCGGGACCGGTCGCGGCGGTGGGCGGTGCGGTGATCGACCGCACTCCCCCGGCGCTCAAGGACTTCGCCGTACGGAACTTCGGGACGAACGACAAGCTGGTCCTGGAACTCGGCATCCTGGTCCTCCTGGCGCTGTTCGCCGTGGCGGTCGGACTGCTGGCGCTGCGGCACCGGCTGCCGGGCGCCGCGGCCGTGCTGGTCTTCGGGGCGGTCGGGGCGGCGGCGGCGATCGGACGGCCGGAGGGCCGGGTGTCCGACGCCCTGCCGTCGGTGGTCGGTGCCGTGGTCGCCGCAGGGGTGCTGTATCTCCTGGCCGGGCGGCTGTCCCCGGCCGCCGCCCCCTCACCCGGCGGGCCCGCGGCCGGTGCCTTCGACCGGCGCGGGTTCGTCGTCGCGGCGAGCGCCGCGGCGGCCGCCTCGGCCGGGGCCGGCCTGCTGGGGCGACGGCTCACCTCAGCCGTGCAGGCCGGGGCCGCCGCCTCCCGCCGCGACCTGGTGCTTCCCGCACCCGACTCGCCGGCACCGGCCGTACCGGCGGGCGCGGACCTGAAGATCCGGGGCCTGGGACCGTTCGTCACGCCCAACAAGGATTTCTACCGCGTCGACACGGCCCTCGTCGTACCGCGCGTCGACGCCGACGCGTGGCGGCTGAGGATTCACGGCACGGGCGTGGCCGAACCGGTGACGCTGAGCTTCCGGGACCTGCTGCGCCGGGAGATCGTCGAGCGCGACATCACCCTGACCTGTGTATCGAACGAGGTGGGCGGGCCGTACGTCGGCAACGCCCGGTGGATCGGCGTGCGGCTGGCCGATCTGCTGCGGGAGGCCGGGGTGAAGCCGCCGTCCGAGGGCGGGCGTGCGGACCAGATCGTGGCGCGTTCGGTGGACGGGATGACGATCGGCACCCCGGTCGAGGACGTGATGGACGGCCGCGACGCGCTGCTCGCCCTCGGCATGAACGGCGAGCCGCTGCCCTTCGAGCACGGCTTCCCGGTCCGGATGGTCGTCCCCGGCCTGTACGGATACGTCTCGGCCTGCAAGTGGATCAAGGACATCGAGCTGACCACGTTCGACGCCTACGACGCCTACTGGGTCAAGCGGTCGTGGTCCCCGCGGGCCCCCATCAAGACCCAGTCCCGTATCGACACCCCCCGCCCCTTCGCCTCCCCGAAGGCCGGCACGGTCCCGGTCGCCGGGGTCGCCTGGGCCCAGCACCGCGGCATCACGCGGGTCGAGGTCCGGGTGGACGGCGGCCCCTGGCATCCCGCACGGCTGGCGGCGCAGACCAGCCGGGACACCTGGCGCCAGTGGGTGTGGGAGTGGCCGGCCACTCCCGGCAGCCACACCTTGGAGGTCCGCGCGACGGACCAAACCGGCGCCCTCCAGACCGGCCGGCGCATCGGCACCGTACCCAACGGTGCGACGGGCCGGCACACGGTGGTGGTCGACGTGACCTGACCGCCCCACCGCCTCACACCACTCGCGTGCACCACCCTCCCGGGGCCGCGCACACCCCCCATCAACTACCCAACGCAGTCAATCAGTTACGCATCCGAACCAGGAGAACACCATGAAGGTCATCCACGCCCGCCGCGCCGCCGTCGCCCTGTCCGCCGCGGTGATCCTGCCGCTGGCCCTGACGGCCTGCTCCACCGATTCCAAGGACAGCGCGTCCGGCTCCACCGCTTCGCCGGCGAAGGCCCCGGCCCCCGCCTCGCCCTCCGCCGACGACTCCACGGGCATGGACGAGCCCTTCGGCCCGGCCTGCGCGTCGGTCCCGAAGAACGGCGCGGGCTCCTTCTCCGGCATGGCGAAGGACCCGGTCGCCACCGCGGCCTCCCACAACCCGGCGCTCTCCACCCTGGTCACCGCGGTCAAGAAGGCCGGCCTGGTCGACACCCTGAACAACGCGCAGAACATCACCGTGTTCGCCCCGACCAACGACGCCTTCGCCAAGATCCCGAAGGCCGACCTCGACGAGCTGCTCGCCGACAAGGCGGCGCTCACCAAGGTCCTCACCTACCACGTGGTGGGCCGGGAGCTGACGCCGAAGCAGCTGGAGAAGGGCTCCTTCGACACCCTGGAGAAGGAGCAGCTGATGACGGCCGGCTCGGGCATGGCCTACACCGTGAACGACTCCTCGAAGGTCGTTTGCGGCAACGTCCAGACCGCCAACGCGACGGTCTACATCGTCGACACGGTCCTGATGCCGCCCGCCGCCTAGCGGTTCTCCTCGCGGTGGGCGCCACGCCCACCGCGAGGCCGTTGGGGCACAGTGCGGACCCTGCGGAGATCCAGTCGCCGCAAAACTACACATAAGCCACATATAAGAGCAGACTGGTGTGTGCGGGCCATTTCCCGCACACAGCGGTGACCGGGTCCGCACGATCCGAAGGGGAACGAACTCATGTCAAACGTCTCGCACGCCGGCCACGACATGGCCGGACACCCCGATGCACCGGAAATGAGCGACCGCTACGCGCGCGTGATGGGCGGCCGCGACGTGGCGCTCGTGGACGCACCGGTCTTCCTGGTCGGCCTGTACTGCGCCGTCTCCCCGTGGGTGCTGCACTTCACGACCTCGCAGTCCTCCCTGGTGACGAACAACCTGATCATGGGGATCGCGATCGCCGTGCTCGGTCTCGGGTTCACCGCGATGCCGCAGCGGATGTACGGCCTGAGCTGGGCCATCGTCGCCATGGGTGCCTGGACGATCGTCGCGCCCTGGGTGGTGGGCAGCAGTCCGGACAGGGGAGTCGTCCTGAACAACGTCATCATCGGCGGACTGACCGCCCTGCTGGGAATGGTGTGCGCGGGCGCGTCGATGAAGATGAGCCGCGGCGGCCGACGGGGTTAGCGTCCCGCAGCCCACTCCCGGGGAACGGAGCCCCCGCACCACCGCCGACCGGACCGCGTGTCCGGCCGGCGGCCGTGCGCCGAGGCCGACGCGCCGGAACCGACGCCACGCCTCAGCCCTCAGTCCTCAGCCCAGGGAGCTGTACGCGACCACGCCCCGCAGCACCTCGTCCACCGCCTTGCGCGCACTGCGCGCCACCGAGCTGTTCTCCCGGGGCGCGGCGGCCGCGACCTGGCCCAGCACGTCGATGACCTGCTTGCACCACCGTACGAAGTCGCCCGCCGGCATCTCCGCCTCCCGCAGGACCTCGTCCAGCGACCGGCCCGACGCCCACATGTACACCGCCCAGGCGAAGCCGAGATCGGGCTCGCGCTGGCCGACCCCCTCCGCCTGGTTGATCTTGAAGTCCTCCTCCAGGGCGTCGAGCCGCCCCCAGATCCGGACCATCTCGCCCATCGCGGTCTTCGCGGGACCGGACGGCAGCTTCGGCGCCACCGCGTCGTCGGCCTGCCGCGCCTCGTACACCAGGGCGGAGACGCAGGCCGCGAGTTCGGCCGGGTTCAGCCCCTCCCAGACGCCGGCGCGCAGGCACTCGCTCGCCAGCAGGTCCAGCTCGCCGTACAGCCGGGCGAGGCGCCGTCCGTGCTCGGTGACCTCGCTGCCGCGCAGGTAGTCCAGCTCGGTGAGCAGGGCCACGATCCGGTCGAAGGTGCGGGCGATCGTGTTGGTCCGCCCCTCGATCCGGCGCTCCAGCTGCCGGGTGTCCCGCTGGAGCCGGTAGTAGCGCTCGGCCCATCGGGCGTGGTCCTCGCGCTCGTCGCACCCGTGGCAGGGGTGGGCGCGCAGCTCGGTCCGCAGGCGCGCGATCTCGTGGTCGTCGGCGGCGGGGGCGCGCCCCCGGCGGTGCCGGTCCGGGACGATGTGGCCGGCCTTGGTGCGCAGCGCGGACGCCAGGTCGCGGCGCGACTGCGGCGAGCGCGGGTTGAACGACTTCGGGACGCGCATCCGCTCCACGGCCTCGACCGGGACCGGGAAGTCGATCGAGGCGAGCCGCTTGACCTGCCGCTCGGCCGTCAGCACCAGCGGCCGGGGGCCGTCGTGGTACTCCATGCCGCGGTGGCCGTGCCCGTTGGTCCGCCCGGCCGGAAGCCCGGGGTCCAAGACGAGCGCGAGCCCGGCGAACTTGCCGGTCGGCACATGGATGACATCGCCGGGCTTCAGCTTCTCCAGGGAGGCCGCGGCGGCGGCCCGCCGCTGCGTGGCACCCTGCTTGGCGAGCTCCGTCTCCCGGTCCTTGAGGTCGCGGCGCAGCCGCGCGTACTCCTCGAAGTCACCGAGGTGGCAGGTCATGCCCTCGCGGTAGCCCTCCAGGCCCTCCTCGTTCTTCTGGACCTGCCGGGAGATCCCGACGACCGACCGGTCCGCCTGGAACTGCGCGAACGACGTCTCAAGCAGTTCGCGCGAACGGTGCCGCCCGAACTGGTGCACCAGATTGACCGCCATGTTGTACGACGGGCGGAAGCTGGAGCGCAGCGGGTACGTGCGCGTACCGGCGAGTCCGGCCAGGGCGCCCGGGTCCATGCCGCGCTGCCAGAGCACCACGGCGTGGCCCTCGACGTCGATCCCGCGCCGCCCGGCCCGGCCGGTCAGCTGGGTGTACTCACCGGGGGTGATGTCGGCGTGCTGCTCGCCGTTCCACTTGACGAGCTTCTCCAGGACCACCGAGCGGGCGGGCATGTTGATGCCGAGCGCCAGCGTCTCGGTGGCGAAGACCGCCTTGACCAGGCCGCGGACGAACAGCTCCTCCACGACCTCCTTGAACCTCGGGAGCATCCCGGCGTGGTGCGCGGCGATGCCCCGTTCCAGACCTTCGAGCCACTCGTAGTAGCCGAGGACGTGCAGGTCCTCCGGGGGGATGGACGCCGTCCGCTCCTCCACGATCTCCCGCACCAGCCGGCGCTTGTCCTCGTCGTTGAGCCGGAGCCCGGCGTGCAGGCACTGCTGTACGGCGGCCTCGCAGGCGGCCCGGCTGAAGATGAACGTGATGGCGGGCAGCAGGCCCTCGGCGTCCAGCCGGTCGATGACCTCGGGGCGCGAGGGCGTCCAGATCCGGCTGCGCTGGCGGCGCTCGCGCTCACGATCGGCCTCGCGCACCATCTTGCCGCGCCGCCGTTCGCGCGGGTTGTACCCGCGCTGGTTCTCCATGCGGGCGAGCCGCACGAGGTCGGGGTTGACCTCGCGGCGGGTGACGCCCCGGCCGCCGTGGTCGCTCTCCTCCTCGAAGAGGTCGTACATCCGGCGGCCGGCCAGCACGTGCTGCCAGAGCGGCACGGGCCGGTGCTCGGAGACGATCACCTCGGTGTCGCCGCGCACGGTGTCCAGCCAGTCGCCGAACTCCTCGGCGTTGGACACGGTCGCCGACAGGGAGACCAGGGTGACGGATTCGGGGAGGTGGATGATCACTTCCTCCCACACCGCGCCCCGGAAGCGGTCGGAGAGGTAGTGCACCTCGTCCATCACCACGTGTCCGAGGCCGTTGAGCGCCTGGGAGCCCGCGTAGAGCATGTTCCGCAGGACCTCGGTGGTCATCACGACCACCGGCGCGTCGGCGTTGACGCTGTTGTCACCGGTCAGCAGGCCGACCTTCTCGGCGCCGTAGCGCTTGACCAGGTCGGCGAACTTCTGGTTCGACAGGGCCTTGATCGGGGTGGTGTAGAAGCACTTGCGGCCCTGCTCCAGGGCGAGGTGCACGGCGAATTCGCCGACGATCGTCTTGCCCGAGCCGGTCGGGGCCGCGACGAGCACGCCCTTGCCTGCCTCCAGCGCCTTGCACGCCTCGATCTGGTACGGGTCGAGATCGAAGTCGTACATCTCGCGGAACGGCCCGAGCGCGGTCGCCTGCTCGGCGGCCCGGAGCCGGGAAGCCTGGTATCGCTCAGCTGGTGAGAGGTCCTCTGTCATCTTGTCCACGAGCCTACCCGCCACCTCTGACAGTGACGCGATCTTTAATCGCCCATGGCTCAGGCCCCGGGAGCCACCCCGAGCACCCGGACGGCGTTCGGCACGCAGGCGGCGGTCAGCGGCAGGGCACCGAGGGGTTCGCCGTCCGCGTACGCGGTGATCCCGACGGCTTCCAGAGTGATCGAGGAGACCCGGTGCACGGTCACGACGGGGTGGCTCAGGTGCGTCCCCCTGTACACCCGGGGGAAGACCTTGAGCAGCGTCGTACGGCTGCACTCGCCGACCACCGTGACGTCGAAGAGGCCGTCGTCCATGACCGCGTCGGCGCAGATCCGCATGCCGCCGCCGTACGCCGTGCCGTTGCCGACCGCGACGAGCGTCGCCTGAATCTCACGGGCCGGACCGCCGTCGAGGGTCATGCGGTACGTGATCGGCTTGAAGGCGGCGAGCTCGGCGAGGATCGCCAGGTCGTACTTGAACCGGCCGCCCGCCCAGCGCATCCGGTTGCCCCGGTCGTTGACCCGGGAGTCGAAGCCGGAGGCGAGCACCGAGCCGAACCACCGCTCCCCGACCCGGCCGAGGTCGATCTCACGCACCGGCGCCCGGCCCTTGAGCGCGTCGGCGGCGAGCCGGCCGGCTGCGGCGGGGTCGCGTATCGGGAGGCCGAGAGCCCGGGCGAAGTCGTTGCCCGTCCCCACCGCCACCACGCCCAGCGGGGTCAGCGTCCCGGCGACCGCCTGGAGGGCCAGGGACACCAGCCCGTCCCCGCCGACGGCGATCAGCGCGCCGGTCCCCTCCGCCACGGCCTCGCGCACCCTGCGCAGCGCGTCGTCGGCGTCCTCGCCGAGGATGGTGCGTACCGAGAAGCCGGCGTCCCGCAACGCGGAAGCGGCCGGCTGCGCGGCTCGCGCGCCCCGGCCGCGTCCTGCGGTGGGATTGACGAAAAGGGTGATCTCGCTGGTCACCCGGGGGACCTTACAAGGTCAGGTGATGTCGTCGTAACCGTCTCGCAGCGACCGACGTCCGCCGTCCCGTTCCCCGTCGGCCTGGCCGGGCACGGTGGGCGAGGACGACACGTGCTCCATGTCACCGATGTTCTCGGGGGTGAGGTCGAGCTGCGAGGCCTCGTCGTCGTCCAGTTCGGCGTCGGGGTTGTTGCGGCGCCTGCGCCGGTCGTTGGCGATGCAGATGCCGAGCGCCAGGAAGTACAGCAGCACGATGGGAGCGGCCAGCGTGATCATCGTGAGCGGGTCGCCGGTCGGGGTGGCCACCGCGGAGAAGATCGTGATGCCCATGACCATGGCGCGCCACCAGGAGCCCAGCCGCTTGGCGGTGAGGACCCCGGTGAAGTTCAGCAGGATGAGCAGCAGGGGCAGCTCGAAGGCGAGGCCGAACACGATCACCATGCGCGTGACGATGTTGAGGTAGTCGTCGACGGGCAGCAGGTTCGTCGTGTTGTCCGGGGTGAAGTCGAGCAGCACCTCGGCGGTCTTCGGCATCAGCAGGTAGGCGAGGGCGGCGCCCACCAGGAAGAGCGGCACACCGGCGCCGACGAAGCCGAGCGCGTACCGCTTCTCGTGCTTGTGCAGACCGGGGGAGAGGAACGCCCACAGCTGGTAGAGCCAGATCGGGGTGGAGAACACCACCCCTGCCATGAGGGAGACCTTGAGGGCGATGGAGAACGGGGCGACCAGGCCGTTCACCGTCATCTCGGCGCACGGGTGGCCGTTGGCCTGCCGCTTCTCGCCGTTGGCGCAGCCGACCGACTCCAGGATCGGACGGATCAGGAAGTCGATCAGATCCTTGTAGAAGAAGGCCGTGATCGACGTGATCACGATGATCGCCAGGACCGCGATCATCAGTCGGTTACGCAACTCACGCAGGTGATCAGCGAGGGGCATCCGCCCCTCGCCGTCCTTCTCCTGCTTGCGGGCAGACTTGAGCAACCCACTTCCCTCGTCTCGTGCGGCAGCTGACGGAGGAACCCGTCAGCGCGGTCAGCTCTGGGTGGTGGGCTTCGCTTCGCTCACCGGGCGGGAGCTCGTGACGTCACCGGGCGCGGCCTGGATCGTACGCGCGGCGGCCTGCTGGGCGGCCGGGTCGGCGGCGGCGTCCGTGGTGACCGTCGGCTCGTCGTCCTTCTTCATGGCCTTGGCCTCGCTCTTGAGGATGCGGGCCGACTTGCCCAGCGAACGAGCCATGTCGGGAAGCTTCTTGGCGCCGAACAACAGCAGGATGACAGCGATGATCAGAACGATCTCGAGAGGCTTCAGATTGCCCATGATGTGCTTCCTTCTAGCTGAGGCGGCTGGAGGCGGGCTCGCTGCCCTTGAGTGCCGGATACACATCCGACCATTCGTCGGCAGCGATCGTAACCCGCGGGAGTAAACGCGAGGCAATGCCCGTTCGTACTTTCGATAGCGGCCCGCACCTCCCTGCCTGGGCCGTCTGCAGAAGCGTACCTCCCGGGCCCCGGAAACTGGAGGCCGCGTCCAACCGCCCTAGGGCAGCGACTCGCCCGTGGCGGCGAGGCGGGTGGCTGCCCGCTCCAGGTCCTCGGCGGCGCGGTTGATGCGTTCCGTGGTGCGGGTCACCTGGTGGCCGAGGCGCTGGGCCTCGACGAACACCTTGATGGCCAGCACGCCGAGCACGGCGATCCCGAGGAATCCCAGGGCGATGGCGAGCATGGGCCAGAACATGCGCAGAGCCTCTGTATGTCTAGTGTCCGAAGGTCCCGGGACGTCTCGGGGACGTCTCAGGGACCGGTGTGCAGACGCAGCGTCCGTACGCCGCCGTCGGTGAGCAGTTCCACTATCCGCTCCCCCGCCGGCTTGCGGACGCGGGCGGCGCACTCGGGGCAGGTGAAGGAGTAGAAGGTGGTGCGGCTGGTGGCGCCGATCACCAGCCGGAACTCCGCCGCCGCCAGTTCGAACCGCGCGCGGCAGTCCGGGCAGGCGGCCCTGAAGCGGGCCGACTCCGGCACCGCCACGGTGGGCACGGCGGTGAGACCCCGCAGCGCGGACAGGTTGCCCATATCTCCTCAGCCGTCCCTTCAGGCCGCACCGTCGTAGGCGGCGAGCGCCGCGCGCGCCGCACTCCGCGCGCTCTCGGCCAGCTCCGGGGGCGAGACGATGCGCCCCTCCCGGCCGAGCCGGAGCGCGAGCCTGCGCAACGAGGCCGGGTCGGGGGTGCGCAGGGTGATCCGCAGGCCGCCGTCGGACAGCTCATCGGCCCGGTCGTGCGGGTAGTACTCGGCGACCCAGCGCCCGCCGGGGCCCACCTCGATCACGACCTCCGGGTCCTCGGCGGCCGGCTGGACCAGGCCCTCGGACAGGTCCCGCAGCTCCAGCTCGGGCGGCGCGGCGGGCTCGTCCAGCAGCCGGATCTCGGCGACCCGGTCGAGGCGGAAGGTGCGCCGGTCCTCGGAGGAGCGGCACCACGCCTCCATGTAGGTGTGCCCGACTGCGAACAGCCGGATCGGGTCCACCTCGCGCTCGGTGAGCTCGTCGCGGGCGGGCGAGTAGTAGCGCAGCCACAGCCGGCGCCGCTCCGAGATCGCCCGGTCGACTTCGGCGAAGACGCCGCCCTCGGACTCGAAGGTGACCGAGAGCCGGGAGCTGGCCGCGCCCACCTCGCCGGCGGCGGCCTCCAGCTTGGCGGTGGCCCGCAGCAGGGCCTGGCGGTCGCTCTCGCGGAGTCCGGGCAGGGTCGCCACGGCGCGGGCGGCGACCAGCAGGGCCGTCGCCTCGTCGGCCGCGAGCCGCAGCGGTTCGGCGACGTCGTCCGCGTTGTGCCACCAGATCCGGTCGCCGTCGGTGTCGATGTCCAGCAGGTCGCCGCCCCGGAAGCTGGTCCCGCACATGGGCAGCACGTCGAGGTCGGAGATCAGCTCGTCCTCGGTGATCCCGAAGGCCCGGGCGACGTCCTGGACGTGCGCGCCGGGGCGCTCACGCAGATACGTCACCAGGGAGAGCATCCGGCGCGTCTGGTCGATGGCGTTCGTGGCCATGAATACGGGTCCTCTCAGTCCTTGGCCACGGCGCGCAGCCGGTCCACCACGTCGGCCCGCAGGTCCGCGGGTCCTGTGACGACGACGTCCGGGCCGAACTCGACGAGCCAGGCGTCCAGGCCGTGTCCGTACGGGATCTCCAACTCCTCCCACCCGTCACCGAGTTCCCGGACCGATATCGCCCGGGCGCGCAGCGGGTAGCCGGAGTCGGCCCGCAGCCTGATCAGCGCGGTGCGGGTCGCCGTCTCGCCCGCCCAGCTCTCGACGGTCTCGCGGACGGTGACCACGTCGGGCACCTCGGCGGTGAAGGCGCCGGCCCGCGAGCGGACCTTGCCGGTGATCCGGGAGAGCCGGAAGACGCGCTCCGCGCCGCGCTCCCGGTCCCAGCCGGCCAGGTACCAGTGGCCGCGCCAGCACTCCAGCGTCCACGGCTCGACGTGGCGCTGCTCGGGCTGGGCGGCGTTGGCCTTGCGGTAGTCGAAGGTCACCGGGCGGCGGTCGCGGCAGGCCAGCATCAGGGGTTCGAAGGCGGCCTCGTGGACGGGGATACGCGGTTCGAGGGCGCTGTGCACCTCGTAGGCGTCCTCGGTCTCGGGCATGCCGGCGGCCCGCAGCTTCTGCAGGGCTCCGCTGGCCGCGCCGGCGAGGCGGGCCTGCTGCCAGACCTTGGCGGCCAGGCCGAGTGCGGCGGCCTCCTCGGCGTCCAGGGTGATCGGGGGCAGCCGGTTGCTGTCGCGGCGGGCGAGGTAGCCGGTGTCGCCGTCCAGGTTCTCCACGGTCTCGATGACCAGGCCCAGCTCGCGCAGATCGTCCTTGTCGCGCTCGAACATCCGGTTGAAGGCGTCGTCGGAGCCGGCTTCCAGGTATGCCTCGATGGAACCGCGCAGTTCGCGCTTGCTGAGCGGGCGCCGGGTCCCCAGCAGACACAGCGCGAGGTTCATCAGCCGCTCGGCCTTGGCAATCGCCATCGACGCCCTTTCTGTTGTGCTCTACGACGCCCGACCGTACCGCCCCGGGGTGTCCGGACAAAAGCGAGGGCCCGCGCCTTGCGGCACGGGCCCTCGGAGCGCGAGTCGCGGGATCAGACGGCGACCAGGTCGCAGACGAAGATCAGCGTCTCGCCAGGGGCGATCGCGCTGCCGGCGCCGCGGTCGCCGTAGGCGAGGTGCGCGGGGATGGTCAGCTGGCGACGGCCGCCGACCTTCATGCCCTGCACGCCCTTGTCCCAGCCCGCGATGACCTGACCGGCACCGAGCTGGAACTGCAGCGGCTTGCCGCGGTTCCACGAGGCGTCGAACTCCTCGCCGGTGGAGAAGGCCACACCCACGTAGTGGACGGAGACGAGCTGGCCGGCCTTGGCCTCCGCGCCCTCGCCCTCCCAGATGTCCTTGATCTCCAGGTCGGCCGGCGGCTCGCCACCCGGGAAGTCGACCTCGGGCTTCTCGATGCTCACTGACTTGCTCCTCTTACTGATGAACTGGGCAACCGGGACAGTCTTACATCTTCGCCAGGATGTCCACGGCGAACACCAGCGTGGAGTTGGCGGGGATCGACTGCTGCTCCTTGTCGCCGAGGCCCTGGTCCGGCGGCACGACGAGCAGCACGCGGCTGCCGATCTTCTTGCCGATCAGACCGTCCTTGAGCCCCTTGAGGGTGACCTGGGCCAGCGGGAAGGTGGCCGTCTTGCCCGTGCTGTAGGTGTTGTCGAACTCCTTGCCGTCCTTCCACAGCTTGGCCACGTAGTTCACGACGACCGTGTCGGTGTCCTTGACCACGTCGCCCTTGGACTCCAGGACGTAGTCGGAGACCAGCTTCTTCGGCGGGTCGACCTTGCTGGGAATGGTCAGGCTCGGCGCCTTGCCGTCGGTCTCGGTGCCCACCTTCGGCAGGTCGATGTCGTCCTGGGCGACGGCGGTGCCCTTGGCGGACGCCGGGGTCTGCTTCGCCTTCAGGATGTCCACGACGAAGACGAGCGTGGCGTTCGGCTTGATGGGGTCCTGGCCCTGGGCGCCGTAACCGAGGTCCGGCGGGATGACCAGCTGGACCCTGCTGCCGACCTTCTGGCCGACCAGGCCCTTCTCCCAGCCCTGGATGACCATGCCGGCGCCCAGCGTCAGGTCGAACGGCTGCTTGCGGTCGAAGCTGTTGTCGAACGGCTCGGTGGAGTCCCACTCCTGGCCGAGGTAGTTGACCTGGGCCACGTCGCCGTTCTTGAGCTTCGCGCCGTCGCCCTCGCTGATGACCTTGGTCTTCAGCTCCTTGGGCGGCGTTCCCGTGCCCTTGGCCAGGGTGGGCTTCTCGCCGGACTTCGTGCCCGCGGTGATGGCGGGGAAACCGCCCTTGGAGGGGGCGGACGCGGAGGCGGAAGCGGAGTCGGAGCCCTTGTCGTCGCTGCCGCAGGCCGCTGACAACAGCAGCAGGGGGACGACGAGAAGGCCGGCAAGTCGGCGCACTGGTTCCTCAGATCTCAGACGGCATATGTGGGGGACACGCCCCGGGGGGTCCGGGACCCCGCCACTCTAGGCCGTACGAGGGGCCCCGTACGAGGAACGTACGGGGCCCGAGTCGCAGCCGGTACCGGAACGCGTCCCGCGCCGGCTCACATACCCGCGATCAGCTTCTCCACGCGGTCGTCCACGGAACGGAACGGGTCCTTGCACAGCACCGTGCGCTGCGCCTGGTCATTGAGCTTGAGGTGGACCCAGTCGACGGTGAAGTCCCGCCGCTGCTCCTGGGCCCGCCGGATGAAGTCGCCGCGCAGCCGCGCCCTGGTCGTCTGCGGAGGCACCGACTTGCCCTCGAAGATCTTCAGGTCGTTGCACACGCGGGCGGCCTGCCCCTTGCGCTCCAGCAGGTAGTACAGCCCCCGTCGGCGGTGGATGTCGTGGTAGGCGAGGTCTATCTGGGCGACCCGCGGGTTCGACATGGTCATGTTGTGCTTGGCCCGGTACCGCTCGATGAGCTTGTACTTCATGACCCAGTCGATCTCGGTCTCGATCCGGTCGAGGTCCTCCGCCTCGATCGCGTCGAGCGTGCGGCCCCACAGTTCGAGGACGCGCTCGACGTTGCCCGTGCGGATGCCGCGGCGGTCGACGAAGTCCACGGCCTTCTCGTAGTACTCGCGCTGCACCTCTATGGCGGACGCCTCGCGGCCACTGGCGAGGCGGACCTTGCGCTGCCCGGTGGTGTCGTGGCTGACCTCGCGGATCGCCCGGATCGGGTTCTCCAGGGTCAGGTCGCGCATCACCGTGCCCGCCTCGATCATGCGGAGCACCAGGTCGGTCGCGCCGACCTTGAGCAGCATGGTCGTCTCGGACATGTTCGAGTCGCCGACGATGACGTGGAGGCGGCGGTAGCGCTCCGCGTCCGCGTGCGGTTCGTCGCGGGTGTTGATGATCGGCCGGGAGCGCGTCGTCGCGGAGCTGACGCCCTCCCAGATGTGCTCGGCACGCTGGCTGACGCAGTACACCGCGCCCCGCGGGGTCTGCAGCACCTTGCCGGCGCCGCAGATCAGCTGCCTGGTGACGAGGAAGGGAATGAGGATGTCCGCGAGGCGCGAGAATTCTCCGTGCCGGGCCACGAGGTAGTTCTCGTGGCATCCGTAGGAGTTTCCCGCCGAGTCGGTGTTGTTCTTGAAGAGATAGACGTCGCCGGCGATTCCCTCCTCGTGCAGGCGGCGTTCGGCATCGACGAGCAGGCCTTCGAGAATGCGCTCGCCGGCCTTGTCGTGGGTGACCAGTTCGGTCAGGTTGTCGCATTCGGGGGTTGCATATTCCGGATGCGATCCCACGTCGAGGTAGAGGCGGGCGCCGTTCCGCAGAAAGACATTGCTGCTGCGGCCCCATGACACAACACGGCGGAAGAGGTAGCGCGCCACTTCATCAGGAGACAGTCGGCGCTGTCCCCTGAACGTGCACGTGACGCCGTACTCGTTCTCCAGCCCGAAAATGCGGCGGTCCATGACTGAACATTACGCCTGATGGCCCGAGCTGAAACCGGGTTCGACGACCCCGTTTCGATCATTTTCCGATCCTCGCACCGCTACGGCGGTGCGGGCGGGAGCTGCGAGTACCCTTCCGGTGGCCAGGAGGACCAGCAGCGCGGCCACTCCACCGGCCCCCGCGACGGCGAAGCTCCACGCCGTCCCGCCCAGCTCCACGGCCGGGCCGGCCACCGCCGTCCCGCCGGCCGCGCCCACCCCGAAGGTGGTCACGAGCCAGGAGAACGCCTCCGTCACCGTGCCGCGCGGGGCGTGCCGGTCGACGACGATGAAGGAGCACGCGACGGCCGGGGCGAGGAACACGCCGGACACAGCGGCCAGCAGGGTCATCGCCACCACGCCGGGCGTCAGCATCAGCGGCAGGTAGCCCAGCGCGAGCAGCCCCACGATCACCCGCAGCCGGCGCTCGGGCGCCCCGGCCCACTGCCGCGCCCCGTACACCGCCCCGCCGATCAGCGCGCCGAGCCCCAGGGCGGCCATCAGCCAGCCGTAGACGGACTCCCGGCCGTGGTCGTCGGCGTACGCCATGCCGGCCACGGTGATGGAGCCAAGCGCCAGCCCGACGAAGAAGAACGCGCCGAGCAGCGCCAGCAGCCCCGGTGAGCGCAGCGCGCCCAGCCAGTGCGCCTCGCGCGGGGCGGAGCGCCAGGTCCGCGAGGGCTCGGACAGCACGACGGACAGGGCGCCGAGTACGCCGATCGCGTTGATGACGAGCAGGGCGGCGGCCGGCGACCAGAGCGCGACCAGGAGCGTCACGAGGAGCGGCCCGGCGGTGAACATGACCTCCTGGGCGACCGCGTCCATGGCGTAGGCCCGGTGCACCCGGTCCTCGCGGCCCAGCACGCTCGGCCACAGGGCCCGCAGGCCGCCCTCCAGCGGCGGGGTGAACACACCGGCCACGGCCACCGCCGCGTAGGCGAGCGGCAGGGAGCCGAAGCCCGCCACGGCGAGCAGGGCCATGCCGAGGGCGGACACGACTGCGGCGGGCAGCTGGACGCGCGGCTGCCCGTACAGGTCGACCGCGCGGCCCAGCAGCGGCTGTCCGACCGCCGTGGCCAGCCCGTAGACCGCCGCGAGCGCGCCCGCGAGGGTGTAGCTGCCGCCCTCGGCCCGGGTGAACAGCACGATCGCGATGTTCGCGGTGCCGTTCGGCAGCCGGCCCACCAGTGTGCCCGTCAGCAGCCGGGCGGCATGCCGCGTCCGGAGGATGTCCAGATATCCCGCGGCCATTCCCGCCCCTCTCCCCCGGACGCCCGTCCGGGCCACGAGGTGTTACGTATAACCACCGGGTTCATACGTACCATGAGCCCGTCCGCAGGTCCACCGCACGGGCCTGCCCCGACCGGCCCGGAGGCCCGCGTGACCAGCCCAGCACCACCCGGCCCGCCCCGGCCCACCAGCCGTGACGTGGCACGGGCCGCAGGCGTCTCCCAGGCCACGGTCTCCCTCGTCCTCGGCGGCAAATGGCACGGCCGGGTCTCCGAGACCACCGCCGAACGGGTGCGCGACGCCGCCCGCGGCCTCGGCTACCGGCCCAACCTCGCCGCCCGCAACCTGCGCCTGGGCCGCACCAGGACGGCCCTCCTGGTCGTCCCCGCCCTCACCAACGAGTTCTTCGCCCGGGTCTACACCGGCGCCGCCGCGGTCGCCGCGGAGCACGGCTTCGGGGTCGTCCTCTACCCCTCCCCCGACGGCACCGGCCCGGCCCGCGACCCCTTCGCCTCGGCACGTTCCGCGCTGGACGGGGTCATCGCCTCCTCCATGGCCGCCGACGCGCTCGACGCCCTGCACGGCGCGGACGTCCCGCTGGTGATGCTGGACAGCGACCCCTCGGCGCCGGGCCCCGCCGCCCGGGTCAACCTCGACATCGCCGACGGGATGCGCCAGGTGGCCCGCCACCTGCTCGCCCTCGGCCACCGGCGCTTCCTCCACCTCGCCTCGGCCGTCGACACCTGGACGTTCACGGCCCGCGCGGCCGCCCTCCACGAGGCGCTGCGCGAGGCCCCGGGCACCGAGGTGCGCACCGCGTCCGCCGCGCTGGACGTACGGGCGGGGCGCGAGGCGGCGGAACGCGCGCTGGGGCTCCCGGGGCCCGGCCCCACCGCGGTCGTGTGCGACGACGACATCCTGGCCGCGGGCGCCTGCAAGGCCGCCCGCAGGCTCGGGCTGCGGGTGCCGGACGACCTCTCGGTCACCGGCTTCGACGATCTGGCCCTGGCCACGGCCGTGGAGCCGGAGCTGACCACCGTGCAGCTGCCCGCCGAACAGGTCGGCGAGCGCGGCATGGGCGCCCTGCTGGCCGTCCTGGACGGCCGGCCCGCCCAGCCGGGCAGCCTTCCGGTGCGGCTGGTCGTCCGCGGCTCCTCGGCCCCGCCGCCCGGCCGCCCGCGCCCATGACGGAGCCCCGGCCCGCCGGAAGGCGGACCGGGGCCGGAGCGTTGCGGCGAAGGCGGCCCGAGCCGCTACTCCACGTCCCCGCCGGAATCGGTCGTGTCCGTCGTGCTCGTCGTATCCGTCGTGCTCGTCGTGTCCGTCGTGCTCGTCGTGTCCGTCGTTGCCGCGGGGGTGTCGGCGGCGTCGCCGTCCTCCGTGTCGGACGGGGCGTCCGTCGGTGTGGAGGCGGCGGCGTCCGCCTCCAGCAGCCGGGCCAGCTGCCGGCCGACGATCCGCTTGAACTTGCGCTGCTGCGGCCTCGTCCGGTCCAGGACCGCGACCTCCAGCCGGTCCGCGGGGATCTCCCGCTCACTGCCGTTGGGATCGCGGGACAGTGCCTGCACCGCCAGCTTCAGCGCCTCGGCGAGCGACATCCCGTCACGGTGGCGCTGGTCCAGGAAGGTGCTGATCTGCTCCGCGTTGCCGCCGACCGCGACCGAGCCGTGCTCGTCCACGATCGAGCCGTCGTGCGGCAGTCGGTAGATCTGGTCGCCCTCGCGCTCCGCGCCGACCTCGGCGACCACCAGTTCCACCTCGTACGGCTTCTCGGCCGCACTGGAGAAAATGGTGCCGAGCGTCTGCGCGTAGACGTTCGCCAGTCCACGTGCCGTCACATCGTCGCGGTCATAGGTGTATCCGCGCAGATCCGCATAGCGCACTCCGCCGATGCGGAGGTTCTCGTACTCGTTGTACTTACCGGCCGCGGCGAAACCGATCCGGTCATAGATCTCGCTGAACTTGTGCAGCGCACGGGACGGGTTCTCGCCGACGAAGACAATTCCGTCGGCGTACTGCAGCACAACCAGGCTGCGACCACGGGCGATGCCCTTCCGGGCGTATTCCGCCCGGTCGGCCATGGCCTGCTGAGGTGAGACATAGAACGGCGTCGACACCGGCTATCCGTCCCTTTCTGTCAGTGGCAGGAGCATCGAAGAAGCCTGGACACGAACGCTCAGAGCAGCGCGGCGCGCGGGCCGTCGGGCTGTTCCAGGCGGCGTTCCAGGACCGAGCGGGCGATCTCGGAGGATTCCGTCTCGGTCAGCTTCCGGAAGCCCTCGTCGGTGATGACGGTGACGATCGGATAGATACGGCGGGCCACGTCCGGGCCGCCGGTCGCCGAGTCGTCGTCCGCCGCGTCGTACAGCGCCTGCACGACCAGCGTGAGCGCCTGCTCCTCCGTCAGGTCCTCGCGGTAGAGCTTCTTCATCGAGCCACGGGCGAAGATCGAGCCGGAGCCGGTGGAGGCGTACCCGTGCTCCTCGGAACGCCCGCCGGTGACGTCATAGCTGAAGATGCGCCCCCGCTCGCGGTCGACGTCGTAGCCGGCGAAGAGCGGGACGACGGCGAGGCCCTGCATGGCCATCGCCAGATTGCTCCGGATCATCGTGGAGAGCCGGTTCGCCTTGCCCTCCAGGGAGAGCTGGGCGCCTTCCACCTTCTCGAAGTGTTCCAGCTCCAGTTGGAAGAGCTTGACCATCTCCACGGCGAGACCCGCCGTACCGGCGATGCCCACCGCCGAGTACTCGTCGGCCGGGAAGACCTTCTCGATGTCGCGCTGCGCGATCATGTTGCCCATGGTCGCCCGCCGGTCACCGGCCAGGACGACACCGCCGGGGAAGGTCGCCGCCACGATCGTCGTGCCGTGGGGCGCCTCGATGGCCCCCTTCATGGGCGGCGTCTGCCGGTTGCCCGGCAGCATTCCGGGCGCCTGGTCGGACAGGAAGTCCATGAAGGAGGACGACCCCGGCGTCAGGAAGGCAGCTGGTAGACGCCCGGTGCTACGAGTGTTGGCTTCCACGCGTTTCCCTCCAGGTATGCGATGGCCCTGCGCAAGGCGTCAGGATCATCTCCCAACTTGCCGATGGCCGGATTGCAGTTGAAGCACGGTACGCCCCGGACCCTACCCGCCCGGCGGCGGTGATCCACATCGCGGGCGGAGGCAATCGGACCGGTAGCGCGGTACCGGCCCGCGGTGTGCGGCACGGGCGGACGCCCGTGCCGCACACCGGCCGCCGACTCGGGCGCGGGCCGGTTACTCGCCGCCCTTTTGTACGAATGACCGGACGAAGTCCTCGGCATTGGACTCGAGCACGTCGTCGATCTCGTCGAGGACGTCGTCCACGTCGTCGCTCAGCTTCTCCTGGCGCTCCTTGAGGTCCTCGGAGCCCTGCGCGTCCTGCGCCTGCTCCTCGGTCTCCTCGGTGGAGCGCGTCGCCTTCTGCTGTCCGCCGCCGGTGTCCTTGGTCGCCATATAGCTCACCCCGCTCGGTTCGAAGCACTTGATCAGACCCTACCCATGGGGTCCGACATTGGCCCGGTACTTGTCTCAACGTCCGGAGGTCATGGGAATGATTCCCAGCCGGAGGCCCTTTCAGCCGCCCGACAGGACCTGGACCAGCTCCTGAGCCGTACGGCAGCGGTCCAGGAGGCCCTGCACGTGCTCACGGGTGCCCCGCAGCGGCTCCATCGTGGGCACGCGCTGCAACGAGTCCTGCCCCGGCAGGTCGAAGATGACCGAGTCCCAGGAGGCCGCGGCGACGTCGTCCGCGTACTGTTCGAGACAGCGGCCGCGGAAGTACGCCCTGGTGTCCTCGGGCGGCGCCGTACGGGCCCGCTGGACGTCGTTCTCGTCGAGGAGGCGTTTCATCCGGCCCCGGGCCACCAGACGGTTGTACAGCCCCTTGTCGGGCCGTACGTCGGCGTACTGGAGGTCCACCAGGTGCAGCCGCGCCGCGTCCCAGTCCAGGCCGTCGCGGCGCCGGTAGCCCTCCATGAGCTGGCGCTTGGCGACCCAGTCCAGCTCGCCGGCCAGGCTCATCGGGTCGTTCTCCAGCCGGTTGAGGGTGTCCTCCCACCGGCTGAGGACGTCCCTGGTCTGCTCGTCCGCGTCCGCCCCGTACCGCTCCTCGACGTACTTGCGGGCCAGCTCGAAGTACTCCATCTGAAGCTGCACCGCGGTGAGCGTCCGGCCGCTGCGCAGCGTGATCAGTTGCCGGAGCTCCGGGTCGTGCGAGACCTGGTGCAGGGTGCGCACCGGCTGGTCCACGGCCAGGTCGACGTTGATGAAGCCGTCCTCGATCATGGACAGGACGAGCGAGGTGGTGCCCAGCTTGAGGTAGGTGGAGATCTCCGAGAGGTTCGCGTCGCCGATGATCACGTGGAGCCGGCGGTACTTCTCGGCGTCGGAGTGCGGCTCGTCGCGGGTGTTGATGATCGGGCGCTTGAGCGTGGTCTCCAGGCCGACCTCGACCTCGAAGTAGTCCGCGCGCTGGCTGAGCTGGAAGCCGTGCTCATGGCCGTCCTGGCCGATTCCGACCCGTCCGGCACCGGTGACCACCTGGCGCGAGACGAAGAACGGCGTCAGATGCCGCACGATGTCCGAGAAGGGGGTCTCCCGCTTCATCAGATAGTTCTCGTGCGTCCCGTAGGAGGCGCCCTTGTTGTCGGTGTTGTTCTTGTAGAGCAGGATCGGCTGGGCGCCCGGGAGCTGGGCCGCGCGCTCGGCGGCCTCGGCCATGATGCGCTCGCCGGCCTTGTCCCACAGGACCGCGTCCCTGGGGTTGGTGATCTCCGGGGAGCTGTACTCGGGGTGTGCGTGGTCGACGTAGAGCCGGGCCCCGTTGGTGAGGATGACATTGGCCAGGCCGATGTCCTCGTCCGTGAGCTGGCTGGAGTCGGCGGTCTCGCGGGCGAGGTCGAAGCCTCGCGCGTCCCGCAGCGGATTCTCCTCCTCGAAGTCCCAGCGGGCGCGGCGCGCCCGGTGCATCGCCGCCGCGTAGGCGTTGACGATCTGGGACGAGGTGAGCATGGCATTGGCGTTGGGGTGTCCCGGCACGGAGATCCCGTACTCGGTCTCGATGCCCATTACTCGCCGTACGGTCATGCGGCCCTCCTTGCCCGGCGGCGCTCCCTTCCGGGGCGGCGCTCAAGTACCGCTGCTTCTTCGGTGCGTGCGGTCCGCCCGTGCCGAGCTGCGTGGACGGGCGGTACGCCAGAGCCTAGAACGCCTCTGTGCCGGTGGGGAGATCAATTGCGTCGTGATTGCCGCGGTGTCGCCGCGGCTGTCCGGAAAGCAACCGGCTGCGGATGCCCGGCCGGGCATCCGCAGCCGGTACGCCTTCTACAGGTACTGCCCGGTGTTGGCCACCGTGTCGATGGAGCGGCCGGTGTCCGCGCCCTGCTTTCCGGTGACGAGCGTGCGGATGAAGACGATCCGCTCGCCCTTCTTGCCGGAGATACGGGCCCAGTCGTCCGGGTTGGTGGTGTTCGGCAGGTCCTCGTTCTCCTTGAACTCGTCCACGCATGCCTGGAGGAGGTGGGAGACGCGAAGGCCCTTCTGGCCGTGGTCGAGGAAGGCCTTGATGGCCATCTTCTTGGCCCGGTCGACGATGTTCTGGATCATCGCGCCGGAGTTGAAGTCCTTGAAGTACAGGACCTCCTTGTCGCCGTTGGCGTACGTGACCTCGAGGAAGCGGTTCTCCTCGGACTCGGTGTACATCCGCTCGACGACCGACTGGATCATGGCGTGTGCGGCGGCTTCCTTGGAGCCGGTGTGCTCGGCCAGGTCGTCCGAGTGCAGCGGCAGCGAGGGGGTGAGGTACTTCGCGAAGATGTCCTTCGCGGCCTCCGCGTCCGGACGCTCGATCTTGATCTTCACATCGAGCCGGCCGGGGCGCAGGATCGCGGGGTCGATCATGTCCTCGCGGTTGGAGGCGCCGATGACGATGACGTTCTCCAGGCCCTCGACGCCGTCGATCTCGGCGAGCAGCTGGGGGACGATGGTGTTCTCCACGTCCGAGCTGACGCCCGATCCACGGGTGCGGAAGAGGGACTCCATCTCGTCGAAGAAGACGATGACGGGGGTGCCCTCGCTCGCCTTCTCGCGGGCACGCTGGAAGACCAGGCGGATGTGGCGCTCGGTCTCGCCGACGTACTTGTTGAGGAGTTCGGGGCCCTTGATGTTGAGGAAGTAGCTCTTTCCGGCGGGCTGGCCGGTGACCTCGGCGACCTTCTTCGCGAGGGAGTTGGCGACGGCCTTGGCGATGAGCGTCTTGCCGCAGCCGGGCGGGCCGTAGAGCAGGATGCCCTTCGGCGGGCGCAGCTCGTGCTCGCGGAAGAGGTCGGGGTGGAGATAGGGGAGCTCGACCGCGTCGCGGATCAGCTCGATCTGGTCGCCCAGGCCGCCGATCTTGTCGTAGTCGATGTCCGGGACTTCTTCGAGGACGAGTTCCTCGACCTCGCTCTTGGGAACGACTTCGTAGACGTAGCCGGACCTGGGTTCGAGCAGCAGGGCGTCGCCGGGGCGGATGGTGATGTCCAGCAGCGGCTCGGCGAGCCTCACCACCCTTTCCTCGTCGGTGTGCCCGATGACCAGGGCGCGTTCGCCGTCCTCAAGGATCTCCTTGAGGGTGACGATGTCCCCGGCCCGCTCGAATTCCATGGCGTCGACCACGTTGAGCGCTTCGTTGAGCATGACCTCCTGGCCGCGCCGGAGGTCTTCGAGCTCGACGCTGGGACTGACGTTCACCCGGAGCTTGCGGCCCCCGGTGAAGATGTCGCAGGTGCCGTCCTCGTTGGCCTGCAGGAACACGCCGAAGCCGGCCGGTGGCTGTGCGAGCCGGTCGACCTCTTCCTTGAGGGCCACGATCTGGTCGCGGGCCTCGCGCAGTGTGCCGGCGAGCCGTTCGTTCTGGGCGGACACGCCTGCGAGGTTGGTCTGCAACTCGACGATCCGCTCTTCGAGAATTCTCGTATGACGCGGAGAGTCGGCGAGCTTACGTCGCAGGACGGCGATTTCCTGCTCGAGATAGGCAACCTGGCCGGCTGGGTCGTCGGACCCCCGCCCGGGCCGGATGCCGCGGTTGATGTCGTCGTCGTGGGCTGCCACGGTCCTCACCTCCTCCAAGGGGAGCTGGACGCTTCCTGACCCTACCTGGGTGGGTGGTGATTGAAACCCCTAGATCACAAAGACTGTGGGGTGTGTCCGATCTTCACCCTTGCGCTCTCCCTCGCCCCAGATGAATACCCACCGTTCAACATCGGAAAGCAGCCGGTTGTATCGTCGAAGCGTTCAACACCCGTCAGGACTGGCTTTTTCCGGTCCGGATACGCAGGAAACGGCAGGCGACATGACCGCACGGCAGGACGCTCCCACCGATGGCGAGGGGCAGGACCTCGAGGTCTGGATCGACCAGGACCTCTGCACGGGGGACGGGATCTGCGTGCAGTACGCGCCCGAGGTGTTCGAGCTGGACATCGACGGTCTGGCGTACGTGAAGAGCGACGAGGACGAACTGCTTCAGGACAAGGGCGCGACCACGCCGGTGCCGCTGCCGCTGCTTCAGGACGTCGTGGACTCGGCGAAGGAGTGCCCGGGCGACTGCATCCATGTGCGGCGCGTTTCGGACAGGGTCGAGGTCTACGGGCCCGAGGCGGCTTGATCCGCGGCTGCCGGGGCAGGCGGGTCAGATGCCGTCGTCGGAGGGTTCGGCCGTCTCGCTGGTGCGGATGAAGGCGCCGTTCTGCCAGTGCCAGGTCACCTTCTCCTGCTGGTCGGGGCAGCAGGAGGGCACGGAGGACGAGGAGTAGCCGAGGAGCGTGGCGGAGATGACGCGGTCGCGGACCGTGAAGTCGCCGATGCTCAGTTGCTGGGCGGGGTCCACCAGGGTCGCGACGATCCTGGGAGTGGCCCCGCTTCCCTGTGTGAGGACGTAGACGCCGCTGGGCGGGGTGCCCAGTCCGGCCGCGCAGTGGACGACGGCGACGGTCTCGGGCCGGCCGTCGCCGTCGAGGTCTCCGGGTGCCTCTTTGGCCACCGTGTTGCCGAGGTCGCCGCAGTCGAGCGGGAAGGCCGCCTTGGCCGGATCGGGGGCCACGGCCTGGACGGTGCCGTGCTGGGTACTGGTGGCCGGGTGGGGCGTGGAGGCCGAGGCGCTCGCGTGCGGCTGGAGCAGACCGGCGGCCGCTACGACGGCGGCCATGGCGGCCGCGGTGGCGAGCCAGTGCATCGGCCTGGTGTAGGTGTGCGCGAGGTCCGGGAGCGCGGAGGGCTGCACGCGGGATGTCTCCTGTGGTTCCTGTGGTGCGGGATGCCGGATGAGGCGGTGCCGCCGCCTCGGCGTCGGCGGTGCGGGGGTGGCCAGCATCGTGCCACACCTCACACGACAGGGGAACGGTGGGGTGGGGAAGGAACTCGGCCCCCGCGGAGGCCCAGGAACGGAAGCGGGAGAGAAAAGGGCGCCGCCGCCGGGTTCCCGGGTCGGTCCGGGAACCCGGCGGCGGCGCCGGTGCGTTGCGCGAGGTCAGTCGCGGGGGGCGGAGCCGCTCTGGCTGCCGGGGCCGTCGTAGTCCTCGCCGTAGGCACCCTTGGAGGGGCGGCGGCGCCGGGCCGGGGCCTGAACGCCGTCGGCGAGCCTGCGGGCGGTGACGAGGAAGCCGGTGTGGCCGATCATGCGGTGGTCCGGGCGCACGGCGAGTCCCTCGACGTGCCAGTTGCGGATCATCGACTCCCAGGGCTGCGGTTCGGCGAAGCAGCCGTTCTCACGGATGGACTCGACCGTCCGGGAGAGCTGGGTGGTGGTGGCGACGTACGCGCAGAGGATGCCGCCGGGGACCAGAGCCTTGGAGACGACGTCCAGGCATTCCCAGGGCGCCAGCATGTCCAGCACGACACGGTCGACGTCGGTGTCCGTCAGGTTGTCCTGGAGGTCGCCGACCGTGAGCTGCCAGGCCGGATGGGGGCTGCCGAAGTAGCGCTCGACGTTCTGCTGGGCGATCTCGGCGAAGTCCTCGCGGCGCTCGTAGGAGTGCAGCATGCCCTGTTCGCCGATGGCGCGGAGCAGGAAGGTGGAGAGCGCGCCCGAGCCGACGCCCGCTTCCACGACGCGTGCGCCGGGGAAGATGTCGCCGAAGGCGAGGATCTGCCCCGCGTCCTTCGGGTAGACCACGGCGGCGCCGCGGGGCATGGACAGGACGTAGTCGGGGAGCAGGGGGCGCAGCGCGAGGTAGGCGACGTTTCCCGTGGTCAGGACCACACTGCCCTCGGGGGCACCGATCAGCTCGTCGTGCGGGAAAGAACCCTTGTGGGTGTGGAAGTTCTTTCCGGCTTCGAGCGTGAAGGTGTGGTGGCGTCCCTTGGGATCGGTGAGCTGGACCTGGTCCCCGACCTTGAAGGGCCCGCGTCGGCGGGCGGCACCGGTCGGTTCAGACATGTGACCAGCGTACCGGTGTTTCGGAGGACGCCGACCGCTCGCCCGTACAGGTGTACGGGCGTCAGGCGGCGGGGCGTGCCATGGCGGCGACGAAGGCGCGCTCGACGTCGGCGGTGGAGAGCACCCCGTAGATCTCGCCGGTCTCCTCCACGACGAGGTATTCGGTGGCGGGGGTGGCCTTGAGGCGGTCCAGGAGTGCTTCGCCGGCGAGTTCGGCGGAGACCTTCATGCCGTCGGTGAGGTCCTGGGCGAGGCCGCTGACCGGAACCCAGGGGCGGCGGTGTTCGGGGATGCCGACGATGGCGGTCTCCCGGACGAGGGCCTTGGGCGCGCCGTTGCCGTCGACGACGACGAGCGCGCGGGCGCCGGCCTCGTTGGCCCGGCGCAGGGCCTCGGAGAGCGGGGTGGCGGCCTCGACGGGGACGGCGCGCCGGGTGAGGCTGCGGGCGCGCAGGTCGGGGAGGTGTTCGCGGAGCCGGGCCATGCGCAGGCTGTTGCCCGCACCGGTCCAGATGATGGCGGCGAGGATCGCGGCGAGCAGGGCGTCGGTGACGGTGTCCATGCCGCTGATCTCGCCGGGGTCGTTGCCGAGGGTTCCGGTGCGGGTGAGCAGGGGCAGGCCGATGAGGGTGCCGACGGCGAGGGCGCGGCCGACCCAGGCGGCGGCGACGGTGCCGCTCATGGGGCGGCCGGTGACCTTCCAGACGACGGCCCTGAGCATGCGGCCGCCGTCGAGCGGGAGGCCGGGCAGGAGGTTGAAGGCGGCGACGATGAGGTTGGAGATCATCAGCCCGCCGAGCAGGACGGCCGGGACGGTGCCGCGCTCGACGAAGAGCAGCGGTACGTAGAAGACGCCGGCCAGGACCAGGGAGAGCAGCGGGCCGACGAAGGCGAGGACGAATTCGCGGCCGGGGGTTTCGGACTCCTTCTCGATCTCGGAGACGCCGCCGAAGAACTGGAGCTGGATGCGGCGGACGGGGAGCTTGTAGCGCAGGGCGGCGACCGTGTGCGCGAGTTCGTGCACGAGCACGGAGGCGTAGAAGGCGATCGCGAAGAAGAGCGCGACGAGGTAGCGGGCGGCGCCGAGCTCGGGCAGCACCCGGTCGAGCTGGCCGCCGAAGACCCAGGTGATCAGGGCCGCCACCACGAACCAGCTGGGGGCGACGTAGACGGGCACGCCGAAGGGGCGGCCCATGAGGATGCCGCCTCCGGGCTCGTCCCTGCGCCGGGACGAGCCCTTGCCGGGGTCGTCGCCGGGGCCCTTCCCCCCTGGGCCGGGCTGCGGCTGCCGGCTGTCGCCGCTCTCGTCCACGAGGTCCCTTCGGTTCGGTGCCTTTCGGCACGATCATGCAGTGTTCGAGGGTCTGTGGTCGATGGTATGCCGGTTGGTGTCAGTGGCGGGTCGTAGGGTCTTCGTCATGACCTCCGTTCCGCCGCAGCCGCAGCCGCCCTCGTCGCTTTCTCCGTCGCGGGCGAGTGACTTCATGCAGTGCCCCCTGCTGTACCGCTTCCGGGTCATCGACAAGCTGCCCCAGAAGCCCAGTGAGGCCGCTACCCGCGGCACGTTGGTCCATGCAGTGCTGGAACGACTGTTCGACAATCCGGCGGCGGAGCGCACGCCCGGCCTGGCGACGGCGCTGGTCCCGGGCCAGTGGGACCGGCTGCTGGAGTCGAAGCCGGAGCTCTCCGAGCTCTTCGCGCAAGACCCGGAGGGCGAGCGGCTGGCGCAGTGGCTGGCGCAGGCGGAGCGGCTGGTGGAGCGCTGGTTCTCGCTGGAGGACCCGACGCGGCTGGAGCCGGCGGAGCGCGAGCTGTTCGTGGAGACGGAGCTGGAGTCGGGGCTGCGGCTGCGCGGGGTGATCGACCGGATCGATGTGGCGCCGACGGGCGAGGTCCGGATCGTCGACTACAAGACGGGGAAGGCGCCGCGTCCGGAGTACGCGGAGGGCGCCCTGTTCCAGATGAAGTTCTACGCCCTGGTCGTGTGGCGGCTGAAGGGTGTGGTGCCGCGCCGGCTCCAGCTGGTCTATCTCGGCAGCGGTGACGTGATGACGTACGACCCGGTCGTGGCGGACCTGGAGCGGGTGGAGCGCAAGCTGCTGGCGCTGTGGGAGGCGATCTCGCTGGCCACCCGGACGGGTGAGTGGCGGCCGCGGCCGACGAAGCTGTGCGGCTGGTGCGATCACCAGGCGCTCTGTCCCGAATTCGGCGGGACTCCCCCGGTCTATCCGCTGACCGTGCGCCCGGCGGACACGGCGGAGGATGGCCAGGGCAGAATGGACCCGGTCCGGGCTGAGACCGGCCGACCTGTGGCCCTTGACGGGCATTGAGGAGATCTGGTGGCTATCCGCGTCCTTCTGGTCGACGACCAACCGCTGCTGCGCACCGGCTTCCGGATGATCCTGGAGGCCGAGGGCGATCTGGCGGTGGTGGGCGAGGCCGGTGACGGTCTCCAGGCTCTCGACCAGGTGCGCGCGCTCCAGCCCGATGTGGTGCTCATGGACATCCGGATGCCGCGGATGGACGGGGTCGAGGCGACGCGCCAGATCACCGGCCCGGGCCGCGACGGTCCGGCGAAGGTGCTGGTGCTGACCACGTTCGACCTCGACGAGTACGTGGTGGAGGCGCTGCGGGCGGGGGCGAGCGGCTTCCTGCTGAAGGACGCGCCGGCCGATGAGCTGGTGCAGGCCATCCGGGTGGTGGCGGGCGGCGAGGCGATGCTCGCCCCGAGCGTGACGCGCCGGCTCCTGGACAAGTACGCGGACCACCTGCCCTCCGGCGAGGAGCCGGTGCCGGACACGCTGCACACGCTGACGGACCGTGAGGTGGAGGTCCTGAAGCTGGTGGCGCGCGGCCTGTCGAACGCGGAGATCGCCGCCGACCTGTTCGTCAGCGAGACGACGGTGAAGACACATGTGGGCCATGTGCTGACGAAGCTGGGCCTGCGCGACCGCGTGCAGGCCGCGGTGTACGCGTACGAGAGCGGCCTGGTGCGTCCCGGCGCCCAGTGAGGTTCTTCACGCCGGGGTCACCGGTGTCGAAGCCGAGGTAGCCGATGGCGAGGCCGGGCGCCTCGGTGGGCCGGACGCCGTCCTGGGGCGGTGCGGCCGTGCGCCGGCTGCGCACTCAGTTGACCAGGCCCCTGAGGAACGCGAGGTCGACTTCTTCGAGGGAGCCGACGACGACCCGGCCGGCGGCGGGCGCGATCGGGGAGACCGAGGGCACGGCGACGACCCGGCAGCCCGCGGCCTCCGCCGCGGCGACCCCGGTCGCGGTGTCCTCGATGACGGCGCACAGCCGCGGGTCGGCGCCGAAGCCGCGCGCGGCGGTGAGGTAGGGCTCGGGGTGCGGCTTGGTGCGGGTGACCTCGTCGCCCGCGACGGTGAGCGCGAAGTGGTGGCGGCCCACCGATTCCAGGACCCGGTCGATGATCCGGCGGTGCGAGGCGGAGACCAGGGCGGTGGGGATCTCGTGCCGGTGCAGTTCGGCCAGGAGTCCGGCGGCGCCGGGCATCAGCGGGACGCCGCGGCCGATGCGCTTCTCGAACCGGTCGTTGAGCAGCACGGTGAGCTCGTCCAGGGTGACGTCGGCCCCGGTGACCTCGATGAGGTAGCCGGCGCTGCGGGTCATCGGCCCGCCGACGACGACCTCGCGCCATGCCTCGTCCAGCCGGTGTCCGAGGTCGGCGAAGACCTCCGCCTCGACGTCCCACCAGAAGCCCTCGGTGTCGACCAGGGTGCCGTCCATGTCGAGGAAGACGGCCTGGAGGGCAGCGCCCTCGGCCGTACGGGTCAAGGACGCGGGAACCGTACTGGTCATCCGGCACACCTTCCATGAGGGACGAGAAGGCCGGCCACCCGTCCCGGAGGAAGGGCGACCGGCCTGCACTGGACCGACCAGTGTACGACGTGTTCTGCTACCGCGCGTCGAACGGCGTCCTACCGCGCGTTGAAGTACTTCGCCTCCGGGTGGTGGATGACGATCGCGTCGGTGGACTGCTCGGGGTGGAGCTGGAACTCCTCGGAGAGGTGGACGCCGATCCGCTCCGGCTGGAGCAGGTCCGCGATCTTCGCCCGGTCCTCCAGGTCGGGGCAGGCGCCGTAACCCAGCGAGAAGCGCGCCCCCCGGTACTTCAGGGCGAACATGTCCTCGACCTCCGCCGGGTCCTCCCCCGCGTAGCCCAGCTCCGAGCGGACCCGGGCGTGCCAGTACTCGGCAAGGGCCTCGGCCAGCTGGACGGACAGGCCGTGCAGCTCCAGGTAGTCGCGGTAGGAGTTGGCCTCGAAGAGCTTGGCGGTCTCGCCGCCGATCTTCGAGCCGACGGTGACGACCTGGAGGCCGATGACGTCCGTCTCGCCGGAATCCTCGGGGCGGAAGAAGTCCGCCAGGCACAGTCGGCGGCCGCGGCGCTGGCGCGGGAAGGTGAAGCGGGTGCGCTCCGAGCCGTCCTCGTGCAGCAGGATCAGGTCGTCGCCCTTGGAGACGCAGGGGTAGTAGCCGTAGACGACGGCCGCCTCCAGCAGGTTCTCCGTCTGGAGCCTGTCCAGCAGGCCGCGCAGGCGCGGGCGGCCCTCGCTCTCGGCGAGCTGTTCGTACGTCGGTCCGTCGCCGGCCCTGGCCTGCTTGAGGCCCCACTGGCCCTTGAACAGGGCGCCCTCGTCCAGCCAGGACGCGTACTCCTTGAGCTGGATGCCCTTGACGACCCGGCTGCCCCAGAAGGGCGGGGTGGGCACCGGATTTGTGACGGAGACGTCGGAGCGCACGCCCTCCTCCGGCTCCTCGACCTCCAGCACGGCGGTGTCGCGCTTGGGGACGCGGCGCTGCTTCAGCTCGGGCAGGGTGGCGCCGGGGACGCCGCGCTTCACCGCGATGAGTGCGTCCATCAGGCGCAGCCCCTCGAAGGCGTCGCGGGCGTAGCGGACCTCGCCCTCGTAGATCTCGTGGAGGTCCTGCTCGACGTAGGCGCGGGTCAGGGCGGCGCCGCCCAGGATCACCGGGTAGTCGGCGGCCAGCTTGCGCTGGTTCAGCTCCTCCAGGTTCTCCTTCATGATCACGGTGGACTTGACCAGGAGGCCGGACATCCCGATGACGTCCGCCTTGTGCTCCTCGGCGGCCTCCAGGATCGCGGAGACGGGCTGCTTGATGCCGATGTTGACCACGTTGAAGCCGTTGTTCGACAGGATGATGTCGACCAGGTTCTTGCCGATGTCGTGGACGTCGCCGCGGACGGTGGCCAGCACGATCGTGCCCTTGCCCTCGGCGTCGGTCTTCTCCATGTGCGGTTCCAGGTAGGCCACCGCGCTCTTCATGACCTCGGCGGACTGGAGCACGAACGGCAGCTGCATCTGGCCCGAGCCGAACAGCTCACCGACGACCTTCATGCCCTCCAGCAGCGTGTCGTTGACGATGTCCAGGGCCGGACGGGTCGTCAGCGCCTCGGCGAGGTCGTCCTCCAGACCGTTCTTCTCACCGTCGATGATCCGGCGCTGGAGGCGCTCGTCGAGCGGCAGGGCGAGCAGTTCCTCGGCCTTGCCCTCCTTGAGCGACTTCATGTTGACGCCCTCGAAGAGCTCCATGAGCTTCTGCAGGGGGTCGTAGCCCTCGGCGCGGCGGTCGTAGACGAGGTCGAGGGCGACCTTGACCTGCTCCTCCTCCAGCCGGGCGATCGGCAGGATCTTCGAGGCGTGCACGATGGCGGAGTCGAGGCCGGCCTTGACGCACTCGTCGAGGAAGACCGAGTTGAGCACGACACGGGCGGCCGGGTTGAGGCCGAAGGAGATGTTCGACAGGCCGAGCGTGGTCTGCACGGCCGGGTGGCGCTTCTTCAGCTCGCGGATGGCTTCGATGGTGGCGATGCCGTCCTTGCGGGACTCCTCCTGCCCGGTGCAGATGGTGAAGGTGAGGGTGTCGATCAGGATGTCCGACTCCTGGATGCCCCAGTTGCCGGTCAGGTCCGCGATGAGCCGCTCGGCGATGGCGACCTTGTGCTCGGCGGTGCGGGCCTGGCCCTCCTCGTCGATGGTGAGGGCGATCAGCGCGGCGCCGTGTTCGGCGGCCAGCCGGGTGACCTTGACGAATCGGGACTCGGGTCCGTCGCCGTCCTCGTAGTTGACGGAGTTGAGGACCGCGCGGCCGCCGAGCTTCTCCAGGCCGGCCCGCAGCACGGGCAGCTCCGTGGAGTCCAGGACGATCGGCAGGGTCGAGGCGGTCGCGAACCGGCCCGCCAGTTCCTCCATGTCCGCGACGCCGTCACGGCCCACGTAGTCGACACACAGGTCGAGCATGTGCGCGCCCTCGCGGATCTGGTCGCGGGCCATCTCCACGCAGTCGTCCCAGCGGCCTTCGAGCATGGCCTCGCGGAACTTCTTGGACCCGTTGGCGTTCGTACGCTCACCGATCGCCAGGTACGAGGTGTCCTGGCTGAAGGGGACGGTCTGGTAGAGGGAGGCGGCGCCGGGCTCGGGGCGCGGGTCGCGGGCCGCCGGGGCGGTGCCGCGCACGCGCTCGACGACCTCGCGCAGGTGCTCCGGAGTAGTACCGCAGCAGCCGCCGACGAGCGAGAGCCCGTACTCCTGGACGAACGTCTCCTGGGCGTCGGCCAGTCCCTCGGGGCCGAGCGGGAAGTGCGCGCCGTCCTTGGTGAGGACCGGCAGTCCGGCGTTGGGCATGCAGAGCAGCGGGATGCGGGAGTGGCGGGTGAGGTAGCGCAGGTGCTCGCTCATCTCGGCCGGCCCGGTCGAGCAGTTCAGGCCGATCATGTCGATGCCCAGCGGCTCCAGGGCGGTCAGGGCCGCGCCGATCTCGGAGCCCAGCAGCATGGTGCCGGTCGTCTCGAAGGCGAGCGAGCACAGCAGCGGCAGGTCGCTGCCCAGGGCGTCCAGGGCGCGGCGGGCGCCGAGGATCGCGGCCTTGGTCTGCAGGAGGTCCTGGGTCGTCTCGACGATCAGCGCGTCGGCGCCGCCGGCGACAAGACCCTCGGCGTTCGCCTGGAAGCCGTCCCGGATGGTGACGTAGGGGACGTGGCCGAGGGTGGGCAGCTTGGTGCCGGGGCCCATGGAGCCGAGCACCCAGCGCTGCTCCCCGGTGGACGCGGTGAACTCGTCGGCGACCTCGCGGGCGATGCGCGCGCCGGACTCGGACAGCTCGTGGACCCGCTCGGGGATGTCGTACTCGCCGAGGGCCGCCGTGTTGGCGCCGAAGGTGTTGGTCTCGACGCAGTCGACGCCGACGGCGAAGTACGCCTCGTGCACCGAGCGCACGATGTCCGGCCGGGTGAGGTTCAGGATCTCGTTGCAGCCTTCGAGGTTCTCGAAGTCCGCGAGCGTGGGGTCCTGGGCCTGGAGCATGGTGCCCATGGCACCGTCGGCCACCACCACTCGGGTGGCGAGCGCCTCGCGGAGGGCTGCGGCTCGGTTCCGGCTGTCGGCGGAAGGGGTCGGCGACGAGGCCATGGATGTACTCCCTGGGTTGCGACGGCTGTCGGCTTTGCGTCTTCGGCGGAAGCGCACCCGGTCAGGGTAGCCGGGCTGCCTCCCGGGCGGTCACTCTGTCCCACAAGCCGGACTGCATGCTGTGTCCGGGGTGGCGGGGCGCTGCGGACTTCCGCCGCGGTCGAGCACGGGTCGGCATGGGCCGATAGTGTTCAGCATTGTCGAACAAGGTGGAGGAGTACGGCGCGATGGCCAAGAACATCCAGTCGCTGGAGCGGGCGGCCGCGATGCTGCGGCTGCTGGCAGGCGGCGAGCGGCGGCTCGGGCTGTCCGACATCGCCTCCTCACTGGGCCTGGCCAAGGGCACCGCACACGGCATCCTGCGCACCCTTCAGCACGAGGGCTTCGTCGAGCAGGACGCGGCGTCCGGCCGCTACCAGCTCGGCGCGGAACTGCTGCGCCTGGGCAACAGCTATCTCGACGTCCACGAGCTGCGGGCCCGGGCCCTGGTCTGGACGGACGACCTGGCCCGTTCCAGCGGTGAGAGCGTCCACCTGGGCGTGCTGCACCAGCAGGGCGTACTGATCGTCCACCACGTCTTCCGCCCCGACGACAGCCGGCAGGTCCTGGAGGTGGGGGCCATGCAGCCGCTGCACTCCACGGCTCTGGGCAAGGTGCTGTCCGCGTACGACCCGGTGGCCCACACGGAGGCGCTGGAGGCCGAGCGACGGTCGTTCACGCCCCGGACCGTCACCGCGCCGGAGGAGTTCGAGGCGATGCTCGACCTGATCCGGGCCCGCGGCTGGGCGGCCGACGTGGAGGAGACCTGGGAGGGGGTGGCCGCGGTGGCCGCCCCGATCCACGACCGGCGCCGGATGCCGGTGGGGGCCGTCGCCGTCACCGGCGCGGTGGAGCGGGTCTGCCGGGACGGCGAGCTGCGCCCGGAGCTGGTCGCGGCGGTACGCGACTGCGCCCGCGCGGTCTCCCGGGACCTGGGCGCCAGGCGCTTCTGAGCCCGCCCCCGCCCTCACGGCGGGCACCCGCGCACACACCCGCCGCGGTCGCCACCACTGAGTCCGAGGCCACAACCTCTTGACGCTGCCTCGCCTGGGAGAAACACTGCCGTTCACCGGTCGGCATTGTCGAACACTTAACGGAAATACGCGTTAGGGTGTAACCGTGCCAAGGGCCGGCCAAGCCCTCACACGAGGGCGCGGACCACCGGAGGGACCCGGGGTTCGGCTTCCCTGGACGAACGACAAAGGAGTCGCGGGTGTCCAGCTCCGACATCTTCATCGGCGAGACCATCGGTACCGCCGTACTCATCCTGCTCGGCGCCGGTGTCTGTGCCGCCGTCACGCTCAAGCACTCGAAGGCGCAGAACGCCGGCTGGCTCGCCATCACCTTCGGGTGGGGGTTCGCGGTACTGACCGGCGCTTATCTGGCCGGCGGCGTGTCGGGGGCCCATCTCAACCCGGCCGTCACCATCGGCCTGGCGATCGAGGGCGGCACGAAGTGGAGCGACGTACCGCTCTACCTCGCCTCCGAACTCCTCGGCGCGATCATCGGCGCGGTGCTGGTCTGGCTGACCTACTACGGGCAGTTCCGGGCCCATCTCACCGATCCGGAGGTCCTGCGCGCCCATAAGGGTGAGGAGGGCATGGTCGACCAGGCCTCGGCCCCCAAGGCGGGACCGGTTCTCGGTGTCTTCTCGACCGGCCCCGAGATCCGCAACGCCGTGCAGAACGTCCTCACCGAGATCATCGCCACGATCGTGCTGGTGCTGGCGATCCTCACCCAGGGCCTCAACGACGACGGCAACGGCCTCGGCACGCTGGGCGCCCTCATCACCGCCCTGGTCGTCGTCGCCATCGGCCTGTCGCTCGGCGGTCCGACGGGGTACGCGATCAACCCGGTCCGCGACCTCGGCCCGCGTATCGTGCACGCGCTGCTTCCGCTGCCGAACAAGGGCGGCTCCGACTGGGGCTACGCATGGGTTCCCGTCGTCGGCCCCCTGATCGGCGGCGCGCTCGCGGGCGGGCTCTACAACCTGGCCTTCGCCTAGGCCGTGCCCGCGAAGTCCCGCCCCGACCGTTCGCCCCCAACCCCACACCACACAGACTTCCGGGAGCACACAGTGACCGACGCACACACCACCGGCACCCACGGCACCGGGCCGTTCATCGCGGCCATCGACCAGGGCACCACCTCCAGCCGCTGCATCGTCTTCGACAAGGACGGCCGGATCGTCTCCGTCGACCAGAAGGAGCACGAGCAGATCTTCCCCAAGCCCGCCTGGGTGGAGCACGACGCGGCCGAGATCTGGGAGAACGTGCAGGAGGTCGTCGCCGGAGCCATCGTCAAGGCGGGCATCACCGCCGCCGACGTCAAGGCCATCGGCATCACCAACCAGCGCGAGACCACCCTGCTGTGGGACAAGCACACCGGTGAGCCCGTCCACAACGCCCTCGTCTGGCAGGACACCCGTACGGACGCGCTCTGCAGGGAGCTCGGCCGCAACGTCGGGCAGGACCGCTTCCGCCGCGAGACCGGGCTGCCGCTCGCCTCGTACTTCGCCGGGCCCAAGGTCCGCTGGCTGCTCGACAACGTCGAGGGGCTGCGCGAGCGGGCCGAGCGCGGCGACATCCTCTTCGGCACCATGGACTCCTGGGTCATCTGGAACCTGACCGGCGGCACCGACGGCGGCGTCCACGTCACCGACGTCACCAACGCCTCGCGCACGCTCCTGATGAACCTGCACACCATGCAGTGGGACGAGAAGATCTGTTCCTCCATCGGCGTGCCGATGGCCGTGCTGCCCGAGATCCGCTCCTCGGCCGAGGTGTACGGCACCACCAAGGGCGGCGTGCTCGACGGTGTGCCGGTGGCCTCGGCGCTGGGCGACCAGCAGGCGGCGCTGTTCGGCCAGACGTGCTTCGCCGAGGGCGAGGCCAAGTCCACGTACGGCACCGGCACCTTCATGCTGATGAACACCGGTGAGACCCCGGTCAACTCCTACAACGGGCTGCTGACCACGGTCGGCTACCGCATCGGCGACCAGAAGCCGGTGTACGCCCTGGAGGGGTCGATCGCCGTCACCGGTTCGCTGGTGCAGTGGATGCGCGACCAGATGGGCCTGATCCAGTCCGCGGCCGAGATCGAGACCCTTGCCTCCTCGGTCGAGGACAACGGCGGCGCGTACTTCGTGCCGGCCTTCTCCGGCCTGTTCGCCCCCTACTGG
The DNA here is from genome assembly GCF_004795035.1 of Streptomyces sp. A0958. Classification (GTDB taxonomy): domain Bacteria; phylum Actinomycetota; class Actinomycetes; order Streptomycetales; family Streptomycetaceae; genus Streptomyces. The sequence continues at coordinate 71,538 of NZ_SSBK01000012.1, forward strand.
CGCCCCGACGCCCGCGGTGTCATCGCCGGCCTCACCCGCTACGTGACCAAGGCGCACATCGCCCGTGCCGTGCTGGAGGCCACGGCCTGGCAGACGCGGGAGATCAGCGACGCCATGACCAAGGACTCCGGCGTCGAGCTGACCTCGCTCAAGGTCGACGGCGGCATGACCTCCAACAACCTGCTGATGCAGACGCTCGCCGACTTCCTGGACGCACCCGTGGTGCGGCCGATGGTCGCCGAGACCACCTGCCTCGGCGCCGCCTACGCCGCCGGCCTGGCCGTCGGCTTCTGGCCCGACACCGACGCGCTGCGCGCCAACTGGCGCAGGGCCGCCGAGTGGACCCCCCGCATGGACGCGGACACCCGCGCCCGCGAGTACAAGAGCTGGCTCAAGGCCGTGGAACGCACCATGGGCTGGCTCGAGGACGAGGAGTAGACAACATGACCACCCTGCAGAGCGTCCCCGCCCTCGGGACGCATCCGGCCTCCGGCTCCCTCCCGAGCCGTGCCGAGACCCGGGAGCAGCTCTCCAAGGCGACGTACGACCTCCTGGTGATCGGCGGCGGCATTCTGGGCATCTCCACCGCCTGGCACGCCGCGCAGTCCGGGCTGCGGGTGGCCCTGGTGGACGCCGGCGACTTCGCCGGCGCCACCTCCTCCGCCTCCTCCAAGCTGCTCCACGGCGGTCTGCGCTACCTCCAGACCGGCGCGGTGAAGCTGGTGGCGGAGAACCACTTCGAGCGCCGTGCGGTCTCCCGCCAGGTGGCCCCGCACCTGGCCAATCCGCTCACCTTCTACCTGCCGGTCTACAAGGGCGGGCCGCACGGCGCGGCGAAGCTCGGCGCCGGCGTGTTCGCGTACTCGGCGCTGTCCGCCTTCGGTGACGGCGTCGGCCATGTGATCAGCCCGGCGCGGGCGCAGCGCGATGTGCCGGAGCTGCGTACGGAGAACCTGAAGGCCGTCGCGGTCTACGGCGACGACCAGATGAACGACGCCCGGATGGCGCTGATGACGGTCCGCGCGGCCGTCGACGCGGGCGCGGTGGTGCTCAACCACGCGAAGGTCACCGGGCTGCGGTTCACCCGGGGCCGGGTGGTGGGCGCGGAGCTGCGGGACGGCATGGACGGTACGGAGTTCGGGGTGAACGCCCGGCTGGTGCTGAACGCGACCGGGCCGTGGGTGGACCACCTGCGCACGATGGAGGACCCGAACGCGGCCCCCTCCATACGCCTGTCCAAGGGCGCCCACCTGGTGCTCAAGCGCACCCGCCCGTGGAAGGCGGCGCTGGCCACGCCGATCGACAAGTACCGCATCACGTTCGCCCTGCCGTGGGAGGACATGCTGCTGCTCGGCACGACGGACGAGGAGTACGAGGGCGATCCGGCCGAGGTCGCGGTGACCGAGAAGGACACCGCGCAGATCCTGGACGAGGCGGCGTTCTCGGTGCGCGACCAGCAGTTGTCGCGGGATCTGATCACGTACTCCTTCGCGGGGCTGCGGGTGCTGCCGGGCGGGCCCGGTGACACCTCCAAGGCCAAGCGCGAGACGGTCGTCACGGAGGGCCGGGGCGGGATGCTGTCGGTGGCCGGCGGCAAGTGGACGACGTTCCGGCACATCGGCCGTACGGTGATGAACAAGCTGGCCGCGCTCCCCGGGCAGCCGCTCGGCGAGGACATGGAGCCGATGGCCCGGCTTCCGAGGAAGCTGCCGCTGCCGGGGATCGCCAACCCGAACGCGGTGGCGCACCGGCTGCTGGTGGACGGCGGTACGCCGGGCCCCCGGATGGCCGCCGACACGGCACGGCACCTGGCCACGCACTACGGTTCGCTGTCCTTCGACATCGCCCGCCTGGCCAACGAGAACCCGGCGCTCGCGGAGCGCGTCCACCCGGACGCCCCGGAGATCTGGGCGCAGGTCGCCTACGCGCGGGACCACGAGTGGGCCGAGACGGCGGACGACGTGCTGCGGCGGCGGACGACGCTGACGATCCGAGGTCTGGCGACGGACGAGATCAGGGCCGGTGTGGAGTCGGTGCTCGGCGAGCGGCGCGGCTGAGACCCGGGCGGGGCGGGCCGGGCGGCCCGTGAGTTGGTCAGAAGGTCGTACCGGGCCTCGTCGGGGACGCATAATAGGGCGATACATCGGATGTCTGGAGGTCGCCCATGGCTGTCACCGACGAGGCCATCGAGAAGATCAAGGGAATGATCGTCTCGGGTGCGCTACGGCCCGGCGATCGTCTCCCCAAGGAGAGCGAGCTCGCCTCGGAGCTGGGCCTGTCCCGCAACTCGCTGCGGGAGGCGGTGCGCGCCCTGTCGCTGATCCGCATTCTCGACGTGCGCCAGGGCGACGGCACGTACGTCACCAGCCTCGATCCTCAGCTGCTCCTTGAGGCGCTGAGCTTCGTGGTGGACTTCCACCGCGACGACACGGTGCTGGAGTTCCTGGCGGTGCGCCGGATTCTGGAGCCGGCCGCGACGGCGATGGCGGCGAGCCGGATCAGTGAGGAGCAGTTGGACGCGCTCGACGCCCAACTGGACGCGCTGGGCGAGCGCCCGTCGGTGGAGGAGCTGGTGGCCTGCGACCTGGACTTCCACCGGGGCATCGTCCAGTCGTCCGGCAACTCGGTGCTCTGCTCGCTGCTGGACGGCCTCTCGGGGCCGACGACGCGGGCGCGGGTGTGGCGCGGGCTGACCCAGCAGGACGCGGTGAGCCGGACGCTGCATGAGCACCGGGCGATCGTGTCGGCGTTGCGGGACCGGGACGCGGAGGCTGCGCGGGCCTGGGCGACGGTGCATGTGGCGAGCGTGGAGCAGTGGTTGCGGTCGACGTTGTAGCGGCGACCGCGGGAAGGGGCGGGTGGGATTTCTCCCACCCGCCCCTTCCCGTGACCGGGGCTCCTCCCCCGGACCCCGGTCCTCGAACGCCGGACGGGCCGGGTGTTCCCCGTCCTCAGTCCTGCTTCTCGCCGCTCGCGAAGCGGGAGATGACCAGGGCGACGATGATGATCGCGCCGTTGAGGAACTGGTTCCACAGGGCCGGGACACCGCCGAGGGTCATCACGTTGACGACCAGCTGGAGCGTCAGTACGCCGGTCAGGGCGCCGAACAGCGTGCCCCGGCCGCCCTTGAGGCTGATGCCGCCGATCACGGCCGCGGCGAACACCTGGAAGATCCAGCCGTCGCCCTGGGTCGCGGCGACCGCCCCGTAGTGGCCGGTGTAGAGGATGCCGGCGAAGGCCGCCAGCAGGCCGCCGATGGCGAGCACGATCCAGGTGACGCGGTCGACGCGGATGCCCGCGGCGCGGGCCGCTTCCGGGTTGCCGCCGATCGCGTACAGCGAGCGTCCGTGGCGCAGCCAGGCGAGCGCCGCGCCGCCGACGGCGAAGAGGACGAGGCAGATCCAGACCGCGGCCGGGGCCCCGAACCACTCGCTCTTGCCGAGGTAGCGGAAGGACTCCGGGACGTCGGTGATGGACTTGCCCTCGGTGATGCCGATGTGGAGTCCGCGCAGCATGGTGAGCATGCCGAGCGTGGCGATGAAGCCGTTGACCCGGAGCTTCAGCATCAGGAAGCCGTTGACCGCGCCGATGGCGAGGCCGACCAGCAGGCAGAGCGGGATCGCCGACCAGGCGGGGAGCAGTCCGAGGCCGGCGAACCGGCCGCCCTCGGGTGGCAGCACCAGCCACATCGCGACGACGGGCGCGATGCCGATCGTCGACTCCAGTGAGAGGTCCATCCGGCCGCAGATGAGGATCAGCGCCTGGCCGAGGACCAGGAGGCTCAGCTCGGAGGACTGCTGGACGACGCTGATCAGGTTGTCCGAGGTGAGGAACACCGGCGAGACGATGAAGCCGATCAGCATCAGCACCAGGATCACCGGCACCAGCGAGAAGTCGCTCCACCGGATCAGCTTGAGCCTGTTCAGCGGGCTGCCGCCGTCGTCGCCCTTCGGGGCCGTGTCGAAGTCGTCGGCCGTGGACGGCCGTACCGTGCCGGTCATTCCCTTTCCCCCACACCTTCCATGGCGGCGACGAGTTCCCCGTCGGTCCACCCGCTGTCGAACGTTGCGACGACCCGCCCGTGGAACAGGGCGAGGACCCGGTCGCAGACCCGCAGGTCGTCCAGCTCGTCCGAGACGACGACCGCGGCGTTGCCCGCGTCGGCGACCCGGCGTACGACTCCGAGGAGCGAGTCCTTGGACTTGACGTCCACGCCCGCGGTGGGCCGGACCGCCACCAGGACGCTGGGTTCACGGGCCAGCGCGCGGGCCACCACGACCTTCTGCTGGTTGCCGCCGGAGAGCCCGGAGACGGGCTGCTCGGGCCCCTGGGTCTTGATGTCGAGCGAGTCGATCATGGACCGGGCGAACTCCCTGGTGCGGGAGGGCAGGACGGTCCCCCACGGGCCGAGCTGGTCGGTGACCGTGAGGGTGGCGTTCTCCGCGACGCTGCGTTCCAGGACGAGGCCCTGGTCGTGCCGGTCCTCGGGGATGTAGCCGATCCCGGCGGCCAGGGCGTGCGGCACGCTGCCCGTCCGCACGGCCCGGCCGCGCACCCGGACCGTGCCGCCGCCCGCCTTGCGCATGCCGGCGAGCACTTCACCGACCGCGGTGTTGCCGCTGGCCGCGGAGCCGGCGAGGCCGAGCACCTCGCCGGGGCGCACCTGGAGGTCCAGGGGCTCGAACCGGCCGGGGAGTGCGAGCTGTTCGGTGCTCAGGACGGGTTGGGCCGACGGGTCGGGCGGGGTGTCACCGGCCGCGTGCCAGGCGGTCGCGCCGGCGGCCTTCTCACCGGTCATCGCCGCGACCAGGTCCTCCTTGGTGACGTCGGCGACGGGGGCGGTCAGGACGTGGCGGGCGTCGCGGTAGACGGTGACCGCGGTGCACAGCTCGTACACCTCCTGGAGGTGGTGGGAGATGAAGAGGAACGCCACGCCCCGGCTCTGGAGTTCGCGGAGCTTGTCGAAGAGGCGGGCGATGCCCCGGGCGTCGAGCTGGGCGGTCGGCTCGTCCAGGATGATCAGCCGTGCGCCGAAGGACAGCGCGCGGGCGATCTCCACGAACTGCCGCTGCTCGACGGCGAGGTCGCGTGCCCGGGTGTTCGGGTCGACCTGGACGCCGTACGCGGCGAGAAGCTGCTCGGCGCGCTTGCGGAGCCTGCCCCAGCTGATCCAGCGGGCGTGGTCGTCGAACCGGTTGAGGAAGAGGTTCTCGGCGACGGTCAGGTCGGGAACGACCATGGACTTCTGGTAGACGCAGGCGACCTTGGACTGCCAGGCCGTGGTGTCCCCGAAGGCAGGCGCGGGCTCCCCGCCGAAGGTGACCGTGCCCGCGTCCGCCTTGTGGAGCCCCGTCAGGACGCTGACCAGCGTGGACTTGCCGGCGCCGTTGCGGCCGACGAGCGCGTGCGACTCGCCGGGCCGCACGGTCAGCTTCACCCCGTCCAGGGCCACGGTCGGTCCGAAGCGTTTGACGACGCCTTCCGCCCGTACGGCGGGTGGTGCTGCCTGGTCCATGGCTAGCTCTTCTTCTCCAGCTGGTTGGCCCACAGCTTCGGGTCGTCGACGTTGTCCTTGGTCACCAGGGGTGCGGGGAGCTGGTCCTCGTAGCCGTTCGGGATCTTGATGATGGTGGAGTCGTGGTCGGTCGGCCCCTCCTCGAAGGTCTTCCCGTCCAGGGCCGCCTTCGCGTAGTACAGCGCGTACTTCGCGTACAGGTCGGCGGGCTGGGAGATCGTCGCGTCGATCTTTCCGGCCTTGATGGCGTCGAACTCCTCGGGGATGCCGTCGTTGGAGATGATGGTGATGTGGCCGGGCGAACCGGCGGGCTTCAGCAGCTTCTTCTGCTCCAGGAGCGCGAGGGTGGGCTGTAGGAAGACGCCGCCGGCCTGCATGTAGATGCCGTTGATGTCGGGGTGGGCGGCCAGCGTCGACTGGAGCTTGGCGGAGGCGACGTCGCCCTTCCAGTCGGTGGCCAGCTCGAACACCTTGATGCCGGGGAAGTCCTTGTCCATGCACGCCTTGAAGGCCTCGGAGCGGTCCCGGCCGTTGATGGAGGACAGGTCGCCCTGGAACTCGACGACCTTGCCCTTGCCCTTCAGCTGCTCGCCGAGGTACTTGCAGGCGTTCGTCCCGTACGCCTTGTTGTCGGCGCGGACCACCATGTAGATGTCGCCCTTGTCCGGGCGGGTGTCGACGCTGATGACGGGGATCTTCTTCTCGTTGAGCGTGTTGAGCGACTCGGCTATCGCGCCGGTGTCCTGCGGGGCCATCACCACGGCCTTGGCGCCCTGGTCGGTGAAGGTCTGCACGTTGGCGACGAGCTTGCCGATGTCGTTCTGCGAGTTGGTCAGCGGGAGCGCGGAGACCTCGCCGTCCTTGACGCCCTTCTTGATGTAGTTCTGGTAGGAGTTCCAGAAGTCGCTGTCGCTGCGCGGCAGGTCGATGCCGACCTTGCCGCCGCCCGCGCCGCTGTCCGACGATTCGCGGTTGCAGCCCGCGAGGGCGGTGACGGCCAGCAGTACGGCACAGGCGGCCGCACTCGTCGTACGCACTCTCATTGGTGTCCCGTTCCTTGGTGAGGTCGCGGCTCGGAGCCCGGATGGCATTGCGGCGGTGCGGGTTCAGCTGTCGGCGGGGCGCAGGCGCAGGCCCTGCATCCCGCCGTCGACGGCCAGTGCGGTGCCCGTCACGGAGGCCGCGGCGGGACTGGCGAGGTAGAGGACCGCGGCGGCCACCTCGTCGGCCGAGACCAGCCGGCCCAGCGGCTGGCGGGCTTCGAGGGCCGCGCGTTCGGCGGCCGGGTCGTCGGCCTGGTCCAGCAGCCGGCCGACCCAGGGGGTGTCGGCGGTGCCCGGATTGACGCAGTTGACGCGGACGCCCTCGCGGACGTGGTCGGCGGCCATGGCGAGGGTGAGCGAGAGGACGGCGCCCTTGCTCGCGCTGTACAGGGCGCGCTGGGGCAGCCCGGCGGTCGCGGCGATCGAGCAGGTGTGGGTGATCGATACGGCGCCGGGGCGCTCGGCGGTGGCCCTGCGCAGGTGGGGCAGGGCGTGCCGGGCGGTGCGGACCATGCCGAGGACGTTGATGTCGAGGACCCGGGCCCACTCGTCGTCGTCGTTGTCCTCGACGGTGCCGATGGAGCCGATGCCCGCGTTGGAGACGAGGGTGTGCAGCGAGCCCATGACGGAGACGGCGCGGTCCACGCCGGCGCGCACGGCGGCGTCGTCGCGGAGGTCGGCCTCGATGGCGAGGGCGCCCCGGGGTGTGCCGGAGGTGTCCCGGTCGAGGACGGCGACCCGGGCGCCGCGCTCGATCAGCTGGGCCGTGACGGCGGCCCCGATGCCGGAGGCGCCGCCCGTCACCAGGGCGTTCATCCCCTCGAAATCGTGTGTGCCGGTCATCGGCCCTCCTCCTTCTCGATGCGGCGGGCCTGCCAGACGGGCCCGTGCGGGTAGCTGTGTGCGGCGATCGACTCGGGGCGCATCCTGGCCGAGAAGCCCGGCGAGGACGGGGCGGTGTAGCGCCCGTTCTCGATGACGGTGGGGTCCACGAAGTGTTCGTGGAGGTGGTCGACGTACTCGATCACCCGGTCCTCCCAGGTGCCGGAGACGGCCACGTAGTCGAACATCGCGAGGTGCTGGACGAGTTCGCACAGGCCGACGCCGCCCGCGTGCGGGCAGACCGGGACGCCGTACTTGGCGGCGAGCAGCAGGATCGCCAGGTTCTCGTTGACGCCCGCGACGCGTGCGGCGTCGATCTGGACGAAGTCGACGGCGCCGGCCTGGAGCAGCTGCTTGAACACGACGCGGTTGGCGACGTGTTCGCCGGTGGCGACCTTGACCGGCTGCCCGGCGCGCACGGCGGCGTGGCCGAGCACGTCGTCGGGGCTGGTCGGTTCCTCGATCCAGTGCGGGTCGTACGGGGCGAGTTCGGTCATCCACGCGACCGCGTCGGCGACGTCCCAGCGCTGGTTGGCGTCGACCGCGATCCGTATGCCGGGGCCGACGGCCTCGCGGGCGAGCGCCATCCGGCGGACGTCGTCGCCGACCTCGCCGCCGACCTTGAGCTTGATCTGGGTGAAGCCGTCGGCGACGGCCTGCTTGGCGAGCCGGACCAGCTTGTCGTCGGAGTAGCCCAGCCAGCCGGGCGAGGTGGTGTACGCGGGGTAGCCCTCGGCCCGCAGCCGGGCGGCGCGCTCGGCCCGTCCCGGTTCGGCGGCCCGCAGGATGGCCAGCGCCTCGTCGGGGGTGAGCGCGTCGGTGAGGTAGCGGAAGTCGACCAGGGAGACCAGCTCCTCGGGCGTCATCCCGGCCAGGAACTGCCAGACGGGTCTGCCCGCCTGTCTCGCCGCCAGGTCCCAGGCCGCGTTGATCACCGCGCCGGCCGCCATGTGCATGACGCCCTTCTCGGGCCCGAGCCACCGCAGTTGGGAGTCGTGCGTGAGGTCCCGGTACAGGGCGCCGAGGTCGGCCGCCGTACGGGGCACCGGGCGTCCGGTGACGTGCGGGCGCAGGGCCTCGATGGCTGCGGCCATCACCTCGTTGCCGCGCCCGATGGTGAAGCAGAAGCCATGACCCTCGACCGTGGCGCCGGTGTCGTCGGCGGCGTCGGTGCGCAGGACGACATAGGCGGCCGAGTAGTCGGGGTCGAGGTTCATGGCGTCCGAGCCGTCCAGTTGTTCCGAGGTCGGAAAACGGATGTCGTGCACCTCGAAATCCGTGACGGTCTGACTCATGCGCGCCCCCAGGGGAAATAACATCGGACCTCTGTTCTGGTCATCCGATGTATAGCCGCCCGAGAGTCGGAAAGTCTAGAGACTGACCCAAATTCGTGGCTCACAGCTCGGATGTATCGCGCACCCGATGGGCCACCGAAGGCCTACGTGCGCCTCCAAGGCCCGGGTTCACCCGGCTGTGCAAGGGGTCTGCTGTGCGGGAGCCCGTAAGCCGTAAGGTTGTTCCGTACGCAAGGGAACTTCGGAAGGAGGCCTGGGTGATCGAGCTCGAGGGGGTTCCCGAGCTGATCGACCCGGTCATGGTGGCCGCGTTCGAGGGGTGGAACGACGCAGGTGACGCCGCCTCCACGGCGGTCGCGCACCTGGACCGGGAGTGGAAGGGCGAGGTGTTCGCGGCGCTGGACGCCGAGGACTACTACGACTTCCAGGTCAACCGCCCGACGGTGTGGCTGGACGGCGGGGTGCGCAAGATCACCTGGCCGACCACCCGGCTCTCCGTGGTCCGCATCGGCGGGGACAAGCCCCGCGATCTGGTCCTGGTCCGGGGCATCGAACCGTCCATGCGCTGGCGCTCGTTCTGCAACGAGATCCTGGGTTTCGCGCATGAGCTGGGCGTCGAGATGGTGGTGGTGCTCGGTGCGCTGCTCGGCGACACCCCGCACACCCGGCCGGTCCCGGTCAGCGGCGTCACGTCCGACCCGGACCTGGCGCGCACCATGGACCTGGAGGAGACCAGGTACGAGGGCCCGACCGGCATCGTCGGCATCCTCCAGGAGGCGTGCACGCACGCGGGGGTGCCCGCGGTGAGCCTGTGGGCGGCGGTGCCGCACTACGTGTCGCAGCCGCCCAACCCGAAGGCGACGCTGGCGCTGCTGAACCGCCTGGAGGACCTGCTCGGGCTGCGCATCCCGCTCGGCGAACTGCCGGAGGACGCGCGCGCCTGGCAGGTCGGGGTCGACCAACTGGCCGCCGAGGACAGCGAGGTGGCCGAGTACGTGCAGACGCTGGAGGAGGCCCGGGACACCGCGGAGCTGCCCGAGGCGAGCGGCGAGGCCATCGCCCGGGAGTTCGAGCGCTATCTGCGGCGCCGCGACCCGGGAGGCGGCCAGCCGCCCGGCGGGCACGCCACGGAGAGCGGGGACGCCGCCTATCTGCGCGACACCTCCAGCGGACGCACCAGACCGCCGAAGCCGATCCGGCCGGAGACCGGCCCGGGGCCGGCGAGCGGGCCCGGCAGCGGCCGGCCGGGCGGTCCGGGGACCGGCCGGCCCTCGTCCGACGACCGCGACGCGGGCGACGGACCGTCGGAGTCGTCCCACGACGGACCGGACGAGGACACGGACAACGGCCCGGACGGCCCGTCGCAGGACTGAGCCGGGCAGGACCGGTCCGGACAGGATCGATCCGGGCAGCGCGGAGCCGGGCGGGTTCGTACCCGCCCGGCTCCCCTGCTTGTTCGCCGTCATTCAGGAACAGGTGAAGCGTTCGCCGTCATTCAGGAACAGGTGAAGCGTGCCGCGCCCCAGTCCCCGTGGTCGCCGGTCTTGGAGCCGTTGGTGTCGGTGACCTTCAGGCGCACGTGCCGCGCGCCGTCGAGCGCCACGTCCACCGCAACGGTCTCCGAGGCACCCGTCACCTTCGGCGAGGTCCACAGCACCTTGCCGTCCGCCTCCACGGAGAACGCCACCTCGCCGTAGCCGTCGATCTCGTCGTCGATGCCGACGTCCGCCGTGAACTTCGAGCACCGGCCGCCGAGATAGACCTCGATGTCCGAGTCGGCGTGGGTGCCGATCCCCTTCTCGTACACCTTCCCGGCCAGCGTGATCGGGTGCCCGTCGGCCGCACCCGACTCGCCGTTGCTGCGGTCGCGCTCGGCGGGGCCGTAGCCGTTGGTCTCGTTCAGCCACTCCATGTCGCTCGCCCAGGTCTCCCCGCTGGGCGGGGCCGGCATGACGGAGACCGCCAGCCGCTGGGATGCGGTACGGGACTCGCCCGCCGAGCGGTAGCGCGCCAGGGCGGTGATCCCGGCCTCGCCCACCGGGGCGTCCTTCGCCGGGGTCACCTTCACCTCGACCCGCCGGGTGGTGCCCGCGGGTATCCGCTTCACGGGCGCGGCGGGGGTGACCTGCCAGCCCTTCGGGACGTCGAGCGTGAGGGCCGCGTCCGTCACGGCCGCCTTGCCCGCGGTCACGTCGACGGCGACGGTGCTCGGGGCGCCGGCGCCGGTCTCCTGGCCCCGGGGGGCCAAGACGGTGGCCGTGGCGGCTGCGTTCCGGCCGCCGACCGCGCTGGTGTTCTCCAGCTTCACGGTGAACTTCTTGCCCGTGGACAGCGAGGCGGTCTTGATCTTCACCACGCCGCCGCGGTCGTCGCGGTCGTACCACCAGCCCTGCTTCGCCTTCGCGTACGCGGCTGCCGAGGTGAGCCGGGGCAGCTTGCCCTTGAGCTTCACCGCGCCCGGCTCGGAGCCGGTGTGCACGGTGAACTCGTAGGGGCGGCTGCTCTGCTTGCCGGTGAACTTCCCCTTGCTCGCGCCGATGTCCACCGTCACGTCGCCGGAGCCCCGGGCGGGGGCGCGGACGTCGGCGGTCTGGGTGGCGTACGCGCCGTCGCGGTGCTCGCGGGTCACGCCGTCGTCCTCGTACAGCGTGAACGACGACCTGCCCTGCGGGTAGATGTCCCAGGCCAGCGGGGAGGAGGCGGTGCGGTCCTGGTACGAGCGGATGCCCGGCCACATCGGCACACTGGCACCGGCCTTGACGAACAGCGGCAGGGTGTCGAGCGGGGCGCTGTAGTCGTCGAGGGTGGCCGGGCCCTGGTAGGTGCGCCCGGTCCAGTAGTCGGTCCAGGTGCCCTTCGGCAGGTAGATGCCGTCGCGCTCGGTGCTGTCCTCGTAGACGGGGGCGACGAGGAAGTCCTCGCCCGACATGAACTCGTACTTCGCCGCTTCGGTCGCGGCCTTCGGATCGTCCGGGTACTCCAGGACCAGCGGGCGGACCATGCCGACCCCGGTCTTCGTCGCCTCGTGCGCGTAGGAGTACTGGTAGGGCAGCAGCGACTCCTTGAGCTTGAGGTAGTCGCGGTTGATGGTGGTGTACGGCTCGCCGTAGCGGAAGGGCTGCTTGTCGTTGGCCGCCCAGCCGTCCATGGTCATCGTGGTCCCCAGGAACATCTTCCACTGGAGGTCACGGGTGTACGTCTTGGCGCTGCCGCCGAAGATGCCGTCGACGTCGCCCGTGGTGTAGGCGAGGCCGGACATCGTGGCGCCCGCGTAGGTCGGGATCTGCCAGCGGATGTAGTCCCAGGTGCCGTACTGGTCGCCGGACCACTGGACACCGCAGCGCTGCGCGCCCGCCCAGCTCTCGGGGGCGTACGTGAAGCCGCGGGCATCGCTGTTGTCCTCGATGCCCTGGTAGGCGTCCTTGCAGCCGTCGAGCGCGAACTTGTAGCCGGGGCCGACCCAGGCCACGTCCAGCTTGGCGACGCGCTGGCCGGCCTTGACCTGGTCGCCGAGCTTGTCGATGCCGTCCTCGGTCCACAGGCCGGCCTGCATGCCGCGGTCCTGGAGGCCCTTCGCGGTCTCGGCGAGGTTCTCGTAGCCGCAGCCGTAGCCGTCGTTGACGAGCATCCAGCCGTTGGGCATGTCGTTGTCGAGGTAACCGTCGGCGACCTTCAGGGCGTCCAGAGTGCGGCGCTCACCGCGGTTGGCGTTGTGCAGGTAGCAGTCGGAGTCCCCGATCTCCATGCCGTAGACCGGCGGCAGGAACGGTTTGCCGGTGAGCTTCGTGTACTGGCCGATGACGTCCTTGGCGCTGTCGCCCGCGAAGTAGTAGGCGTCGAAGCGCTGTTCCTGCTCGCTGGTGGTCACCGGGTCGTTGAAGGCGTAGGTGCCGGGCGCGAAGGTGTTGCGGAAGACGCCGTAGCCGGCCGACGAGAGGTAGAACGGCACCGAGTTGGGGTGGCCGCCGTCGTCCCAGTCGTAGTCGACACCCACCTCGACGGTCTTGCCACGGTGCGAGGTGTTGCCCCGGCCGTTCTGCATGCCTGCGCCGTAGAACTGCTCGTCGGCGCCGCGCGCCAGGGTCTGGGTGGTCTGCTCGGCGTCCCAGCTCAGCCCCTTCGCCTCGGACCAGACCCTGCTTCCGTCGGCCCGGTACAGGGCGAACCGCAGAGGCGACTTGTAGACACGGAGGGTGACGCTGCGGGTGGAGAGCTCGTAGCGGTCGCCGCGCTCCTTCCAGCGGGTGCGGGGCGGGGCGCCCTGCGGCAGCACGATGGCGTCGCCGGCCGGGTCCTGGAAGGTGCCGTCCGGGGCGAGTTCGATGCGGAAGGTCTCCTCGGACACGAAGCTGACGCGGGCCTTCGCCGTGCCTGCCGTCAGCCGGTACACGGCCCCGTCGGCGGCGAAGCCGGTGAGGCCGCCGACGGTCGTGCCGGTGGGTGGGGCCGGGTCCGCCGCCAGGGCGCTGCCCGGTCCCGTGAGTACGGCGAGCAGTCCCAGCAGCGCTGCAACTACCGCCGATCTGGTGCGCGTTGATGATTGCATAGAGCGCTTTTAGCGCAGCATCAAGCATTTGACCATGGACAAAACGGAACCGGCCCCGAACTTCATGAAGAAGTCCGGGGCCGGCGAAGTGGATTGCGGCGACGGAGAGTTACGAGAAAAGTGGTTACAGCGCGACGCCGAGCAGCGCGTCGACGGTACGGGAGACGAGGCCGGGCGCCCCCTCGTCCGTACCGCCCTCGGCGCTCTGCCGTTCGGCCCAGCGGTCGACGGCGGCCAGCGCGGCCGGGGTGTCCAGATCGTCGGCGAGGGACTCGCGGACCTCCTCGACCAGGGCGTCGGCGGACAGGCCGTCGGGGCGCGAGACGGCGGCGCGCCACCGGGCGAGCCGCGCCACGGCGTCGGCGAGCACCTGGTCGGTCCACTCCCAGTCGGAGCGGTAGTGGTGGGCGAGCAGGGCGAGGCGGATCGCCGCCGGGTCGACGCCGTCGCGGCGCAGCGCCGAGACGAAGACCAGGTTGCCCTTCGACTTGGACATCTTCTCGCCGTCCAGGGCGACCATGCCGGCGTGCACATATGCCTGCGCGAACGGGTGCTCGCCGGTCAGCGCCTGGGCGTGCGAGGCGCCCATCTCGTGGTGCGGGAAGACGAGGTCGGAGCCGCCTCCCTGGACGTCGAAACCCATGCCGAGGTGGTCCAGGGCTATGGCCACGCACTCGATGTGCCAGCCGGGCCGGCCGGCTCCGAGCGAGCCGCCGTCCCAGCTCGGCTCGCCCTCGCGGGCGGCCATCCAGAGCATCGGGTCGAGCGGGTTCTTCTTGCCCGGCCGCTCCGGGTCGCCGCCGCGTTCGGCGGAGAGCAGCCGCATCGCCTCGGCGTCGAGGTGCGACACCTCGCCGAAGTGCGGGTCGGCGTCGACGGAGAAGTACACATCGCCGTCGAGGTCGTAGGCGGCGCCCGCGTCGCGGAGCCGTTCGACGAGCGGCACGATGCCGGGTATCGCCTCGACGGCTCCTATGTAGTGCCGCGGCGGGAGCATGCGCAGCGCGGTCATGTCCTCCCGGAACAGGGCCGTCTCGCGCTCGGCGAGCTCGGTCCAGTCCTGTCCGTCGCGCACGGCCCGCTCCAGCAGCGGGTCGTCCACGTCGGTCACGTTCTGGACGTAGTGAACCTGCCGCTTGGTGTCGAGCCACACGCGCTGGACGAGGTCGAACGCGTTGTAGGTCGCCGCATGACCCATATGGGTCGCGTCGTACGGCGTGATGCCGCAGACGTAGATGCGGGCGACGGGACCGGGGTCAAGGGTGATCCGTCCGCCGGTCGCGGTGTCGTGTATCCGAAGGTCGCGGCCCTTGCCGGGCAGGGCGGGGACCTCAGAAGCGGGCCAGGCATGCATGCGACGAGCGTAACCGGATGCGGCTTCCGGATACGAACCGGAGGGGCGATCCTGACCGAAGAGGCACTCTTGCGCCCGGGGCCGGGACATGCATGCCGGCGCACCGCGTACGCGCCCCGGCGGTCACCGGAGCGCGGTCAGACCGGTGGCCAGGGGATGGCGGGCCACTCGCCGCTCGGTTCCCGGTGCAGCCCGGTGGCCCTCAGGGCGCCCACACGGGCCCGCAGGGCCTCGATCTCGGCCGCAGTGATGAGTTCCCCCAGCCGGGTGACCAGCGCGGCCCCCGGCTCCAGTTCCGCGGCCAGCCGGTCCAGCACCTCGACGGCCTCGGCGGGCAGGGGCTCGCCCGCCCAGCCCCACAGCAGGGTGCGCAGCTTGTCGTCCGCGTGGAAGGTCACGCCGTGGTCGATGCCGTAGAGCCGGCCGCCGGGCGCGGGCAGCAGGTGCCCGCCCTTGCGGTCACCGTTGTTGATCACCGCGTCCAGCACGGCGAGCCGCCGCAGCCGCGGGTCGTCGGCGTGCACGAGCAGGGCGGTCCTCCCCTCCCCCACCTCGGCGAACGCCACGGCCTTCCAGCCCTCGCCGGGCTCCTCGTCCTCCACGAGCGCGAGCAGACCGGGCTCGTCCTCGGCCGGCGGCTCCGCCTCGATCCACAGCTGGCACATGCCCTGGCCGTAGGGCCCGTCCCGCAGCACGGTCGGCGGGATCAGGCCCCAGCCGGTCGTCTCGGATATCTCGTAGGCGGCCACCTCACGCTGGGCGAGGGTGCCGTCGGGGAAGTCCCACAGGGGCTGCTCGCCGGCCACCGGCTTGTAGACGCAGTGCGCCTCCTCGCCCTCGTACGCGACCGAGCAGTACAGCACCGCGTTGGAGGCCCCGCGCACCTGTCCGAGGACGGTCAGCCGGCCCTTGCCGAGCAGGGTGACCAGTTCGGCGTCGGTCAGGCGCCCCGGCGGTATCCGTTCTGGCGCGGGCATACGTGTCCTTCCGGGTCGAGCGGCAGGCTGCACAGGGGGCACGGCGGGCGGCCCGCGTTCACGACGTCCAGGGCGCGTTTGGCGAAGGCCCGGGCCTGGGCGCCGGTGAGCCGGACGCGGAGCATCGGCGGGCCGTTCTCCTCGTCCTGGAGCAGCCGCTCCTCGGCCTCGGCCAGGTCCTCGACGGAGTCGGCGTCCAGCTCGACCAGGGCCTGGGCCTCGACGATCATGCGCTGTTCCTCGCCGTCCCAGGCGAGCGCCATGGTGCCGACCCGGAACTCCTCCTCGACCGGGATGTCGAGGGGGGCGGTGTCGGTGACGTCCATCGGGGCGACGGCGGGCACCGGGGAGTTCCCGCCGGTACGCCGCACCACCTCGTCGAGCAGTTCGTCCACGCGCTCGGCGAGCGCGGCGACTTGGGTCTTCTCCAGGGCCACGCTGGTGACACGTCCGCCTGAGGAAGCCTGCAGGAAGAACGTACGACGTCCAGGCAGCCCGACCGTACCGGCCACGAAACGGTCCGGGGGGTCGTAGAGGAACACCTGACGGGACACGTCCTGTCTCCCTTGAGAATTGACGGCAGATGAGGGTGGGCCGGAGGCCTCGGGAAGCGTTCTACGGCGCGTCCACCCTACTGCGCGCGGCGATCACGGCGCCCCAGCGCCGCCCCCTACCGCCGCGTCCCGCGCGGCGTCGGCGTCCGGGCCCGGTTCGCGGGGCGCCAGCGCGGCGAGGTCGCCGGTGTCGCCGAGCCGCAGCAGGTAGGGGCGCAGCCGGGTGTAGCGGATCGCGGTGACCGAGCACGGGTCGGCGTGGACGCGCTGGAAGAGGTCCAGGTGCATGCCGAGCGCGTCGGCGACCACGGACTTGATGATGTCGCCGTGCGAGCACATGACGTAGACGGCGTTCTCGCCGTGCTCCGCCTCGATCCGCGCGTTCCACTCCCGGACCGCCTCGACGGCGCGCGCCTGCATCGTCCGCATCGACTCGCCGCCGGGGAACGCCGCGGCGGAGGGGTGCTGCTGGACCACGGTCATCAGCGGCTCGTCGCTGAGCTCCGCGAGTTTGCGGCCCGACCAGTCGCCGTAGTCGCACTCGCTGATCCGGTCCTCGGTGTGCAGCGGCAGCTCCGGGCGGGCTTCCAGCAGGGGGGCCAGCGTCTCCCGGCAGCGCTGAAGCGGGCTGCTGACGGCGGCGGCGAGTGGCAGGGCGGCCAGCCGTCCGGGGAGCGCGGCGGCCTGCTGGGCGCCGCGCTCGTCGAGCGCGACACCGGGGGTCCGGCCCGCGAGCACCCCGGCCGTGTTGGCGGTGGAGCGTCCGTGGCGTACGAGGATCAGGGTGGGCATGGGCTCCAGCGTACGGGCTGTCGCGCGCTCCCCGGCGGGCGTGCGACGCCCTGCCCGACGTGCGTGGAGAGCCGGGGCAGGGAAGAATGCGCGCCGTGATTGTTGACTGCGCCATCTACCGCGACGGACGCCGGACCGACGGCCCCGCCGACTTCTCCGACGCCCTCGCCCAGGCGCGGGCGGCCGGCGACGCGTTCCTCTGGATCGGCCTGCACGAGCCCACGGAGAAGGAGTTCGACCAGGTCAACAAGGAGTTCGGCCTGCACCCGCTGGCCGTCGAGGACGCCCTGTCCGCACACCAGCGGCCGAAGCTGGAGGTGTACGACGACTCGCTGTTCGCGGTGATCAAACCGGTCCTGTACGACCACGACGACGACACGGTGACCACCCATGAGCTGATGGTGTTCATAGGCGACTCGTTCGTCGTGACGGTGCGGCACGGCGAGGGGGCGCCGCTGGCCGCGGTACGCCGCCGGCTGGAGGCCGAGCCCGAGGTGCTCAAGCACGGGCCGACGGCCGTCCTGTACGCGGTCAGCGACGCGATCGTGGACCACTACATAGACGTGGCGGGCGAGCTACAGGTCGACCTGGAGGAGCTGGAGACGCAGGTCTTCGCGCCGAGCGGCACCGACGACTCCAAGAACACCGCGGCCCGCATCTACACCTTCAAGCGCCAGGTGCTGGAGTTCCGCCGGGCGACGGTCCCGCTGGTCGCGCCGATGGCCCGGCTGGCGAGCGCCGGGGTGCCGTTCGTCCAGGAGCACGCGCGGCCGTTCTTCCGGGACGTCCAGGACCACCTGACGCGCGCCAACGAGCAGGTGGAGGGGCTGGACCGGCTGCTGTCCGACATCCTGTCCGCGCACCTCGCGCAGATGGGGGTGCGGCAGAACGACGACATGCGCAAGATCTCCGCGTGGGCGGCGATGGCCGCGGTGCCGACGATGGTCGCGGGGATCTACGGGATGAACTTCGACCACATGCCGGAGCTGCGCTGGGTCGGGTCCTACCCAGCGGTGCTGCTGCTCATGGCGGGCGCGGTCATCGGCCTGTACCGCCAGTTCAAGCGGCGCGGCTGGCTCTGACGGGCCGCGGGCTCAGGCGTACTCGGGCGCCGCGGCCGCGGTCCCGCCCAGCGCGTCGCGCCGCTGGGGCGGTGCCAGGCTGACCATGCGGCGCCACCCGCCCAGGCGCTCGTACGCGTAGACGGCGCGGACACCCGCGGCGAGCAGCCCGGCCTTGGCCCGGGACCAGCCGAGGACCCGGCCCATGTGGTCCATCACGGCGAGGCTGACGTCGCGGTAGACGCGGATCTCGGCGAGCGCGCACTCGCGCAGGATGTGCTGGATCGTCCGGCCGTGCCCGCCCCGGGCGAAGCGCAGCAGCTCCTCGTGGCAGTACGCCAGGTGGTTGTCCTCGTCGTTCGAGATCATCCGCACCGCGCGGCCCAGCTCGGGGTGGTCGGCGAAGTACTTGCTGAGCAGCCGCATCTGCTCGGACGCGCGCTGTTCGGTGACCCGGCTGTGGGCCAGGTAGGTGATGATGTCGCGTTCGGTCAGGGGCTCGTCCCGGCCCAGCTGCTCGTGCGCGAGACCGATGCCGTGCCGCTCCAGCAGCATGGTGTAGTCGGTGTCCGGGGGGACTTCGGCGGGGGTCAGGCCGCGCTTCTTGAGCAGGGCGTTGAAGATCCTTCCGTGCTTGTCCTCGTCGGCGCCGTGCCGGGCGATCTTGGGGGCGAGGGGGCGCTGGCTCAGGGGCACGAGGGCCGCGATGCGCCCGTTCTCCCAGCCTCCCTGGGACTCCCCGCTGGCGGCGATGGAGCAGAACAGCCGGAACGACTCGTCGTTGTCGAGGATCTCCTGGAACAGGTTCTTTGCCGAGAGCATCACTGCCACCTCCGTGCCGGCGTCGCCGAGCGCCAGTCAAATGCGCCCGGCCCCGGCGGGCAACAGGAGCGCCCCGTGGCTGCGCCGAACGAGCGCCGCCCGGGTGCCGGCGGGACAGCATCGACGAACCGTTTTTGCACGAACCCGTAACCCGGCCGCCGCGCCCGCGTTGTTCCGCGTGACGGCCGTGGCGGGGAGGCCCCCGAGCCCCCACCACGGCCGTAGTGCCGCCTCCCCCTTGGCGCGGCCCCCGACCCCTACGCGACCCCTACGCGAGCCCGGCGCGCTCCAGGGCGTCCGTTCCGGCCCGCAGCGCGGCGATCCGCTCGTCGAGGGTGAAGCCGGCCGGCGCCAGGGTCAGCGTGGTGACGCCCACCTCCGCGTAGGCCTGCATGCGCTCGGCGATGCGCTCCACCGATCCCAGCAGCGTGGTCTGGTCGATCAGCTGGTGCGGGACGGCGGCGGCCGCGCCGCTCTTGTCGCCGGAGAGGTACTTCTCCTGGATCTCGGCGGCCTCCTTCTCGTACCCCATGCGCTGGGCGAGCCGGTTGTAGAAGTTCTGCTTCGGGCTGCCCATGCCGCCGACGTACAGCGCGGTGTAGGGGCGGAACATGTCGGCGAGGCCGTTGATGTCGTCACCGACGGCGAGCGGCACGGTCGGGCAGACGTCGAAGCCCTCCATGGTCTCGCCCGCCTTCTCCCGGCCGGCCCGCAGGTGGCTGACCGCGGTCTCCTCCAGGTGCTCGGCGGACGGGAAGATCAACAGGGCGCCGTCGGCGATCTCGCCGGTCTGCTCCAGGTTCTTCGGGCCGATCGCGGCGATGTAGAGCGGGATGTGCTCGCGCTGCGGGTGCACGGTCAGCTTGAGCGGCTTGCCCGGCCCGTCCGGCAGCGGGAGCGTCCAGTGCTGCCCCTCGTACGACAGCCGCTCGCGGGTCATCGCCTTGCGGACGATGTCGACGTACTCCCGGGTGCGGGCCAGCGGCTTGTCGAACCTGACGCCGTACCAGCCCTCGGAGACCTGCGGGCCGGACACGCCGAGGCCGAGGCGGAACCGGCCGCCGGACAGGGAGTCGAGCGTGGCCGCGGTCATCGCCGCCATGGCGGGCTGGCGCGCCGGGATCTGCATGATCGCGGAGCCGACGTCGATGGACTCGGTCTGCGCGGCCACCCAGGCCAGCACGGTCGGCGCGTCGGAGCCGTAGGCCTCGGCCGCCCAGCAGACGTCGTAGCCGAGCCGGTCGGCCTCCTGCGCGACGGCGAGGTTGTCCCCGTCCATCCCCGCGCCCCAGTAACCGAGATTGATGCCGAGCCGCATAGCCGAACCCCTTACTGATCAGTAACGTCCCTGAGCTCCGGACTCTAGCGCGCGGCCGTGCGATCCGGCAGGGGCCACCCCGGGCCCGGTTGTCCACAGGCCTGCGACGCGCGGGAGGCGCGGCCAGTAATCTCGGCGCCCATGGAGCAGAGGCATCTCGGCCGCACCGGCCTACGAGTGTCCCGGATCGGGCTCGGCACCCTCACCTGGGGCCGGGACACCGACGAGCACGACGCTGCCGAGCAGCTGAAGGTGTTCTGGGAGGCGGGCGGCACCCTGGTCGACACCGCCGACGTGTACGGCGGCGGCGAGGCCGAGTACCTGCTCGGGCGGCTCGTCGAGGGGCTGGTGCCCCGGCGCGACCTGGTCATCGCGACCAAGGCGGGCAGCGTGGCCGACGCGTACCGCAGGGTCGACGGCTCGCGCGGCCATCTGCTGGCGGCCCTCGACGCCTCGCTGAACCGCCTCGGCACCGACTACGTGGACCTGTGGCAGCTGCACGCCTTCGACCCGGTGACCCCGCTGGAGGAGACGCTCCAGGCCCTGGACCTGGCGGTGTCGTCGGGGCGCGCCCGCTACGCCGGGGTGTCCGGCTTCTGCGGCTGGCAGCTGGCGAAGGCCGCGACCTGGCAGCTCGCCGGGCCCGGGGCGCGGACCCGGCTGGCCAGTACGCAGATGGAGTACTCGCTGCTGCAGCGGGGCATCGAGCGCGAGGTGCTGCCCGCCGCGCTCGACCTCGGTGTGGGGCTGCTGCCCTCGTCGCCGCTGGGCCGGGGCGTGCTGACGGGCAAGTACCGATCCGGGACACCGGCCGACTCGCGCGGCGCCTCCGAACTGCTGGCGCCCTTCGTCGAGCCCTATCTCGACGACGCGGCGCGCCGCGTCGTGGACGCCGTGGCGACGGCGGCCGAGGGACTGGCCACGACGGCGCTCCAGGTGGCCCTCGCCTGGGTCAGGGACCGGCCCGGGGTGGCGGCGCCGATCGTCGGCGCGCGCAACGCGCGGCAGCTGACGGAGGCGTTGTCAGTGGAGGCGCTTAGTCTTCCTGACGAGATCTGCCAGGCGCTCGACGACGTGTCGGCGCCCGTGCACCGCTATCCCGACCAGGACTGGAGCACGCTGTGACTGCGCTTCCCCGGGGGGAAACCCCCGGCCCCTCGGCCACCGACGAGGACGGCGCCGCCGCCGTCCCGGACGAGCCCGCCGCCGAGCCCGCACCCGCCGCCGAGCCCGACGGCGCCCCGAACGGGAACGCAGGCGGCGCGGAGGGCGCGGACACGGGCGCGGAGGTCGCAGGCGGGGAAGGCGCGGACGTACAGAGCCCGGACGCGGAGGGCGCAGGCGCGGATACGCAGGGCACAGGCGCGGACGCCGGCGCCGCCCAGGGCGAGGCGGGCGACGCTCCCGCGCTCTCCGAGGCCGAGGCCGAGCTCGCCGCCCAGCGCGAACTGCGCGAGCGGATCGAGAAGCGCAAGGCCGAGAAGGAGGCCCCCATCGACGCCGGCGCGAAGCTGAGCGGCACGGCGGCCGATCTGCTGGCGGCCGTCCGGGCGGTGGAGAGCGGCGCGAAGCCCGCCACCGCCTTCTTCGACTCCCCCGCCCCGGCCCCCGCCCGCCGCGCCGCGCCCACCCCGCCCCCGGTACGCGAACGGCCCCCCGAGCCCGCCCCGGCGCCCCGGGCCGCCCCGCCCGAGGCCGTCGCCTCCGTGGCAGCCGTCCTGTCCGGGGGCGGCGCCCCCGGGGCCCTGGCGGAGCCCGCGGCGGCCCTGCTCGGGGACCGGGCCGCCGAGGTCCTGCGCGAGGACCCCTGGCAGCTGCTCGCGCTGCCCGGCGTAGGGCCCGAGCAGGCCGACGGCTTCGCCCGGGCACTGCTCGGCGCCGACTGCGGCCCCGACGACGAGCGGCGCACCGCGGCCCTGACCGGCTGGCTGCTGGAGCGCGCCGCGCTCCGGGGCCACACCGCGCTGGACGCGGACCAGGTGCGCACGGCCCTCGCCGGCCGTGGCGTGAGCGACCCCGAAGCGGCCGTCCAGCACGCGATCGCGAAGGGCGTCGTGCTGGTCTTCCAGGACGGTCCGGAGGGTGAGGAGGCCGGCGAGGAGACCGGTGGGACGGCCGACGACCACACCGCCACCGGTGAGGCGGCGGAGCCGGTGCGGGTGCTCCTGGGTCTCGACCGGTACGCACTGGCCGAGGAGAGCCTCGCCGACGGGCTGGCCCGCCTGGTCAACGCCTGCGAGAAGGACGCGGACTGGTCGCGGGCGGCCTCCGCCGCACCCTCTCCGTCGGCCGCCGAGCTGATCCGCGTGGCCGGCGCCCACGGGCTCGTCGCGCACACGGGCGGCGAGGCGGCGCGGGCCGAACCCGCCGCGCTGATCGCCGCCGCGCGCGGCCTCGGCCTGCGGGCCCTGGGCGCCGCGCACAGCGTGCACGGCAGGCAGCGGCTGGCGGCGGAGACGGGCGACGCGGAGTCCGCGGTCACGCTCGCGGGGCTGCTGTCGGGCGCCGAGGGCCCGGGGCGGGACGAGGAGGGGGCGCTCGCCGTCGACCTGCTCGTCGTGCTGGACGCGCCCCAACTGGACGTCGAGACCGGCGCGATGCTGGTGGAGTCCCTGGCCGACGGCGTCCGGCTGGTGCTCAGCGGCGACCCGGGCGTGCTGGGCTCGGCGGGCGCGGGGCAGGTGTTCGCCGATGTGCTGGCCGCCCGCGCCTGTCCCCGCGTCGTCTCCCGCACCCCGGACGCCGGCCCGATCGGCGAGCTGGTCTCGGGCATCGGCATCGGCGAGCTGAACCAGGTGGAGGCCCCGGGCAAGGAGGTCGTCATCGTCCCCGTGCGGGACGCGGGCGAGGCGGTGCACCGTACGGTGCAGCTGGTCGCCGACTCGGTGCCGCGTGCCATCGGGGTGCCCTCCGGCGACACCCAGGTCATCACGGTCGGCCACGGCGGTTCGGCGGGCACCCGGGCGTTGAACGAAGCGCTCAAGCAGCGGCTCAACCCGGGCCCCGGGCGCTTCGGCGGCTTCGACCCGGGCGACCGGGTCGCCCATGTCCCGGCCCCGGGGCGGACGGTGCCCGGCGTGGTCGTGTCGGCGGACGCCGAGGGCCTGCACCTGGACTGTGCGGGGACCCCGGTCGTCGTACCGCAGGAGCGGGTGGCGGCCTGCGTGCGCCACGCGTGGGCGCTCAGTGCCCATCAGGCGGCCGGGACGCGGTGGCCCGCCGCGGTCGTCGTGCTGCCGGGGGACGCGGCGGGCGGGCTGAGCCGGCCATGGGTCTACACCGCGTTCGGCCGGGGCGAGCGGCACCTGTCCGTGGTGCACGGCGTCGATCAGGCCCTGCCGCGCGCGGTGGCCGAGGTCACGGCCCAGGAGCGCACCACCCGCCTGCGCACGCTGCTGGAGGCCTCGCAGCCGCAGCAGGAGCAGTGACACGCAAGGGAGGCCCCGCGGACGCACCGGGCGTCCGCAGGGCCTCCGGGTCGCTTCCCGCCGGCGGTCAGCCGATGTTGTGCGCCGGTCCGTCCTCCCCCTCGTCGGGTTCGTCCTCGTCGAACACGGCGCTGACGTCGAAGCGGCAGACCACCAGCTGCGGGTCCGCGTCGTCGAACGGGGCGTCCAGCCACTCCCCCGGTTCCGGCAGCTCCTCCGCCGCCGCGACCCAGAGGGTGGAGTCGCCCTCCTCCAGGCCGAACTCCGTGTGCCGGGAGGCGATCTCGTCCGCCTCGTACTCCCCGAAGAGCACCCCCAGCGCCGCGTGGACGCTGCCGCCGACCACCGCCGCGCCCCCGCCGGCCCGGGCGTCCGGGTCGACGTCGGCGAGGCGCTGTGCCTGTGCGAGCAGCCGCTGGGGCTCCACCACCGCGTAGTCGCGGCGGATCAGCACGCTCAGCGCGTGCGGCTCCTCGGGGCCGTTGTAGGGCGGCAGGGAGTCCTGCGCGCCCGGGATCTCGAAGGGGGTGACCTCGTCGTGGCGGTCGTAGAGGAGTTCGTCGTAGACCTCGGCCGCGGCGGCCAGTGCGTTGAACGCGTCGTAGACAGCTGGGTCCTCGTCCCCCGACCGGCGTTCGACCGCCTCGAGGTGGTGGTCGATCGCGGCTTTGACCGCATCGGCGGCGGCGCGTACCTCGGCAGCGGTGGGCTGCGCAGCATCAGACATGGGGCAGACGCTATCCGTACCGGGGCTCTGCCCGCACAATAGATTCGATGCCGGAATACGAATTTGTCGACGTGTACGTGCCGCGCGGGGTGTCCCGGAAGGACACGGCCCGCCTGTTGACCGACCATGCCGAGTACGGGCACTGGGAGCTGGACCGCCTGACGCTGCGCCGGGACGGCAGCCGCCGCGTGCGGCTGCGCCGCCGGATCATCCGTCAGCTGCGGGCCACCTGGTGAGACCCGTGGACCGGCCGTAGGCCGTCCGAAACACGTGGAACGGGCCCCGCTGCTCGCGGGGCCCGTCCACTCACTTCGTCGTGCTCCGCCGGTGAGGGCGCTGCCGTCAGGCGGCGGCCTTCGCGCGGCGGTAGAGCACCGTGCCCGCGCCCGCGAGGAGCAGGCCCGCGCTCGCCGGGATGAGCAGGTCGAGCCCGCCCGCACCGGTGTGGGCGAGCTGCGGGACGTCCGTGTCGTCGGGCACGGTCTGCGGCTCGGGCGCGTTGGGGACGGTGGGCGGCGCCGGCGGGGTCACCTGGCGGACCGGGGGCTCCGGAACGTCGACCGGCGGCGTGCTCTCGTTCTCGCACGTGTTGCCCATCGCGGGGTTCAGCAGGCCGACGACGTCGATGCTGTTGCCGCAGGCGTTCACGGGAATGTCGATGGGCGCCTGGATCAGGTTGCCCGAGAGCAGACCGGGTGATCCCTGCGTGTGTCCCTGGGCGGTGGCCCCGCCCCCGCTGTCGCCGCGGGCGCCCCGGTGCTTCCCGCTGCCCGTCTGGCCGCTCTCGTGCGAGCTCTGACTGCCTCCGGCGTGGCTGCCTCCGGCGTGGCTGCCGCCGGTGTGGGTGCCGGACGTGCCCGCGCTGGAGCCGTGCTGGCCGGCGGACGCGCCGCCCGAACCGTTGGCGCAGGCGTTGCCCGCGGCCGGGTTGAGCAGTCCGACGACGTCGACCGTGTTGCCACACACGTTGACCGGCACGTTGACCGGAATCTGTACCGAATTCCCTGAAAGCACCCCCGGGGAATTCGATGCGCCGCCGACCGCTCCCGCGTCGGCGTGCGCGTAGCCACCGCTGAGCGCGAGAACGCCGCCCGCGGCCGCCATGGTGATCAGGCCTTTACGCGTGACCTGTCGCATAGGTGTTTCCTGCCTTCTACCTTCCGGAGTACCCCCGGACTCGACTGTGCGGAGGCAAAGGACCCGACGGCCCCGGGGCGCATGGAGTGCGCTCCGGGGCCGAGCGGGCTCAAACCCTTACGGGTTGACGCACGACGTCAGCCGTTGACGCAGACGTTCCCGAAGGCGGGGTTCAGCAGACCGATGACGTCGATCGTGTTGCCGCACACGTTCACGGGGACGTGCACGGGAACCTGGACGACGTTGCCCGAGAGCACGCCGGGGCTGCCGATGGCGGCACCCTGGGCGCCCGAGTCGGCGACGGCCATGCCGGCACCCGCGAGCACCAGACCACCGGTGACAGCCGCAGCGGCGACGATCTTCTTGATCATTATTCCTCCTAGTTGGCAAATGCGGTCCCAGCCGCGGACCGCATCACCTGTAACGAGGAGGAAGTAACGGGGCTACGAGTAGAACGCTCCATTCACTCGTTCCGGTTATATACGCACACCCTGGCGATTTCCGTCGTGGCGCGTCAGCTGTGGTCGATGAAACGGTCCAGGACCCGCGCACCGAATTTCAGGCCCTCGACCGGAACCCGCTCGTCCACGCCGTGGAACATGCCCGCGAAATCGAGCTCCGGCGGAAGCTTCAGCGGGGCGAATCCGAAGCAGCGGATGCCCAGGTCGTCGAACGACTTGGCGTCCGTACCGCCGGAGAGCATGTACGGGACCGCGCGGGCGATCGGGTCCTCCGCCTTGAGCGCCGTCTGCATGGCGTCCACGAGCGAGCCGTCGAAGTCCGTCTCCAGCGCCTTGTCGCCGTGCACGTCCTCGCGCCGGACGCGCGGGCCGAGGATGCGGTCGAGGTCGGCCAGGAACTCCTCCTCGTACCCCGGCAGGAAGCGGCCGTCGACGTGGGCGGTGGCCTGTCCGGGGATGACGTTCACCTTGTAGCCGGCGCCGAGCATGGTGGGAGCGGCGGAGTTGCGCAGGGTGGCGCCGATCATCTTGGCGATGCCGCCGAGCTTGGCGAGCGTGGCGTCCATGTCCTCCGGGTCCAGCGGAGTGCCGAGCGCGTCCGACAGCTCGTCCAGGAAGGAGCGCACCGTCTTGGTCACCCGCACCGGCCACGTGTGCCGGCCGAGCCGCCCGACCGCCTCGCACAGCTCGGTGATCGCGTTGTCGTCGTTGGTCATGGAGCCGTGGCCGGCCGTGCCGTCCACGGTCAGGCGCATCCAGTGCATGCCCTTCTGGGCCGTCTCCACCAGGTAGAGCCGCAGGTTCTCGTTGACCGTGAACGAGAAGCCGCCGACCTCGCCGATGGCCTCGCTGACGCCGTCGAACAGGTCCGGGTGCTTGTCCACGAGGTAGCGGGCCCCGTACGTGCCGCCCGCCTCCTCGTCCGCGAGGAAGGCCAGCACGATGTCGCGCGGGGGCTTGCGGCCGCTGCGCATGCGCTCGCGCACGACCGCCAGGGTCATCGCGTCCATGTCCTTCATGTCGACCGCGCCCCGGCCCCACACGCAGTCGTCCGCGATCTCGCCGGAGAAGGGGTGGTGCGTCCAGTCGCGGGCGTTCGCCGGGACGACGTCGGTGTGGCCGTGGATCAGCAGGGCCGGCCGGGACGGGTCCTCGCCCTCGATCCGCGCCACGGTCGAGGCCCGGCCCTTGTGGGACTCGAAGATCTTCGGTTCGAGCCCGACCTCCGCGAGCTTCTCGGCCACGTACTCGGCGGCCGCCCGCTCCCCGGGCCCCGAGTGGTCCCCGTAGTTGCTGGTGTCGATCCGGATCAGGTCACGACAGAGGTCCACCACCTCGTTCTCGGCGGTCTCACCCGAGCCGGTCCGGGCCGCATTGGTCTCGCTCACGCTGGTTCCTTCCACTGTCGCTGTGGTGCTCCCCCTCATCCTCCCGCGCCCCGCCCGCACACCCAAGGCCCCCCGCGCCCCGTCATGCGCCCTTCACACCGACCCGGGCGTGATCGAGCACCCTCCAATGTTTGCTATGGTTTTCCACGTCGGAACGGGCCGGGCCCGCGAGACAGACACCTTGTCCGGGTGGCGGAATGGCAGACGCGCTAGCTTGAGGTGCTAGTGCCCTTTATCGGGCGTGGGGGTTCAAGTCCCCCCTCGGACACCACTCACATCCCCACGGTTCTTCACGAACCGTGGGGATGTGTCGTTGTACGGCCCCTCCTCCCGCGGCCGGTCTCGCCGGAAGCCCCGTGATGAAGCGTTTCGCCGCTGACCAGCGTGCTCGCGGAGAGGGTGTAGCCGACCGAGGAGTGCCATGAGCCGCAACGACACCGACTCGCTGACCTGGTACGAGAATCCGGCCCCCGGCACCGGCACTCTGGCGCCGCGTTCCTGGTACGCGGCGTCCGACGCCCGGCGGCTGTCCCTCAACGGCCGGTGGGCCTTCCGCCACTCGCCGGGCGCCGACAGCGAGGACGCGTCGTTCGCGCGGCCGGAGTTCGACGCGTCGGCCTGGCCGTCGGTCGCCGTGCCCGGGCACTGGGTGCTCCAGGGCGCCGGCGGGGCGCCCGCGTACACCAACGTCGTCTATCCCTTCCCGGTCGATCCGCCGCGCGTGCCGTCCGAGAACCCGACCGGCGACCATCTGCGGACCTTCGAGCTGCCCGCCGGGTGGCCGGACGAGGGGGAGACCGTCCTGCGGTTCGACGGGGTGGAGTCGTGCGCGCGGGTCTGGCTCAACGGTGTGGAACTGGGCGATTTCAAGGGCTCGCGGCTGCCGCACGAGTTCGCCGTGGGCCCGCGCCTGGTCGTCCGGCAGCTGTCTGGAGGACCGGGACCAGTGGTGGCTGCCCGGCATCTTCCGTGACGTGACGCTGCTGCACCGCCCGCCCGGCGCACCCCGCGACTTCTTCGTGCACGCCGGGTACGGCCACCGCGACGCTCCGGGACGCTGCGCGTCGAGTGCGAGGGCGCCGAGGGGCGGGTCCTGGTGCCCGAGCTGGGTGTCGACATCGCGACGGGCGAGGCGGTGACGCTGCCGGTCGAGCCGTGGACCGCCGAGACGCCCCGGCTGTACGCGGTGGAGGGGCTGCGGCTGGATGTGTGGCGGGCGCCCACCGACAACGACAACGGGGCCTCGTGGCAGCCGGACGAGCGGTACGGGCTGCTCCGGCGGGAGTGGGGCCTGCACCGGATGCGCCACCGCGTCGACGCGGTGGACGCGGGCGCGGGCGCGCTGACCGTACGCACCAGGGTGGCGCCGGCCGGGACGTGGGGCTGCGCACCGTGTACCGGTGGACGACCGCCGGGGACCGGCTCGGGCTGACGGTGTCCGTGATGCCGGAGGGCGACTGGCGGGTGCCGCTGCCCCGGCTCGGCGTCCGGTTCGCGCTGCCCCGGGCGTACGGCGGGGTGCGCTGGTTCGGCGGCGGGCCGGGCGAGGCGTACCCGGACACGCGCGCGGCCGCGATGCTCGGGCAGTGGGTCCGGGGGGTGGACGCGCTCCAGACCAGTCGTGCGGGCCGGGCGTGCTGCCCGTGTACCGGCTGGACGCGGCGCCGGCGGAGTTCTCCTTCGTGTTCTCGCCGCTGGGCTGACGCTCCAGGGGCGGGCCCGGCACCGTACGGAATCGGTAACGGAGAGCACTCTGTGACGAGTTGGGCCCGCGACCCCCTTCCCCCGCGTGATCGGTGACGTCGTAGCATCGGCGTTTTGTGCGATCTTCGCTTCTTCGCAAGGGGGAATACGATGGGCAGCGGCCGCAGGCGACGGACCACGATCGTCGCCGGGGTGGTGGCCGGCGCGGTGCTCGCGACCGGCATCGGCCTGTGGGCGACGGACAGCTGGCCCTTCCGTGACAGCTACTGCTGGGGTGCGTGGAAGCAGAACAGCGGTGCGTCCTTCCTCGGCGAGGGAGCGCTCGGCAAGTCCGGCTCCGAACGCGGGTCCACCGAGACGGCGGCGCCCTCGGCCGCCCACCCGCAGGGTACGTGCACGGTGTACGTGACGTCCGAGATCGAGGACGACGACTCCGACGAGCCGCTGACCTTCAAGGAGTCGGTGACCCTGGAGTACGGCCCGCCCCCCGCGGGGGCCAAGGAGCGCCGGGCCTGGCTGGCCCAGTACTTCCACGGCTCTGCCTCCCCCCTGCCGGACGGGCTCGACGGGCTGGTCGCCGCCGACCGGGGGATGCTGGTGCTGCCGTCGACCTGCGACAAGGGCGGCCTGCCGACCGTGGTGACGATCCACAGCGAGAGCGTGGGCGACGGCCATCTCGGCAAGGTCGCCATGCCCTTCTCGATCGGCACCCGGCCCGCTGTCGGCCGGATGCTGCTCGATGCCGCCAACACCGGTATGGAGAAGGCCGGGTGTGCATCCGCACACCCTCTGCGCACGAGCGCCCCGATGGTGACGGTGGCCGAGAGCGACGAGAGGGCGCGCTCCCCGCTGTGCCGGATTTCGGGCGTCACCTTCGACTTCGGCGAGGGCTCGCGCTATTACCAGCAGGTCGGTGCGGTCACCGACCGGCTCCAGACGTGTTCGGTGGTGTGGAAGACCCTGCGGATGCCCGACGAGCCGTCCGCGCAGTACGTGATGACGAACCGGCACCGGATGGTCGACCTGTTCCAGGGGCTGCCGGAGGGCTCCGCCGAGGGCCTGGTGCGCCGGCGCTGCGACAACCGGCCGACCGTGTTCTACGGGCATGTGGAGACGGGCCTCAAGGGCCGGGGCCTCCCCGACGACCAGCGGGTGTTCGACCGCTTCGTCGAGTCCGTGGGCAAGCGCATCGGGTGCGGGAACGAGAGCGGGAGCGGTGAGGACGCGTGAACGAGGAGACGCACGAGGAGAGGAACGAGCGCAGGCACGAGGAGAAGCCCGTGACGGACACCGGAGACGGGACCGGGGCACCGGCCGCCGCCCCCGGGAGCCCTGCC
This sequence comes from Streptomyces sp. A0958, assembly GCF_004795035.1. Taxonomy (GTDB): domain Bacteria; phylum Actinomycetota; class Actinomycetes; order Streptomycetales; family Streptomycetaceae; genus Streptomyces. The sequence continues at coordinate 101,879 of NZ_SSBK01000012.1, forward strand.
GCCCCGGAGGGCTCCGCCGCCCCCGGGAGCCCCGCCGCCCCGGAGAGCCCCGCCGCTCCCGACGACGACACCGCGGCCCCCGTGCCCGAGGGCCCGCGGCCCTCGTTCGTCCGCCGTCTGGTGCGCAGCCGTACCGCCCGGGCGGTCACCGCGGCAGCTCTTGCCGGGGCGCTCGTGGGGGCCGGCGCGGTGGCCTGGCGCACGGACACGCTTCCGCTGCTCGGGCCCGCGCCCTGCTGGGACTCGCTCAGTAGCGGCTCCATGGACTCGCTGTTCGGTGACCGCAGGACCGAGGTCGAGGAGCAGTCGCTGCGCACCGACCCGATGAACGAGGGCCTGTCGTACGGCCAGTGCCGCATCACGGGTTACGAGGGCGACCGGGCCCGCCGCCAGGTGACCCTGAACGTGCGCCGGCTCGACGGCCTGCGGGGCTCCGACTCGCAGAGCTGGCCGAGCGAGTTCCTCTCCCCCGGCATGGTCTGGCTCGGTGATGGGCTGCCCGGCATGGCGTCCTCCACGCGCGCCTGGATCGCACTGCCGCAGGCCTGCACGGGACGCCAGGAGTTCACCGGGCCCACCGTGGTGGATATCGGCATGGGCCGGGCGGGCTTCGAGGCCTCCCGCGAGTACACCGTGCGGGACCGCAACGCCCTGACCGGCGCCCTCGTGGACGCGGCCAACGGCGTCATCAAGTCCTTCGGCTGCACCGGCACGTACGAGGAGCCGCGCGCCCTGCCCGCGCCGGTGACCTGGAAGGACACGGAGGCGACCGCCTTCTGCGGCATCAAGGGCTTCGCCGTCCCCCAGGCGTACCGCAAGGACCTGAAGCAGAGCCGCGTCGGCGGCGAGGGCGGACCGGCCCGGGTCTGTGAGGCGGGGACCAGTTTCGACGAGGTCTCCGTGCGGCTGACGACGGTGGTGGACCCGGCACTCACGGAGATCTACTCGTGGGACGCGCTGCGGTCCGGCGCACCCGTCAAGGGCACCGTCGGCTACGGCCGGATCGGCGGGAACCGGGCCGTGTACAACGCGGTCTGCCAGACCGGCCCGGTGGTGTTCGTCGTGGAGCAGCTGCGCCCGACGAGAGAGACCGGCTTCACGCTCACCCGTGACCTGCTGCCGGACTACGCGGCGGCGGAGGCCGAGCGGATCGGCTGCGGTCCGCTGAAGCTGACGTTCCCCCAGGCCTGACGCCCGCGCGGCGGCGCGTCCGGGGTCGTGAAAGGATGCCCGGCACCATGAGAACCAGCTTGCCGGTGCCGGGCGGGGGCCCCAGGTGAGGGGCAGGGCGAAGCCGCCGCCGTCGCCGCTCCCCCAGCGCGACGGCGTCGACCCGGTCCGGGTGCGGCTCCCCGAGGACCCGGACGGGCGGTGGGCGACGGTCCGCGGTCATCTGCTGGCCCGGTTCGCCGGGGCGATCGGCGCCGACCGGGTCGAGGCGCTGCTCGCCGGGGGCCGGATCGTGTCGACGGCGGGCCCGGTCTCCGGCGACGAGCCGTACGCGGCGGGCCGGTACCTGTGGTTCCACCGGGATTTCGCCCCGGAGGAGCCGGTGCCGTTCCCGGTCGGGGTGGTGTACCGGGACGAGCACCTGGTCGTCGCGGACAAGCCGCACTTCCTGGCGACGACACCGCGCGGCCGGCACATCACCGAGACGGCCGTGGCCCGGCTCCGCCGCGATCTGGACCTGCCGCTGCTCCAGCCCGCGCACCGGCTGGACCGGCTGACCGCCGGCCTGGTGCTGTTCGTGGTGCGGCCCCGGGAGCGGGGCGCGTACCAGACGCTGTTCCGGGACCGGCTGGTGCGCAAGGAGTACGAGGCGGTGGCGCCGTACGCTCCCGGTCTTGCCCTGCCGCGTACCGTGCGCAGCCGCATCGTGAAGGAGCGCGGGGTGCTCGCCGCCCGCGAGGAGCCCGGCGAGCCGAACAGCGAGAGCCGGATCGAGCTGCTGGGGCACCGGGAGGGTCTTGGGCGCTACCGGCTGCTGCCCGCGACCGGGCGCACGCACCAGCTGCGGGTCCATATGAAAGGCCTGGGCCTGCCGCTCGTCCACGACCCGCTCTACCCCGTGGTCCTGCCGGACGGCGCACCCGAGGACTTCTCGCGTCCGCTGCAACTCCTGGCCCGGGTGCTGGAGTTCACCGATCCGGTCACGGGAGAGCCGCACCGCTTCGAGAGCGGGCTGCGGCTCTCCGCATGGCCTCGGGGCTGAGCGGCCGGACGGTCAGTGGCCGCGGGCGATCCACTCGTCCAGGTGCGGGGCCTCCGCGCCGATGGTGGTGGAGTCGCCGTGTCCGGTGCGGACGGCGGTCTCCGGGGCCAGGGTGAGCAGCCGGTCCCTGATCGAGTCGACGATCGTCGGGAAGTGCGAGAAGGACCGGCCGGTGGCGCCGGGCCCGCCCTGGAAGAGCGTGTCACCGGTGAAGACGGTGGCCAGCTCGGGGGCGTACAGGCAGACCGCGCCGGGGGCGTGTCCCGGGGTGTGCAGGACGGTGAGCGTGGTGCCCGCGACGGTGATCTCCTGGCCGTCGGCCAGTTCGCCGTCGGGCGCCCGGTCGGGGTGGGTCCGGTTCCACAGCGGCAGGTCGTCCGGGTGGAGCAGGATCGGCGCGCCGGTGGCGTCGGCGAGCGCGGGGGCGGCGTCGATGTGGTCGTTGTGCGCGTGGGTGCAGACGATGGCGCGCAGCCTGCGGCCGTCGAGCGCGGCCTCGATGGCGGCGGCGTCGTGGGCGGCGTCGATGACGACGGCCTCGGTGTCGTCGCCGACGATCCAGACGTTGTTGTCGACGTCCCACTCGCCGCCGTCGAGGGCGAAGGTGCCGGAGGTGACGAGGTGGTCGATGCGGGCGGCCATCAGAGGACCACCACCGAGCGCAGGACGTCGCCGTCGTGCATCCGGCCGAAGGCCTGCTCGATGTCGCCGAGACCGATGGTCTCCGTGACGAACGCGCCGAGGTCGAGGCGGCCCTGCTGGTGGAGGTCGATGAGCATCGGGAAGTCGCGGGAGGGCAGGCAGTCGCCGTACCAGGAGGACTTGAGCGAGCCGCCGCGGCCGAAGACGTCGAGCAGCGGGAGTTCGAGCTGCATCTCGGGCGTGGGGACGCCGACCAGGACGACGGTGCCGGCGAGGTCGCGGGCGTAGAAGGCCTGCTTGTACGTCTCCGGCCGGCCGACGGCCTCGATGACGACGTCCGCGCCGTTGCCGCCGGTGAGTTCGCGGATGGCCTCGACGGGATCGGTGGAGCGGGAGTTGACGGTGTGGGTGGCGCCCATCGACTTCGCCGTCTCCAGCTTGCGGTCGTCGATGTCGACGGCGATGATCCGGGCCGCGCCGGCCAGCCGGGCGCCCGCGATCGCGGCGTCCCCGACGCCGCCGCAGCCGATGACGGCGACCGAGTCGCCGCGGCCGACCCGGCCGGTGTTGATGGCGGCGCCGATGCCCGCCATGACGCCGCAGCCGAGGAGTCCGGCGACGGCCGGGGAGACCTCGGGGTCGACCTTGGTGCACTGGCCGGCGGCGACGAGGGTCTTCTCGGCGAACGCGCCGATGCCCAGGGCCGGAGAGAGTTCGGTGCCGTCCAGCAGGGTCATCTTCTGCTTGGCGTTGTGCGTGTCGAAGCAGTACCAGGGGCGGCCGCGCAGACAGGCCCGGCACTGGCCGCACACGGCACGCCAGTTGAGGATCACGAAGTCGCCCGGCGCCACGTCGGTGACGCCGTCGCCGACGGACTCCACGACGCCCGCGGCCTCGTGGCCGAGGAGGAAGGGGAACTCGTCGTTGATGCCGCCCTGCTTGTAGTGCAGGTCTGTGTGGCAGACACCGCACGCCTGGACCTTGACCACGGCCTCACCGGGGCCGGGGTCCGGAATGACGATCGTCTCGACGCGTACCGGTTCGTTCTTTCCCGGTGCGATGACCCCTTGTACGTGCTGCGGCATTCCCGTGGACTCCCTTTCCCGACTCTTCACTGAGACCGGTCCTCCCGGTTTTCCCGGGATCGATCACGGGCCACGGTACGCCGTGCGGGGGCCCGGCCCGCTTCAGGGCGCGAGAACGTCCAGCTCGTGCAGGGCGCCGACCGCGATCTCCTTCGTCAGCCGCTCCGCCTCTGCCGCGTCGCCCTCGCGCACGGCTTCGGCGAGCCGGACGTGCAGGGTGACGGCCGCCGGGTCGGGGTCCTCGAACATCACCTGGTGGTGGGTGCGACCCGCCAGGACCTCGGCGACCACGTCTCCCAGGCGCGCGAACATCTCGTTGCCGGAGGCATTGAGGACGATGCGATGGAAGGCGATGTCGTGGGCGAGGTAGCCCTCCAACTGCTGGCCGCGCGAGGTGGCGACCATGCCGAGGGCGCGTTCGGTGAGTTCGGCGCACTGCTGGGGGGTGGCGTTGCGGGCGGCGAGCGAGGCGGCGACCGGTTCGACCGCCGAGCGCAGGACGGTCAGGGAGCGCAGTTGGCGGGGGCGGTCGGCGCCGGCCAGCCGCCAGCGGATGACCTGGGGGTCGTACACGTTCCACGCCTCGGCCGGCCGTACGGTCACGCCGACCCGGCGGCGGGACTCGACCAGGTGCATGGACTCCAGGACCCGGACCACCTCCCGGACGACGGTGCGCGAGACGTCGAAGCGCTGCGCGAGTTCGTCCGTGCGCAGGACCTGGCCGGGCCGGTGCTCGCCCGCGGCGATCTCCATACCCAGGGCGTCCAGGACATGGGTGTGGAGCCCCTGGGCAGGTGTGGTCATGGCCCCAGGGTACGGGGCACCCTCCGACCCCAAAAAGTACGACGTTTATGTCACAGCGTCTTGAATAAGTCGTACGTATGCGTTTCAGTAGCGCGACGGACCGATGTCGAGGAAGACATCGAAGAGACAGCGAGGCACCGCATGAGAACCCCCCACGTCGTCGTGGTGATGGGCGTCGCAGGGACCGGCAAGACCACGATCGGCCCCCTGCTCGCCGCCGCACTGGGCGTTCCGTACGCCGAGGGCGACGACTTCCATCCCCCCGCGAACATCGCCAAGATGTCGGCCGGCACCCCGCTGGACGACGCGGACCGGTGGCCCTGGCTGGACGCGATCGGGCAGTGGGCGCACGGCCGGGCCGGGCTCGGCGGGGTCGTCAGCAGCTCGGCCCTCAAGCGCGCCTACCGCGACCGGCTGCGCGGCGAGGCCCCCGACGCCGTCTTCCTCCATCTGACCGGCGACCGGTCCCTGATCGAGGAGCGGATGGCGGGCCGCAAGGGCCACTTCATGCCGACCGCGCTCCTCGACTCGCAGTTCGCCACCCTCCAGCCCCTGGAGGACGACGAGGCCGGCGTCGCCGTGGACGTCTCCGGCTCTCCCGAAGAAATCACCCAGCGAGCCGTCGCCGCGTTGCGCCGGCTCGACGACTAAGGATCATCACCGTGACCAGTCTCAGCGTCGAGATGCTGGCAGCGGACGCCGCCGTACCGATCACCTCGGCCGGCAACGCGCAGTTGGGCATCGCCGTCCTGGCGGGCATCGCCGTCATCGTCCTGCTCATCACCCAGTTCAAGTTGCACGCGTTCCTCGCGCTCACCATCGGCTCACTGGCGCTCGGTTCGTTCGCCGGCGCCGCGCCGGCGAAGACGATAGCGAGCTTCACCGCGGGCCTCGGCTCGACCGTCGCGGGCGTCGGCGTCCTCATCGCGCTCGGCGCGATCCTGGGCAAGCTGCTCGCGGACTCCGGCGGCGCCGACCAGATCGTGGACACGATCCTGGCGAGGACGGGCAAGCGGGCCATGCCGTGGGCGATGGTCCTCATCGCCTCGATCGTCGGCCTGCCGCTGTTCTTCGAGGTCGGGATCGTCCTGATGATCCCGGTGGTACTGCTCGTCGCCAAGCGCGGCAACTACTCCCTGATGCGCATCGGCATCCCGGCCCTGGCCGGCCTGTCCGTGATGCACGGGCTCATCCCGCCGCACCCCGGCCCGCTGGTCGCGATCGACGCCCTCGACGCCAACCTCGGCGTCACCCTGGCCCTCGGCGTGGTCGTCGCGATCCCGACGGTGATCCTCGCCGGCCCGGTCTTCTCCCGCTACGCCGCCCGCTGGGTGGACATCCAGGCGCCGGAGAAGATGATCCCGCAGCGCCCTTCCGAGGACCTGGACCGCCGGCCGAGCTTCGGCGCCACCCTCGCGACGATCCTGCTGCCCGTCGTGCTGATGCTGGTCAAGGCGCTCGTCGACATCGTGGTGGACGACCCCGAGCAGGGGTTCCAGAAGGTCACCGATGTGATCGGCTCGCCGCTGATCGCACTGCTCGCGGCCGTGCTCGTCGGCATGTTCACGCTGGGCCGGGCCGCCGGGTTCACCAAGGCCCGGCTCTCCACCACGGTGGAGAAGTCCCTCGCCCCGATCGCCGGTGTGCTGCTCATCGTGGGCGCGGGCGGCGGCTTCAAGCAGACGCTGATCGACGCCGGTGTGGGCGAGATGATCCTGGACTTCTCCGAGGACTGGTCGATTCCCGCGCTGCTGCTGGGCTGGCTGATCGCCGTGGCGATCCGGCTCGCGACCGGTTCGGCGACCGTGGCGACCATTTCGGCGGCCGGTCTGGTCGCCCCGCTGGCGGCCGACATGTCGACCTCGCACGCGGCTCTGCTGGTCCTCGCCGTCGGCGCCGGTTCGCTCTTCTTCAGCCATGTCAACGACGCCGGTTTCTGGCTGGTGAAGGAGTACTTCGGCATGGACGTCGGCCAGACGGTGAAGACCTGGTCGGTGATGGAGACCATCATCTCCGTGGCCTCGCTGGTCTTCATCCTGCTGCTGTCGCTCATCCTGTAGCCGGGCTTCCAGCCGGTTCGGCATGGCGCAAGTCCGGCGTCCGCCGCGGCGGTGCCAGACTTGCGCCATGCCGAACCGCGAAGCGCTCAAGCCCTTCCTCCTCGCCTTCCCCGGTCCGCTGCGCGACCAGCTGGTCGCCGCGGTCCTGGACGGGCGGAAGGTGTCGACCTCGGGCCTGCTCCTGGAGTACGAGATCGAGAAGGAGGAGCTGCCCCCGATCGGTGAGCGCTCCGCCCTCATCGACTCGGACGGCCGGGAGACCGCGGTGCTCGAAGTGACCGAGGTGCGGGTGCTGCGGCTCGCCGACGTCGACCTCCAGCACGCGCTGGACGAGGGCGAGGGCTATGCGTCGGTCGCCGAGTGGCGGGCGGGCCACGAACGGTTCTGGCACAGCGACGAGATGCGCGAGGCGCTCGGCGACCCGGAGTTCACGGTGAACGACGAGACCATGATCGTCGCCGAACGGTTCCGGGTCGTCGAACGCCTCGGCCCCGACGCGGAGCCCGTGAACGCGAAGGCCCCGGTCGCGGAGCCCGTACGGGACTGACCGGGCCCCGCCCCGCTCACCGCACCTCCGCCTCCGCCCTCCCGCGCCGGTGCGCGCTCTTGACCAGGCCGAGACGGCGGCGGAACGCGAGCAGCCGGGGATGGCGCTCGTGCAGTTCGGCCGAGCGCCGGTCCAGCTCCTGGCCCAGGCGCTCGGTGCGCTTCTCGATGTCCAGCTCGTCCAGGATGCGGTCCACCTCGGCGAGGAGCGCCCCGTGCAGCTGCCACTTCCTGGGATGCTCCTGGACCGCGGCCAGCAGCATGTCCGCCACCAGGTCGCGGGTCTCCCGGCTGGCGGTCAGCGCGTCGAAGAGCCGGTCCTCGGCCTCCTCCGCGCTGGCGGCCACCGGGGTGGTGATGAGCACCGAGAAGCTTTCGATGGCCCCCGCCATCTGTTCGAACAGTTCCGTGATGTGCCCGGCGACCTCGGCGGGGAAGAGGGGTTCGTCCACCCGGTCCTTGGCGAGGTCGGTAAGCGTCCTGGACAGCACCCGTATGACGACCGCGCAGATCTCCAGCGTGTCCAGACCGGTGCGCAGCACCACGCGGTGCAGCAGCCCCTGCCGCACCCTCGGGTTGAGCATGAGGCTTTCCTCGGCCTGTCGCAGGGAGGCGTCCACCTCCACGATGTCGTGGTCGAGACGGCGGGCCCGGTGCAGCCGGTCGGCCGCCTCCGGGACGGTGACCGGACGGGCGAGGTCGCTGCCCAGGTCGCGGAACATCTGCCCCATCTCGCGGGCCAGCCCGTCGATGGAGGCGCCCGCGGTCTGCACCCACACGGGCGGGGCGAACAGCAGGTTGAACAGCAGGCCCACACCGGCGCCGATCAGTGTCTCGAACACGCGCTCCCACGCCATGCTCGTTCTCGCGGCCACCGAGGTGACGCCGAGGACGAGCATGGCGCTGATCGCCACCTCGGGAACGAATTCGTCGACCCGGACCAGTCTGCCGATGATCAGCGCCGTGAAGATGGTCAGCCCCAGGCTCCACCAGGACAGGCCGACCAGGGAGCTGAAGCCGCTCGCGATGAGGACGCCGACGACCACGGCGGTCACACGCTTGACCGACATGTTGACGGTGGCGTAGAGGGTCACCTGGACGACGAGCAGTGCGGTCAGCGGTGCGGTCAGGGGTGCGGGCTCGGTCAGCGTCGCGGTCGCCACGGCATAGGCGATCACCGCCGCGCCCGTGGAGCGCAGGGTCTGCGCCGCCACGGGTTCGGTGGTGCGCCGGACGAGTTTGATGACGGGTTCGGCTACTCCTGGCATTTCCTTCCCATGCCCGCATCCGGCGCCCAACCACGGTTCCGGGCCCGGAACCCCACCGGACGGACGCGCGCGGGGGCCGTGGGGCGCCTGTCGGCCGCCTTACCCGACCGCCTTCGCGGCGGCGCGGCCCGCCGCCCGGCCGGAGAATATGCAGCCGCCGAGGAAGGTGCCCTCCAGCGAGCGGTAGCCGTGCACCCCGCCGCCGCCGAAGCCGGCCGCCTCCCCCGCCGCGTACACGCCTGCCAGCGGGGTGCCGTCCTCGGTCAGGACGCGCGAGGACAGGTCCGTCTCCAGGCCGCCGAGCGACTTGCGGGTCAGGATGTTCAGCCGTACGGCGATCAGCGGGCCCGCCGCGGGGTCGAGGATGCGGTGGGGAGCCGCCGTACGGATCAACCGGTCGCCGAGGTACGTGCGGGCGCCGCGGATCGCGGTGACCTGCAGGTCCTTGGTGAAGGGGTTGGCGATCTCCCGGTCGCGGGCGGTGATCTCGCGGCGCAGCTCGCCCTCGTCGATGAGCCCGTCCCCGGTGAGCGCGTTCATGCCGCGTACGAGGGCACCGAGGTCCTTCTCCACGACGAAGTCCACGCCGTTGTCCATGAACGCCTTGACGGGCCCCGGCACGTCCGCGCGGGCCCGGCCGATCACGTCACGGATCGACTTGCCGGTCAGGTCTGGGTTCTGCTCGGAGCCGGAGAGCGCGAACTCCTTCCCGATGATCTTCCGGTCCAGGACGAACCAGGTGTAGTCGTGGCCGGTGCGCATGATGTGTTCGAGGGTTCCCAGCGTGTCGAAGCCGGGGAAGAGGGGGACGGGCAGCCGCTTGCCGCGCGCGTCCAGCCAGAGCGAGGAGGGGCCGGGCAGGATGCGGATGGCGTGGTTGGCCCAGATCGGGTTCCAGTTCTCGATGCCCTCGGTGTAGTGCCACATCCGGTCCCGGTTGATGTGGTGGGCGCCCGCCTCCTCGGTGATGCCGAGCATCAGCCCGTCGACGTGTGCGGGGACGCCGGAGAGCATCTTGGCCGGCGGGGTGCCGAGCCGTTCGGGCCACTGCTCGCGTACGAGGTCGTGGTTGCCGCCGATGCCGCCGGAGGTGACGATCACCGCCTGGGCCCTGAGCTCGAAGGTGCCGGCGCTCTCACGGCCGCTGGCGGTCCCGCGCGGGGCGGCGCTCGGTTCCAGCACCTCGCCGGTGACCGTGTCGATGGTGCCCCCGGTGCGGGCGAGGCCGGTGACGCGGTGGCGGAAGCGGAAGGTGACGAGGCCCCTGGCGACGCCCTCGCGCACCCGGCGCTCGAAGGGGGCGACGACGCCGGGGCCGGTGCCCCAGGTGATGTGGAAGCGGGGGACGGAGTTGCCGTGGCCGGTCGCGTCGTAGCCGCCGCGTTCCGCCCAGCCGACGACGGGGAAGAGCCGCAGGCCCTGGGCGCGCAGCCAGGAGCGCTTCTCACCGGCGGCGAAGTCGACGTACGCCTCGGCCCACTGCCGCGGCCAGTGGTCCTCCTCGCGGTCGAAACCGGCCGTGCCCATCCAGTCCTGGAGGGCCAGCTCGTGGCTGTCCTTGATCCGCAGCCGGCGCTGTTCGGGCGAGTCGACGAAGAAGAGGCCGCCGAAGGACCAGTGCGCCTGGCCGCCGAGCGACTGCTCGGGCTCCTGGTCGAGCAGGATGACCGAACGCCCCGCGTCCACGAGTTCCGCGGTGGCCACGAGACCCGCGAGCCCTGCCCCGATCACGATCACATCAGCGTCGTACGCCATGGCTTCCATCCTTGTCGGGGCCGGGGGGGTGTCTGACGAAGTTACTGGTGCGTCAGATACTGGGCACCGCCCGACCCCGCGTCAACCGCCCGGTCGGCCGCGCTGCCGCCGCACCGGCCCCGCGCAGGCGCTATCGTCGAACCACATCACCCTCTTCCGGCCTGACGTGGGGTGGAGAAGCGTGTCGGTGCTGGTCCTCGTGCTCGCCGTGGCTGCCGCCTGCTGCCTGGGCTTCGGCTTCGTGCTCCAGCAGGCCGCCGCCGCTCACGCGCCCAAACGCGACTATCTGACGTTCCGGCTGCTGCTCGACCTGATGAAGGTGCGCAGTTGGCTGGCCGGTATCGCTCTGATGGTCTGCGGCATGGTGCTGGGCGCCCTGGCCCTGGGCAAGGGCGAGGTCTCCCTCGTGGAACCGCTCCTGGCGACCAACCTGCTCTTCGCGATGACCCTGTCCCGGCACCGCACCGGCCAGCGGCTGGGCCGGCAGGGCTGGGCGGGGCTCTGGCTGCTGGCCGGCGGGGTCGCCGCGTTCCTGCTGGCGGGCGAGCCGAAGGGCGGCCAGGCGGTGTCCAGCCCGCTGCGGCACTGGCTGGTGGTGGGCGTGGTGGCGGGCCTGGCCTTGCTGCTCACCGCCTTCGCCAAGCGCGCGCGGACCGTGGCGTCCCCGGCGCTGCTGGCGGTGGCGGCCGGACTGCTCTACGGACTGCAGGACGCCCTCACCCGGGTCAGCGGTCAGCGCCTGTCGGACGCGGGCTGGGCGGGCCTGGCGACGTCCTGGCAGCCGTACGCGGTGATCGTGCTCGGGGTGACGGGCCTGCTGCTGGTGCAGAGCGCGTTCGAGACGGGCCCGCTGCGGACGTCGCTGCCCGCCCTGACTGCGGCCCAGCCGCTGGCCGGGATCGCCTGCGGGATCGGGTTCATGGGTGACCGGGTGCGGACGGACACGGGCGCGCTGGCCTGGCAGGCGGCGGGTCTCGCGGCGATCGTGGCCGGGATCGTGCTGCTGGGGCTGCATCCGGCGATGCCGGAGGGGCCGGTGGGCGGGCGCCGCTCGCAGAGCCTCCAACCGCGCTGAACGGCCGGCGGTGGCCGTGGGGTGGGGCGCGGTGCGGCGGTGTCGGCGGTCTGCTGTTGGATGGCGGGCATGACACCTTCTGACGAGATCCTGGACATCGTCGACGAGAACGACGTGGTCGTGGGGCAGGCCCCGCGCGGCGAGGCGACGGCCCGGGGCCTGCGCCACCGGTGTGTCTTCATCGAGGCCCGGGACGCCGAGGGCCGGGTCTTCGTGCACCGCAGGACCGCCACCAAGCTGGTCTTCCCCTCCCACTACGACATGTTCGTCGGCGGGGTCGTCGGCGCCGGCGAGAGTTACGACGAGGCGGCGCTGCGGGAGGCCGAGGAGGAGCTGGGCGTCTCGGGGCTCCCCCGCCCCGAGCCGCTGTTCAAGTTCCTCTACGAGGGCGGCCGGCACACCTGGTGGTCGTACGTCTACCGGGTCCGGTGCGAGCTTCCGGTGAATCCCCAGGTGGAGGAGGTCGCCTGGCACACCTTCCTCGACGACGAGGAGCTGGAGCGGCGGCTCGACGACTGGCTGTGGGTGCCGGACGGCCTCGACTGCTACCGGCGGCTGCGGGCGTTCCGGGCCCGGGAGGCGTCCTGAACGGCGGGAGTGAGCAAGAAATCGGTGGATAAGGCGCACACATGAACGAGTTCCTGCAGAGTCTGCGGCTGTGGTTCGCGCCGCAGCGCATCCGCGACGAGGGCGACACCCCCGACTACCGCTTCTCGCTCGCCAACGAGCGGACCTTCCTCGCCTGGATACGGACGGCTCTGGCCCTGATCGGCGGGGGTTTCGCCGTCGACCAGTTCCTGCCGGGGCTGTCCTGGGGGGTGCGTGCGGGTCTGGCGCTCGCCCTGCTGGCGGCCGGTGTGCTGTGTGCGCTGCGGGCCGTCAACCACTGGGTGCGGTGCGAGCGGGCGATGCGGCGCGGCGAGGACCTGCCGGTCTCCCGTTTCCCGACGCTGCTGAGTCTCGCCGTCGCCGTGGTGGCGGTGGCGATGGTGGTCGTGGTCCTCTTCGGCTGGGAGGGCCGGTGACGGCCGGGGAGCGCGACCCGGGTCTCCAGCCCGAGCGGACCCGGCTGGCGTGGCGGCGTACGACGCTGTCCTGCACGGTGGCGGCGCTGCTGGCCGGCAAGCAGGCGCTGCACGGCGGTGCGTCGGGCGCCGGGATCGTCGCCCTGTCGCTGAGCGCGCTGGCCTGGCTGGGGTTCCTGTGGGTCGCCAACCGCCGGGTGCAGGCCATGGGCGGCGCACGCCCGCGCCCGCTGGGGTCCGGGGACGCGGTGACGGCCGCCGCGTGCACGATCGCGCTGGCGGTGTTCGCGGCGGCCATGCTGTTCTGACCGGGCGGCCGTGCGGCGGCCGGCCCGGGTCAGCCCTCCGGTGTGTCCCAGTCCACCGTGACGACGATCTTTCCGCGGGTGCGGCCCTCGGCGTTGAGCCGGTGGGCCTCGGCCGCCTCGGCCAGCGGGAAGACCCGGTCGACGTGGACCGAGACGATGCCCTGTTCGGCCAGCTCCGCCAGATGTGCCAGGTCCTGGGCGTCGGGCCGGACGAACGCGTACCGGCCGCCGTACGAGAACACCTCGGTGTCCACGATGGAGGCCAGGCGTCCTTCGGGGGCGAGCGTCTCGGCGGAGACGCGCAGGGTCTCGCCGCCCACGGTGTCGAACGCGGCGTCGATCCCGTCGGGTGCCAGGGCCCGCAGCCGGTCGGCGAGCCCGTCGCCGTACTCCACGGGTTCCGCGCCGAGCCGGCGCAGATGGTCGTGGTTGCGTTCGCTCGCGGTCCCGATGACCCGGCAGCCGGCGTGCCGGGCGAGCTGTACGGCGAGTGAGCCGACGCCTCCCGCCGCCGCGTGGACGAGGACGGTGTCCCCCTCGCGGACGTGCAGGACCCGGTGGAGCACCTGGTAGGCGGTGAGACCGGCCAGGGGCAGGCCCGCCGCCTCCTCGAAGCTCAGGCTGAGCGGCTTGCGGGCGAGGGTGCGCACGGGGGCGGCGACGTACTCGGCGAAGGTCCCCCGGCTCAGGAAGTCCTCCCGCACGTAGCCGATGACCTCGTCGCCGACCGCGAACTCGTCCACGGCGACGCCGGGCTGGACGACGACCCCGGAGACGTCCCAGCCGGGGATCACCGGGAAGACCGTGTCGAGGAGGCCGTCCAGGTTCCCTTCCCGGGCCTGGCGGTCGACCGGGTTCACGGCGGCGGCCCGCACCTTGACCAGGACGGTGTCGGGGCCGACCTTCGGGTCGGGCCGCTCTCCGTACTCCAGGACACCGGCATCGCCGAATCTGCTGTAACTGATGGCCTTCATGTTCCGACCCTCAAGGCGCGCCGGGGCGTCCGCAACTCGGCCGGGGCCTTCACCAGCGCGGGATCGGCGGCGTGGCCCACCCCGGCTCGGCCTTGCGCATCGCGGCGGCGTCGTCGCGTTCGCGCATCGTGCCGTCGTCGTCGCGCCAGCGGCGGTGCAGCGCGGCCAGCCGGTCCCGGTCCAGTTCGACGCCGAGACCGGGGGCGTCGGAGACGGTGAGGTGGCCGTCCTCGAAGACGTGGCGGGTGGTGATGACGTCCTCGCTCTGCCAGGGGTAGTGGCTGTCGCAGGCGTAGTCGAGGTTGGGGACGGTGGCCGCGACGTGCGTCATCGCGGCGAGGCTGATCCCGAGGTGGGTGTTGGAGTGCATGGAGAGCCCGACGCCGTGGGTGCGGCAGATCCCGGCCAGTTCACGGGTGCGGTGCAGTCCGCCCCAGTAGTGGTGGTCGGACAGGACGACCTGGACGGCGTCCCGCGCGAACGCCTCCGGGACCTCGGCGAGGGTCGTCACGCACATATTCGTGGCCAGCGGCACATCGGTGCCCGCCGCGACGTCGGCCATCGGCCCGGTGCCGCTCGTCGGGTCCTCCAGGTATTCGAGTACGTCCTTCAGCTGCTCGGCGACGTACAGCGAGGTCTCCACGGACCAGGCGCCGTTGGGGTCCAGGCGCAGCGGCCGGCCGGGGAACGCGTCGGCGAGTGCCCGGACGGCCGCGATCTCCTGGTCGGGCGGGAAGACGCCGCCCTTGAGCTTGAAGGAGGAGAAGCCGTGGGCGCGGGCGAAGCGCCGGGCCTGGGCGACGACTCCGGCCGGGTCGAGGGCCGCGCCCCAGTCGTCGCGCTCGCCGTCCTCCGGGTGGGTGGCCCAGCGGTAGAAGAGGTACGCGCTGTACTCGACGCGGTCGCGGACCTTGCTGCCGAGCAGCGCGTGCACCGGCAGGCCGAGGGCCTTGCCGAGCGCGTCCAGGCAGGCCACCTCGAAGCCGGAGACCACCGAGAGCCGCAGCTTGTCGGAGGTCTGGACGCCCCGCAGCCCGCCCGCGTCGACCCGCTCGTCGGCCGCCCGTGAATCGCCGCACACCTCGTCGGCCAGGGCGAACAGCCCGTTCACGTCGGTGACCGGACGTCCGGGCAGGGCTGCGGCGAGGGGCGCCGCGAGTTCGAGGTACTTGCCGTCGCCGTAGGTCTCCCCGACGCCGGTCACCCCGCCCCGGGTGACGACCTCCACGACCAGTCTGGGGGTGTACGGCTGGTGGACGCCCTGAGTGTTGAGGAGGGGCGGGTCGGCTATCAGGATCGGGGTGAGCCGGACTTCGTCGATCAGCAGCGCGGTATCCATACGTGAACTCTATTCAGAGATACGACCCGACACCAGGGGTCGAGCCGCACCGGGACCGGAGTCCGCACATTCGGTTACGGGAGTTCACTGGACGACATACCGACTGGTCGGCATCATGAGACCGACCGTTCGCCCAGTCCGGAGGTACGCACGATGAGCCACGCCCACCCGCCAGGACTCGACCTCGACCGGTTGCGCGGACATCTCGACCGCGAGCGCCCGGGGATGGTGAACGGACCGCTCGACGCCCGGGTCGTGGAGGGCGGCCGGTCGAACCTGACGTACGTCGTCACCGACGCGACCAGCCGCTGGGTCGTCCGCCGGCCGCCGCTGGGGCACGTACTGGCCACCGCCCACGACATGAAGCGCGAGCACCGGGTGATCAGCGCCCTGCACCCGACCGCCGTCCCGGTTCCCGAGCCGGTGCTGCTCTGCGAGGACGACACCGTCATCGGCGCACCGTTCTACGTCATGGAGTACGTGGAGGGCACCCCGTACCGCACGGCGGAGCAGCTGGCCCCGCTCGGTCCCGAGCGCACCCGGGCGGCGGTGCTCGCCCTGGTCGACACCCTGGTGGAGCTGCACGCCGTGGACCCCGCGTCCGTGGGGCTCGGCGACTTCGGGCGCCCCGAGGGCTTCCTCGACCGGCAGCTGCGCCGCTGGAGCAAGCAGTTGGACGCCTCCCGCGACCGCGAGCTGCCCGGCATCGACGAACTGCACGCGGCGCTCGGCCGGGACCTGCCCGTCTCCCCCGCCCCCACCGTCGTGCACGGCGACTACCGCCTGGACAACGCCCTGATCGGCGCCGACGACGAGATCAAGGCCGTCCTCGACTGGGAGATGTCGACCCTCGGCGACCCGCTGACCGACCTCGGCCTGCTGGTGATGTACAGCTCCGACCTGGGCCTGCCCGAGTCGCCCGTCTCCACCACCAGCGGCGCGGCCGGCCACCCCTCCCCGGCCGAGCTGATCGAGCGCTACGCCGCCCGCTCCGGCCGCGACACCTCCGCCATCTCCTGGTACACGGCGTTCGCCTGGTTCAAGCTCGCCGTGATCCTGGAGGGCATCCACTACCGCTACACCCTGGGCCAGACGGTCGGCGGCGGCTTCGACCGCATCGGCGACCTCGTCCCCGTCTTCATCGAGCACGGCCTCACCACCCTCCAGGAAGGCTGACCCACCCCATGGACTTCGCATTCGACGCCCGTACCGAGGAGCTGCGCGCCCGGCTGCTCGCCTTCATGGACGAGCACGTCTACCCGGCCGAGCCGGTCGCGGACGAGCAGCGCGCCGAACTGGCCTCCCCCTGGCAGACCCCGCGGGTGGTGGAGGACCTGAAGGCGGAGGCCCGCAGGCAGGGCCTGTGGAACCTCTTCCTGCCGGGCACCGGGCACGGCGCCGGGCTGACCAACCTCCAGTACGCCCCGCTGGCGGAGATCCTGGGCCGCTCCCCGCGCCTGGCGCCGACCGCGACGAACTGCGCCGCGCCGGACACCGGGAACATGGAGGTGCTGGCCGAGTTCGGCACGGACGAGCAGAAGAAGCGGTGGCTGGAACCACTGCTGGCCGGCGAGATCCGCTCCGCGTTCGCGATGACGGAGCCGGAGGTCGCCTCCTCGGACGCGACCAACATCGAGACCCGGATCACCCGCGACGGCGGTGACTACGTGATCAACGGGCGCAAGTGGTACATCTCCGGGGCGATGAACCCGGACTGCGCGATCTTCATCGTGATGGGCAAGACCGACCCGGACGGCGCCGACATCCGCCGCCAGCAGTCGCAGATCCTCGTCCCCCGCGACACCCCGGGCCTCACGGTGAAGCGCGCCATGCAGGTGTACGGCTACGAGGACCACTGGCACGGCGGCCACGCGGAGGTCGTCTTCGACAACGTGCGGGTGCCGGCGGCGAACCTCATCGGTGAGGAGGGCGGCGGCTTCGCCATCGCCCAGGCCCGGCTGGGCCCCGGCCGCATCCACCACTGCATGCGGCTCATCGGCATGGCGGAGCGCGCCATCGAGCTGATGTGCCGGCGCGCGGTCTCCCGTACCGCCTTCGGCAAGCCGCTCGCCCAGCAGGGCGTCGTCCAGAACTGGATCGCGGACGCCCGGGTCACCGTCGAACAGCTGCGGCTCCTCGTGCTGAAGACGGCCTGGCTGATGGACACGGTCGGCAACCGGGGCGCACACACCGAGATCCAGTCCATCAAGATCGCCACCCCGCGCGCGGTCGTCGCCATCCTCGACCAGGCGGTCCAGCTGCACGGCGCGGGCGGGGTGAGCCAGGACTTCCCGCTGGCCGAGCTGTGGGCGTCGGCCCGGACGCTGCGCCTGGCGGACGGCCCGGACGAGGTGCACCAGCGGTCCCTGGCCCGGCGGGAGATCAAGCGGTACCTGTAGGGAACCGGCTCGGCGGGCCCGTGTCCTGCGGCGGGCCCGCCGCGCTGTCAATAACCGCCCGACGGCAGGTGATCGGCCAGCGCCAGGTCACGGGCGAAGGCCCGCACCCGCAGCAGGGAGCGGGCGAGGAGGCGGACCGGGCGGGCGCGGCGGGGGCCGTAGGCCACGGTCCACAGGGCGGGGATGCGGGTGGAGCTCTGGATGTGCGCCATGAATCCAGCTTCACCCCGGCCGTCGGTTCGGTCCAACAGATGGAATCGCTGCCTGCGATCGATAGCGTAGATGCATGGAGATACGCCAGCTCCGCCACTTCGTGGCGGTGATCACGCACGGCAGTTTCACCGCGGCCGCCCGTGCCGAGCTGATCGTGCAGTCCGCGCTGAGCACGTCCGTCCGCAACCTCGAACGGGAGCTGGGCGCCGCCCTGTTCGAGCGCACCGGCCGCCGGGTGGTGCTCACGGAGGCGGGGCGGGCACTGCTGCCGTCGGCCCGGACGGTGCTCGCGGGGACGGACGCCGCGCGCGACGCGGTGGCCGCGGTGTCGGGGCTGGCCGCCGGGCGGGTGCGGATCGGCACGATCCAGACGCTCACCTGTGTGGATCTGGCCGCCGAGCTGGCGGCGTTCCACCGCTTGTGGCCCGGGGTGCAGATCTCGCTGCGCGAGGCGACGACGCCGGAGCTGGTGGCGGGGGTGCGCGCCGGTGAGCTGGACCTCGCCTATCTGGCGCCGGACAACGCCGAACTGCCCGAGGGGATCACCGCGTTCGCCACCTGGCGGGAGGAACTGGTGCTGATCACCGCGCCCGGACACCGGCTGGCGACGGCCGGGCGCACGCTGATCCAGGATCTCGCCGACGAGCCGTTCGTGGACTTCCGCGCGGGCACCGGCCTGGAGACGGCGGTGCGCCGGCTGGCCGCGCACTGCGGTCTGGAGCGCCGCATCACCTGTGACGTCACACAGATCCGGCTGCTCGTGGACCTCGTGCGGGCGGGCATCGGCGTCGCGATCGTGCCGCGCCGGATCGGCGAGGACGCCGGGCTGCCGTGCGTGACCATCCGGCAGCCGGAGCCGGGCCGGACCGTGCTGCTGGTGGGCCGGTCGCCCCGGCCGCGCAACCCGGCGGCGGAGGCGCTGCTCGGGCGGCTGTGCGGCGAGGACCGCGCTACGGCCTGAGTGCCCGCAGCAGCAGGTCGGCCAGGTGGTCGGCGACCTCCTGCGGGGTGAGGGGGCCGTCCGGCCGGTACCAGGTCGACAGGTGGTGGACGGAGCCGAAGTGGTAGTCGACGATCAGGTCCGCCGGGGTCGCCGTGGAGAACACCCCGCTGTGCTGGCCCTCCTCGACCAGGGCGCGGAAGCGCTCGTGGTAGCGGCGCCGCTCGCCCCGTACCTGCTTGTTCTTCTCCGGGCTCAGGTGGTGCATGGAGCGGAAGAAGATCGAGGCGTCGTCGAGGTTCTCGATGGTGGTGACGACGACGTCGGCCGCCGCGTCGCGCAGCCGCTGCTCGATGGGCGCTTCGGCGTTCGCGAAGGCGTCCAGGCGCTCCTGCTGGAGGCGCAGCACCCGGGCGTACACCTCCTGGAGCAGGTCCTCCTTGGAGCCGAAGTAGTGGTAGAGCGCCCCCTTGGTGACGCCGGCCGCCTCCACGATCTCCTGGACCGAGGTGCGGTCGTAGCCCTGCTCGGCGAAGAGCCGGGTGGCGGCGGCCAGCAGCCGCTGGGGGACGGGGGTGCCGCTCCCGTCCGTCTCCTTGGCCATAGCCGCCGCCTTCCTTCCGTTCCGTGGTGGGCCGTGCCCGGTGAACCGTTTCTAGCGGGGTGAACGCAGTTCCCGCCTGAGGATCTTCCCACTGGCCGTCTTGGGCAGTTCGGCCAGGATCTCGACTTCGCGCGGGTACTTGTACGCGGCGAGCCGTTCCTTGCAGTACGCGCCCAGTTCGGCGGGGTCGGCCGAGGCGCCGGGGCGCAGGCTGACGTAGGCGCGGACCGTCTCGCCCCGGTAGGCGTCGGGCACACCGACGACGGCGGCCTCGCGCACGGCCGGGTGCGTGTAGAGGACGTCCTCGACCTCGCGCGGCCAGACCTTGAAGCCGGAGGCGTTGATCATGTCCTTCTTGCGGTCCACGACGTAGAGCCAGCCCTCGCGGTCCATGAAGCCGATGTCGCCGGTGCGCAGTTCGCCGTCGGGGAACGCGGCTGCGGTGGCCTCGGGCAGCCGCCAGTAGCCGGAGACGACCTGCGGGCCGCGCACCGCGATCTCGCCCTGCTCGCCGAAGGGCACGTCCGCGCCGTTCTCGTCGATGATCCGGACGACGGTGTCCGGGCCGGGCACGCCGACCGAGAGGGTGCCGGAGACCGGGTCGACGGGCGCTTCGCGCTCGGGCGGTACGGAGGCGCAGGGGGCGGTGCACTCGGTGAGGCCGTAGCCGTTGCGTATGTACGGGCCGAGGCCCGCCCGGAACTTCTCCACGAGCGCGGGCGGCAGCGGTGCCCCGCCGGAGGAGATGACCTGGAAGGACGCGAAGTGCTCGGGCGTGACGCCGGGGGTGGCGGCGAGCGCCATGAAGGCGGTCGAGGGGCCGACGGTGTACGCGGGGCGGTGCTCGGCGAAGGCGTCCAGGACCACGCCGGGGTGGAAACGGTAGGCCAGGACGAGGGTGCCCGCGTTGGTGAGGCAGGCGGCCAGCTGGCAGACCATGCCGGTGATGTGGAAGAGCGGGGCGAGGGCGAAGTAGGCGGCGCCCTCGGGGACGGGGTGGCCGGTGCGCTGGCGTTCGGCGTTGACCATGATGTTGCCGTGGGAGTTCATGGCGCCCTTGGGGGTGCCGCTGGTCCCGGAGGTGTAGCTGATCAGCGCCACGTCGGCGGCGGTCAGGTCGCGTCCGGCGGGGGCGGGGAGGCCCTGGCGGGCGACGGCGACCAGGTCGTCGGCGTCGGACGCGGCGGGCAGCCGCTCGAAGTCGAGGACCCGCTCGTCGTTCTCCGTCTGGAGGTCCAGCTCGCACGCGGTGAGGGCGATCCGGACGCCGGGCGCACCGGCCGCGGTGTCCCGCAGATACGCCTCCCAGGCACGGTCCGAGCAGATGAGGGCGGTGACCTCGGCGTCCTTGAGGACATGGCCGACCTCGGCGGACTTGTACATCGGGTTGAGCGGTACGACGGTCGCCCCGGCCTTCCAGGCGCCGAGGAGGGCGAGGACGAACTGCGGGGAGTTCTGGAGCATGATCGCGACCCGGTCGCCGCGCTCCAGGCCCCGGGCGGCGAGGTGGCCGGCCACGGAGTCGGACAGTTCGTCCGTCTCGCGGTAGCTGAGGCGTCCGTCGAAGTAGGCGAGCGCCGGGTGGCCGGGGGCCCGGCCCACCGAGTCGCGGAAGGCGTGCACCAGGGTCTCGGCGGGGTGGACGGGGGCCCGCTGGGCCTCGCTGAGCAGCGGGAGCCAGGGCTTCGCCGCGTAGATCGACTCGGTCATGCTCCGGTCTCCTCCCACTTGCGCTGAAGGCGGTTCATACTGCCGAGCCAGTGGTCGGTGTTCTCGGCGCGGGCCCGGTAGTAGCCGGCGACCTCGGGGTGCGGCAGGACGAGGAAGCGGTCCTCGGCCATGGCGTCGAAGAGGGCGTCGGCGACGTCCTCGGGCTCGATGGCGCTGGGGGCGAGGACGAGTTCGCCGGCCGATCCGGAGGCCGTGAGCATGTCCGTACGCACGCCCTGGGGGCAGATCGCGTGGACCTTGACGCCGCGGTGGCGGTAGGTGAGGGACAGCCACTCGGCGAAGGCGACCGCGCCGTGCTTGGTGACGCTGTACGGCGCGGCGCCGATCATCGTCAGCAGTCCGGCGGCGGAGGCGGTGGCGACGAACCGGCCGCTGCCACGCTCCAGCCAGTCCGGGAGCAGCGCGCGGGCCGCCCGGACGTGGGCCATGACGTTGACGTCCCAGGCCGCGGCCCAGACCTCCTCGTCGGCCAGGGCGTCGCCGGGCGAGGCGAGGCCCGCGTTGGCGCAGTAGACGTCGATGGTGCCGTCCAGCGCGTCCCGGGCCGCTTCCACGATCCGCGAGGCGTCCCCGGCGACCGCGACGGCGCCGGTCTCCTCGGCGAGCGCCTTGATCCTGGCCTCGTCCAGGTCGTTGACGACGACCCGCGCGCCCTCGGCGGCGAATCTGCGGGCGAGCGCGGCGCCGATGCCGCCTCCGGCCCCGGTGACCACCACGCCCGCGCCCTGCACCGTACTCATCGCTCACGCCTCTCTCAGCCGACTGCACCAGCAGACTAACCAGTCGGTATGTCGTCAGGGAAGGGGTGCGCCCCGGTCATGGGTCGGTCGTGGGCCACTCCGGGACCACTCCGGGACCGCTCAAGGACTGTTCAGGGACCACTCCGGGCACGGCGGCCCCGACCGACGCGTTCCCCGCGGCCCGTCCGCGCGCTAGCGTGCGTGACCATGACAGACGTCGCGATCATGGAGGTGGCCGAATGAGCCTGTCCAGGCGTGGTTTGCTGGCCGCCGGCGGAGCGATGGGGGCCCTCGCGGCGACAGCCGCATCGGCCGCGCCCGCGGCCGCCGGTACGTCGCACGGCAAGGGCCACGGGCACGGCAACGGCAACGGGCAGCGCCGGGTCCGTACCGGATTCGACCGGCTGGCGGCGGGCGGCTACGCCCTGCTGAAGGGACAGCGGGTCGGCGTCGTCACCAACCCCACCGGCATCACCTCCGACGTCCAGCACATCGTGGACGTGATGCACCCCGACGGCCGGGTGAACCTGACCGCCGTCTTCGGCCCCGAGCACGGCTTCCGCGGCACCGCGCAGGCGGGCGGCTCGGAGGGGCGGTACGACGACCCCGCGACCGGGCTCCCGGTCTACGACACGTACCTCAAGAGCGGCCAGGATCTCGCCGACGTCTTCACCGCGTCCGGCGTGGACACGATCGTCTTCGACATCCAGGACGCCGGCGCCCGCTTCTACACGTACATCTGGACGCTGTACGACTGCATGGAGGCGGCGGCCCTCGCGGGCAAGAGGTTCGTCGTCCTGGACCGGCCGAACCCGGTGTCCGGGCGGGCCGCGCTCGGGCCCGTACTCGACCCGGCGTTCGGGACGTTCGTGGGCCGCAGGGAGATCTCCCAGGCGCACGGCATGACGGTCACCGAGCTGGCGCTGCTGTTCAACGGGGAGTTCCTGGCGGACCGCCCGGCGGACCTGGAGATCGTGAAGATGACGGGGTGGTCGCGCTCCGACTTCTTCGACGCGACGGGCCTGCCGTGGGTGCCGCCGAGCCCCAACATGCCGACGCCCGACACGGCGCTCGTCTACTCGGGCACCTGCCTGTTCGAGGGGACGAACCTCTCCGAGGGGCGCGGCACGACCCGGCCGTTCGAGTTGCTGGGCGCGGAGGGCATCGACCACACCTGGGCGGCCGCCGCGAACGCGCTGGACCTGCCCGGAGTGGCGTTCCGCGAGGCATACTTCGCGCCGACGTTCTCGAAGTTCGAGGGCACGACGGTGGGCGGGGTGCAGCTGCACGTCCAGGACCGCGAGGTCTTCGACCCGGTGCGCACGGGGATCGCGCTGCTGGTCACGGCGAAGCGGACGTGGAGCGGGTTCGCGTGGCGGTCGGACGACTGGATCGACAAGCTGACCGGCAACACCCGGGTCCGCACGATGATCGACGCGGGTGCGGACACGGATGAGGTCGTGGCGGCTTGGGCTAAGGACCTCGCGGCGTTCCGGGCGGTGCGGAAGCGGTACTTGCAGTACCGGTGAGGTGTGCGGGCGGGCCCGCGTGTGCGGTGAGTGCGTGCGGGCCCGCCCCCGCCTGACGGTTCCGTCCTCAATCGCCGGACGGGCTGGCATGGTGCGGGCCCGTCCGGCGAACCGGTTCCGTCCTCAATCGCCGGACGGGCTGGGTTTGCCGGACGGGCTGGGTTTACCGGACGGGCTCGGGAAAAGCCGGTGCGCCGGAGAGAGGAATCAGCGGTGGGCCGGGAATTCCACCACCTGCTGGTACGTCGGGCGGTTCTGCCAGTGGATCGCCTTCTGGGCGATGCCGCCCAGCGCTCGGTGGATGATCGAGTCCGTGCACCACTGGTCGCCGGCCTTGCAGGAGTCGTCGGCCGGGTAGACCTGGGCCGCCGGCACCGCCGCCGCCTCCTTCAGCGAGGTCAGCAGTGCCGTACGGCAGGCGCTCAGGTCGCCGTTGCCGCAGTACGACTTGGCGAGCGGGCCCTTGACCGGCTGTCCGAGGACCTGGCGCAGGTCCTTGTCGGCGAAGCCCCACCAGCCGTACTGGAACGCCGAACCGCTGTGCGCCCCGCTCGGCCCGTGGCTGGCCGCCGGGGACTCGTCGGTGGCGAGGTTCGCGGTCAGCGCCCCGTACAGGTCGTCACCGAGTCCCGGCCGGAACTCCGCCTCGATCAGCCTCGGCCACCACGCGTCCATGATCCGTACCGCGTCGGCGTGGCTGTACGCGTGCGAGCCGGGGCTGCTCTCCTTGCGCTGGGCGCCCGACGCCCGCCAGGAGTCCAGCTGCTGGACCACCCCGTTCAGCTCCGGGTCGGTGACCGGCTGGGAGCGGATCACCTTCAGCAGTTCGGGCAGCAGCTGCTCCCCGCGCAGATCGGTGAGGGCCGCGTCCGCCATCGCCCGGGTGAGGGAGGCGCGGGTCACGCCGCCCTCCTCGACCAGCTTCGAGACCCGGTCGTCGAGCAGGTCGCCCCGGTGCACCGCGCTGAGCCCGAAGCCGGCGGCGGCGTACCCCTCGGCCTGCTTGTTGTTCCAGGAGATGTAGTAGTCCTGGCCGCTGGAGTGCGGGTGCTCGGCGAACGGGGTGTGGGCAGCGGTGTTGGCCGCCGGGTCGTAGCCCTGCCACTCGTACGCCTTCTCGGCCCTGATCGGCAGCGCCGGGTCGACGCCGGCGGCGCGCACCGGGTTCATGCCGCTGTTGTAGTAGGCGGCGGTGCGGGAGTCGGCGTAGAACCAGTTGAAGGCGTAGTCGATGTTGCTCGCCGCCTGCTGGAAGGAGGCGGCGCCGGTGACGTACGAGGGGTCGTTGAGCATCTGGAAGCCGACGATCGAGTCGGCCTCGTGGCGGTAGGTGGTGCGCAGCGTGGTGTACGCGACGGGCTTGCCGTCCACCGTGGCGCGGTGGGTCACGATGCCGTAGTCGGTGCGCCACACCTGCATCCGGTAGGAGCCCTTGGCGGTGGAGTCGGCGACGGTCGGCTTCCAGGAGTTGGCGCGTTCCAGCTTCTCCATGGCGGTGCAGGTGCCGCGGTAGAGGTAGTGCGTGGAGTCCTTGGTGGGCTTCGAGCCGTCGGGCTCGCACAGTTCGACGGCGTAGGTGTCGGTGATGTCCTGGCCGGCGGAGGTGGCGCTCCAGGCGTAGTCCTGGCCGCGTCCCATCTGGATGTACATGCCGACGCCGGCGAAGGAGACGCCGCGGGCGCTGATGCCGGGGCCCTGGAGTTCCTGGAGCATCATCAGCTGCGGGGCGAAGTAGCCGGTCTGGGGCCCGAAGACGGCGATCGGGTTTCCGCTCGCGGTGCTCGCGCCGGAGACCACGAGGGCGTTGGACATGCCGCGCTTCTGGGCGCCGGAACCGGAGCCGGGCAGCGAGCCCTCCGGGATGACGCCGTCGTCGAAGATGCCCTGGGCCTTCTTGAGGGTGGCCGGGGCCTTGACGGGTGCCTTCGCGTCGGTGCCGGCCGAGCCGGTCCGGTCGTAGACGAGCGGTTCGGCGGTGACGGAGCCGGGGTCCGGCAGGGCCGTGCCGACGGCGTTGTCGGGCTTGCCCGCGTACGGGAAGGAGGTGCCGTCGTGGATGGTGAGCACGGCCTCGGGGTCGTTGCGCTGGCGGAAGGACTCCCAGACCTTCGTACCCTCGGCGACGCCGTACTTCTGCTGCGCGGACAGCAGGGACAGCGCGGCCTGCACCTCGCCGCCGCCCCCGCCGCCGAACTGGCCGCCGACGACCGAGGCGATCGAGATCAGGTCGGTCAGCTTGAACGGCTGGATCTCGCCGATGTTGGTGATGGCGTCGATCTTGCCGGTGAGGACGTACTCGCCGGGGAAGTAGCGGCCGTCCTTCGACTTCTTGCGGTAGGCGTTGATGCCGTCCACATAGGCCTGCGCGTCCGCCATGGCCTGTTCGCCGCGGGCGCCCTCGTGGGTCCTGATGTACTCGACCTGCGCCTCCAGGTCGGCCTCGGTGTACGGGGCCTGCGGCCAGAACTCCTGCTCCAGGCCCTGGTTGGCGAGGGCTCCGCCGGCGAACGAGGTCAGCTCGCCGCGCCCGATGTGGCGGAAGAGGTCCATCAGCCAGAGCCGGTCCTGCCCGGCGGCGTACCCGGCGCCGAACTCGGTGCCGTAGCGGGTGGTGCCCTTGATGTGCGGGACACCGGAGGTCTTGTCCCGGGTGATGGTGACGTCGTCGCGGGGCGAGGTGACGGACTCGACCTGGCCCTTCGGGACGCCGAAGGAGGCGTCGTTGAAGAAGTCCGTCAGTTTCTGGTCGGTGAGGCCGGTGTGCCCGGCGACCAGGCCGTTGTAGCGGTCGAGCTGGTCGTCGCTGTGCGCGGGATGGGTGCCGAACGCCTTGTTGCCGAGGATCTCGACGAGGGTGGCGTTGCCGTTCTCGCCGGGCGGCAGGATGTCGTCGCACTGTCCCTGGCAGTAGTCGGGGGCGGGGTCCGCCTCGGCGGCGCCCGCGTGGGGAGCGGCGGCGAGCAGGGACGTGCCGAGGGCGAGAGCGGCGGCGAACGCAGCGGCTCTGGTGGTACCTGTGCGGGCGGTCATACGGGTGCGTGGGGGCATGCGTACTCCTCCGAGAGGCCGATGCGCCGCAGGTTACCGACGGTATGACCCGCCGGTAAGATGAACATCGGTCACCTTTTCCGAATCGCCACATGCGACGGGTCCTGTGCCGCCGTCTCACCCATCGGACGGCCGCACCCTTGGATGGAGCCGATCCGGGCAGTTGTACGTCCATCCCCTGACGCCGAAGTACGGGCGACGGAGTACGAGCGACGGAGGTGGCGGCCCAATGGCCGGTTTCCGGAGTCTGGCGAGACAGGTCCGCGACCCGCGGAGCGATCTGGCACTGCGGCGGTACTCGCTGCGCAAGTGCCTGGAGCGCTTCGCCCCTTACGGGCACCGGGCGACCTGGGACCATCTGTGTGCACGGCACGGCATAGCCCCCGAGGACCGGGCCCCCGACCCGGCCCGGCTGATGCGGGCACTGGACGAGCTGGAGAGGGCCCGCACGGTCTGGCTCGGTTACGAGGCGGGGTTCGCCGAGCGCCGCAGGCGGGAGAAGCACCGGGGGCTGCGCCGGCCCGGGGCGTTCGACGACTGGCACCGGCGCACCTGGGGCGGCAACGGGGTGGCGCGCTGCGACGACCCGGCGGTGCACCCCTCGGCGCCGCTCGCCGAGGTGCTGGTCCGGCTGATCTCGGCCCTGGAGGCGGAGCCGGGCACCGGCTGCCCGGTGTGCACCCAGCCCCGGATCACCTGGCGGCACGACCTGGACAGCGAGCCGTGGTCCGGGCCGGTGTGCACGGGGTGCGGGATCGTGGTGCCGAAGCCCGTGCTCACCCCGGCGGCACTGGCGCGGGCCCGGCGGACCCGGGCCGGCGACCTGGCCTCGGCGGCCTGAGAAATCCGAGCGGCCCGTCACGTACGGGCCGCTCAGCACTCCTTCCCGGTACGGCCCGCCGGTCTGCGCTCGGGCATCAGGCGCGAGCCGCTGATCCGCTCGCCGCTCACGTCGTCCGGGTTGGACAGGACACAGGACTCCAGCGAGAGGCAGCCGCAGCCGATGCAGTCGGTGAGGTGGTCGCGCAGCCGGGCCAACTGCTCGATGCGGTCGTCCAGCTCGGAGCGCCACGCGTGGGAGAGGCGCGCCCAGTCCTCGCGGTTCGGGGTGCGCTCCTCGGGGAGCTCGGCCAGCGCCTCGCGGATGGTGGCCAGCGGGATGCCGACCCGCTGGGCCGCGCGGACGAAGGCAACCCGGCGCAGGGCGTCCCTGCTGTAGCGGCGCTGGTTGCCGCTGGTGCGGCGGCTGCTGATCAGGCCCTTGGCCTCGTAGAAGTGCAGGGCCGACACGGCGGCGCCGCTGCGTGCGGAGAGCTGGCCGACCGTGAGTTCATGGAGTGTCTGCGGGATCTGGGGCACCCGAAGAAGCCTACGTGGCCCGCCCCCCGCCGGTCCTTCGTTGACAGGAACGCACCAGCCCAGCATGCTGAGCAAGCGCTTAGACAGCGCTGACGGATGGACGGCAGAGCGGGAAGGCAGGGACCAGGGACATGGCTGAGCCGAGGATCTTCACGTCCGCGCAGGAGCTGCGCGACGGCGTGGGCGAGCAGCTGGGGCACAGCGACTGGCTGGAGGTCGACCAGAAGCGGATCGACCTGTTCGCCGACGCCACCGGGGACCACCAGTGGATCCACGTGGACCCGGAGCGCGCGGCGACCGGCCCCTTCGGCACGACGATCGCGCACGGCTATCTGACGCTCTCCCTGCTTCCGGCGCTCGTTCCGCAGGTGATGCGGGTCGAGGGCATGAAGATGGGCATCAACTACGGCACCAACAAGGTCCGCTTCCCCTCCCCCGTGCCCGTGGGCTCCCGGCTGCGGGCGACGGCCGTCCTGAAGAGCGTCGAGGAGGCGGGCGGCGGCGTGCAGGTCACCGCCGTCGTGACGGTCGAGCGCGAGGGCGGCGACAAGCCGGCCTGCGTCGCCGAGTCGGTGTCCCGCTACTACTTCTGAGCGCACGCCCCGGTACGCGAACGCCCCCGGCCCTCCTTCGGGACCGGGGGCGCGCTCGCTCCCGGCGCGGCGTGCTCAGCGTTCGGCGGCGACCATCCGCAGCACCAGGCCGGCGTACAGCTCCCCGACCTCGTCGGGTGTCCGGCTGCCCTGGGCGTTGAACCACCGCGCCACGTCGATGCAGAGCGAGAGCACCGCGAGCGTGGTCCCCGGCACGTCCGGGACGTCGAACTCGCCGGAGGCGACGCCCTCACCGATGATCCGGCGCACCACCGCGTCGGTCCTGCGGCGCAGCGCGATGATCTCGGTGCGGTGCTCCTCGCCGAGCGCGTCGAGTTCGTACTGGACCACGCGGGCGGTGGTGTGCCGCTCGGCGTGCCAGCGGACGAAGGAGCGTACGGCGGAGGCGAGCCGTTCGGCGGCCGTGCCCCCGCCGTCGGCGGCGGACTCCAGCAGGGCCAGGGCCCGGTCGTGGCCGATCCGGCTGATCCGGTGGAGCAGCTCTTCCTTCGTCTTGTAGTGGATGTAGAGCGCGGCGGGGCTCATGCCGGCGCGGCCCGCGATGTCCCGGGTGGTGGTCGCGTGGTACCCGCGCTCGGCGAAGGCGTCGACGGCTGCGACGAGGAGCCGCCGGGCGGCCTCGGGCGTCACCTCGGCCCACGGCGGGTCCTCGGCGTCGGTCTCCTGCGCCGTGCTCATCGTCGCTCGCCCCTCTCAGTCAACAGGACGAACACCATACCCCGATCCTGAGCAAGCGCTTAGGGAAACTTTCGCGGGTGGGGTCTCACAGCTTCTGGAACGGGTCGTGCTCGGCGAGGATCTTCTCCAGGCGGGCCTGGTCGACGCGGCTGACCAGCTGGCCCGCCTCCTGCCGATCCCTGATGACCTTGGCCAGGGTGAAGGCGGACGTGACGAGGTAGAGGACGCCGATGGCGAGGAAACCGCGCACCCAGGCATCGGCGTCGAGGCAGTAGATTCCGAGGGTCACCGCACCCATCGCGATCCCGAAGGACGCGACGGCCTGCCCGTAGTAGGCGGCGGTGTTCTGCTGTCTGACCGGTGTCGTCTCACTCATGCCGCTCAGCATCCGGCGGCGTGGCGCACGCCACATCCGTGCGGATACTCAGATGGTACTCAGAACGCGGAGACCCCCGTCAGCGCCCGGCCGATGATCAGCTTCTGGATCTGGCTGGTGCCCTCGTAGAGCGTCATCACCCGGGCGTCCCGCAGCAGCTTGCCGACCGGGTACTCGTCGATGTACCCGTAGCCGCCGAACACCTGGAGGGCGTTGTTGGCGGCGCGGACGGCGGCCTCGGAGGCGAACAGCTTCGCCCGGGACGCGGCGGTGGCGAAGTCCTGGCCCCGGTCGACGAGGTCGGCGACCCGCCAGGTCAGCAGGCGTGCGGCCTCGACGTCCACGGAGATGTCACTGATGAGTTCCTGGACGAGCTGGTAGCCCGCGATGGGCCTGCCGAACTGCTCGCGCTCCCCCGCGTATCCGACGGCCGCGTCCAGGGCGGCCCGGGCGATGCCGACGCAGCCGGCCGCGACCGACATCCGCCCCTTGGCCAGGGCGGACATGGCGATGGAGAAGCCCTTGCCCTCGGGGCCCATGAGGGCGGTGGCGGGTACGCGGACGTCCTCCAGCACCAGTTCGGCCGTGGCCTGGCCGCGCAGGCCGAGCTTGCCGTGGATGGTGCGGCGGGTGAGGCCGGGGGTGTCCGTGGGGACCAGGAAGGCGGAGATGCCCTTGTGGCCGGGGGTGTCGTTGGTGCGGGCGAAGAGCAGCACCACGTCGGCCCAGGTGCCGTTGGTGATGAACATCTTGCTGCCGTTGACGACGTAGTCCGCGCCGTCCCGTACGGCCCGGGTCGTCAGGCTGCCCGCGTCCGAGCCGGTGCCGGGCTCGGTCAGGCCGAAGCAGCCGATGGCGTCGCCCGAGGTCAGCCGGGGCAGCCACTGCCGCTTCTGCTCCTCGTCGCCCCAGGCCGCGACGGTCTTGGCGACCAGGCCGAGGGAGACCGAGACGATGCCGCGCACCGAGGAGTCGCCCCGGCCCAGCTCCTCGGTCACCAGGCAGTACGCGAGGTGGTCGCCGCCCGAGCCGCCGTACTCCTCGGGGACGGTCAGGCCGAGGAAGCCGAGGGCGCCGAGCTTCTTCACGATCGACTTGTCGACGTTCTCGGATCGGTCCCACTCGACGGCGTACGGGGCGACGTCGCGGGCGACGAAGTCCTCGGCGAGCCGGCGGACGGCCTCCTGCTCCTCGCTGAGCTCCAGATTCATCGGCCGCACCCTCCCTCGAAATTAGCACTGCTAGTTTTAGGTTCGCAGGGCCTACTATGTGCCGCATGGCCCGCCCGCGCAAGCCCCTCCTGAGCAGAGAACGCATCGTCGAGAAGGCGAGCGCCCTCGTGGACGCCGAGGGTCTGGACGCCGTGTCGACCCGACGTCTGGCGGCCGAACTGGGGGTCAGCGGGCCGTCCCTGTACAACCACTTCCGCAACAAGGACGAGATCCTGGACGCGATCGCCGACGCCGTGTCCGCGCAGGTCGACCTGTCGATGTTCGAGGAGTCCGATCCCCGCGACTGGCGGGCCGCCCTGCACGACTGGGCCGTCTCCTACCGTGCGGCGCTCGCCGCGCACCCGCACATCGTCCCGGTGCTCGCCCAGGGCCCCGGGCGCCGGCCGGCCGGGCTGCGGGTCGCGGACGCCGTGTTCGGGGCGATGGTGCGGGCGGGGTGGCCGCCGGTCCAGGCCACGTACATCGGGGCCCTGATGCGCTACTTCATCACCGGCTCGGCGCTCGGCTCCTTCGCCCGGGGCTTCGTGGACGACGAGACGGCGTACGACCCCGCCGACTACCCGCACCTGGGCCAGGCGCACCTGCTGGCCGAGCGGCGCCAGCAGGTGGACGAGGGGGCCTTCGAGACGGGGCTGCGGGCCCTGGTGGACGGGCTCGTGCTCCAGTACGAGCAACTGGAGCCCGCCGCCCGTTCCGCCGCGAATCGCTAGAAGACCACCAGCGCCCGGCCGCCCCTGCCCGCGATCATGTTGTCGAAGGCGGCCGGGATGCCGTCCAGCCCGATCCGTTCGGTGACCATCATCGAGAGGTCGAAGCGGCCCGCCCGGATGTGGTCGGCCAGCACCGGCAGGTCGCGGGCCGGGTCGCTGTTGCCGTAGACGCAGCCCGTCAGGGTCCGGCCCCAGTGGAAGATCTCCAGGGCGTTGAACGTCACCTGCTGGTCCTTGCCGCCGATGCCGACGACCGTGGTGCGGCCGCCCCGGCGGGTGGCCTCCCAGGCGCTGCGGATGGTGGCGGCCCGGCCCACGCACTCGACGGCCACGTCCGCGCCCTGGCCGCCGGTGAGCCGCCGGATCTCGCGGGGTGTGGTGTCGGAGGCGATGACGTAGTCGGTGGCGCCCGCCCGGCGGGCCAGCTCCTCCTTCTCCGGGGACACGTCCACCGCGATGGTCTTCGAGGCGCCGGCGATCCGGGCGGCCTGGAGGACGGCGAGGCCGACGCCCCCGATGCCGAACACGACGACGGTCTCGCCCGCCCGGACCCGGGCGCTGTGGTGGACGGCGCCGTACCCGGTGAGCACCGCGCAGCCGAGCAGCGCCGCGTCGGTGAGCGGGATGCCGTCCGGGGCGGGCAGCACGCAGTTCGCGGCGACGACGGTCTCCTCGGCGAAGGCGGCGACGTTCAGTCCGGGGTGCAGTTCGGTGCCGTCCGCGGTGCGGGCGTGGATGTTCGCCGCGCCGGCCAGGGCGCCCGCGCAGAGCCAGACCTCCCCGATCCCGCAGTGGTGGCAGCTCCCGCAGGAGGGCGCCCAGTTGAGGACCACGCCGTCGCCCGGAACGACATGGGTGACGCCCTCGCCGACCGAGACGACGGTGCCGGCGCCCTCGTGGCCGAGGACGGCCGGGACGGGCACCCGCATCGTGCCGTTGGACAGCGAGAGGTCGGAGTGGCAGACCCCGGCGGCGGCGAGGCGGACCCGCACCTGGCCGGGGCCGGGCTCCGGCAGGGCGATGCCGGTGATCTCCAGCGGAGCTCCGACGGCGGACAGTACGGCGGCGCGGACCACGGACTGGCTCCTTGCTGATCGGTGTTGCGGGCGCGGGGACGAACTCGGGACGCTCAGAACTGGAGGGACTTGGTCTGGAGGTACTCGGCCAGGCCGTGCGCGCCGAGTTCGCGGCCGACGCCGGACTGCTTGTAGCCGCCGAAGGGCGCGAGCGGGTTGAAGCGGCCGCCGTTGATGTCGACCTGGCCGGTGTCCATCCGGCGGGCGAAGGCGACGGCCTCGGCGTCGTCGGCGGCCCAGACTGCGCCCGCGAGCCCGTACACCGTGTCGTTGGCGATGCGCAGCGCGTCCGCCTCGTCCTCGTACTTCAGGATCGAGACGACGGGGCCGAAGATCTCCTCCCGGGCGATGGTCATCTCCGTGGTGACGTCGGCGAACACCGTGGGGCTGACGTAGTACCCGGCCGGCAGGGGCGCCTCGGGGCCGCCGGCGACGACGCGGGCGCCCTCCTCGATGCCCTTCTCGATGTAACCGCGCACCCGGGCCTGCTGCTTGGCGTTGACGAGCGGGCCGACCCGCTCCCCGGGCACGTACTTGGCGACGGCCTCCGCGGCCAGCGCCACGGCCTCCTCGTACCGGTCGGCGTCCACCAGCATCCGGGTCCAGGCGCTGCACGTCTGGCCGGAGTTGGACATCACGTTGGCGACGCCGGTGCTGACCGCCTTGGCGAGGTCGGCGCCGGGCAGGATGACGTTGGCGGACTTGCCGCCCAGTTCCAGCGCGACGCGCTTGACCGCGCCGCCGGCGGTGGCGCCGATCTGCCGGCCGACCGCGGTGGAGCCGGTGAAGGAGACCAGGTCGACGTCCGCGTGCTCGGCGAGGGCCTGTCCCGCGATCGGTCCGAGGCCGGTGACCAGGTTGAAGACGCCCGCGGGCAGCCCGGCCTCCTCGACGGCCTCGGCGAAGAGCTGCGCGGTGAGCGGGGTGTCCTCGGCGGGCTTGAGGACGACCGTGCAGCCGGCGGCCAGCGCGGGGGCCACCTTCGCGACGATCTGGTGCAGCGGGTAGTTCCACGGGGTGATCGCGCCGACGACGCCGACGGGCTCCAGGAACACCGTGGAGTTGCCGTGCCGCTCCTCGAAGGCGTACGTGGCGGCGAGCTCGGCGTACGAACCGGCGACCATGACCGGCAGGCCGGCGTGCACCGCCTGCGACAGCTTGAGCGGCGCGCCCAGTTCGGCGGTGACCGTGGCGGCGATCTCGTCCCTGCGGGCGGCCAGCACGTCGCGCAGCGCCCCGATGCGGGCGGCGCGCTCGGCGGGCGGGGTGGCGGCCCAGCCGGGGAAGGCGGCGCGGGCGGCCCGTACCGCGGCGTCGACGTCCTCGGCGGTGCCGGCCGGGACGTGGGCGATGACCTGCTCGTCCGCCGGATTCACGACCGCGATCGTGTCCGTTCCCGCGGCGGGCCGCCATTCGCCGCCGATGTACATACCGTCGTGGGCCTTCATCGCTGTTCCTTCCGGGCACGGTGACGGACGGGATCGTCCGATCCCCAAACTAGCGCTGTTAGTTTTCAGGCGCCAGAGACCTCCGTCACGTGCCGGACCCGCCCGCCGCCGCGTGAGCCGGCGGGCGGGACTCTCAGCGCGCGCTACACCTCCAGGCCCGGTACGTCCCTCGGCAGCGGGCAGATCCGGCGGCCCTGGTGGTCGAAGACGTACAGGTGCGCGAGGTCGACCAGGAGAGGCACCTGTCCCCCGGTGCGCAGCCGCATGTCGGGGCCGGTGCGGACGACGAGGTCGCTGGAGGTGACGGCGGGGCGGTCCGGGCTGTGCGCGCCCGGCGGCAGCGTGTCGGTGTCCGGTGCGTCCAGGACGGCGACGGAGCCTCCGACGCGCTCCTTGATCCGTTCCAGCACACCGGTGCCACCCTGGCCGCCGCGACGCCTGCGCGCGGCCCCCCGGTCCGTGCGGGCCGACTCCAGCTCCGGCACGACGGCGGGCTGCGAGCCGGTGTTGAGGTGGACCAGCGCCTCGTGGCCCTGGTACTCGACGTGCTCGACGATGCCGCTGAGCGCGACCTCGCCGGGGCGGGCCTGACTGGGCGGGGCGATCCGGACCGCCTCCGAGCGCAGCCCGACGATGATCCGCCGGCCCTGCTGGATGCGCAGCAGCTGGTGGTCGGGGCTGAGCGGTTCGGGCAGCGGGAGGCGCTGGCGGCCGAGGTCGATCGACATCCGGCCTTCCAGCGGCGCGTGTACGACGGCCTGGAGCAGGTTGATCCTCGGGGTCCCGATGAACGCGGCGACGAACACGTTCTCCGGCAGGGCGTACACCTCGCGCGGCGGACTGACCTGCTGGAGCACCCCGCCGCGCATCACGGCGACCCGGTGGCCGAGCGACATGGCCTCGGCCTGGTCGTGGGTCACGTAGACGGTGGTGACGCCGAGTTCCCTGGTGAGCTGGGAGATCTCGGCGCGCAGGTGGTTGCGGAGCTTCGCGTCGAGGTTGGAGAGCGGTTCGTCCATCAGGAACGCGGACGGCTGGCGCGAGATCGCCCGACCCATCGCCACCCGCTGGCGCTCACCACCGGAGAGCTGGCCGGGCAGCCGGTCCAGGACGCTCTCGATGCCGAGCATCCTGGCGGTGTTCTCGATGCGCTCGTTGTGGTCCTGGCGCGGGTTCTCCAGCTTCAGCGGGAAGCCGATGTTGGCCCGGTTGGTCATGGTCGGGTAGAGCGCGAAGTTCTGGAAGACCATGGCCATCTCGCGTTCGCGAGGGGTGAGGTGGTTGGCCGGCTCGCCGTCGAGCAGGATCTCGCCCTCGGTGATGTCCTCCAGACCGGCGATCATGCGGAGCACGGTCGACTTGCCGCACCCCGAGGGGCCCAGCAGGACGACGAACTCGCCCGGGTCGATGGAGAGCGAGAGACGGTCGACGGCGCGCGAGGACCGTCCGTAGGTCTTGCTGATGTTGTGCAGAGTGATGGCGCGAGTCATGTGGTTCCGCCCGTGAAGGATGGTGGTGGAGCGGTGGGGAGCGGCAGCAGTGGCCTGAAATTAACCCACTACGCCGCGTGAGGGAATGACTCGCGCAAAGGTTGGACGGTCCCTCCGGGGTTCACAGCTGCGGCGTGCTCAGTTCAGCGTCCGCGCGAGGTAGGCGTGGATCAGCACACGGGTCTCGGCGACGATGGCGCCGTCGCCGGACGGGTCGGTGCGGAAGGCGAGTTTGAGCAGGGCGTCGGCGGCCTCCACGCAGACCAGGATGGCCCGCAACAGGTCCGCGTCGGCCGTCCGGCCGAGCTGTCCGGCCAGGAGTTCGGTGAGCCTCCCCGCGACCCGCTGGTTGGCGTCGTCGGCCGGGTCCTCGTCGGGTGCGGGGGCACCGAAGTCGACGAGGGCGAAGCCGGGGACGGAGCGCTTCATCGCCAGGTACTCGTCCAGCACGGCGTCGATCGCGCCCCGCCAGTCGGTGGCCTCGATGGCGGTCAGGCGGTCGGTGATGCGTTCGGCGTAGCTGTCCAGGTTGCGCCGGGCGAGCGCGTCGGCCAGGGCGCGCTTGTTGGAGAAGAAGCGGTAGACGGAGCCGATGGGTACCCCGGCGCGTGCGGCCACCGCCCGGGTGGAGAGCTGTTCGTAGCCGGTCTCGTCGAGGAGTTCGGCGCAGGCGTCGAGTATCCGGGCGAGGCGTTCTGCGCTGCGCTGCTGCACCGGGGTGCGGCGGAGGTTCGTGTTCGCGTGGGGCACGCCTTCCATGATGCCGTGGGCCTCCTGCGCCGGTGGCGGGGGTGGGTCGCACTCACGCGATGAGCAGGGCGAGACCTCCGACGGTGTACGCGATCATCAGGATCAGCAGCGGGAGTTGGCCGATGACGGCGCGTCCCGACGGCAGGAGCCGTACGGACCTGTCGTGCGCGGCGATGACCCCGAGGACGTGTCCGGTGACGATGGCGAGCACCTGGAGGGTGGCGACGCCGCCGGGGCCCAGGGGCGGTTCGGGCGGGGCGGGGCGGTCGGCGCCGAGCGCCAGCAGGACGGTGCGCGGGCCCTCGGTGGCGAAGAGCGTGAAGTAGTGGGCGACGAGGTAGCCGAGGGCGATCGGCACGAGTGAGTGCGCGAAGGCGGTGAGCGGGTGGGGCAGCCGGCCGCAGACGATCCGGGTGGCGCCGGCGCAGAGCCCGTAGAGGGTGGCGACGAGGACGACGGCGCCGAGGAGTCCGAGGGTGGCGGTGGTGGTGCGGCCGAGTGCGGAGGTCTGGACGGTGGTGATCCAGCGGGGCGCGTCGGAGAACCCGTCGTACGCGGTGGAGCCGAGCATCACGCAGACGGTGGCGACGAGTCCGGGGAGCTGGGGCGTGGCGTCGAGCCCGTTGAACGGGGAGCGCAGCACGAGGCGGCGGTCGGCGGGGCGGCGGCCCACCGGGGAGAGACGGGCGAGGAGGCCCGAGTACACCTCGAAGGCGTCGGCGTGGTCGAACCAGCGGGCCCCGTAGCAGGCGGCGCCCGTGAGGTGGACGGCGGCGTAGAGGCCGAGGAACACCAGCAGGGCGGTGGGCGACGCCGGGTCGGGGGCGACGAGTTCGAGCCAGGTGAAGGCGAGGAGTCCGGCCGCGGCGGGCCACATGCCGAGGCGTACGGGCAGGGGGCGGCCGGCTTCCGGGTCGCGCCCGAGCGCCCGGCAGCCGAGGAGGTGCAGGGTGCGCAGCGGGTTGAGCAGCCGCCAGACCGGCCCGAGAAGCAGCGAGGCGGGGACCAGCCCGACCCACAGGAGTACGTAGACGGCGCCGGGCGCCGGGTTGCGGTCCGGGTCGGCGGGCCCGATGAGCAGGTTCAGTACGACGAGGAGCGCGCCGGCCAGGCCGAGCGCGCGGGCGACGACGCGGGTGGCGCGGGCGTCGGCCGCGCGCTGGACGGCGGCCGGCAGCGGGCGGCCCGCGCTCTCGCCCCGGAACCGGGAGGTCGACCAGAGCAGGCCGAGCGCCAGGAACGAGACGAAGAGCGCGGCGAAGGCCCCCGCGAAGGCGTAGAACGGCGAGAGGGGCAGGTCGTGCTGGGCCCCGATGCCGTGGGCGAGGACGCTCACGGCACCGGAGGCAGGGGCGCCCGTCATCGGACGACGAGCTGGGTCAGGAGCAGGTCCGACTCGTGGGTCTCGACCTCGAAGAGCCCGGTGCGGTCGGCGGTGAAGGTGACCGTGACGGTACGGCCGGCGGGCAGCGTCGCCTTCTTGTCGTAGCCGTGGACGTGCAGGGTGTCGTCACGGTCGCTGCGGACCCGCAGGCGCACGGTGCGCCCCTTCTTGATCTCGGTGCGGCCCGGCGCCGGGCTCACCTTGCCGTCCTCGATGGCGAGTTCGACGGTGGTGGTGTTCTCGTCGGGCGTGGCGCCGGCGCTCGCGGAGGCGTCGCCGAGGGTGGCGGCGGCCCGGACCGGGGTGGAGCCGACGGCCCAGGCGGTGTGGTCGTCGGCGTACAGGCCTGCGGTGAGCCGGGTACCGCCCCCGGCCGCCCGCAGCAGCGACTTGGGGACATGGAACCAGGCGCCGTAGACGCGGGCGAGCGGGTGCCCGTCCAGGAAGAGCTGGGCGTGGCCGCGTCCGACGAGCGCGGCGCCGCCCACGCTGTCCGGGGTGAACCGGAAGTTGCGGACCGTCAGGTGGACGTTCCAGCCGTCCTCCGAGTCGGCCCGTGCGGCGATGCTCACCCCGGGCGCGCCGTCGGCGTCGACCTGGCGCAGCCGGTGGCCGTTCCCGTCGTCGGCGCTCAGGAGCCGGCCGTTGCTGCCGGTGTCCTCGGCGTGGCTGGTGCCGGGCTTGTGGTGGGTGGTGGCCCGGCCCCCGCAGGCGCCCGCGCCGAGGGTGAGGACGGCGGCGGTGACCAGGGCGAGGGCGGCACGGGCGAGGTGGGCGCGGTTCATGAGGCATCCCCTTCCGGGGTGGTGGCCGGGGAGGTGGCGGTCGCCGGTGCGGGAGGGGCGCCGTGCGGCGCGTGTTCCGGTGCCTCGCCGCCGCCCCCGCCCCCGTCCCCGTCCGCGTCGGCCTGGGCGCCCGCGCCCCGCTCCCCGTGCCGGGCGGCGGCCACCACGGCCCACACCACCCAGACCAGGCCGAGCAGCCCGCGTACCCAGGCCGGGCTCAGCGGAATCCACGGGATCATGAACACGCCCTTGTCCAGCGCGTCCAGCAGGGTCAGGGCGCCGAGCGCCACGGTCACCCACGCCAGTACCGGCCTCGTCGGCCGCAGCGCCAGGCCGATGCCGGTCCACCACAGGCCGGTCAGCAGCAGGGCGACGGCCGGGACATAGGTGGAGGCGAGGTCCATGGTCGAGCCGGCCACGTCGAGGCCGAGGCCGATGACGCCGAGGACCGAGGCGGCCGTGGCGAGCCGGCTGGAGCGCAGCCGCCGCCACCACAGCACCCCGCCGACGAGGACCAGGACCACGGCGATGCCCAGGGCGGCCTGCACCTCGATGCGCTCGATGCCGCGTGCCCCGTACCAGTCGCAGCCGGCCGGGAGCCGGCGTGCCCGTACGTCGTAGTCGGCGCAGATCAGCAGTTGGGCGAGTTTGACGGGTTCGCCGGCGATCCGGTCGGTGCTGCCGGAGACGGCGCCCCGCTTGTCGCCGCAGGTGGGCAGGGAGCGCGGGGTGGAGGCCCCGGTGTCCGACTGCCAGCAGTTGCCGTCGCCCTGGCCGTCCCACCAGACGTCGGTGCGGTTGGGGTGGGACGTGCCGTTCTTGTCCGTGCCGAGGTGGTTGTCCGCGTACCGGTTGTGGTGGGAGGTGTCGGTCTGCTTGCCGAGGGCGTTCTCGCCGCGGATGAAGGCGGGGACGGCGCTCAGGAAGAAGGCGGCGCGCTGCTGTCCGTAGATCCAGTTGTCCTCGTAGACGTTCCAGTTGCCGCCCGCGGTGATGATGCCGGTGCCCGGCGGCATGGAGATCTGCGGGCAGACCACCCCGTCCTCGTAGCCGCGCTCGGCGGGCGGTTTGGCGCAGGTGCCGTCGGCGACGTAGCGGTAGTAGTCGGCGTTGTTGTCGTGGATCAGGTTGCGCTCGAAGCGGGCGTGGTTCTGCGGCAGTCCGGGGTGGCCGGGGAAGGCGCTGTCCATCGAGGCGCCGCCCATGTTGTGGTCGAACTCGTTGTCGTGGACGTAGACGGAGTCGCCCGCGGTGCCGGAGTAGCCGACCATGCTGTGGTGGCTGTGGCAGCCGGTGATCTCGATCGAGTAGCGCGGGACGTCGTAGCCGTAGCCGTCGTTGATGTCGGAGGCGCTGCCCGGGTAGATGCCGGAGTCGCCGTTGCCGTAGGACTCGCAGTTCTTGTACAGGCCGTGGTCGCTGGCGAAGGTCAGGAAGCCGTACTCGTCGTTCCAGCGGGTCAGGACGTCGTCGATGACGAAGCCGTCCTGGGCGAGGATGTAGAGCGAGTTGAAGGTGGTGCGCTGGGCGGTGAAGTTCTTGAAGTAGACGCCGTCGGAGCCGTCCGAGCGGATCGCGTTGAGCTTGCGGTACTTGGCGTCGATGACGACGTCCGTACGGGCCGCGCCGGTGCCCTCGATCTGGAGGTCCTTCTTGCCGAGGATCGCCACCAGGTTCTGGTTGTGCGGGCACTTGACCTGCTGGGCGTAGCTCAGGATCTGGTAGCCGAGCTTGGAGTCGGGGGCCTTGAGCCGGGTGCACTCCCCCTTCGGCGCGGGCAGCGAGGGCTCCTCCTCGTAGAGGCCGGGGAGGATCGCGATGGTCTTCCCGGGCCCGGTGACGGCGTCGACGGCCTGTTGCAGATGGCGGTAGCCGGAGGTGCGGCACCGCTCGAAGAGCTTCAGGTTCCTGGCTTTCAGGGCGTCGGGGAAGCCGGATATCCGGCGTTCGAAGTCGGCCCGGTCGGTCTTGCAGACCAGGAGGTCGGGCTCGCCGGTGCGGTACACGGGGACGCTGCCGGTGCCGTCGGGCAGGGTGACCGGCCGTTCCTCGTGCGCCTGGGCGGACGGGGCCGTGAGAAGGGCGGCGGCCAGGGCCGCCAGAACCACCAGAAGTCTTCGTGTCCACGACATGTGCGGGAGAGTAGAGCATTGTTCAGCTTTTTGAACCCCTCATGCACGACGAATGCCGTTGACTCG
This sequence comes from Streptomyces sp. A0958, assembly GCF_004795035.1. Taxonomy (GTDB): domain Bacteria; phylum Actinomycetota; class Actinomycetes; order Streptomycetales; family Streptomycetaceae; genus Streptomyces. Next base: position 142,276 of record NZ_SSBK01000012.1, read on the forward strand.
CCCCGCTTCCATTTCTACGGTTACCCATAGGATTCCTTCGGCACCGGGAGCGCACATGGGCGGCATCGAGCAGGCGAGGAAGACGGCGGAAGGGCTGGAGCATTCCGCCGGTTTCGGGAACCAGCACAGCTCACAGGCGGTGCCCGGAGCGCTGCCGCACGGCCGCAACTCGCCGCAGCGCGCCCCGCTGGGGCTCTACGCCGAGCAGCTGAGCGGCTCCGCGTTCACCGAGCCCCGCGCCCACAACCACCGCACGTGGCTCTACCGCATCCGCCCGTCGGCGGCCCACCCGCCGTTCACCCGGACCGGCAACGGCGCCCTGCGCACCGCCCCGTTCACCGAGACCGTCCCCGACCCGAACCGGCTGCGCTGGGACCCGCTCCCGGAGCCCGCGCCCGGCACGGACTTCCTGGCCGGCCTGTGGACCCTGGGCGGCAACGGCGACGCGGGACAGCGCACCGGCATGGCCGTGCACCTCTACCACGCCAACGCGGCCATGACGGACCGGGTGTTCAGCGACAGCGACGGCGAGCTGCTGATCGTGCCCGAGCACGGCGGCCTGCTGCTCCGCACCGAACTGGGCCTCCTGCGCGCCGAACCGGGCCATGTCGCCCTGATCCCGCGCGGTGTCCGCTTCCGGGTCGAACTGCTCGACGCCACCGCCCGGGGGTACGTCTGCGAGAACTACGGCCGCCCCTTCACCCTCCCGGACCTGGGCCCGATCGGCGCCAACGGCCTGGCCAACGCACGGGACTTCCTCGCCCCGGTCGCCGCGTACGAGGACGTGGAGCGCCCGGTGGAGGTGGTCAACAAGTTCTGCGGCAACCTCTGGACGGCGACGTACGACCACTCGCCGCTCGATGTCGTCGCCTGGCACGGCAACCACACCCCGTACGTCTACGACCTGCACCGCTTCAACGTGATCGGCTCCATCAGCTACGACCACCCGGACCCGTCGATCTTCACGGTGCTGACCTCGCCGTCGGACACGCCGGGTCTGGCCGGGGTCGACTTCGTGGTGTTCGCGCCGCGCTGGCTGGTCGGCGAGGACACCTTCCGCCCGCCGTACTTCCACCGCAACGTGATGAGCGAGTACATGGGCCTGATCGAGGGCGCGTACGACGCGAAGACGGCCGGCAAGGGCGGTTTCGTACCCGGCGGGGGCTCGCTGCACAACATGATGTCGGCGCACGGCCCGGACCGGGAGACCTTCGACCGGGCGAGCGCGGCGGAGCTGAAGCCGCAGAAGATCGACGACGGCCTGGCCTTCATGTTCGAGACCCGCTGGCCGGTCACCGCGACCGGGCAGGCGGCGACGGCGGACCATCTGCAGCACGGCTACGACGACGTGTGGCAGGGTCTGAGCCGCAACTTCCAGCCGTGACGGACCCCGCCCGAGCCGGCGACGACACATGCAGGAGGCCCAGGTGCCGCAGCCCGCTCCGAACACCCCCGCCCCCCGGGGCACCGCCTTCGCGCCCGACTCACTGGTCCTGAACCGCAAGCTGCCGCTGTGGTACCAGGTCTCGCAGTCGCTGCGCGCCTCGATACTGGGCCGCGCACCGGACGCCACGCTGCGGCTGCCCACCGAGGAGCAGCTGGCCGCGCACTACGGGGTCAGCGTCCTGACCATGCGCCAGGCGCTGAAGGAGCTGGAGACGGAGGGCCTGATCAGCCGGCACCGGCGGCGCGGCACGTTCATCGAGCCGCGCGCCCGCCGGGGTTCACCGGTCCGGCTGCTCGGCTCGATCGACGCGATCGTGGCCCAGCAGTCGGGCGAGCGCAGCACCTTGCTCGACCACGGCCCGGTCCCCGTGCCGGGCGAGGTCGCGGAGCACTTCCCGGACTGCGCCGAGGTCGTCGGCTACCGCCGGCTGCGGTGCGACGAGGCGAGCGGCGAGCCGACCAACTGGGCGCAGAACTGGGTGCATCCGCAGGTCGCGGCCGGCCTGGACGTGGCCGACCTCGACCGCTGGCCGATGACCAAGGTGCTGCGCGACCGCGTCGGTGTCCCGATCTCCCGGATCACCGACACGGTCGAGGCCCGGCTCGCCGACCCGGCCACCGCCGAACTGCTCCGGGTTCCGCTGCTGAGCCCGATCCTGTACTACACGGGCATCGCGTACGACGGGAGCGGCCGGGTGGTCGACGTGGCGCAGATCCGCTACCGGGGCGACCGCTTCTCCTTCTCGGTCACGGTGGAGGCGCACTGACGCCCTTCCGGCCGCCCGGGGGCGCGCATGGCCCGCCGGGGCGCCCTGCCGCCGGGCGCGGCGGCGCCGTTACGATGCCGGGGAAGGCGGCGGACGGGGCCCGGCGGGCGACGGGGAGGACGACACGGTGGCAGCACCGGCAGCGGCCGGCTCCGGCGAGGGCCCGCGCTCCCCGCTCCTCGACGACCTCATGCCGTGGTCGGTACGGCCGCTGCGGACCGGGCGCCCCTGGGTGACCGCCCCGGACGCGGCGTCGCTGCGGGCCCGCTGGGACCGCCTGGTGCGGGCCTCGGGCGAGGAACGCGACCGGCTGTTCGCCCCCACCCGTTCCCGTACGCAGCACACTGCGGTGGCCGCCCTGCCCGGCCGCTCCGGCACCACCGGCCGCTTCGCCCGCGAGTCGGGCCCCTGCCCGGAGCCGGTACGCGTCCTGCACGGGCCGTACGACGAGCAGTGGCTGCTCCCCGACCACCGCCTGATCGACGTGGCCCGGCCGGAACTGTGGCGGGTCGCCGACGGCCACCAGCTCTTCGTCGTCGAGCACGGCCGGGTGCCCCGGGACTCCGGCCCCGCCCTCTCGGTGACGACGCTGCTCCCCGACGGCCACTCCCCGGCGGGCCGCCCCGGCCGCGTCCGCCCGCTGTACCGCCGCCCCGGCGGCCTCGAACCCAACCTGGCCCCGGGCCTGCTCCCGCTGCTGCGGGCCCGCCACGGGGACGCGGTCACCGCCGAGTCGGCGCTCGCCTGGATTCTGGCGGCGGCCCGCCCCTCCCCCGCCGGCTGCGTGGTCCCGCTGCCCGCCGGCACCGTGCACTGGGCGTCGGGGGTCGAGCTGGGCCATGAGCTGCTGCGGCTCCAGCTGCGCGGGGCACGCGGCGCGGAACGCCCCCGGCTGCCGGGCGGGCAGCGCCCGTACGTCCGGGCCGCCGTGCCGCCGGACCCGACGCCCCTGTCGTACGACGCCGAGGAGCGGGTGCTGAGCCTCGGTACGGGGCGCGTCTCGCCGGTGCCCGCCGGTGCGTGGGAGTTCCGGGTGGGCGGCGTACGCGTGCTGGAGCTGTGGTTCGAGCGCCGGACGGCGGTGCCCGGGGCTGCGGGGCCGCAGGCGTCGGGCCTGGAGGCGATGGGCCCGCGTAGCTGGCCGCAGGAGTGGACCTCGGAGCTGCTGGAGCTGATCACGCTGCTGGCCCTGCTCGCCGAGCTGCGGCCCCGGCAGGAGGAACTGGCCGACGCGCTGGAGGCCGGCCCGGAGATCGGTGTGGAGGACCTGCGCACGGCGGGCGTGCTGCCGGTGCCGGATGCGGCCCGGCGCCCCGCGTCCGTACTGGACCACCAGGAGGAGGGGCCCGACGGGCAGTTCGCGCTGCTGTGACGCGCGGCGTCACCGAGGGGGCAGGTCCTGGTCCGGCAGGGCGACCGGCCGGTCCAGGGCGCCCAGCAGGCAGACGAAGCTGGACTCCAGGAACGCGCCGAGTTCGGCGAGGGCGTCCGGCTCGTCCAGCGGCCAGCTGGTGACGGCCTCCTCGGCGAAGGCCATCCAGGCGCGGGTGGCGACGGGCAGCCGGGGCGACTGCGGCATCCCGAGCCGCCGTTGCCCCTCCTCCACCCGGCGGGCGAGCGTGCCGCGGGTCGCTTCGACGATGTCCTCGACGGCGGGGTGGCTGCCGGCGGCGCCCCGGACGAGGGCGAGGTAGACCTTGCGGTGCTCGGTGACGTACGCGACGAACCCGGCGATGAACGCCCGCAGCCAGGCGACGGGCTCCAGCGAGGCGTCCGGCTCGGTGGCGGCGGCGAAGTCGTCGCACTTCTGCCGCACGACGGAGCGGTAGAAGTCGCGCTTGGAGTCGAAATAGTGGAAGAGCAGGCCCTTCGATATGCCGGCGCGACGGGCCACGGCGTCGGTGGAAAGCTCGTCCAGGGAGCGATCGGCAAGCATGTCCACGCCAATCGCCACCAATTGCGCCCTCCGCTCGTCGGGGCTCAGGCGCGCGGCTCGCTTCTCGGGCATGTCGACAGTGTAGAAGTATTTCGGCACCGAATTACCTCTCCACCCATTTCGGCCCATCGAATACGGTGCGTGACCGGGCGCGGACATGGCGACGCGCCACTGCCGACTCCGGGGATGACGGAAGAGCGGGCAGCAGCGCGATGCGGGGACCGGAGCCGCTTTCGGGTCAGCGGCGGCTACCGAAGAGCGAGCGCCGCAGTCGGCGCAGTGGCGCGAAGAGCGAGACCCGTGCACTTCTGCTGCGGCGGCTGTGCGCGGCGTCGCGCGAGGTGAGCTCGCGCATCAGCAGCGTCGCTTCCGCGGACTCGCGCTGCGGGACGACGGGGCCGCCCAGCACCGCGAGATGGCGGTCGAGGCGCGAACTCGTCGCGCTGCTCCCGCATGTAATGGCAGGCACGCGCGCCCTGCTGCGCACCGTTATCTGTTCCATGTCACTCCCCACCCGTACGAGGGCACTCGGCCCGGGCAGGTTAACCCTATCGCCCCGCGCCGACACTCGTGTATCCCGGGCGCAGGATTGCGCACACATATACGGAGGTTGACGAGCCGTCGACGAATCCGCCCGATTCCGGGGCGAGTTGGTCAGCCTGCGGAAGGCGCGCCCCTTCCGGGGCGCGCCGGAGGTCAGTCGAGCGCGTTGAGCACGGGCAGGTAGCCGCCGGACTGCCCGGCGGCGAGGGGGTGGTACGACTCGCCGATGTTGAGCAGGTTGAGACTGTGCAGCCAGGCGCTTCCCGAGCAGATCTCGTGCCCGCTGAACTTGGCGGCGACGTCACCGAAGCTGAAGCCGTGGTCGGCGGCGCGCTTGGCGGTGGCGGCGTTGAGGTAGTCGGCGGCGCCGTTGATGGCGGTGCGCACCTTCTCGCTCAGACCGACGATGCAGCTGCCGCCGATCTTGTAGAAGCGCGGGTAGCCGAGGACGACGACGTGGGCGGAGGGGGCCTTGGCGCTGATCGCGTCGTACACCGAGTTGAGCTTGCCCGGCAGGGTGGTGTCGACATAGCTGCGGGCGGCGGCGATCCGGTTGAGGCAGGTGGTCTCCGACTGGAGGACACAGGTCGTCATGACGTCCGCGAAGCCCGCGTCGTTGCCGCCGACGGAGATCGAGACGAGGTCGGTCGAGGAGTTGAGCGGCCCGAGCTGATTGGCGGTCACGTCGCCGGTGACCGCTCCCGAACAGGCGGTGAAGGCGAAGGAGGAGGGCGAGTGGGCGGCGGCCCACAGGGAGGGGTAGGCCAGCGTGCTGCGCTTGCAGCTCCCGCTGGAGCTGATGTAACTGCCGGAGCCGACACCCGAGGAGTACGAGTCCCCGAGAGCGACGTAGTCGACGGACGGTGCGGCGTTCGCGGTGGCTGCCCCGGTCAGGGCGATGACGGCGCCGAACAGGAGCGAGGACGAGAATGCCACGAGTCTGGACAATTTCACGGAATCTCCCTTGGACCGACCGGCAGGATCTCTGCCTACTCAGTGGTAGCAGTGCGGACGCCATCTTTGGAAGTGTTCATGCCAAGTCGAACGGATGAGCTTTTACCGTCGTCCTCATGACGCCGCGTCAGCCACCGCCCCGCTCAACGTCCACGGCCGCGCGAAGGTCACGAAACCCGGGTGCGTCGCATGCCCCCGTGCCGGATCATGGACGTCATGTCCGACACCCCCGAGTCCGCGCTGCCGATCCGGCTCAACGTCGACGACAGCGACTCACCGTCCGACGTCGTCGACGCGCTGTTCCTCGGCCGCTTCGCGACCGGCGAGCAGCCGCACTCGCACAGCACCTCCCTCGACCGGGTCAGGACGAACGCCACGCTGCTCCCCCCGGCCGCGAAGGTGCTGCGCTCCGCCCGCGACGACGACCGCAGCGCGACACTCGCCGAGGGCACGGGCTGGACCCTGCTCGTCTCGCGCTGGAACCGGGGCGCCGACGTCACGGTCACGGCGACCAGCCCCGAACTGGCCGAACAGATCCTCAAGGAGGCCACGGACGGCGCCGTCGACGAACCGGAACCGCAGCCGGACAACGTGACGATGGGCTTCTGGTACGTCTCGCCGCGCCGCGGCCCGTACCGCACGACCCGCCGGATCTCGGCCGGCGCCTGGGAGGAGGTCCGCCCCAACTACACCGCCCCGGTGGCCGAGGCGATGGACCGGCTGATGAAGGTCACCCCGGACGACATCGCCGGCCGCCTGCTCCTGCTGCACGGCCCGCCCGGCACCGGCAAGACCTCCGCCCTGCGCACCCTGGCCCGGTCCTGGCGGGACTGGTGCCAGGTGGACTGCGTCCTCGACCCCGAGCGCCTGTTCAACGACGTCGGATATCTGATGGACATCGCGATCGGCGAGGACGACGGCAACGCGAAGGGCCGCTGGCGGCTGCTGCTCCTGGAGGACTGCGACGAACTCATCCGCGGCGAGGCCCGCCACACGGCCGGCCAGGCCCTGTCCCGTCTGCTCAACCTCACGGACGGCCTGCTCGGCCAGGGCCGCAACGTCCTGGTCGGCGTGACCACCAACGAGGACCTGGAACGCCTCCACCCCGCCGTCGTCCGCCCCGGCCGCTGCCTCGCCCGCATCGAGGTGGGCCCCCTCACCCGCCAGGAGTCCCTGACCTGGCTCGGCACCGACGAGGACCTCCCCCGCGACGGCACGACCCTGGCCGAGCTCTACGCCCTGCGCCGCGGCACACGCCCCGCCTCGGTCCCGAAGCAGGACTCGGGGGCGGACGCGGGGCTGTATCTCTGAGGGACCACTCACCCAACGAGGTCGGAGGGGCGCCTATTTGACGCCCCACCAACCACGTCGGTGTCCCGCGTCACATCGGCGGTCACCGCGTCGCGGGCCCGGCGAGCCAATGGTCTACTCCATTCGAATCGGACCGGCTTCGGACGAGGAGAGCCCCGTGCTCCGGCTGATGCGGCAGCACCTGCTGTCCCACTGGGGCCGTTCGCCGGCCCTGCTCGTCGGGATTCTGGTGGCCGTCTCGTCACTCGTCGCCCTGTCGGCCACCACCGAGACCAAGGGGCAGGTCCACTGATTCCCCGGCGGGTCCGGGGCCACGCCCACGCCGGTCCTGGACCCGCCCTCACCTCAGCCCGTGTACACCGCCCGCACCGCGTCCTGGGCCAGTTCCAGGGCGCGGGCGCGGGAGAGGCCCAGGCGGTGGGCGTGTTGCGCGTAGTCGCGGGCCGCGGTGGCGGCGTTGCGGTCGGCGGTGTCCCCCGCGGCGGCGATGAACGTGCCGTTGCGGCCGCGGGTCTCGATGACGCCGTCCGCCTCCAGCGTGCGGTAGGCCTTGGCGACCGTGTTGGCGGCGAGGCCCAGTTCCTCGGCGAGGCCGCGTACCGTCGGGAGTTTGTAGCCGACCGGGAGCGCGCCGGAGCGGGCCTGTTCGGAAATCTGCGTGCGCAACTGCTCGTACGGGGCGGTGCCGGATTCCGGGTCCACAGCGATCTTCAGAGTCACGGGCCGATTGTCTCCTACCGGCGGAAAATGGGAGGCGGGCGGGCCGGGGGCATGGGTACGGTCCAGGCCATGACTGTCATCGTGCGCGACTTCCGGCCCGACGACGCCGAGGCCTGGGTACGGGTGCGGCGCGCGGTTCTCCCGTACATGATCACCACGCCGGAGCAGGTCGTCTCCGAGCTGGCCGGGTCCCCTCCCGGGCGGCGCTACCGGCTGCTGGTCGCGGAGGAGGACGGCGAGGTCATCGGGACGGCGCAGGCGGGTCTCGCCCACGAGAGCCCCGAGCCGGGGCAGGCGTTCTGCAGTCCGTACACCCATCCGGAGCGCACCGGCCGGGGCGCGGGTGCGCTGCTGCTGCGTACCGCCGAGGAGTATCTGGCCCTGGCCGGTGCGACCTCGGTCTACACCTGGGTGCTGGACACGCCCGGCAACCGGTCGTTCGCCGCGAAGCGCGGCTACACGCCGAGCCGGCCGGCGCACTTCCTCCATCTCGACCTGGCGAACGGCTCGCTGCCGCCCCGTCAGGAGCTGCCGCCCGGTGTCGAGCTGCGTACCGCCGCCGACTTCGCCGACGACCCGCGCCCGCTCTTCGAGGCGGACGCCGAGACCACCGCGGACGAGCCCAGCGACACGCCGGCCCAACCGGCGGACTACGAGGAATGGCTCGCCGAGATCTGGCGCGATCCGGGCCTCGACCACCGGCTCACCTCGGTCGTCGTGGCCGACGGCGAGGTGGCGGCCTTCAGCGCCGCGCGGACCGACGGCGCGAGCCGCTACTGGTCGGGGATGACCGGCACCCGGCGCGCCCACCGCAACCGCGGCCTCGCGAAACTCGCGAAGAACGACTCGCTGCACCGGGCGCGCGCCGCCGGGTACACCGACGCCTACACCGGCAACGACGCCGGGAACGGTCCGATGCTGGCGGTCAACCGCTGGTTCGGCTACGAGATCTGTGCCACGGAGGTACGCCATGTCCGCAGGTTCGGCTGACGCCGGTCTGACCATCGTCCTGGTCAAGGCCGGAAAGACCAAGATCAGGTATCCGGCCGCCCTGGTCGCCGACGACGGTGCCCGGGTGACCGTGCGGGCGCCCTGGGCCGCGCCGGGCACACGCGACTTCGGCTTCGTACGCTTCGAGCCGGGCGACGTCTTCACCGAGCACTACTGGCGCGACGCCTGGTTCGCGGTGAAGGAGGTCCGTACCGGCTCGGGCGAACTCAAGGGCTGGTACTGCGATGTGACCCGCCCGGCCGTGGTCCGGGACGGCGAGCTGGTCGTCGAGGACCTGGACCTCGACCTGTGGGTGTCGGCCGACCGCTCGCAGGTCCTGCGGCTGGACGAGGACGAGTTCGAGGCGAGCGGGCTGGCCGGGCACGACCCGGAGGCGGCGAAGGCCGCGGTGGCGGCGCTGGACGAGCTGGAACGGCTCGCGCGGACGGAGGAGGGGTTCGCCGCCCTGCTGGGCTGAGCCCGGCCCCTCCCCGGACCGCTCCCCCTCAGCGCACCACCAGCTCCACCTCGTACCCCGCCGCGTCCTCCAGATAGGCGGCCACGCATCCCTCGCCGCCCGCGTGCGGATGGCGGTCGGCGAAGAGCAGCCGCCAGCCGTGGTCCGGGGCTCGGGCCACCAGCGTGTCCAGGGTGGCCCGGTCCTCGACGTGGAAGGCCAGGTGGTTGAGGCCGGGACGCTTCCGCTCGTGCGCTCCGGCGGCCAGGGCGGGCGACTGCTCGACCACCACGTAACTGTCGCCGCGCCGCCAGCTGCGCCCGTGCGTCCACCGCTGGTACGGGACGTGGCCCAGCTCGCCCAGGAGCCACTCCCAGCCGGGCGTGGCCGCCGCCAGGTCGGGCACCCACAGCTCGATGTGGTGGAGCAGCCCGGTGCGGGTCCCGCCGGGCGGCAACGCAACGGCGCGGCGCTCCCCCTCCGGTTCGTACGCGATCGGGTCGCCGTCCTCGTGCCAGTGGATCAGGAAGCGCTCGCCCGCCCGGTAGCCGTCGAGCCCCGCGCGGCAGTAGGCGACCATGTCGTCCGGGAGGTCGTCCAGCGGGTACCAGAGCAGCTCGGAGCACTTGTCCGGCTCGCGGTTGTACGGGGGCCTGGTCCGGTCGTACGCCACTTCGAAGAACCACCCGGTCCGGGGGTTGCCGCCCGGGCCCCGGTGCTGCATGACCAGCGCCATGCGCAGCTCCTGCGGGTCGAGGTCGAGACCGATCTCCTCGGCCGTCTCCCGGATCAGCGCCTGCCGCACGTCCTCCCCGTCCTCCACGTGCCCGGACGGGGCGTGCAGCAGGCCGTCCGCGTATCCCGTGCCGGCCCGGCGGGCGAGCAGCACGTCGGAGCCGCGACGGAGGATCAGGTGCACGTCCACGACCTCGGTGTGCCGGTGCGGCCGGTGCGCGCGGGCCACCAGGGCGTAGCGCTCGTCGTCCACCTCCTTGCCCCACAAGTCGCGGTCGTCGGACAGCCGTTCGTGGTGGACGCGCTCGGTGAGCGGGGCGAGCAGCGTGGTGAGGTGCCCGGCGGAGAGACCGTCCCCGTTCCACACGCCTTCCACCAGCACCAGCCTGCCGCCCGGGCGCAGCAGCCCCGCCCAGTGGCGCAGGACGGCCGCCGGGTCGGGCAGCAGCCACACCACGTGCCGGGCGAGGATCACGTCGAATCTCCGGTCGCCGACGGGAGGCCGGGCCGCGTCCCCCACCAGCACCCCGGCCCCCGTACCGGCCAGCTTGGTCCGGGCGCGCTCCACCATGCGCGGGGAGCTGTCGACGGCGGTGAGCCGGTGGCCCTGGCCGGCCGCGAGCAGGGCCAGGCTCCCCGTACCGCAGCCCAGGTCGAGCACGTCACAGGGCTCTGCGGGCAGCCAGCTCTCCAGCCGCCGCGCCCAGGCGCGGCGGACCACCGGGCCGAGCAGTCCGTGGTCGGCCTCCTCGTCGAACGAGGCGGCGGCGGAATCCCAGTCGATCGTCGTCATGGTCCGATCGTGCCAGCCGCCACTGACATTGGTACTCGTAAGCGGCTTCGGGCGGTCGTGGCTCAGCCACTGACCGACAACGCCCGACGCCCACCGGGAGGGCCGGACTTAAGCGCTCGTGAGGCTCTCCTCAAGCCGAGCATAACGATCGCCGCCAGCCCCTTTTCCGGCCCGGTCCGGGCCCGGGCGGCGGCTAGCTTGCTGTTTCCCGGGGCCGTCCCCGTCACCTTGTGGACCACCGAAGGAGCACCGCCGCCATGGCCGTCATCACCCCTGCCCGCCGCAGGTTCGCCGCCCTCGTCCCGCTCGGCGCCCTGCCGCTCGCGCTGACCGCCCTGGCCGCGGCTCCGGCCTCGGCGCACGGCTCGCTGTCGGACCCGGTCAGCCGGGTCTCGGCCTGTTTCGCGGAGGGGCCCGAGCACCCGAAGTCCGCCGCGTGCGTGGCCGCCGTGGCGGCGGGCGGTACCCAGGCGCTGTACGACTGGAACGGGGTGAACATCGCCAACGCGGCCGGGAACCACCGGCAGTTGATCCCGGACGGGAAACTGTGCAGCGCGGGCAACGACAAGTTCAAGGGGCTCGACCTGCCGCGCGCCGACTGGCCGGCGACGAAGCTGGCGGCGGGCCGGCACACCTTCCGCTTCCGGGCGACCGCTCCGCACAAGGGCTCCTTCGCGCTCTACCTCACCACCGCCTCGTACGACCCGGCGAAGCCGCTGAAGTGGTCGGACCTGGAGGCGAAGCCGTTCGCCGGAGCCACCGACCCGCAGCTGGTGGACGGCTCGTACGTCTTCGACGGCACCGTGCCCGAGCGGGCGGGGCGGCAGCTGATCTACACCGTCTGGCAGCGCTCGGGCTCACCGGAGGCGTTCTACGCCTGCTCCGACGTGATCTTCGACGGCGCCGCCGAGGGCGGTACGGGCGGCAGCGGTTCGGTCGCCGCGGTGCCGCAGCCGTCCGCCTCCGCGCCGTCCGAGCGGGAGATCGAGAAGGGCGCGGCCAAGTCGTCCGTCGAGCACGGTGGCCATGGCGACGACGACGCGCGTACGGGCGCGAAGGTCACCGGGGCGGCGGGGAGCCCCGCCGCCCCGGCGGCCGACGCGCCCGAGCCGGACAGCGCCTCCACCGCCCCCAACGCGCCCGAGCCGGACAGCGCCTCCGCCACTCCCGCCGCGGCTGGGGCGAACCTCGCCGAGACGGGGAGCGGCGGCGGCACCGCGTATCTGACGATCGGCGGCGCGGGCGCACTCGCCGTGGGCGCGGCGGCCCTGTTCCTCGCGGTCCGCCGCCGGGCCGTCACCGCCGCCCGGCACGGACGCTGAGCGGCGGACGGGTCTGCCTCGGTCCCCCTAGCCGATGACCGAGGCGCAGGTGGTCGGGGTGGCGTGCGCCGGGTCCAGGGCGTTCGCCACCTCGTGGTAGGCGATCCGGTCGATCGTCCCGATCGCCACGTGCTCGGACAGGTCGACCGGGCACAGGTCCTGGAGCAGGACGTTGCGCACGTCCGGCCCGTCCAGGAACTGCGTACGGTACGGGGTCACGACCTCGTCGTACCGGGTCGCGATGACGGTGTAGTGCACTCCGGACACGGTGTCGGGCACGGAGTTGAGCTTGGTGATGAAGGGCGATCCGGCCACCTGGTCGGCGAGTCCGGGCGTGCCGGCGTTGAGCAGGTCACCGACGCCGGGGAAGTACGGCAGGAGCTTGGTCAGGCCGAGCAGGGTGGTGCCGTGGTTGTCGGGCGCGAGCCCGATCATGGCGTTCACCTTGGCCGCTCCGCCGAGGAACTTCAGGTAGTAGTTCGGCATCATGCCGCCCTGGGAGTGGCCGACGATGTCCGCCTTGGGCGCGCCGGTGGAGGCGAGCACCTTGTCGACGAAGGCGGAGAGCTGGCCGGCCGACTTGTCGATCGGGCCGAGGCCGTTGAAGAGCGGCACACCGGGGAGCTGCCCGTAGTCGAGGGAGTAGACGCAGTAGCCCCGGTTCACCAGGTAGGGGGCGAGGACGAGCCAGTTGTCGACCGAGTTCCCGAAGGTCCCGTGGACCAGGACGACGGGGCGGGGGTGGGCTGCGGAGGGCTTGCAGGAGTAGTCGTTCCAGCCGCGCGAGGTGGCGGCTGTCGCGGCGGTGGGGGTCGCCGCGGCGGCGGTGGCCGTGGGGGTGGCGACCGCGGCGACGGCGAGAAGCAGGGCGGCGAGCGTCCGGCGTGCGCGTGGGGAGCGCGGCGCACGGGTCCAGGGCAGCATCGTGGGGTCTCCTTGCGGCTCAAGGGAGTTGCAATGTCTGTGCACCCTGCGGCCCGGACCACAAGTACTACTAGCGTTCTGCGTGCTCATGCCAAATTACGCACGAGTAGGGTTTCCTGGGAAGTTACGCGTCGGTAAAAAGTGCGCGGGATCGGCCGGAGCCCCGCCCGGACCCCGGGCACGCTTCGTCTCATGGCCGGCCGCGAACCGCCCCCGGCCCCCGCGCACGCGGTCGGGCCGCGAGCCGTCCCGGCATGACCGCGTGCACGGGGGCCGGGGTCAGGCCGCGAGCCGTCCCGGCATCACGGCCCGCGGTCCGAACCTCTCCCGCAGCCGGTCCGCGACCGCCTCGATCCGCCGTGCCCGCTCGTCCACCGGGTCGAAGGTCAGCTGGTGGGCGGCCCGCCCGGCCTCGCCCAGCCCCTCGGCGCGCAGTCCGATCCCCCGCACCCGGGCCCGTTGCAGGGCGAACGAGTCGTGGATGCGGTACGCCAGCGCGGTGAGCTCCGCGGAGTGTGCGGTGGGCTCGCGCAGGGTACGGCTGCGGGTCAGCGTCGAATAGCCGGTGCGGTCGGCGTAGCGCACGGAGACCGCGAGCGAGCGGCACACCTGGCCCTCGCCGCGCATCCTCGCCCCCAGCTCCTCGGTGAGCGACATGAGTGCGCGGCGCTGCCGTTCCCGGTCCAGCTCGTCGCGCGGGAAGGTCCGTTCGGCGGCGACCGAGCGGGCGGCGGCGTTCGGCACGACCGCGGTGCGGTCGATGCCGCGCGCCCGTTCCCACAGGTCGCGCCCGGTCCGCGCCCCGGTGATCCGTTGCAGGGTGGCGAGCGGGGCGGCCGCGATCCGGCCGACGGAGTCGAGCCCGTATCCGCACAGGGTGCGGGCCGTCGCCGTCCCGACGCCGTCCAGCGCGGCGGCCGGCCGGTCCGCGAGGAAGGCGGCGGCCCCACCGGCGGGCACCACGAAGCTCGTCCCGGGCGCGGCCTGCCGCAGCGCCATCCGGGCCAGCATCGGGTTCTGGGCAGCCCCGATCGCGCAGTCCACCCCGTGCAGGGCCAGTGCGCGGACCCGGATCACGGAGGCGAGGCCCTTCGCGTCCCGCCCGAAGTAGCGCAGCGCGCCCCGCACATCGACGAGCGCGCCGTCGGGCGGCGCCGCCTCGACGACCGGGGTGAACGACCCGAGCAGGGCGAGCAGTCCCGCGTACCCGGCGGCGTCCGGGGGCCCGCCGCCGAGTCGCCGGAACCGCAGACAGAGGATGCCGGGCTGCTCACCGGCCAGGAGCACCCCGGATTCCGCACCGGCCCCACGCACCTCGGACAGCTCGTCGGCCGCAAGCGCCTCGGGCATCTCACCGGCCCCGCGTATCCCGGACAGCTCGTCGTCCCCACGCATCTCGGACACATCGTCAGCCGCAAGCGCCTCGGGCGCCTCAGGCGCCTCACCGGCCCCGCGTACCTCGTCACCCCCACGCAGCTCGTTCATCCCGCACTCCCCGGGCTCTGGTGCCACAGCTTCCTTCCGGTGGGCAGCCCTTCGCCGGGCGGCCGGAGGTCGGCCCACGGGTTCATCTCGTAGCCGGTGGGCATCCGGATGCGGCGTCCGTCGTCACCGGCCGGCGCCGGGTCCTCCTCGGGGTCGGGGTCGGGCACCTGCGCCAGCCGGGCCGCGACCGCGTCGAGCCCGCCGGTACGCCGCAGCTCGGCCAGTTCCGCGAGGTTCCAGGCGGCCGCGCCGACCACGCTCAGGCTCCGCGCCCCGCGCCGCTGCACCACCCCGCGCACCAGCAGCAGCCAGGAGTGGAAGACGGTGTGCGCGCAGGCGGCGTGGCTGTCGTCGAAGAAGGCCAGGTCGACCAGGCCCGTACCGTCGTCCAGAGTCGTGAAGACGACCCGGCGGCCGGAGCGGATGGGCGGGGTCTGGGTCGCCGCCTTGGCGCCCGCGACCAGCACGGTCTCCCCGTGCCGCGCCTCGCGCAGTTGCTTGGCCGAGACCGCGCCGAGCTCCTTGAGGAAGGCGTGGTGATCGGTCATCAGGTGGCGCGAGACGTCCATGCTCAGCACGCCCAGCTCGGCGCTGAGCCGTTCCGCCTCGTTGAGGTCGGGCAGGCCGACGGGCGCGGTGCGGTGGCCGCCGCCGAGCGGGAGCTGCGCACCGGCGGAACCCGCGCCCCGCTGGGCGCGGTGCAGTTCGGACAGGTGCAGCAGCAGGTCGCGGCGGTTGGCCCCGAACGCGTCCAGCGCGCCGACCTGGGCCAGCCGTTCGGCGGCCGGCTTTCCCGGACGGGCCCGCTGCCAGAAGTCCAGCAGCGAGCTGTAGGGCTGTCCGGCCTCGATCCGGGCGACCTCGGCCGCGCTGATCCCGTGGACGTCCGAGAGCGCCAGCCGCAGCCCCCAGCGCTCCCCCGCCCCACCCTCGCCGGACACCAGTTCGATTCGATGAGTGACTGCCGACCGGTTGACGTCCAGCGGCAGCACCGGCACCCCGCGCCGCCGCGCGTCGGCGAGCAGCAGCCGCTTGGGGTACATCCCCGGGTCGTGGGTGAGCAGGCCGGCGTAGAAGGCCGCCGGGTGGTGCGTCTTCAGCCAGGCCGACTGGTACGTGGGCACCGCGAAGGCCACCGCGTGCGCCTTGCAGAAGCCGTAGCTGCCGAACGCCTCGATGATCTCCCAGGCGCGGGCGATCACCTCAGCGCCGTACTTCCGTGCCGCCGCGTGCTGGGCGAACCAGAGCCTGATCCGGGCCTGCGACTCGGGGTCGGAGAGCCCGCGCCTGACCCGGTCGGCCTCGTCGCGGCCGCAGCCGGTCATGATGTCGACGATCTCGATGATCTGCTCGTGGAAGACGACCACGCCGTACGTCTCGCGCAGCGGCCCCTCCAGGTCGGGATGCGGGTAGCGGACCGGCGCGCGGCCGTGCCGGGCCTCGATGAACGGGCGGACCATGTCGGCGGAGACGGGGCCCGGCCGGAACAGCGATATGTCGACCACCAGGTCGTGGAAGCTCTCCGGCTGGAGCCTGCCGACCAGGTCGCGCTGGCCGGGCGACTCGATCTGGAAGCAGCCCAGCGTCTCGGCCGTCCTGATCAGCCGGTACGTCTGCGGGTCGGCCGGCTCCACGGCGTCCAGGTCCACCTCGCGGCCCGAGGCCCGCTTCACCTCGGCGACCGCGTGCGCCATCGCCGACTGCATCCGTACGCCCAGCACGTCGAGCTTGAGCAGCCCGAGGTGCTCCACGTCGTCCTTGTCGAACTGCGCCATCGGGAAGCTCTCACCGCTGGTGGGCATGACGGGGGTGCGGCGCAGCAGCGAGGCGTCCGAGAGGAGGACCCCGCACGGGTGCATGGCGACGCCGCGCGGCAGGGCGTCCAGCGCCTCCACCAGTTCCCACAGCCGGCCGTACTTCTCCTTCGTCCTGGCCACCTCGCGCAGTTCGGGCAGTTCCTCCATGGCCGCGCGGGCGTCACGGGCCCGGATGTGCGGGAACGCCTTGGCGAGCCGGTCGGTCTCGGCCGGGTTCATGGAGAGCGCGGCGCCGACGTCGCGGATGGCGTGACGGACCCGGTAGGTCTCGGGCATGGCGACGGTGGCGACCCGCTCGGCGCCGAAGCGGTCGATGATCGCGCGGTAGACGTCGAGGCGGCGGGCCGACTCGACGTCGATGTCGATGTCGGGCAGCACGAAGCGGCGCTTGGACAGGAAGCGCTCCATCAGCAGCCCGTGCTCGACCGGGTCGGCGTGGGCGATGCCCAGGAGGTGGTTGACCAGCGAACCGGCCCCGGAGCCACGGGCGGCCACCCGTACCTTCATCTCCCTTACGTCGTCCACCACTTGGGCGACGGTCAGGAAGTACGAGGCGAAGCCGTGGTGGGCGATGATGTCCAGCTCGTGGTGCATCCGGTCCCAGTAGTCCCGCCTGCGGTCGTAGCCGTGCAGGACCATGCCGGCGGCGGCGCGGGAGGCCAGCACCCGCTGGGCGGTGCGCCGGCCGGCGCCGACGAGGCGCGGTTCGGGGAAGCGGACGGAGCCGAGGCCGATGTCACCCCCCGGGTCGACGACGCAGGCCTCGGCGGTGTGCCGGGTCTCCGCGAGCAGCCGCGCCCCGGCGTCCGGGCCCAGTCCGGCGGCGGCGGTGATCCGCTCGGCGTGCTCCGCCATCGCGCGGGCGTCCTTGAGCCAGCGCTCACCGCTGTCGAGCGGGGCGCGGCGCGGGTCGACGGGGACGAGCCTGCGGGCGGAGTCGAGCACGTCGGCGACCGGGCCCTGCCCCGCGTCGGCGTACCGGACGGCGTTGGTCAGCACGGCCCGTACCCCCTGCTCGGCGGCGAGGCCGACGGTACGGGCGGCGAGCCGCAGCGAGCCGGGACCGGTGCCGGCCCGGCCGTGGTGGACGGCTTCGAGCCGCAGGTCGTCGCCGTACAGCTCCCGCCAGGGGGCGAGGAGGGCGGCGGCCAGGTCGGGGCGGCCCGCCGACAGCGCCCTGCCCACGTCGGAGGCGGGGCCGAGCAGCACGGTGAGCCCTTCGGCGGGCAGCGCGAGCCGTTCGACCAGGGGGCGGCCTCCTTCGGGGACGGCGGCGTGGGCGGCGGTGACCAGACGGCACAGCTCGGCCCAGCCCTGGGCGCCGTCGCGGGCGAGGAAGGTGACCCGGGGTGCGGATTCATCGACAAAGGCACCCCCGCGGGCCGGGGTCCGGGGCCGGTGCGTACGGCTGTCGCCCGTCCCGCGCGCGCCGGGGCCCACCGCGAGGTCCACCCCGAACAGCGGGCGCACCCCTTCCCGCTCGCAGGCCCGGGCGAACCGGACCGCGCCCGCCAGGGTGTCGCGGTCGGTCAGCGCGAGGGCGTCCATCCCCCGCTCGGCGGCGCGCTCCGCCAGCCGCTCCGGGTGCGAGGCCCCGTACCGCAGGGAGAACCCGGAGACGGTATGCAGATGCGTGAACCCTGGCACCTGCACCTCCTGAGCCGATCCGTACGCGCTACCCACCCCCTCGTCCCCACCATAAACCAAATTTCGAACACTCGTACGATACTCGGTGCGCGGGCACTCTCCCTTCCACCGTTCGGCCCCGCCCCGACTGCGCGGGCGGTGGACACCCCGGACCGTAGGGGCATGACTTTCGCTGACGAGGTGAAGAGAGCCGTCACCCCCCGGGCCGCACTGCTGGTCATCGGGGTGCTGGCGCTCCAGCTGCTGTTCATCGCGTCCTACATCGGAGCGCTCCACAGCCCGAAGCCGAAGGACGTCCCCTTCGGCGTCGTCGCACCCCAGCAGATGTCCGCCCGCCTCGTCACCGAACTGAACGGCCTCCCCGGCGGCCCGCTCGACCCCCGCCCGGTCGCCGACGCCGCCACCGCCCGCCGGCAGATCCTCGACCGCGAGATCGACGGCGCCCTGATCGTCGACCCCAGGGGCACCGAGGACACCGTGCTTGTCGCCTCCGGCGGGGGCACCGTCCTGGCCAACTCCCTGACGAAGCTCATCAAGGAGACCGAGCTCAGCCAGAAGCGCACCGCGCGCGCCACGGACGTGGCCCCGGCCTCGCGCCAGGACTTCGACGGGCTGTCCTCGTTCTACCTGGCCGTGGGCTGGTGCGTCGGCGGCTACCTCTGCGCCTCGATCCTCGCGATCAGTGCGGGCAGCCGCCCCGCCAACCGTCAGCGCGCACTCATCCGGACCGGGGTCATGGCCCTGTACTCGATCGCGGGCGGCATCGGCGGCGCGATCATCATCGGCCCGATCCTCGACGCCCTGCCCGGAAGTTTCTGGGGGATGTCGGGCCTGGGCGCGCTGACCGTCTTCGCGGTCGGCATGATCACGCTCGCCCTGGAAGCGCTCACCGGCATCGTCGGCATCGGCCTGGCCGTACTGATCGTCGTCATCGCGGGCAACCCGAGCGCGGGCGGCGCCTTCCCGCTCCCCATGCTCCCGGACTTCTGGCGCGCGATCGGCCCCGCCCTGCCCCCGGGCGCCTCGACCTGGACGGCGCGCTCGATCGCGTACTTCCGGGGCAACGCCGTGACCGGCCCCCTGCTGGTGCTGTCCGCGTGGGCGGTGGTGGGCACGATCGGCACCATGCTCCTGGCCCTGCGCAAGAAGCCGGACGCGGCGGACACCCGGGCCCCGGGGGCGGGGACGGGGACGCCCTCGGGGACGCCGGCGGGCGGCGCCGGGTCGAGCCTGGCGTAGCAGTAGCGGGCACGGCCCTCGCGGTACCGATCACGGCCACGTCCCGCCGGCCGGAGCAGCGGCACCCCTCGCCCTGCTGCCCACCGCCTCCGCCTCGCCTCACCCGCTCCCCGCCCTCTCCCCCCGCACGTACATGGCCCCCGGCCGGAGCCGGGGGCCATGCGTCACCGTACGGAACGAACGGTCAGCCGATCTGCGCGCCGAACGCCGCCAGCGCCTCCGGCACCGGCTGGAAGAACGTCTCGCCGCCCGACGAGCAGTCGCCGCTGCCGCCCGAGGTGAGGCCGATCGCCGTGTCGCCGGCGAAGAGCGAGCCGCCGCTGTCGCCGGGCTCGGCGCAGACCGTCGTCTGGATGAGCCCGTTGACGATGTCGCCGTTGCCGTAGTTGACGGTGGCGTCCAGGCCCGTCACCTTGCCGTCGTGCACCTGGGTGGTGGAGCCGCTGCGGGTCACCGTCATCCCGACGGTGGCCTCGCCCGCCTTGGTGATGGGCTGGGTGGAGCCGTTGTAGAGGTCGACCTCGCTGGGGTGGGCCGTGCCCGAGGTGTACTTCACCAGGCCGAAGTCGTTGCCCGGGAACTCCGAACCGGCGTTCGTGCCGATCTCGGCGCCGCTCTGGGAGTCCGACCAGCTGGAGATCGCCTCGGTGCAGTGCCCGGCGGTCAGGAAGTACGGCTCGCCGCCCTTGACCACGTTGAAGCCGAGCGAGCAGCGCCCGCCGTTGCCCCAGATCGCGTCGCCGCCGGCGATGAACGGCTTGAACTCCCCGGCCGACTTCTTGAGTTCGGCCTTTCCGCCCAGCGAATCGACCACCGCGCCGAGCTTCTTCAGGTCGGCGCCCTTGACCGTGCGGTCGGCGGTGACGACGACCTTGTTGCCGACCGGGTCCACGGCCCACGAGGTGCCGGGGATCGACGCCTCGCCGGCCAGGGCCTGCCGGGCGGACGTCAGGTCGGCGAGCGAGTTCTTCACGATTCTGGCCGTGCCGCCCGCCTGCCGCACCCGTTCGGCGGCGGCCTCGTCGACCACGTTCATCACGAGGTGCTTGCTGCCGGCGTCGTAGTACGCGCCGGCCGCGCCGGTGCCCAGTTCCTTGCCCAGACCCGTGGCGAGCTTCCCGGCCGCGTCCGCGCTCAGTGTCCGCGCGGTGAACTGCGGGACCTGGTCACTGGCGTTCGCGCTCTGGAACGTCACGCCCGCCGCGACCAGGCCGACGACCGCCGAACCGGCCAGCACTGCGCGCTTCCTGGATATGCGTCGATGCTTCAACTTCGACCTCCTGTGGGGGCCGCGCACGGATGATGTGGGGTCGTCCGTACGCGGAGGATGAAGCGCCCACTATGGTCACCGCCCGGATGGGCACACAAGGACGAGTCCTGGACGCACACACGACAACACCGGTTCGGTCGCGCGGTGTTCACTTACCGGTACCGGGCTTCCCGCTCACCGGCCGGCCCGGACACGACGAAGCCGGCCCCCGGGCGTGATGCCCGGGGGCCGGCCAGTGCCGAACCACCGTCCGTACCTGCCGTCCGTACCCGCCGGCCCGCCCGTACGCGACGGGCCGACGGGTCCGGTCAGGCCGTCAGTACAGGCTGATGCCGTACGCGCTGAGCGCGCTCAGCGCGTTGGTGACCGGCTGGAAGAACGTCGTGCCGCCCGAGCTGCAGTTGCCGCTGCCGCCCGAGGTCAGACCGATCGCCTTGGAGCCGGAGTAGAGCGGACCGCCCGAGTCGCCGGGCTCGGCGCACACGTTGGTCTTGATCATGCCGTAGACGACGTCGCCGCCGCCGTAGTTGACCGTGGCGTTGAGCGCGGAGACGGTGCCGCTGTGGATGCCGGTCGTGGAGCCCCGGCGGGTGACGGACATCCCGACCGTGGCGTTGGCCGCGCCGGTGATGTCGACGCTGCCCACGGTGCCCTCGTGGGAGACGGCGGAGTTGTCGTAGCGCACCAGTCCGTAGTCGTTGCCCGGGAAGCTGGAGACGACCGTCGGGCCGATGTAAGTGGTGTTCGAGGAGTTGGTGTACCAGGGGGGCTTGCCGTCGGTGCAGTGACCGGCGGTCAGGAAGTAGTACGTGCTGCCGCTGCGGACGTTGAACCCGAGGGAGCAGCGCCAGCCGGGTGCGTAGATGGCGTCACCGCCCGAGAGCAGCTTGCTGAACTTGCCGGGGGTGTGCTCGATGCGCAGGGCTCCCGCGTTGCCGCCCGCGGAGTCCTTGATCTGCTGGATCTCCGCCGCGGAGACCGTGCTGTCGACGGTGACCACGAGCTTGCCGGTCGCCGGGTCGACGTTCCAGGCGGTGCCGGCGACGTCGGCGCCGAGGACGGCGTCACTGGCGGCGGCGAGCTGGTTGGCGCTGTACGTTCCGTTGGAACTGGCCTGGGCGGTGGGGACGGCCAGGGCGGC
This sequence comes from Streptomyces sp. A0958, assembly GCF_004795035.1. Classification (GTDB taxonomy): domain Bacteria; phylum Actinomycetota; class Actinomycetes; order Streptomycetales; family Streptomycetaceae; genus Streptomyces. The sequence continues at coordinate 163,773 of NZ_SSBK01000012.1, forward strand.
GACGGCCACAAGGCCCGCCGCGATGGCGATGGCCCTGCTGCGTCTCGCGATACCGCTGAGGGGGGTGGTGCGCTTGATCCTCACTGTCATTCCTCCCGAGGGGAATCGGGGGTCCGCCTGTGGGGTGGCCGGACCCGTGAGGCGCAGTCATGCGCACGGCCATCCGTCCGCATTCCGGATATGCCGTGCCCCTGACAAGCGCTGCTCGGGAGTATTCAAGGCGTCAACTTCGCGCGCAAGGGCGCCTTTTGGCCTGCGTCCGGCCCTGGGGCCTGTTTCGAGAGTCCCGCCTGCCGGGCGACGACACCCGGCACGGGACGGCCCCCGCGGACGGAACCCCGCGGGGGCCGGGCGAAGGCGCTGCCTCAGCCGTCGATCCGGTGGCGCTCCCCCGCATCGACGGCGACCGGGAGGGTGTTGCCGGGCGGCGGGAAGGGGCAGATGAAGTGGTCCGCGAAGGCGCACGGCGGCAGCAGCGCGCGGTTGAAGTCGACGGTCACCGAGCCGTCGTCGGCCGGCGCGGCGGGCCGCAGGAACCGGAAGCGGTAGCTGCTGTTCCCACTGGTGGCGTCGGCGAAGACCGCCCAGAGCGAGCCGTCGGGCTCGACGGCGACCTGGAGCGTGTGCCCGGCCCCGTCCACCTCGAAGGCGATCTCCCCGGCGAGCCCGAGCCCGCGCTCGACACCGTCGGCGTTCTCGACCCGGACGGTGCGGGAGTCCGCGTACGGCCGGAAGGTGCCCGGCAACGCCCAGCGGGCGTCGTACGGGGTCGCCCCGATCGCCCGGAACGCGCGCCGCGCCGCGGAGTCCGGGTCGAAGACCCGCACCGCCCACAGGCCCTCGCGGCTCAGCACGACCAGCCTGCGGCCCTCGTGCTCGACCCGGGACGCGTCGATCGGGCCGCGGTCGGCGCCGAGCCGGACCCGGCCGGTGAAGGGCTTCCCGTCCACGGTCAGCGCGTCCTCGGGCGCGGCTTCGAGCACCGGGGCGCCGTCCTCCTCCCGCCACCGGCCCGGGACGGCCGGAATTCGCCCCTCCGGGTGGTCCGCGAGCCAGTGGGTGCCGGTGAGGGAGAGCGGCCCGTACGGCGCCGAGACCGTGGCGGTCCGCTCCTCGTGCCAGCGCTCCCAGTCCCGCGCTGCCTGCTGCTGTGTTTGGGTGCTCATGGATCAACCCTTCCACACCGGTTCGGCGATACCGAGGTGCGACCGCAATGTGGAACCGCTGTACGCCCGGCGGAAGGCCCCCCGTTCCTGGAGGAGCGGGACGACCCGGTCGACACCAGCCCGCCCGGCCGCGGCTGACCCGGTCCAGGGTGGCCACGGCCGACGACACGTGGAACGGCTCGGTGTGGGTGGTGGTGACCGTCGGCACGAGCCCGATGCGGCGGGTGGCGGGGGCCACCCGGGCGAGGAAGGCGAGCGCGCCGGACGGCATCGTTGTCTTCCGGGGGCCATGCATTCGCAGCAGTGGCTGGTCAAGCGCTCCCACATCGACTTCGGTCGCGTGTGGTCCTGTTCCTGTTGAGCCGACGCCCCGCTTCCCGCGCCTTCCCACTCGCGCCCCTACCTGCGCCGAGCCCTTCCCGCGCACTCTCGCGCACACAGCACAGCAGCACCCTTCCCTCGTCCCGCCCCGCTCCGCCACCCCGCGGAACCGCACGTACGGGTGACGCCGTATCAGCAGTCGCACCCGCAGTCGCAGCCGTCGCAGCAGCTACAGCAATCGCAGCAGTTGCTGCACGCATCGCAGCCGTCGCAGCAGTCCCCGCAGTCGCACTGGCTGCACAGCCCCTCGCGCCGCTGACGCGTCCAGGGGTCGTCGAAGGTGCCGCAGCACATCTGGCAGGTGCAGGCGAGCCCGGCCCACACCAGGCAGCCCATGACGAGCCCGCGCCGGTCGCGCGGGGGCTCGGGCGGCGGCTGCGGCGGGCCGAAGGGAGCGCCCGGTCCGGAGGGGGCGTACGGATTGCCCGGCGGCGGCCCGAACGACCCCGTGGGCCGCGTTTCTGACGGCTCGCCGGACGCGGTCAGCAGCCCGCCGGCCTGGTGCGAACAGACGTCCGTGGCGAAGGCGCGGTCCACCGAGCGGCGCAGTTCGTGCGCCAGCAGCACATGCGCCAGCCTGCCGTCGGTGAACTCCGCGTCGCGCAGCGCCAGCCGCACGCCCCGCAGCGCGTCGTCGCACAGCCGGCGGGCCTCGGCGCGCGAGGTGCCGGTCGCGGTGAGCGGGTTCCAGGCACCCGACGCGGCGTCAGCTTCCTGGTCCTCCACGGCGTCCAGCAGATGCGCGAGGCGCCCGAAGAGGCGCCCGGCCTCGGCTAGCGGCTCGGCGTTCTGCGGCTTGCCCGCGAGTACGGCGGTGTGCGCGAAGGCCGCCGCCGTGGCCGTCTCGGTGGGCTCGGTGACCGTCATCAGCGGGGTGCCGGGGCCGGCCAGCAGCTCGATGCCGGTCTGCCGGTCGACGGCGTCGACGAGGACCGCGGTGTCGAAGCCGAGCTGCGCGCCGGTGCGCGCCCCGGCCCGGTCCCAGCCCGCCGCCACCCGGCGCGCCGCCGCGGCCACCGGGCGGCGCGCCAACAGGCCGTCCCGGTCGGCGACGTGGTCGCGCACCTTCGCCGACGCGAGCACCAGCGAGACGGCGGCCGCCAGCCGGGCGCCCTCGCCGCGCGCGACCGGCGCGGTGCGCATGGACCGCAGGGGGCAGGGCCCGGCCGTGCGGCGCAGCGCGGGGGTGCGTTCGGCCTGAGCCTCCGTCAGGACCGAGACGATCAGGCCGTCGTAGTTCGTGACAATCCGGGCGAACTGCCCGTGGTCGGAGCGGAGCGCCAGACAGAGCCCGCAGAGGTGGGCCATCCACTCGGCCTTGAGCCCCTCGGAGAGGCGATGGGTACAGGGCCTGACGATTCCGAACACGGCCATCCCCCGGGAGTCGTTCACGTGTGCGCCGCACTGGGGCGCGGATGCGACGTGCATCGTATCGAGCGACCCGTTCACCCGTACGTCCCCCATGTCACCCGTACGGACCGGAGCATCATATTTTCTTTCTTCAGGGCCCTTTACCGGGAGGAACCCTGACGAATCGCCACATCACATGCACCAGTACCGTCACGAATGCCCTGCGCGCCGCCTATCCCCTTGGCACACGATCCGCATCATGGACGACCATAGGGATACGAAAGAGATGCGGAACACCAAGGAACCGCGGTGAGAGGAGGCGTCCATGGGATCGGTGCGCAAGGCGAGTGCCTGGCTGGGCCTCGTAGAGGACAACGACGAGCGGTACTACGACGACGACGAGTATGCCGAGGGTGCACGGACCGGGACCGGCCATGCCTGGGTGACCGATCCCCGGGTGCGGGTGGCCTCCGAGACGGCCGAGGAGACGGGCCGCCGGATCGCCACCGTGACCCCGGACAGCTTCCGGGACGCCCGCAGCATCGGCGAGCTCTTCCGGGACGGCGTCCCGGTGATCATGAACCTCACGTCCATGGACTCCGCCGACGCCAAGCGCGTGGTGGACTTCGCCGCAGGGCTGATCTTCGGACTGCGCGGGTCGATCGACCGCGTCGCCACCCGGGTCTTCCTGCTGACCCCCGCCGACACACAGGTGCTGAACGGCGAAGCCGTCGGCCGGCCGGCCGACGGCTTCTTCAACCAGAGCTGACCGTCCTGCGGGCGCTCATCGGAACGCGTCCAGACCGGTGAGCGCCTTCCCCAGGACCAGCTGGTGCATCTCCACGGTCCCCTCGTAGGTGAGCACCGACTCCAGGTTCGTCGCGTGCCGCATCACCGGATACTCAAGCGAGATCCCGTTGGCACCGAGGATCGTGCGCGAGGTGCGGCAGATCTCGATGGCCTCCCGCACATTGTTCAGCTTCCCGAAACTGACCTGCTCCGGGCGGAGCCGGCCCGCGTCCATCCGCCGGCCCAGATGGTGGGCGAGCAGGATGCCCTTGTGCAGCTCGACGGCCATGTCGGCGAGCTTGGCCTGGGTGAGCTGGAAGCCGCCGATCGGCTTCCCGAACTGTTCGCGGGTCCGCGCGTAGTCGACGGCCGCCTCGAAGCTCGACCGGGCCGCGCCCATGGCGCCCCAGACGATGCCGTAGCGGGCGTGGCTGAGACAGCTGAGCGGTCCGCGCAGCCCGGTGACGCCGGGCAGTACGGCGTCGGCGGGCAGCCGCACCTCGTCCAGGATCAGTTCGCTGGTGACCGAGGCGCGCAGGGACCACTTGTGCCGGATCTCGGGCGCGGAGAAACCGGGCGCGTCCGTCGGCACCACGAAGCCGCGGATGCCGCTGCCGGCCGGGCCCTCGCCGGTCTGCGCCCAGACGACCGCGACACCGGCGACCGAGCCGTTGGTGATCCACATCTTGCGGCCGCTGAGCACCCAGTCCTCGCCGTCGCGCTTGGCGTACGTGCGCATGGCGGCCGGGTCCGAGCCGTGGTCCGGCTCGGTGAGGCCGAAGCAGCCGATGGTCTCGCCCGCCGCCATACCGGGCAGCCACCGCTGCTTCTGCTCCTCGGAGCCGAAGCGGTGGATCGCGTACATGGCGAGGGAGCCCTGTACGGAGACGAGTGAGCGGATGCCCGAGTCGGCCGCTTCGAGCTCCAGGCAGGCCAGCCCGTACTGGACGGCGGTGGCGCCCGCGCAGCCGTAGCCCTGGAGCGACATGCCGAGCGCGCCGAGCGAGCCGAGTTCGCGGGCCAGCTCGCGGATGCCGGGCAGCTCGCCGTTCTCGTACCACTCGGCGATGTGCGGCAGGACCCGGTCGGCGGCCCAGGTGCGGACGGTGTCGCGGATCGCGAGGTCCTCGGGGCTCAGCAGGTCGTCGACGCCGATCGGGTCGCGGGGGTCGAAGGGCGGGAGTTTCGAGGTGGGGGCGGTGGACATGAGGGTGTGCCTCCGGCGGCTCGCACGGTACCGATGTCGGTGGAAAGCTCGAAAACTAGCAGCGTTAGTTACGACGCGGTGCCGACGTTACGACTCGGTGTGCCGCGCGTCCAGAGCCCGCCGCCCCGGCCGGTCGGCGCCGGGCGGGCAGCCGCAGCGGCACCCCGGGCGCCTCCTCGGCACCGCGGACGGGCGCCGCGCCCTCGGCGGCCGGCGCGTCGAGGCGTTCCACGGACTCCCGGGGTTCGCACAGCTTGGGCGCGCACTCCATGGCCCGGGGCAGCTTCAGCGCGGCGAGCGCCCCGAGCAGCAGCAGACCCGCGCTGACCAGCAGCGTGATGTGCAGCCCGTCGATGAAGGCGTCCCGGGCGGTGGCGCGCAGGACGGCGCCGAGGGGGCCGCCCAGGTGCGCGGCCTCCTGGTAGGCCTCGCCGAGCGAGTGGGAGGCGGCGGCGCCGGCCGACGCGGGGACGCCGGCGGCCGGGAGGCTCGCGAGGCCGGGGGTGTACGCGGCGTTCATCACGCTGCCGAGCAGGGCTATCCCCATGCCGGCGCCCAGCTGGTAGGAGGTCTCCCCTATCGCGGCGGCCCCGCCGGCCCGGTCGGCGGGGGCCTCACTGAGCATCGACTCGTACGCCCCGAAGAGCGTGGACTGGAGGCCGAAGCCGAGGGCGACGAAGGCGGCGGTCAGCAGGGCGGGGCGGTCGTGCCGGCCCATCGCGGTCAGCGTCAGCACCGAGGCCGCCGTCACGACGAAGCCCCAGCCGACCATCCGGCGCGGCCCGATCCGGCGCAGGGTGTGGGAGCCGGTGGCGCCCGCGGCCATCGCGGCGAAGGTGAGCGGCAGCAGCCTGAGGCCGGTCTCCAGGGGACTGAGGCCCAGGACGAGTTGGAGGTACTGGACGGCGACGAGTTCGAGGCCGACCAGGGCCAGCATGGCGAGGACGATGCAGCCCACCGCGGTCGAGAAGGCGGGCCTGGTGAACATGCCGATGTCGATCAGCGGATGGGTGCGCCGTCTCTGGCGGCGGACGAAGGCGACGAGCAGCGCGGCACCCAGCAGCAGCGGCACCAGGGTGGCGGGGCCGGTCAGGCCCTCGCCGGTGCCGGCCCGCTTCACGCCCAGGACCACGCCGAGCACCCCGGCGGCGGCCATCAGCGCGCCGAGCACGTCCCAGGGTCCGTCGTCACTGCCCCGGGACTCGGGGAGCAGCAGCCGGCCGACCGGCAGGATCAGGGCCATCAGCGGGATGTTGATCAGGAAGACCGAGCCCCACCAGAAGTGCTCGACGAGGAAGCCGCCGACGACGGGCCCGGTGGCCGCGCCGACCGCCGCGACCGCGGACCACACACCGATCGCGACGGCCCGTTCGCGCCGGTCGGGGAAGACCTGCCGCAGGATCGAGAGGGTCGCGGGCATGATCATCGCCCCGCCGACGCCCAGCAGGGCGCGGGCCGCGATGAGCACGCCCGCGGTGTCGGCCAGGGCGGCGACGGCGGAGGCGACACCGAAGAGGGCGTAGCCGAGCAACAGGACGCGCCGGCGTCCGACCCGGTCGCCGAGGGTGCCGAAGAGGATCAGCAGGGAGGCGCAGACCAGCGGGTAGGCGTCCACGATCCACAGCAGGCCGGCGGCGCTGGGCCGCAGGTCCTCGGTGACGGCGGGGACGGCGACGTGCAGCACCGTCGCGTCGAGCGCGACGAGCAGCAGGCTGAGACAGAGGACGACCAGGACGACCCATCGGTTGGCACCGTCGGCGGCTGCGCGCAGGCGGATTCGGGCTGTGGGCGTCCCGGACATGCATCTACCTCCCAAATGGTCCCTCGCGCTCGGCGGGCCCACCCGGGTGCGGCGGCCGCTGTCCCTGGGGGCCCGGCGTCGACGGGCGAGTGATCCGTCAGCGTACGCGAGTTCGACAGGGCCATACGTGGTCCATCTCATACCGCATGACCGTGCGAAGTGTGGCGTACGCCACTGCGGATCTCCCTGCCCGGCCTGCCCCCGGGGCACCGCCGCGACCTGCGAAGACCCGTCCGGGCCGCACCGACGACACCGGGAGACCTCCTGCCCGAAGCCGTACGGTAACCGGACTGACACCGTCCGTTCCGTTCCGCCACGCCCCGAGAAACGCACTTCGGCGCCCCGCGAATTCTTCCGCCGTGTCACCGAATTCCGTTGCCGAACGCGCATCGCATAAAGTCCGGAAAAGAATTCGAGAGTTATTCAGACACCCTGAAGAATCCCGCCGACTGAGACATAGTCCACATCACATCGTCATCACAAAGCGCCCGGATCGACCGGCGCGCCCACTCACTCGCTGTAACGTCGATTGGGTGCGTACCGACATCTTCGCCCGGCTGGACCGGGAGCCGGAACCGCCGAAGATAGAGACACCGCGGATGAGCCGTCACCGCATCGCTCTCTTCGGCGGGACGTTGGCGTTCTATCTGGCCATCGTCATTGCCGTGCTCATGTCGTCCTGGCTGGTGACCCTGGACTGGAAGGTCATGCTCTTCCGGCCCTACCAGCAGTGGCCCGAAATCCACGCCGCCCTCGACTACTACGTGGTCCTCGGGCAGCGCGGGCCCACGGCGGTCATGGTCGCCTGCTGGCTCGGCTGGCGCTCCTGGCGGCAGCACACCCTGCGCCCGCTGCTGACGCTGGGCGCCTCGCTGCTGCTGCTCAACCTGACGGTGGGCGCGGTCAAGATCGGCCTCGGCCGGCTCGGCCCGCACTACGCGACCAGGATCGGCTCGGCCGAGCTCTTCGCCGGCGGCGATATATTTCCCTCCGGCCACACCGCCAACGCCGTGGTGACCTGGGGAATCCTGGCCTACCTGGCCGCCACCCCGAGGGCCAGACGCTATCTGTCGGCCATGTCCGCGATCGTCTCGCTCGGGGTGGGCCTGACGACGGTGTACCTCGGTACGCACTGGCTCAGCGACGTGCTCCTCGGCTGGGCCGCGGGGCTGCTCATCCTGCTGGGGCTGCCCTGGGTGGAGCCGCTGATCACCCGCGCCGAGGACTGGATCTTCGCGGCCCGCGCCCGGCTGGGCGCGCCCGGCAGCCGCACCGTCCCGTCGGCGCCCGCCGCCGACACCCCGCTGCCCGTGGCGGCCGGACAGC
>NZ_SSBK01000013.1 GCF_004795035.1 Streptomyces sp. A0958
GAGCGCAGGATCCTGGTCGAGCTCAGGCAAGGATTGTTCACCCAGCCACGGCCATAACCACCCGGAGAGGCCGCCACCAGCCCCAGCAGCAAGCGCGAAACGGGCAGGACGTCACTTACCGCCCTCTCATAGCCCAGGCCGCTGACACCAGGCGGCGAACCGCGCCGCGTCGACATGCGTTCACATCGCACAAGTTCGGTGGGCTGTAGGGCTCAAGGCGAGTCGTCCACCCGCATCCTGTCTCGGCAGCGGCCTCAACGACCCGCCATCCAACCCTGAGAGCTGTCAGATGGCGGTGCTGGGCCTTCGGACAAGGCGGTGCAGGGTGCGGCGGTGCCCTCGCTCTCGACACCGATGCCCAGGCTGCCGAAAAGCGGCATGTCTTGTTTCTGCAGCGCGGCCGCGGCGCGAGCAACGTCGTCCTTGTCGGGGTAGATCCAGAGACTGACCGGTCCGGTGTCCGCGTGTTCGGCCACCCCCACGAAGAACTCCCGCTCCTGGGCGGTCCCGAGCGCGAAGCGGACCGCCAGCTCGAAGGGCTTGGCGCCCACCACGCGCACGCCGCGAAGGCCCCGGATGTCCAGGTGGAGCCGGGCACGGAGTTCTGGGGGCGGGGTGGGCTCAACCTGGATGCCCCGACCTGTACCTATACTTCAATCTATGACCCCGTTTAGTAAGGGTGCGTCATACGAGCGCATCAGCAAGGCGGATGATGGCGACGAAGACGGTGTCATCCGTCAAGGCGAGGACACCGCAGAGTTGGCCGAACGGCGCGGAATCCCCCTCCAGGGGCGCCGCTTCCGGGACAACGACAAGTCGGCCACCCACGGCAAGCACCGTCCCCAGTACGAGCTCCTCATGGCTGCCGTACAGCGCGACGAAGTCGACGTCATCATCGTCTACATGCTCGGCCGGCTCTGGCGGAACCGGCGCGAACGGGCCGAGGGAATCGAAATCCTCCGCAAGCACGAGGTGTCCGTGCTGTGCGTCAAGGGCCCCGAGTTGGACCTCACGACGGCCGCTGGCCGCCTCCTCGCCGGCCTCCTCGGCGAGGTAGACACGTTCGAGGTCGAGCAGATGTCGGAGCGGGAACAGCGGGAGATGCGCCAGCGCGTCGAGCGCGGCCTGCCGCCGACCGGGCCGCGTTGCTTCGGTTACACCGCAGACGGCACGGAACTTGTCGAAGACGAGGCCGCCGAGGTCAAGGACTGCTTTCACGCGCTACTCGCCGGAGCGACCCTCTCCGGCATGGCCGCCGACCTCAACAAGCGGGGCATCCTCAACCGCAACGGCAAACCCTGGTCATACAACGCCATCCGCGGCGTACTCCTGAACGAGCGCTACGCAGGGCTGCGTCAGTACCGCGGCGAGCTGCACCCGGGGAAGTGGCCGGTCATCGTGGACGAGGCCATATGGCGGGAGGCGAAGCACGTCCTTGAGGACCAGAGCCGGGCGACAAGCCCGGGACCGGGAAGGCGGTGGCTGCTGTCAGGCATCGCCCGGTGCGGTGTCTGCGACGACGGGACGACCGTGACGTCCGGGTCACGGGGTGGCCCGAAAGGCACGCGGGGGCTCACGACGCCGCTGTACCGGTGCCGGAAGACGAAGCACTTGGCGCGCGGTACGGAACCGATCGACCTTACCGTCGAGGAGTACGTGATCCGGCGCCTGTCGCGCCCCGACGCCGTCGATCTTCTCGTCGACGAGAGCGCACCGGGGACGGAGAAGCTGCGGGCGAAGGCCGTTGCCCTGCGGTCCCGAATCAGGGTTCTGACCGACGAGTTCGCGGATGACGACGATGCGGACGCCGCCGAATTCAAGGCCGCTACCCGTAGAATCAAGGCCCGGCTGGCTGACGTCGAGGCGCAGATGGCGCACCCGCAGCGGTCGCGCATCCTGGTGGACATCGTGACCGCCGAAGATCCGGCCAAGGCCTGGAAGGATCTGGCGCTGGACCGGCAGCGCGCGGTTGTCGTGACGCTGGCCACGGTAGCGCTTCTGCCCGGCCGTCCGGGCAGGGCGCCGTTCGATCCGCGATCGGTACGGATCGAGCCGCACCCGGGGATGGGCTGACCGCGCCGGCGACGCCGACGTATCTGCGGGTGGGAGGGCCGGTCACCCGGCCTTCCCACGATATGATGCGCCGTCAGAACAGCGGCTCAGGTGCAACTTCCGAGAAGCATCCTCCGCGGTCATCTGTAGCGAGAACCCCGGGGGCGACCGGCGGCCACTCCCAGTCGACGAAGAGCGCGACGACACAGGCGGCCAACGCTGACCTGAGCGTCCACACGGAGGCGCCGCGGTGAGCATCACGGGAGCCGCAGGGGCTGTCCGGGGCTCGCGGGGCGATGGTCCGCAGGCTGGTTCGGTACCGGCCTGTACAGGACTGCCTCGACGGCGTCTTGGGCGACTGGCGTGTTCCCGAAGTGGCTGCTGCTGGTGCGTCGTTACAGGCGCTTCGCTGTGCGGTCGCGCAGCAGCAGCCACTGACTCGCGTCGGCGCCGCCTGAGCGCGCAGTCGGTTCACGCAGCAGCACGGTGTAAGCCGTCCTCTCCGCCTCGCTCGGGGCGGCATGCTGGCCTGGCGCCTCCGGAGCCGGGAATGACTTTGTCATGACTTTCCAGGCCCTGTCTGCTTTAGGAGTGCTGAGCATCGGCCCTCCCGGGGCTTAATAGGGTCATGCAGTGAAGTGCAAGCAGGCGTGGGTGCAGCCGCGCGGTACGGGTTCACGGTCCACTCGAACGGCATCCGGGAGGCGCCCGGCACCCGGTTCACGATCGAGCGGGCCCGGATCTCGTGGAAGGTGACGCCCCTGAATTCCGGGGTGTCGAAGGTGCGGGTCGTCACCGCGTCCGCGGCGAAGAGCGCACCCGTACTGCCTGTGGGGTGGTTGGCGTTGTCTTCAGCCAGATTGTCCCAGCGCATGGACGCCTCCTCGGTAGCTCTCGACCGAGAATAGAACACTTGTTCCCTTGATCGTTTCCTCCCCTTCGTCCCGGACCGGATTTTGAGCCGGACACCGGAGGTGGTTGGCTCAGCACACCCCTGAAGAACCGAGTGCTGGAGGAACAGCCATGGCGCAGGTCGAAGCCACGACGGAGCGGATCATCGCGGCGGACGCGGAGGCGGTGTTCGACGCGCTGGCCGACTACAAGGACGTCCGGGGCAAGGTGCTGCCCGCGCACTTCAGTGAGTACGAGGTGCGCGAGGGCGGCGACGGCGAGGGCACTCTCGTCCACTGGAAGCTCCAGGCCACCAGCAAGCGCGTGCGCGACTGCCTGCTCGACGTCAGCGAGCCGACCGACGGACAGCTGGTGGAGAAGGACCGCAACTCCTCGATGGTCACCACCTGGACCGTCACCCCCGCCGGCGAGGGGAAGTCCAAGGCCGTCGTCTCGACCGTGTGGAACGGCGCCGGGGGTATCGGCGGCTTCTTCGAGAAGACCTTCGCGCCCAAGGGGCTCGGCCGCATCTACGACGAGCTGCTGCAGAACCTCGCCGCAGTGGTCGAGAACTGACCCTCGGTCACGCTGCCCGGCCTCACCGGTTCGGGTGGTCTTTGCGGCGGGGCAGTTGTGCGCCGTAGTGGCTCCCACCGGGGGATACGCCCCCTGAGTGCGCCGTCAGCGCCCCCCGTCGCGTTTGCCCTCGCTTGTCGCACGATGCGAGAAATGGGCGGCAGCGCGACGAGGGGAGCGGCACGTGGTGGGTGGCATCACTCTGGTGGAGGACGAACCGGGCGGACCGGGGGGCGCCGAGGCGGCGCCCGAGGCCGCGCCGCCCCCGCCGCCTCCCGCCGCGACAAAAGTCACCGCCGGCGGCGCGTCCGGTGACACCGCGACGGACCCCCGACGCATCCGTCTGATCTTCGTCGGGCTGATGCTCACGCTCCTGCTCGCGGCGCTCGACCAGATGATCGTCGCCACCGCGCTCCCGAAGATCGTCGGCGAGCTGCACGGCCTGGAGAAGATGTCCTGGGCGGTCACCGCCTATCTGCTCGCCTCCACCATCGGACTGCCGGTCTACGGCAAGCTCGGTGACCTCTTCGGGCGCAAGGGCGTCTTCCAGTTCGCCATCGTCGTCTTCGTCGTCGGCTCCGCGCTGGCCGGCTGGTCCCGCACCATGGACCAGCTGATCGCCTTCCGGGCCCTCCAGGGCGTCGGCGGCGGCGGGCTCATGATCGGCGTCCAGGCGATCATCGCGGACGTGGTGCCGCCCCGCGAGCGCGGCCGGTTCATGGGGCTCATCGGCGCGGCCTTCGGACTCGCCTCCGTGGCGGGCCCGCTGCTCGGCGGCTTCTTCACCGACCACGCCTCCTGGCGCTGGTGCTTCTACATCAACGTGCCATTCGGCCTGGTCACCCTCGGCGTCATCACCGTCGTCCTGAAGCTCCCCAGGCCCACCGTCCGGCCCCGGCTCGACATCCTCGGCGCCGCCCTGCTCGCCACCGCCTCCACCTGCCTGGTGCTGCTGACCAGCTGGGGCGGTACGGAGTACGCCTGGGGCTCGGGCACCATCCTGGGGCTGGCGGCCGGGGCTGCCGGAACGACTCTGCTGTTCCTCGTGGTCGAGCGCCGCGCCGCCGAACCGATCATCCCGCTGCGGCTGTTCCGCGACTCGATCTTCAACGTCACGGCCCTGGTCGGCGCAGTCGTCGGCGTCGCGCTGTTCGGCGCGGCCAGCTATCTGCCGACCTTCCTCCAGATGGTCGACGGGGCGAGCGCCACCGAGTCCGGGCTGCTGATGCTCCCCATGATGGGCGGCATCGTCGGCGCCTCGGTCGTCTCCGGCCAGCTCATCTCCCGTACCGGGCGCTACCGCGTCTACCCGATCGCCGGCTGCGCGATCTCGGCGGTGGGCATGTGGCTGCTGTCCCGGCTGGAGACCGACACCCCGCGCTTCGAATACAGCATCGCGCAGGCGGTCCTCGGCCTCGGGATCGGGCTCATCATGCCGGTGCTGGTCCTCGCCGTGCAGAACTCCGTACGCCCCGCCGACCTCGGCACCGCGACCAGCGCCAACAACTACTTCCGGCAGATCGGCGGCAGCGTCGGCGCCGCCGTCTTCGGCACCCTGTTCGCCGGGCGACTGGCCGACGCGCTCGCCGTGCGGCTGCCCTCCGGTGCGGGCCTCCCCGACCCCGAGTCGATCAGCCCGCAGCTGGTGCACGCGATGGAGCCCGCCCTGCGGGACGCCTACATCCAGGCGTACGCCGACGCGATGCCCCGGATCTTCCTCTACCTCGTGCCGGTCCTCGTGGTCGGCCTGTTCTTCGCCTTCTTCCTCAAGGAGAAACCGCTGGTGTCCCACAGTTCCGAAACCACCGCCACCGAGCCCGCCTCGATCCCCTCCGCCCGCACCGACCCCGGCGTCACCTCCGCCGGGTACCTCTCCGGGGTCCCGGTCTGCGGCAGCGTCCAACACCCGGACGGTACGAAGGTCCCGCGAGCCGCCCTCACCCTCATCGACGTCCAGGGCCAGCAGGTCGGCCGGGGCGCCAGTGGCGAGGAGGGGCGGTACGCGCTCAGCGTGCCGGGCGCCGGCTCGTACGTCCTGATCGCCGCTGCCGGAGGGCACCAGCCGCAGGCCGTCAGCGTCACCGTCGGCGAACGGCCCGTCGAACTCGACGTGGTGCTCGGCGGCGCGGGCCGGCTAGCCGGCACCGTGGTGACCGCCGACGGTGTACCCGTGCGGGACGCGGCCGTCACCCTGACCGACGTACGCGGCGAGGTCGTCGCCTCCACGCGCAGCGGCCGCGAGGGCGGTTACGTGATCACCGAGCTGGTGGCGGGCGAGTACACCCTCGCGGCCTCCGCCCCGGCGTTCCGGCCCGCCGCGCTACCGATCAGCGTGCAGGCGGCCAGGGAGACCCGGCAGGACATCGAGCTGGCCGGCGGCGCCGTGCTGCGCGGCGTCGTCCGGGCCAGTGCCGGACGGCCCGTCGAGGACGCCCGCGTCACGCTCCTGGACGCGGCCGGCAACGTCGTGGACACCGTGACCACCGGCCCGGACGGGGCGTTCCGGTTCGTCGACCTGTCCACCGGCGAGTACACCGTGATCGCGGCCGGCTACCCGCCGGTGGCCACCGTCCTGCAGGTCGCGGGCGGCGGGCGCACCGAGCGCGACCTCCAGCTGGGGCACGAGGACTGAACACCCGGGCCGCGAGGGGGTGGTGCGCCGCCGGGTGCGCCGGGCGCACCACCCCCGTGGGTGATTCCGCCGATGACCCACGGACGCCGGTCGCGGCCCCGTACCGTGGAGTCACGCGCCGCGGAACGCAGCGGTGAGGAAGGAGCCTTCCCCTCATGGACCTCGGTGTGCCGCCGCAGAGGACACCACAGCCGCGTGACAGCGCGGCGGGCCGGGTGCCGCTGGCCGTGGTCGTCGTCGACACGGACGGACTCGTCTCGCACTGGTCGACCGGTGCGAGAAAGCTCTTCGGGGTCACCCGCGAGGAGGCGGTGGGCTGCCCGGCCGGTGAACTCCTCCCGGTCTCCGGCGTGTTGTCCCCGGTCGGCGTTTTTTCGGCGGACGGGGCGCACGCCGATCCGGGGCCCGCGCTCGACAGCTCGCTGAGCGGCGACTTCGCCTACCCGGCGGCGGGGCGCGCCCGGCTGGGCGAGCCGGGCCGCGGCCGGATCGACGTGCTGTGGTGGGCCTATCCGCTCGTCGGACCCGGTCCGGAGCGGCTGCTCGTGCTGGCCGCCGACCGCGCGCAACTGCGGGGCGCGGAAGACGGCGAGGACTCCCGGGCCCGGACGATCGCACCCGGATTCGCCCTGCACACCGACTTCCCGGGCTACCAGGAGCTGTCGGCGCGGCTGCCGGAGATCCTGCCGAACATGAGCGTCCAGGAGGCCACGAGGATCGTCTCCCAGGTCCTCGAACTGGGCTACCCGGTCCTGGAGTTCAGCCACCACGACCGCATCCCCGTCACCCCCGACTGGGGTGTGCCGAAGCGCGCCGGAGTCCTGCCGGTGCACGAGGAGGGGCACACCACCGAGGAGGCGGCCGCCCCGCGCGCCGTGCCCAGGCCCGAGCTGGACCTCGAATACGCGGCGGTCCGGGAGCGGCTGGAATTCCTCAACGAGGTCAGCGGCCGCATCGGCACCTCCCTCGACCTCGAACGCACCATCCGCGAGGTCACCAGCGCCGCCGTACCCCGCTTCTCCGACTTCGCCGGTACGCATCTGCGCGCCGCCGTCCTGGCCGGTGAGGGCTTCCCCGACGGGCCGCCCGACGTCACCACGATCTGGCACCGCGTCTGGGTCGAGCACAACGACGAACCGGGCCGCTGGGACGACACCGTGCCCGTCGGCGAATCCATCGCCTTCCCCGAGCACACCCCGTTCTTCCAGTGCATGGTCACCGGCGAGCCGGTCATCGTGCCCTACGTCAGCGAGGAGCTGAGCAACCGGATCTCGGGCGAGTTCGAGAAGCGCGACCTGCGGCCGCTGATCACCCACCGTTCGCTGCTCATCGTGCCGCTCAAGGCCCGCGACGTGGTGCTCGGCTTCATGGTGCTGATGCGCCGCCCCGGCCGGGAGCCGTTCGACGACATGGACCGCACCACCGGCGCCGAACTCGCGGCCCGGGCCGGGCTCGTCCTCGACAACGCCCGCATGTACACGTACCAGGAGAACGTCGCGGAGACGCTCCAGGACAGCATGCTGCCCAACGTCGAACCCCGCATGGCCGGTTGTGACATCGCCACCCGCTACCTGCCGGGCACCCGGCTCGGCCGGATCGGCGGCGACTGGTTCGACTCGGTGAAACTCCCCGGCTCACGGACCGCGCTCGTCGTCGGGGACGTGATGGGACACGGGCTCAACTCGGCAGCAATGATGGGCCAGTTGCGTACCGCCGTCCTGACCATGGCCACCATGGAGCTGCCACCGGCCCAACTCCTGCGCAACCTGGACGACCTGGCCCAGCGCCTCGGCGAGCAGTACCTCGCGACCTGCCTCTACGCCGTCTACGACCCCATCGGCAACGAGCTCCAGATCGCCAACGCGGGCCACATCCCGCCGGTCCTGGTCCGCGCCGAGGACGGCCGGGCGGAGCTCCTGGAGCTGCCGACCGGGGCGCCGATCGGCGTCGGCAAGGTCGCCTTCGAGACCGCCACCGTGCGGGTGCGCCCCGGCGACCGGCTGGTCCTGTGCACGGACGGCCTGGTCGAGGTGCGCGGTCAGGACATCGGGGCCGGGCTCGCCGCGCTCTGCGCCTCGGCCGCCCACCCCGCCGCGTCGATGGACGACGCCTGCGACACCATCATCCGCGCCCTGAACCCCCGCGGCGGCCGCAAGGACGACGTCGCCCTGCTGATGGCCCGGCTCAACGGGATCGAGGACGACGACGTCGCGGAGTGGCAGCTCGCCCTCGACCCGCGCGAGGTCTCCCGGGCCCGCCGCCTGGTGCGCGGCAAGCTGCTCGACTGGGAGCTGCCCGACGCCGTGGAGGCGGCCGAGCTGATGGTCAGCGAGCTCGTGACCAACGCCGTCAAGCACGGCCGCACCCATCACATCGGACTCCGTCTCGTCCGCACGGGCGCGCTGCTGTGCGAGGTCAGCGACGACGAGCCCGCCCCTGCCTCGCTCCTCGGCGTCACCGACAGCGACGAATTTGGGCGCGGCCTCATGGTGGTGAGCAGCCTCGCCCGCGAGTGGGGCACCAGTGGCACGGCCCGCGGCAAGACCGTCTGGTTCGAGCTGGCACTCTCCCGATTCCCCCGCCCCCGGCCGAACGGCTGGTGAACCGACGGCCGTTCTCCGCCGGGATACGGTCCGCACTCTTGCCCCGGCCCACCTGTGGGCAGTAGTCACTGGCTGAGCAGAGCAATTGGCCGGCAAGGGACTTGGGAGGGCGCATGGGTGTGTCGGAGCGATACCGCGAGGCGTGGGAAGGGTACTGGTCGGCCACGTCGGACGAGCCCGGCGAGGCGATCTGGGACGCGGAGGCGGGGCTGAGCGCCATACCCCACAGCCGGCTGCTCCTGCCGTACGCGGACGCCACGCTGCCCGTGGTCGACCTCGGCTGCGGCAACGGTACGCAGACCCGCCATCTGGCCACCCTGTTCGCCCGGGCGATCGGGGTGGACCTCTCGCACGCGGCGATCGACCACGCCCGGCGGGCCGACCCCGGGCAGGCCGCCGAGTTCGCCCAGCTCGACCTGACCGACGCCGCCGCCGTGCGCGCCCTGCACGAGCGGATCGGTGACACGAACGTCTACATGCGGGCCGTGATCCACCAGAGCGACCCCGAGGCCCGGCCGGCCGTCGCCGCGGCCGTCGCGACGCTGCTGGGGGAGCGGGGCCGGGCCTTCGTCGCCGAGC
This sequence comes from Streptomyces sp. A0958, assembly GCF_004795035.1. Taxonomy (GTDB): domain Bacteria; phylum Actinomycetota; class Actinomycetes; order Streptomycetales; family Streptomycetaceae; genus Streptomyces. Next base: position 9,334 of record NZ_SSBK01000013.1, read on the forward strand.
TGACACCCGCGTCCAGGGAGGTGCTGCAACGGGCCGCGCAGGGCCCGGACGGGCCGCCGGTGAAGCTGCGCCGGGTCTTCGAGCACGGGCTCAAGCCGGCGAGCGCCGCCGAGGAGGAGGTCCCCGAGCTGCTGAGGGCGGCCGGGCTGACCACCCTGGACAGCGGGGACACGGTCCTGCCGCAGACCGAGACGCTGCCCGACGGGACCAGGATCGACCTGCCGGCGAGGTGGTTCGTGCTGGCCGCCGGCTGACCCCGGCACGCACCGGCCGCCGGAGGCGGTCGAGGTGTCCGTGAGGCGCTGGGCGGCTGAGCCGGCCGGTTCAGCGCGCGTTCTCCTCCCGTACCAGCGCCATGAGGGCCCGCGCCCCCGGGCTCATGGCCCGCGCCTCGGGAAGGACCACGACGCTCTCGTAGAACGCCTCGCCCGCCCCGTCGAGCCGCACGGCCGCCAGCCCCCGCGCCTCGGGCTTGCGGGAGAAGTGGTGCGGCACGACCGCGATGCCCAACTGCTCGTGCACCAGCTCCAGGAGGCTGTGTACGTCGGTCACCTCCAAGGCCACCGTGCGGCGCACCCCGGCCGCCGTGAACGCCGCGTCGGCCGCGCGGCGCGGCCCGAAGTCCGGGTGGAAGTCGATGAACGGCTCACCGGCCAGCTCGGCCCAGCCGGTCCGGTCGGCCGCCGCCAGCCGGTGGCCCGGCGCGCACAGCAGCACCATGGGCTCCCGGGCCAGCGGGACCAGCTCGCCGCGCCACCCCGCCGGGCTCACCGTCGCGGCGAACGCGATGTCGAGCCGGCCGCCCGCCACCCCGTCCACCAGCCTCGCCGTGCCCTCCTGGCGCAGCCGGATGTCCAGGTGAGGGTGCGCGCGGTGGAAGGCGGCGAGCAGCCGGGGCAGCCGCAACCCAGCCACGCACTGCTCCACGCCCACCGACAGCGTGCCGCGCAGCAGTCCCCGTACCGCGTCGACGGCGTCCTTCGCCGCCCGCACCCCGGCCAGGGTCCGTTCGGCCTCCACCAGCAGGGCGCGCCCCGCCTCGGTCAGCCGTACGCTGCGGGTGGTCCGGCTGAACAGCGGGGTCCGCAGCTCCTGCTCCAGCGCCCGGACGGACGCGGAGAGGCCGGACTGCGACACGGCGACGCGCTCGGCGGCCCGGGTGAAATGCTGTTCCTCGGCGACGGCGACGAAATGTTCCAGCTGGCGCAACTCCATGATTGAGAAATATAGGTCCTGAATCCAAGCGGAATCTCCTGTTGGACTGCTGGATCGATGTGAGCGAGCCTGGAGCAGTGCCCGTCCCCCCGGCCGGGCGAGGCCGGACGGTTCCCCGTCCGGCGAACCGGAACGTCTCTCCCGTGGAGCCTCGCATGTACATCCCGTCCGCCGACCGCTACGAGAACATGCCCTACCGGCGCACCGGGCGCAGCGGCCTGAAGCTGCCGGCCCTCTCGCTCGGCCTGTGGCACAACTTCGGCGGGGACCGGACACCGCAGACGCAGGGCGAGATCCTGCGCCGGGCCTTCGATCTCGGCATCACCCACTTCGACCTGGCGAACAACTACGGTCCGCCGCCCGGCTCCGCCGAGACCGCGATGGGCCGGGCGCTGGCGACGGACTTCGCCGCCCACCGCGACGAGATCATCGTCTCCACCAAGGCCGGCTACCTGATGTGGGACGGCCCGTACGGTGAGTGGGGCTCGCGCAAGAACCTCCTGGCCTCGCTGGACCGGAGCCTCACCCGGCTCGGCCTGGACTACGTCGACATCTTCTACTCCCACCGGCCCGACCCGGAGACCCCGCTCGAAGAGACGATGGGCGCCCTCCACTCGGCGGTTCAGCAGGGCAAGGCGCTCTACGTCGGCGTCTCCAACTACTCGCCCGAACAGACCCGCGAGGCCGCGCGCATCCTGAAGGACCTCGGCACCCCGCTGCTCATCCACCAGCCGCGGTACTCGATGCTCGACCGCTGGGTCGAGGACGGGCTGCTCACGGCCCTGGACGAGCTGGGCGTCGGCTCCATCGCCTACTCCCCGCTGGAGCAGGGCATCCTCTCCGACCGCTACCTCCAGGGCATCCCGGAGGGCTCCCGCGCCGCCGGCAGCAGCCCCTTCCTGTCGGCCGACGCGGTCACCCCCGACCTGGTGGCGCGGCTGCGCGAACTGGACGAACTGGCCTCCGCGCGCGGCCAGTCACTGGCCCAGATGGCCCTGGCCTGGGTGCTGCGCGGCGGCCGTGTCACCTCGGCCGTGGTCGGCGCGAGCAGCGTCGCCCAGCTGGAGAACAGCGTCGAGGCCGTGCGCAACCTGGAGTTCTCGGACAAGGAGCTCAGCCGGATCGAGAAGCTGCTGAAGGGCGCCAAGCGCCGCTGACGCCCCGGCGCCCCCGGCGGCCCGCACCGGTCGCCGGGGGCGTCATTGGAGTGGACCTGTGGAGGTCCGGGCAGCCCTGGCCTGCGCGTTCTGTGGCGCGTAGCGTGTGGCCGCATGAAGATCCTCGTCAGCGCCGACATGGAAGGCGCCACCGGCGTGACCTGGCCGGCCGATGTGCTGCCCGGCACACCGCAGTGGGAGCGGTGCCGCTCCCTGTTCACCTCCGACGTCAACGCCGCCGCCCTCGGCTTCTACGACGGGGGAGCGGACGAGGTGCTGATCAACGAGGCCCACTGGTCCATGCGCAACCTCCTGCTGGAGAAGCTGGACGACCGCGTCCAGACGCTCACCGGCAAGCACAAGTCGCTCAGCATGGTCGAGGGCATCCAGCACGGGGACGTCGACGCCGTCGCCTTCATCGGCTACCACACGGGCGCCGGCACGGAAGGCGTCCTCGCCCACACCTACCTCGCCAACTCAATCACCGGGGTCTGGCTGAACGGGGTCCGGGCGAGCGAGGGACTGCTCAACGCCCATGTCGCCGCCGAGTACGGCGTTCCCGTCGTCCTCGTCACCGGGGACGACCTGACCTGCGTGGACGCGGAGGGGTACGCCCCCGACGCGCGGAAGGTCGCCGTCAAGGACCACGTGTCGCGCTACGCCGCCGTCTGCCGCACCCCCGCCCGCACCGCCGCCGACATCCGGGCCGCCGCCGAGCAGGCCGTCCCGCTGGCCGGCCGGTACACGCCGGTCGAGGGCGGGCCGTTCACCGTGGAGCTGGAGTTCGACGCCGAGCACCTGGCCGGGGCGGCCACCGTCGTACCCGGTGTCGCGCCCAGCGGCGAGAGGCGTGTCGCCTACACCAGCGCGACGATGTACGAAGGTATCCGCACGTTCAAGGCGGTGACGACGATCGTGTCGTCCGCCGTGGAGGAGCAGTATGGCTGAGGCGACCGCCCCCCAGGACTCCGTCGACGCCCTCGCGCTCGACGAATCGGTGACGTTCACCTCGGAACTGATCCGCATCGACACCACCAACCGGGGCGACGGCGACTGCCGCGAACGCCCCGCCGCCGAGTACGTCGCCGAACGTCTCGCCGCCACCGGACTCGAACCCGCACTCCTGGAGCGCACCCCCGGCCGCACCAACGTGGTCGCCCGCATCCCCGGCACCGACCCCACCGCCCCCGCGCTCCTGGTCCACGGCCACCTGGACGTGGTGCCCGCAGAGGCCGCCGACTGGACCGTGCACCCCTTCTCCGGCGAGGTGCGCGACGGCACCGTCTGGGGGCGCGGCGCCATCGACATGAAGAACATGGACGCGATGGTCTTGGCCGTCGTCCGGTTCTGGGCCCGGGCCGGCATCCGCCCCCGCCGCGACATCGTCATCGCGTACACCGCCGACGAGGAGGCCAGCGCCGACGACGGCTCCGGCTTCCTCGCCTACCGGCACGCCGCCCTCTTCGAAGGCTGTACGGAGGGCATCAGCGAGTCCGGCGCCTTCACCTTCCACGCCGGCCCGAACATGCCGCTCTACCCCGTCGCGGCCGGCGAGCGCGGCACCGGATGGCTCAAGCTCACCGCCCACGGCAAAGCGGGCCACGGCTCCAAGGTCAACCGCGCCAACGCCGTCAGCGCGGTCGCCGCCGCCGTCGCCCGCATCGGCGAACACGAGTGGCCCGTCCGACTCACCCCGACGGTCCGGGCGGCCCTCACCGAGATCGCCGCGCTCCACGGCATCCACCCCGACCTCGACGCCCCCGGCTTCGACGTCGACGAACTCCTCGGCAAGATCGGACCGGCCGCCGCCCTCATCGCCCCGACCGTCCGCAACAGCTCCAACCCGACGATGCTGGACGCCGGCTACAAGGTCAACGTCATCCCGGGCCACGCCACCGCCTACATCGACGGGCGGACCGTCCCCGGCGGCGACGAGGAGTTCCGGGCCACCCTGGACCGGCTCACCGGCCCCTCGGTCGACTGGGAGTTCCACCACCGCGAGGTCGCCCTCCAGGCCCCCGTCGACTCGCCCACGTACGCGAAACTCCGTGCCGCCGTCGAGCGGTTCGACCCCGACGGGCACGTCGTGCCGTACTGCATGTCCGGCGGCACCGACGCCAAGCAGTTCTCCCGGCTCGGCATCACCGGCTACGGATTCTCGCCGCTGAAACTGCCCGTCGGCTTCGACTACCAGGCCCTCTTCCACGGCGTGGACGAGCGGGTTCCCGTCGACGCGCTGCACTTCGGCGTCCGGGTCCTGGACCACTATCTGCGCACCGCCTGAACCACCCGGGGGAGACTCACACACATGGCAACCACACAGTCCCACGGAAGCTGGCCCTCGCCGATCGACGCCGCGCTGGCCGCCTCCCACGACGGCCGCCCCGAGTACGCCGGCGCGGTCGGCGACGAGCTGTGGTGGACGGAGCCGCGCCCGGCCGAAGCGGGCCGGCGCGCCCTGGTCCGCCGGACGGCGGACGGCACCACCACCGAACTGCCCGCCCCCTGGAACGTCCGCAGCCGCGTCATCGAATACGGCGGACAGCCCTGGGCCGGCACCGAACGGGCCGAGGGCGGACCGCTGATCGTCTTCGTCCACTTCGCCGACCAGCGGCTGTACGCCTACGAACCCGACGGCCCTCGCGAGCCGTGGCCGCTGACCCCCGTCTCCGCCCTCGGCGGCGGACTGCGCTGGGCCGACCCGCGCCTGCGCCCCGGCCAGGGGCCGGCCGGTGAGGTCTGGTGCGTCCTGGAGGAGTTCACCGGCGACGCGCCCACCGCACTGCGCCGGGTCGCCGCCGCCGTACCGCTCGACGGATCGGCGGCCGACGACCGGTCCGCCGTACGTGAACTCACCGAGGAGCGGCACCGGTTCGTCACCGGGCCCGAGGTCTCGCCCGACGGGCGGCGCGCCGCCTGGATCGGCTGGGACCACCCGCGCATGCCCTGGGACGGCACCGAGGTCGTGGTCGCCGGCATCGCGGACGACGGCACCTTCCGCGACGCCCGCACCCTCGCCGGCGGCCCGGACGAGTCCGTGCCGCAGATCCAGTGGACCGCCGACGGGCAGCTCCTCCTCGCGAGCGATCGCAGCGGCTGGTGGAACCTCTACCGCCTCGACCCGGACGGCGGCGAGCCGGTCGCGCTCTGCGCCCGGGAGGAGGAGTTCGCCGGACCGCTGTGGAAGATCGGGCTCGTCTGGTTCCGCCCCCTGGAGAACGGGCTGATCGCCACCCTCCACGGCAAGGGCCCCACCACGCTCGGCATCCTCGACCCGGAGACCGGCGACCTCGTGGACATCGCCGGGCCCTGGACCGAGTGGGCCCCGACACTCACCGTGCAGGGCAGCAGGGTCGCCGGCATCGCCGCGAGCCCGCACAGCGCGTACGAGATCGTGGAACTGGACACGGCGACCGGGCACACCCGGATCATCGGCGCCCCGCACGAGGACGCGGTCGACCCCGCGTACTACCCCGAACCCGTCGTCCGCACCTTCAGCGGACCCGGCGGACGCGAGATCCACGCCCAGGTCCACCCGCCGCGCAACCCCGAGCGCACCGGGCCTGCGGACGAACTCCCGCCCTACGTGGTGTGGGCCCACGGCGGCCCCACCGGCCATGCCGCGCTCGTCCTGGACCTGGAGATCGCCTACTTCACCTCACGCGGCATCGGAGTCGCCGAGGTCAACTACGGCGGCTCCACCGGATACGGCAGGGCCTACCGCAACCGGCTGCGCGAGCAGTGGGGCGTCGTGGACGTCGAGGACTGCGCCGCCGTCGCAGGGGCGCTCGCCGCCGAGGGCACCGCCGACCCGCACCGGCTCGCCATCCGCGGCGGCAGCGCCGGCGGCTGGACCACCGCCGCCTCGCTGACCGGCACCGACGTCTACGCCTGCGGCACCATCACCTACCCCATCCTCGACCTGACCGGCTGGGGCACCGACGAGACCCACGACTTCGAGTCCCGCTACCTGGAGTCGCTGGTGGGACCGCTCGCCGAGGTCCCCGAGCGCTACCGCGAACGCTCCCCGGTCAGCCGCACCGACCGGCTCGCCGTGCCGTTCCTGCTGCTCCAGGGGGAGGACGACCCGATCTGCCCGCCCGTGCAGTGCGAACGCTTCCTCGCCGCCGTCGAGGGGCGCGGCATCCCGCACGCGTACCGCACCTACCCGGGCGAGGGCCACGGATTCCGGCGCGCCGACACCATGATCGACGCGGTCGAGTCGGAACTCTCCCTGTACGCCCAGGTGTTCGGCTTCGACCGCCCGGACGTGGCACGCCTGGAGCTGACGGAGTGACGCTCGCCCCGCTGGCCCGCCCCGCCCGGCTGCGCACGGGCGCCCGGGTCGCCGTCGTGTCCCCGAGCGGACCCGTACCCGCCGACCGCCTGGAGCCCGGCCTCGACATCCTGCGCGGCTGGGGCCTCGACCCCGTGCCGATGCCCCATGTGCTCGACGTGCACCGGGAGTTGGACTACCTCGCCGGTACGGACGAGGGGCGCGCCCGGGACCTCGTGGACGCCTGGTGCGACCCGTCCGTCGACGCGGTGATCTGCGCGCGCGGCGGGTACGGGGCGCACCGCATGGTCGACCTGGTGGACTGGGCGGCGGTGCGCGATGCGGGGCCCAAGGTGTTCGTCGGCTACAGCGACATCACCGTGCTCCACGAGGCGTTCGCGCTGCGGGCCGGGTTCGCCACCCTGCACGGGCCCATGGTGGGGACGGAGGCCTTCCTCAAGGACCCGCGCACCCAGGAGTCCTTGCGGGCCGCCCTGTTCGAGCCGGAGACCGTGCTGACGTCGGGCCTGGAGGAGGCGCGGGCGCTGGTGCCGGGCCGGGCCCGCGGCATCACCTACGGCGGCTGTGTGAGCCTGCTCGCCGCCGACCTCGGCACCCCGCACGCCCGCACCTCGGCCCGGGGCGGGCTGCTCGTCATCGAGGACACCACCGAGGACCCGTACAGCCTCGACCGCATCCTCACCCAGCTGCTGCGGGCCGGGGCGCTCGACGGCGTCGCAGGGGTGGCCTGCGGGTCCTGGGCGGGGTGCGGACCGTACGAGAAGGTACGGGCGGTGCTCGCCGACCGGCTCGGGCCGCTGGGCGTACCGGTCGTCGAGGAGCTGGGCTTCGGGCACGGCCCGACCGGGCTGACGGTCCCGCTCGGTGTGCCGGCCGTGCTCGACGCCCCGGCGGACGGCGGCCCGGCCACCCTGACGGCCGAGGTGCCCGCACTGCTCTGACCCGCCGGCCCGTACCGCCCCGTCACCGTCACCGCCCCGTCACCCGGATGGCCGAACATCTGTGCCTGCCGGTACGGGGGCGGAGCATGCTGGAGCCCCGGGGCGACACGGCCGTACCAGGGCCGGGAAAGGGGCTGCTCATGAGCCCGAAGGACGTGTCGAGCAGCGGGAAGGGCGGCAGCGGGGCCTTCACCCCGGGCCGCATCCTGGTCCTCGTCATCGCGGTGCTGTCGGTCGTGTTCATCGCCGGGAACACCAAGCACGTCAAGGTCCGCCTCATCGTCCCGCTGGTGACCGCGCCGCTCTACGTCTGGCTGGTCGTGATGTTCGTGGCGGGCATGGCGTGCGGCGCCTACGTCTTCCGCCGGCGGCCCAAGTAGCCAGGCGGGCCGAATGGCCTCGGCGGACCGGTCGTGCGGGGCAGGGCTCACGGCCTCTGCCCCGCACGACCGCTCTACGCTGGAACGATGTCCGACACCAGCTATCCGGCCGAGGGGCCGCGCACGGCGATCCGCCCCTTCACGCTCGCCGACGCCGACGAGTTCACCTCCCGGGCTCGGGAGAGCGGCGCACTGCACCACCCCTGGCTGTTCCCGCCCACCGCCCCCGACACGTACGCCGCCTACGCGGGCGCGCTCATCGACGATCCGAGGCGGGCCGGCTTCCTCGTGTGCGAGCGGCACGAGCCGGGCGACCCGGCCGACGGTGCGATCGCCGGGTTCATCAACATCAACAACATCGTCATCGGCGGCTTCCGCTGCGGCGCGCTCGGCTACGGCGTCTTCGCCCACGCGGCCGGGCGCGGACTCATGAGCGAGGCGCTGGGCCTCGTCCTGGACCACGCCTTCGGCCCGCTCGGCCTGCACCGGCTCGAAGCCAACATCCAGCCGGACAACGAGGGTTCGATCGCCCTGGTCCGCCGGGCCGGATTCCGGCTGGAGGGCTACTCACCGGACTTCCTGCACATCGACGGCGCCTGGCGCGACCACGAACGCTGGGCGATCACCGCCGAGATGCGCTGACCCGCGCACCCCGGCGGCGGCGTCCCTATCCGACCAGGCGGCGGGCCGCTGCGGCGATGTGGGTGCGGGAGATGCCCGCCGCGTCGAGCAGTTCGTCGGTGGTGCCGGACCCCGGGAGGTTGCTCCCGGCGAGGTGGGCGAAGGCGGGATGGCTGCCGGACGCGGCGAGCGCGGAGAGCACGGCCTCCCCGATGCCGCCCTCGGGGTGGTGGTCCTCGGCGACGACGATGGCCCCGGTCTCCTGGGCGGCGCGGACGAGGGCCCGGGTGTCGATGGGCTTGATGGAGTAGAGGTCGATGACGCGGGCCCGGACGCCCTCCTCGGCCAGCCGGTCGGCGGCGGCCAGGCACTCGTGCAGGGTGACACCGGCGCTGACCAGGGTGACCTGGTCGTCGTCGCCGTGGCGCAGGGTCTTGGAGCCGCCGACGGGGAAGGTCTCCTCGCTCCCGTAGAGCACGGGGTAGGCGCCGCGCGTGGTGCGCAGGTAGGAGATGCCGTCGAGATCGGCCATGGCCACGGTCAGCGCCGCCGCGGAGGTGGCGTCGCTGGGGTAGAGGACGGTCGAGCCGCGCACCGAGCGCATCATGGCCAGGTCCTCGACGCCCATTTGCGAGGGGCCGTCGGCGCCGATCTCCACGCCGCTGTGGGTGCCGCACAGGGCCATCGTGATGTCCGAGACCGCGGCCATGCGGATGAAGTCGTGGGCCCGGGTGAGGAAGGCGGCGAAGGTGGTGGCGTAGGGGCGGTAGCCGCGCACGGCCATGCCGACGGCGTCGGCGATCATCTGCTGCTCGGCGATGTACGTCTGGAAGAACCGCTCGGGGTACGCCTTCTTGAAGTCCTCGGAGTGCGTGGAGTTGCCGACCTCGGCGTCCAGGGCGACGACGTCGGGCCGCACCCCGAGCGCGACCAGCGCCTTGCCGAACGCGACCCGGGTGGCGACCTCGTCCCCCTTGTCGAAGCGCGGCAGCTCCACGGCGCCGGCGGCCTGGGCGGCGGCGGGCGCGGCCTTCGGCGGCCGGGCGCCGCTCACCCGCAGATCGCGGACGCCGCCCAGCTCCTCGATGGCGCGGTCGGCCATGTCCGAGGGCAGCGGCTTGCCGTGCCAGCCCTCCTGGTCCGCGACCTCGCTCACCCCGCGCCCCTTGACCGTCTTGGCCACGATCACGGTGGGGGCCGTCCCGTCCGCCGCGGTCTTCAGGGCCCGGTCGATCGCGGTGAGGTCGTGGCCGTCGACGACGATGGCGCGGCAGCCGAACGCCTCGGCACGGCGGGCGTAGGTGTCGGTGTCCCACTCCAGCTCGGTCGGGCCGCTCTGCCCGAGGCGGTTGACGTCGATGACGGCGATGAAGTTGGCGAGCTTGTGCCGGCCGGCCTTGTCCAGGGCCTCCCACACGGACCCCTCGGTCATCTCGCTGTCGCCGCATAGTACCCAGACCCGGTAGGGCTGCTTCTCCAGGTCCCGCCCGGCGAGCGCGATGCCGACGCCGTAGGCGATGCCCTGGCCGAGCGAACCGGTGGCCACGTCCACCCAGGGCAGCTCGGGCGTCGGGTGGCCCTGGAGACGGTGGCCGAAGCGGCGGTAGGTCGTCATCAGCTCCTTGTCGCTGACGGCACCGGCCGCCTTGAACATGGCGTAGAGCAGGGGCGAGGCGTGGCCCTTGGAAAAGATCAGGTGGTCGCCCGCGGGGTTGTCGGGGGTGTCCCAGTCGTAGCGCAGGTGGCGGGTCATGAGCACGGCCATCAGATCGGCCGCGGACAGGCTGGAGGTGGGGTGCCCGGAGCCGGCCGAGGTGCTGGCGCGCACCGAGTCCACCCGCAGCTGCTGCGCGAGCTCGAAGACCTCGGTGAGATCGCTGTCGGGACCGAGCGTGGTGGTCTGTTCGGTGGTCATGGGACGGGCCTTTCCTGTGGGGGCGGGGCGACAAGAGACGGGTTCCCGGTTCCGGCCGGTCCATCACCCCCCGGACGGGGGTTGCCCTCCTTCGGGCGTGGGCCGGGAGCGGGCGCCCTGGACTCTGTCCGGCTCCGATCACGTTCCGTGACGCGTGGTCCGCCCTGTGCTCCGGTGGGACAGGCCGCTTGTGGACCGACGGAGTTCCGGTCGTTGCTGCCCCGTCCAGCCGCTCTCCGCCCCCTGAAAACGCCGGTCGCCGGTTGCCACCGCCCACGCCGTACGGGTCCGCGTTCTCGGGGACGCCCGCCCCTGGAGCGGTGTGCGTCAGCTCTCCGCGGCCCCTTCGACAGTTGGCGCCACGTTACGGGCCGCTGCGTCGGTTGTGGCGGATCGCGTTCAACTTCTTGACGTGTCGGCATCAACGCCGTAATCATCTGCTCATCCAGAGAGCGCTCTCTCGGGATTTGGCGACCACGAGGAGACGCCATGCACGGTAGTTCCCCCAGTTCCCCCCTCCTGATGACCAACCGCAGAAGATCCCTGATCCTGGCCTTGGTCGTCGCTGTTCTCGCGAGCCTTGCTCTTGCCCTGAACGGCAACACCCCCGCCAAGGCGGCGGGCACCCTGCTCTCGCAGGGCAAGACGGCAACGTCATCGTCCGTCGAGAACGCCGGTACCCCCGCTTCCGCCGCGGTCGACGGCGATGCCGGCACCCGCTGGTCCAGCGCGGCAGCCGACCCGCAGTGGATCCAGGTAGACCTGGGCACCGCCTCGTCCATCTCACAGATCACGCTCAACTGGGAGGCTGCGTACGCCAAGGCGTTCCAGATCCAGACGTCGGCCAATGGCACGGACTGGACGAGCATCTACTCGACCACCACAGCCACCGGTGGCAAGCAGACGCTCGACGTGACCGGTTCGGGCCGCTACGTGCGACTGACCGGCACTCAGCGCGCCACCGCCTACGGCTACTCCCTCTGGGAGTTCCAGGTCTTCGGCGGCTCCGGCTCCACCGGGTCGGAATGCAGCAAGACCAACGCGGCGCTGAACAAGCCGGTCTCCGCCTCGTCGACCGAGAACGCCGGAACACCGGCCTCCGCGGCCGTCGACGGCGACGTCGGCACGCGCTGGTCCAGCGCCCCCGGTGACCCGCAGTGGCTGCGGATCGACCTCGGTTCCCGCCAGTCCATCTGCGGGGTCCAGCTGAGCTGGGAGGCGGCGTACGCCAAGGCGTACCAGATCCAGGCATCGACGGACGGCACCGACTGGACCACGCTGCACAGCACCACCACGGGGCCCGGCGCCACCGAGCTGATCACACTCACCGGCACCGGCCGCTACATCCGGGTGTACAGCACGGCCCGTGCCACTGAGTACGGCATCTCCCTCTGGGAGTTCCAGGTCTTCACCACCGGCGGCGGTGGCGTGGACCCGGGCGGCCCGACGGCTCCGTCCGACTCCGCCCTGCTCTCGTACAACAAGCCGGCCACCGCTTCCACGTACCAGAACGCCAACAGCTGCGTCGGCTGCACCCCGGGCAAGGCGTTCGACCACGACCCGGCCACCCGGTGGGCCACCAGTGACAGCAACGGCTGGGTCGACCCCGGCTGGATCAGCGTCGACCTGGGCGCCACGGCTCACATCACGCAGGTCGTGCTGCAGTGGGACCCGGCGTACGCGACGGCCTACCAGATCCAGACGTCACCCGACGGCACCAACTGGACCAGCATCTACTCCACCACCACCGGCAAGGGATTCAAGGAGACCCTGAACGTCGACGGCAACGGCCGCTACGTGCGGATGTACGGGACCGCGCGCAGCAACGGCTACGGCTACTCGCTGTGGGGCTTCGACGTGTACGGCACAGGCGGCAACCCGACCCCGCCGCCCGCCGCTCCGCCCGCGCCCCACAACCCGCCGAAGCTCGTGTGGAGCGACGAGTTCAACGGTGCGGCGGGCACCAAGCCCGACTCGGGCAAGTGGACGCAGGACCCCGGCAACGGCCAGAACGGTGAGCTGGAGACCTACACCAACGGTGACAACACCAACATGGACGGCGCGGGCAACCTCGTCATCGAAGCCAGGAAGGAGGCCAACGGCTCGTACACCTCGGGCCGTATCAACACCTCGAACCACTTCAACTTCGCCTACGGCCATGTCGAGGCCCGGATCAAGGTGAGCGGCACGCAGGGTCTGTGGCCCGCGTTCTGGATGCTCGGATCCAACTTCAACACCGGCACACCGTGGCCGAACTCGGGTGAGATCGACATCATGGAGCACGTCGGCAGCGTCGCCGACTCGGTGTACTCCACACTGCACGCGCCCGCCTACAACGGCGGCAACGGCTACGGAGCTCCGTACACCCTGGCGGGCAAGGACTTCGCCTCCGACTTCCACGTCTACGCCGTTGACTGGGATGCCGACCACATGACCTTCTCCGTCGACGGCAATGCCTTCTTCACGGCGGACAAGGCGACGGTTGAGGCGACCCAGGGCCCCTGGGTCTACGACCACCCGTTCTACATCATCCTGAACAACGCGGTGGGCGGTGACTGGCCCGGGTCCCCGGACGCCTCGACCGTCTTCCCGCAGCGGATGCTGATCGACTACGTGCGGGTCTCGCAGTGACAAGCGCGGCAGCACAACAGCGGTAACGAACGGCTGACGCGTCATGACGCGTCGTCAAGGAGTGAAGGTGCCCGCACACGGCCTCCTGCCGTGTGCGGGCGTCACCGTCCGAAGTATTGTCCGCGCCGACGGAAGAACGGTGGGGTCCTTCCGCTGTCGGCTGCGACCGCAAGTCGATCGCCGTCCTCGGCACCGACCGCGGTCTGCCGGGCCGTGTCACGCGGCCCCGGTCCCCCGCCGCCCCTTGTAGTTGATCTTCATCGTGTCCATGTCCGTCGCCGTGGACCGTAGTTCCCCGTGGCCGCAACCGGCCCTCCGCAGCGCCGTCTGCGCCCGGTCCTCGGCGATCGCGGCGGCCATCTCCTCGCCGTCCTCGGCGTCCGAGACGACCACGTACCGGAAGCTGAAGTGCTTGAGCACCCGGTCGTACGTCAGCGAGCCCTCCTCGGTGAACTGCATCGCGGCGAGGCCGTGCTCCTCCACCTCCGCGAGCAGCCGCTCGCGCGCCGCGTCCGTCAGCCCCTCCCACGTGCCGCGCACGATCACCCGGTACGTGTGCTGCGTGCTCATGTGTCCCGCCGTTCCTCTCGCCTGCCGCGTTCCGTGTCCGAGGCGAGAGTACGGGGGCCGGGAGCGGGGCGGAAACGGAATTCCGGGCGGGCGGCGGCCGTGCCCTTTGCCGAAGAGTGATGCCTGAGCCTCTGGTCCGGGCGGCAACCGGCGTGTTCCATGGTCATCGGGGGGCGCCCGGACCTGTGGCGGCCCGCGCGAGGGAGCGAGGTTGCCTTGGCCACCACCGTACGACGTGCCGTACTGACCCTGCCCGCCGCGGCGACGGGGCCGGAGAACCCGCTGCCCGCGCTGCGGCCGCTGGACGAGACGCACGTCATCGACGACCGGGACCGGGTCGGACTCCCGCGCGACATGGCCCGCCGGCTCGGCCACGCCCCGCTCGCCACCGTCCTGCCCGTCCGCACCCTCGACGGGTACGGGCGCGAGCGCACCCCCACGGACCTCGACGCGATCGTCATCGAGAACGACCACCTACGCGTCACCGTACTGCCGGGACTCGGCGGCCGTATCCACTCCCTCGTCCACAAACCGGCCGGCCGCGACCTCGTCTACGCCAACCCCGTCCTCCAGCCCGCCGACTTCGCGCTCAACGGGGCCTGGTTCTCCGGCGGCATCGAGTGGAACATCGGCGCCACCGGCCACACCACCCTCTCCTGCGCCCCGGTGCACGCGGCCCGCGTCCCGGCGCCCGACGGCGGCGAGATGGTCCGGCTCTGGGAGTGGGAGCGGCTGCGGGACCTGCCCTTCCAGGTCGACCTGTGGCTGCCCGACGACTCCGCGTTCCTGCACGTCGGCGTACGGATACGCAACCCGCACGAGCAGCCGGCCCCCGTCTACTGGTGGTCCAACACCGCCGTCCCCGAGGACGAGGGCACCCGGGTCCTCGCCCCCGCCGACGAGGCCTGGCACTTCGGGTACGAGCGGACGCTGACCCGGGTTCCGGTCCCCGAGACCGGCGGCACCGACCGCACGTACCCGCTGCGCAGCGACTACCCGGCCGACTACTTCTACGAGGTGCCCGACGGCGCCCGCCGCTGGATCGCCTCCCTGGACGAGCACGGCCAGGGGCTCGTCCAGACCTCCACCGACCTGCTGCGCGGCCGCAAGCTGTTCCTCTGGGGCCGGGGCGCGGGCGGCCGGCGCTGGCAGGAATGGCTCACCGAACCCGGCACCGGCGGGTACGCCGAGATCCAGGCCGGACTGGCCCGCACCCAGCTGGAGCACATACCGCTGGAGCCGGGCGGCGAGTTCAGCTGGCTGGAGTCGTACGGGCCGCTGGCCGCCGATCCCGCCACCGTGCACGGCACCGACTGGGCGGCGGCCCGCACCGAGACCGAGCGGCAACTCGCCGCCGTCCTGCCGCGCGCCGACGTGGACGCCGCCTACGCCGCCTGGCGCCTCTGCGCCGACACCGAACCGGGCGAACGCCTCGCCACCGGCTCGGGCTGGGGCGCCCTGGAGGTGCGGCGCGGCCGGTACAAGCTGCCCGGTACGCCGTTCGCCGACTCCACGCTCGGGGAGCAGCAGGCGCCCTGGCTGGAGCTGCTGGACCAGGGCACGCTCCCCGGACCGTCCGGCGCGGCCCCGCCCGGGCCCACCCTGGTCTCCTGGCACTGGCGCGACATGCTGGAGACGGCCCCCGCCGAACCGCTCACCGAGTACCACCTCGGCGTCGCGCAGTGGCACGCCGGCGACCGCGCCCAGGCGGTCCGCAGCTGGGAACGCGGACTGGCCACCACCGCCTCGTCCCGCTGGCCGCTGCTGCGCTGTCTGGCCGTCGCCGCCCAGGAGAGCGGCCAGCGGGAGAGGGCGGCCGACCTCTGCACGGAGGCGTTCGACGGCCTGTGCGCGGATCGCGGCGACGGTGAGGCATGGGCCGCCGCCACCGCGGCCCTCGGCCGGGAGGCGATCGAGGCGCTGCTCACGGCGGGCCGGACTGCCGCCGCCCGCACGGTCTGGGCGGGGCTGCTCCCGGAGATCCGCGAGCGGGGCCGCTTCCGTCTGCTGAAGGCCCGGCTGCTGATCGCGGAGGGCCGGCCCGAGGCGGCACGCGCCCTCTTCGACGCGGGCTTCGAGGTCGCCGACCTGCGCGAGGGCGCGGAGATCCTGGAGGAGGTGTGGGAACAGCTCACGGACGAACCGCTGCCTGACATGTACAACTACCGGATGCGTCCGCGAGGCTGACGGCACACGGCACACGGCACACGGCACACGGCACGGGGAACGGGAGCATCGGTACATGATCGTCTGGATCAACGGGGCGTTCGGCAGCGGCAAGACCACGCTGGTCGCGGAGCTGCACCGCAGACTGCCGGACGCCCTCGTCTACGACCCCGAGCACGTGGGCTTCGTCCTGCGCGAGATCGTGGAGGCGCCGCACGGCGACTTCCAGCACATCCCGCTCTGGCGCAAGCAGGTGGCGTCGCTGGGCCAGGGGCTGGTGGAGGAGTACGGGCGGCCGGTCCTGGCACCGATGACCGTGGTCCGCCGGCAGTACGCCGACGAGATCTTCGGAGCCCTGGAGAAGGCGGGCGTACCGGTCCACCACTTCTTCCTCGACGTCTCGGCCGGAGTCCTCGAACAGCGGCTGCACGACCGGGTGGTGGTGCCCGGCGACCCGGAGCGCGACGAGGCGGTGCGGCGCTGGGGGAAGGCGCAGATCGCCGAGTGCGTGGCGGCGGTCGGCAGCCTGCGGGAGGACACGGTGGTGCTGGACGGTGAGCTGCCCACCCGCGAGCTGGCCGACCGGGTGCTGGACCGGACCGGTCTGGCCGGCCTGTCCCGCGGGGTGTTCTGAAGTCCCGCCTCAGGCGGGGAGGTTGCGGTCGGCGTACTCGAAGACCGAGCCGTCCGGGTGCACGGCGATCAGGTTGCGGCCGACCGGGGTCGGGACGGGGCCCGCGATGACGCGGGCGCCGACCCGGGTCAGGGCGTCGTGCGCCTCGTCGACGTTCTTCACGGCGATCGTCGCCGTCACCTTGCGCAGGATCTCCAGCTCCGACTCGGGACCGCTCATCAACAGGAAGCAGCCGATGGCGGCGACGGAGACCCCGCCGCGCTCGAAGCGCAGGGCCCGACCGCCCGTGAGCTCCTCGTAGAAGGCCACCGCGGCCTCCAGGTCGTCGACGCAGATACGCAGCGTGGTTCCCAGGATTTCCATGGCCACCAGGGTAGTTGGCGGGTCGGTGCCGTGTGTTCGATTCGTCTTCGGCGGCTCCGCTCCGGTCCCGGACCGGCCCGGGACCGGAGCCATGCGCTCAGACGCGGCAGAGGACCTCGCCGTGCGGGACCATGAACCAGCCGTCGCCCTGCTCGCCCCACGTGCGCCACGCCCCGGCGATCTCCGCCAGTTCCTCCGGCGTCGCGTGGCCGCCGTCCACCGCCAGTCCCGCGTACACCGAGCCGACGGTACGGTCCCCCCACAGGCTGCTCCACCACGCCCGGCTCTCCGGGGTGGCGTAGCACCAGGAGGCCGCCGTCGGCGTGATGTCGGTGAAGCCCGCCTGTCGCGCCCAGGACAGCAGCCGGCGTCCGGCGTCGGGCTCGCCGCCGTTGGCGCGGGCCACCCGGCCGTACAGCTCCTGCCAGTGGTCCATTCCCGTCGACTCGGGGAACCAGGTCATCCCCGCGTAGTCGCTGTCGCGCGCCGCGACGACGCCCCCGGGGCGGCAGACCCGGCGCATCTCGCGCAGCGCCTGCACCGGGTCGCCCACGTGCTGGAGGACCTGATGGGCGTGGACCACGTCGAAGGAGTCGTCGGGGTAGTCCAGGGCATGCACGTCCGCGACGGCGAACTCGACGTTGTCCAGGCCCCGTTCGGCGGCCACCGCGGCCGCCTGGCCCAGGATCTCGTCGGTGGTGTCCAGCCCCGTCACCCGGCCGGGGGCGACCAGTTCGGCCAGGTCCGCGGTGATGGTGCCGGGGCCGCAGCCGACGTCCAGCACGCTCAGACCCGGGCGGAGTTCGCCGATGAGGTAGGCCGCGGAATTGGCGGCGGTGCGCCACCGGTGCGAGCGCAGCACCGACTCGTGGTGGCCGTGGGTGTAGACGGCGGTCTCCTTCGGCATGGCCGTGATCCTCTCTCGAAACGCGAACCGCGAAATCGCTGATCGGTAGGACCACCGTAGGCCCTCATGCCGAATGATGAGATACGTATCTTGCAATGTGGACAGCGGTGAGTCGCGCGAAAGGGCGGCCGACTCAGCGTCGACCGCCCTCTGTTGCCTCGCGTCCCGGACCTGCTACACCGGCCTCGGGCAGTACACCGTCAGCGCCTCCGGCAGCTTGTCGATCATCAACTCGCTCCCGCTGTGCGCCACTTCACCGTCGTACGCGTACGGCGTGCCGGGCTTCAGGCCGGAGACCCGCACCCGCTGGCGGCGGACGGCGGCGTGCGTGGGGGAGCGGGTCAGCGGGCCCGCGACGGCGGCGGCCAGCAGCCTCAGGCCGGGGGTCCGGCCGCCGTGCACGACGCGTACGTCCAGCAGCCCGTCCGCCAGGTTGTGCCGCCGGCCCGGCGCCGGGCCCATCCGCTGGAACAGGCCGTTGCCGACGAACAGCAGCCACAAGGGGCGGCACTCTCCCTGGAGTTCGGCCTCCAGCGGGCGCTCGCCGCGCAGCACGTGCAGGGCCGCCAGGACACCGGCCGGCCAGCCGCCGATCCGGGGTGACCAGCGCTCACGCATCCGTACGAGCTCCGGGTACACGCCCAGGCTGAAGGCGTTGAGGAAGTAGCCGTGGGCGCCGCCGGGCCCGTCGGGGCCGGGCCGGAAGCGGCCGAGGTCCACCCGGACCGCGCTTCCCTCGCCCAGCGCGGCGCAAGCGTCCGCGACCGTCTCTATGCCCAGGTCGTACGCGAAGTGGTTGAGGGTCCCGCCGGGGAACACCGCGAGCGGCACGTCGTGCACGGCCGCCACCGCCGCCGCCTGGTTGACGGTGCCGTCCCCGCCGCACACACCCAGCGCCCGGCCCCGGCCCGCCGCCTTCTCCAGCTCGGCGGAGAGCTGGTCAGGGGGACACTCGGCCACCTCCGCCGCCCGTAGCGCGTCCCTGATCAGTGAGGCGGTGGCCGTGGCCGTGCCCGACTCCTGGTTGACGACGACCACGAGGCCCTGGCCGTCGGACAGGGCGGGCGCCTCGGCCGGCGGCCGGCCGGGAGCCGGCAGCTGACCCCTCGTCGGTATGACCCCGCGCAGGGCGAACGCCGCTCCCACGCCGAAAACCGCACCGGCGAGCACATCGCTCGGGTAGTGGACCCCGGTGTAGACGCGGGACGCGACCACGGACAGCGCGACGGGCGCGACGACCGCTCCCCAGCCCTTCGACTCCAGCGCCACCCCGGTGGCGAAGGCGGCGGCCGACGCGGCGTGCCCCGAGGGGAACGAGGTGGTCACCGGCTGGCGCTTCAGCTGCCGTATCACCGGCACGGCGTCCAGTATCGGCCGCTGCCTGCGGACCGCCCCCTTGCCCACCGTGTTGATCGCCGCCGAGGCCACCGCCAGCGAGGCGATGCCCCGCAGCGCGGCCCGCCGCGCCCGGGCACTGCCCCCGAAGGCGGCCATGCCGGCGGCGGCCCCGAACCACAGGAGCCCGTGATTGGCGCTGCGGCTCAGCCTGGGCAACACGGGGCCGGCGGCCGGCCAGTGGCGCCGGGCCAGGTCCTGGAACACCGCGACATCGCGGCTGTGGAGCCGGCCGCGCAGCCCGGTGAGCCGTGACGGGAGGGAAGGGATGCTCGCTGACGACATGGAACAGCGAATACCCGGCAACGCCGCCCCGAACCAGCAGGCGCGCGGGAGCGCGTCGGCGGGACGGACACAGAGCCCGTGCCCGGCCGCCATTCGGTCCCATAGGCGGGCAAACCACTCGGGCGGGCGGGTGTCGCGTGTTCCACGGCACCCCGTCGTTGCACCGGCAACTCCGCCGCACTTAGCCTGCGTTCGTGATGCCGGTCACCGACCGGCATGCCGAACGAGAGGGTGGTGCACGACCATGGGGCGACTCGTCCCCGCGGTGACCAGGGCGCTGGACGTTCTCGAACTCTTCCTCCACGGCGACGGCACGCTCTCCGCGCCCGAGGTGACCCGCAAGCTCCAGCTCCCCCGTACCACCGTCCATGAGCTGCTGACCACGCTCGCCGCCCGCTCGTACCTGGTCGCCGTCCCCGATCGGCCCGGCCGCTACCGGCTCGGCGTCCGCACCTACCAGCTCGGCAGCCGGTACGCCGAGCAGCTCGACCTCGCCGCCGAGGGCCGGCAGGTGGCGCAGCGGGTGGCCGAGACCTGCGGCGAGACCGTGCACGTGGCGATCCTGGAGGGCACCGACGTCATCTACATCGCCCAGGTCGACTCCACCCACGCGGTACGGATGGTGTCGGCGGCCGGCCGCAAGCTGCCCGCCCACTGCACGTCCGTCGGCAAGATGCTGCTCGCCTCGCTGCCCGCCCCGGAACTCGACACCCGGCTCGACGGGCTCGAACTGACCGGCATGACCCCCGACAGCATCACCGACGAACAGGAGCTGCGGACCGCGCTCGACGCCGTACGGGAAAGGGGCGTCGCCGTGGAGCACCAGGAGTCCGACCCCTACGTGGGCTGTGTCGCCGCGCCCGTACGCGACCGGTCGGGGCGGGTCGTCGCCGCGCTGTCCGTCTCCGTCCCGATGATCCGCTGGAACGAGGAGCGCGAGCGGGAGCTCGCGGGGCTCGCCGTCGAAGGCGCCGAGGAGCTGTCCGGCCGCCTCGGCCACCACCGGTGAGGCTCCAGGCCGGGCGCATCGCCTCATTCCCTCGTATAAAGGTCCGGAGGGCGAACGGCGAGTCGGATCGAGCGAGCGGCGGCGAAGGAGGCCCGGATGGGCCGGGAGCGGACCGGAAGCCACGAGCACGGCACGCACACCGTCCGGGAGGACCGCGGGCCCGTACGGTACGGACCGCCCGCCCCCTGGCCCGGGCTGCCCGTCCTGCCGGAACTGGCCGAGGTGCTGGCGGCAGCGGCGGACCGGGCCGCCCCCGAACCCGCCGGCGGATCGGCCGCCCTGCGCGAGGCCGCCTGCGCCTACTGGCAGCGGCGCGGCCTGCGCGGCGGCCCCGAACACGTCGCCGCCGCCCCCGGCACCTCTCCGCTGCTGCTCGCCCTGGTCGCCGCGCACGCGGGCGACGTGCTGCTGCCGCGCCCCTGCCCCGCCTCCTGGATTCCGCAGGCCCGGCTGCTGGGCCGGCCCGCATACCAGGTCCCCACCCCCGCCGAGTGCGGCGGCGTCCCCGACCCGTACGCGCTCCTGGAGACCGTACGCAGGGTGCGCGCCGAGGGCGGCAGACCGCGGCTGCTGCTGCTCTCCGTGGCCGACGACCCCACCGCCACCGTCGCCCCGCCCGAACTCGTGCGCGAGGCCTGCGAGGCCGCCGTCGGTGAGGGCCTGCACATCGTCAGCGACGAGACCTGGCGCGACACCCTGCACCGGCCGCACGACACGGTGCTGGTCAGCCCGGCCGAGATGTGCCCGGACGACGTGACGGTCGTCTCCGGCCTGTACGGGGGCCTGACCCCGCCCGCCTGGCCGGTCGCCGTCGCCCGGTTCCCCGGCACCGGACGCTCCGCCGCGCGCCGGGCCCGCACCCTGGACATCCTCACCGCGCTCGGCGCCTTCGTCGCCGGACCGGTCGCGGCGGCCGCCGCCCACGCGCTGCACGAACCGGACGCCGTCACCGAACGGGTCCGCCGCGCCGCCGCCCTCCAGGCCCGCGTCGCCGCCGAGGCGCACCGGGCGGTGCTCACCACGGGCGCGCTGGCCCGACCCCCGCAGGCCGGCCGCCACCTCTACGCCGACCTCGGCCCGCTCCGCTCCCGGCTCGCCGCCCGAGGGGTCACGGACTCGCTCGAACTGGAGGAATACCTCAGCGAACGGCTCGGCACGCCCACCCCCGGCGGCCACCGCTTCGGCGACGAACTCGGGGCCCTCCGGGTACGGCTGGGCACCGGATCGCTGCTTGGCACCACCCCCGAGGAGCAGAACCGGTCGCTCACCGCCCCGGAGCCCCTCGAATTGCCGCATGTCGCGGCAGCCCTGAGCATTTTCCGAGCAGCCCTCGACGAACTGCGCTGACGCCGTGCCGGCGCACTCCAGGACGGGAGCCTCGATATGACGGACCGGACCGAGCGCTCCCTCGCCCGGGACACACCCACGGTGGCCTGCGGCGACGTCGTCGCCCCGCGGCCCCTCGGCGAGGTGCGCTCCTGGCCCAGGAGCTTCGCGGACCGGCTCACCGCCCCGCTCCCCGGCATCCTCGGCATGTCCCGGCTGGCCCGTGAGCACTCCATCCGGCCCAACGCGGAGGGACTGCGCCACATCCGCCGCCTGCCGTACGCCCCCGAGCCCCTGCTGCCGGTCCCGGCCGGCTCCAGCTGCGTCACCTGGGCCGGGCACGCCAGCTGGATCATCCGCACCGGCGGCCTCACCGTCCTGGCCGATCCGGTCTGGTCCCGCCGCATCCTCGGCACCCCGGCCCGGATCACCCCCGTCGGCGTCCGCTGGGAGGATGTGCCGCCCGTCGACGCCGTCGTCATCAGCCACAACCACTACGACCACCTCGACGCCCCCACGCTGCGCCGGCTGCCCCGGCACACCCCGCTGTTCGTCCCGGCCGGCCTCGGCCAGTGGTGCCGCCGGCGCGGCTTCGACCGCGTCACCGAACTCGACTGGTGGGAGTCGGCCCGGCTGGGCGGCGTCCGCTTCGACTTCGTGCCCGCCCACCACTGGTCCCGGCGCACCCTCACCGACACCTGCCGCTCACTGTGGGGCGGCTGGATCATCGAGGACACCGCCTCCACCGGCCCCGGCGGTCGGATCTACTTCGCCGGGGACACCGGATACGGCCACTGGTTCACCGAGATCGGCCGCCGCCACCCCGGCATCGACCTCGCCCTGCTGCCGATCGGCGCCTACGAACCGCGCTGGTGGCTCGGCGACGTCCACACCGACCCGGAGGAGGCCGTGCAGGCGTACGAGGATTTGGGCGCCCGCGCGATGGCCCCGATGCACTGGGCGACGTTCCTGCTGTCCGCCGAACCCGTGCTCGAACCGCTCACCCGGCTGCGGACCGCCTGGCAACGCGCCGGCCACCCGCGCGAACGGCTCTGGGACCTGCCCATCGGCGGCTCACGCCTGCTGGAGGCCCCGGCCGGCTGAGGTCACCGCGCCCACCGCGCCCGCGTCCGGCGCCACACCGCGGGCACCCCGCTGATCAGCAGCGTCAGCCCCACCGCCGCCACCACCCCCTGCCACGGCTCCGGGAACAGCGAACCGCCCAGGATGCCGATCAGCTGATACGTCGCCGCCCACGCCAGACAGGCCGGCACATCGCCCCGGGCGAACCGTCGCATCGGCATCCGCCCCAGCAGACACGCCAGCATCACCGGTATGCGCCCCGCAGGCACCAGCCGGGACAGCACCAGCACCGTGGCGCCGTGCTCGTCCAGCTTTTGCTGCGCCTGCGCCAGCCGCTCCGGCGCGGCCCGGTCCCGGATGGCCCGCAGCCACCGCGAGCCGTTCTTCGACCGCACCCCCCGCTGCCCCAGCCAGTACAGGGATATGTCCCCCAGGAACGCCGCCGCCGACGCCACCCCGAACACCACCAGCAGCGAGAACGGCGACGACTGGTGGAACGCCACCACGGCCGCCGAACTCACCAGCGCGCCCGTCGGCACCACCGGGACCAGCGCGCCCAGCGCCACCAGCAGGAACAGCGACGGGTAGCCGATGGCCTGCTGTGTCGACTCCGGGGGCAGCTGCGCCGTCTGCCGCACGAACTCGATCACCCGGAGCCCTCCGGCCGCACGCGCTCCCCGTGCGCCAGCCGGTGCACCACGACCTCGGGTGCCCGCAGCGCCGCCTTCCGTACGAACTCCTCGCCCGGGGCGTGGAACTCGTGCGGCCGGACCCCGTCCATCCCGATCGGCCAGTACGTGCCGTAGTGCACCGGCACCGCCGAGCGCGGCTCCAGCCGGCTCAACGCCTCCGCCGCGCGCCCCGCGTCGAGGTGCCCGTGGCCGAGATGGGGCCCCCAGCCGCCGACCGGCAGCAGGGCCACGTCCACCGGGCCGACCGCCCGCGCCATGTCGTCGAAGAGCCCGGTGTCCCCGGCGAAATACGTGCGGGCCGCGCCCTCGACCACGTACCCCAGGGCGGGGGAGCGCTGAGGGCCCAGCGGAAGGCGCCGGCCGTCGTGCAGCGCCGGGACGGCCCGCACCCGCACCTCGCCGACGCGCACCTCGTCGCCCGCCGTCACCTCGGTGATCCGCAGCCCCCGCGCCCTGCGCAGCAGCCGCAGCCCCGGCACCGCCCGCACCGAGCCGTGCGGCACGATCAGCCGGGCCCCGGGGGCGACGCGCGCCAGCGACGGCAGGTGCAGGTGGTCGGAGTGCAGGTGCGAGATCAGGACCACGTCGGCGACGGCCGCGTCCGGACCGGGCAGCGCGCCGCGGCGGCGCCGCAGATGCGCGAAGCGCCGCACGAAGAGCGGATCGGTCAAGAAGCGCACCCCGGAGTCCTCGATCGTGCACGTGGCATGCCCCCACCAGGTGATCTCCACCGGCACGTCGCCGCCTCCTCCTGCTCACCGGACCCACGTCGGACCCACCACACCTGCCCGACGAGCCTACGGGCAGTCGCCCCGCTCCGGTCCGCGCCCCCCGGCGCACCCGTCATTCGGGGGTCCCGGACCGTGCCTCCGTGCGCCCCCTCACCGCCCCGGTACGCGCCCTCGGGCCCCGGGGACGTCCGCATAGGGTCGGGGTCGGGGAAGGACAAGCACCGGGAGACGGCCATGGGGGACGTACGAGTGGCGGCCATCGCCAGTCTGACGCCGCTCGAAGAACTGGACAGCGATCCGTTCCTGGTGGACACCCGCGGCCAGCACGCCATGTGCGCCCGCTGGGCCGCCGACCAGGGCTACGTCGTCACCCGGCAGCTGCGCCTCTACGGGCTGCGCCCCGACCACCCCGCGCTCTGGGCCGACGTCGAGAGCGGCGAGGTCGAGCTGTTCGTCGCCCCCAGCGACCGGGTCCTCGCCCGCGCCCTGGCCTCGGTGCCGCAGTTCACCGCGGAGTGCGAGCGGCGCGGCGTACGCCTGGAGATCGCCGGGCTCCACGAGCCGTCCTACAGCGCCGACCACAAGGCAGGGGTGCACCGCAGGCTCTCCATGCCGACCGCCGGATACGACGGCTGCTGACCGCCTGCGGGCCCGCCGGAGCCGCTGTGAAAGGCTTGGGCGGGGCCCGGAACGGCAGGGCCCGGACGTGAGGTGACGAGGGCGTGGGCGACAGGCGATGGCGGCGAGCCGGCAGCGCGCTGATGCGAGTGATCGCGGTCTGGGCCGTCTCGACGCTCACCATGCTCGCGCTCGCGGGCATCCTCCCGGACTTCCGGCTCCAGTCCGAGGACGGCGACACCGTCACCAAGACCGCGTTCACCGCGGCCTGGGGCGCGGGCGCCTTCGGACTGCTCTCCGCACTGGTCTGGCCGGTGCTCGTACGGGCCCTGCTCATCGTGCCGGCCCTCGTCCTCGGCATGCTCGTCTTCTTCCTCAACGGCTCGCTGCTGCTGATCGCGCTGCGGCTCATCCCGGACGGCCGGGGCGCCGCTGCCCCGGAGACCGCCGTCGTCGTCGCGGCCGTGATGTCGGCCGTCGCCTCCGCGACCTCCACGGCCCTCGCCGTCCGCGACGACAACGCCTACCGCCGCCGGCTCTCGCGGCTGGCCGACCGGCGCCGCCGGCGCAGCGGCACGGGCGGCGCCGGCGGGGGCCCGCCGGGCACCGTCTTCATCCAGCTGGACGGGGTCGGCCACGACGCCCTCGTGCAAGCCGCCGCCGGGGGCTTGATGCCGACGGTCGCGCACTGGCTGGCCGACGGCGAGGGGCACCGGCTCACCCCCTGGCGCACGGACTGGTCCAGCCAGACCGGCGCCAGCCAGCTCGGCATCCTGCACGGCAGCAACCACGACGTCCCCGCCTTCCGCTGGTACGAGAAGGAGACCGGCGTCGTGATGGTCTCCAGCAAACCGGCGAGCGCCCTGGAGATGCAGCGCCGGGCCGTCGCGCGCACCGGGGACAGCGGACTGCTCACGCTCGACGGGGCCAGCCGGGGCAACCTCTTCAGCGGCGGCGCCCACCAGCTCGCGCTCGTCCTGTCGATGGCCGCCAGACTCGGCAAGGGCCGCCGGTCGCGGGCCGGGTACTTCGCCTACTTCTCCGACCCGGCCAACGCCGTCCGCACCGCCGGCTCCTTCGCCGCGGAGGTCTGCCGGGAGATCGCCCAGTCCACCCGGGCCCGCCTCCGCAAGGAGACGCCCCGCATCAAACGCGGCGGCCTGTACCCCTTCATCCGCGCCTTCGCGACCGTCGTCGAACGCGATGTGGTGGTCGCCGCCGTCATCGGCGACATGTTCGCCGGACGCACCGCGGTCTACGCCGACCTGGTGGCGTACGACGAGGTGGCGCACCACTCGGGGCCGCGCAGCCGGGACGCCGAGAAGGTCCTCGCACGTCTCGACCGGTCCCTCGCCCTGATCGCCAAGGTTGCCGAGCACACCCCGCGCACCTACCGGATCGTGCTCCTGTCCGACCACGGCCAGAGCCCGGGGGACACCTTCGCGGGCGTGTACGGGCTCACCCTCAAGGACCTGGTGCGGGCGGGCAGCGGACTGCCGGTGCCGCGCAGGGCGCAGCGCACCCGCAGCGCGTCCGAGGCCCGCGACGCGGTGCGGATCGCCCTGCACCGGCCGGTCGCCGAGGGCCAGGAGGAGCACGTCGCGAAGCCCTCCGACCCGATAGTCCTCGCCTCCGGGAACCTCGGCCTGATCTCCTTCCCCGACATCGAGGGACGCGCCTCGCTGGAGCAGCTGGAGCGCCGCCACCCCGCCCTGCTCTCCACGCTCGCCAACCACCCCGGCATCGGCTTCCTGCTCGTACGCAGCGAGCGGTACGGCTCGGTGGTGCTGGCCCACGACGGGGTGCGGGTGCCCGTGGCGGAGCTGGCCGACGGCCGGGGGCCGCTGGCCCCGTACGGCACGGGGGCGGCGGACGCGATCCGGCGCACGGACACCTTCCCGCACGTCGCCGATGTGATGGTCAACTCCATGTACGACCCCGCCACCGGCACCGTGCACGCCTTCGAGGAGCAGATCGGCTCGCACGGCGGCCTGGGCGGCGACCAGTCCAGGCCGTTCCTGCTGTGGCCGTGCTCCATGACGGACCCGCTGGACGCCGTCGCGGGCGAGGACGGGGAGCGGCCGGACGAGCTGGTGGGCGCCGAGGCCGTCCACCGGGTCCTGCGGTGCTGGCTGAACGAGGCCTCGGGCCCCCAGGTGCCGGTGCGGCGGGACGAGCAGCCGGGCGGCCGGACGGGCCGGTGGACCCGGCGCGGGCAGGCCAAGGGCTCCGGGACGGGCGCCCGGACGGGCCGGTGGACCCGGCACGGGCAGGCCAAGGGCTCCGGGACGGGCGCCCGGACCTGACCGCCCGACGGCCCCCGGATCAGGCGGACTGCCGCCGTACGAGAGTCGGGTGGAAGATCACGGACGGGGCCGGGTCGCCCGGTTTGCCGATCTGCTTCAGCAGCAGCCGGGCCATCTCCGCCGACATCTCCTCCACCGGCTGCCGGACCGTCGTCAGCGGCGGATCGCAGGTCAGCGCCGCACTGCTGTCGTCGAACCCGACGAGGGCCACGTCCCCGGGCACGTCCTTGCCGGCCCGCAGCAGCACGGGCACGGCGCCCAGCGCCATCAGGTCCGACGCGATGAACACCGCGTCCAGGTCCGGACGGTCCGCGAGCAGCCGCCGCATGGCCGTCGCGCCCCCGGCATGGGTGAAGTCGCCCTCGGCGGTCGCCACGTCCCGGATGCCGTGCGCCGCGAGCGCGTCCAGGAAACCACTGAGCCGCGCCTGACCGGCCGGCATGTCCTGCGGGCCCGACACCGTACCGATCCGGCGGCGGCCCAGCGAGGCCAGGTGGTCGGCGGCGAGCTGCGCCCCGGCCCGCTGGTCCGACTCGACGTAGGTCAGCGGGGTCGGCCTGAGCGGCTGCCCCGCGAGCACGGCGGGCAGCCGGGTTCCGTGCAGCAGCCCGGGCAGGGGATCGTCCGCGTGCGAGGAGATCAGCACCACCCCGTCGACGTGCCCATGGCGCAGGTACGACAGCAACTGGTCGCGGGACTCCTGGTCGTCGGCCAGCATCAGGACCAGCTGGATGCCCGCCGGACGCAGCACCTCAAGGAGCCCGCCGACCACGCGCCCGAAGTACGGATCGGAGAACATCCGGCCGACGAAGGGCTCGGGCACGGTGCGCCGCTCGCGCTCCGAGACGACGAGGGCGATCGAATCGGTGCGCCGGGTCACCAGCGAACGGGCCGCGCGGTTGGGCACGTAACCCGTGGCGTCCACCGCCGCCTCCACCATTCGCCGCATCACCGGGTCCACGGTGGTCGCCCCGTTGATCACCCGGGACACCGTCGCCCGTGACACCCCGGCCACCCCGGCGACGTCCTCCAAGGTGACGGGACGGGCGGGCAGCGGGGAGTCGGCAGTCATGCAGTCTTTATACCGGGTGGTACGACCGACGCGTGAAAGGTTGTGCAGGCCTTGGGGGTACGTTGACCGGGGGCGTCAGCCGGAACCGCCGGGAAGGGCCGGGAGCCGGGCGAGTTCGGTGCGGCGGGCCGTCACCAGGTCGGCGGCGAGCCGCTTGGCGTCCGGCCGGGTGCCGGCCCCGGTCTCGGAACGCGATACCTCGGCGGACTGGTGCAGATGGTCCTTCATCTGCGCGACCAGGAACCGGTCGAAGGCCGCGCCCTTCACCGTGCGGGCCTGTGCGAGGTCGTCCGCCGTCACCATGCCCGGCATGTTGTGGCCCTCGTGGACATTGGTGTCCGGCAGCCCCATCCGGGCCAGCAGCGGGCGCAGCCGGGAGAGTTCATCGTTCTGCGAGGCCAGCAGCCCGGCCGCCCAGTGGCGTACCCCGGCGTCGCCGCAGCGCTCGGCGGCGAGCGAGAGCAGCGCCACGGCCTGCTCGTTCATCGGGGTCATCAGCTGGACCCAGGCGGCATCCGTCGGGTCGGCCGGGGCACCGGAGGCCGGAGCGGAGGCCGGGGGTGCGGAGACCGGGGGAGCGGAGGCGGGTGCGGGCGGACGCTCCGTGTGCGCCGGGCCCGCGCAACCGGCCGCGAGGAGGAGCAGGATGAGCGCCGCTGTGCTGCGGGCCGCCTTCGTCACGGGGATTCCTCGGGGTTGGAGCCCGTCCGGGGCACACGGCCCCGGACGGGCGGGGGGACGGGGGTGCGGCGGTGCGGCGGTCAGGGGGTGCCGTTGGCCCCGCACTTCACGATGGCGTTGATGCAGTCGCGGACGCGCTGCGCCATCTCGGCCTCGGGCCACACGTTGAAGAAGTCACCGTGCATCGTGTAGCCGGGACCGGACGCCAGCCGGAACCGCGACGGGTCGCCGTTGACCGGGTACCGCAGCACCTGACGGAGCTTGGGCACCGGCACCGGGTGGGTCGAGGGGCACTCGCCGCCGACCGGATACGCCATGTGGCTCTTGTGGTCGGCCGAGTCGAGGTCCTTGCCGTTCCAGCACTGCGGGAAGTCGAGGTACGACTCCAGCATCCCGTCCGCCGGGCAGTTGACGAAGTCGTGCGACGGGTTGACCTCGCCGTGGTGCAGGCACGACCAGCGCGAGATGGTGTTGTCGTCGGGGCCGGTCGCCTTGGCGTTGCCCGCGACGATGCGCAGGCCCCGGGGGAGGGGCTGGATGCGCTGGATGACGTCGTCCCGGACGCCTTCGCCCAGGTAGTAGAACGTCGTGCCGGTGGGCTCGACCTCCTTGTTCCCGTCGTACAGGGTGGGCACCCAGTACGACGACAGGTCGATGTCGGGTGAACACGTGCTCCTGGCACGCTCCAGCGAGGCGAGGTCGGAGTTGCCGTTCGTGGAGTCGTTGCCGAAGAAGCTGTGCATGTGCGAGGCGCCGGGCAGGCCCGGGAAGATGATCGGGTCGTCGGGCGCCCGGTGGGTGTAGGGGCACTCGGCCAGGAACTCGGCGACCCGGACGACATCGGCGGCCGCCTTGGGGGCGGGGGCCGCCGCGGCGGCCGGGCCGGCGGACGCGCTGCCGGTGGTGGCCTGGAGGAAGGTCAGGGCGAGCGCGGCGGCGGCGAGCGCCGCCGTGCGGTACCGCTTGGGCGGCAGGGCTCTGCGGCGGCTGTCTTCGCCGGTGCGTCGTTGACGGAAGAAGAGCACGGCACTCCTGTTCGGGGAAGTGGGGGGGCCTGATCATGGGGACCTGACCAGGGTTGAGAGAGCACCGAGAGAGCGCTCTCTCCATGGAACGTAAAAGCGTGTTGCGGGCATGTCAATAGGGCGCACAGAACGGCAATTCTTTGCGCTTTGAAGCCAGTTTGGATGCGAAGGGTCTCGGAGAGCGCTCTCTCAGATGCATTGGTCAGAAGTGGCGTGCCCGGGAAAGCGGAAGGAAGCCCTCCGGCGTCGCGGAGTGGGAGGCCGAAGGCGGTGGCCGGGGTGCTGTCAGTGGTGGGCGGCAGGATGGAGGGCATGACGAACTCAGCTGTTGTGCTCGCCGACACCGCCGCCTACGCCGCTGCGGTCGAACAGGCGTCGCAGGCCGCCGCCGCGTACTACGCCACGGGCGAGAGCACGCTCGACGACGACGGCTACGACCGGCTGGCGCGCGGGATCGCCGCGTACGAGCAGGACCGTCCGCAGGAGGTGCTGCCCGCGTCGCCCACCGGCAAGGTGGCCGGCGGCGCGGCCGTCGGGGACGTGCCGCACACCGTGCCGATGCTCTCCCTCGACAACGTCTTCTCGGCCGAGCAGTTCGCCACCTGGACCGCCTCGCTGGAGCGCCGGATCGGACGGCCCGTCACCGCCTGGAGCGTCGAGCCGAAGCTCGACGGACTCGCGGTCGCCGCCCGCTACCGCGAAGGCCGCCTGGAGCAGCTGATCACCCGCGGCGACGGCACCGCCGGTGAGGACGTGTCGCACGCGATCGGCACCGTCGTCGGACTCCCCGGACAGCTCGCCGGACCGGACACGATCGAGATACGTGGCGAAATCCTCATGACCACCGAGCAGTTCGAGCAGGCCAACACCGTCCGCACCGCCCACGGCGGCGCCCCCTTCGCCAACGCGCGCAACGGCGCCGCGGGGACCCTGCGTGCCAAGGACCGCGCGTACACGGTGCAGATGACGTTCTTCGCCTACGGCGCCCTGCCGCTGCCCGACTCCGGCGAAACGGCCGCCATGCCGGCCGAGCTGCCCCACAGCGAGACCCTGGCGTATGTCGCGGGCCTCGGCGTGCACACGGCGGGGGACCCGGAGGTCGCGCCGCGCACCGTCACCACCGTCGAGGAGGTCCAGGAGCGGATCGAGGAAGTCGCCGCGCTGCGGGCCGCGTTGCCCTTCGGTATCGACGGCATCGTCATCAAGGCGGACCTGGCGGCCGACCAGCGCGACGCCGGCGTCGGCACCCGCGCGCCGCGCTGGGCCATCGCCTACAAGCTCCCGGCCGTCGAGAAGGTCACCCGCCTCCTCGGCGTCGAGTGGAACGTGGGACGCACCGGCATCATCGCGCCGCGCGCGGTGCTGGAGCCCGTCGAGATCGACGGATCGACCGTCGGCTACGCCACCCTGCACAACCCGGCCGACATCACCCGCCGGGATCTGCGCATCGGAGACCACGTGATGGTCTACAAGGCGGGCGACATCATCCCCCGCATCGAGGCGCCCGTCGCCCAGCTGCGGACCGGCGACGAGCAGCCCGTCGTCTTCCCCGAGGTGTGCCCGCAGTGCGGTTCGGACATCGACACCAGCGAGCAGCGCTGGCGCTGTGTACGCGGCCGCGACTGCCGCCTCGTCGCCTCCGTCTCGTACGCGGCCGGGCGCGACCAGCTCGACATCGAGGGCCTCGGCACGACCCGGGTGGTCCAGCTCGTGGACGCCGGACTGGTCGCGGACTTCGCCGATCTGTTCACCCTGGAGCGCGAGCAGTTGCTCGCGCTCGACCGGATGGGCGAGACGAGCACCGACAATCTGCTGACCGCGATCGACGCGGCACGCGCCCAGCCGCTCTCCCGGGTCTTCGGCGCCCTCGGCGTGCGCGGCACCGGGCGCTCCATGTCCCGCCGGATCGCCCGCCACTTCGCGGAGATGGACCGGATCAGGGCCGCCGGCGTGGACGAGCTCCAGCGGGTCGACGGCATAGGCAAGGAGAAGGCGGCGGCCGTGGTCGCGGAGCTGGTGGAGCTGGCCCCGCTGATCGAGAAACTGCTCGCCGCCGGGCTCACCATGACCGAGCCGGGCGCCACCCCGCCACCGGAGCCGGGCGAGGAGGGCGACAAGGCCGCCGTGCCGGAGGGCGAAGGGGCCGGTGAGGGCGCGGACGGGCTGCCGCTGGCCGGGATGACCGTGGTGGTCACCGGGGCCATGACGGGCACGCTGGAGAAGCTGTCACGCAACCAGATGAACGAGCTGATCGAACGGGCCGGCGGGAAGTCCTCCTCCAGCGTCTCCAAGCGCACCACGCTGCTGGTGGCCGGTGAGAAGGCGGGCTCCAAGCGGACGAAGGCGGAGGGCCTGGGGGTACGGATCGCGGCACCGGAGGAGTTCGCGGAGCTGATCGGGGAGTTCCTGCCCGTCGAGGCGTGACCTGTCCGTCACGTGGGGCGGGGGCCGGGCGGTGGGTGGCGGTTGGCGCGTCCTTCGATTTTGCTTGGGAGTGGCTTTCTTTGCCTCCCTATTGCATAGTGAGGGCTCGGCCATGCCTCGCTATCAGCGGGTCACTGGGTGTGTGAACGGCCGCGGCAGCGGGGCGGGGGTGAGGGGCGATGCGTTCTTTGCGCGACGGGCGGCGGCACGACCGCTCCGTTCACCGGCACTACCGGGGCGCGACCCGAGGGCTCGCGCTCGATCTCGGCAGCTCCCGCACCCGCGCCTGGGTTCCCGGACAGGGCATCGTCGCGGACACCGCAAGCGGCGACGGCGGCGAGTACGGCCACGTCCGCCCCGTCCGGCGCGGGCGCATCGTGGACCCGGAGTCGTGCGGCCGCATGCTGGCCCGCATCGCCGACCGGGCCCTCGGGGGCGACCGCGACGACACGGTGATCGTCCTCAGCCACCCCGTCCTCGCCGGCCCCGGACACCGCACCGCCGCCCGGGACATGCTCCGCGCGCTCGGCCCCTCGGACGTCATCGTCCTGGACAGCGCCAGGGCCGCCGCCGCGTACGCCGGACCGCGGGACGGGGGCCCGCTCCTCGTCATCGACGTCGGCGCCGAGCTGACCGAGGCGACCCTGCTCGTCGACGGCCTGGTGCGCGACGCGCGTCTGGCCGAGACCGGGCTCAGCGACCTGGAACCGGGTGAGGCGCCCGCCGTCGTGGTCCGCGCCGTCCTGGACATGGTCATGGCCATGTGGCGGCAGGACCGGCACGGCGCGCTGCTCGGTGCCCTGCGCCGGGGGCCGTTGCTCGCGGGAGGCGGGGCGCTGCGTCCGGACATCACCAATCGGATAGCGGTCCGCCTCGGCGTCCCGGTCCGGCTCGCGGACGACCCGGCGACCACGGTCGTACGCGGAGCCGGACTCATCCTCAGCTCGGTGCTCCGCCACGCCGCCGCACCGGCCCTGCCCGGCCGATCCGGGTGACCCCCCTCCCGGGGCCGCCCCCGGGGAACGCGCACCCCGGGAGCCGGCCGGCCACCCCGGCACACGGCGCACATGCCTCGGCGACGCGGCGGCTCCTGGCGGCGCTGCTCCTCGCGGTGCTCACGGTCGCCGGCGGCGCGCCCGTCGCGGCGGGCGCCGGTCTGCCCGTACGCGCGGTGGCGACCCTTGCCGGGGCACCCACGCCGCCCACCTCCGGCCTCCCCGAACCCGCCACAGCTCCCGCGCCGGCCACGGCCCCCGCGCCGGCCACGGCCCCCGCACCGGCCGCGGCTCCCACCTCGACCGCCTCGCCCGTCTCGGGTACCGCGCCCGCGCCAGGCACCGCCTCCACCTCGACCACGGCCCCCACCCCGGCCGCTGCTCCCACCTCGGCCACGGCCCCCACGTCGGCCGTCGCGCCCATGGCCGTCGCCGACCGGGGGTCGCGTACCGAGCCGTGGGTGGCCGCCGAGCATCCCCGTACGCCGCACCAGCTCCCCCCGCCGGGGCCCGGCGCACTGCTCCCGTGCCCGGCCGGCGTCCCCCTTCCGCCCCCCGTCCCCTGGTCCGTACGCGCCCTCCCCTGTGCCGCCGCCGAGCGCCTGCGCGTCGCGCTCCCCGGTGTGCGCGGGCCTCCGGGGGCCGGTCCTCACCGGCCCGGGGACCTGTCGCAGGTCCCGCTCCCCATCACCGCCGTGCCCTCCTCGCCCTCCTGACGGGTGCGGGGGCGCTCGGCGTCCCCTCGGAGGAAACCCGCAATGACGCGCGCCACCACGGTGCGGGCGGTTCTGGCTGCGGCCGTACTGCTCGTCTCCGTGTTCATCACGCTGACCATGTCACCCAGACTCGGCCTGGATCTCCAGGGCGGCACCCGCATGGTGCTGCAGGCCAAGGACTCCGACACCGCGAAGGCCGACCGCGAGAGCACCGACCGAACCCTGGAGGTGCTGCGCCGGCGAATCGACTCGCTCGGCGTCACGGAGCCGACCCTGACCCGGTCCGGCGAGGACCGGATCATCGTCGAACTCCCGGACGTCCAGGACCCCCGCAAGGCCGCCGAGGTCATCGGCAAGACCGCCCAGCTGACCTTTCACGCCGTCCAGGGTCCGGGCACGGCCGACGGCGCCGAGGGCAAGGACGGGCTGACGCTCCCCGACGAGCAGGGACGCGAACTGGCCCTCGGCCCCGCCGCGCTCTCCGGCGCGGGCGTCAAGAAGGCGTCCGCCGAGTTCGACGCCCAGCAGGGCGCGGGCTGGACCGTCTCGCTCGACTTCCACAAGGACGCCGGGCGGGACTGGACCCGGCTGACCGGGGAAGCGGCCTGCCACCCGGTCCAGGACGAGCGGCGCCGGGTCGCCATCGTCCTCGACCAGCAGGTGATCTCCTCGCCCCAGGTCTCGCCGACCGTCTCCTGCGGCACGGGCCTGCCCTCCGGCTCCACCCAGATCACCGGCTCCTTCAGCGCGGACGAGGCCCGCGAACTGGCCCTCCTGATCGAGGGCGGCTCCCTGCCGGTGCCCGTGGAGATCGTCGAGCAGCGGACGGTCGGCCCGACGCTCGGAGCCGCCGCCATCGACGCCAGTGCCCGCGCCGCCCTCATCGGCGCCGCCGTCACGGCCCTGTTCATCACGGTCGTCTACCGCCTGTTCGGCGCGCTCGCCGCCGTCGCCCTGGCCGCCTACGGCGTCATCTCGTACGCGGCACTGGTCGCGCTCGGCGTCACGCTCACCCTGCCGGGACTCGCCGGTTTCGTGCTGGCCATCGGCATGGCCGTCGACGCCAACGTGTTGGTCTTCGAACGGGCCAGGGAGGAGCACGCCCAGCGCCCCGGCCGGCCCCTGCGTTCCTCGCTCACCGCCGGGTTCCGGGGTGCGTGGAGCGCCGTCGCGGACTCCAACGTGACGACGCTCATCGCGGCCGGGCTGCTGTTCTTCCTCGGCTCGGGCCCGGTCAAGGGCTTCGGTGTCACGCTCGCCATCGGTGTCCTGGCGTCGATGTTCTCCGCGCTCGTCATCGCCCGCGCGCTCACCGAGACGGCGGCCCGCATCCGGTTCGTCGGCGACTACCGGGGCGTCAACGGCATCGCGATCCCGGGCCGGGTGCGCACCTGGCTCAGCCGGCGCGACCCGCAGTTGATGCGCCACCCGCGCCGCTGGCTGATGATCTCCACGGTCCTGATCGCGGTGGCCGTGGCGGGCATCGTGGTGCGCGGGGTGAACTTCGGCGTCGAGTTCACCGGCGGCCGGCTCATCGAGTACTCGACGAGCCGCCCCGTGGAGGTGGAGACCGCGCGCGCCGCCCTGGCGGACGCCGGGTTCGGCGATGCGGAAGTCACCACGGCCGGCGCCGGCGACATCTCGGTGCGGACCGGGGACCTCGACAACAACGGCGAACACAAGCTGCGGGCCGCCCTGGCCGCCGAGGGCGGTGACACCACCAAGGTCCGCGACGAACTCATCGGCCCCAGCCTCGGCGACGAACTGCGGCGCAACGCGCTGATCGCCCTGGCGATTGCCGTACTCGTCCAGCTGGCGTATCTGGCGATCCGGTTCCGCTGGACGTTCGCCGTGGCCTCGGTCGGGGCGCTGATCCACGACGTGATCATTCTGATCGGGGCGTTCGCCTGGCTGGGCCGCACCGTCGACGGCATCTTCCTGGCGTCGCTCCTCACCGTCATCGGGTACTCGGTCAACGACTCGGTGGTGGTCTTCGACCGGGTCAGGGAGCTGTGGGCGAAGGCCCGCAGGCGGCCCCTCGCGTCCGTGGCGAACCAGGCGGTCCTGCAGACCGTGCCGAGAACGGTGAACACCGGGATGGGCGCCCTGTTCATCCTCACCGCGCTCGTCGTGCTGGGCGGCGACTCCCTGGAGGACTTCGCCCTCGCCCTGCTGATCGGCATCGTCGTCGGCACGTACTCCTCGGTCATGACCGCCGTACCGGCCGCGCTCCTGCTGGAACGCACCAGCAAGGTCCCGCCGCCCGCCCGCACCCGCGCCCCGCGCGCCAGGAAGGGGGCAGGGAGCCGGGACCCGCACGACAACGGGGCACGGGTGTAGGGCCTGTCGTCGCGCGGCAGACGGGAATGTGACGACAGGGCCTGACCAGGCGGCCGCCCCGGTGCCGATCAGCCGGTACGCGGGGCGGCCGCGCAGGCCGTCGTCGTCAGGGCACGAGGGACCGCAGATGGGCGGCGGTCTCCTCGTCGGCGGGCAGCAGCGTCTCGATGGCCAGCTCCGCCACCGTCACATCCATCGGCGTGTTGAACGTCGCGATCGACGCGACGAACGACAGCAGCCGCCCCTCGTGCTCGATGACCAGGGGCAGTGCGAACGGCACCGACGACGAGGGCGGCTCCCAGTCCCCCTCCCCGCCCGGGTCCGCCGCCACCGGATAGCCCGCGACCTCCTCGTACAGCTCACGCAGTTCTGCCGAACGGACCAGGGCGATCTGCCGTTCCATCTGGGCCAGCAGATCGGCCCGCCACTCCCGCAGGTTGCGGATGCGCGGGGCGAGGCCGTCCGGATGCAGGGTGAGCCGCATCGCGTTCAGCGGCGGGGCGAGCAGATGCTCCGGCACCCCCTCCAGGAGCCGTGTCATCCCCTGATTGGCCGCCACCACCGTGTACATCCCGTCCACGACGAACGCCGGGTACGGGTCGTAGCCCCGCAGCAGCCGGTCCAGGCCGTCGCGCAGCGCCCCCATCGCCGGGTCGTCGAGCGCGGTCTCCGTGTAGTGCGGGGCGTAACCGGCCACCACCAGCAGGGCGTTGCGCTCCCGGACCGGCACCTCCAGGTGCTCGGCGAGCCGCAGGACCATGTCCTCGCTGGGGCGCGAACGCCCGGTTTCGATGAACGAGATGTGCCGGGCCGACGAGCCGGCCCGCAGCGCCAGCTCCAGCTGGCTGATCCGCCGCCGCTCCCGCCAGTTGCGCAGCAGCGGCCCTACCCCCGTGTCGAGCGCGACAGTTGTCATACGAAGACCGTAACGTCACCGGCACCGCCGACCGGCATCGACCACCAGTGAGGGAGCCGCCGCATGCCCGCCGCACCGCTGCCGCGGAACGAGATCGAGGACCGGCTGCGCGAACTGCCCGGCTGGACGCTGGAGGGCGACCGGATCGCCCGCACCTACCGGCTGCCCTCCCACTTCGCCGCCGCCGCACTCACCATCCACATCGCCCGAATCCAGGACGAGCTGAACCACCACAGCGACCTGACTCTCGGCTACAACACGGTCGCCCTGTCGGTGAACTCCCACGACGCGGGCGGCAAGGTCACCGAGAAGGACCTCGGCCTGGCCGCCAGGGTGGCGGCCGTGGCACCCGGCCACGGAGCCGAGTAGCACCCCCCGGCCGTCAGGGCGCGGCGCCGAAGCGGGGGTGCGCGGCGAGCCAGCGCGTGTAGCTCTCGCTGCGCTCCACCGCCTGGGCGTACGCCGCCCGGGTGTGCCCGCTGACCGCTCCGGCCGCCGCCGACGCCGCCGCCGAACGCGGATGCCAGCCCAGCAGATGGCGCCAGCTGAGAGGCGCCCCGCTGACCGGCCGCGTGACCACACCCGGCGTCGGCGGGAACGTCGCCCGGCACAGTCCGACCGCCCGCCCCACCTGGACCAGATGGACGACGGACGTGGTGTCGGTCTCGTACACCGACGCCGGGCTGAAGCCGGCCCGCGCGCAGGCCGCCACGAAGCAGTCCGCGAAGCAGCCGTCGCCCGGCACGTCCGCCCAGCACTCGCCCGCCAGCTCGGACAGCTCCAACTCGCCGCGCCCGGCCAGCGGATGGGTCTCCGGCAGCATCACGAAGACCGGATCGACCCCGATGACCTGCCACTCCAGCCGGTCCGCGTCCGGCGCGGCACTCTCGCCACAGGTCCCGATGAGCGCGAAGTCCAGCCGTCCGTCGACCAGTTGCGAGGCGATCTCGGCCACCGACCAGGAGGTGTACGTGGAGACGGGCGCGGCTGGGTGCGCCGCCGCCAGCCGGTCGACGAGCCCGCCGAGCAGCGGGCCGTGCGTGCCGCCCAGCCGGAACCGCTCCATGTTCCCCATGGCGTTGGCGAACCGCACCGCCTCCTCCTGGAGTTCGCTGACGGCGGGCAGAACCACCCGGGCCCGCTCCAGCACCAGTTCGCCCAGAGGCGTCGCCCGCGCACCCGTGTGGTCCCGGTCGAAGAGCGGGCCGCCGAGCGCCTTCTCGATCCGCCGCAGCTGTGCGCTGAGCGCGGGCTGCGCGAGACCGAGCGCGGCGGCGGCCTTGGTCAGGCTTCCGGTGTCGGCGATGGCACGTACGGTTCGCAGATGGCGCAACTCCAGCTCCATCACCGCAAGTTATGGCCACCGAGGTCTCACGGCAATACGTCGATGGTTTAGACCTTCGGTCGGGACTTTGCGGACTGGCCTAGAGTCGCCCGGATGCTGGACTACGACGAAGAAGCCGCCCTCTACGACGCCACCCGTGGCGGGGTGCCGCGTGCCGAGGCCGCGGCCGACGCCGTGCTCGGCCTGATTCCGACAACTGCCCGCTCCCTGCTGGACATCGGCTGCGGCACGGGCCTGGTCACCGGCCGGATCGCCGTCGGCCGCCCCGGGCTGCGGGTGATCGGCTCCGACACCGCGCACGGCATGGCCGGCGTCGCCCGGGAGCGCGTCGGCGCCGTCGTGCTCGCCGACGCCCGCCGGCTGCCGCTGCCCGACGCCGGGGTCGACGCGGTCACCGCCGTCTGGCTGCTGCACCTGCTGCGCGAGGACGGCGTGGCGCGGGCGGTGGTCACCGAGGCCGCGCGGGTGCTGCGGCCGGGCGGCGTGTTCGTCACCACCGTCGACAAGGACGCCTCGCACGACGTGGGCAGCGACATCGACGAGGCGTTCGCCCCGTACCTGGCACCCACCCCGTCCGACGGTACGGACCTGATCGTCGCGTACGCCGCCGAGGCCGGCCTCGATGTGCTGGGGGAGGCGTTCTTCCGCGGCCACGGGCAGGGCCGGAGCCCGCTGAGCGCGGCGGGCGCCGTCCGCCGGGGCTACTACGCCTCGCGCCTGTCCCTGCCCGGGGCTGCCGCCGAACACCTCGCCCGCGCCCTGACCGCCCTGCCCGCCCCCGAGCGGCGGCGCGCCGACCCCGAGTACCGGCTGCTGGCCTTCCGCCGCTGAGCCCTGAGCCGGGCGCCCGCACGGACGCCCGGCTCAACGGAGGCGCACCGCCTACGCGTCCCAGGCGCCGTCGCGGGCGGCCTCCGCGGCGAACCGGGCGAACGGCTTGGGGTCACGGCCCAGCGCCTGCTTCACACCGTCCGTCACCGCCGCGTTGTGCCCGTCGAGCAGCGTCGTGAACAGCTCGGCCAGAAAGGCCGCCTCCGCCGCCGGAACGCCGTACCCCACCAGCATCTGTTCGTACTCGGCGCCCGCCAGCGCCACATAGCGGACCTCGCGGCCCGTCGCCCCGGTGAGCTCGACGGCCACCTCGGTGAAGGTCAGCGCCTGGGGGCCGGTCAGTTCGTGCACCCGGCCCGCACCGCTCTCCCCGCACAGCGCGGAGACCATTACATCGGCCACGTCGTCCGCGTCGACGAACGGCTCGGCGGTGTCGCCCGCCGGGAACACCAGCTCACCGCCGCGCACCCCCTCGACCAGGACGCCCTCGCTGAAGTTCTGGGTGAAGAACGCCGAGCGCACCACCGTGAGTTCGGCGTCCCCGGAAGCCGCCCGCAGCGCCTCCTCCGCGACCACCGAGTCCGGCTCGCCCCGCCCCGACAGCAGCACCAGGCGGCGCACCCCGCACCGCCGCACCACCTGCCCGAAAGCGGTCATCGCCGCCGGCGCGCCCGGCGCCCCCAGGTCGGGGGCGTACGCGACGTACGCCGCTTCCACGCCGCTCAGCGCGGCCTCCCACCCCGACTCGTCCGCCCAGTCGAAGGGCACCTCGCCCCGGCGCGAGCCCACCCTGACCGGCACCTCACGCGCGGCCAGCC
The DNA here is from genome assembly GCF_004795035.1 of Streptomyces sp. A0958. GTDB lineage: Bacteria > Actinomycetota > Actinomycetes > Streptomycetales > Streptomycetaceae > Streptomyces. The sequence continues at coordinate 49,739 of NZ_SSBK01000013.1, forward strand.
GTTCCACCACCCGGCGCCCCGTCTTGCCCGTACCGCTCGTCACCAACACCGGCCCCGCGCCGGGGGTTTGCCGTGTCCGGTTCTGCATCTCCTCAGTCATGGGACAAGGTTCCCCGGCCCGCCCCGCGCGCTCCATGCCCAAGGCTCTCGGCCACCTACGCCTGCGTCTACGCTGCTGCTCATGGACGCACTGGCCGAACTGCTGGACGGGCCACGGGCCCGGGGGGCGCTGCTGCTGCGGATGGTGATGGAGCCGCCCTGGTCCGTCCGCATCGAGGACCGGGCCCCGCTCTGCCTGATGTCCGTGACCAGCGGCGAGGCGTGGATCGTGCCTGTCGGAGCCGCCGAGCCCGTCCTGCTGCGCCCCGGTGACCTGGCCGTGGCCCGGGGCCCCGAGCCGTACGCCGTCGCCGACCGGCCCGACACCGAACCGAGGGCGCTGATCGGCCCCGGCGGCACCTGCGCGACGCTGCGCGGCGAGCCGCTGTCGGAGTCCATGGAGCTGGGCGTGCGGACCTGGGGCAACGCCCGCGACGGTTCGGCGGTCGTCCTCGTCGGTACGTATCTGCTCGACGGCGAGATCAGCGGCCGGCTGCTCGACGCCCTGCCCCCGCTGCTCGTCCTGCCGCCGGGCGGCCGCACCGGCCCGCTGCTGACCCTGCTGGACAACGAGATCGCGCGCGACGAGCCCGGGCAGAGCATGATGCTCGACCGGCTGCTGGACCTGCTCCTCGTCGACGCGCTGCGCACCTGGTTCTCGCGGCCCGGTGCCGAACCGCCCGGCTGGTACCTCGCCATGGGCGACCCGGTCGTCGGTCAGGCGCTGAGGCTGCTGCGCGACGAGCCCGCCCGCCCCTGGACGGTGGCCGCGCTGGCCGCCAGGACCGGCGTCTCGCGGGCCGCCCTCGCCCGGCGCTTCACCGAGCTGGTGGGGGAGCCCCCGATGGCCTATCTGACCGGCCGCCGCCTCGCCGTCGCGGCGGATCTCCTGCGCGAGACGGACGCCACGGTCGAGGCCGTGGCCCGCAAGGTCGGCTACAGCCAGGCGTTAGCGTTCAGCACCGCCTTCAAGCGGGTACGCGGCGTCAGCCCGCAGGAGTACCGCAAGGGCGGCGCCTGCTCCTTGCCGGAACAGCAACGAAGTTTGCGCGGTGATCCGGACCCGGTGAGGCTGGGTCCATGAGCAACCACACCGGGCACGGACACCACCACGACGGCGGCCACCAGGGCCTCCACCACCAGCGCGGCGCCGCACACGGACACGGGCACGGCGGCACCGAACCCGACTGGGACGTCATGGCCCCGCTCCTGGAGCGGAACGCCGAGATCAGCAGCGGGCAGTACACCGAGGCGGCCCGCTGGGTCGCCGCGCTGCCCACCGCACCGAAGGTCCGCCGGGTCCTGGACATCGGCAGCGGACCCGGTGTGATCTCCTGCCTGCTCGCGGAGGTCTTCCCCGAGGCGGAGGTCGTCGCCGTCGACGGCACCCCCGCCCTGCTGGAGCGCACGAGTGCCCGCGCGCAGCGGCTCGGGCTCGCCGACCGCGTCACCACCCTGCACGCCACCCTCCCCGCCGGCCTGCCGGACCTGGGCGAGGCGGACCTGATCTGGGCCGGCAACGCGCTGCACCACATGGGCGACCAGCGCGCCGTACTCGCCGGATTCGCCGCACTGCTGCGCCCGGGCGGCACCGTCGCCCTCGTCGAGGGCGGGCTCCAGCCCCGACAGCTTCCGCGCGACCTCGGCTTCGGCAAGCCCGGGCTCGAAGCCCGGATGGAGGCGGTGGAGGCGGAACTCTTCGAGGAGATGCGCGCCGAACTGTCCGACGCCAGGCGGGAGGTGGAGGACTGGGCCGCCCTGTTCAGCGCCGCTGGCCTCATTCCGCAGGGCGCCCGCAGCTTCCTGCTCGATCTGCCCGCACCGCTCGGCGACGCGGCGCGCGAACAGGTCATCGCCGACTTCACCCGCCGCCGCGACGGACTGGTCGACCACCTCGCCGCCGAGGACATCGCCGTGCTCGACCGGCTCCTCGACCCCGAGGACCCGGCGGGACTGCACCGGCGCCCCGACACCTTCCTGCTCCTGGCCCGCACCCTCCACCTGGGCCGGCGCGCCTGAGCCCGGCCCCGTACACAGCGAAGCCGCCGCCCCGGCTCATGGCCCGGGCGGCGGCTTCGTCATGCTTCAGCGGTCGTACGCGAGGGCTCAGGCGCCCGCGTTGAACTCGCCCGGGTTCGGGCCGAGCCGCTTGCCCTCGTCCAGCGCCGCGAACGCGGCCAGGTCGTCGGCGTCCAGCTCGAAGTCGAACACGTCGATGTTCTCCGCGATCCGCGACGGCGTCACGGACTTCGGGATCACCACGTTGCCCGTCTGCAGATGCCAGCGGAGCACCGCCTGCGCGGGCGTACGGCCGTGCTTCCGGGCGACCGCGAGGACCGTCGGCACCTCCAGCAGGCCCTTGCCCGAGCCCAGCGGCGACCACGCCTCGGTGGCGATGTCGTGCTTGGCGTGCAGTGCGCGCGACTCGGCCTGCTGGAGCTGCGGGTGCAGCTCGATCTGGTTGAGCACCGGCACCACGGACGTCTCACCGAGCAGCCGCTCCAGGTGCTCCGGCAGGAAGTTCGAGACGCCGATGGCCTTCGCGCGGCCGTCCGCGTAGATCTTCTCGAACGCCCGGTAGGTGTCGACATAGGCGTCCTTGGCCGGCACCGGCCAGTGGATCAGGTACAGGTCGACGTAGTCGAGGCCCAGCTTGTCGAGCGAGTCGTCGAAGGCGCGCAGCGTCGAGTCGTATCCCTGCTCGGTGTTCCACAGCTTCGTGGTCACGAAGAGCTCGTCGCGGGCGACGCCGGAGGCGGCGATGGCCTTTCCGGTGCCCGTCTCGTTCTGGTAGATCGCGGCGGTGTCGATGCTGCGGTACCCGGACTCGATGGCGGTGGCGACCGCCTTCGTGGCCTCGTCGTCCGGCACCTGCCAGACGCCGAACCCGAGCTGGGGCATCTCGACGCCGTTGTTGAGAGTGAGGGAGGGGACCTGGCTCACGAGCAGTCGATCCTAACGTTGTGTGGGTGGGACTCCCCACGTCAACGATCAAGAGGACCAGCACATTCCCGGCGGACGGCACCGTTTCCGCACCTCAGCGGTACAGCGCGTCCACCTCGGTCTCGTACGCCGCCTCGATCGCCTTGCGCTTCAGCTTCAGCGACGGGGTGAGCAGCCCGTGCTCCTCGCTGAACTGGTGCGCCAGGATGCGGAACGTACGGATGGACTCGGCCTGCGAGACCGCCGTGTTCGCCGCCACCACCGCCCGCCGCACCTCCATCTCCAGATCCGGGTCGCGCACCAGCTCGGCCGGGGTCAGCGACTGCCGCCCCTGCATCGTGAGCCAGTGCTCCACGGCCTCCCGGTCGATGGTGACCAGCGCCGCGATGTACGGCCGGTCGTTGCCGACGACGATGCACTGCGCCACCAGCGGATGCGCCCGCACCCGCTCCTCCAGGGCGGCCGGCGACACGCTCTTGCCGCCGGACGTCACCAGAATCTCCTTCTTCCGCCCGGTGATCGTCAGGTAGCCGTCCTCGTCCAGCGCGCCCAGGTCGCCGGTGGCCAGCCAGCCGTCGTTGAGCACCCCGTCGGTGGCCTTCGGGTCACCGAGGTACCCGCCGAACACATGGGCCCCGTACACCCACACCTCGCCGTCGTCCGCGATGTGCACGCTCGTGCCCGGGATCGGCTGCCCGACCGTGCCGTACCGGGTGCGCTCCGGGGGGTTGGCGGTGGCCGCCGCGGTCGACTCGGTCAGCCCGTATCCCTCGTACACCGTCACCCCGGCGCCCGCGAAGAAGAGGCCGAGCCGCCGCTCCATGCCGGAACCGCCCGACATGGCGTGCCGTATCCGGCCGCCCATCGCGTCGCGGACCTTCTTGTACACGACCTTGTCGAAGAACTGGTGCTGCATCCGCAGCCCGGTGGAGGGACCGGGGCCGGTGCCGAACGCCCGCGCCTCCATCGCCTCCGCGTACTTCACCGCGATGTCGACGGCCTTGTCGAACGGCCCCGCCCGGCCCTCCGCCTCGGCCTTGCGCCGGGCCCCGTTGAAGACCTTCTCGAAGATGTACGGGACGGCCAGGACGAACGTGGGGCGGAACGAGACCAGGTCCGGCATCAGGGCCTTCGCCGACAGCTCCGGCTGGTGCCCGAGCTTCACCCGGCCGCGGATCGCGGTGACCTCCACCATCCGTCCGAAGACGTGCGCCAGCGGCAGGAAGAGGAGCGTCGCCGCCTCGTCGCCCGGTCTGGAGTGGAAGACCGACTCCCAGCGCGAGGCCATGGTGTCCGTCTCGAACATGAAGTTGGCGTGCGTAAGCACACAGCCCTTGGGGCGGCCCGTCGTGCCCGAGGTGTAGATGACGGTCGCCACCGATTCGGGGGTCACCGCACGCCGGTGCCGGTGCACCACCTCGTCATCGACCTGCGCACCCGACTCGACCAGCTGCTCCACCGCACCGGCGTCCAGCTGCCACAGCCGCTTCAGCTGCGGCAGCCGGTCGATGACCGACGCCACCGTCATCGCGTGGTCCTCGTGCTCCACCATCACCGCCGACACCTCGGCGTCGTGCAGCATCCACAGGACCTGCTCGGCGGAGGACGTCGGATAGACCGGGACGGACTGTGCGCCGACCGCCCACAGGGCGAAGTCGAAGAGGGTCCACTCGTAGCGCGTACGCGACATCAGGGCGACCCGGTCGCCGAACCGCACACCGTGGGCGATCAGCCCCTTGGCCAGAGCCAGCACCTGGTCGCGGAACGCCGCCGACGTGACGTCCTGCCAGCGTCCGTCCGCATCTTTTCGGCCGAGCGCGACCCGGTACGGGTCCTCGTCGGCATGGTCGAACACGACATCGGCGAGGCCGCCCACGTGGGGAGCGGCGGCCATGGGTGGGACAGTGAATTCGCGCAATGACCTGCTCCTTGTGGCGCTTCGCACGGCGCCGTGACGCTACCCCACCGGGCGCCCCGGCGGGAGGGCCCGGAACTGTCCGTTCAACGTGCCATCTGCACTGGTCAGGGACCGAAATCCGGCCAGATGGGCAAGGCTCGGGCGCGCTTGGGACCACGGAGTAAGCGGCTCGCGCGGGAATCTCCACCGAATCTGTACGCCGCGATCACTGCCGTTGTGGGCGGGTACGGGCGAATCGTCCCCGGACGACCGGTCCGGTGCGGTCGGTCCGTGCGACCGGTCCGTGCGATCGGTCCGGTGCGACCGGTCCGCCCGGCGCGTCCCGTGGATTCTCCCCCTTCCCGCACCCCGTCATGCCTGCTCCCGCCCCCGGACCGCGCCGGCCCCGCCCGGCGGCCGGATCAGCCGGTCACCGCCCGCCAGGATCGCCGCCGCCAGCGCGTCCGCCGCCTGCTGCGCACCGCCCCGCCGCCGGCCGTGCAGCAGGACGAAGTCCACGCCACCCAGCTCCGGCAGCCCCGCCCTGGCCGAAACCGGCACCAGCCCGGGCGGCACCAGACCGCGGGTGTGCACCATCACGCCGAGCCCCGCCTGCGCGGCGGCGATCAGACCGCTCAGGCTGCCGCTCGTGCACGCCATCCGCCAGGAACGGCCCTGCTCCTCCAGGACCTCCAGGGCCCGCGCCCGGGTGATGCCCGGCGGCGGGAAGACGACCAGCGGCACCGGGCGGTCCGGGTCGATCCGCAGCCCCGGCGCGCCGATCCAGACCAGGACGTCCTGCCGGACCAGCTCCCCGTGCGTGTCCCCGGCCCGCCGCTTGGCCAGCACCAGATCGAGGCGGCCCGCCTCCAGCTGCTGGTGCAGGGTTCCCGACAGCTCGACGGTCAGCTCCAGCTCGACGTCCGGGTGGTCGCGGCGGAACGTCTGAAGGATCTCCGGCAGCCGGGTCTGCACGAAGTCCTCCGAGGCGCCGAACCGCAGCCGCCCGCGCAGCCGGGTGCCGGTGAAGAACGCCGACGCCCGCTCGTGCGCGTCCAGGATCGTCCGCGCGAAGCCGAGCATCGCCTCGCCGTCAGACGTGAGATCGACGCGGTGTGTGTCCCGGGCGAACAGCTGCCGCCCGGTCGCGTCCTCCAGCCGCCGCACGTGCTGGCTCACCGTGGACTGCCGCACCCCGAGCCGGCGGGCGGCGGTGGTGAAGCTGAGGGTCTGGGCGACGGCGAGGAAGGTGCGCAGCTGCGCCGGGTCGTACATGCCGGCCACGCTATCGCGATCCGTGATCACAGTGAGAGCGGTGTACGGGATTCCCGATCGGCGTGCGCCGGAGCAGGATGTTCAGGGCCCGACCTGACCGAAAGACACGTGGAGCACATGAGCCGCCGCATCCCGCAGCCGCCGTCCTGGCTGCCGATCGACCCGTACGTACTGGCCCTGATCGGCACCGTCGTCCTCGCGGCGCTGCTGCCGGCCTCCGGCCCGGCCGCCGAAATGGCCGGCGGCGCCTCCACCGGTGCGGTGGCGTTCCTCTTCTTCCTCTACGGGGCCCGCCTGTCCACCGCCGAGGCGCTGGACGGGCTCCGCCACTGGCGGCTCCACCTCACGGTCCTGACCTGCACCTTCGTCGTCTTTCCGGTGCTGGGCCTGGCGAGCGGGGGACTGGTGCCGTACGTCCTGTCGCCGCAGCTGCAGAGCGGCTTCCTCTTCCTGTGCCTCGTCCCCTCGACCATCCAGTCGTCGATCGCCTTCACCTCGATCGCCCGCGGCAACGTGCCCGCCGCCATCTGCGCGGGTTCCTTCTCCTCGATCGCCGGCGTCTTCCTCACCCCGCTGCTCGCCGCCGCGCTGCTCGGGAACAGCGGCGGCGGCCTCTCCGGCGACGCCCTGCTGAGGATCGGCGCCCAGCTGCTGGCGCCGTTCGTCGCGGGCCGGCTGCTGCGCCGCTGGATCGGCGGTTACATCGCCCGCCACAGGAAGGCCCTCGGCCTGGTCGACCGGGGATCGATCCTGCTCGTCGTCTACACGGCCTTCAGCGAGGGCATGGTCGCCGGCATCTGGCACCAGGTCACCCCGGCGAGGCTCGGGGGGCTGCTCGCCGCCGAGGCGGTCCTGCTCGCGCTCATGCTCGCGGTGACCTGGTACGGGGCGAAGCGGCTCGGCTTCGGCCGCGAGGACCGCATCGCGATCCAGTTCGCCGGCTCCAAGAAGAGCCTGGCCTCGGGGCTGCCCATGGCCAGCGTCCTGTTCGGCGCGCAGGCGAGCCTCGCCGTGCTGCCGCTGATGCTCTTCCACCAGATGCAGCTCATGGTCTGCGCGGTGATCGCCAAGCGGCGTGCCCGCGACCCGGACGACGCGTGCGTGGAGGGCCCGGTGCGGGACGCCGTGGCGGTGGGCTAACCCGCGTCCAGCGCGATGCGGTGCTCTCCGGCGTACACGTTCATGGAGGGGCCGCGCAGGAAGCCGACCAGGGTGAGGCCGGTCTCGGCCGCCAGGTCGACGGCGAGGGACGAGGGCGCCGAGACGGCCGCCAGCATCGGAATGCCCGCCATCACCGCCTTCTGCGCCAGTTCGAACGAGGCCCGTCCCGAGACCAGCAGGATCGACCGGGACAGCGGCAGCCGGCCGTCGGTCAGGGCGCGCCCGACCAGCTTGTCGACGGCGTTGTGCCGTCCGACGTCCTCCCGTATGTCGGTCGGCTCGCCCGTCTCGGAGAACAGCGCCGCCGCGTGCAGGCCGCCGGTCCGGTCGAAGACCCGCTGGGAGGCCCGCAGCCGGTCGGGGAGCTGGGCCAGCAGCGCGGGTGCGACCCGGAGCGGAGGCGTGTCGGCGACCGGGTGGCGGGTCGTGGTGCGGACCGCGTCCAGGCTCGCCTTGCCGCACAGCCCGCAGGAGGAGGTGGTGTACACGTTGCGCTCCAGCGTGATGTCGGGCACCTCGACGCCGGGCGCGAGTTTCACGTCCACCACGTTGTACGTGTTCACGCCGTCGGCCGCCGCGCCCGCGCAGTACACGATCGACTGGACGTCGGAGCTGTCACCGATCACCCCCTCGCTCACCAGGAAGCCGGCCGCGAGCGCGAAGTCGTCGCCCGGGGTGCGCATCGTGATGGCGAGCGGCCTGCCGTTCAGCCGTATCTCCATCGGCTCCTCGGCGACGAGGGTGTCGGGGCGGCTGGAGACGGCCCCGTCCCGGATGCGGATGGTGCGGCGGCGCTCGGTGACCCGTCCCATGACCGTTGGACCCGATTCCTGTACGTGTGGGGGCCGGCGCGGCCCTGGGCGAAGGATGCCGGGACGCCACCGGTCCGGCCTGCGGCGGAGGGCCCCGACGGTCACATTGTCCTGCACATCGGAAGTGACGTCGCAACCGGCCGGCGTAATCAAAGGTCGCGGGCCGCTGTTGCCAAGCCTCCAAGCCGAGGCCGGTATTCCTGTGGGATCACCTGTCCCCGTACCGGGCGGTAGCGACCAAGACTGGTTGGTTCCTGCCAGATGTAGCGAGGGGACCTGTACATGACCGGCTCACGTGTCGCGGCGCTCGGCCACTACCAGCCCGCCAAGGTGCTCACCAACGAGGACCTGGCGGCCATGGTCGACACCAGTGACGAGTGGATCACCAGCCGCGTCGGCATCAAGACCCGTCACATCGGCGGCCCCGACGAGCCGGTCGACGAGCTGGCCGCGCACGCGGCGTCCAAGGCGCTCGCCGGGGCGGGCCTCCAGCCGGCCGACATCGATCTGGTGCTCGTCGCCACCTCCACCGCCATCGACCGCTCGCCGAGCATGTCGGCCCGGGTCGCCGCCCGCCTCGGCATGGTGTCACCGGCGGTGATGGACATCAACGTCGTCTGTTCCGGTTTCACCCACGCCCTCGCCACCGCCGACCACGCACTGCGGGCCGGCGCCGCCACCCGCGCGCTGGTGATCGGCGCCGACAAGATGGGCGACATCGTCGACTGGACGGATCGTTCCAGCTGTGTGCTGATGGGGGACGGTGCCGGCGCGGCGGTCGTGGTCGCCGACTCCGAGGACGCGGCGGTGCCCGGGATCGGGCCGGTGCTCTGGGGCTCGGTCCCCGGCATGGGGGACGCGGTGCGGATCGAGGGGACGCCGCCGCGCTTCGCGCAGGAGGGCCAGTCGGTCTACCGCTGGGCCACCACCCAGCTGCCCCCCATCGCCCGCAAGGTGTGCGAAAAGGCGGGCCTCACCCCCGAGGACCTCGCCGCGGTGGTCCTGCACCAGGCCAACCTGCGGATCATCGAGCCGGTCGCCCGGAAGATCGGCGCGGTCAACGCCGTCGTGGCGCGTGATGTGGTGGATTCCGGCAACACGTCCGCCGCCTCGATCCCCATGGCCCTGTCCAAGCTGGTCGAGCGGGGCGAGGTCCCCAGCGGAGCCCCCGCGCTGCTCTTCGGCTTCGGCGGCAACCTCAGCTACGCGGGACAGGTGATCCGCTGCCCCTGAGGGACGCGCTACCGGGCCCGTGCCGGGCTTTGTCCTCGGAGTGGAGAAAGTTCGGCGGATTTCCGCGCGACTTCTTCCCGTACCGGACAACCGCTGCTAGGTTCCCCTGCCAAGCCCGACGGACAGGCCGATGAGGCGGGGAGGGGCGCGTGAGACGTATGACGGCACGACCCGCCAACGCCCACCAGGCGCGCCTGCTCCGGCTGTTGCGTGACGGCGGGCCCAACTCCCGGGCACAGCTGGGCGACCGGGTCGACCTCTCCCGCTCCAAACTCGCCGTCGAGGTGGACCGGCTGCTGGAGACCGGCCTCGTGGTGGCCGACGGACTCGCCGCCTCCCGCGGCGGGCGCCGCTCGCACAACATCCGGCTCGCCCCGGCACTGCGCTTCCTCGGCGTCGACATCGGCGCCACCTCCATCGACGTGGCGGTCACCAACGCGGAGCTGGAGGTCCTGGGCCACCTCAACCACCCCATGGACGTACGCGAGGGGCCCGTCGCCGTCTTCGAGCAGGTGCTGTCCATGGCGGCGAAGCTCCGCTCCTCCGGGCTCGCCGAAGGCTTCGACGGCGCCGGGATCGGCGTACCGGGACCGGTCCGCTTCCCCGAGGGCGTCCCCGTAGCACCGCCGATCATGCCCGGCTGGGACGGCTTCCCGGTCCGCGAGGCGCTGAGCCAGGAACTGGGCTGCCCCGTCATGGTCGACAACGACGTGAACCTGATGGCGATGGGGGAGCAGCACGCGGGCGTGGCCCGCTCCGTGGGCGACTTCCTCTGCGTCAAGATCGGTACGGGCATCGGCTGCGGCATCGTCGTCGGCGGCACCGTCCACCGGGGTGCGACGGGCAGCGCCGGCGACATCGGCCACATCCAGGTGGAACCCGAGGGCCGCCTCTGCGCCTGCGGCAACCGGGGCTGCCTGGAGGCACACTTCAGCGGCGCCGCCCTCGCCCGGGACGCCGAAACCGCGGCACGCGCCGGACAGTCCGCGGAGCTCGCGGACCGGCTGGCGGCGACCGGGAGACTCACCGCCGCCGATGTGGCCGCCGCGGCGGCCCTGGGCGACCCCACCTCGCTCGGCCTGATCCGCGAAGGCGGCAACCGGGTCGGCCAGGTCATCGCGGGACTCGTCAGCTTCTTCAACCCCGCCCTGGTGGTGATCGGCGGCGGGGTGACCGGCCTCGGCCACACGCTGCTGGCCGGCGTCAGGGCCCAGGTCTACCGGCGCTCCCTGCCGCTGGCCACCGGCAACCTTCCGATCGTCCTGGGTGAGCTGGGGCCCGCCGCCGGAGTCACCGGCGCGGCCAGGCTCATCAGCGACCACCTCTTCTCACCCGTCTGACCCTCCCGACCGTCCGCCCGCGAAAGACCCCATCCGCCGAGGGGATTCGTCATGGCTCCGCAACCACCGCTGCTCACCATGTCCGGCATCACCAAGTCCTTTCCCGGTGTCCGCGCCCTCGACGGCGTGGACCTGGAGGTCCAGGCCGGTGAAGTGCACTGCCTCCTCGGGCAGAACGGCGCCGGCAAGTCCACCCTCATCAAGGTGCTCGCCGGGGCCCACCAGCCCGACGGGGGCGAGATCACCTGGCGCGGCGCACCGGCCGTGCTCAAGTCGCCCCTCGCCGCTATGCGGCTCGGGATCGCCACCATCTACCAGGAACTCGACCTGGTCCGGGGCCTGTCGGTCGCCGAGAACGTCTTCCTGGGCCACGAACCCACCAGCGCCGGCTTCGTCGTCCGTACCCGCCGGGGCCGTACCGGGGCCGCCGCCCTGCTGGAGCGGCTCGGACACCCGGAGATCGATCCCGCCCGCGCGGTCGGTGAACTCTCCGCCGCCCAGCAGCAGATCGTCTCCATGGCCCGGGCGCTCTCCCACGACGTACGCCTCATCGTGATGGACGAGCCGTCCGCCGCGCTCGACCCGGACGAGGTCGGCAACCTCTTCCGGATCATCGCCTCGCTGACCGCCGAGGGCGTCGCCGTCGTCTACATCTCGCACCGGCTGGAGGAGATCCGCCGGATCGGCGACCGGGTGACCGTACTCAAGGACGGCCGGGCCGTCGCCTCCGGCCTCCCCGCCGAGACCACACCGACGCACGACATCGTCGCGATGATGACCGGCCGCAAGGTCGAGTACGTCTTCCCGCCCCGGCCCGCGAAAGGCTCCGCGAAAGGCTCCGCGAAAGGCGCCGCGAAAGGCGCCGCGAAGGGCTCGGGAAATGGCTCGGGAATGGACTCCGGAAATGGCTCGGGAAAGGGCCCCGGGCGGACCGACGTCCCCGTCCTCACCGTCGAAGGTCTCAGCAGGAAGGGGGAGTTCGCCCCGGTCGACCTGGAGGTCCGGCCCGGCGAGATCGTCGGCCTCGCCGGACTCGTCGGCTCGGGGCGCTCGGAGATCCTGGAGACCGTCTACGGTGCCCGCCGGGCCACCACGGGCCGGGTCACGGTCGCGGGCCGGGTGCTGCGGCCCGGAAGCGTACGCGCCGCCGTCGCCGCCGGTATCGGCCTCGCCCCCGAGGAACGCAAGGCCCAAGCCCTGCTCATGCTCGAATCCGTCACCCGCAACGTCTCGCTGTCCACCATGTCCCGCCACTCCAGGGCCGGTTGGCTCGACCGCGGGGCGGAGCGGAAGGCGGCCCGCGCCGCCACCCGGGCCCTCTCGCTGCGCCCCGACGACCCGGACACCCCCGTCCGCACCCTCTCCGGTGGCAACCAGCAGAAGGCGGTCCTGGCCCGCTGGCTGCTGCGCGGCTGCCGGGTGCTGCTGCTCGACGAACCGACCCGTGGCGTGGACGTCGGCGCCCGCGCCGAGCTCTACGCCGTGATCCGCCGGCTGGCCGACGAAGGGCTCGCCGTCCTGCTCGTCTCCAGCGAGGTCCCGGAGGTGCTGGGCCTCTCCGACCGGGTCCTCGTCCTACGCGAGGGACACGTAGTCCATACCGCCGAGGCCAAGGATCTCGACGAGCACCGCGTACTCGACCTCGTGATGGAAGGGAGCCCGACCCCATGACCCATCCCGTCCCCTCGACGCGGCAGAGCGGGCCGGACCAGGGCCCTGCCCCCGCGTCCGCCCCCGCGTCCGCCCCCGCGTCCGCCCCCGCGTCCCCGAAGAAGCACGGGCCCCCGCGCGCCCTCGGGCTGCGCCTGGACGTCCACACCCTGTCCCTGCTGGGCATCCTCGCCGTGCTCGTGGCCGTCGGCGGGATCACCGAGCCCGACGCCTTCCTGGACAGCGGGAACCTCCAACTCGTCCTGACCCAGGCGTCCGTGATCGGCGTCGTCACCGTCGGGGTGACCTTCGTCATCACCTCGGGCGGCATCGACCTCTCGGTCGGCGCCATGGTCGCCCTCGCCTCCGTCTGGGCGACGACCCTCGCCACCCAGGAGTACGGCTTCGCGGGCATCCTGTTCACCGCCGTGCTCGTCGGCCTGGGCGCCGGACTCGTCAACGGGGTGCTCATCGCGTACGGGCGGGTGGTGCCGTTCATCGCGACCCTGGCGATGCTCGCCTCCGCCCGCGGCGTGGCCCTCCAGATCACCGACGGGAGGACCCAGATCGTCACCGTCACCTCGGTCCTCGACCTGGGCCTGCCCGGCTCCTACGTCCTCGGCATCCCGCCGCTGGTCCTGATCTTCGCCGCGGTCACCGTCGCCGGCTGGCTGCTGCTGAACCGTACGACCTTCGGCCGCCGCACCGTCGCCATCGGCGGCAACGCCGAAGCCGCCCGGCTCGCGGGCATCGACGTCCGCAGGCAGCGGCTCTACCTCTACCTGCTGTCCGGGCTGTGCTGCGGCATCGCGGCCTTCATGCTGATCGTGCTGTCCGGCTCCGGCCAGAACACCAACGGCAACCTGTACGAACTCGACGCCATCGCCGCCGCGATCATCGGCGGCACCCTGCTCAGCGGCGGACGCGGCACCATCGTGGGCTCCGTCCTGGGCGTCCTCGTCTTCACCACGATCACCAACATCTTCGCGCTCAACAACCTGCAGAGCGACGTGCAGCAGATCGCCAAGGGCGCGATCATCGTCGCCGCCGTCCTCGTCCAGGGCCGCACCTCGTCCCACGCGGAGACCTGACCGGGCGTACCCGCCCGCACCCGTCCGCGCCTCACTCCCGCCCACCAACCACCCATCGGATGAAGGGTTCCACAGCCATGCCACAAACCAGCCGCAGAGGACTGCTGTTCGGCACCGCGGCGGTCTCCGCGGGCGCCTTCCTCACCGCCTGCACCAGCAATGAGCCCAAGGAGAAGAACTCCGCCGCGACGAGCGGGGCACCCGCCGCCGACGCCGGGCCGGGCAAGCCCGTCACCATCGGCTTCGCCGGACCGCAGGCCGACCACGGCTGGCTCAACGCCATCAACGAGAACGCCAGGTCCCAGGCGAAGAAGTACGCCGAGGTGACGTTGGAGACCACCGAGGGCTCCAACGACACCGCCGCCCAGATCGGCCAGGTCAAGACCCTCATCAACAAGAAGGTCGACGTCCTGGTCGTCCTCCCGGCCGACGGCAAGGCACTCACCCAGGTCGGCCTGGAGGCCATGCGGGCGGGCATCCCCGTCATCAACCTGGACCGGATCTTCGCCTCCCCGCAGGCCTACCGCTGCTGGGTCGGCGGCGACAACTACGGCATGGGCCTCAACGCCGGCACGTACATCGGCGAACAGCTCAAGGACAAGCCGGACGCCAAGGTCGTGGAGCTCGCCGGGATCGACAACCTGGAGCTCACCAAACAGCGCAGCGAGGGCTTCGCCGACGCACTGAAGAACTACCCCAACATCAAACTGGTGGCCCGTCAGGCAGCCGACTTCACCGTCGAGTCGGGGCAGTCGAAGATGGCCCAGCTCCTTCAGGCGCAGAAGAAGTTCGACGCCCTGTGGAACCACGACGACGACCAGGGCGTGGGCGCGCTCCGCGCCATCCAGCAGGCCGGCCGCGACGAGTTCCTGATGGTCGGCGGCGCCGGCGCCAAGTCCGCCATGGACGCCATCAAGGCCGACAACACCGTCCTGAAGGCCACCGTCCTCTACCCGCCGACCATGGCGGCATCCGCCATCGACCTGGCCCGCGCCCTCGGGCAGGGCAAGGGGGTGGCGGGCCTCTCCGAGCTGGAGATCCCGACCGGCCTCACCCTCTACTCCGCCGTGGTCACCAAGGACAACGTCGACCAGTACCTGCCGACGGGCTTCAACTGAGCCGCCCCGCCGCCGTATCCGCCGAACCACAGACGAGGAGGAAGCCCGGATGGCCCGTAGGGATCAGACGCAGCAGGAGACGGCCGCGCCACCGCTCGGCATCGGCATGGTCGGGTACGCGTTCATGGGCGCCGCCCACTCCCAGGGGTGGCGCACCGCCGGACACGTCTTCGACCTGCCGATGCGGCCGGTCCTCGCCGCGATCTGCGGCCGCGACCGCACGGCCGTCGAGGCCGCCGCCGGTCGGCACGGCTGGGCCGCGGCGGAGACCGACTGGCGCGCCCTGATCGCCCGCGACGACGTACAGCTCGTCGACATCTGCACCCCCGGCGACAGCCACGCGGAGATCGCCGTCGCCGCCCTGGAGGCCGGCAAGCACGTGCTGTGCGAGAAGCCGCTCGCCAACACGGTCGGGGAGGCGCGGGCCATGGCGGCGGCGGCCGAGCGCGCCGTCGGCCGTGGCCGGACGGCCATGGTCGGCTTCAACTACCGGCGGGTGCCCGCCCTCGCCCATGCCCGCCGCCTCATCGCTGAGGGCCGCATCGGCGCCCTGCGGCACATACGCGCCGCCTACCTCCAGGACTGGCTGGTCGACCCCGCGTCGCCGCTGACCTGGCGGCTGAAGAAAGAACACGCGGGCTCCGGCGCGCTCGGCGACCTCGGGGCGCACGTCGTGGACCTCGCGCAGTTCCTGGCGGGGGAGCCGCTGGTGGCTGTGTCGGCGCTGAGCGAGACATTCGTACGCGAACGGCCCCTGCCCGCCGGGCCGTCCGGGGGACTGGGCGGCGGGGCCGTGGCCGGGGGACTGGGCGCGGTGACGGTGGACGACGCCGCCGTGTTCACCGGGCGGCTCGCCTCCGGCGCCCTGGCCTCCTTCGAGGTGACCCGGATGGCGGCCGGCCGCAAGAACGCCCTGCGGCTGGAGATCAACGGGGAGCGCGGCTCGCTCGCGTTCGACCTGGAACGGCTCAACGAACTGTCCTTCCACGACCACACCGAACCCGCCACCACGGCCGGCTTCCGCCGCATCCTCGTCACCGAGCCCGAACACCCCTACCTGGAGGCGTGGTGGCCGCCGGGCCACACCCTCGGCTACGAGCACACCTTCGTCCACCAGGCCCGCGACGTGATCCACACCATCGCCGAAGGAGCGCCGCCCGTACCGTCGTTCGCCGACGGCCTCCAGGTGCAACGGGTGCTGGCCGCGGTGGAGGAGAGCGCTGCGAAGAACTCCGTCCTCACCCCCGTGCCCCTCTAGGAGGTTCCGCGCATGCCCCGTCCCTTCACCCTCTTCACCGGCCAGTGGGCCGACCTGCCCCTGGAGGAGGTCTGCCGGCACGCCCGCGACTTCGGCTACGACGGCCTCGAACTCGCCTGCTGGGGCGACCACTTCGAGGTGGACAAGGCCCTCACCGACCCCGGATACCTGGACGGCCGCCATCAACTGCTCGACTCGTACGGGCTGAAGTGCTGGGCCGTCTCCAACCACCTCGTCGGCCAGGCCGTCTGCGACCACCCCATCGACGAACGCCACCAGGCCATCCTGCCCGCCCGCATCTGGGGCGACGGCGAGCCGGAAGGGGTGCGCCGCCGGGCCGCGCAGGAGATGGCCGACACCGCGCGGGCGGCCGCCGCCTTCGGCGTGGACACCGTCATCGGGTTCACCGGCTCCTCGATCTGGCACCTGGTCGCGATGTTCCCGCCGGTCCCGCCGCACATGATCGAGCGGGGCTACGAGGACTTCGCCGCACGCTGGAACCCGGTCCTGGACGTCTTCGACGCGGAAGGCGTGCGCTTCGCCCACGAGGTGCACCCCAGCGAGATCGCGTACGACTACTGGACCACGAAACGCGCCCTGGAGGCGGTCGACCACCGGCCGGCGTTCGGGCTGAACTTCGACCCGAGCCACTTCGTCTGGCAGGACCTGGACCCGGTCGGCTTCCTCTACGACTTCCGGGACCGGATCTACCACGTGGACTGCAAGGAGGCCCGCAAGCGGCTCGACGGGCGCAACGGCAGGCTCGGCTCCCACCTGCCGTGGGGCGACCCGCGACGGGGCTGGGACTTCGTCTCGGCCGGACACGGGGACGTGCCCTGGGAGGACGTGTTCCGGATGCTCCGGTCCATCGGCTATGACGGACCGGTCTCCGTGGAGTGGGAGGACGCCGGCATGGACCGGCTGGCCGGTGCTCCGGAGGCGCTGGCGTCCCTGAAGCGGTACGACTTCGACCCGCCGAGCGCGGCCTTCGACACGGCATTCGGCGGCAACGGCTGACAGACCGGGGGCGTCCCGCTCAGCCGATGCCCTGCCGGTCGGGGAGCAGCGCGAACTCCCGCTCGGTGGCGTCCGGCACCGCGCGTTCCACCGCCTGCACCAGCAGGGCGCGGTGCCGGACCAGCGGGCCCCGCCGGTCCGGTCCCGCCAGCAGCATCAGGTCGTCGATCCCCGCCAGCAGCCGCCTCGTCACCTGCGGGGTGTCCGTCGCACACCGGCGGACCTCCTCGAAGGCGAGATCCACCAGGTCCTCCCACCCCGGCACGTCCTGCACGAGCCGCACCGCCCCCTCGCGGTCCCGGTGGTGCACCGTGCCGAGCGGCAGCCGCACGGTGGCCGCGAGGAACTGCACGATCCGGTCCAGGCTCTGCACGGCGGTCGTCGGATCGTTCACCGCCGAGGACAGCGCCCGCAGCGCGATGTCCGACAACTGGCGCAGCCCGTACGCCAGATCCTGGTGCAGGGTGCGCTCCACGCCCACGGACACCGTGTACCGCAGCGCGTACCGGGCCGGGGCAGCCCCGCCGTGCACCGCGAGCACCGGCGTGCCCGGCACCACGAAGTCCCCGAGCCTGGGGATCAGCCGCAGCACGACGCCCTGGTGCCGGGCGGCCCGCACCAGCCGCGCCACGTTGACGTCCCGCAGCACCCCGGCCCGCCCCTCGTGCAGGATCTGCGCGGTCTCCTCGGGGAGCGGTTCCCCGGACGGCCGTCCCGCGGGCATCCGGCCCAGGACCCGGAAGGTGTCCCGGGTGATGCGGTCGAGGACCGGCCCGATCTGCATCAGACGCAGCGTGGAACTCACATACGCGATGAAGAGCAGCAGACTGAGTGCGACGAGGACCGCGGTCAGCACGCTCTGCACGAAGGGCACGGAGGTGACCCGGCGCGGATCGGTATCGCTCTCGTACGAGCTGAGCACCAGCAGCGAGAACACGAACGTCGCCAGGAAGACCGACAGCGTGAGCTTGCTGATCCGGCTCCGTACGAAGATCCGCACCACCCGGGGCGTGAGCTGCCCGCTCGCCATCTGCACGGCGACCAGCGAGATGCTGAACACCACACCGATGAAGGTCATCATCGCCGAGCTGACCGTGACGACGATCTGCTTGGTGTCCTCGGCGAGGGAGACCAGGTCCTGGATCTCGTCGTACGCCTGCTCGTCGTGCAGATACGAGATGATCTGCTCGTCGAGCGCCGAGGCCGCGAACCAGAGCGCGCACGCACAGACCAGCGTCAGGGCGGGAGCGAACCAGAACGTGTCGCGCAGGTGCTCACGCAGCGGTGACAGCGCGCGGGGCGGACGGGAGCGGCGATCACTCATGCAGGCGAAAGTAACCCGCCCCTCCCACCCGCCGGTGGAACCCACCGCCGACCCTCCGGCGGCACCGTCCGTACGTGGCCCGCGACGGACCGTACGCGAGCCGCGAGCGCCCGGCCCGAAAAGCGTCCCCGTCACCCCCGCACCGCGCTGACCAGCGCAAGGGCGACCGAATGGCCACCGGATACGCAGGTGAGAGGCACCCGGAACCCCTGGTATTGTTTTCTTTGTCGCCACGGGAGACCGCGGCGGATCACCTGGTCCGGGTGGCGGAATGGCAGACGCGCTAGCTTGAGGTGCTAGTGCCCTTTATCGGGCGTGGGGGTTCAAGTCCCCCCTCGGACACTCATCCAGTTCCCACGGTTCATCGCGAACCGTGGGAATTTCTGGTTTCCGGGGGCGGCCCTCGCCGCCGCCGGTGCCGCGATCACCTCTGAAAGGACCCCACCGGTGGCTGTGCAGCGGATCTCGACCCGCAACGCCCGCTTTCAGCAGTTCCAGACGCTGCTCACCAACCGGACCAAGCGCGGGCGCGCCCGCGAATTCCTCGTCCAGGGCGTCCGGCCGATCACCATGGCCGTGGAGCACGGGTGGACGATCCGCTCCCTGCTGTACGACGCGAGCCGTCCGCTCTCCCACTGGGCCGAGGAACTGGTGCGCGGCGTGACCACCGAACGCATCGCGGTGGCCCCGGAACTGCTGGCGGAGCTCAGCGAGAAGACCGAGGGCGCCCCCGAGGTCCTGGCCGTGGTCGAGATGGCACCGGACGACCTGGACCGGATCACGGTCGACGAGGACTTCCTCGGCCTGGTCTTCGACCGCCCGACACAGCCCGGCAACATCGGCAGCATCGTGCGCTCCGCCGACGCCTTCGGCGCGCGCGGACTCATCGTGACGGGACACGCGGCGGACCCGTACGACCCGAAGGCGGTCCGCGCGACGACGGGCTCGTTCTTCGCGCTGCCCGTGGTCCGCACCCCGTCGCACCGCGAGGTCGCACAGTGGCTGGACGAGGAACGCGAACGGGGGCGGCCGGTGGTCGTCGTGGGCACCGACGAGCACGGGGAGTGCGACGCCTCGGAGTTCGACCTGACCCAGCCCGTCCTGCTGGTCATCGGCAACGAGACGGCGGGCCTGAGCGCGGCCTGGCGCGAGCGCTGCGACCACGTGGTCTCCATCCCGATGACCGGCTCCGCCAGCTCCCTCAACGCCTCCAACGCCGCGTCGATCATCCTCTACGAAGCCCGCCGCCAGCGGCTCGCGAAGGGGCGCGGCTAGGGACTGCCCCGGTGCGGTGCGGGGAACAGCGCCGGGGAACGGTGCCGGATGCCGGGCTGTCGGACACGACGGGCAGCGTAGTTCTCACTTCCTCTTGGCGTACACGATGAGGTTGTCCACGGGGTGGCCATCGGCGTCGAACGCGCCGTCGCAGGTGACCAGCCGCAGGGCGCGTGCCGTGGTGTGGCCGTAGACCCGGGCGGTCGGGAATGCCTTCTTGCTCGCCGTCTCGCGGCCCGTGACCTCGAAGTGGATGTCGGTGCCCCGGCCGTCCCGGACCACGATGTCCGCGCCCTGGGCGATCTTCTTCAGGTCGTGGAAGACGGCCCGCCCGTAGCGGGTGTCGTTGTGGCCGATCAGCACCGCCGCGCCGGGCTCGCCGGGTGCGGCACTCCCGGTGTACCAGCCGACCGTCATGCCCTTGTCGGCCGGCGGCACCTCCACCGTGCGGTCCGGGTTGAGCCCGAGGCGCATCACCTCGCTGTCCACGCCGAGGGACGGTATGGAGACGTGGACGGGCGGCTGAGCGTTGGCGGCTTCGGAGGCGGAAGGGGCCGGGGCGGCCGGTGCCTCCGCGGCCGCCGCCGGGGACTTGGCCGGTGACTTCTCCGGGGCGTTGCCGGAGCAGCCGGTCAGCGCGACGAGCGCGGTCAGGGCGAGACAGGCGGACACCGGCAGGGCGGTGCGGCGGGCGGGGTGCTTACGGGACAGCTGAGGCTTACGGGACACGGGAAGGGGCTCCAGAGGGTCGAACGACGGCAGTGGCGCCGCCCGGGGAAGGGCGGCGCCACTGCCTGCTCATCGGTTGCGGGACGGGTCAGCCGTCGCGGCGGGCGGTGCGGCGGCGCAGGACGACCGTGCCGGCGCCGGCGACCAGCAGCGCGGCCGCCGCGGCGGAGCCCGTCATGGCGCCGCTGTGGTCACCCGAGGTGCCGGCCGGGCGCTCACCGGCCGCGACACCGCCGCGAGGCGCCTCGGAAGGCATGGCCGAAGGTGCGACGGTCGGCTCGTCCGAGGACATGGGGGACGGCTCGGCGGACTGTTCCGCCGGGACCTGGGTCGGCACGGCCGACGGGGCGGCGGAGGAGTCGGCGAAGGCCGACGTGGCCGGTACGCACACCGCGCCGGCCACGACGGCGGCGAGGAGGGCGGTACGCAGGGACGTACGCAGGGGCATGGGCAGAGCTCCGTTCCGGATCGGCCTCAGGGGCGGCCGCGGTGCGGGTGCGCACCGCGGCGCGAGGCGTGTGGACAGGCTCGCTCCAAGTTGTGAGGAAGCTGTCAGATCGTTGTGGTCATCGCATCAGGGTCGCCAGGCCCCTCCCCCGCCGGGGAGCTGCCGTCGGCGGGGAGCCGGAGCGTGAACACCGAACCCTGCCCCGGGACGCTCGCCGCGGTGGCCGTCCCACCGTGCGCCTCCACGAGTTTGCGCACGATCGCCAGACCGAGCCCGCTGCCGCCCGTGCGGCGGCTGCGGGACTTCTCGCCGCGCCAGAACCGGTCGAAGACATGGGCCAGGTCGTCGGCCGGTATGCCGCTGCCCGTGTCGGCCACGTCCACGAGCACCGCGTCCCCCTCCTCGGAGCCGTACGGCCGCAGCGTGACCCTCCCGCCCGACGGGGTGTGCCGGACCGCGTTGGACACCAGGTTGCCGACGGCCTGGCGCAGCCGGACCGGGTCGGCCGTCAGCCCGGGCAGCGGGCGGTCCGGCGGCGGCGCCTCGACGCTCAGCGCGACGCCCGCCGTGTCGGCGCGGGCCTGGTGCGCGGCGGCGACCTGGCCGAGCAGTTCCTCGATCCGTACGGGTTCGGGGTGCAGCCGCAGCGCGTCGGCGTCGGCCTGCGCCAGGTCCTGGAGGTCGTCGATGATGTGCTGGAGCTGGACCGCCTCGTCGTGCAGGAAGGCGATGAACGCCGGGTCGGGATCGGCGACCCCGTCCTGCGCCGCCTCCAGCCAGCCCCGGATGTTGCTGAGCGGGGTGCGCAGCTCGTGGGCGACGTCGCTGACCATGGCCTTGCGCTGGGTCTCCAGCCGGGCGCGGTGGGCGGACATGTCGTTGAACGCGGCGGCGAGCC
The DNA here is from genome assembly GCF_004795035.1 of Streptomyces sp. A0958. Classification (GTDB taxonomy): domain Bacteria; phylum Actinomycetota; class Actinomycetes; order Streptomycetales; family Streptomycetaceae; genus Streptomyces. The sequence goes on from NZ_SSBK01000013.1 coordinate 71,307, forward strand.
GCCCGATCTCGTTGTCCGCGGCGACCACGACGGGCGCGGTGTCCTCCCCGTCACGCATGCGCTGGGCCGCACCGGTCAGGGCGCGCAGAGGCCGTACGAGCCGGGCCCCGACGAGGACCGAGGCGCCGACGGTGAGAGCCAGCACGAGGGCCGCCGCGCCCGCGATCCGGGCGGTGTTGGCCGGCGAGAGGGCGAATCCGGGCACGGTGGCGCCACCCGTGTCGCCGATGAACAGCAGCGCGGGCGAGGCGACGTACGAGCTGAGCTGCTCGCGGCGGGCGGTGCCCACGCAGGAGGCGATGGCCCGGTCGTCCTCGCTGTTGGCGGCCTGCTGGGGTCCGGAGCTCGGCGCGGCACTGGGCGCCGCTCTCTGCTCCTCGCGGGGCTCGGGCGCCGAGGTCGGTGCGACGCTCGGCACGGCGGTCGGCGGCAGGGTGGGGACCGCTTCCGCCGCCATCGGCACCGCCTCCGCGGGTACCGGCTCGGCGGCCTGACCCCACGACAGGCCCAGCTTCAGTTGGACGCCGTCGCGGCCCTGGCGCTCCAGACACGCGTCGGCCAGCTGGTTCAGCGCCTTGAGCGCCTTCTTCTCGGTGGCCGTCGGGGTGTCCAGCGCGTCGACGGCGCAGCCGGCGCCCTGCACGCGTTCGGGGTCGTTGCCGCCGACCACCTGGATCAGGGGGCGCCCGCTCGCGCTGGCGACCACGTCCGACGCGATCCCGAAGTCGCTGAGGCAGGCCACGGCCCGGTCGGCGACCCTCCGCAGCTGGGTACGCTCCGACGTCGGCAACCGGAAAGGTCCGACCGCTCGCGGGTCGACCCGGTCGGTGGTGGTACCGGACACTCCGGCGTTCTCGGCCGCCAGCGCCGTGTCCACCGCCAGCGGGTCCACGACGGCCGACGCCTGGGCCGGAAGCGCGGTGGCCGGCTCGGGAGCCGCAGAGTCGGCGAGCGGGGCGCGCGACTGCGTCGTCAGCGCGATCCGCCGGCCGGACTGCTCGGCCAGTTCCCGCACGGTCTCCTCCACCCCGTCCCAGGTGGGGTGGGCCGCCGCGTAACCGAGCAGGCGGTGGTAGATCCGGGCGTCGGCGGTCAGGTTCTGGCCCTGCTCCTGGCGGATCGCGCCGGACGTCGTCTGCACGGCGAGCCAGGCGGTCGCCGCCACCGAACAGGCGGCGACCAGCGCAGAAACCGCCAGCAGCCGGGCGAACAGGCTCTTGCGCAACGGGACGGGCCGCCGCGCCGGGCCCGGACGTTCCGCGCCCGCACCCGGGCGTTCCGTGCCCGCACCCGGGCGTTCCGTGCCTGAACCCGGGCGTCCCGTGCCTGATCCCGGTCCCCCCGCGCTACGACGAAGCACGTGCCGCCGCCTTCGCCGGGTCCGTCAGCTTGTAGCCGACACCGAAGACGGTGAGCAGCCGCACAGGTCTGCGCGGGGCCGGCTCGATCTTCTTGCGGAGGTTCATCACGTGCACGTCAACGGTGCGGTCGCTGATGTAGCGGTCGAACCCGTGCAGTTCGGCGAGGAGTTGCTGCCGGGAGAAGACCCGGTCGGGCTCGGCCGCGAGCGCGGAGAGAATCCGGAATTCGCCCGGGGTGCACTCCACGGCCCGCCCCTCCACCGACACCACGTGCCGGGCCGGGTCGACGACCAGCGTCCCCACCGTCAGCACGCCCGCGTCGTCCGGTTCGCCGCCCGCTCCCCGCCGGTTGCGGCGCAGCAGCGTGCGCACCCGGGCCATCAGCTCACGCGGGCTGTACGGCTTGGTCACGTAGTCGTCGGCGCCCAGGTCGAGGCCGAGCAGCAGATCGTCCTCCGTGGTGCGGGCCGTGAGCATCAGGACCGGCAACTCACGCTGCTCGGCGCGCAGTACCCGTACGACGTCGAGACCGTCGGCCCGGGGCATCATCACGTCGAGGACCAGCAGGTCGGGCTCCCGGTGCCGGACCGCGTCGAGCGCCGCGAGTCCGTCGGGGGCGACGGTCACGCGGTGGCCCTCCCGTTCGAGGTAGCGGCGGAGGAGTTCGGCCTGATTCTCGTCGTCTTCGGCGACGATCACGTTTGCGCACACGTGCTCGATCGTAGAGGGGGCTGGGCCCGGGCGTCGGCCACCGCCTTCGCCGCCCTACTCCGCGCCTCGGCGCCGCGGTGGGCCTCCACGAGTTCGTCGTGTGCGGCCGAGACCGAGGCGGCCCGCACCGGTGGCGGACGGCCACCGTGATCACCTGGAACGGGTGCCAGGACAGCCAACCCGGTGCGCGCGGCCCCGGGCGCTGGGCGGCCCGCGCTGGCATACGGCGCCGCGTCGGCACCCTGGACGCTGACGGCGCCTCATCCGATACGTCCCTCACGTGTACGCTTCCGACGGCTGAGGGCCACCCCGGCGGCGAGGGCCGAAAGGCGCGGCAGCCACCATGGGGGAGCGGTCTCGGCCAGGGCCGCGCGGGAGCGCTCAGGAGGAAGACCCCATGGCACTCGCCCACTGCGGCGGAGAGTCCGCCTGATGTCCGCCACCACCCGCAGCCAGGGCTTCGCCGCGGTCCGGCCGGTCGGTGCGCTCCTGCCGGCCGACATGCTGGCCCGGATCTCCGAGGCCACGGACGTCACCGGCTGCGCGCCCGTCGACTACGGTCTGACCACTTCACGCTCGGTCCGTGACGAGGCCGAGCGCGGCTGGAAGTACCTCAAACCCCTCTGGCGTGAGCTGCGCGGACGCCTGCCCGAGCCCCCTCGGGCCGGGGCTCCCGCCACCACCACCTCGCCCGGCCCCGCGACCGCCGACTGGCCGGCCCCGCTCTGGCGCGCGCTCGGCTTCGGTCCGCTCACCGAGGTCGGCCCGGCGGGCATCGCGGCCGACTCCGGCGCGGCGAAGACGTTCCCCGTCTCGCACCGGTGGCACCACGCCGTGATCCACCAGACGGCCTGGGGCCACGGGCTCGACACGCGCCGCGCCGGGCAGGTCCCGCCCCATTCCCTGGTCCAGGAATGCCTGAACCGCACCGACGCCCACCTCTGGGGTCTCCTGACCAACGGCCGCCACGTGCGCCTGCTCCGGGGCTCCGGCGCGCCGGCGCCCGCGTCCTACGTCGAGTTCGACCTGGAGGCGATCTTCGACGGGGAACTGCTCGGCGAGTTCACGCTGCTGTACCGGCTGCTGCACGTGTCCCGCTTCGAGGTGGCCCCGGGCGCCGCGCCGTCCACGTGCCGGCTGGAGACGTGGCGCACGGAGGCCATCGCCTCCCGCGCCCGGACCCTGGACCAGCTCTGCAAGGGCGTCCGGGCGGCCCTCACCACCCTGGGCACCGGCTTCCTGCGCCACCCCGCCAACGCGGCCCTGCGGGCGGGCACCGACGCGGGCGCCCTGCACAACGCCCTGTTGCGCCTCGTCTACCGCCTCCTCTTCGTCTTCGTCGCCGAGGACCGCGACGCGCTGCTGTCCCCGGACGCGAGCGCCGCGGCCCGGTCCCGCTACGAGACGTACTTCTCCTCGGCCCGCCTGCGCGCCCACGCCCGCGAGCGGCGCGGCACCGAGCAGAGCGGCGACCTGTACGAGACCCTGCGCCTCGTCCTGGACGCCCTCGGCGACGAGAACGGCCGCCCCGAACTGGGTCTGCCCGGCCTCGGCGGCATCTTCGACGCCACGGAGACCGACGCTCCCCTGCACAGCCTGTCCCTCTCCGACGAGCACCTGCTGACGGCCGTGCACCACCTCTCCCAGCTCCGGGACACGGGCTCGGGCCGCCGGCGTGCGGTCGACTACCGGCACCTGGGCGCCGAGGAACTGGGCTCCGTCTACGAGTCCCTGCTCGAACTCGTCCCACGGCTCGGGCCGGCCGACCGCACCTTCGAACTGGTCGAGCTGCCGGGCAACACCCGTAAGACGACAGGCTCCTACTACACCCCGTCCTCGCTCATCGAGTACCTTCTCGACTCCACGCTCGACCCGGTCCTGGACGCCGCCGTCGAGCGCGGCGAGCGGGCGGCAGCGGCGGCGGACGTCGCCGATCCCTCCCACGCCGTCGTCCGCGAGCTGCTCGCCCTCACGGTCTGCGACCCGGCCTGCGGCTCCGGCCACTTCCTCGTGGCGGCGGCCCGGCGGATCGCCAAGCGCGTCGCGGCGGTGCGGGAGGACAACCCGGAACCGACGCCCGGCGCGGTCCGCCACGCCCTCCACGAGGTCGTCGCCCACTGCGTCTACGGCGTGGACCTCAACCCGATGGCCGTCGAGCTGGCCAAGGTGTCGCTGTGGCTGGAGGCGCTGGAGCCGGGCAGGCCTCTGGGGTTCCTGGACGCGCACCTCAAGCACGGCAACGCGCTGATCGGCGCGACACCGAGCCTGCTGCGGGGCGGCATCCCGGACGCGGCGTTCAAGCCACTCGCCGGCGACGACAGGACGTACGCCAGGGCCCTGGCCAAACGAAACCGGGCCGAACACGGCGGACCCGGCCGCCCGTTCGGACAGGACGCCGAGCCGAGGACCGCCAACACCGCCCTGGCCACGGACCTGCGCGGCATCGTCGACGCCGCCTCGGGCACCCTCGCCGAGGTGCACGGGCAGGAAGCCGCCTACCGCGGCCTCGCCGGCTCCGCGCGGTACGTGCGCGCACGGCACGTGGCCGACGCCTGGTGCGCCGCGTTCATGTGGCGCAAGGCGGACGGCGCCCCCTCGGCGGTCACCGAGAAGGTCTTCCGCAACCTCCAGGACCCGGCGTCGGACGCGGTGCCCCAGTCCACGCACGACGAGATCATGCGGCTGCGGCGCCGGCACCGGTTCTTCCACTGGCACCTGGAGTTCCCGGAGGTCTTCGCGGTCCCCGAGTCCGGGGAGGGCGTCGACGCGGGCACGGGGTGGGCCGGCGGATTCGCCTGCGTCCTGGGCAACCCGCCGTGGGAGCGCATCAAGCTCCAGGAGCAGGAGTTCTTCGCCCAGCGTGACGCGGAGATCGCCGCCGCGAAGACCGCCGCGGCCCGCAAGCGGCTGATCGCCGCGCTGAAGGAGGACGCGGACGGCGCCGGCCTCCACCACGCCGAGTTCGAGGTGGCCAAACGCAGGGCGGAGGGCGAGAGCCACTTCCTGCGCAACGCCGGCCGCTACCCGCTGACCGGCCGCGGCGACATCAACACGTACGCCGTCTTCGCCGAGACGGGCCGCGCGCTGACCGGCCCGCGCGGCCGCATGGGCGTGATCGTGCCGACGGGCATCGCCACCGACGCGACGACCCAGTTCTTCTTCAAGGACCTGGTGCTCAAGGGTGCGATCGCCGCCCTGTACGACTTCGAGAACGCCGCGCCCGTCTTCCCCGACGTCCACCGCTCGTTCAAGTTCAGCATCCTGTCCCTGACCGGCCGCGCGCTGCGCGAACCCGCCGCCCGGTTCGCGTTCTTCCTCCACGACCCGGCCGAACTGGACGACAAGCGACGGGTGTTCGCCCTCACCCCCGAGGAGATCACGCTTCTCAACCCCAACACGGGCACCTGCCCCGTCTTCCGCTCCCGCCGCGACGCCGAGATCACCCTCGGCATCTACGGGCGGGTTCCCGTCCTGATCAAGGAGGGCGACCCGGACGGCAACCCGTGGGGTGTGACGTTCGGAACGATGTTCCACATGTCCAACGACTCACACCTCTTCCACACCCGCGAGGAGCTGACAGTCACCGGCTGGCAGCCGTCCGGAAACACCTTCGTCAAGCCGGACCGGGCGGACCGTGCGGATCAGGCGGACCGGGCGGACCGGGCGGGCAAGGCCATGCTCCCGCTGTACGAGGCGAAGATGGTCGACGCCTACAACCACCGCGCCGCCGACGTCGTCAAGAGCGCCACCGCCGTGAAACGCCAGAACCAGCCGTCCTACCTGAGCGCCGACGACCGGTCCTCGGCATCCCGCCTCGCCGTGCCGGGCAGCTGGGTGGACAGCGCCGAGACACCGCACGACGCGCCGCCCGGCTGGCTCGCCTTCCTCCGCATCAGCAGCCCCACCAACCAGCGGACCATGATCTCCGCCATCCTCCCGCCGGCGGCGATCGGCGACTCCGTCTTCCTGCTGCGCACCAGAACCTCGCGGGACAGCGCCGCCCTGGTGGCGCACTTCAACTCCTTCGTCTACGACTTCGTCACCCGCCAGAAGGTCGCCGGACTCAACCTCAACTTCTTCTACATCCGCCAGCTCCCCGTACTGCTCCCCGAAACCGCCCGCCGCTTCACGCACTTCCTGATCCCGCGCGTCCTGGAACTCACCTACACCGCCCACGACATGCGGCCCTTCGCCACCGACCTGGGCGACACCGGAACACCCTTCCGCTGGGACGAGGCCCGCCGCCGGCAGATCCGCGCGGAGCTGGACGCCCTCTTCTTCCACCTCTACGGGATCGCCCGCGACGACGTCGGCCACATCCTGGACACCTTCCCCATCGTCCGGCGCAAGGACGAGGCCCGGTACGGCACGTACCGCACCAAGGACCTGATCCTGGCCGAGTACGACCGCATGACCACCGCCGGCCTTGTCGAGGGCGGGACCTACACCTCCCCGCTCAGCCCGCCACCGGGGGAGGGGGCCCGCCACCCGGCGGGCGGGCCGGCGCTGCCTGCCGTGACCTCCGCGAGCACCCGGTAATAGTCCGCCGGCCGGCTCTCGAAGTCCGTCCACGCCGACAGCGCGTCCAGTTCGTTGTCAGGTCCGCGCAGCAGGTCGACCGAGGTCTGTCCGAATCGCGGGCCGAGGGCGTCGAACTTCGCTTCTGCCAGCAGGCCGCGGAGTTCGGCCACGGCGGCGCGGGTGCGTCTGCGGCCTTCCGGGCCGACGCGGAGCATGCCGGTGCGGGTCGAAGCGGCGGAGGCGCCCGTCAGCAGCGGTTCCAGGCGCACGGCCAGTTCGCGGGCGGTGTCCGCGGCCTCTTGTGCCTGGGGGCCGGCCTCCACCAGGACGCGCAGGGCGGTGATCAGTGAGGTCGTCCGGGGGTCGGACCGGTCATCGGGGGTGAGGCGCACCAGTACGTTCTGGTGCGCCGCGTCGGCCAGGCGCTCTGCGGCGGCGACCGCCTGCTCCGCCGTACGCCGGCCCACGTCCGGCAGCTGTCCCAGTTTCCAGACGCCCGCGTCGAGCACGTCGCGCGCGGTGTGGATGCCGCCCTTCTCCCACGCCTTCGTCCGGAAGCGCTGCTTGTCCTCGTTCCGCAGCAGTTTCACTGGCGTGCGGCTCATCTCCTCGTGCACGCGCTCCCGCTGCAGAGGGGCCCATGCCGCACGTACCGCTTCGATCGCGCGGGTGTGGTCCTCCTCCACGGCCGCGGCGTCGTGGGCCAGCCGCCAGGCGCGGTGGACGACGTCCGGCCGGGCACCGATCAGCCGGGCCGCCGCGCGGATGTTCCCGCCGATGAGGCCGGCGGTGGTCAGCAGCAGCCCGATGATCAGCAGCGTGTCGGACAGGTCGATCCGGTCGTCGATGTCCTTGTCGTCCTGGCCCAGCGTGTACAGCCGCCCCTTGGCCGAGCCCTCGGCGACCACGAAGCCGGTCTCCCAGCCGTAACCGGTCTCCGGATCGTAGTACGGCGCCTTGAGGCTGTCGGCCCGTCGGGCATCGCACTGGTGGGCCGCCTCGTGCTCGCTGCGGTCGAAGGGGTCCGTCCACCGGACGGTGCACGTCCCGTCCGGCTTCTCGTCCAGCACGGTGAGGTCGATCTGGCGGAGTTCGGGCATCTCCGGTACGGCCACGTAGACGGCCGCCGAACAGGCGATGAACAACACGCCGAGCGTCAGAACCCAGCGGAAGAAGGGTACGTGTCTCACCTGCGGTCCCTCGCGTCCTGTCGGCGGTGCGCGCTGCCCGCACAGCCTCGCGGTGCCTGGCCGGGGCCATCAAGGCAGGGAGTCGGCAACGCCGCAGCCGTGAGCCTGCCTGATCCGGGCAGTTTTCCGGGGCGGCCGGGGCATGAACGCGGACGGGCGGGGTACGTTCGCCGACTGTTCGGCCCGGCGCCACCGCATGCACACCGCAAGGGCCTTACCTTGGGCCTGCCGAATCCGGAACACTCCAGTCGCCTTCCGCCCCCACACCCCCCACCGCAAAGGCCCCCACCCATGGCAGAACTCAACCGCCGCCGGCTCCTGAAGCTCGCCGGGGGCTCCGTCGCCCTCACCGCGCTGTCGGGCAGCATCGCCCGCGCCGCCTCCCTTCGGCCACGCGGGCGTACGGGCACGATCGAGGACGTCGAGCACATCGTCGTCCTGATGCAGGAGAACCGGTCCTTCGACCACTACTTCGGCACGATGAAGGGCGTACGGGGATACGGTGATCCGCGCCCCGTCACGCTGCCCAGCGGGGCGCCGGTCTGGCACCAGGCGGACGCGGCCGGCAAGGAGGTGCTGCCGTTCCGGCCGCCGGCCGACGAGCTCGGGATGCAGTTCCTCCAGGACCTGAACCACGACTGGGCCGGCGGTCACCGGGCGTTCAACAAGGGGGCCTACGACCAGTGGGTGCCCGCCAAGACGGCGACGACGATGGCCCACCTCACCCGTGAGGACATCCCGTTCCACTACGCGCTCGCCGACGCGTTCACCGTCTGCGACGCGTACCACTGCTCGTTCATCGGGTCGACCGACCCCAACCGCTACTACCTCTGGAGCGGCTACACCGGCAACGACGGCACCGGCGGCGGTCCCGAGCTGGGCAACGACGAGGTGGGGTACGGCTGGACGACCTACCCGGAGCGGCTGGAGAAGGCCGGGGTGTCGTGGAAGGTGTACCAGGACATCGGCGACGGGCTCGACGCCGCCGGCTCCTGGGGCTGGATAAACGACGCCTACCGGGGCAACTACGGCGACAACTCGCTGCTCTACTTCAACAGCTACCGCGACGCCCGGCCCGGCGACCCCCTCTACGACAAGGCCCGCACCGGCAGCGACGTCAAGGGCGGCGGCGGTCTGCTCGTCGACCTCAAGGCCGACGTCCGGGCCGGGACGCTGCCCTCGGTCTCCTGGATCGTGGCCCCCGAAGCCTTCAGCGAGCACCCCAACTGGCCCTCGAACTACGGCGCCTGGTACATCGCCCAGGTGCTGGACGCGCTGACCGCCGACCCGGAGATCTGGGGCCGCACCGCGCTGTTCATCACCTACGACGAGAACGACGGCTTCTTCGACCACGTCGTGCCGCCCTTCGTCCCGTCCGGGCCCGCGCAGGGACTGTCCACCGTCGACACCGCCGCCGACTACTTCCCCGGCGACCTCCGTTACGCCGCCGGACCGTACGGGCTCGGCCAGCGCGTCCCCATGACGGTCGTCTCGCCCTGGAGCACCGGTGGCTACGCCTGCTCCGAGGTCTTCGACCACACCTCCGTCATCCGGTTCATGGAGCGGCGCTTCGGCGTGCACGAGCCCCACATCTCGCCCTGGCGACGGGCCGTCTGCGGCGACCTGACCTCCGCGTTCGACTTCCGGCGCACGGACTCCTCGGCCCCCGAGCTGCCCTCCACGGCCGGGTATGAGCCCCCGGACGGCGACCGGCACCCCGACTACGTACCCGTGCCGCCCGCCACCGGCGCGGTGCCGAACCAGGAGCGCGGCGCGCGCCCCACCCGCCCGCTGCCGTACGCGCCCCGGGTCGACGGGGCCGCCGACCCGGCCACCGGCACCTACCGCCTCACGTTCAGCGGCGGCCCGGCGGCCGGGGCGCAGTTCCTCGTGACGTCCGCCAACCGCACCGACGGGCCCTGGACGTACACCACCGAGGCGGGCGCCTCGCTCGCGGACACCTGGAACACCGCCTACTCCGGCGGAGCGACCGACCTCACCGTCCACGGCCCCAACGGGTTCCTGCGCTCCTTCCGCAACCCCGGGAAGGCCGCCGGCCCCGAGGTGACGGCACGTCATGGCGGTGCGGGCGGGCGGCTGGTACTCACCTTCACCCACTCCGGGTCCGGTTCCGTGCGGCTGACCCTGCGCAGCGCCGCCGCCTACGGGGGAGCGGTGCAGACGGTCACCGTACGCGCGGGCGAGACCGTCGAGCGCGTCCTCGACCTGCGCCGCAGCAGGCGCTGGTACGACATCACCGTCAGCAGCGACGCGGACGAGACCTTCCTGCGCCGCTTCGCCGGTCACGTCGAGACGGGTGAGGTCGGGGTGAGCGACCCCGGGCTGCGTACCGGCTGAGCGGAGGCGGTGCGGGGGTGCGCGCCGGTGCCCCGGTACTTCGCGATGCGTATCAAAGGTGGGCAGTTGTGCCCCCTTTGATTCGTCCAGGGTTCGGGAATGATCGCAGTTGGTAGTTCCTGCGTCACACAAACTCCTTATAGTGGACGGGTGTTGATCGCGCGATCTTGACGCGTGCAGTTGTCGCCCCAGGAGTCAGGATTCATGACGCGACCATCTTCGGCAGAGCCCGCACCGGTCACTCCGCCACCTCCTCCCGGCTGCCCGGCACACGCCGGGGCCGTCCCGCTCTGGGGCCCCGGGTTCCAGACGGAGCCCCAGGTCGTCTACCGCACCATGCGGCGCGACCACGGGCCCGTCGTCCCCGTCGAGCTACCGGGCGGCTTTCCCGCCTGGCTGGTCATCGGCTACCGCGAGCTCCACCGCGTCACCAGTGACGGCGAGTTGTTCCCGCGCGATGTCGGCCTCTGGAACCAGTGGCCGCACATCCCCGACGACTGGCCCCTGCTGCCGATGGTGGGGCGGCCCTTGCCGTCCATCTACTTCAGCGCGGGCGAGGAGCACCGGCGGCACGTCCGCATGGTCGGACCCGCCCTCGAAGGCGCCGACCCGTTCCAGATCCGCAGCCACTGCGAGCAGTTGGCCGACCGGCTGATCGACGACATGTGCAGCCGCGGCACCGCCGACCTCGTCGCCGAGTTCTGCGAACCCCTCCCCGTCCTCGTCCTCGCCCGCCTGATCGGCTTCCCCGACGACGAAGGCATCGGCATCGCACAGGTGTTGAAGGACCTGGCGGACGGCGGGCCGGAGGCGCAGAGCGCGCATCTGCGGTTCGGGGAGTACATGGCGCGGCTGCTCGCCGCGAAGCGGGCCGAGCCGGGGGACGACGTCACCTCCCGCATGCTCGACTTCCCGGAGAAGTTCACCGACGAGGAGTACACACTCGACCTGATGGCCGTCACGGCCGCCGGGCACCTCCCCACCGCCGACTGGATCAGCAACTCCCTGCGGCTGATGCTCACCGAGGACGAGTTCGCCGACTCCATGGCCCACGGCCGGCGCAGCATCGGCGAGGCCATGAACGAGGTGCTGTGGGAGGACACCCCCACCCAGATCCTCGCCGGACGCTGGGCCGCACGCGACACCCAGCTCGGCGGACAGCGGATCAGGTCCGGGGACATGCTGCTGCTCGGGCTCGGGGCCGCCAACACCGACCCGTTGATCCGCCAGGGCCTGTCCGCCGGCGGCTCGTCCGCCCAGGGCGGCAACGGCGCACACCTGGCCTTCAGCCACGGCGAGTACCGGTGCCCGTTCCCGGCCCAGGAGATCGCCGAGATCATCGCCAGGACCGGCATCGAGGTACTGCTCGACCGGCTGCCTGATCTGCGGCTCGACGTCCCCGTCGAAAGCCTCGTCCGACGGCCCTCCCCCTTCCTCCGCGGCAACACCTCGCTCCCCGTCCGGTTCACCCCCGTACGTACGACAGGAGACTTCTCGTGAACTGCCCCCATGCCACCCAGGCAGCGGCCCAGCACGGCGGTACCGTCGTCATCGACCCCATGGTCCAGGACCTGGACGGCGAGACGGTACGGCTGCGCGACGCCGGACGGCTGGCCCGGATCGTGCTCCTGGGCGTGCCGGCCTGGACCCTCACCCGGCACGCGGACGCCCGGCAGCTCCTGGTCGACCCGCGGCTGGTGAAGGACATCGGCGCCTGGGGGCTGTGGCAGAGCGGCGAGGTGACGCGCGACTGGCCGCTCATCGGGATGATCGACGCCGGGCGGTCCATGTTCACTGTCGACGGCGCCGAACACCGCCGGCTGCGGACCAAGACCTCGCAGGCGCTCACGCCCCGCCGGCTGGAGGCGATACGCCCCGACATCGAGAAGTTCACCGCGGAGCTGCTGGACGCGCTGGAGGAGGGCGGCCGGGACGGGGCCGTCGTCGACCTCAAGGCCGTGTTCGCCCAGCCGCTGCCGATGCGGGTCGTCGGCATGCTGATGGGGGTCGACCCCGCGGAGAACGCCATGCTGACCCGCCAGTACAAGGCCTTCTTCTCCATGCTCACCCCGCAGGACGAGCGCCTCGCCCTCCTCGCCGACCTGGACGTCTTCTACGCCGGACTCGTGCGCGAGAAGACCGCGCAGCCGACCGACGACCTGACCTCCGCGCTCATCCTCGCCGAGGAGGGCGGCGAGCCCCTGACCGAGGAGGAGGTGATCGGCAACCTCAAGGCCATGGTCGCCGCCGGGCACGAGACCACGATCGGGCTCATCCTCAACGCCGTACGCGCCCTGCTGGCCCACCCCGAGCAGCTGCGGATGGTCCTCGACGGGGAGGTCTCCTGGGAGACCGTGATCGAGGAGACCCTGCGGTGGGACACCCCCACCACCCATCTGCTCATGCGGTTCGCCACGGAGGACATCCAGGTGGGTGACGACGTGATCGCCAAGGGCGAGGGGGTGGTCATCTCCTACCGGGTGATCGGCCGCGACCCGGAGCAGCACGGCCCCGACGCCGACGCCTTCGACATCACGCGCGCCACCCCCATCCGGCACATGACCTTCGGGCACGGCCCGCACATCTGCCCCGGCGCGGCCCTCTCCCGGGTCGAGGCGGGCATCGCCCTGCCTGCGCTCTTCGCCCGCTTCCCGCGACTGCGGCTCGCGGTGCCCGACTCGGAGCTGCGCAACCTTCCCGTGATGACGCAGAACGACATGGAGTCCTTCCCCGTCCTGCTCGGCACCTGAGTCGATGTGACCGAAGGCCCGGCGGCGGGCATATCGTGGCGGTAGCCGAAGCGGCTGCCGCCACGAGCCGTCCTGGGCGGGCACGGGGTCGAAACGTCGAGTCGAAGCGCTTCGACACTGGTCTGGACATGCAGACCGAGCGGGTCTAGGCTCGCGCTGTCTCTCCATGTCGCAGATGGAGAGGGCGGAGTCGAAGCGCTTCGCCGCATCTGGCCAAAAGTGCCGGAGCAGACCGGTGCGCGTGCCGGGCCCGACGACGTCCCGTGATGGAGAGCTGAATGGTCACCCTGGCCGAGGTCGCGCAGCACGCCGGAGTCTCGGCGAGCACGGTGAGCTACGTCCTCAGCGGCAAGCGCTCCATCTCGGTGGCCACTCGCGAGCGCGTCGAGCAGAGCATCCAGCAGCTCGGCTACCACCCCAACGCCGGGGCCAGGGCCCTCGCCAGCAGCCGGTCGAACATCATCGCGCTCATGGTGCCGCTGCGCACCGACATGTACGTGCCCGTGATGATGGAGATCGCCATCGCGGTCGCCACCACCGCCCGCACCCACGGCTACGACGTCCTGCTGCTCACCGGCGAGGAGGGCCCCGCCGCCGTGCGGCGGATCGCCGGCAGCTCGCTCGCCGACGCGATGATCCTGATGGACGTCGAACTGCACGACGAACGGCTGCCCCTGCTGCGCGAGACCGACCGGGCCGCCGTGCTCATCGGCCTGCCCGCCGACACCGCCGGCCTGACCTGTGTGGACCTCGACTTCGAGGCGACCGGGGCGCTCTGCGTGGAGCACCTGGCCGGTCTCGGACACCGTGAGATCGCCGTGATCGGCGAGGCCGCCGCGGTGTACGAGCGGCACACCGGGTTCGCCGAGCGGACCGTCGACGGCGTACGGGCCAAGGCGCAGGAGACCGGGGTGCGCGTTCTGCACCGGCCGTGCGAGGGCGGGTACGCGGCGATGGCGCAGACGCTGTCGCGGATATTCGACGAGCGCCCCGGCACCACCGGCTTCATCGTGCAGAACGAGGCGGCGGTGGAACCGCTGCTCAACCTGTTGCGGCAGCAGGGCCGGGCCGTGCCGGAGGACGTGTCGGTGGTGGCGATCTGCCCCGAACAGGTGGCCTCCCAGGCGTCGGTGCGGCTCACCTCGGTGGCCATACCGGCGCAGGAGATGGGGCGCCGCTCGGTCGAGCAGGTCGTCGCCAAGCTCTCCGGCCGCGGGACGGACGAAGTGGAGCTGCTGGCACCGGAGTTGACGGTACGGGAGAGTACTGGCCCGGCCCCGGTGTGAGCCCCAGGGGGCGATGCGTGCAAGGAGCCGGCCCCCGCGCGGGGGCCGGCTCCTTGCACGTGCGGCTCAGCCGAACGAGACGCCACGAGTTCATCCGCGGGTGCGTCGGGAGCGCTGCCGCGGCCCCAGTTCGAGGACGCGTTCCACGCCGGCGGTCAGCTCCAGTGGAGCCGGGGGCACACCGGCGGAGGCATCGGTGCGGGTATGGCCGTCACCCGTGCGTACATCGATACGGGCGTCACGCGTGGGACGCAGTACGGCGGTGGCGGTGGAGTCGGCCGACCAGCGCAGATCGAGTCCGGCGCCGAACCGCGTACGCACACCGCGCAGTTCACCGCCCGGGCAGCCCGCGAGGGGCGCGGGCAGCAGGACCAGCCGGTCCGGCGTCGACTGGACGAGCGACTCGATGACCGCGGCGGGCAGGGCGTGGGCCGCGTCCGCGTTGTAGACGTTGCGGGACGGATAGTGGGCGCTCATCAACGAGTCGTGGAAGAAGTCGCCCGCCAGGACCGACCGGACGGCGGCCGAGGCCCGCTCCCCGTCCCGCAGCCGCGCGGCGACCAGCGCATGGTGCAGATGGCCGTGCGCGGAGTCGTTCTCCGCGCCGCGCAGCTCCAGCGCCCGGTGCGCGGCGGCCGACAGCTCCGGGGTGTCGTACGGATTGATCGCGTCCAGCGGCCACACCGGGTAGAGGTGGCTGAGATGGCGGTGGTCGTACGTCTCCGCCAGGCCCGGCCACGCCCACTCGGCGAGCGCGCCGTCCTCGTTGACCCGGTACTCCGCGAGCCGGTCCGCCAGCGCCCGCCGCCGGGCGGAGGCCGGATGGCCGGGGGAGCGGTCGGCCGCCGCGGTCAGGGCGTGGCGGGCCGCCGCGAGGTCCATCGTTGCGTTGACCGTCCCCCAACTCGCGTTGGCCGAACGGTTCTCCGGCGAGTACGAGGGGACGACGGCCACCCGCCCGCCGGGACCGGTACGGGTCAAAAAGTCCTCGTAGAACAGGGCGGCCTCGTCCAGGGCGGCCGTCAGCCGGGGGTCCGTCACCCCGGTCGTCTCGGCGTGCTCGATCAGCGGTTCCAGGAGCCAGTCCGCGCCCGCCGTCCACAGATGCAGTGGGTAGGCGCGCTGGTAGTGGCGGGTGTGACCCGACTCGCCGTCGGTGTGGGAGGGGGCGACGATGCCGCGCGCACCGAAGATCGCCCGCGCGTTGTCCCGCCAGTCGGCGAGCTGCCCGTAAATCAGCGAGGCATGGGCCTCGGACACCTCCGGCAGCGCCGCCGCGGCGGCCGAGGCGATCTGGAGGTTGAGGTTGGCGTTGGTGGTGAACGCCCCCGACCAGGCGGTGTCCCAGTCGCCCGTCCACAGCCCGGTCAGCCGGGGCGGCAGGACCCCGGACGCGGACAGCAGGTGGTAGCGCCCCGCCGCGAACAGCCGCTCAAGGAGCGCCGGACTCTCCGGCCGCCGAATCAACTCGCTACCGGACAGGTACTGTTCGGCCGGGTCCGCCTCCAGGGTGAGGGAGGCCCGCTCGAAGGCCGGGCGGTGCAGCGCGCAGTGCCGGGCGAACAGCGCCGGGTAGTCGTCGCGGGGCAGCGCGGCACACTCCGCCGCCGGGTCCAGGTGGCCCGCGTGCCGGCGCACCCTGGTGAGCAGCAGCAGGCTCCTGGCCCCCTCGACCCGGACGCCCTCGCCCGCCACCGACACCCGGCCGCCCTCCGCCCGCACCACCGTCACCCCGGTGTACGCGAGCTCGCTGTCCGGGTAGCCGGCCCGCAGCGTCAGCCGGGCACCGTCCGGGGTCAGTACGGTGCTGCGCCCCACGGCCAGGCGCGGCGGGGCACCCGGCAGGGCGTGGTCCAGGGTCAGGTCCACCGCGAGCCCGGGCGCGGTGACGTACTGGACGATCACGTCGTCGGCGCGCGAGACGAACACCTGGCTGCGCCGGGCCCCGCAGACGGCCGTGATCTCCCCGGTGGCGAAGTCGACCGAGCGCCGGTAGCCCGCGGGCGGACCGGGCATCGAGGGGGTGGGGCGGATGCGGGTCTGGAAGGCGGGGTGGAAGGGCTGCACCCACACCAGGGGGCGGCCCGCGCCGAAGTGTTCCGCCGCCGTGGTGTCACCGGCGAGCAGGGCGCTCTGCAGCCGGTCGAGCCGGTGCGCGAGTTCGGGCGGGCGGATGTGCTCGCTGCCGTTGGGCCGGACCAGGGTGTGGTGGTTGACGACGACCCGGTCGTCGGCGAGGTCCCCGTACACCATGGCCCCGTGCCGGCCGTTGCCCCCGAGGAAGGCGTCCTCCCAGCGGGCGGCGGGGCGCGGCTCCCAGGTGCCGTCGATGTGCGCGCGTCCGGTCATGGCGCGGCGCTCCGCAGCACGGCGACGCCGTAGCGGCCGAGCGCGACCCGGTCCGTCACCGCCCGCCCGGTCAGCAGCTCCTCGTACGTGCCGGGGACGGGCACGGTGACCATCTCGCGGCCGTGGTGGAGCAGGAAGAGCAATGCGCCGCGGCGGACCGCCTCCACGCCCTCGGGCAGCCCGGCCAGGACCGGTTCCACACCGGCCTCCCGGACCACGTCACCCACAAGCGCCCGCAGCGCCGGGGGCTCCGGCAGCGTCGACACGTAGACCGCCCGGCCCCTGCGCAGCACCGCGGGCAGCCCGGCCAGCTCGCCCTCGCGGTAGGCGGACACCACCTCGGTGCCTTCGGCCGCCTCCAGCTCCTCCGACCACAGGGTGGACCGGAAGCCGTCGCACTCCGCGGTCGCGTCCGCGTCCAGCGGCCACCACTCGTGCAGGGTGCGGATGCCGAACAGCTCGCGCAGCCGTACGTCCATCCCGCCCGGCCTGACCCGGTCGTCCACGTCGGCGATCCCGGTGAAGAAGCCGCACACCAGCCGCCCGCCGTCCCGCACGTACGCCACGAGGTTGTCGATGGCCGCGTCGTCGAGCAGGTAGAGGTGCGGGACGACGACCGCCTTGAACCGGCTCAGATCGGCGTCGGGGCGGGCGAACTCCGTGGCGGTCCCGTTCTCCCACAGAGCACGGTGCCAGCGCCGCACCACCTCGGTGTAGTCCAGCAGGGAGGACGGGGCGCCCTCCTGCGCCCCCGCCCACCACG
This sequence comes from Streptomyces sp. A0958, assembly GCF_004795035.1. Classification (GTDB taxonomy): domain Bacteria; phylum Actinomycetota; class Actinomycetes; order Streptomycetales; family Streptomycetaceae; genus Streptomyces. The sequence goes on from NZ_SSBK01000013.1 coordinate 88,596, forward strand.
CGTCCCAGTCGTGCAGGACCGCCACATCGGCGGTCACCTCGCTACCGGCCACCGCCGGGCCGATCGCGGCGAGGTCGGCGCCCAGCCGCCTGGTCTCCCGGAAGGCGCGGCCGTGTTCACCGGCGTGGCCGAGCATCCCCGAGTGGAACTTCTCCGAACCCTGCCGGGACTGGCGCCACTGGAAGTAGCACACGGCGTCGGCACCGCGCGCCACCGACTGGAGCGACCAGAGCCGGTTCAGGCCCTCGGGCTTGGGGTGGTTGACGCCCCGCCAGTTGACCGCGCCAGCCGCCTGCTCCATCAGCATCCACGGCCCGGCGGCCTGCGAGCGCGTCATGTCGGCGAGCATCGCGTTGTACTGGCCGCCCTGCGGGTCCCTGGGGTCCGGGTAGATGTCGACCGAGACGATGTCCTCCTCGGCCGACCACGCCCAGGCGTCCTGTCCCGACCACAGCGGCATGAAGTTCGTCGTCACCGGGATGTGCGGGGTGTGCCGGGCGACGATGTCCCGCTCGGCGACGAAGCACTCCAGCAGCGCGTCGGACGTGAAGCGCTTGAAGTCGAGCACCTGCGTCGGGTTCTTCATGTACTGAGCCTTGCGCGGCGGCAGGATCTCCGTCCAGGAGTCGTAGCGCTGGCTCCAGAACGCCGTGCCCCACGCCTCGTTGAGCGCGTCGAGCGTCCCGTACCGGCCGAGCAGCCAGCGGCGGAAGTGGACCGCCGTCTCGTCGCACCAGCAGTGCGTGCAGTACTCGTTGTTGATGTGCCACACCGTGAGCGCGGGGTGCTCGGCGTACCGCGCGGCCAGGTCCTCGGTGAGGGCGGCGGCGTAGCGCCGGTAGACCGGGGAACTCGGGCAGAACTGCTGGCGCGAGCCGTACCAGACGATCGACCCGTCCTCCGCGCGCGGCAGCGTCTCCGGGTGCCGCGCCCCCATCCAGGGCGGCGGGGACGCGGTCGGGGTGGCGAGCACGACGCCGATGCCGTGTGCGTGCATCAGGTCCATCAGCCGGTCCAGCCAGCCGAACTCCCGGGCGCCGGGGCGTGGTTCGATCTTCGCCCAGGAGAAGACACCGAGGGTGACGGAGTTGACGCCGGCCTCCTTCATCAGCCGGACGTCGTCCTCCCACACCTCCTCGGGCCACTGCTCGGGGTTGTAGTCGCCTCCGAAGAGGATGCGGCCACGGGCCGCGTCGCGCAGGGACGGCATGGCGCCTCGATCCTTACTGGGGTTCTGCGTACTGGATGCCGCGGCCGTTGGTGCCCAGGTGGACGCAGCCGTGGACGCGGGGGACACCGGTGATCACTTAGCCGGTCCGGCCCCACTGGTGGGAGTCATGTCGGACACCTTCCGGACAGGGGGAGAGGGGGAAAGGGCGGCGGCCGGGCGGCGGTTCAGCCCTTCACGGCGCCGGTGAGCATGCCCTTCTGGAAGTGCTTCTGGACGAACGGCGACAGCACCGCGACCGGGATCAGCGCGAGGATCATGACCGCCATCTGCACGGAGAGGCTGTTGATCGCCCCGCTGCTGACGGCCGCGCCCATGGCACCCGGCGGCACCTGGTGCTGGAGGACCAGCTGACGCAGGATCATCTGGAGCGGGTACTTGTCACTGTCCTGGATGTAGAGCATGGCGTTGAACCACTGGCTCCAGTAGCCGACCGCGTAGAACAGCGAGATCACGGCGATCACCGCACGCGACAGCGGCATGATGATCTGGAGCAGGATGCGCCACTCGCCGGCCCCGTCGATGCGGGCCGCGTCGATCAGTTCGGGCGCGGTGTCCATGAAGAAGCCGCGCAGGACGAGCACGTTGAAGACGCTGATCGCGCTGGGCAGGATCATCGACCAGTAGCTGTCGCTCAGCCCGATGCCGGTGACCAGCAGATACGTCGGGATGAGCCCGGCGCCGAAGAACATGGTCGCCATCAGCGTCATCAGCAGCGGGCGGTGCGCGTAGGAGTCGCGGCGGCTCAGCCCGTACGCGCACAGGACCGAGACGATCATGCTGACGGCCGTACCGACGACGGTGAGGCCCACGCTCACGGCGGCCGCACGGGTCACCGCGCCCCCGCTCAGCAGCTCCTTGTACGCGACGAAGGTGATGTGCTTGGGCCAGACGACCAGGCCGCCCGCGTCGTTGATGGTCTTGGTGTCGGAGAGGCTGGTGACCAGCACCACCCAGATCGGGATGATGATGACCGCACAGATCGCGACGAGGCCGAAGCCCTTGAAGGCGAGTCCCGCCTTGGTCGGCTCCTCCTCCCACACCGGGCGCGGTTCGATGCGCAGGGCGCGCTGGAGCGGAGTCTCCGTACGGGGCGCGGGGGCTGCCGGGTCCTTCTCGTGGTCCAGGAGAGTTGTCATTTCTTGGAGTACACCCCCTGCTCGCCCAGCATGTGGGCGACCTTGTTGGCACCCAGCACCATGGCGACGCTGAACAGTCCCTTGAAGATGCCGGCGGCGGCCGCGTAGCCGAAGTCACCGGTCTTGATGCCCGTCCACCAGATGTAGGTGTCCAGGATTTCCGATGCGCCGGCGCCCACCTGGTCGCGCTGGAGCAGGATCTGCTCGAAGTCCAGGTTGAGCGCGCTGCCCACCCGCAGGACGAGCAGCAGGGCGATGACCGGGCGCAGCGCGGGCAGTGTGACATGCCACATGCGGCGCCAGCGGCCCGCCCCGTCGACGGCCGCGGCCTCGTACAGATCGGTGTTGACGGCGGCGAGCGCCGCCAGGAAGACGATCACGCCCCAGCCGGCGTCCTTCCACACGGCCTGCGCGCTGACCAGGAACTTGAAGAAGCCCGGGTTGGTCATCAGGTCGAAGCCCTCGTGACCGTGTTCGCGCAGCCACTGGGCGACCAGTCCCGCGCCGCCGAACATCTGCTGGAACACGGTGACGACGAGCACCCAGGAGAAGAAGTGCGGCAGATAGACGACCGCCTGCACCCAGGCCCGGACCCGGGTGCTCATGATCGTGTTGAGAAGCAGGGCGATGGCGATCGGAATGGGGAAGAACAGGACGAGCTGGGTGACGAAGATGACCAGCGTGTTGATCAGGACTTCCCAGAAGCGGTAGTCCTCGAAGATCCGGGTGAAGTTGTCGAACCCGACGAAGGGGCTGCCGGTGATGCCCAGGTCGTACACGTCGTAGTCCTGGAAGGCCACGATGTTCCCGAGCAGCGGGATGTAGTTGAAGACCAGCAGCAGCGCGATGGCCGGCATCGTCATCAGGATCAGGGTGCGGTCGCGCCGCAGCCGCTGTCGCCAGGTGATGCCGCCTGCCTGCGGGCCGGAGTTCTTCCGTCCGCCGCCCTTGTCCGTACGGGATCTGCGGACACCGCCCGCCCGTGCCCTGCCCTTTCGAACGCCGCTCGTGTCCCTGCCGTCACCGTCCCCGACGCCGCTCCCGCCGGCCGGGGCGCTCGCCCCGTCGGCGGTGCGGTCCGGGACGGCCGCGACCGTGGCCCGTGACTTCACCTTGTGCTCCCCATGTCGTGCTCCTGACCCCGGCCGCCGGGCGTCGTGCGCCCGGCGGCCCTTTCGCTCTCGTACGTACGATCGGTGCGCGTCGTACGCGTCAGTTGCCGGAGCCGTTCTTGTCGAGAATGTCCTGGTACCAGTCGCGCAGCTTGTCGCCGCCGCTCTTCTTCCAGGTGTTCACCGCGTCGTCGACGTCGTTGACCTTCTTGCGGCCGCGGCGGATGTCCTTCTGGAGGTCGTCGAACGGCGTGTACAGGGAGGCGTAGCGCTGCGGTTCGACGACCTGCATGCCGAAGAAGAGGGGCTTCTTGACGTTCGGCGCCTGGCGCGCCATCCAGCCGGCGTAGTCCTTGGCCAGCTGCGGCTGGTCGGGGTAGGCGATGGAGGTGGGCGGCGAGGCGACGAACAGGAAGGTGGAGGGCTGGGCCTCCTCGACACCCTGCGGGGTGTAGGTCGGGGACCCGTCCTTGATCGTGTAGTGGGTGCCCTTCACGCCGTAGTTGGTGAGCATGAACTCCTCGGTGCCGTACGGCGCGGCCGCGTAGTCGGCGATCGCGAGGAACTCCTCGATCTTCGCCTTGGACAGCTTCTTGCTGAGGAAGGTGAAGATGCCCGCCGGGTCGTCCTGCCACAGCACCGGCTTGCCGCCGTCGTGGTTGAAGAAGTCGAGTGCCTGCATGTCGAACTTCGGGCTGGCGGAGGCCTGTTCGGTGACCATGCCCTTCCAGCCGCCGGTGCCGTCGTTGTACATGACCACGTGGCCGCTGGTGAAGCGGATCTTGGCGTCGGCGTCCTTGTTGGCCTCGGCGTCCGGGTGGACGTAGCCGCCGTCGTGGAGCTTGCGGGCGAAGGCGAGCGCCTCGCGGTACTCCTTCGTCTCGATCTTGTGGACCAGCTTGCCGTTCTCCAGCTGCCAGTAGTGCGGTGCGTCGGGCAGCAGGCCGAATATCTTCTGGATGCAGGTCCACAGGTCGTCGAAGGCCCACACCTTCTTCTTGGCTGCGGTGTACTCCTTACCGAAGGCCAGCAGGTCGTCCGCGCTCGCCGGTACGGCGCCGGAGCCGATGAGGTCCTTGCGGTAGAAGATCGCGTTGCCGATGATCGGCGTCGGCATGGGCAGGCCGCGCAGCTTGCCGCCGAAGACCGAGTACTGCCAGGCGCCGGTCGGGATGTTCGCCAGGTTCGGGTACCTCTTGACGGCGTCGCCCGCCAGGTACGGAGAGAGGTCCGCGAACTTGGCGGTGATCGCGTTGCGGATCTGCCCCTGCATGTTCCAGCCGGGGATGGTCATGACGTCCGGGATGTCCGAGCCGGCGAGGACCGCGCCGATCTTGTCCTGGTAGGTGTTGCCGTCCTGCGGGTCGAAGTTGAGCGTCGCGCCGAGCGCCTTGTTCACGGCCGTGTAGTACGGGTTGTTCTTCTTCGGGACGGTGCCCCACAGCGGGGTCATGACGCGGAACTCCGAGCCCTTGCCCGGGACCGACTTGACCGAGACCACCAGCGGGTCCGGCAGCTTGGTGAAGCCGGGGCTCGAACCGTTGACGCCGGCGACATCGGGCTCGACCAGGTTCAGCGGGGCGTAGCTCGGCACGACCTTCTTCAGGGCCTTGCCCGTGGTCGTGCCCTCCTTGCTCCCGGAACCGGAGCCGGAGCCGCCGCACGCGGCGAGCAACGGCACCCCGCCGGCCACGGCGACGGCCGCCACCGCGCCCGTGGCGAGGAAGCTTCTCCGGCTCGGGGCCGTGGAGGAGGGGGAGGAATTCGGCGTCATTGCGTCAACCCTTCGAGGCGCACCAGGACGACACGCGGCGGGGCGACCGCCGTTCGGTTCCTGTGTCTGAGGTGGGGCGTTGCTGGCTGAGCCGGTGTCACCGGCCCCAGGTGAAGCGGTTCAACAGGGAGGCGGCAGAACGTGTCGCCGTCCCGGAAAATCAAGGGCGCCGGGCGCCCCATCGAAGCTCCGTCGAAGCGCTTCGATGTTGCAGCGAGGTTAAGTGAAGGGCCTGTGTGGCACAAGGCTTCGTTTCCAGATTCCTCCGACCCGTTTCCGAACCGTTTCGTGATGCGGTGGAGGCGTGCCGGAAGCGGAGGTCGGCCACGGGCCCTTGACACGTATGGGGTCGGCCGATGAGCATCGAAGCGCTTCGAATGATTCTTCGAGGCCCCCGGGGAGCCCCCACGAGGCGCCGGCACCGGAAAACCTCCCACCTTTCAAGAAGGACTCGCACGTGACGGAACAACCGCAGCCCTTCCGCGACCCGCAGCTGCCCTTCGCCAAGCGCGTCGACGATCTGCTCCAGCGGCTCACCCCGGACGAGCGGATCGCGATGCTGCACCAGTTCGCCCCGGCGGTCGACCGGCTCGGGCTCGGCGCCTTCCGCACCGGCCAGGAGGCCCTGCACGGCGTCGCCTGGATGGGCCCGGCGACGGTCTTCCCGCAGGCCGTGGGGCTCGGCGCCACCTGGAACGACGAACTGGTGCGCCGGGTCGGCGAGGCGGTCGGCAACGAGGTCCGCGCCAAGCGCGCCCAGGACGACCGGGTCGGGCTCAACGTCTGGGCCCCCACCGTGAACCTCCTGCGCCACCCGCTGTGGGGGCGCGGCGAGGAGGGGTACTCGGAGGACGCCGGTCTCACCTCCGCCATCGCGGTCGCCTACACCCGGGGACTGCGCGGCGACCACCCGTACTACTGGCGGACCGCCCCGGTCCTCAAGCACTGGCTCGCCCACAACAACGAGACGGACCGCGACACCTCGTCCTCCTCGGTCAGCCCGAGGGTCCTGCACGAATACGACCTCAAGGCGTTCCGCGACGCCGTGCGGGCGGGCGCGGTGGCCGGTGTGATGCCCTCCTACAACCTGGTCAACGGGCGCCCCAACCACGTCTCGCCGCTGCTCTCGCGCCACCTGCGCGCCTGGACCGAACAGCCCCTGGTCGTCTGCTCGGACGCCGGCGCACCCACCAACCTCGTGGACAGCGAGCACTACTTCGACACCCACGAGGAGGCGACGGCCGCCTCCCTGCGCGCCGGCGTCGACAGCTTCACCGACCACGGCCAGGACTCCGCCGTCATGACCGGCCGCATCAAGGGCGCCCTGGAACGCGGACTGCTCGACGAGCACGACATCGACACCGCCGTCCGGCGCCTGCTCCACATGCGCTTCGCACTCGGCGAGTTCGACCCCGCGCTCGACCCGTACGCGGACACCGCGGACTTCGACACCGAGGAGCACCGGGCGCTCGCCCTGGAGGCCGCCGAGCAGGCCGTCGTCCTCCTCAAGAACGACGGGCTGCTGCCGCTCGACCCCGCCGCCGGGAAGACGGTCGCCGTCGTCGGGCTCCTCGCGGACGACTGCAAGCTCGACTGGTACAGCGGCACCCTGATCCACCGCTCGACCCCGCTCGACGGACTGCGGACGCGCTTCGGCGCCGACCGCGTCGTCCACGCCGAGGGCGCCGACCTGGTCCGGATCAAGTGCGCGGACGGCTGGCTGCGGGTTCCCTCGGCGGACGCCGGTCAGGAAGAGGTGCGCGGCGCGGAGGGCGCCCTCGACCCGGCGCTGCTCGCGGGCCGCACCGACCTTCCCCCGCTGACCTGCGGCGACACCCCGTCCGAGCTGGCGCTCGTGGACTGGGGCAACGGCGTGATCACCCTGCGGGAACCGGCCGGCCGCTATCTGTCCGTCGCCGAGGACGGTTACGTACGCGCCTCCGCGGACGAGCCGGGCGGCTGGGTCGTCCAGGAGACCTTCCGGTGGGAAGCGGTGGAAGGCCATGCCGGCGGTCACCGCCTTCTGCACATCGGAACGGGTGGGTATGTCTCTGTCGCCGCCGACGGCGTAAAGGTTGCCGCCCCGGGCGAAAATGTTTCCGGGGCCGCCGGGACCGTCTTCGAGACCGAGGTGACCGAGCGCGGCGAGGACGCCGTCGCCCGCGCCGCCGCCGAGGCCGACACCGTGATCGTGGTGGCAGGCAACGACCCGCACATCAACGGCCGCGAGACCGAGGACCGCACCACCCTCGCCCTGCCCGCCCAGCAGGAACGCCTCTGGCGCGCCGCCCACGCCGCCAACCCGCGTACCGTCCTGGCGGTCACCTCCCCCTACCCGTACGCCCTCACCGACGCCGCCGCCACCCTGCCCGCGCTGCTGTGGACCGCGCACGGCGGCCAGGCCGCCGGCACCGCGCTCGCCCGTGTCCTGGCGGGCTACGTCTCCCCGGCCGGCCGGCTCCCGCAGACCTGGTACACCTCCGACGCCGAACTGCCCGAGCTGCTGGACTACGACGTCATCGGCTCACGGCAGACCTACCTCTACTACAAGGGCGCCCCGCTCTACCCGTTCGGCCACGGCCTCACGTACAGCGAGTTCGCCTACAGCGCCCTGACCGCCGAACGCGAGGGCGACCTGCTGCACATCTGGCTCACCGTCACCAACACGGGCGCCGTCGCCTCGGACGAGGTCGCCCAGCTGTACGTACGGGCCGTCGCCCCGTCCGTCGCCCGGCCGCTGCGCCAGCTGGCCGGTCACCGCCGGCTGCACCTGGCACCCGGCGCGGCGGAGCGCGTCGCCTTCACCGTGGCGGTCGACGAACTCGGCCACTGGGACGTGGCGCACGGCCGCTGGACCGTCGAGCCCGGCGCGTACGAGATCCAGGCGGGCGCCTCCAGCGCGGACATCCGGATCGTCACCGTCCTCACCGTCGACGGCGAGCCGGCCGGGCCGCGCCCGGTCCTGGCCCGCGGTCTCGAGGCGGCCGACTACGACGAGCAGCTGGCCACCGAGATCGTCGACCGGGCCAAGACGGACGGCGACGCGGTCACCGCCACCGCCGAGGCCAACGAACTCCTCTACCGATGCTGCGACTTCGCGGTCGGCACGAGCGGCGTCGAGGTCTCCGCCTCGGGGGAGGGGGCCGTCCTGATCACCGTCGACGGCACCACGGTCACCGTCACGGTCCCGGCCACCGAAGGACCGTACGACTACCGCACCCTGCGGGCCGGACTGAACGCCTCCGGCGTCGGCGACCTGCGGATCACCCTGCGCGGCACCGTACGCCTGGCCCGGCTCGCCTTCACCGGGCGCGGCGAGTGAACCGCACCGCCGCGCACCCCTGTCCTCCTCCCCCTCCAGTTGCCCCCGGCAAGGAGTCCGCATGAAGTTCACCGACGGCTTCTGGCTCATGCGTGAGGGCGTACGCGCCTCCTACGCGACCGAGATCCGCGATCTGCGCGTCAGCGCCGACCAGTTCACCGCGTACGCCGCAGTCAAACGGGTCGCCGCCCGCGGCGACACCCTCAACACCCCGCTCATCACCGTCGACTGCTTCTCCCCGGCCGAGGGGATCATCGGCGTCCGCACCACCCACCACGCCGGCAAGGCCCGCCGGGGCCCCGACTTCGCCCTCCCCGGACTCGACCCGGCGGCCGCCGGTGCCCGCACCCGGCAGGACGGGACGGTCACCGAACTCACCAGCGGGCCGCTGACGTTGCGTATGGACGGCGAGGGCCCCTGGGGTCTGACCTTCCTCGACGCCGACGGCCGCCGCCTGACCGGGGTCGACGCCAAGGGCACCGCCTTCGCCACCACCCCCGAAGGCGCCCACCACATGATCGCCCAACTCGCCCTGGGAGTCGGCGAGAACATCTACGGGCTCGGCGAGCGCTTCACCCCGTACGTCAAGAACGGCCAGAGCGTGGACATCTGGCAGGCCGACGGCGGCACCAGCAGCGAACTCGCCTACAAGAACATCCCGTTCTACCTCTCCTCGCGCGGCTACGGCGTCTTCGTCAACCACCCCGGCAAGGTCTCCTTCGAGGTCGGCTCGGAGTCGGTCGGGCAGGTGCAGTTCAGCGTCGAGGACCAGTCGCTGGAGTTCTACATCGTCGCCGGGCCGACCCCGAAGGATGTGCTGGCCCGCTACACCGCGCTCACCGGCCGTCCCGCCCTGCCCCCGGCCTGGTCCTTCGGCCTGTGGCTGACGACGTCCTTCTGCACCTCGTACGACGAGGCGACCGTCACCTCGTTCGTGGACGGCATGGCCGAGCGCGACATCCCGCTCTCCGTCTTCCACTTCGACTGCTTCTGGATGCGCGAGTACCAGTGGTCGGACTTCCTGTGGGACCCGGACGTCTTCCCCGATCCCGAAGGCATGCTGGCCCGGCTCAAGGAACGCGGGCTGCGGATCAGCATGTGGATCAACCCGTACATCGCCCAGAAGTCCGCACTGTTCGCGGAGGGCGCCGAACTCGGCCACCTGGTCCTGCGCCCCAACGGCGACGTGTGGCAGTGGGACCTGTGGCAGCCCGGCATGGCCCTGGTCGACTTCACCAGCCCGGCCGCGCGCGAGTGGTACACCGGCAAGCTCCGGACCCTGCTCGACCAGGGCGTCGACTGCTTCAAGACCGACTTCGGGGAGCGCGTCCCCACCGACGTCGTCTGGCACGACGGCTCCGACCCCGAGCGGATGCACAACTACTACGCGCAGATCTACAACAAGACGGTCTTCGAACTCCTGGAGAAGGAGCGCGGCCACGGCGAGGCCGTCCTCTTCGCCCGCTCCGCCACCGCGGGCGGCCAGCAGTTCCCCGTCCACTGGGGCGGCGACTGCTTCGCCTCGTTCACGGCGATGGCCGAGTCCCTGCGCGGCGGACTCTCGCTGAGCCTGTCCGGGTTCGGTTTCTGGAGCCACGACATCGGCGGCTTCGAGGGCACCCCCGACCCGGCGGTCTTCAAGCGCTGGCTCGCCTTCGGCCTGCTCTCCTCGCACAGCCGGCTGCACGGCAACGTCTCCTACCGGGTGCCGTGGGAGTTCGGCGAGGAGGCGGTGGACGTCGCCCGGAAGTTCACCCTGCTCAAGCACCGGCTGATGCCCTACCTGTACGGGGCCGCGGCCACCGCCCACCGCACGGGCGTGCCGATGATGCGCCCCATGCTGCTGGAGTTCCCCGGCGATCCGGCCACCCGGACGCTGGACCGGCAGTACATGCTCGGCCCCGACCTGCTGGTCGCGCCGGTCTTCACGGAGGACGGCCAGGTCGAGTACTACGTCCCCGAGGGTGCCTGGACCCACCTGCTGACCGGCGAGACGATCACCGGTCCCGTCTGGCGCCAGGAGACGCACGGCTTCGACAGCCTGCCCGTCCTCGTGCGCCCCGGCGCGGTCCTGCCCTGGGGCGGCGACGACCAGCGCCCCGACGGCGACTGGCTCGACGGACTCACCCTGCGCGTATTCGGCGACGGCCCCGAGGGCGACGGCGCCTCCGTAGACGTGCCGGACCTGACCGGTGCGACCGCCGCCACCTTCCGGGTGGTGCGGGACGGCGACACCCTGACCGCCGCCTCCGAGCGGATCGACCGCCCCTACCGCGTGGTCGCCGAGGCGACGGGAGCCACGGGGGAGGGGACGGGCACGGTGACGGTGCACGGCGTCTGAGCGCAGGCGCGGCGGCGGCGGAGGCCCCGGCCCCCGCCGCCGCGCCTCGAAGTGACGCGCCATGGAGTCCGCCGAACGCTTGCCTTGGGTGCTTCCGAATTTGCCTAAAAGCTTTAGGCAAGCGCATGATGGCCGTCACCGGACGAGGAGGCGACCATGGCGCGTGCGGGCCTGACCGCGGACCGCCTGACCAGGGCGGGAGCCGAGCTGGCCGACGAGGTCGGCTTCGAGCAGGTCACCGTGTCGGCGCTCGCCCGGCGGTTCGACGTCAAGGTCGCGAGCCTGTACTCGCACCTGAAGAACTCCCAGGACCTCCGGACCAGGATCGCCCTCCTCGCCCTGGAGGAGCTTGCCGACCGGGGCGCCGCCGCGCTGGCGGGCAGGGCGGGCAAGGACGCCCTGAGCGCCTTCGCCGACGTGTACCGCGACTACGCCCGTGAGCACCCCGGCCGTTACGCGGCGGCCCAGACGAAGCTGGACCCCGAAGCCGCGGCGGCCAGCGCGGGCGGCCGGCACGCGCGGATGACCCGGGCGATCCTGCGCGGCTACGACCTGAGCGAACCGGACCAGACGCACGCCGTCCGGCTGCTGGGCAGCGTCTTCCACGGCTACGTCAGCCTGGAGGCACAGGGCGGCTTCAGCCACAGCGCCCCCGACTCGCAGGAGTCCTGGTCCCGGGTCCTCGACGCCCTCGACGCCCTCCTCCGGAACTGGCCCGCCCCCTGACCGCCCCGCGCGCGCCCCGGACACCCAGCCCCCAGCGACAGCAGGTGGAGACATGAGCCCCGACCCCGCACCCCTCCCCATCACCACACCCGTCACCACCGGCCTCCTGCGCGGAGCGCTCGACGTGGAGCGCACCGACATCGGCCTGCTCCCGCACCGACTGCCCGCCCGCGCCCGCGCCCAGGCCCCGGACGGGCAGATCGCCCTGGCCGAGGCACAGCCCTCCGGCGTACGACTGGTCTTCCGGACCCGGGCCACCGCCATCGAGCTGGAGGCGCGGCGCACCCGTACCGCCTACCAGGGCGTCCCGCCCAGGCCCGACGGGGTGTACGACCTGCTCGTGGACGGGAAGCTCGCCGCACGGGGCTCGGCGAGCGGCGGCAACGTGCTCGACGTCGACATGACCACCGGCTCCACCGAGTTCCGCTCCGGGCCGGTGGGAACCCTGCGGTTCGACGGGCTCGCCGGCCACGAGAAGGACGTGGAGCTCTGGCTCCCGTACAACGAGCGGACCGAACTTGTCGCCCTGCGCACCGACGCGCCCGTCACACCGGCGGCGGATACGGGGCGCAAGGTGTGGCTGCACCACGGCAGTTCGATCAGCCACGGCTCCGACGCCGCGAGCCCGACGACCACCTGGCCGGCCCGTGCCGCCCTGCTCGGCGGTGTGGAGCTGGTCAACCTCGGCCTGGGCGGCAGCGCCCTGCTCGACCCGTTCACCGCCCGCGCGATGCGCGACACACCCGCGGACCTCATCAGCGTCAAGATCGGCATCAACATCGTCAACGCCGACGTGATGCGGCTGCGCGCCTTCGTCCCGGCGGTGCACGGCTTCCTCGACACCCTCCGCGAGGGCCACCCGGACACCCCGCTCCTGGTGATCTCGCCCGTGCTCTGCCCCATCCACGAGGACACACCCGGACCCAGCGTCCCCGACTTCGGCCGCCTCGGTGAGGGCAGGGTCCGGTTCGCGGCGGCCGGAGACCCCGAGGAGCGGGCCGCCGGGAAGCTGACGCTCGCCGTCATCCGCGACGAACTGGCCGCCCTGGTGGAGCGACGGGCCGCCGACGACCCGCGGCTGCGCTACCTCGACGGCCGCGAGCTGTACGGCGAGGCGGACGCGGACGAACTCCCCCTGCCCGACGCGCTCCACCCGGACGCCTCCACCCATCTGCGCATGGGTGACCGCTTCGCCCGACTGGCGTTCGGGGCGGACGGTCCGTTCGCCGCCGCGTGATCCACGGGGCCGGGCCCCGGCCCCGTGGATCAGTACAGGGCGCAATGTGTCCGTGAGAGGATTCGGCCATGGACGACGATGCGTTGATGGCCGGGGCCCGCCGACTGTGGGAGACGCTGGCCGGGGTGCCCGTCTCGTTCGCCCCGGCCGGCGGCCCGGTCGTCGTCACGGCCCCCGCGTCGGCTCTGGCACCGCCCTCCTGGGTGGGCGCGGTGCTGCTGGGCGACGCCGCCCTTGTCACGGTGCCCACCGACGCGGTGGCGCGGGAGGTGCGCCGCGCGCTGGAGGGTGTGCCGGCCCGTTCGCTGACCGAACCCTCGGTGCTGACCAGGGTGTTGCCGGTCGCCGAGGTACTGGGACCCGCGACGCTCGCCTATCTGTCCGCCGACGCCTTCCTGCCGTACGAGCCGCCCGGCGTCACCGTCGAGCACCTGCCCGCGCACCACGCCGCTCTCCTGCGGCTGCTCGCTTCGGTGAGCGAGGAGGACGCGGGGGAGTGCGGGATCGACGAGATCACTTCCCCGGCCTTCGTCGTACGGGACGCGGGTGCGGTCGTCGCGGCGGCGGGCTACCGGGACTGGCCCGGCGGGACGGCCCACCTGTGCGTCCTGACCGCTCCGCGCGCCCGGGGGAGGGGCCTTGCCCGCGTGGTGGCCTCCGCCGCGACCGCGCACGCCCTCACGGCGGGCCGTCTGCCCCAGTGGCGGGCGCGTCCGGAAGCGTCGCGCCGGGTGGCGAGGGCGCTCGGCTTTCGCGAGCTGGGCAGCCAGCTGAGCGTGCGGCCGGGCGGCGCCGCGGGCTCCTGACCGAGGAGACCGTGCGGGTCCGGGATCATGGGCATCCCGTCCCCGCGTTCCTGGAGCGACCGATGCCACTGCCGTACAGCCCGTCCCGGATTCTCGTCTTCACCCGCACCACGGACTACCGTCACGACTCGATCCCCGAGGGCGTCGCCGCGTTCCGGGCCCTCGGCGCGGAGCACGGGTTCACGGTGGACGCGACGGAGGACCCCTCAGTGTTCGAGGAGGGGTTGCACGGCTACGCGGCGGTGGTCTTCCTCTCCACGAGCGGGGAGGTCCTGACTCCCGCCGGGCGTGCCGGGCTCCGGGCGTACTGCGCGGCGGGCGGCGGTTTCATGGGGGTGCACGCGGCGGCCTGTACGGAGTACGACTGGCCGTTCTACGGGGAGCTGTTGGGCGCGCGGTTCGACCGCCACCCCGCCTTCCAGCCGGGCACCCTCGTCATCGAGGACCAGGACCACCCGGCCACCGCCCACCTGGGTGCCACCTGGGACTTCACCGACGAGTGGTACGAGTTCCGGGACAGCCCGCGCGGCCGGGTGCACGTACTCGCCTCCGTCGACGCCGCCTCCTACGAGGGCGGTGCGGGGGGCGACCACCCTCTCGTGTGGACCCGTGAACACGGCGGGGCGCGGGTCTTCTACACGGCGCTGGGGCACGCGGCCGAGGCGTACGCCGACCCGGACTTCCTCACGCACCTCCTGGGCGGGCTGCGCAATGTGATGCCGACGCCGTGACGCGCCGGCATCCGCCGGTCCGGCCCGTATGCCACGGGCCGGACCGGCGGACGGCCTGCCGTCAGACGCCCGGCGGCACCCGCGACGGGCGGCCGTTGCCGCGCGTCAGGGAGTAGCCGAAGACGGCCATGAGCGCGGCGAGGACCCCGCCGCCCGCCGTCCACAGCCAGCGGCTGGTCCACCAGCCGGAGGACCAGCCGTCCTCGGGCTCACCGGCGAGGGCGGCCGGTGCGGCGGAGGCGTCCGTGTCGTCCGAGGCCTGCTCGGCCGACGACACCCCGGGCACCAGCGGCTTCGACAGGCTGCCGTCGACGTCGGCGGACCCGCCCTGGTCCTTGGAGGTGACCCGGACCTCGGTGTGCACCGGCAGGCCGAGGTCGGCGGAGGCCAGGCCGACGACCGTGAGGCGGACGTAATAGCTGCCCGGCAGCGGGTCGTTGGCCCACGGCTCGGCCAGGGCCCGGACGGTGCGCAGCACACAGGTCAGCTCGACCGAAGCGGCGTCCGCCCCGGCCCTGCCGGTCTGCTTGCCGTACATGCAGGCCTGCCGGCGGCGCAGCCCGTCGTACACGTCGACCTGCCACGTCTGCGCCCCGTGCCGGGTGGCGCTCTCGGGCAGGGTCACCTTGGCCGTGACCGTGGCGCGCTGCCCGGCGTCGGCCGGGAAGACCCAGTACAGGTAGTCGCCGGTGGAGGCCCCGGCGGTGGCGGTCTCGTCCTGCTGGAGCGCCGTGGCGGTGCGGAAGGTGGTGCCCGCCTCGGTGGGGCCGGAGCCGTCACCGGACGCGCTCGGGCTCGGGCTCGCCGAGTCGTCGGCCGCGGCGGCCCCCGCCCCGGTCAGCAGGGCCAGGCCGGTCAGCAGCGCGCCCGCGAGCACGCGTCTCGTACGGGACATCAGTTGGTCCTCCAGACAGCGAAGCGCCAGCGCGAGATCCAGCCGATGAGCAGGCCCGCGACCAGCCCGGTCAGGGCGAGCGCGCCAAGCAGCCACCAGCCGTGGCCCAAGCCGAACGCCGCGACGTCGGACGCCTCGTCGGGGCCGTCCACCAGGTCGATGGTCAGTTCGATCGGCATGCCGGGGGTGGTCTTCACCGAGGCAGGGGCCGAGAAGGAGTTGCTGACCTGGAGGCAGACGGTCTCCGCGGTCGACTCGTCGTCGTCCAGCTCGGCCTTCGGGTAGCGCAGCCCGGACGAGATGGCGTCGGTGCGCCCGGTACCGGACTCGGAGCCGCGCACGATCTCGCGGCCGTGCACGGTGACCGCGCGCAGCAGCGTCCCGTAGTCGTTGTTGACGGCGCGGTCGGCGAAGACGCTGACGGAGGCGCGCAGTTCCTGGCCGGGGAGCACGTCGACCCGGTACCAGCGGTGCTCGGCGAACTTCTCGCGGTCGGTGTAGAGGCCCGGCTTCAGCTCGGGGGCGTCCGTGCAGCTGTCGGCGCCCTTGGTGGCGACCGGGGTGACGACGGGCTCCGCGGCCCGGTCCACCAACTGCTTCACGCGACCGGAGAGTTCGTCGGTGTGCTGGACGGCGGTGTACGTGCCGCCGGTGGCCTCGGCGATGCAGGTCAGCTGCTGGCGGATCTTCGCGTTCGGCACCAGGCCGAGGGTGTCGATGACCAGGTGGATGCCGCGCGCCGCGATGTCGCGGGCGACCTCGCACGGGTCGAGCGGGCCGCAGGTGTCCTCGCCGTCACTGATCAGCACGATCCGGCGGGTGGAGTCGCCGCCGTCCAGGTCGTCGGCCGCGCCCAGCAGGGCGGGGCCGATCGGGGTCCAGCCGGTGGGGGCCAGCGTGGCGACGGCGGTCTTCGCCTCGGTGCGGTCCAGCGGGCCCACCGGATAGAGCTGCTTGGTGTCCTTGCAGCCCACCTTCCGGTCGTCGCCCGGGTAGTCGGCACCGAGGGTGCGGATGCCGAGCTGCACCTGCTCGGGCACTGCGTCCAGGACCTCGTTGAACGCCTGCTTCGCCGCCGTCATCCGGGACTGGCCGTCGATGTCCCGGGTCCGCATGGAGCCGCTGACGTCGAGCACCAGCTCGACCTTGGGGGAGGCTTTGGTGGGGGTTTCATCGGCCGACGCGGGGAGCGCCGAGCCGAGCCCGGCGGTCAGGGTGGCGAGCAGGATGCCCACCCCGACCGTCAGCCTTCTTCTTATGATCATCGCCGGATAGTAGTGAACATCAGTTCGCTATCCAAAACGGCTGGTTGGGGACGCTCGCGACGGCCGGCCGGGGCCGCCCGCGCGGACGCCGGAAGCGCGGCGACCCCTGACAGCCGGTCAGCCGGTGCGGTCCCCGCCCAGCAGCGGCCCCGACGCCCGTTCCAGCACGGAACCGATCCGCTCCCAGGCCGTCAGATCCCTTTCCACGGCCTCCAGGAGCAGGTCCGCGCCGGTGTCCCAGCCGGCGGCGACGGCGACCGGGTCCGCACCCGTGGCCGCCGACGCGGCCAGCGCCGCCGCACCCAGGGCGACCAGTTCGCCGGCGCCCGGCACGGTCACCGGCCGCCCGGACAGGCGCCGTACGGTCTCCACCCACATGCGCCCCTGGGCGCCGCCGCCGATCAGCCGCAGCGGCCGGTCCGCCACCTCGGGGTCGGCCGGGTCGAGTCCGCAGGCGCGCAGCAGCTCGTCGAGCGCCCGCAGCACGGTGACCACCGCGCCCTCGTAGGCGGCGCCGAGCAGCTGCTGCGGGGTGGTGTCGTGCCGCAGTCCGGTGAGGAGACCGGCGGCGGTCGGCAGGTCCGGGGTGCGCTCGCCGTCCAGATAGGGGAGGAGAACGGCCTCGCCGCCGGGCACCGCGTCATCGCGGTCCAGGCCGAGCAGGGCGGCGACCTTGTCCACGGCGAGCGTGCAGTTGAGGGTGCAGGCCAGCGGCAGATACGTACCGTCCGCCGCCGCGAACCCCGACAGCGCGGATGACGCCGGCCTGGTCCGGGAGGCGGCGAAGACCGTGCCCGAGGTGCCCAGGCTCAGGACCGGGTGGTCGAGGAGCCCCGCGCCGCCGAGGCCGAGACCGACGGCGGCGCTCATGTTGTCCCCGGTGCCCGCGGCGACGGCGATCCCGGCGGGCAGCCCGAGCGCCTCGGCGGCCGCCTCCGTCAGCGAACCGGCCCGGGCCCCGCCGCTCGGGGCCACCTCGGGCAGCAGCTCCGGGTCGAGGCCGAGCAGCGCGAGCAGCTCGGGGTCGTAGGCGTCGGTCGCCGTGGAGTACCAGCAGGTGCCCGACGCGTCGCCGGGGTCGGTGACGGCCCGGCCCGACAGCCGCTCGGTCAGGAAGTCGTGGGGGAGGCGGATCGCGGCCGCCGCGGCGGCGGTCTCCGGCTCGTTCTCCCGCAGCCACTGCCACTTCGACGCGGTCATCGCGGCCACCGGGACCGACCCGGTGCGCGCGGTCCAGGCGTCGGCGCCGCCGAGCGCGGCGGTGAGGGCCGCGGCCTGCGGGGCGGATCGGGTGTCGTTCCACAGCAGGGCCGGGCGCAGCGGGCGGCCCTCGCCGTCGAGGACGACCAGGCCGTGCTGTTGTCCGGCGACCGCGATCCCCGCGATGTCCGTGGCCGCGACGCCACACTCCTTCAGCCCGGCGGCGACCGCGTCGCGCAGGGCCTGCCACCACACCTCGGGGTCGCTCTCGCGCGCCCCGCCCTCGCCGGTGACGACGTGCGGAGCGCGGCCGACGGCGAGCAGCCGGCCGGTGGCGGTGTCGACGAACGCCGCCTTGGTGGACTGGGTGGAGCTGTCCACACCGATGACGACGGTATGCGGCGGCATGGCTGACCTCATTCGCTGGCTCGTGGGTTCCCGGACCGCGGAGAACCGGGCCGCAGGGCAGGTGATCGTGTATTTGATCGTACGGAAAACAAATTACGTGATCGAACCCGCCCGGAACAGGGGCTGTTCCGGTTTTCCGGCGAGCGGCGCGCGGAGGTGATCGCGCCGGGGGCTTTACGGCACACGGGCAGCCCGTGCATGATTAGTCATGACAGTGAACAAATTGAGGTTCGGCGCCCGACCGGCTGCGGACCCACGGCCCCGAAGGCGGCACCACCATGACGGAACGCTTCGTACCGACCCCCGAGGACAAGTTCACCTTCGGTCTGTGGACCGTGGGCTGGCAGGGCCGCGACCCGTTCGGTGACGCGACGCGCACGGCGATCGACCCGGTCGACTCCGTCCAGCGGCTCGCGGAGCTGGGCGCCTACGGGGTGACCTTCCACGACGACGACCTGATCCCGTTCGGCTCGACGGACTCCGAGCGCGAGGGCATCGTCAAGCGCTTCCGCCAGGCGCTGGACGCGGCCGGCCTCGTCGTCCCGATGGCGACGACGAACCTCTTCACCCACCCCGTCTTCAAGGACGGCGCCTTCACCGCCAACGACCGCGACGTCCGCCGCTACGCGCTGCGCAAGACGCTGCGCAACGTCGACCTGGCCGTCGAGCTGGGCGCCACCACCTACGTCGCCTGGGGCGGCCGGGAGGGCTCCGAGTCGGGCGCGGCCAAGGACATCCGCGTCGCGCTCGACCGCATGAAGGAGGCATTCGACCTGCTGGGCGACTACGTCACCGAGCAGGGTTACGACCTCAAGTTCGCCATCGAGCCCAAGCCCAACGAGCCCCGCGGCGACATCCTGCTCCCCACCATCGGCCACGCCCTCGCCTTCATCGAGCGCCTGGAGCGCCCCGAGATGGTGGGTGTCAACCCGGAGGTCGGCCACGAGCAGATGGCCGGGCTGAACTTCCCGCACGGCATCGCCCAGGCCCTGTGGGCGGGCAAGCTCTTCCACATCGACCTCAACGGCCAGTCCGGCATCAAGTACGACCAGGACCTCCGCTTCGGCGCCGGCGACCTGCGCCAGGCCTTCTGGCTCGTCGACCTCCTGGAGAACTCCGACTACGCCGGCCCGCGCCACTTCGACTTCAAGCCGCCGCGCACCGAGGACTACGACGGCGTCTGGGCCTCGGCCGCGGGCTGCATGCGCAACTACCTGATCCTCAAGGAGCGCGCCGCGGCCTTCCGCGCCGACCCGGCCGTCCAGGAGGCCCTGCGCGCCTCCCGCCTGGACGAGCTGGCCCAGCGCACCGCCGAGGACGGCGTGGCGGGGCTGCTCGCCGACCGCTCCGCCTTCGAGGAGTTCGACGTGGACGCGGCGGCTGGGCGCGGCATGGCGTTCGAGGCCCTGGACCAGCTGGCGATGGACCACCTGCTCGGCGTCCGCTGATTCTGCGGCGGGACGAAGGGGGCGGACGCGCCGTGCGCGTCCGCCCCTCTCGCGTATTGCCGCGCGCGCCGCACCTGCTCTCGCGTGCGGCACCCGCTCTGCGCGTACCGCGCCTGCTCTCGCGTGCGGCGCCCGCTCTGCGCGTACCGCGCCTGCTCTCGCGTGCGGCGCCCGCTCTGCGCGTACCGCACCTGCTCTCGCGTGCGGCACCCGCTCTGCGCGTACCGCACCTGCTCTCGCGCACCACCGCGCGTCCGGCGCCCGCTCTCGCGTACCTCCGCAGGCCCCGCGCCCCCTACGCGCAGCCCTCAGGCCAGCGCGCGGCCCGCGTACGCCACCGGGTCGGCCAGCACGTCCGTCATCACCAGCGCCGCCGCGCCCCGCGCCGCGTCCCCCGCAACCGACGACGCGCGCAGCCTGCCCCCGCCGGGGGACCACAGCCCGGACACCACCCGGCCGGTCAGCTCCTCGTCGACGGGCGGCGACAGCCACGGCATCAGGTTCCGGTAGATCCCGCCGAGCACCACGGCGTCCGGGTCCAGCAGGTTGACCGCCCCCGACAGCACCCGCCCCAGCATCCGGCCGGCCTCCGCCACCGCGGCGACCGCCCGCTCGTCGCCCGCCCGCACCCGCTTCTCCAGCTCGGCGACCGCGAGCCCGCCGCCGCCCCCCTCGATCCCGGCCGCGCGCAGCAGCGCCGCCTGCCCCGCGTACTGCTCCAGGCAGCCGCGCGAACCGCAGCGGCACTGCGGGCCCCGCGCGTCCACCACCACATGGCCGATCTCCCCGGCGAAGCCGTGCGCCCCGCGCAGCAGCTCGCCGTCGATGACCAGGGCACCGCCCACGCCGATCTCGCCGGTCAAGTAGAGGAAGCTGCGGACGCGGTCCAGGCCGCCGAACCACAGCTCGGCCAGGGCCGCGAGATTCGCCTCGTTCTCCGAGCGGACCGGCAGCCCCTGGTGACCGGGGCGCTCGGCGGCCAGCGAGGCGGCGAACAGTTCCTCGGCCGGGACCTGGTTCCAGCCCAGGTTCGGTGCCTGGCGCACCGCGCCGCCCGAGACCAGGCCGGGCAGGGCCAGGGCCACACCAACCGGGAACAGCTCCTGCTCACGCGCCGAGTCCAGGGTGCGCGCGGCGATCCGGGCCGCCCGCGCCAGCACCTCGGCGGGCGGGGTGCCCCGGTTGTCGAGATGCTCGGTGAGCCGGACCCGGCCGGTGCCGGCCAGGTCGACGACGCACACCGACACGTAGTCGATGTTGACCTCGACCCCGAGCCCGGCCGGTCCGGTGCGGGCCGTCTTGAGCGCGGTCCCGGGCCGGCCGGCCTGGCCGCTGAACGTCTTGCCGGACTCGGTGAGGAACCCGCTCTCCAGCAACTGCTCGACCAGCGAGGACACGGCGGCCCGGGTCAGCCCCACGCGCGCGGCGACACCGGCCCGGGTCGCCTCCCCCTCGCCCTCGTCGCGCACGGCCCGCAGCACGAGGCTCAGGTTGCTGCGCCGGACGGTGTCCTTGTCGGCCTTGGGCCCCAGCGGTGTGAGGTTGCTCTTCATATCGGTCCTGAGCCTATGCGATTCCGTACGCCAGTACGGGCGCGATCCGGACGAACCGGGCCCCGCCGGACGGCGCGACCCGGTCGCCGTGTCCGCGAAGTCCCGCCCGGCCCTCAGGACGCGGACGCCCCGCGCTCCTTGAGCATGTCGGCCATGAGCGCGATCTCCGACCGCTGGCCCAGGACCATGCCCGATGCCAGGTTCTTGATCTCCTCGGTGCCCGCCGACGCGGCGGCCGCCTCGGCCATCTCGGCACCCGCCTTGTGGTGCGCGGTCATCAGCTTCAGGAAGCGCACCTCGGCGTCCTTGCCCTTGGCCGCCCGCAGGGCGTCCAGCTCGGCGTCGGTCGCCATGCCGGGCATCAGCGCGCCGTCGCCGCGCGGCGTGAAGGCGTGCCCCATCCACGCCATGGGCGGTCCGGGGGAACTCTTCGCCCGCCCCCACATCTCCAGCCAGCCCAGCATCATGCCGCGCTGGTTGGCCTGGGTGTTGATGATGTCGAACGCGAGCCGGCGCACCGCCTCGTCCGAGGTGCGGTCCCGGACGATGAACGCCATCTCGACCGCCTGCTGGTGGTGGACCGCCATGTCACGCGCGAACCCCACATCGGCCGAGGAGTCGGCGGGTGCGGACGCGGGCGCGGAAGCGGACGCCGCCGGGGAGGCGGGCGACGACGTCGAGGGGCGTACGAGCATCAGCGCGACCAGCGCGAGTGCCAGCAGCAGCACCGCCCCGCCGGCCAGGACCATGGGCCGCGACGTGCGCGGGTCGGATGTCACTTGTCGATCCCTCCGGTGCAGGCGGCGCCCGGTTCCGGGGTCTGCGGGCCCTGCACGTACTTGCTGAAGAACTGCGCGACGCGGGCGTCCGTGGCGCTCTTCACGGTCAGCTGCTTCCCCCAGGCGCTGAGCATCAGCGGCGCCGCCTGGTCCTCGACGGGGCTCATCAGGGAGTACGGGGTGGCCGACACCCGCTCGGTGAACTTCTTCACGTCGGCGGGGGTCGCCTCGCCGGTGTACGTCACCCACACCGCGCCGTGCTCCAGCGAGTGGACGGCGTTCTCCTTCGGTATCGCCCCGGTGTAGACGTCACCGTCGCAGTTCATCCACACCGGGTTGTGGTCGCCGCCGACCGGCGGGTTCATCGGGTAGTCGACCTTCTTCTCCACATGGTTCTGCGTGAGCTTGTCCCAGCTCTTCTCGCCGTCGACGGGCGAGGACTTCGCGGCAGCCTCGGCCTTGTCCTGCTCATCGGCGGCGCTCATCAGATAACCGCCCCCGGCGACGAGGCCGGCGACCACGAGGACGCCGACGGTGATCGTGACGATGCGGGAGCGGCGCTCGCGGGCCCGCTCCTGGCGGCGGGCCTCCTCCAGCTTGGCGCGGCGGGCGGCGGTGGCGGTGTTCTGCTTGTTGGCGGAAGCCATGACGGGTCCTTCGGTTCCTCGGATCGGCAAGACGGACGGCGTGCGGGGGAGCCCCGGACACGGGCACGGGAGATCCCCGGCCGTCCTAGATCCGCTGAACCTGGAGCCGTAGCCGGTCGACGTCGCCGACGGCGTCGTTGGAGGGGCCCCGGATGCACGCGCCGCCGGTGAGGGGCCGGGCCGGGAGGACCGCGACGGCGGCCGACGGAATCGCGGCGGGGGCCGGCTGGCCGGGCAGCACCATCGGCGTCGAGTGCTGCGAGGTGCCGTGGCAGGAGTCGCCCACGCCCCGGTCGCCGGGGGCGTCGGCCACCACGGTCCGCACCGCCGTGAGGTCCGTCCACGGCGCGAGGGCGGAGGCGGGGGCGAACCCGGGGGAGGAGGAGTGCTCCCGCGGAGACAGCGGCGAGCAGCAGGAGACCAGCGCGACCAGGACGAACACCCAGGTGAGCGCCATCGGCGCACCGGTGCCGCGCAGCCGGTCCGCGCCCTCGCTCAGCCTCTTCACGCGGCACATCGTACGCGGCGCGTGAAGTTTCAAGCAGTGCGGGACGAGGTCCGGTGAACCTGTGGATCGACGGCCGAGGGGGTTCCGGTCGCGGCGTGCCGGGATAGTGTGCCCCGGTGACAACGCACTCGAACGTATCCGCGGGCTGGTATCCCGATCCGCACGGCGCACCTCAGCTGCTGCGCTACTGGGACGGCTCCCAGTGGACCGAGCACACCAACCCCGCGGGTGGCGGTCAGCCCCAGGCCCCCGCGCAGGTCCAGGCTCCCGCGCAGGCCCAGGTGCCTCCGCAGCAGTCGTACCAGCAGCCGGCGGCGCCCCAGCAGCCCGCGGCCGTCCCCCAGCAGGGGGCGCAGCACCCGCAGGGCGGTGCGCCCGGCGGCGGCTCGCTCTTCAACCAGCAGGTCCTGGTGGTGAACCAGAAGGCCAAGCTGATCGAGCTGACGAACGAGTACAGCGTCTTCGACCAGCACGGCGCCACCATCGGGTCGGTCGTCGAGGTCGGCCAGGGCGCCATGCGCAAGGTGCTGCGGTTCCTCACCAGCATCGACCAGTACCTGACCCACCGGCTGGAGATCCGCGACGCCTACGGTCAGCCGCAGCTGCTGCTGACCCGCCCGGCGAAGTTCATCAAGTCCAAGGTCATCGTGCAGCGCCCGGACGGTCAGCCGGTCGGCGAGATCGTCCAGCAGAACGCCATCGGCAAGATCAACTTCGCGATCATGGTCGACGGGCAGCAGGTCGGCGCGATCAAGGCCGAGAACTGGCGCGCCTGGAACTTCGCGATCGTCGACCACAACGACGCCGAGATAGCCCGGATCACCAAGACCTGGGAAGGCCTCGCGAAGACGCTGTTCACGACGGCGGACAACTACGTCCTCCAGATCCACTACCAGCTGCCCGAGCCGCTGCTGAGCCTGGTGGTGGCGACGGCCCTGACCGTGGACACCGCGCTCAAGCAGGACTCCCGCGGCCTGGGCTGAGCCCCGGCCCGTACGTGCGACCGCCCGCACCCCTCGCACGAGGAGCGCGGGCGGTCGCGTTTCCCGCCTCACTCCATGTCGGCGGCCCGGTACATGCCGAACGCCGCACCGTGGGGGTCGCGGGCTACGGCGATCCTGGGGCCGTGCGCGAGGTCCGTCGGCGGAACCAGCAGGTCGCCGCCGCTCTGCACGGTGGAAGCCGTGGAGTCGACGTCCGCGACGGCGAAGTACGGCAGCCAGTACGGCGGCATCTCCGGCGGGTACTTCCCGTCCATCGTCACCAGACCGCCGAAGTCCGCCCCGTCGACGCTCCACTGCGGATACGTCTGAGAGGGGCTGACCGTCCAGTCGAAGACGTCGGCGTAGAAGGCGAGCGCCGCTTCCCTTTCGTGGGTGAGCAGTTCGGTCCAGCCGAGCGCGCCGGGTGCGTTGAAGAGGTCGGCGCCCGCGAAGGCGCGGCCCTGCCACAGCGAGAAGACCGCGCCCGACGGGTCCGCGACGACGGCGAAGCGGCCCTGGTCGAAGACGTCGGTCGGGCCCGCCAGCAGCGAACCGCCCGCCGCCGTCACCTTCCCGGCCACCGCGTCCGTGTCGTCGGCGGCGAACGAAACGGTCCAGGCCGGGGGCTGACCGGGCTGGTGGACCGGGCTGAGCGCGGCGACCCGGGACTCCCCGAGGTGGGCGATGGTGTAGCCGCCCGCCTCCTCGCGCGGGTCGGTCTCGCACCGCCAGCCGAAGAGCGCCGCGTAGAACGTCCTGGCCGCCGGTACGTCGGGGGTGCTCAGCTCGATCCAGCAGGGACCGCCGGGCACCGGTGCGGTGAGCTTCATGGGGTTCCTTCGCGCGTGGGGATGTGCGCACGACTTCGCGGCACACCAAAACGCTAGGGCCGCGCGCCCGGACCGGCCATCGGGGCGGGGGAGAGGGTGGGGTTCCGGTACAAGTGTTTTACGTGTGTAATACCTGCTAAGATATATAGGTGAGTGATACAAGCATCAGGTCCCGCAGGCCCACCGTCCGCAGACTCCCGCTGACCGGCCCACTGCGTCTGGCCCGGCCCTCGGACGTGTGGTTCAAGCCGGCCACCAGCGTCGTCGTGGCCACGGCGATACCCAACCTGGTGCTGCTCTCGCTGGGCCGTCTCGACCTGGTGATGTACACGATGGCCGGCTCGCTCTGTGCGCTCTACGGCCACAACCTCCCGTACGCGCGCCGCGCCGGCACCGTCGCCGCCGTCGTACTCGGCATGACCGCCGGCCTGGGCATCGCCCTCGTCATGGCCTCGCTGACCGGCTCGGCCGCCGTCCTGATCGCCGTCGGGGCCCTCCTGGCGGCCGGGCAGAAGCTCCTGTGCGACGCCTCCCGGGTCGGGCCCCCGGGGCCGGTGATCTTCACCTTCGTCAGCTCCGCCGCCCTGTTCGTCCCCCAGACGCTCGGCCAGGTCCCCGGCCACCTCGCCCTCACCCTCGGCGCCGGCGCCGTCTCCTGGCTCGTCGCCGTCGTCGCCCCCGCCCTGATCCGCCGCGACGGACCCGAGCGCCGCGCGACGGCCCGCGCCCTCGACGCCGCAGCCGCGCACGCCGCCGCCCCCGGCCACGCCACCCGGCGCGCCGCGGTCGGCGCCGTGCACGCCGCCTGGCAGACCCTGCTCGCCGCCGGCCGCCCCACCCCCGCGCGCCGCGCCCTGGAACGCCTCGTCGTCCACGCCGAGACCTCGGCCCTGGCCGGCACCCCGGACACCGCCGACGCGGCCCGGCTGAGCGAGTGGGCCCGGCGAACCCGCGCCCGCGGACCCGTCCCAGCCCCGCCGGCGGCCCCCGGGACCACCGCCGAACTCTTCGGCGTCGACGCCGAACGCGCCGCCCGCCGCAGCTCGCCGCGCGCACTGCTGCGCGGCCTCGCCCCCGGCTCCCCGCTGCTGCCGGTCGCCGCCCGCACGCTCGTCGGCTGCGCCCTGGCCGGCTACGTCTGCTCGGCCGTGGGCGTCGGCCGCCCCTACTGGGCGATCGTCACCGCGGCCTCCCTCTACCAGGCCAACGTCACGCTCTCCTGGAACCGCGCGCTCCAGCGCACCCTCGGCAACCTGATCGGCGTCCTGGTCTTCGCCGCGGTCCTCCCGGTCGCCCGGACCACCCCGCTGGCCCTCGTCGGCTTCTGCCTCCTCTTCGGCTTCGCCGCCGAGGCCCTGATCACCCGCAACTACTGGCTCGGCTCCGTCGCCGTCACCCCGATGGCGCTGCTCGTCCTGGAGTACGCCGGCAGCCACGCGGCCGGCGAGCTGATCGGCGACCGGGTCCTGGACACCGTGATCGGCGCCGCCGTCGGCTTCCTCGCCGCCGTACTCGTCACCAACCGCCGCGCCACCGGCCGCGTCGAACGCGCGCTGGCCGCCGCCGAACAGGCCCGCGCGCACGCCGTGCGGACCCTCGCGGCCCCCGAGACCGTCCCCGCCGCCCTCGACGCCGCCCGCCGCAGGCTCACCGGCTCCCTGGTCGAGCTGCGCGAGGCCGACGACACCGCGGCCGGCGAGTGGTGGCAGCGCGCCCTGCCCCAGGAGGCGGTGCTCGCCGCCGAGCAGGCCGGACACCGTACGCTCGCCGCGACAGCGAAACGGCGGGGGCCGACCGTCCCCGCCCAGGAGAACGGAGCGGTGTGACCGACGACATCGTCGCTTCGGTGGTACGGCAGTGGCAGGCCGTGAACCCGGAGCTGGACACCGGCCCGATGGAGCTCATCGGCCGTATCAACCGCTGCTCCGCCCTGCTCCAGCAGGCCGAGGACGCCCCGCTGCGGGCGGCCGGGCTGACCCGGGCCGAGTTCGACCTGCTGGGAGCCGTACGCCGTACCGGCCGCGAACTGACCCCCGGCGAACTGGCCCGGGAGACCTTCTCCTCCGGAGCCGCCGTCACCAAGCGCCTCCGGGGCCTCCAGGAACGCGGCCTGATCGCCCGCCGCGGTGACGAACGCGACCGCAGGGTCGCCCACGTGCGCCTCACCGACGAGGGACGCGACCTGGTCGACGGGCTGCTGCCCCGGCAGCTGGCGTACGAACGCGCGGTGCTCTCCGGCCTCGACGCCGAGTCCCGCGACCGGCTCAGCACGCAGCTCAGTGAGCTGCTGGTCCAGCTGGAAGGCCGTATCGGCGGCGCCCGCCACTGACCCCGGGGCGCGGGGCACCGCGCGCCCCGGCTGCGGCATCACTCGTACGGGCCTCTTCGATCACATGTTCCCATTTGCCGCCCTGTGGGGCGTTTCTTCCTCATTCCTCCGCCCTGTCACTCCCCGCACACGCGTGAAGGCGCTGCGTGCAAAAACTCGTGAGTGTATTACCGCGGGAGCGCTCGCGCAGGGGGTTGGAGGAATGTGCGGAAGCACTGATTCGATCTGACTAAGCTCACGCGCAGTGAAGCCGAGTTGAGATGAATGCGAGCGCTTGTTCCCAACTGCCCTACAGGCGCCGAATCTCCGGAATACAGCCGAATCAACCGCCAGAGGTTCAGATGGTCCGTGTTGAATCACCGCCGGCCGAACGGGAAGCCCCCGTCGCCCGCGCCCTGTTGCTGCCCGTCGTCGTGATGGCGGGCGCGACTGCCGCCGCCGCGGCGCTGGTTGCCGAGCCCGCGCGGATACCAGTCGTCTGGTGCGGAGCGTTCGCCACCGTCGTGGTCACCGCGCTCGCCGTGGAGATCGCCCGCCGCGGCCGGACGATCCGCCGCCGGCGCGCCGAGTACGAGCGGCGCGTCACCGCGCTGGAACGGCGCATCGCCGACCACGACGAAGAGACCGTGCGGATCAGCAAGGAACTGCTGCCGGCCGCCATTCACCGTCTGCGCGTGGGCAATTCGCCCGACGAGGTGCTGCGGGACGTCGTGGACGCCGACCCGGTCTACCGCCACCTCCCCGACGCCCAGCGCGCCCTCGTCTACACCGTGCTGGACATCATCGACAACGAGGAGGCGACCCGAGACGCCGCGCAGCGCGCCTTCGTCAACGTCGCCCGCCGCGTCCAGGCGATCGTCCACCGGCAGGCCAGCGAACTGCGGGAGATGGAGGAGCACCACGGGCGCAACCCCGACGTCTTCGACGACCTCCTCCGCATCGACCACGGCACCGCGCTGATCGGCCGCCTCGCCGACTCCATCGCGGTACTCGGCGGTGCCCGCCCCAGCCGCCAGTGGCCCAAGCCCGTACCGCTGTTCAGCGTCTTGCGCGGCGCCATGTCGCGCATCCTGGAGTACCCGCGCGTCGATCTGCACTCGATCGCCAAGGTCGCCATCATCGGCACCGCGGTCGAACCGCTCATCCACGCCTGCGCCGAACTCCTCGACAACGCCACCCGCTACTCGCCGCCGCAGACCCGGGTGCACGTCACCGCGGTCGAGGTGCAGACGGGCATCGCCATCGAGATCGAGGACGGCGGCGTCAGCCTCAGCGAGGAGGCCCGCGCACGGGCCGAGAACATGCTCGCCAGGGCCCAGGCCGGCTCCAGCATGAACGACCTCGGCGAGTCCCCCCGTCTCGGCATGGCGGTCGTCGGCCGCATCTCACGGATGTACGACCTCCAGGTCTCGCTGCGGCAGTCCGCGTACGGCGGGGTGCGGGCCGTGCTCATCGTGCCCCGCGCCATGATCACCACCGGCCCCGCGCCCGGCATCGCCCACGGCATCGGCGCCACCTCGCGGCCCACCAGCGACATCGACCTCGAAGACATGAAGCACGTCGTCCCGGCCCGCAGCAACCGCCGCAAGCCGAGCCCCGTGGCCGCCCGTCCCGCCACCGGACCCGTGGCGTCCGACCCCCGCCCGGTCGCCCCGGCCGTCGCCATGGAGGACGACGTGCCCGTCGTGACCGAGTGGACAGCGGGCGGGCTCCCGCAGCGCCGCAGCCGGGGGCGCGCACCGCTGGGCTCGCACAACCTTCCCGCCCAGTCCGCCGACCCGACCGCGGGCCGGACCAACGGCCACGGCTACGGCAACGGTCGGGACAACGGCAAGGAACCGCCGCCCGGGATCTGGCTGGAGGCGTTCACCAAGGCCGCCAACGGTGTGCCCCAGGACCCCAGGACGGGCGAAGACTCTGACGACGCGTGGGACAAGGGAGACCTGAAGTGATCCAGCAGCGGGGCAACATGGACTGGATGCTCAAAGAGCTCGCCGACGACGTCCCCGACATCCATCAGATCGTCGTCCTCTCCGCGGACGGGCTGCGCATCGCCCGGCACGGCGGCGACCCCGACGTCGCGGACCGGCTCGCGGCGGCGTGCGCCGGACTGCAGAGCCTGGCGGCGGCCGTCGCCTCCGAGATCCCGTACAGCGACGGCCGGATGAGGCTCGTCGTCATCGAGGTCACCGGCGGCTTCTTCTACCTGATGGCCGCGGGCACCGGCGCCTATCTGGCGGTGCTCGCGGGCGAGACGGTGGACGCCGGACTCGTCGGGGCCCGGATGCGCGACCTGGTCGTACGGATCGGCGCCCACCTCACGAGTCCGCCCCGCCACGACGAGCAGGCCGTATGAACGTTCCCCGACGAGAACGCCGCAGGACCGAATCCGAACCGAGCGATCCGGAACGGCTCTACGTCATCACCGGCGATCCCGACGGCAGCGAGCGGGCAGCCCTCGACCTGGTCACGATGATCGTCTCGAAGTCGGAGCCGTCACCTACGGTCCAGCCCGAGCAGGCAGTGATCCTCCGGCTCTGCCGGGCCCCGTTATCCGTCGCGGAACTCTCCGCCTACCTCAGCCTGCCGTTCAGCGTGGTGACCTCGCTCCTCACGGAACTCCTCGCGACCGGGCTGATCGAATCACGTGCCCCGATCGTCCGCGCGACCCTCCCGGACAGGTCCCTCCTCGAAGCGGTGATGCATGGACTTCAGAAACTCTGACACGATCACGGGCCCCCGCAGCGAGGACGTCCTGCCCACCACGGCCACCGCCGCGGTGAAGGTCGTGATCGTCGGAGGGTTCGGGGCCGGCAAGACGACCATGGTGGGCTCGGTCAGCGAGATCCGGCCCCTGACCACCGAAGAGACGATGACGCAGGCCGGCGTCGGCGTGGACGACAACTTCGGGGTGGAGAGCAAGACCTCCACCACCGTCGCCATGGACTTCGGCCGGATCAGCATCAGCGAGGAGCTCATCCTCTATCTCTTCGGCACCCCCGGCCAGGAACGCTTCTGGTTCCTGTGGAACGGCCTGTTCGAAGGCGCGCTCGGCGCCGTCGTCCTCATCGACACCCGCCGGCTCGAAGTCAGCTTCGACGTCATCGGGCGCCTGGAGGAGCGCGGCGTGCCGTTCGTCGTCGCCATCAACACCTTCCCCGACGCGCCGAAACACCCCGTCGAGGCGCTGCGCAGCGCCCTGGACCTGCCCGACGAGGTCCCGATGATCGACTGCGACGCCCGGCTGCGCGTCTCCAGCCGCGATGTGCTGATGACCCTGATGCGCTACCTGCACAGCCTGGCCCTCCCGCTCGGCTGACCCGCGCACCACCCCACCCGCACCCGTTCGCGCGCCCCCGCCGCGCACCACATCCGTCCGGCCCGTTGCGGCCTGACCCCTGGAGCGATCGTGACAACCCCCTTTCCCTACGACCACGGCCTGGACACCGGGCCGGTCCCGCCTCCCGGATGCCCGGCCCACGGCCTGGGCGTCGGCCCCGGAGGCCTGCGCCGGCTCTACGGCCCCGAGGCGGAACAGGACCCGCGAGGCCTGTACGAGAAGCTGCGCGCCGAGCACGGCACGGTGGCCCCGGTGCTGCTGCAGGGCGACGTGCCCGCCTGGCTGGTACTCGGGCACAGCGAGAACCTGCACATGACCCGTACGCCCTCGCAGTTCTCCCGCGACTCGCGCCACTGGTGGGCGTTGCAGGACGGCACCATCGCCCCGGACCACCCGCTGGCCCCGCAGGTCGCCTGGCAGCCGATCTGCGCCTTCGCGGACGGCGCCACCCACGAGCGGCAGCGCGGCGCCCTCACCGACTCCATGGCCCGCATCGACACGCGCGGGGTCCGGCGCCACGTCAACCGGTACAGCAACCGGCTCGTCAACGGCTTCTGCCGCGCGGGCCGCACCGACCTGGTCACCGAGTTCGCCGAACGGCTGCCCATGATGGTCATGTGCGCCATCCTCGGCATGCCGGAGGAGTACAGCGACCGGATGGTGCAGGCGGCCCGCGACATGATCCGGGGCACCGAGACGGCTGTCCAGAGCAACGCCTACATGGTGGACGCGCTGAGCCGCCTCGTGGAGCGCCGCCGCCGGGAACCCGCGGACGACTTCGCCACCTGGCTCGTCGAGCACCCCGCCGCCATGAACGACAAGGAGGTCGCCGAGCACCTGCGGCTCATGCTCGTCGTCTCCTACGAAACGACCACCAACCTGATCTCCAACGTGCTGCGCATGGTCCTCACCGACCCGCGCTTCCGAGCCCGGCTCAGCGGCGGCCACATGACCGTGCCCGAGGCGGTCGAGCAGACCCTGTGGGACGAGCCGCCATTCGCCGCCATCCTCGGCCGCTGGGCGGTCGGCGACACGGAGCTGGGCGGACAGCACATCAAGGCCGGCGACGCCCTGATCGTCGGCATCGCGGCGGCCAACACGGACCCGGTGGTGCGCCCCGACCTCAACGCCGACATGGAGGGCAACCGCGCGCACCTCGCGTTCAGCGGCGGGCCCCACGAGTGCCCGGGGCAGGACATCGGGCGTGCCATCGCGGACGTCGGCGTCGACGCCCTGCTGATGCGCCTGCCCGACCTCGAACTCGCGGTCGAGGACAGCGAACTGCGGTGGGTCGGCAACCTGGTGAGCCGGCACCTGGCCGAACTCCCCGCCGAGTTCGCGCCGCGCTCCCCGCAGGACGACCGCGAGCCGCCGTCCATGGGCAAGCCCAACCCGGCCCGCCAGGACTGGGAGGTGCGGTCCGCCGTACGGCACACCGCGCCGACCCCCGTCCGCGTCACCGTCCCCGAGGACCCGTCCCACGTGCCGTCGCCGTCCGCCCCGTCCGGGGAGACCACCACGGCCGACGGATCGGTGGACGCGCTGGCCGGGACGCCGGGCGAGGGCCCGGCGGCCGGACAGATCCCGCACCAGCGCAAGCCCGGTGCGTCCACCCGGCTGTGGCGCGTCGTGACCCGCTGGTGGAACGGCGACTGACGGCAGGGCGGTGACGGGGCGCCGGTGGCGGGGCGCGCGGTGGCGGAGGCGGACCCGCGGGCCTCACCACCGGCCCCCGCACCGGCGCCCCACGTACCATGCGGAAGCGTGAAGCTGACAATTCTGGGCGGCGGCGGATTCCGGGTTCCACTGGTGTACGGGGCGCTGCTCGCCGACCATGCCGAGGGCCGCGTAACGGCCGTCACCCTCTACGACACGGACACCGACCGGCTCTCCGCCGTCGCCCGGGTCCTCGCCGAGCAGGCCGAGGGCGTCCCGGACGCGCCCGCCGTAGCCGCCACCACCGACCTGGACGAGGCCCTGCGCGGCGCCGACTTCGTCTTCTCGGCGATCCGGGTCGGCGGCCTCGCCGGCCGGGCCGCCGACGAACGGGTCGCGCTCGACGAGGGCGTCCTCGGCCAGGAGACGGTCGGCGCCGGCGGCATCGCCTACGGGCTGCGCACCGTCCCCGTCGCCGTCGACCTCGCGCGGCGCGTCGCCCGGCTCGCCCCGCACGCCTGGGTCATCAACTTCACCAACCCGGCCGGCCTGGTCACCGAGGCCATGTCCCACCACCTCGGCGACCGCGTCATCGGCATCTGCGACTCACCGGTGGGCCTCGGCCGCCGCATCGCCCGGGTGCTCGGCGCCGACCCGGACCTGGCCCGCATCGACTACGTCGGCCTCAACCACCTCGGCTGGGTGCGCGGGCTGTACGTCGAGGGCCGGGACGAACTCCCGCGCCTGCTCGCCGACCCCGGACTGCTCGGCTCCTTCGAGGAGGGCCGGCTGTTCGGCCCCGACTGGCTGCGCTCGCTGGGCTCGATCCCCAACGAATACCTCCACTACTACTACTTCAACCGTGAGGCGGTCCGCGCCTACCAGGAGGCGGAGCAGACCCGGGGTGCCTTCCTGCGGGAGCAGCAGGAGGGTTTCTACGGGCGGATGAAGGACCCGGCCACTCCCGCCCTGGCCACCTGGAACCGCACCCGCGCCGAGCGCGAAGCGACCTACATGTCCGAGAACCGGGACGTGGCGGGCGCCGGTGAGCGCGACGAGAGCGACCTGGACTCCGGCGGCTACGAACAGGTCGCGCTCGCCCTCATGCGGGCCGTCGCACGCAACGAGCAGACCTCGCTCATCCTCAACGTCCGCAACCGGACCACACTGTCGGTGCTCGACGCGGACGCCGTCATCGAGGTGCCGTGCCTGGTCGACGCGAACGGCGCCCACCCGGTCGCCGTCGACCCGCTGCCGTACCACGCGGTCGGGCTGGTCACCTCGGTGAAGGCCGTGGAGCGCGCGGTGCTGGACGCGGCGGCGAGCGGGTCACGCGCGGACGCAGTACGGGCCTTCGCCCTGCACCCCCTGGTGGACTCGGTCTCCGTCGCCCGCCGGCTGGTCGACGGCTACACGAAGGCTCACCCGGGGCTGGCGTACCTGCGCTAGGCCCTGTGGCGGGGGCCCGGCTCAGGGGGCGGAGACGACCCGGGGCCCGGCCGCCTGCGTCCACGACGGTGTCACCCCGGTCACCTGGCAGACCATCAGGAACAGCGGGATCGGCGGGGTGTACGGCGTACGGCTGTCGGGCTGGTGGATCAGCCGGGGCCGCACGGCGGGCACGCAGGTCCCGCGTGCGTACGCCGCCTGCTCGGGCCAGTCCAGGTCGAGGTCGGAGCCGGCCGGGACGATCCACCACCAGCGCTCGGCGTCCGCGAAGACGCAGCCGGTGCGCGGCAGATGGGACATCAGCCGGAAGCCGTAACGGGCCGGCACCCCGACCGCGTCGCAGCCCAGACTCGCCGAAAGGGTCGCGGGCAGCGGCAGCTGGACCCGGCCGGTGCCGGGGGAGAGGCCGGGCTCGCGGGAGCGGCGGTGTCCGAGGAGGTGGTGCATGGCGTTCTTCAACATGAGTGCTCCGAGCCGTGCGGCAGTTCTGCCCAGACGATGCGTCCCGAGCCGTCCCCGGCGTCGTGCGACCCCCAGGCGCTCGACAGCGAGTCCACGAGCAGCAGGCCGCGTCCGTGCTCGTCGTCGGCGCCCCGGCCCAGTCGCGGTCCGCCGGGCTGGTGTCCCTGGTCCTGCACGGATACGCGCAGGCCGCCGGTGAGGTACCGCAGTTCGCACACGACCCGTGCGCTGGCGGTGTGGACCACCGCGTTGGTCACCAGCTCGGAGACGATCAGGACCGCGGCCTCACGCGCGTCGCCGCCCGTGCGCCACTCGTCGAGCCGGGCCTTCGTCAGGCGCCGGGCACCGGCGACCGATTCGGGGTGCGCGGGCAGCGCGAAGCAGTACCGGAGCGCTTCGGTCCCGGGGCTGAGTTCCCTGAGCCGGGGGATGAGCGCACTGCCAGGTGCCACGACCGAATCCTCACAGTGGGGGCTGCGTCACGCTTCGCGATCTTCGGTGAAGGCCGCGGGCATGACTGGTCAACTGGTTCGCAGACCAACTCTCCCCCTGTCGCGAACACTTGGCAAGGGGCACTCTGAAAATTCCAGAGTGGCTGTGTCTTTGACGGGAGACGCATGGCACACTGCACGAATACAGCGCATGGGGAGGTCTGAAGTGAGCGAACCGCGGTCCGCCCCGACCGTGGGCCAGGTCGTTCTCGGCAAGCGTCTGCAGGACCTGCGGGAGCGTGCCGGCATGGGCCGGGACCAGGCCGCCAAGGTGCTGCGCGTCGCCCCGGCGACGATACGCAGGATGGAGACCGCCGAGGTCGCGCTCAAGATCCCCTACGTGCAGGTCCTGCTGAAGGCCTACGGGATCTCGGACGAGGAGGCGGACTCCTTCGTCGAGCTCGCGGAGGAGGCCAACAGGCCGGGCTGGTGGCAGCGCTTCCACGACGTGCTGCCCGACTGGTTCAGCATGTACGTCAGCCTGGAGGGCGCCGCGAGCCTGCTGCGCATGTACGAGCCGCACTTCGTGCCCGGACTGCTCCAGACCGAGGACTACGCGCGCACGGTGATGCGCACCGGGGCGGTCGGCCAGACCAGGCCCGAGGACATCGAGCGCCATGTGGCGCTGCGGATGGAGCGGCAGTCCCTGCTGACCCGGCCGGACGCCCCGCGCCTGTGGGTGGTGATGGACGAGACCGTCCTGCGCCGTCCCGTGGGCAGCGTCGAGATCATGCGCGCCCAGGCGGACAAGCTGCTGGAAGCCACGGCGATGCCCAACGTGACCCTTCAGATCGCGGAGTTCTCCACCGGCCACCACCCGGGGACCTACGGCCCGTTCGTGCTCTTCCGGTTCGCCGTCCCGGAACTGCCCGACATGGTCTACAGCGAGTACCTGACCGGGGCCGTCTACTTCGACGCGCGCCCGGAGGTGGCCTCCTACCTCGAGGTCATGGACCGCATGGCGGCCCAGGCCGCGACTGCACAACGCACGAAGGAACTCCTCCGGGACTTCCGCAAGGAGCTGTGATGACACCCATATACAACGGCATGCCGGCCGCTGACCTCGGCTCCGAAGGCTGGTACAAGCCGTGGAGCGGCGGCAACGGGGGCAACTGCGTCGAGGCGATGAAGCTGGCCGACGGGAGAATCGCCATGCGCCAGTCCGCGGACCCCGACGGCCCGGCCCTGATCTACACGAACCGCGAGATCGCCGCCTTCATCCAGGGCGCCAAGGCCGGCCAGGCGGACTTCCTGCTGACCTGACCCGCACGGCGGGCCGGGTGCCCCCGCACGTCACAATGGACCCATGTCCCGACGCACCTCCCGCCCCCGGCGCCCGTCCGCCGCCGGCCCCCGCACCACCCCCGTCCCCCAGGTCACCGCGGCTTCGCCGTGCCCCTGCGGGCGGGCCGCCACCTACGCCGAGTGCTGCGGCCGGCTGCACGCGGGGGCCCCGGCGCCGACGTGCGAGGCGCTGATGCGTTCGCGCTACGCCGCCTTCGTCGTCCGGGACGCCGGGTATCTGCTGCGGACCTGGCACCCGGACCACCGGCCGGACGTCCTCGACCTCGACCCCGACCAGCGCTGGACGGGCCTGGAGGTCCTGGAGACGACCGAGGGCAGCGCCTTCCACACCACCGGCACCGTCACCTTCCGGGCCCACTACACGGCGGGCGGCCATCCCGGTTCTCTCCACGAGAAGAGCCGCTTCGTCCGGGTCGAGGGCGCCTGGGTCTACGAGTCCGCCGTCTTCGCCGACTGACGGACGCGGGGCGAGGGTCAGACGGGCGCGCCCGCCGGGGCCGGCGGGGACAGCTCCTGGGCCAGGTCCTCCGCCAGCAGCCGCTTGGCGATCACGTCGACCGCGGCGCGCAGCCGGGTGTCGTCCGGGCGCTCGCCGGCCTCGCCCAGCTGTTCGTGCAGCCAGCGGGCCCAGGCGTCCGTGATGGTCCTGGCCTCCCGGCTGCCGGCCGCGGTGTGCGTGAACAGATGGCCGTCCCCGGTGAGGAAGCCCTCCTCGATCATCCGGTCGAAGACCGGCACCAGGACCTCCGGCGGAATCCGGTGCCGGGCCGCGATCAGCCGGAGCCCCGCGTGTCCGACCATCCGCGTGAACAGCTCGACCTGCATCACCGCCCAGGCCCCCGCCATGTCGAGCCGGGTGTCCGACTCGGCCACGATCCGCCGCGCCGTCTCCGGGTCCACCCGCCCCAGGACCCTCGCCACCGAGAACTCCAGGAGCCGGGCCGAGTCCCCGGTGCTCGGCGAGGCGAAGCCCTCACCCATGTCGGTCGAGCCGGCCCGTACCGTGTCCCGCAGCTTGACCTGCTTGAGGAACAGCGCCACGACGAATCCGAGCAGCGCGATGGGCACCGTCCACAGGAACACCGTGTGCAGGGTGTCGGCGTACGCCTGGGCCAGCGGCGCCGACTGGGCCCCGGGCAGCGCGTGCAGCCCCTCCGGGCTCTGGGATGCCTTCGCCAGTTCGGCGGGGTCGCCGCCGGCCCGCGCGGCCCCGGCGATCCCGTCCTTGAGGTTGGGGCCGAGCGCGTTGGCGTAGATCGTCCCGAAGACGGCGGTGCCGAAGGAACTGCCGAGCGTACGGAAGAAGGTCACGCCCGAGGTCGCCGTGCCGAGGTCCGCGTAGTCGACCGTGTTCTGCACCGCGATCGTCAGGACCTGCATGGAGAGGCCGATGCCGATGCCGAGCACCACCATGTACAGCGACTCCAGCAGGACCCCGCTGTCCGGCCCCATCCGGGAGAGCAGATACAGGCCGGCGGCCATGACCAGCGAGCCGATGATGGGGAAGATCCGGTAGCGGCCGGTCTTGCTGACCACGTTGCCGCTGAAGATGGA
This sequence comes from Streptomyces sp. A0958, assembly GCF_004795035.1. Classification (GTDB taxonomy): domain Bacteria; phylum Actinomycetota; class Actinomycetes; order Streptomycetales; family Streptomycetaceae; genus Streptomyces. The sequence goes on from NZ_SSBK01000013.1 coordinate 126,114, forward strand.
GGCGGCGAGCAGACCGACGACCATCGGCAGGGTCCGGACGCCGGACAGGGTCGCCGAGTCGCCGTCCACGTACTGCAGATACGTCGGCAGGAAGATCATCGCGCCGAGCATCGCGAACCCGACGATGAAGCTGAGGATCGAGCAGACCGTGAAGACCGGGTTGCCGAACAGCCGCATCGGCAGCATCGGTTCCTTCGCGCGGAACTCGACGAGGCAGAAGACCGCGAGCGCCACCAGGCCGAGGACGAACAGGCCGATGATGACCGGCGACCCCCAGGCGTACTGGTTGCCGCCCCAGCTCGTCGCCAGGATCAGGGCGCTGGCCCCGATCGTGACCATCGCGATGCCCAGGTAGTCGATGACCGGGCGCCCGGCCGCCTTGACGGACGGGATCGTACGGGCCGCCGCGATGACCACCACGATCGCGATGGGCACATTGACGTAGAAGGCCCAGCGCCAGGTCAGATGGTCGGTGAAGAGCCCGCCGAGCAGCGGTCCGATGACGGTCGACACGCCGAAGACGGCACCGATCGCGCCCTGGTACTTGCCCCGGTCGCGCAGCGGGATCACGTCGGCGATCAACGCCATCGACGTGACCATCAGACCGCCGGCGCCGATGCCCTGGAGGCCGCGCCACACGATCAGCAGCGTCATGTTCGTCGCGAGACCGCAGAGGAACGAGCCGGTGATGAAGATGACGGCGGACAGCTGGAAGACGATCTTCCGCCCGAACAGGTCGCCGAACTTGCCGACCAGCACCGTCGCCACGGTCTCCGCGAGGAGATAGGCGGTGACCACCCACGACATATGTGCGGCGCCCCCGAGGTCCGAGACGATCGTGGGCAGCGCGGTGCCCACGATCGTCTGGTCCAGGGCTGCCAGCAGAATGCCCAGCACGATCGTGGCGAAGACGATGTTGCGGCGGCGGGGATCGAGCAGGGGCGGCGCCGCGGCACTCTGCACGGCGGGGGCGGTCTCGCTGGCAGTAGTCACCTTTGCACCCTCACATCGCGCTGTGGCACCCGCATGCGGGGAACGCCCGGACGTGTCAGCCGAGCAGGTCCCGCAGCGACGCCGTCATCCGGGCGGCGAAAGCCTCGCGTACGGGGGCGGCTACCCGGTCCAGCGAGAGATATGGATTGAGGTCCTCCAGTTCGACCAGCAGCAGGTCGCCGTCCGCCGTCCGGCAGGCGTCGACGCGCTGGATGCCGTGGTCGAGCGTGTTCCACTCCACGAACGACCGGGCGAACGCCAGATCCTGCGCGCTCGCGGCGTACGGCTCCAGCACCCACCGCCGCTCGGGGTGCGGGGCGTGCAGCGCGTACTGGAAGTCGTGGTCCACGAAGTAGAAGGACACCTCGTAACGGAAGTCGATCCGGGGCTGGATCAGCTGGGCGCCGTCCGCACCGGGCTCCGGTTCCGGAACCGTCACGAAGCGCAGCCCGACCGAGTCCGCGCCCAGCTTCGGCTTGACGACATAGCCCTCGGCCTGGGGCAGTAGCCCCAGGTCCGCTGCCCGGTCCACGGTGGGTATGACCGGGTACCCGGCCCGGCTCAGGTCGACGAGGTACTGCTTGCCCGCCATGTCCCCGCGGCCGGTCAGCGGGTTGTAGACCAGGGTGCCCAGCTCCACGGCCCGCGCGCGGAAAGCGTCGTACGCCTCCTGGTAGTGCAGCACCGGACCGCTGTTGCGTACGACGACGGCGTCGAACCCGTCGAGCAGCGCGGCGGCGTCGCGCGGATGGCACAGCGCGATGTCGAAGTCCTCGCGCAGCCGCGAGGTCAGGTGGATGTCCTCGTCGCAGTAGCGCCGGCCGCGTGCCTCGTAGGCGAGGTCGGTGACGAAGAGCACGGACGGGCGCGGGACGGCGGGCATGGCGTTTTCCCCTTGGGTGCGACGGCGGGCGGGCGCGCCCATCCTCGCGGTCCGGGCCGGACGCCCGCCCGCCGCCCCCGCCGCTCAGCGGATGTGGCGGCCCGAGATCGCCCGCGCGATGACCAGGCGCTGGATCTCGCTGGTCCCCTCGAAGATCGTGTAGATCTTGGCGTCCCGGTACATCCGCTCGACCGGATGCTCACGGCTGTACCCGGCGCCGCCGAGGATCTGGACGGCCTTCTCCGTCGCGGCCACCGCGAGTTCGCCCGCGCGCAGCTTGGACATCGAGCCCTGACCGGCGTCGAAGGTGCGGTCGTTGCGGGCCATCCAGGCGGCCTGCCAGATCAGCAGCCGTACGGCTTCGATCTCGGTACGCAGGTCGGCGAGGGCGAACGCGATCGACTGGTTCTCGATGATGGTCCGGCCGAACGCCTCGCGCTGTCCGGCGTACTCCAGCGCGTATTCGTACGCCGCCCGCGCGATGCCCAGCGCCTGGGCGCCGACGGTGGGGCGGCTGACCTCGAAGGTGGCCATCGCGGCCTGCCCCTTGGCGGTGCCGCCCTCGCGGGCGCGGGCGAGGCGGGCGTCCAGCTTCTCCTTTCCGCCGAGCAGGCAGTGCCCCGGCACCCGTACCTCGTCCAGGAAGACGTCCGCCGTGTGCGAGGCGCGCAGGCCGAGCTTCTTGATGGTGCGGCTCGCCGCAAGGCCCTTGGTGGCGGGCGGCACGATGAACGCGGCCTGCCCGCGCGCGCCGAGCGAGGGGTCGACCGAGGCGACGACCACATGGATCTCGGCGATCCCGCCGTTGGTGATCCACGCCTTCTGGCCGGAGATCACCCACTCGTCCTTCGCCTCGTCGTAGCGGGCCTTCGTGGTCATCGCGGAGACGTCGGAGCCGGCCTGCGGTTCGGAGACGCAGAACGCCGCCACCTTCGGGTCGTCCTCGTCGCCGTAGCACTGGGGCACCCACTCGGCGAGCTGGTCCGGGGTGCCGGAGGCGAAGATTCCGGCGACGGCGAGCGAGGTGCCGAACAGGGCCATGCCGATGCCGGCGTCGCCCCAGAACAGCTCCTCGTTGGCTATCTGGAGGGAGAGCCCCGACGGGTCGCCGTACATGTCGGCCAGTGACTCGAAGCCGTAGAGGCCGATCCGGGCGGCCTCCTGGATGACGGGCCAGGGCGTCTCCTCGCGGGCGTCCCACTCGGCGGCCGCCGGGCGCACCACCTGGGCGGCGAAGCCGTGCACCCAGTTGCGCAGGTCCTGCTGTTCCTCGGTGAGCGCGAGGGAGAAGTAGCTCATCGGCTCAGGCCTTCGGGATGTCGAAGTAGCGGGTCAGGCCCGAGGCCAGGCCGACGTCACCGGCCACCTTCAGCTTGCGCATCATGAACATCGTCACGGGGTTGGCGTTGCCGGAGACCAGCTTGAGGAACTCCGCGTCCGCCATGACCAGCGTCGTTCGCGGTTCGGCGCCGGAGCGGCCCTCGCTGACGGTGCAGGTGCCGTCCGCGATCGACGTCTCGTAGACCACGTCCGTGTCACCGGTGATCTTCCAGCGGATCAGCGCCGTGAGCCGGCCCGCCGCCTCCGGGCGGAACTGCTGCTTCATCCGGCCGAAGACCTCGCCGAGCACCCGGGTGCGCAGCTCGCCGTGCATGGCCTCGCCGAGCTGCTTGGCGGACAGGCCCTTCACGATCCGGGCGAACTCCGGCGGGGAGACGGCCGCGAAGTCTAGGGCGGCCAGTTCGTCGATGACACTGCCGGTGCTGTTGTCGGCCACGCCAGTTCCTTACTCTGAAGTAAACTTACTTTTGAGTAAGGTAAGGGCCCGGCGCCCCCTCCGCAAGGTGCGGCGGGACACTTCACGCGGGCGCGGCGGGGCGCTTCGCGAGGGTGTGGCGGGCTCGCGGGGTCACCAGGGGCTGCCGGGGCGCACCACCAGGCGGGGGTGGTGGGCCGCGAGCACCTTGTTGGCGCGGGCCAGCTCCGACAGGGCCTGCTCACGGTCGGCCTGGTCCTCGATGCCGAGCCGGGGCCCACGGAACCTGCGGACCTCGCGCGCGGCGCACGCGGCGTCGAACTCCGCCCGGAGGACGTGTACCGGGATGCAGGAGCCGATGAGTGCGGCGATGCGGTCCGGGATCGGGACCGGGACGAGCAAGTGCGAGGCGGTCATGGGGGATTCCCTCTCGATGGTGGCCAGGAGGTCGGGTGCCGGGCCGCCGGGTGGGCGGCCGACTCCTCTCCATATAACGGGACGCAGTTCCGGGTTTCTCGTTGAGAACGTCTCCGTGTGGCAACCGTTTGGGAATGACCGGCTATTTCCCCTTACCGGTAGGTAGGTTGACTTCGCGTGAGGTACTCGTCCGATCGAGGCCGCGTCGCGCTGTTCAGATGGGTGTGTCGTTGCTGCGGGCGCGCAGCTGCATGGCGCGGAGCACGGTCTCGGTCGAGAACCTGGCCTCGGGATCGACCAGTTGGTCACCGAAGATCGATTCCAGGTTGCGCATCCGGTAGCGGACGGTCTGGGGGTGTACGTCGAGCAGCTCGCCCATCTGGGCGGCGGTGCCGCGGGTGTCGAGCCAGATCCGCAGCGTCTCGATGAGCCGTTCACGCCGGTTGGCGCTGATGTTGGCCATCGGAGCGAGTTCGCGGCGCGCGAGCTGGTCGAGGAGGACCGGGTCGGAGAGCAGCCACAGGGTGATGAGGTGTTCCTCGCAGAGGATGGCCGGCGCGTCGTCTATGACGCCGGCGTCCACGAGTTCGAGCACCCGCCGAGCCCAGCGGATCGAGTCCGAAGCCAGGGACGCGGGGACGGTCAGGCCGATGGCCGTACGAGCACCCGGGAGCGCATGTTCGAGCATGCGTCTTCGCATGTCGTCGAAGGGCCCCGGGATCAGTAAGTGCGGCTGCGGGTCGCTGAAGTCCACGAGTATGTCCCGGTCGATCCCGAGCCGGTCGAGATCCGGAGTGGGACGCACCGCGACGAGGGTCACCTCGTCGGGCAGGGTCCAGCCGGTCTGCTCACTGAGCTCCGCGATGGCGACGCGGGGCACCGGCCGCCCGGCGAGGATCAGATGCAGCAGCCTGCGCCGCAGCGTGTCCGTGTGGTCGTCGGAGGCCGACCTGACCTCCAAGTACCCTTCGCGCGAGAGGGCTTCGAGCTCGTCGACGTACGAGAAGAGGGCGTCGGCGAAGGTCAGCATCATCGTGGGGGAGAGGTTGTAGCGCCTGCCGATCTTCTTCGCCCGGCGCAGCGCGACCCGCGCGCCCAGCCGGTACGCCCCCTGTAACTGGTCCAGGCTGCGACCCTCGTACGCCTCGAACCTGCCGAACCTGCGGCACATCTCGTCGCGCAGCGCGGAGGGGGCGGCGGGTTCGGCGACCTGGTCCACGAAGACGGAGATGCTCTGTTCCACGCCGACCCGGATGCCCTGGCCGTAGGGACCGTCCAGAAGCCGCGCGTACTCGGGGTAGGCGCGTGTGACCTCAAGGCCGATCTCCTTGATGAGGCTGGGGAGTTCGGGACGCACGATCGTGGCGAACTCCTGCGGCAGCGGTCCCAGTGGCTCTCCCAGCTCCGAGGGTTGTGCAACTCCCGGCATACCTTTGACCCCTTGCTCTCCGGCGCCCGATGGGGGGTGGACGGGCGGAAGAGCGCTCCCATCCGTCGTCAGGTGCGTACCGACATCGGCTGCCGAACATAGTCCAAGGCTGTGGCCCTGAACACAGGCAGGACAAGACGAAATGCAGGGGGCACGTATCGGCGGGCCGGGCCGCTGGTGCGGCGCTCGTGCCGGGATGGTGGCGCGCTCGTGGGTTGCTTGAGCGGGAATCGGAATCCCAATAACGCGACTTCGGTTCCGGCCCGTACTTCCCGACAATGTCGCGTGCGCTATTCACATTGAATTCCACTGTGCCGACGGGATGCACACGGGGTGCAGCGTGCGGGACGGGGGCACACGGGCCGCAAGCGCCGGGCGGTGTCGCGTCCCAGGGCTGTGACATGGGAAGTTGGGTGGATTCGAGAGGTCGGTCCGTCATCCGGTGAGCAAGGCCCGGCACCGCCGCACCGGGGAAACTGCTCACTTCTCGATAAAAAATCGGTACGCCGTACTCGCGGTGCAGCAAATTCTCCACAGAGAAGGCGGTTTACGGAGATTCTTTGTGCCGATGTGTTGCGGAGCAACATTACTCACCCGTAGCGTCATCGCCGAACGCAAGAGGTCGAGCAGTCGGTCAGGCCGGACTGCCGCATTCCTGTCCTGTGACCCCCCGCCCCGGGAGCACCGCTGACCCGGCCGGAAGCGGCCCCCGGTGTCGGTCACACACCCTCGAAGGGAACCGGATTCCGTGAACACCCTTGCACGTAGAGCCGCCATCGTCGTCACCTCCGTCAGCGCAGCCCTCGGGATGGCGGTGACCTCGGCTTCCGCCGGCACCACCTCCTCGTGGTCGGCGACCCCGTCCGGGGCGTACACCGCTCACGCGGCCTACCCCACGCTCGACGTCCCGTTCGCGAACCTGGAGTGTGACTCCTCCGACGTGTCCACGGGCACCGTCAACGCGAGCAGCGCCACCGGTGCCAACATGGCCACCATCGGCAACATCAGCTTCACCAACTGCACGGTCGGCGGGCTCGACTTCGACGTCACCATGACCGCGACGCCGTGGACGATCAACGTCACCGGTGTGAACTCCTCGAACGCCAACCGGGTCAACGGCAACGTCACCGGCATCTCCGCCCACATCGAGGGCTTCGCCTGCTCCGCCGACTTCACCGGCAAGGTCTACGGGTACTACGACAACAGCAGCGGTGACCTGGTCATCGACGGATCGGGCACCGAGCTGGTCGCGTCCAACGCCGACTGCCTCGGCCTGGTCAACGACGACGACGTGGCGTCGTTCAACGCCTCGTACCACGTGAAGGTGACCTCGACGGGCACCTCGCCGGTGATCAGCACGCCGTAGGGCCGCAGGAGCACACAGGTACGGGCCGACCGCGGGGTTTCTCCGCGGCGGTCCGGCCTTCTCGTTCGGGCGCCGCACTCCCGGTCGCCAACGCAGTTCGAACCACCGATCGCACCCCGTGGAGGACAGGCCCGATATGCACACCCAGATACCTGTGACCCGTGCGGGGCGGTCCGTGCGGGTCGCCTCCGTCGCCGGACTCGCCCTGCTCGCCGGGCTGTTGTCCGGGGGAGGCTCGGCCGCCGACGAGAGCCCTGGGCCCGTCAGCCTCGCGGCCGCCTGCGGACCCGAGGACAGCAGCACGGCGGCCGCGGCCACGGTCGGCGTGTCGGTGGACGTCCCGGCTACCGGCGAGGTGGGCCGCCCCGTACAGCCGGGGCCCGTGACCCTCACCCTCACGCTCTCGCGGGCGGATCTCGCCGGGCTGTTGCCGGAAGGCACCGAGGCCGTCGTGAGCCGGGCGGCGCTCAAGGTGAAGGTCGCCCAGAACGGCGAGTCGGCCGAGGCGCCCTGGGAGCTCACCGCTCCGAGCACTTCGCTTCCCGCTGACGGTGACGTAGCGCTCGTCCACTCCGGTGAGGTCCCTTACGTGACGTTCGGGTCCTCGGGCGATGTCGACTTCTCGGTCGGGGAGTTCACGGTCGAGCTGCTGTCCGCCACAGCGACGGCCGAGGAGACCGCACCGGCCCTCGCCACGCTGACCTGCCGGCTGAAGGAGGGGGAGAACGGGCATCTGGCGACCACGCACGTGACGGACGGTTCCGGCACCGAACCGTCCGGAACCCCCGAGACACCCACCACTCCGGCGGGCGGTTCCGGCCGGGTGAAGGGGAAGGACATCACGCTGGAACCGGCGGCCGCCGACGAGGAGGACACCGATTTCTGTCCTGTCGAGCCGCCGGTGGGTGAGATGGACGCGAGTGAGGCACCGCAGCCTCCGCCGGGCGATCTCGTCATCCCTACGGACCTCCCCACGGGAGGGACCTTCAGTTGCGCCTATGCACTGGGTCTGGCCAACGTGTACAAGCTGAACGGGGCCATGATCATCAACGATCCCGACAACCCGGCGCTCATCAGTGTCCTTGCGTCCAAGCGCACGGCGTCGCGATCGGCGCAGAAGCCGGGCGGGGCGTACCTCCGTATCGATTCGCTCGCCAACCTGGACCTTCCGGACGCCGAATCCACCTTCCTCACTTTCGGTTTCCAGCCGGTGACGGCGAAGGTCTCGTTCGAGAACGGCCCCATCACCATCTCGACGGGCAACTACGGTTCCGGCGCGAGTCGGGTGGCGTTCTCCACCGCCTACTTCAAGCAGTCGCTGCGCCTCCACGATGTCAAGGTCAACGGCACTCCGTTGGACGTGGGAAACAACTGCCGGACGTCGAAGCCGTTCAAGGTGACGCTGGACGGGGGAGCCGATTACACCAACGTTGCTCTGGGCGGCGTCCTGGAGGGCGAGGTCGACATCCCGCCCTTCACCGGCTGCGGTACGGGTGGTGAGGACCTGAATCCGCTTTTCACCGCCTCCATCTCGGGCCCCGGGAACCGGGTCTTCATGAACCAGGCCCCGACCTGCGTTCCGGCGAACCCGACCAGGTCGTACTGCCCGCCCCCGCTGCCCGAACTGCCCGGCTCGAAGTCCTGACCGAAGCCCTGCCCGACCGACGCACACCGAAGGGGCCACCTCCGCGAGGAGAGTGGCCCCTTCGGGGCTTCGGGGCCCGAGGGCGGTTACCGCGCCGCCGAGTGCCAGTACTGCGACAGCAGCTTGCCCGCGTCCGGGGCCGCGTCGCGGGGCTTGTTCATCGTCGCCACGTAGGTCTGGGCGTTGTCCAGCGAGACGTTGTTGTTGCCCGAGGCCGACGGCAGGCCCGTCTTCAGGTTGACCGCCCAGTTCAGCGCGCCCAGCAGGCCGCAGCCGTTGGTGCCGGGGACCGCGTAAGTCGTGTCGGTCTGGGTGGCGCCCAGGAGGTTGAGCCGGTTCATGGCGCCGGCCGTGTCCGGGGTTCCGTCGCCGGCGAACTTCTCGCTGCTGACGGCCGGCTGGGTCGAGTTCTGCGGACGCAGCAGGATCGGGTTCGAGGAGGAGCCGATGTAGCACTTGTCGCCGAGGAGCGGGTTCTCCAGGTGGATTCGGACCGGCAGGGTGACGATCGGCTTCCCGGTGGTCGTCCCCGCCACGAGCTGGAAGTCGGTCGGGGTGTTGACCGATTCGATGGTCGCCGTCACCCGGTTCAGGTTGACGTCGCTGAGCGTGTTGCAGACGCCGGTGATCACGGGAACGTTGCTGGGGCACATCAGGCCGAGCAGCCCGCCCGGTACCTTCGCGGAGTCCGCGACGAGCGCGCCGCCCGCCGGGGAGACCACGGTCGACAGGCCCCCCGGATGGGTGACGACGCCGACCTGGAGGTCGCTCGCGCCGACCGGCACCTCGGTGTTGCCCAGCTTGATAGCGCCGCTCGCCGAGTGGGACGACACGCAGATGGCGGTGTCCGAAACCCCGTCCGCCGCCAGCATGGCGGGGGCGTCCACCGGACAGCGGCTGAACGGCGCCCAGCTGCCGTTCAGCGTCGTGGCGGCCGTGGCCGAACCCATCGACGCGACGGCGGCGAATGCGGTGAAGGAGGCCAGCAGCCCCACACGTACCCGGTTCGAGCCAGTTCTCATGTCTTCCCCTTTTCCGATGGGAGGCGGCCGCCGTCGAGGCGGCCCGGTGAACCCGGAGGTGCTCGGTGCGCAGCGGAATTGAGCACGGAATGCGGAATGCGGGTGCCGGGATCGCGACGGACCGTGCCGAGGCGAAATCCCATTCACCGAGCCGTGAGGTTACTGGCGGGAAACACCGGGGCACAATCCCGCCGTATGAGAATCTATGGGCGGGGCGGTCATCTCTTCCGTGGGTGAGTACGAGATCCGGCCTTCTTGTCACATCGTGCGTACGCCCTCGCGGCCCCCGTGGCGTCGGCAGCCGCCGCCGTATGCGGAACCTCCTCTCCCACTTGTGTATTCGAGCCGGTCCCGAGCACTTCTCGATGGCCCAGGGGCGGTTCCTGCGCCCGCCTGCCGACGGCGGAACTTATCACCGGGCGACAGTTTTTCCGGCCTCCTTGCTCAATCGGTGCGAAAGGGTGGACGGCTTCGTGCTCTCGCGCGAAAACTTGATGACCTGGTATTGCGGGGCAGGTTACTCGGCCGTAACGTCGCCTCCGTCAGCAACTCGTCCGGCGCGCCCGGAGATTGCTCACCCGTCGGGAGGCGGCTCAGGCACATCCCCAGTGCCCGGGTCGCCGGTCCAGGAGGGCGTCGCCCCAGGAATCTTCACACCGGCGGCGCTTTTCCTCCGGAACCCCGTGGCGCAGGCCCCTCTGGGCCGCGGGGTTCCGGCCTGCACCGACGGATGAGAGTGCGCAGTTGTTCACAAGATCGGGACCGGAATTTGTCACCGGATGACAAGCGGGCCGGATCTTTGCGAATCGGCTGTTCAAGGGCTTGTCCTGGCGGTGCAGGTGAACTTAACGTGCGCCCCTTGGTGCACTTCTGTCACTTCGTGAGCGCATGCAGGAGGTGGGATGGGAATCGAAGTAGTGGTCGAAGGCCTCACCAAGTCTTTCGGCAAGCAGAACATCTGGCAGGATGTATCGCTCACGCTTCCCGCAGGCGAGGTCAGTGTCATGCTCGGCCCGTCCGGTACGGGAAAGACGGTGTTCCTCAAATCCATCATCGGCCTGCTCAAACCTGAACGCGGCCGCGTTCTCGTCAATGGCGTCGACATGGTGAACGGCTCCGAGCGGGACATCATGGAGACGCGCAAGCTCTTCGGCCTCATGTTCCAGGACGGCGCCCTTTTCGGGTCGATGTCACTTTTCGACAACATCGCCTTCCCGCTCCGGGAGCACACCCGCAAGAAGGAATCCGAGATCCGCCGCATCGTCATGGAGCGAATCGAAGTGGTGGGCCTCCTCGGCGCCGAGAACAAGCTCCCCGGCGAGATATCCGGCGGCATGCGCAAGCGGGCCGGCCTCGCCCGGGCCCTCGTCCTGGACCCGCAGATCATCCTCTGCGACGAACCCGACTCCGGTCTCGACCCGGTCCGCACCGCCTACATCTCCCAGCTCCTCGTCGACCTGAACGCCCAGATCGACGCGACGATGCTCATCGTCACCCACAACCTCGACATCGCCTCCACCGTGCCGGACAACATGGGGATGCTGTTCTGCCGTAACCTCGTCACCTTCGGGCCGCGCGAGGTGCTGCTCACCAGCGACCTGCCCGTCGTCAACCAGTTCCTCGCCGGCCGCTGCGAGGGGCCCATCGGCATGTCCGAGGAGAAGGACGCCGCCACCCTCGCAGCCGAGGAGCGACACGGCTACGGCCAGGGCATCAGCTCCGCCAACGCCCCGCGCACCGTCGTCCCGCAACTGGAGCCCTCGCCCGGCCTGCCGGTGCGCCAGGGCGCCCTGCGCCGCCGGGAGCGGGTCATGTCGATGATGGGGCAGCTGCCGGAGGCGGCCCGTACCGCCATCCTCAACAGCTACAGCCCGGCCGCGGGCGGTGGACGCCTGTGACCGCCCCGATGCCCGTACGGCCCCCCGAGCAGCCGGTGGACCAGGTCCCGGAGCCGGAGAAGGTGCCCGAGGCCCCGCGCCCCAGCAAGCTGACCGCCCCGCTGCGCGAGACCGGACGGCTGTTCGCCCTGGCCGGGACCGTGAGCCGGGAGACCTTCCGGCGGCCCTTCCAGGTAAGGGAGTTCATCGAGCAGTTCTGGTTCGTCGCCAGCGTCACGATCCTGCCCGCCGCCCTCGTCTCCATCCCGTTCGGCGCGGTCATCGCCCTCCAGGTCGGCTCGCTGACCCAGCAGCTCGGCGCCCAGTCCTTCACCGGCGGCGCCAGCGTCCTCGCCGTCATCCAGCAGGCCAGCCCGATCATCGTGGCCCTGCTGGTCTCCGGGGCGGCGGGCTCCGCCATCTGCGCCGACCTCGGCTCGCGCAAGATCCGCGAGGAGCTGGACGCGATGGAGGTCATGGGCGTCTCGCCCGTACAGCGCCTCGTCGTCCCGCGCGTCCTGGCCACCATGCTCGTCGCCGTCCTGCTCAACGGCCTCGTCTCGGTCGTCGGCACCCTCGGCGGCTACTTCTTCAACGTGATCCTGCAGCACGGCACCCCGGGCGCCTACCTCTCCAGCTTCTCCGCCCTCGCCCAGCTGCCCGACCTCTACGTCAGCGAGATCAAGGCGCTCATCTTCGGCTTCATCGCCGGCATCGTCGCCGCCTACCGCGGCCTCAACCCGCGCGGCGGCCCGAAGGGAGTGGGCGACGCGGTCAACCAGTCCGTCGTCATCACCTTCATGCTGCTGTTCTTCGTGAACATGGTCCTCACGGCGATCTACCTCCAGATCGTCCCCGCGAAGGGGAGCTGACCCATGTCGATGCTCGGCTGGCTGGACAGATCCGGCGACCAGCTCACCTTCTACGTACGGGCCCTGCTCTGGATACCCCGCACGCTGCGCCGCTACCTCAAGGAGGTGCAGCGCCTGCTCGCCGAGGTCGCCTTCGGCAGCGGCGGCCTCGGGGTCGTCGGCGGCACCATCGGCGTCATGATCGCGATGACCCTGGCCACCGGCACGGTCGTCGGCCTCCAGGGATACGCGGCCCTCAACCAGATCGGCACCGCCGCCTTCACCGGCTTCATCTCCGCGTACTTCAACACCCGCGAGATCGCCCCGCTCGTCGCCGGCCTCGCCCTCTCCGCGACCGTCGGGGCGGGCTTCACCGCACAGCTCGGCGCCATGCGCATCAACGAGGAGGTCGACGGACTGGAGTCGATGGGCGTGCGCTCCATGCCCTACCTCGTCACCACCCGCATCATCGCCGGCGTGGTCGCCATCATCCCGCTCTACGCGATCGGGCTGCTCTCCTCGTACGTCGCCTCCCGCTACGTCACCGTCCTGTTCAACGGCCAGTCGGCGGGCACCTACGACCACTACTTCAATCTCTTCCTGTCCCCTGCGGACGTGCTCCTGTCGGTGCTCAAGGTGCTGATCTTCAGCGTGATGGTGATCCTCGCGCACTGCTACTACGGCTTCCACGCCACCGGCGGCCCCGCCGGGGTCGGTGTGGCCGTCGGCCGGTCGGTGCGCAACGCGATCGTGCTGATCAGCGTCACCGACTTCTTCCTCTCGCTCGCCATCTGGGGCGCCACGACGACGGTGAAGGTGGCCGGCTGATGAGTTCCCGCGCCACCAGGACCACCGGCCGCAGAACCGCCGGAGTCGCCTTCTTCCTCGTGCCCGCCGTCCTCATCTGGGTGTCGGTCTCGGTGTACGAGAAGGACTTCACCCACGACGCGACCGTCACCGTACGCACGTCGAGCGTGGGAAACGAGATGCACGACAACGCCGACGTGAAGCTGCGCGGGGTCGTCGTCGGCCAGGTCCGCGACATCGCGGCCGACGGCGACGGAGCCCGGCTCACCCTCGCGATCAAACCGGACAAGCTGGACCGCATCCCGGCCGACGTCACCGCCCAGATGCTCCCCACCACGCTCTTCGGCGAACGGTTCGTCGCCCTCGTACCGCCCGCCGTGCCCTCGGCGAAGACCCTCGGCGCCGGTGACGTCATCCCGCAGGACCGCTCCAGCAACGCCATCGAGCTGGAAGAGGTCCTGGACAACGTCCTGCCCCTGCTGACCGCCGTGAAGCCGGAAAAACTCTCCGCCACCCTCAACGCGGTCTCCCAGGCACTCCAGGGCCGGGGCGAGAAGCTCGGCGACACCCTCGTCAAGCTCGACGCCCACCTGCAGAAGTTCAACCCCCAACTGCCCACGCTCAACGAGGACATCAAGGAACTCGTCAAGGTGAGCCGGCTCTACGCGGACTCCGCCCCCGACGTCCTGGACGCCCTCACCGACTTCACCACCACCAGTGGCACCCTCGCCGAAGAGCAGGCCGACCTCGCCGACCTGTACGGCTCCACCACCGCATCCGCCCGCGACCTCACCGCCTTCTTCCAGCGGAACAAGGACAACCTCATCCGGCTCGCCGCCACAGGCCGGCCCACCCTGGAGACCCTCGCCAAGTACTCCTCGGAGTTCCCCTGCACACTGCGCACCGTCGCCGGATTCATACCGGCCATGGACAAGGCGCTCGGCAAGGGCACCGACCAGCCGGGACTGCACGTCACGCTCAAGACAGTGCCGTCCAAGGGGAAGTACGTGGCGGGCAAGGACACCCCGGTCTACAACGACACCGGCGGACCGCACTGCTACTCCATCCCCTACGTCGGCCGGACCGTGCCGACCGCCGACGCCAGGACCGCCGCGGACACCCGCACCGCGGCTGACCCGGAGACGGCCACCCCGGTGGAGGTCCCGGCGGCGGACGCGTCGCTCGGCATGCCCAACTCCCCGCAGGAAAGCCGGCTCGTCAACGAGCTGGTCGCTCCCTCACTGGAAGTCCGGCCGCAGGCCCTGCCCGAGTGGAGCAGCGTGCTCATCGGCCCGGCCTTCCGCGGCGTGGAGGTGAAGCTCAAGTGAAGCGCCGCTCCATCGCGGGACCGCTCGCGAAATCGATCGTCTTCATCGTGGTGACGAGCCTGGCCACCACGGTTCTCGCCCTGTCCATCGCCAACACCGGTGTGGGCGACACCCGTTCGTACCGTGCCCGGTTCACCGACGCGACCGGCCTCATCGTCGGGGACAGCGTCCGGATCGCCGGCGTCAAGGTCGGCCAGGTCGAATCCGTCAAGGTCGCCGACCGGCGAGTGGCCGAGGTCGGCTTCAGCGTCCGCAAGGGCCGCAAGCTGCCGGCGTCGGTGACCGCGTCGATCAAGTACCTCAACATGGTCGGCCAGCGCTACATCGACCTGGACCAGGGCGCGGGGCCCGTCGGTGAGAGCTTCGCCCCGGGCGCCACCATCCCGCTCTCGCGCACCACCCCGGCGCTCGACCTGACCCAGCTCTTCAACGGCTTCCAGCCGCTCTTCGAAGGGCTCTCCCCGCCCGACGTCAACCAGCTCGCCGGCTCCATCGTCCAGGTGCTCCAGGGCGAGGGCGGCACCGTCGACAGCATCCTCCAGCACGTCGGCTCGCTGACCGGCACAGTCGCAGCCAAGGACAAGGTGATCGGCGAGGTGATCAAGAACCTCAACACGGTCCTGAAGACGGTCAACGACCGGGAGGCCGGCTTCAACGACCTCGTCGACACCCTCCAGGAACTCGTCACCGGCTTCGCGGGCGACCGCAAGCCGCTCGGTGAGGCCGTCACAGCGATGGGCGCGCTCACCACGGTCACCGCGGACCTCTTCGAGGACGGCCGGGGACCCCTCAAGGACGACATCAAGGAACTCGGCCGGCTCTCCGGAAACCTGGCCGACAACTCTCCGAAGATCGTCAACTTCCTGGAGAAGACCCCGGCCAAGATGGAGGCCATCAGCCGCCTCACCTCGTACGGCTCCTGGCTCAACCTCTACCTCTGCGAGGCCAGGGTCAGCGGCGTCACGACCAGCGACGGCAGCACCCCGCCGACCGGCATCGAGATCACCCAGCCGAGGTGCCTGTCATGAGGATCAAGCCGATACGTCACCGCAACCCCGTCGCCGTCGGCATCGTGGGACTGCTCCTGCTGGCCCTCATCGGGTTCGGGGCCTACCGCGCCGACTCGCTCCCCTTCATCGGCGGCGGCACCACCTACCGCGCCGACTTCACCGAGTCCGCCGGCCTCAGCGAGGGCGACGAGGTACGCATCGCCGGAGTGAAGGTCGGCAAGGTCACCGGGGTCTCCCTCGACGGGGCCAAGGTGAAGGTCACCTTCAAGGTCAAGGACGCCTGGATCGGCAACGCCAGCACCGTCGGCATCGCCATCAAGACGCTCCTCGGCGAGAAGTACCTGGCCGTCGACCCGCTCGGCGACTCGGCGCAGGACCCGGACGAGCGCATCACCGCGTCGCGCACCACCTCCCCGTACGACGTCACCCAGGCGTTCAACGGACTGGGCGAGACCATCGGGGAGATCGACACCGAACAGCTCGCCAAGAGCTTCGAGACGATCTCCGCCACCTTCAAGGACTCCCCGCCCGACGTGAAGAGCGCCGCCGAGGGACTGTCCGCCCTGTCGAAGACCGTCTCCGAACGCGACGCCCAGCTGGCGACCCTGCTCAAGGGCAGCAAGCAGCTCACCAAGACCCTCGCCAACAAGAAGAGCGGCTTCGAAACCCTCCTGGAGGACGGCAACCTGCTCCTCGGCGAGATCCAGGCCCGCCGCGACTCCATCCACCTGCTGCTCACCGGCACCCGCGATCTGGGCACCCAGCTCACCGGGCTCGTCGCCGACAACAACAAGCAGCTGAAGCCGACCCTCAAGGCGCTCGGCCGGGTCACGGCGGTGCTGCAGAAGAACCGCAAGAGCCTCGACCAGGTGCTCTCGCTCGCCGGCTCCTACAACCGGCTCGTCGGCAACACCCTCGGCAACGGCCGCTGGTTCGACAACTACGTCTGCGGTGTCGTCCCGAAGAACTACCTGCCTGCGAACACACCACCGGCGACCGGATGCATGCCTCCCAAGCAGGAAGGCGGGCACTGAGATGAGACTCACCCGCGTCATCGGCATCGGCGCCGGCCTCGTCGTCGTGGCCGTCGCCGCCACCTCCGGCGTGATGGCCATGGAGGAGGAGGGAACGACCACCGTCACGGCCTACTTCGACCAGGCCACCGGCGTCTACGCCGGGTCCGACCTGCGCATCCTCGGCGTGCGGGTCGGCTCGGTCGAATCGGTCCAGCCGCGCGGCAAGGACGTCGAGGTGGTCCTGCGCATCGACAAGGGCATCCAGGTGCCCAAGGACGCGCACGCCGTGGTCGTCGCCCCCAGCCTCGTCGCCGACCGGTACGTCCAGCTCGCCCCCGCCTACACCGGGGGAGCGGTCCTCGCGGACGGCGCCGAACTGCCCGCAGCGAACAACGCGACCCCCGTGGAGGTGGACCAGCTCTACGCGTCCATCACCGAACTGTCCACCGCGCTCGGCCCGGACGGGGCGAACGCCGAAGGAGCCTTCGCCGGGCTCCTGGACACCGGAGCGAAGAACCTCAAGGGCAACGGCAAGGACATCGGCGACTCCATCGAGCAGTTCGGCAAGGCGACGAAGACGCTCGACAAGTCCAGCGGCAACCTCTTCGACACGCTGTCCTACCTCCAGACCTTCACCACCATGCTGAAGGACAACGACGGCAACGTCCGGAAGGCCGAGGACCAGCTGAACTCCGTGACCGGCTTCCTCGCCGACGACAAGAAGAACCTCGGCGCCGCCCTCAAGGAACTCGGCACCGCCCTCGGCCAGGTCAAGACGTTCATCAAGGACAACCGGGCCGCCCTGAAGGAGAACGTGGACGCCCTGGTGCCGATCACCCAGACCCTCGTCGACCAGCGCGCCTCGCTCGCCGAGTCGCTGGACGTCCTGCCCCTGTCGGCGGGCAACGTCCTGAACGCGTACGACCCGGCGCACCGCACCCTCAACGGCCGGACCAACCTCAACGAACTCAGCATGGGCGGCCCGCTGACCGAGTCCACCCTCGCCCTCAAGGGGCTCTCCCCGGTGGACGCCGACCGGCAGCGGGCGCTGCCCGCCCTGCCGCTCCCGGCCGTGGGGACGGTCTACGGCACCCCGAAGGACAGCAAGGACAAGAAGGGGGCGAAGCAATGAGCCGCAGACCGCGCAGACCCGCGGCCCTCGGGACCACGGGCGGGGCGGCACTCGTCGCGCTCGGCCTGTGCTGCACCCTCCTCGTCACCGGATGCGGGGCCCCGCACTTCTCCGGCATCGAAGACGTGCCGCTGCCCGGCGGAGCGGACCTCGGCGACCACCCGTACGAGATCACCGCCGACTTCGGGGACGTGCTCAGCCTCTCCCCGCAGTCCTCGGTGAAGGTCAACGACGTCGCCGTCGGCCGCGTCACCAAGATCTCCCTCGCCCCGGACGGCTGGCAGGCCCGGGTCACCATGAAGGTCAACGGGAAGATCGACCTGCCCGCCAACGCCTACGCCCACCTGGAGCAGTCCAGCCTGCTCGGCGAGAAGTACATCCAGCTCCGGCCGTCGGCCAAGGGCACCGCCCGGGGCACCCTCGCCGACGGCGACCGCATCCCGCTCACCCGCACCAACCGCAACCCCGAGGTCGAAGAGGTCTTCGGCGCCCTGTCCATGCTCCTCAACGGCGGCGGGGTCCAGCAGCTCAAGACCATCACCACCGAGCTCAACAAGGCACTGGCCGGGCAGGAACCCCAGGTCAAGTCCATGCTCCACCGGGTCGACACCCTCGTCACCAACCTCGACGACCACCGCGGCGACATCACCGCGGCGCTCGACGGCGTCAACCGGCTCTCCACCACGCTCGCCACCCGCAAGCAGCAGGTCGGAACGGTCCTCACCAAACTCAGCCCCGGCATGAAGGTCCTGGAGAAACAGCGCGGCTCGCTCCTGACGATGCTCCGCTCCCTGGACACCCTCTCCGACGTCGCCGTCAGCACCATCAACAAGGGCAAGGCGGACACCATCGCCGACCTGAAGGCCCTCGCCCCCACCCTGAGGGCCCTGGCCGACTCCGGCAACGACCTGCCCGACTCCCTCCAGGTGCTCATGACCTACCCGTTCACGGACGAGGTGCTGCGCGGTGTGAAGGGCGACTACCTCAACGTGTACCTGGACATGACGGCCGAGCCCGGCACCCAGATCATCCCCGCCTACGACCCGGACGCGGAGAGCGGGACGCCGGGCGAGGCCGACGCGGTCGCCGGCGCCGGACTGCCGCTGCCCCTCCCCACGACCTCGGCGCCCACGACGAGCCGGCCCTCGGCCTCGAAGGGGAGCAACTGATGATCACCCTCGCCATCCGGCTGAAGAACCTCGCCTTCCTGATCATCGCGGTGCTGGTGCTCGGCTACCTCGGCGTGCGCTACGCCGACCTCGGCCACTACATCGGCATGCGCGACTACTACACCGTCAAGGTGCAACTCCCGCGCACCGGCGGCCTGTTCACTCACTCCAACGTCACCTACCGAGGGGTCTCGGTGGGCCGGGTCGGACCCATCGAGCTCACCGACGACGGCGTGGAGGCCGAACTGCGGATCAACAAGTCAGCACCCCGCATCCCCGACGACCTGAAGGCGGTCGTGGCCAACCTCTCCGCGGTCGGCGAGCAGTACGTCGACCTGCGGCCGACCCGCACCGAGGGCCCCTACCTCGCGAACGGCTCGGTCATCGACCAGGCCGAGACCACCGTCCCGGCGCCCGTGACGAACGTCCTCACCAGCGTCAACGACCTCGCCTCCTCGGTCGACCTGGAGTCGCTGCGTACCGTCGTGGACGAATTCGGCACCGCGTTCAGCGGGCGCGGCGACGACCTCCAGGTCCTCCTGGACACCGGCAGCGACTTCGTGGACGCCGCCGACGATGCCCTGCCCGTCAACACCAGGCTGATGGAGGACGGCAAGACCGTGCTGCGCACCCAGGTCGAACAGGGCGAAGCCCTCAAGGGGTTCGCCGCCGGCGCCAAGGAACTGGCCGCCCAGCTCAAGGGCTCCGACTCCGACCTGCGCAAGCTCATCGCCGTCACCCCCGACGCGACCGGGCAGATCAGCGGGCTGCTGCGGGACGTCGAACCCAGCTTCGGAGTCGTCGTCGCCAACCTCCTCACCACCTCCGAGGTCGCCGTCACCCGGCAGCGCGGCCTTGAGGAACTGCTCGTGAAGCTCCCCGCCGTCGCGGCAGCCGGGGCCAGCGCGGTCGACGAGGACGGTGCCAGGTTCGGCATGTCGATCACCTTCTTCGAGCCGCTGCCCTGCACCGCCGGCTACGAGGGGACGACCTACCGCAACGGGCTGGACCTCTCACCCGCCCCCGCGCTCAACACCAAGGCCCGCTGCGCCGCTTCGCCCGGCACCGGCATCGACGTCCGGGGCAGTGCCAACGCCCCGAAGGGCGGCCCCGTGCCCGAACCGGCCAGGGCCGGCGCGCTGACCCTCGGTGACACCAAGCAGGAGCGACTGCCCGGAGTGCTCGGCGCCAAGGCCGACGAGGCCCCCGTACGGAACATGGCCGGGCTGCTGGGCCTCGGACAGGAGGGCGGCGAGTGAATCCCCGCACCCGCACCTTCGGCGGCTGGGCCGTGCTGCTGGTCGCGGCGCTCGTCTGCGCCCTGGGCGGCTGGTCGTACGCCCGGGCGCGCGGCGACGACGACCTGGCGTACGCCAAGAGCAGGGACGCCGCACTCGCGGACGGCCGGCAGGACCTGGCCCGGCTCAACACCCTGGACGGCAAGGACGAGGCGAGCGTGGACGCCGGTCTCGCCGGCTGGCTGGAATCCGCCACCGGACCGCTGTACGACCAGCTGAAGCGGACCCGGAAGAAGGACGCGGCCGACCTGGAGAAGGCCGGCGCCACCGCGCGCGGCAAGGTCACCGACGCCGCGCTCACCGAGCTGGACGAGCGGACCGGCACCGCGCTGATGATCGCGACCGTGGACGTCGAGGTCACCCCGCGCACCGGGAAGGCCGGCACCGAACGCAAACGCTTCGAGGCCACGCTCGCCCGGACCGGGGACGGCTGGAAGATCAAGGCGCTCACGGCGCTCGGCATAGGGAGCGGCGCATGAAACGCGGCGGTACGACCGACGTGGTGACCGGTGACACGGACGTCGAGGACGCCGTGGAGCCGGACGAGCTGGACGAGCCGGCCGGCCTGCCCGGCGACGGTGACGACGACCCGGAGGCCGCCGCGCAGAGCCCGTCCGCCGGCACCGGGCCCGGGGAGGGCACCGACGACGACACCGGGGCCCGGACCGGCCGGCGGTGGCCGCGCGTGCTGGCCGGGGTGCTCGCCGTCGTGCTGGTCGCGGCCGGTGCCGCGCTGTACGTGGCGGGGCGGCAGCTGCGGGACACCCCCGCCACCTCCAACCGGGCGCTGACCGACAGCGCGGCGACCGCCCAGGTCGCCGGGGAGGTCACCAACGCCCTCGGCAAGGTGTTCTCGTACAGCCCCGAGGGCACCGCCGCCACCAAGGCGTCCGCGCAGAAACTCCTGGCGGGCAAGGCGCTTCAGCAGTACGCGGCGCTCTTCGGCCAGGTCGAGAAGCAGTCGGCGGACCAGAAGCTCACGCTCACCACCCATGTCGTACGCGCCGGAGTGACCCGGCTGACGCCCGACACCGCCCACCTCCTCGTCTTCCTCGACCAGGTCTACGAGCGCGAGGGCAAGGCCGCCGGCAAGGCGGCCGCACAGCTCTCCGTCACGGCCCAACTGCGCGAAGGGCACTGGACGATCGTGGAGATCACCCCCCGATAGCGCGGCAGCGTGGAAACACCGCACCACCGAGCACGTACGGCACAGCACGGCAGGACCGGCCGGCAGGGAGAGGCAGCGATGGTACGGGTACGGATGACGAGGAACCCGCTGATGGCGGCGGCGATCGTGCTGACGGTCGCGGCGGCCGGCGCCGCGGGCTGGGGCGGGGTGTCCCGCTACCAGGCGGCGCACGACGGCTCGGCCGCGTACGCCCAGGCCCGCGACGACGTGCTGGCCGCGGGCGAGCAGGCCGTGCAGAACATGAACACGCTCGACCACGCTCGGCTCGCCGAGGGGCTGGACAGCTGGGAGGACTCCACCACCGGCGACCTGCACCAGCAACTCGTGGACGGACGCGACGGGTTCGTGAAGCAGATCCAGGAGGCGAAGACCGTCAGCACCGCCAAGGTGCTGTCCGGCGCGGTCACCGAGCTCGACGACCGGGCCGGGAAGGCCGGGGTCATGGTGGCGCTGCGGGTGACCGTGACCGCGCCGAAGGGCAAGCCCGCGGTGAAGGAGAGCCGGATGCTCGGGCAGCTCACCCGCACCTCCGAGGGGTGGAAGCTCAGCGCCCTCGGCCAGGCGCCCGTCGGCAACACCGCCGGCTGACACCCCCGCCCCGCACCGAGAGGAACCCCGGACATGTCGACGACCCGTCACCTCGTCAACCGCCGGCGCCGCCTGGCCACCGTCGCCGCCGCGGAGCGCACCGCGACAGCCACCCCCGTCCGCGCCCCCGCGGGCCCCGAGAAGCCCTCCGGCGCCACCGCGACGGCCGCCCCCGGCGACGTCACGGACGACGCCCCGGACGAGACCCCGGACGACGCCCCGGACGAATCCGGGGACGAACCGGACGGGGAGAAGGGGAGTGGGCCGGAGGGAGAGAAGGGGAGTGGGCCGGAGGGAGAGAAGACCGCGGCCCGGCGCCTGCCCCGCCTCCGTGTCCGGCTGCCCGCCGTGCTGTGCGCCGTGACCGTGCTGCTCGGCGCCTTCGCCGCCTGGTCGTTCACCTCGGCCGCCGGTCTGCGCGACGACCCCGGCCGGCAGAACACCGCGCTCACCGACATCAGCCGCACCAGCGAGGTGAAGGGCCAGATCACCGAGGCCGTCGGCGCGGTCTTCTCGTACGACTACGCCTCGCCCACCAAGGCGGACAGCGCGGTGGCGAAGTACCTGACCGGCAAGGCGGTCCAGCAGCACCGGGACATGCTCGCCGAGGTCCGGGCCCAGGCGCCGAAGCAGAAGCTCGTCCTCACCACGACCGTCACCGACAGCGGCGTGGAGATGCTCGACGGCGACCGGGCCCGGCTGCTGATCTTCGCCGACCAGAGCAACACCCGTACCGGCAAGTCCGAGGAGACCACGTACGCCGCGGCCATGTTCGCCGTGGACGCCGTCCGCAAGGGCGGCAGCTGGCGGATCTCCGCGATCGACACGTTCACCCGGTGACCCACCAAGGAGAGCACGCATGAGGTTCAACGGCACCATGCGCCGCGGACTCGGCGGTACCGCGGCGGCCGTCGCCGCGATGGCCGCGCTCACCGCGTCCCAGGCACCCCAGCTCGCCGCCCACAAGGAGCCCCCGAAGCAGCGCCAGGAGGCGGAGGACGTCACCTGGTCCGAGGTCCCCAACGACGACTCGTACCACACCGAACTCCCACCGCTGAAAAGCCCGAAGCCGCCCAAGGCG
The DNA here is from genome assembly GCF_004795035.1 of Streptomyces sp. A0958. Classification (GTDB taxonomy): domain Bacteria; phylum Actinomycetota; class Actinomycetes; order Streptomycetales; family Streptomycetaceae; genus Streptomyces. The sequence goes on from NZ_SSBK01000013.1 coordinate 148,971, forward strand.
GGGCAGAAGCAGAGCCCGGCCGCCAAGCAGTCTTGGGCCGAGGCGGGCATCCCGGCCACGGTGCTCGCCGCCTACCGCAAGGCCGAGAGCAGCCTCGGACGCAGCGACCCCGGCTGCCGGCTGCCGTGGCAGTTACTGGCGGCGATCGGCAAGGTCGAGTCCGGGCACGCGGCCGGCGGCCGGGTCGACGCCCGCGGCACGACCCTCTCCCCGATCCTCGGCCCGGTCCTCAACGGCGCCGGGTTCGCCGACATCGCGGACACCGACGGCGGGGCGTACGACGGGGACAAGACGTACGACAGGGCGGTCGGCCCGATGCAGTTCATCCCCTCGACCTGGGCGCACTGGGGCCGGGACGGCAACGGCGACGGACGCCGCGACCCGAACAACGTGTACGACGCGGCGCTGGCCGCCGGCGCCTACCTCTGCGCCGGGCCGGGCGACCTGTCGATCCCCGCCGACCTGGACCGGGCGATCCTGAGCTACAACCACTCGGACACCTATCTGCGCACGGTGCTCTCCTGGCTGGAGTTCTACCGCAAGGGCACCCACCCGGTCTCCGACGGCACCGGCGTCGTCCCCAAGAGCCCCGGTGCGGGCAGTCCGAACGAGCCCGAGCACCCCGTGGGCGGGTCCGGCACCAAGGACGGCGGCGGCATCGAGGTCGGCCCGCAGCCCAGCCACAGCACACGCCCGACCGCGCCGGGCTCCCAGCACCCGGAACCGGGCACCGACCCCACGCCGGGCGAATCGGGCTCCCCGGACCCGGGTGGCTCCACCGGCCCAGGCCCCTCGCCCGACCCCACGGACCCCGGCTCCACCACCCCCGACCCCGGTACCAGCCCCGACCCGGGCACCACCCCGGACCCGGACCCGAGCACGACGAAGCCCGACCCGGGCTGCACGACGACCACCCCGGCACCGGACCCGAGCGACACCACCGGGGCCTTTGAACCACCCTCGTCCGGCCCCGCCGCGTCCGCCGAGCCGTGCACCACGCCCACGCTGCCGCCCACGGCGGACTGAGCCCGGCCGGGGCCGGAACCCGAAGGCTCAGCCGCCGCCCGACAGCACCTCGGCCAGGTCGTAGCGCACGACCTCCTCCAGCTGCGCGTACGTGCAGCTGCCCGGCGTACGGTCCGGCCGCCACCGGCGCCACTGGGCCGTGTGCCGGAACCGGTCGCCCTCCATGTGGTCGTACGCCACCTCGCAGACCCGCTCCGGCCGCACCGGCACCCAGGACATGTCCTTCTTCCCGGACCAGCGGCTCGGGGCGCCGGGCAGCCTGGCGCCCTCGTGTGCCTCGGCCTGCGCCCAGGCGCGCCACGGATGGTCCTCGACGCCGGTCAGCAGGGGCTCCAGCTCGGTGACGAGCTCCGCGCGCCGCTTCATCGGGAAGGCCGCGCACACCCCGACGTGCTGGAGCGCGCCCGCCTCGTCGTACAGGCCGAGCAGCAGCGAGCCGACGACCGGGCCGCTCTTGTGGAAGCGGTACCCGGCCACCACGCAGTCGGCGGTCCGTTCGTGCTTGATCTTGTACATGGCCCGGGTGTCCGGCCGGTACGGCGCATCGAGGGGCTTGGCGACGACACCGTCGAGCCCCGCCCCCTCGTACCGCTCGAACCATTCCCGGGCGCGGGCGGGATCGGTGGTCGCCGGGGCCAGGTGCACCGGCGCCGAGGCATCGGCGAGCGCGGCCTCCAGGACCGTGCGCCGGTCCGCCTGCCGGGTGTCCAGGAGCGATTCGTCGCCCAGCGCCAGGAGGTCGAAGGCGATCAGGGCGGCCGGGGTCTGCTCGGCCAGCAGCCGCACCCGCGAGTCCGCGGGGTGGATGCGCTCGCTGAGCCGGTCGAAGTCCAGCCGGCCGTCGTGCGCGACGACGATCTCACCGTCCACCACACAGCGGTCCGGGAGATTGTCCCGGACGGCGGCGACCACCTCGGGGAAGTAACGGGTCAGCGGCTTGCCGGTCCGGCTGCCGATCACCACCTCGTCGCCGTCCCGGTGCACGATCGCCCGGAAGCCGTCCCACTTCGCCTCGTACTGCATGCCCGGCGGAATGCGGGCCACCAGTTTGGCGAGCATCGGTTTCACGGGCGGCATCACCGGCAGGTCCATGGACCGATTGTGAACCGTACAGCGAGCGGAGTCTCCCGATATGCGGCATATGCGTGCCCGGCCTACGGTGGCCGACATGGCAGCAGCGGGCACAGCGGTGGAGCTGGAAGCAGCCGGACGGGCGGTCCGGCTGTCCAACCCGGACAAGATCTACTTCCCGGAGAAGGGCTACACGAAGAGGGACGTGGCCGAGTACTTCCTCGCCGTGGGCCCCGGCATCCTGCGCGCCCTGCGCGACCGGCCCACCACCCTCCAGCGGTTCGTGGACGGTGTCGAGGGCGAGTTCTTCTACCAGAAGCGCGCCCCCAAGAACCTCCCCGACTGGATTCCGACCACCGAGATCGCCTTCCCGAGCGGGCGGTCCGCCGAGGAGATGCGCCCCACCGAGGTGGCCGCCGTCATCTGGGCGGCCAACCTCGGCACGCTCACCTTCCACCCGTGGCCCGTCCGGGGCGGAGACACCGACCACCCCGACGAACTGCGCATCGACCTCGACCCGCAGCCCGGCACCGGCTACGCCGACGCGGTCCGGGTCGCCCACGAGCTGCGCGGAGTCCTGGACAAGCACGGGCTGCGCGGCTGGCCCAAGACGTCCGGGGGCCGGGGCGTCCACGTCTTCGTGCCCATCGAGGCGCGCTGGACGTTCACCGAGGTCCGCCGCGCGGCCATCGCCGTGGGGCGGGAGCTGGAGAGCCGGATGCCCGACCGGGTGACCACCGCCTGGTGGAAGGAGGAGCGGGGCGAGCGGATCTTCGTCGACTACAACCAGACGGCCCGCGACCGGACCATCGCCTCCGCCTACTCGGTACGCCCCTTCCCGCACGCCCCGGTCTCCGCACCGCTGCGCTGGGAGGAGCTGGACGACGCCGAACCCCGCGACTTCGACATCCGCACCATGCCCGTGCGGTACGCGGAACACGGCGACGTCCACGCGGACATGGACCAGGAGGCCTTCCGCCTCGACTCGCTGCTCGAACTCGCCGACCGCCACGCGAGCGACGGCGGCCCCGGCGACCTGCCGTACCCGCCCGAGTACCCGAAGATGCCCGGCGAGCCGAAACGGGTGCAGCCCAGCCGCGCCCGCCGCGACAAGGACGGCGACGCATGAGCGAGTCGGCGCCCCCCGAGCCCGGTCCCGGTGCTCCGCACGCACCGCACGGGGCGCACGGCCGGCCGCTGACGCGCGGACAGAAGTGGGCCGGGTTCAAGGAGTCCCCGTACTTCCCCGCGACGGTCCTGCTGCTCATCCTCGCGGCCGCCGCCGGACTCTTCGCCGGCTCCTACACGTACGCCATGGCCAACCCGACCCCGCACCGGATTCCCACCGCCGTGGTCAGCCAACCCGACACCGCACGCGGCAAGGAGTTCGTCGCCGCGATGGACAAGGCCCTGGACGCCTCCCTGGTCATCCGTGTCTTCCCCACAGCCACGGCGGCGCGCGAGGCGCTGGGGGAGCAGGAGGTCTTCGCGATCGTGCGGCCGGCCGAGCGGGGGGTGCGGCTAGACGTGGCAGCGGCCTCCGGGGCGGCCGTCGCCCAGCTGCTCGGCGAGTCCGCGGTGAAGGTGGGGGACACACTCGGCATCCCGGTCGCCGTCCACGACGTCAAACCCCTACAGAAGGGCGACCCGCGCGGACTCGCGCTCTTCTACATCTCGCTCGCCGCCGTGATCATCGGCTTCGTCGGCTCCATCCAGCTCAGCGTGCACGCCCGGGCGCTGATCCCGCTGGAGCGGATCGGGTTCACGATCGCGTACTCGCTGCTCGGCGCCTTCGCCATCGCCTCCGTGGTGGACTGGCTGCTCGGGGCGGTCGATCTGCCCTTCGTGGAGTCCTGGCTGATCCTGGCGTTCACGATGTTCACCTCCGGCATGGTCTTCACCATGTTCAACACCCTGATCGGCCGCTGGGCGATGCTCCCGACCTGGGGCGTGATGGTGCTCCTGGGCAATCCGTCCTCCGGCGGAGCCGTCTCCTGGCCGCTGCTGCCCTCGCTGCTCGGACACATCGGACGCTGGCTGCCCCCAGGTGCCTCCGTCAACGCCCAGCACACCGCCGTCTACTACCAGGGCCATCAGCGGATCTTCCCCTTCCTGGTGCTGGCGGCCTGGTCGCTGGTGTCGTGCACGGTCTTCGGGGTGTGGCGCCACCGGCACCCCGGAGGCCGCGACCACATGCCCCAGCACGCGGCCACGGGCACTGCGGCCACCTGATCCCGGGCGGCCGATTTGCGACTCGCCCGTGGCTGTGGCAGCACGGAAACGGACTTGTTCCTTACTGTGGGTAAACAAAGTTCCCCGGGGTCGTCACGGCCCGTAGCGGAATCCTCTGTCATACCCGTCCAGCAGTGGGGAGTTCGACATGGACCGCAGAACCTTCAGCCGGCGGATTCTGATGGGCGGCGGGGTCGCGGCGGCGGCCGGTGTGACATCGTTGTCCCTCCCCGCGGCGGAGGCCGCCGCCACGCAGTACCCACTCCGGCGGGCGGCCGCCGGGGGAGTGGTCCGGCACATCCGGATGTACGTGGAGAAGCTGCCGGACGGCCGGATGGGCTACGGACTGGAGAAGGGCAGGGCGACCGTTCCGGGCCCGCTGATCGAGCTCACCGAGGGCGACACCCTCCACATCGAGTTCGTGAACACCCTGGACGTGCCCGCCGGCCTGCACGCGCACGGCGTCGACTACGACATCGCGAGCGACGGCACCCGGATGAACCGCAGCACCGTCCCGCCCGGCGGCACCCGCACCTACACCTGGCGCACGCACACCCCGGGCCTGCGCCGCGACGGCACCTGGCAGCCCGGCAGCGCGGGCTACTGGCACTACCACGACCACGCGGTCGGCTCGGACCACGGCACCGGTGGCATCCGCAAGGGGCTGTACGGGCCGCTCGTCGTCCGGCGCCGGGGCGACATCCTGCCGGACAAGACGATCGCGATCGTCTTCAACGACATGTCGATCAACAACGCGCCGGGCGGCACGGGCCCCGACTTCGAGGCCACGCTCGGGGACCGGCTCGAGGTCGTCATGATCACGCACGGCGATCTCTACCACACGTTCCACGTCCACGGTCACCGCTGGGCCGACAACCGTACGGGCATGCTCACCGGCCCCGACGACCCCAGCCGGATCGTGGACACGAAGATCGTCGGACCGGCGGACTCCTTCGGCTTCCAGGTCATCGCCGGCGAACACGTGGGCGCCGGCGCCTGGATGTACCACTGCCATGTGCAGAGCCACGCCGACCGGGGCATGGGCGGGATGCTGCTCGTCGCCGACCGGGACGGGACCGTACCCGGGCACGCCAAGCGGTAGCGGCTCCGCTTCCCCGCCCGGTCCGGTATCAGCCGTCGACCGGCAGCGCCAGCGCGTCCGTCACGGTCCGCAGGCGCTGCTGCTCCTCCTCCACGATGCGGCGGGCCAGCGCCCCCTGCGACACGTCCACGGCCTCCGGCGTCGTCTCGGCGACATCGCTGCGCCGGGCGTACGCGTCGAACAGCCGCTCCTTGCGGGCCAGGATGTCCAGCATGCGCTGGTCGACGCTGTCCGTCGCGAGCAGCCGGTGCACCCGGACCGTCCGTATCTGGCCCATCCGGTGGGCGCGGGCCACGGCCTGGTGCTCCATCGTCGGCTTGATCTGCGGTTCGCAGAGGATGACGACGGACGCGGCCTGCATGTTCAGCCCGACGCCGCCGGCCTGGATCTGGCTCAGCAGGACCGCATGGCCGGACGCCGCGGCGAAGCCGTCGATCAGCTCCTGGCGCCGGGCGGCCGCCACACTCCCCGACAGCGGGCCGAACACACCGTCGCCCAGGGCCTCGCGGACCGTCTCCAGCACCTCGCGGAAGTAGGAGAACACGACGACCTTCAGGCCGTTGTCCGCCGCCTCCGCGACCAGTTCGCGCAGCCGGTTCAGCTTGGCGGAGTTCTCCGGACACGCGTACGCCGCCCGGCGCATCCGCATGAAATGACCGGCGCCCACCGCCTCCCGGTAGGCCCGCAGATCGTCCTCGCTGAGCTCCTCCCACTCGTCGACCTGCACCAGGGCGGGCAGTTCGGTGAGCACGTCCTGCTGGTTGCGGCGCAGATAGGCGGGGGCGACCGCCCGGCGGAACGCCTGCGATCCGGCGACGCCGTGACGGGTGCCGATGGAGGGGGCCAGCTCCGGCTGGAGGTGCCGGACGAGGCTGCGGAACTCCTCCACCCGGTTCTCCATCGGCGTGCCGGTGAGGAACAGCACCCGCTCGGTCCGCCGCGACCAGCCGGACACCGCGCGGGAGCGGCGGGTGGCCGGATTCTTCACGTAGTGGGCCTCGTCGACCACGAGCATCCCGGGCCGGACACCGCTGTCGTCCGCGTCCGGCAGGGTGTGCAGGGCGTCGAAGGTGGTCAGGGCGACCCCGCCGTCCTCGCGCCACTCGGCGAACGCCTCCCGCCGGTCCGGCCCGTGCACCGGCAGGGCGCGCAGCGTGGACCTGGCGCGGACCTCCCGGGTCCAGTTGATCAGGACGCTCGCGGGACACACGACCAGGAAGTGCGTCTCCCCGCCCGCCGCGAGGTGTGCCAGGGCCGCGATGGCCTGGACGGTCTTGCCGAGCCCCATCTCGTCGCCGAGGACCACCCGCTTCTGCGCGAGCGCGAAGCGCGCGCCGAACGACTGGTAGCCGCGCAGCGAGACCCGCAGCCGGGTGTCGTCCAGCCGCAGCCCGCGCACCCGGTCGGCGATGCCCGACGGCAGAAAGCCCTCGGACGCGTCCCGGTCCGGCCCGGAGCCCGACATCTCGGCGAGCAGGCTGTAGTACTCGGCCGACCGCAGCTCGAAGTCGACCCAGGCGGCGACGGGCGACTCCGGTTCCCGCAGCAGGTCGGCCGAGACCTGCCCGAACAGCGACGGCAGTTCACGCTCCACCGCGTCCGCGACGACCGCCCGGACCCCGGTCGCGGCCTCCCGCACACGCTCCCGCGTCGGCCGGCGGGCGAAGATCATCCGCAGCCGGCCCCGGACCGGTCCGGCCGCCGTCAGCAGTGGCTCCAGGCGCTCGGCCAGCCGCCGGGCCCCGTCCACCGCACGCCGCACGTCCGGCCCCGCCTCCACGAGCCGGTACAGCGCGCAGACCAGGGCGGTCGTGGCGTCGTCCGGGGCGTCCACGTCTATCCGCACCGCGACGGTGTCCCGCACCGCGTGCGCGATCTGGCCCGCCGCGGCCAGGGCCTGGTCGGCGGTCTGCGCGCCGACGCCGGGGATCTGGCGGAGCTCGTAACGGCTCGCCCCGTACACCTGGCCGACCGTGGTGAAGCCCGCCTGTTCGACCGCGCCGAGGCGCAGCCTGCCCTCCGTGACCTCCTTGAGGCGGGAGACGGGGATGGAGACGAGGTCGGCGCGCACGAGGGCGTCGAGCAGCGGGTCCAGACCGGTGCGCACGGCGGCGACCGCGCGGGCGTGGTCCGCGAGCACTCCCCGCGCCGCGTCCAGCAGGCCGTCGGCGCGTGCGAGCAGTTCCCGGGCGGCCCGCCCGGTCGTCGCCCCGCCCTCCGTGGACCCGGCCTCAGTCATCTGCGTCCCTCTGTCCCCGCTCCCTTGCCGCCGCCCGGTCCGTCACCGTCCCGGGCGAGCCCCATCGTCCCACGCACCACCGACACCCGGCGGACCGGTCGGGCGGGGCCTTATACCCCGGACCCACCGGTCGCCGCTGCGCTCAATTCGGCCGTTTCCGGCCGGGAGGGTGACGGGGCTTCCGGACGCCGTACGCCGAGGCCAGGGACGTATGCCGGTGTCACGGGTGCGAGCCGGGCCGGGGGCTGTTCCGGCCACGGCGGCGGAGCGCCGATTGACGCGGCGTTGATCAGTCGTTTATCGCGGCAGGGCACTGTGGCTCCCATGCCGATCAACACCGCGACCGACCCCGCCTTCGCCTGGCAGGAGACAGCCCTGTGCGCGCAGGCGGGTCCCGAGTTCTTCTTCCCCGCCCCGGGCAGCTCCACCCGGGAGGCCAAGCAGCTCTGCAACGCCTGCGAAGGACGGCAGGCCTGCCTGGAGTACGCCCTCGACAACGACGAGCGCTTCGGCGTGTGGGGCGGCCTCTCCGAGAAGGAACGGGAACGTCTGCGCAGAGTTGGCCGAGCACAGGCGTGAGCCCGGCCGGCCCGTGCGAGACTCCGGCGTTCCGTACTTCTTCGGCCTGCGGGTTTCCGTGATCGCTGCGGCGTCCGCCGGCCGGGGGTCATGACGGGATGTGGAACGTCTCGCCGTACATCTTCCACGTCAGCGGCGGCTCCAGATCCAGGTTCTCGTCCTCCAGGAAGACACGCTGGGTCGTGTCGATGCGCGAGGTGTCGTGCTGGTTCTTCTTCGACTTCATCACGGCCCGCGCGGAGTCCAGGAAGATGTCCAGATACGCCGACTCGTCCCCGCCCTCGGCGACCGTGTCCGCCTCCGCCAGCGCCGCCTTCCGGATGCCGTAGAAGGAGTCCGCCTCGTGCCCGGGCCCCTGGAGCACCATGGCGTCGAAGTAGATGAACTGGCCCAGCGTGCCGAGCCCGTCCAGCTTCGCCAGCCGCACCGCGGGCTCGAAGTACTGCTTGTCGCGGACCTCGTCCTGCGCCTCGCGGAACGCCGGGTCCTCGGCCGCCTTCTTCCACGCACCCGTGAAACCCGGGTCCAGCCCCTCGTGCGAACCGGTGCCGTCGACCTTGCGCAGCGCCGGGACGAACGGCGCCAGCGGACTGTCCGGATGGTCCTTGGTGTACGCCTCGACGAACGTCAGCATGTCGTGCGTACCCGAGCAGAACCCGACGATGCCCGCCGCGTAGCCGGTGCCGTCGCCGCTGTCCTCGATCGTCGCGTACTGGGTGCGCCAGTCCAGTGTGGAACCCTCCGCACTGGCCAGCAGCTTCCACGCGATCTCGCGCATCGCCGGAGTGGCGAGCCCGGCCGGTGCCCGGTCGACCTTCTCGTTCATCTGCCGGCGCTCCTCCTCGTCCGCCGCCGCGAACGGGTCGGGGTTCGCCGGGCCGGCGGCCGACGCCTCGGCCGTGGGGGAGTCCTTGGGCAGTGCGGCGTCGCCGCCGCTGTTGAAGACGAGGGAGACGGCTATCGCTATCGGCGCACCGATGAGAACAACGCGGGTCACAGGTTTCACCGGCACAGAGTACGGTCCCCACACCCCTGAAGGGGCCCTGTCCCCGCACGGCGCGACCGGCCCGGGACCGACGCCCTGCCGGGCGGCGGCCGGTGAGCCGCCGCCCCCGCCCGGGACCGGGGGCGGCGCTCCCGCGCGATCAGCCCTGGGCGCGGGCCGCCAGCCGGGCCTTGCGCGCGGCGAGCTTCTCGTCGAACTTCGCGGCCTCGCCGTCCAGCCCGCTCATGTACAGGCCGAGCTCCTCCTGCGCCTGCAGACCCTCCGGGCCGAGGCCGTCGATGTCGAGGACCTTCAGGTAGCGCAGCACCGGCTGGATCACGTCGTCGTGGTGGATGCGCATGTTGTAGATCTCGCCGATCGCCATCTGCGCTGCGGCCCGCTCGAAGCCGGGCATGCCGTGGCCGGGCATCCGGAAGTTGACGACGACATCGCGCACGGACTGCATCGTCAGGTCCGGGGCCAGCTCGAAGGCGGCGCCGAGGAGGTTGCGGTAGAAGACCATGTGAAGGTTCTCGTCGGTCGCGATGCGGGCCAGCATGCGGTCGCAGACCGGGTCGCCCGACTGGTGCCCGGTGTTGCGGTGCGAGACCCGGGTCGCCAGCTCCTGGAAGGCCACGTAGGCCACGGAGTGCAGCATCGAGTGCCGGTTGTCGGACTCGAAGCCCTCCGACATGTGCGCCATCCGGAACTGCTCCAGCTTGTCCGGGTCGACCGCGCGCGAGGTGAGCAGGTAGTCGCGCATCACGATGCCGTGCCGGCCCTCCTCGGCCGTCCAGCGGTGCACCCAGGTGCCCCAGGCGCCGTCGCGGCCGAAGAGGGAGGCGATCTCGTGGTGGTAGCTGGGGAGGTTGTCCTCGGTGAGGAGGTTCACCACCAGGGCGATCTTGCCGATGTCGGTGACCTTGGACTGGTCGGCCCGCCAGGCCTCGCCGTCCTCGAAGACACCGGGGAAGTTCCGGCCGTCGGAGAACGGCACGTACTCGTGCGGCATCCAGTCCTTGGCGACCTTGAGGTGCCGGTTGAGCTCCTTCTCCACCACCTCTTCGAGGGCGTACAGGAGGTGGGCATCGGTCCACGCCTGTGAACTGCCGAGGTGGGGAGAGGTGATCGTCACGGGGGCTCCTGGGGACGGGAGAATTACCTACGGACTCGTAGGTTACGAGACCGTAGGTTAAGGCGACGTTAAGGCCCCCGCCAAGCCGTCCACTCGGAGCGTGGACCTCGGTGTGCGGCAGCTCGACCCGGAACCCGTCGTCGTCGCGCACCGCCTCGACGGCGTCGTCCAGGCGCTGCTTCGCCTCGGCCGGCCGGCCCGCGTGCGTCCACGCGGGCCCGGGGTCAGCGGGAGCCGAACAGCTCCGTCAGATTCCGGTCCAGGTCCAGGAACCGGCGCTCGTGGCCGCAGGGCACCAGCTGCTGCGCCCGCCGCAGGAAGCGGCGCAGATCCGCCGTGCGCACGTGCACCATGGCGATCCCCTCGGCGGCGTGGAACTCCAGCACCGTGCGGTCGTAGCCGAATGGTCTGATCCGCACGTCGCCGAGGCCGGACGGAACCTCCATCCCGGCGGCGAGCAGTTCCCGGGAGAACTCCCAGGACACCTCCGTCCCCTCCAGCGTCGCCGGCGCGGGGAACGCCATGCGCACGGCGAAGGGGTCCGCGCGGTCGTAGCTCAGGACGGCGGGCAGGGTCTCCATCTGCGGCGCGGACGCAACCATGCGGGCCTGTACGGACTGTTCGATGACCGTGGACACGAACCTGCTCCCTCTCGCGACCGGACGAACGGTTCCCGGCACTCGTACAGACGACGGAAGTCGCAGATCCGTGCATCGGGAGGCGGCGTGAGCTGCATCACCGCACACCGCTGCCTGTTCACGTGCCCCGTTCCGGCCGGTGCACCCGGGGTGAGTTTGTTCCGGTGCGAAAGGTCAGAGCTGCTGACGGTACGGGGCGAGCGCGTCCGAGGTCTTCGTGGCGATGAACTCGGTGATCCGGTACGCGCAGACACCCTGGACGGCGAAGGGGTCGGTCGCCGCCAGCCGTTCGATCGCCGCCCGGTCGTCGCCGACCGCGAGGATCACTCCGCCGTCCCGGGGGTTCTTGCGCCCGGAGGCGATGAACACCCCTGCCGCGTACTGGGCGTCGAGCCAGGCGACGTGCTCCCCCAGCACTGCGTCGACGCGGTCCAGCGGGGCGGTGTACGACAGCTCAAGTACGAACATGATCTCCAGGCTACTGGAGGGGACCGGCCGCCCGGGGCCTTAGGGTTGGCGGCATCATGACAGCCCTTCAGATGCCTGCCGACGCGGCCGGGGCCCGGGCGATCCAGGACGCCCTGCGCACCCGGGTGGTCCTCGACGAGCCGGGCCCGCCGCCGGGCACGGGCCGGGTCACCGGGGTCGACGTCGCCTACGACGACGAACGCGACGTCGTGGCGGCGGCGGCCGTCGTGCTCGACGCCGCCACGCTGGAGGTGGTGGCCGAGGCCACCGCCGTCGGCCGCGTCACCTTCCCGTACGTCCCGGGGCTGCTCGCCTTCCGCGAGATCCCGACCGTGCTCGCCGCCCTGGAGTCCCTGCCGGCCGACCCCGGCCTTGTCGTCTGCGACGGATACGGCAGGGCCCACCCCCGCCGCTTCGGGCTCGCCAGCCACCTCGGCGTCCTCACCGGGCTCCCGGTCATCGGCGTCGCCAAGAACCCGTTCACCTTCACCTACGAGCAGCCGGGCCCCCGGCGCGGGGACCAGTCGCCGCTGCTGGACGGGGAGGAGGAGGTCGGCCGGGCGGTGCGCACCCAGGACGGCACCAAACCGGTCTACGTCTCCGTCGGCCACCGCACCGGCCTCGACAACGCCGTCGCCCACACCCTCCGGCTGGCCCGGGACTTCCGCCAGCCGGAGACCACTCGCAGGGCCGACGCGCTGTGCCGCCGCGCCCTGCGCGAGGCCACCGCCTGACGCAGGGGTACGTCAGCGCACCGCCGCCACCCGGAAGCGCAGCCCGGCCGCCCGAAGCCGCTCCAGCAGCGCGTCGCCCATCGCGGTGGCCGTCGTGACCTGCCCCGAGGTGGCGGGCAGCTCGTCCAGCGCCAGGCACAGCGCCGACTCCGCGAGCATCTTCGCCGTCTCGTCGTAGCCCGGGTCGCCGCCCGACACCTCCGTGAACACCCGCCGTCCGCCGCCCTCGCCGACGAACCGGACCGTGAACCAGCTGCGCCGCCTGCGCTCCGCGTCCGGGCCCGCGCCGGGCTCGTAGCGCCCCAGCAGCCAGTCCCGCGCGGCCGGCACCTGCGCCGCGCCGAGCAGCGCGCCGAGGGCCGCCGTTCCGCCGAGCGCCACCGGCAGGTGCTTGACGGAGGCGTAGTGGCGGTAGCGGAAGTCGGGGCCGTACCGGGCCAGCGCACGCGCCGAGCGGGCGACGATCTGCGCGTCGAGCGTCGGCAGCGGAAGCGCCCAGGTTCCGGTCTCCGCGCTGAAGCGGGGGCGGCCGAGCGGGGCGCGGACGCGGCGGCCGGCCAGCCGCGGCTCGTGCAGCCGGCGCTCCTTCGCGGCGCGCAGCATCTGCGGGCCCCGGCCCATCGCGGTGAGCGCCGAGGCGAACGTACCGCCGGAGAAGACGGCGTTGCTGCGGACGAACCCGTCGATGCGCAGCGGCACGTCCTCGGGCAGCTGCCGGACCGTGAAGTACGCGCCGAGGTCGTGCGGTACGGAGTCGAAACCGCAGGCGTGCACGATGCGGGAGCCCGTCTCGCGCGCCCGGGTGTCGTGCTCCAGGAACATCCGGTCGGCGAACTCCGGCTCGCCCGAGAGGTCCGTGTAGTCCGTCCCGGCCTCCGCGCAGGCGGCGACCAGCTTCTCGCCGTACCAGACGTACGGGCCGACGGTCGTGGCTACCACATGGGCGGACTCGGCCAGCGCGCGCAGCGACCCGGCGTCGTCCGCGTCCGCCTCCAGCAGCGGGAGGTCCGCGCAGCGCGGATCGAGGGCGGTCAGCCGGGTGCGCAGCCGCTCCAGCTTGGCGCGGTCGCGTCCGGCCAGGGCCCAGCGGCAGCCGTCCGGGGCGTGGGAGGCGAGATATTCGGCGGTGAGCACGCCCACGAAGCCGGTGGCGCCGAAAAGGACTACGTCGTAGGGGCGTGCGGCCCCGTTCTGCCTGTTCACGAAAGCCTCCGCGAGGGCCGGCGCCGATAGAGCGAGCCGAGGTTAGCGCGGCCCGTCGTGGCGGTGGGCGGGCGGGAGGGGGTCATGGGGGAGTATCCATGAGTATCCGCGAGAAGAACTAAGCGCTTGCTCGGCCCAAGGGGTTGTGCGGAGCGCGGTGCGTTCTTAGCATCATCGATGTTACATCAGTTGTGTCATACCGCTGGGGGCTCGATGGCAACAACAGAGAACGGTCCGCGCGGCCCGCTCGCCGGGCTGCGGGTGGTGGAGCTCGCCGGCATCGGCCCCGGCCCGTTCGCCGCGATGCTCCTGGCCGATCTGGGCGCGGACGTGGTGCGGGTCGACCGCCCCGGCGGCGCCGGACTCGGCATCGACCCGGCCCATGACCTCACCAACCGCAACAAGCGCTCCGTGCTCCTCGACCTCAAGGCCGCCGACGGCCCGGCCACCGTCCTGGACCTGGTGGAGCGCGCCGACGTCCTCATCGAGGGCTACCGGCCGGGCGTCGCCGAACGCCTCGGTGTGGGCCCCGACGCCTGCCTGGCCCGCAACCCGAAGCTCGTCTACGGGCGGATGACCGGCTGGGGCCAGGACGGGCCGCTGGCCGAGCGCGCCGGACACGACATCTCCTACATCGCGCTCACCGGCACCCTCTCCATGATCGGCAGGCCCGGTGAACCGCCCACCGTCCCGGCCAACCTGGTCGGTGACTACGCGGGCGGCTCGCTCTACCTCGTCGTCGGCATCCTCGCCGCCCTGCAGCACGCCCGTACCCCCGGCGGCACCGGACAGGTCGTCGACGCGGCGATCGTCGACGGCGCCGCCCACCTCGCCACGATGATCCACGGCATGCTCGCGGCCGGCGGCTGGCAGGACCGGCGCGGCTCCAACCTCCTGGACGGCGGCTGCCCCTTCTACGGCTCGTACGAGACCTCCGACGGCCAGTACATGGCCGTCGGCCCGCTGGAGCAGCGGTTCTACGACGAGTTCGTCCGGCTCCTGGGCCTCGGGGACACCGCCCCCGACCGGGGCGACCTCGCCCGCTGGGACGAACTGCGCACCGCCGTCGCCGACCGGTTCCGCACCCGCACCCGCGCCGAGTGGACCGAGGTCTTCGACGGGTCGGACGCCTGTGTGGCGCCCGTCCTCTCGCTCCGCGAGGCACCGCACCACCCGCACCTCGCCGCCCGCGCCACCTTCGTGGAACACGGCGGACTCACCCAGCCCGCGCCCGCGCCCCGCTTCTCGGCCACCCCCGCATCGGTGCGCACCAGCCCGGCCCTGCCGGGCGCGGACACCGACGCCGTCGCCGCCGACTGGGACGTGCCCGGCCTGCGGACCACCCGGAAGGACACCACCGACTGATGCAGCGGCAGATCTTCACCGAAGAGCACGACGCGTTCCGCGAGACCGTCCGCACCTTCCTCGCCAAGGAGGTCCTTCCGCACTACGAGCAGTGGGAGAAGGACGGCATCGTCTCGCGCGAGGCATGGCGGGCCGCCGGACGGCAGGGGCTCCTCGGCCTCGCCGTGCCCGAGGAGTACGGGGGCGGCGGCAACCCCGACTTCCGCTACAGCGCCGTACTCGCCGAGGAGTTCACCCGGGCCGGCGCCCCCGGCCTCGCGCTCGGGCTGCACAACGACATCATCGGCCCCTACCTCACCGGCCTCGCGACCGACGAGCAGAAGCGGCGCTGGCTGCCCGGCTTCTGCAGCGGCGAGACCATCACCGCCATCGCCATGACCGAACCCGGCGCCGGCTCCGACCTCCAGGGCATCCGCACCACCGCCGAGGACAAGGGCGACCACTGGCTGCTCAACGGCTCCAAGACGTTCATCTCCAACGGCATCCTCGCCGACCTCGTGGTCGTCGTCGCGAAGACCACCCCGGACGGCGGTGCCAAGGGCCTCTCGCTGATCGTCGTGGAGCGCGGCGCGGAGGGCTTCGAGCGGGGCCGCAACCTCGACAAGATCGGCCAGAAGTCCCAGGACACCGCCGAGCTGTTCTTCAACGACGTGCGCGTCCCCAAGGAGAACCTCCTCGGCGAGCGCGACGGCGCCTTCATCCACCTGATGACCAACCTGGCCCAGGAACGCATGGGCATAGCCGTCGCCGGGATCGCCGCCGCCGAACACCTCCTGGAGATCACCACCGCGTACGTCAAGCAGCGCGAGGCGTTCGGCCGGCCGCTGTCCAAGCTCCAGCACATCCGCTTCGAGATCGCGGAGATGGCCACCGAGTGCGCGGTCACCCGTACCTTCCTGGACCGGTGCATCGTGGACCACTCCGAGGGCGCCCTGGATGCGGTGCACGCCTCGATGGCGAAGTGGTGGGCGACCGAGCTGCAAAAGCGCGTCGCCGACCGCTGCCTCCAACTGCACGGCGGCTACGGCTACATGACCGAGTACCCGGTGGCCAGGGCGTTCACCGACGGCCGCATCCAGACCATCTACGGCGGCACGACCGAGATCATGAAGGAGATCATCGGCCGCTCGCTGCTCGCCTGACCTCCGCTCGCCGCACCACGCTCGCGCCACCACCCTCGAAAGGCAGCTGTCTTGAGTACCGAAGCATTCGTCTACGACGCGATCCGCACCCCGCGCGGCCGCGGCAAGGTCAACGGCGCCCTGCACGGCACCAAGCCGATCGACCTCGTCGTCGGCCTGATCCACGAGCTCCGCGCCCGCTTCCCCGGCCTGGACCCGGCCGCCGTCGACGACATCGTCCTCGGCGTGGTCAGTCCGCTCGGCGACCAGGGGTCCGACATCGCCCGGATCGCCGCCATCGCGGCCGGGCTGCCGGACACCGTCGCCGGCGTCCAGGAGAACCGCTTCTGTGCCTCGGGCCTGGAGGCCGTCAACCTGGCCGCCGCCAAGGTGCGTTCGGGCTGGGAGGACCTCATCCTTGCGGGCGGCGTCGAGTCGATGTCCCGGGTGCCGATGGGCTCCGACGGCGGCGCCTGGGCGATGGACCCGATGACCAACTACGAGACGGGCTTCGCCCCGCAGGGCGTCGGCGCCGACCTCATCGCCACCATCGAGGGCTTCTCGCGCCGCGACGTGGACGAGTTCGCCGCGCTGTCGCAGGAGCGGGCCGCCGAGGCGTGGAAGGACAACCGCTTCGCGCGGTCGGTCGTCCCCGTCAAGGACCGCAACGGCCTCGTCGTCCTCGACCACGACGAGCACATGCGGCCCGGCACCACCGCCGACTCCCTCGCCTCGCTCAAACCCTCCTTCGCGACCATCGGTGAGATGGGCGGCTTCGACGCGGTGGCGCTCCAGAAGTACCACTGGGTCGAGAAGATCGACCACGTCCACCACGCGGGCAACTCCTCCGGCATCGTGGACGGCGCCGCCCTCGTCGCCATCGGCTCCAAGGAGATCGGTGAGCGCTACGGCCTCACCCCGCGCGCCCGGATCGTCTCCGCGGCCGTCTCCGGCTCCGAGCCCACCATCATGCTCACCGGCCCCGCCCCCGCCAGCCGCAAGGCGCTCGCCAAGGCCGGCCTGACCATCGAGGACATCGACCTGGTCGAGATCAACGAGGCCTTCGCCGGAGTCGTCCTGCGCTTCGCCCGGGACATGGGGCTCTCCCTCGACAAGATCAACGTCAACGGCGGCGCCATCGCGCTGGGCCACCCCCTGGGCGCCACCGGCGCGATGATCCTCGGCACGCTCATCGACGAGCTGGAGCGCCAGGACAAGCGCTACGGCCTCGCCACCCTGTGCGTGGGCGGCGGCATGGGCATCGCCACCGTCATCGAGCGTCTCTGACCCTCCCTCTTCCTACGGAGAACACGAACCCATGACCCAGAGCACGACCATCCGCTGGGAACAGGACGAGACCGGCGTCGTCACCCTCGTACTGGACGACCCCAACCAGTCCGCCAACACGATGAACCAGGCCTTCAAGGACTCCATCGCGGCCGTCGCCGACCGCGCCGAGGCCGAGAAGGACTCCATCCGCGGCATCATCTACACCTCCGCCAAGAAGACCTTCTTCGCGGGCGGCGACCTCAAGGACATGATCAAGGTCGGCCCCGAGAACGCGCAGGCCGCCTTCGACACCGGTACCGCGATCAAGAACTCGCTGCGCCGCATCGAGACCCTCGGCAAGCCGGTCGTCGCCGCCATCAACGGCGCGGCCCTCGGCGGCGGCTACGAGATCGCGCTCGCCTCCCACCACCGCGTCGCCCTCGACGCGCCCGGCTCCCGCATCGGCCTGCCCGAGGTCACCCTCGGCCTGCTGCCCGCGGGCGGCGGCGTCACCCGCACCGTACGCCTCATGGGCATCGCCGACGCCCTGCTCAAGGTGCTCCTCCAGGGCACCCAGTACACCCCGCGGCGCGCGCTGGAGAACGGCCTGGTCCACGAGGTCGCCGCCACGCCCGAGGAGATGCTCGACAAGGCCCGCGCCTTCATCGACGCGCACCCCGAGTCCCAGCAGCCCTGGGACGTCAAGGGCTACAAGATCCCCGGCGGCACCCCGTCGAACCCCAAGTTCGCCGCGAACCTGCCGGCCTTCCCGTCCAACCTGAAGAAGCAGCTCGCCGGCGCCCCCATGCCCGCGCCGCGCAACATCATGGCCGCCGCCGTCGAGGGCTCGCAGGTCGACTTCGAGACCGCCCTGACCATCGAGGCCCGGTACTTCACCGAGCTGGTCACCGGCCAGGTCTCCAAGAACATGATCCAGGCGTTCTTCTTCGACCTCCAGGCCGTCAACTCCGGCGCCAGCCGCCCCAAGGGCATCGAGGAGCGCCAGGTCCGCAAGGTCGCCGTTCTCGGCGCCGGGATGATGGGCGCGGGCATCGCCTACTCCTGCGCGAAGGCCGGCATCGAGGTCGTCCTCAAGGACGTCTCCACCGAGGCCGCAGCCAAGGGCAAGGCATACAGCGAGAAGCTGCTCGACAAGGCGCTCTCCCGGGGCCGTACGACCGAGGCCGGGCGCGACGAGCTGCTGGCCCGCATCACCCCGACCGGCGACCCGGCCGACCTCGCGGGCTGCGACGCGGTCATCGAGGCCGTCTTCGAGGACACCGGGCTCAAGCACCAGGTGTTCCAGGAGATCCAGGACATCGTCGAGCCGGACGCGCTGCTCTGCTCCAACACCTCCACCCTGCCCATCACGGTGCTGGCCGAAGGCGTCGCGCGCCCCGCCGACTTCATCGGGCTGCACTTCTTCTCGCCCGTCGACAAGATGCCGCTGGTCGAGATCATCAAGGGCGAGAAGACCGGCGACGAGGCGCTGGCCCGCGCCTTCGACCTGGTCCGCCGGATCAAGAAGACGCCGATCGTCGTCAACGACTCGCGCGGCTTCTTCACCTCGCGCGTCATCGGCCAGTTCATGAACGAGGGCGTCGCCATGGTCGGCGAGGGCGTCGAGCCAGCCTCCGTCGAGCAGGCGGCGGCCCAGGCGGGCTACCCGGCCAAGGTGCTCTCCCTCATGGACGAGCTGACCCTCACCCTGCCCCGCAAGATCCGCGAAGAGACCCGCAAGGCCGTCGAGGAGGCGGGCGGCACCTGGCCCGGCCACCCGGCGGACGCGGTGATCGACCGGATGG
Source organism: Streptomyces sp. A0958 (assembly GCF_004795035.1). GTDB lineage: Bacteria > Actinomycetota > Actinomycetes > Streptomycetales > Streptomycetaceae > Streptomyces. The sequence goes on from NZ_SSBK01000013.1 coordinate 167,943, forward strand.
TCGACGAATTCGGCCGCCCCGGCCGCAGCGGCGGCGCCGGCTTCTACGAGTACGACGAGACCGGCAAGCGCACCCGCCTGTGGCCCGGCCTGCGCGAGCACTTCACGAAGCCGGAGACGGACATCTCGTTCACCGACATGCAGGAGCGGATGCTCTTCTCCGAGGCCCTGGACAGCGTCCGCTGCCTGGAGGAGAACGTGCTGATCACCGTCGCGGACGCCAACATCGGCTCCATCATGGGCATCGGCTTCCCGCCGTGGACCGGCGGCGTGCTCCAGTACATCAACGGTTACGAGGGCGGCCTGCCCGGCTTTGTGACCCGCGCCCGGGAACTCGCCGAGCGCTACGGCGACCGCTTCCTGCCGCCCGCGCTGCTCGTGGAGAAGGCGGAGAAGGGCGAGACCTTCCACGACTGAGCCGACGCGCCGAGTGCCGTACCACCCCTCGCCCGGGGCGGTACGGCACTCGGCGCGCTCACTGTGCGGTGAACGCCGCCCGCAGCTCCTCCTTCAGGGAGCGCTGGAAGGCGGTCACCAGCGCCTGGAGCACCATCGGCTGCATGTGCGCGGACAGCGACTTCATCGCCTTGACGTGTTCGGGGTCCGATTCCCGCTCCCGGTACGGGTTCCACACCTCGTCCCGGAAGAGCCGGGTCAGCTCCTGCGCGGCCGAACGGGTGTGCTCCATCAGAACCGTACGGGCGGCGAGGATCGTCTCGTGCGCGATCGGCACGTCGAGCAGCTCCACGCCGAGCCGCAGCAGTCCCGGGTCCAGCCGGTAGACGCCGTCCCCGGGCGCGGACCGCTCCAGCACCCCCATCGCGGCCAGCCGGTCGAGGTCCTGCTCACTGAGCGGACGCCCCGCCCGCCGCTCCAGCTCCGCCCGCGACGCGTCCTCCGCCGAGTCCGGCGCCCAGGACGCCACCAGGGCCCGGTGAATGGCCAGATCGTGGGCGCTGAGATCGGGCGGCAGCTGCTCCAGGTAACGTTCGATCGCGGCGAGCGTCATGCCCTGGTGCTGAAGCTCCTCGATGAGCGCCAGCCGCGAGAGGTGGCCGTGCCCGTAGTGCCCGACCCGGCGGGGCCCGATGACCGGGGGCGGCAGCAGCCCCCGCGTGCTGTAGAACCGCACCGTACGCACGGTCACCCCGGCGCGAGCCGCCAGCTCGTCGACGGTGAGCTTCGGCTCCTCGGCCTCGGTCGCCATGTCCGCTCCTCGTGTCCGGCCTCGTGAGCGGGCCGCCAGGCGCGTGCCCCACTCGGTGCAACAGTATTGCTGTCTCACCATCGATGTGAAAGTGGTTGCCCCGGCGGCTGTCAGTGGCGGCGCCTAGCCTGGACGCATGTCCGGGATCACTTACGTACAAGGGGACGCGACCTCGCCCCGCGGCAAGGGCGTCAAGATGATCGTGCACGTCTGCAACGATCTCGGAGGCTGGGGCAAGGGCTCGTCCTGGCCCTCTCGCGCCGCTGGCCCGAACCGGAGGCGGCCTACCGCAGGTGGCACCGCGAGCGCGCGAGCAACGACTTCGGCCTCGGCGCGGTGCAGTTCGTCCAGGTGACCCCGTCCGTATGGGTGGCGAACATAGTGGGCCAGCACGGGATGCGCCGGGGCAGCAACGGCGCCCCGGTGCGCTACGAGGCCATCGACACGGCATTGGGCACCGTGGCCGACCGGGCGCATGAGCTGGGGGTTTCGGTGCACATGCCCCGGATCGGCTGCGGGCTGGCGGGCGGCAGGTGGTCCCGCATCGAGCCGCTGATAGAAGCCCGTCTGACGGACCGGGGCGTCCCGGTGAGCGTGTACGACTTCGACTGAGAGTGCCGAGCACAAGCAGGCCGGCGGTGGCTCGGCCTTCCCCGGCCGGGCCGTGCGGCCGAGCGGTGAACCACGTTCCGCGCGGACTGGTACAGGAATACGGAACGTGTCACTCTGTTCCGGCTTCTATGGTGGGGTGAACCGGCGGAACGGGGGAGGGCCCATGACGGCACGCAGCACCGACGAGATGTCCCCGGTCCCGGGGCTCGGCGGGGGAGCCGCGCCCTCCGACGCGCTGAGCGAGCAGATCCTGGACGCCGCGCGTGAGCAGTTCATGACCTTCGGGCTGCGCCGCTCGACCGTGGACGACGTCGCCAGGCGCGCCCGCGTCTCCCGGGTGACCGTGTACCGGCGGATCGGCAACAAGGACAGCCTCGTCTCGGCGTGCCTGTTGCGCGAGTACCGCCGGTTCGTCGTGGAGGTCGACGAGGCCGTGGCGGCGCTGCCCACCACGGAGGACCGGCTGGTCGAGGGGTTCGCCGCGGTGCTGCGGCACATCCGCGAGCACCCGCTCATCGGCGGGCTGCTGCGGCTGGAGCCCGAGACCATGCTGCCGTTCCTGACCGTGGAGAGCGGACCGGCCTTCCTGGCGATCCGCGGCTACCTGGCGGGCCGGCTCCGCGAGGCCCGCCGCCTGGAAGGCCGGCCGGAGAGCGACCCGACACCCGTCGCCGAACTGATGGTGCGGATCACCGTCTCCTTCCTGCTCAACCCCGTCAGCTGCTTCGAGCTGGACGACGACACCCAGGTACGCGAGTTCGCCCGCCGCTGCCTGGCCCCGCTGCTCGCCGCCTGAGGGCTGTCCGGGCCGCCTCGTCCGGCAGCGGCTCCAGCGGCCGGCTGGGGGCCCAGTGCGGCCCGAGGTCGTCCAGCCGCCAGCCGAACGGGTACGAACGGGGCTGCGGCCGCGCGGGGAAGCGGCGCGG
>NZ_SSBK01000014.1 GCF_004795035.1 Streptomyces sp. A0958
GTCGTCCTCCTTCGCCGGTTCGGGGACCGTGGCGGTGCGTTACGCGAACGGCACCGGGTCGGCCAAGACGCTGACCCTGACGGCAGGCGGGTCCGCACAGCAGATCGTCCTGCCGGCGACCAGCGGCAACAAGGGCCGTGCTTTCCTCGCCACCAGCCTGTCGTCCTCCTTCGCCGGTTCGGGGACCGTGGCGGTGCGTTACGCGAACGGCACCGGGTCGGCCAAGACGCTGACCCTGACGGCAGGCGGGTCCGCACAGCAGATCGTCCTGCCGGCGACCAGCGGCTGGGCGAGCTGGTCCAGCGTCAACGTGCCGGTCACCTTCACGAAGGGGGCCAACCCCCTCACCCTGGCCTTCACCGGCAATGACAGCGGCAACGTCAACATCGACAGCTTCACCGCCACCACTCCCACCACCGACCCCACCGACCCCACCGATCCGGGCGGCCCCGGCGACCCGGACCCGAGCGGCGTAGGGGCCACCCTGCCGTTCACCACCTACGAGGCCGAGTCCGGCACTGTCAAGGGTTCGACCATCGGCTCCGACCGCACCTACCTCTCCGTCACCTCTGAAGCATCCGGCCGCAAGGCCGTCAAGCTGACCCGGACCGGCGACTACGTCGAGATCACGCTCAGCAAACCCGCCAACGCCATCAACCTGCGCTACTCGCTGCCCGACAGCAGCGACGGCAAGGGCATAGACGCCACACTCAGCGCCTACGCCGACGGCAGGCCCCTGCCCGCCCTCCACCTGACGTCGCGCTACGCCTGGGTCTACGGCGGATACCCGTACACCAACAACCCCGGCGAGGGCCAGGGCCACCGCTTCTTCGACGAAACCCGCGCCACCTTCGGTCAGACGCTGCCGGCCGGCACTGTCCTGCGCCTGCAGAAGGACGCCGGGGACACCGCCGCCTCCTACACCATTGACCTCATCGAGGCCGAAGAGACTGGAGCGGCGGGCACTCTGCCCAGCGGTTACGTCTCCGCCGAAGACCTCGGTGTCACACCGAACGACAACCAGGACGACACCGTCGGGCTCAACCAGGCACTGGAGAAGGCCAAGAACCAGGGCAAGGGACTGTTCCTGCCCGCCGGCACCTACAACATCTCCGACCACATCAACCTCACCGGCGTAAAGCTGCGCGGCGCGGGAGTGTGGCACACCGTGCTGCGCGGCACCGGCCTCAAGGGCGGCCTGTTCGGCCAGGGAGGCACCAGCAGTATCGAAGGCCTCATGATCGACGGCCAGAACACGGTCCGCGACGATGCCGGCGGCCAGGCGGCGATCGAAGGCGACTTCGGCACCGGGTCCGTCATCAAGAACGTATGGATTCAGCACACCAAGGTCGGTCTCTGGATCTCCAGCCCCACCGACGGCCTCAAAGCCAGCGACCTGCGCATCCGCAACACCTACGCCGACGGCGTCAACCTGCACGGCGCGGTGAAGAACACGGTCGTCTCCAACAGCAGCATCCGCGGCACCGGTGACGATGCCATGGCCATGTGGTCGGACGGGGCCACGGTGACCAACAGCGTCTTCCGCAACAACACCGTCCAGCTTCCCACCCTCGCCAACGGCGCCGCCGTTTACGGCGGCAGCGGCAACAGCGTCGAGAACAACCTCATCTCCGACACCGTCGTCGCTGCCTCGGGCATCGCCGTCTCCACCCGCTTCGGTGAGCCGTTCAGCGGCACCACCACCGTCTCCGGCAACATCCTGCGCCGCACCGGCAGCATGGAAGTGAACTGGAACACCAAGCTCGGCGCCCTGTGGGTCTACGCCGACCAGTCCGACATCAACCAGCCAGTCGTCCTGAAGAACAACACCGTCGAGGACTCCACCTTCAGCGGCCTCCTCGTCTCCTGGCAGAAGCAGATATCCGACCTCCGCGTGGATGGCCTGACCATCGACAAGGCCGGACACCACGGCATCGAGGTCTACGCCAGCGGCAAGGGCACCTTCGCCAACACCAAGATCACCAATGCGGCCGACGGCGCACTCGATGTAGCCGGCGGCTTCACCATCCAGCGCGGAAGCGGTAACTCCGGCTGGTAACAGCGGCCGCCCACGGGCCCGTTCGGTCCTCCTGACCACACGGGCACACGCTCCGCCGACGCAACCAGATCCGCGGGCCCGGCCCAGACTGCGCTGCCGGGCCCGCGCAACGCTCCACCCAATGAGAGAAGGCAGGTCCCATGACCCCGCGCACCACCGACTGGTGGCGTCACGCAGCCATCTACCAGGTCTACCCCCGCAGCTTCGCCGACGGCAACGGCGACGGCATCGGTGATCTGATCGGCGTGCGCTCCAGGCTGGACTACCTTGAGAGCCTCGGTATCGACGCCATCTGGTTCTCACCCTGGTATCTGACCCCCATGGCGGACGCCGGCTACGACGTGACCGACTTCCGGCAGATCGACCCCCGCTTCGGTACCGACGCCGACGCCGACGCTCTCATCGCCGAGGCCCACGAACGCGGCATGCGCATCATCGTCGACGTCATTCCCAATCACGTCTCCGACGAACACGAGTGGTTCCGCAAGGCTCTCTCGGCCGCGCCCGGCTCCCCCGAGCGCGACTTGTTCTGGTTCCGCGACGGCCGCGGCGAGAACGGCGAGATGCCTCCCAACGAATGGCAGTCCATCTTCGGCGGCCCCGCCTGGACCCGTGTCGCCGACGGACAGTGGTACCTCCACCTCTTCGCCCCCGAACAGCCCGACCTGAACTGGCGCGACCCGCTCGTGCGCACCGAGTACGAAGACATCCTCCGCTTCTGGTTCGACCGGGGCGTCGACGGCATCCGCGTCGACTCCGCCGCCATGTGCAGCAAGGACCCCGAGCTGCCCGACTTTGACCACGCCAACCTGCCCGTCCCACATCCCTACGTCGACCTCGACGTCAACCATGAGATCTACCGCGGCTGGCGGGCCGTCGCCGACTCCTACCCCGAGCCCCGCGCCCTCATCGGCGAGGTATGGCTGGCCGACTCCGCCCGCTTCGCCCGCTACCTCCGCGCCGACGAGCTACACGCCGCGTTCAACTTTGATTTTCTCGCATGCAGTTGGGACGCATCTGCGCTCCGTGCCTGCATCGATGAAACCCTCACCGTCCACGCGGGCGTCGGCGCCCCCAGCACCTGGGTCCTGTCCAACCACGATGTCACCCGACACGTCACCCGCTACGGTCGTCCCGACACCAGCACCGCTGCGGGCATCCGCCAGTACAACCCTGTGGTCGACGAAGCTCTAGGACGCCGGCGTGCACGTGCCGCAGCACTGCTCACGCTGTCCCTGCCCGGCGCCGTCTACGTCTACCAGGGAGAGGAACTCGGCCTCCCGGAAGTCGAGGACATCCCGGCCGACCGCCGCGACGACCCCATCTACCACCGCACAGCCGGCGAAGACCCCGGCCGCGACGGCTGCCGGGTTCCCCTGCCCTGGTCCGGTACCCAGGAGCCCTACGGCTTCAGCCCCCACGACGCCGCTCAGCCCTGGCTGCCCCAACCCGCCACCTGGGCCGACCTCAGCGTCGCCGCACAGGACCCCGACCCCGGCTCGATGCTCAACCTCTACCGGACCGCACTCGCCCTACGCGCGAAACACAGCGCGCTGGGTGACGGCCCCTTCCAATGGCTGCCCGCCCCTGACGGCATCCTGGCATACACCCGCGGTTCCGACTTCATCTGCATGGTCAATCTGTCCGGCACCAGCATTGACGTCCCCGAGGGGCTCGAGGTGCTGCTCTCCTCCCAGCCCTTGGACGGTCCGCAACTGCCCACCGACAGCGGTGTTTGGCTGCGTCCCACCCGAACAGTGCGCGAGTGGCAGCTCTGACTGCGTCCGCAGGAGAGATGGTCCAGGAGTTATGCCAGGATGACCACGGCGCACCAAAGCCGTGGGACGTGCGTCAAGACCGGTCCCTGCGGGAGCGGCCCGGCGTGCGTGAGGCCGTGCCCGCGGAGCCCATACAGCCCCTCATGGCAGACGGCCTGAACGCCTGATGACCGCTGTCGCCGGGCAGGAAGGCCGTCGCGGAGCTGCAAACCCGGCAGAAGCATCGACCGCCGGCATCACCGCGTGGGAGTCGGGTCCCGTCCGGGCAGGCTCACATGGCGGGCAGGGGTCCGCGTCCCCGATTCCGGTCAGGCTCCGGGCGCGGACCACTTCTGGTTGGCGGCGCCGTTGCAGTCCCAGAGCACCACCTGTGTGCCATCGGTGGTGCTACCAGCGGGGTCGTCGAGGCAGCGGCCGGAGACGGGATTGCGGTAACCGCCGTTGTACGCCTGCCACTTCTGGTTGTCGCCGCCGTTGCAGTCCCAGATCTCCACCTTTGAGCCGTTGGCGGTGCCGCCGGCGGTCGCGTCGAGGCATTTGCCGAGCGCGCGCAGCGTGCCGTCGGAGGATGAGGTCCAGGACTGCGCGGTGCCGTTGTTGCAGCCCCAGATCTGAACGGCCGTACCGTTGGCGCTGCTGCCGGTGTTGACGTCGAGGCACTTCCCCGCGATGCCGGAACGCACCGCGCCGGCGCCCCCGGCCGTCACGGGTGCTTTGATCCAGCCGGCCGCGTCGGCGGCCTGGATGCCGGCGTTGAAGGCGTCCGACATCTTCTGGTAGCCGCGGTCGTTGGGGTGCAGCCCGTCGGAGAGGTCGGCGGTGGTCAGGGCGCTCATGTCGACCGTCCGAACGTGCTTTCCGGCAGCCTGTTCGGCTTGGACGATGCCGGGGATCGCCTGGTTGAAAGCCGGCCGGTGGGCTTCCTCGGTGCTGCTTGTGGACACGATGAGGGTGCCGACCAGCACGGTCGCGTCGGGCGCGTCCGTGGTGATCTGGTCGATCAGCGCGTGCAGCCGGTCGGTGGCGGTGGGGACCTGGTAGTTCTGGCCCAGGTCGTTGGTGCCGATCTCCAGTGTGACCACGTTGGGCCGGCTCTGGGCCAGCACGGCGTCGGCGATGCCGGCGATCTGGTCGATCCGCCAGCCGGAGTGGCCTTCGTTGTCCGGATCGGACATGGAGCCGTTGCGTTGGGTGCCGACGAAGTCCACGGCGTGGCCTTCTGACGTCAGCCTGTTCCACAGGTCGCCGCGGTAGCTGTTGCCCGTGCTGCTGCCTATGCCCCAGGTGATCGAGTCGCCCAGCGGCATCACCCGCAAGGAGGTGGCTGCGGCGGCGGCCCGGGGCTGGGCGCCGGCACCCGAGGGCGCGTCGGCAGCGGCCGCCGGCAAGGCAGCCCCCACGCTCAGTGCGACCGCCGCCACTGCCGCCGGTCCTGCCATCCGATATCTCATGCTTGTTCCTTTGGTGTGTGTGGGAAAAAGCGCGGGTTGTCAGTCCGACCGCCGCGGTCCTAGCTGACGGTCGGCGAGGGGCTGCGGGCCGTGCGGCGTCAGGTGCTTCCCCAAGTTCTCGGCTTCGCTCGAACAGGGGAGACCCCACTCCTCGGCGTGCCGGGCCCGGGCCCTCGTACTGGATGTACTTGGGTCTGGGCCCGGTGCGGCGAGAATGCGTGCGTGGCGTCGCACGGCAGACGGGAATGTGACGACAGGACCTAGGGAACGGGGATGTTCCACTTCTGGTTGGCCCCGTTGTTGCAGTCCCAGATGGCGAGGACGGTGCCGTTGGCCATGTTGGAGGCGGGGATGTCGAGGCAGCGCCCGCTGGCCGTGTTGACCAGGGCGCCGTTGTCGACGGTCCACTGCTGGTTGCCCTGACCGTTGCAGTTCCAGAGCCCCACCGCCGAACCGTTGGCGGTGGCCGCCCCCACGACGTCCAGGCACAAGCCGTTGATGGTGACCGCGTTGTTGCCGACCGTCCACTGCTGGGCCGGCGAATTGTTGCAGTCCCAGATGTCGACCACGGCGCCGGCGGTGGTGGACGCCTGGTAGTCGTCCAGACACTTGGCGGTGTTCAGGGCGGAGGTGACCGGCCCGGTCCCGATGCCGCCCGAGCCGCCGGCGCCGGGGGTGATCGACAGGTTGTCGAACTGGTCGGTGCGGTAGCCCTGGATACCCAGTCCGGCCTGGCCGGTGGAGAAGGATGTGTCGGTGACCGACCCGAACTGGTTGCCGTCGAGCTTCGCGGTGATCTGCGAGCCCTGGAAGGTGAAGGACAGGTTGTGCCACTTGCCGGTGCCCAGGGCGGTGGTGGTGCCGGTGGCCAGGGTGTGGTTCGACCCGTCGGTGTACATCTTCTCGATCCACCACTTGCCGGTGTCACGGACACGCAGGTAGTACGCGTTCATATGCGACTGCGGGCGCAGCTGGGTGTTGGCCCGGCCCAGCAGTTCCGTGGTGCCGGCGCTGCGCAGGTAGACGTCGGAGCTGACTGTGTAGTTCGACCAGGTGGGGTCGCCGACAAGGGTGTAGGCATCGCTGTCGTCCTGCCACTCGATCGGCTTGACCGGCGCCATCTGCTGCACACACTTGCCGGAGCGGCCGGTACAGGGCTGGACTTCGTAGGAGCCCTGCATGTCGGACATGTACTTCGCTTGGGCGCCGTTGCCGTAGCTGTCGAAGGTGTCGGTGTACGGGAGTGCGAGGGCGTGCGCGGCGGGCGCGGCGGCTGTGCCCTTGCCTGCACCGTTCATGGTGCTGGCGGTGTAGACGTAGCCGGGCTGCATGGTCAGGAAGAACGAACCGTTGGAGGGGGTGATGTCCTGGGTGTGGACGAAGGACGTCGCGTTGCTGGGCGCGTTGAGCTTGGTGGCCCAGACGTGGACGGTGCCGGTGGACAGGCCGCCCTGCACGTGGACGTTGACCGTCTGGGACGAGGTGGAGGTGGTGGTCTCCAGGATGGTGGAGTAGTCCGGACCGGTGTTGGACTTGACCGTGACGTAGCTGCCGTTGGAGTTGGAGCCGCCGAGGTAGCCGGAGGCGGAGTCGATGAACTTCCAGCCGGGCTTGGTGAACTGAGTGACCTGGGCAGTGGCCCAGGTGCTGGCGCCGATGATGTAGTGGCCGGACCAGGGTGAGCCGGCGGTGGCCAGCCCGACCGTGGAGTAGGGCAGGTTGGGGGTGATCGCCGCGATCAGCGGCCAGTTGTAGTAGCTGGTCATCCGGGCGTCGGTGTAGCCGCGGATGATGGACCTGATCACTGCGGGGGCACCGCTGTCCATGTCGTTGGAGCCGCCCTCACTGGCCCAAAGCGGCTTACCGCTGTTGCGGGCGGTGTTGGTGGTGGAGCAGGTCTGGCCGATGTTGTCATTGCCGTATCCGCAGGGATAGTGGACGCCGATGACCGACACCGCGTTGTTGAATGCCGCGTTGTCAGCCATGTCGTCGGCGACGTCCCAGCCGCTGTCGTCGGCGACGAGCTGGACGCTGGAGTAGCCGGCGTTGTTCAGGGCGGAACGCAGCTGGATGTACCAGTTGACGTCGTGTCCGCGCTCGTTCCAGCCGCCGAGATACTTGATGTCCAGGCCGTGCTGCTTGGCGCAGCCCAGCCAGGAGATGAGGTAGTTGATGGTGTCGGTCGACCAGAACCCGCCGTTGATCCAGCCCGGCGCGGTCCACGCGAGGCCGTAGAGGGCGATGCCGGGGTTGCGGGCCTTTGCCTGCTCGGCCAGCCAGAACTCGTAGCCGGCGTCGCAGTTGATCGTGCCGCGCGTGTGCTCGATCGACGGCTCGGAGCCGTCGGTGGAGTTGGCGTCACCGCTGATCTCGATCTTCAGCGACTGCAGGTTCGCGCCGTAGCCGGGCTTGAACATGTAGTCCAGGATCTGAGCCTGCTGCGCGGCGGGATAGTCGGTCAGCAGACGCGAGTTGCCCCCGCCACCGCTGATGGCACCGATCCCGTCGAACGTGCGGCCGCTCTGCGCCCCGTCCACCGTGATGGACGTGGTCGCGGCATTCGCCGGAGTCACGCCAACGGCGAGCAACGCAGCGAGCAACGCCAGTATCCATAAAGGGGCAAGTCTCACTAATCGGCGCATGGTCCATCCTTCGCCGTAGAGGCGGCTGCCGCTCACTCGATGACGGGAGCATGCCCAATGCCGCCAGGAAGTTGGTGCACAGTGTGTTGTCCTGTTGATTTTGCAGTCAAGACTCACGCCAAAAAAACAAGTTCGCACACTTCCCGATCATCATGATGACGCAGGTCACACCCCCGAGGCCGATACGAAATGCCCCGGCCAATCACACCGGCCCACCTCCGGCCCACCGACCGACCGGCCCAGCGCACGCCCGCACCGGGGCCAGGCACTCGGCATCACACACGCGTCCGGATGAGTTCCGTACCCGCTCACACCCCAGGAGTGAGCTGCCTTGATGAGCGGAAAGGAGGCGAATCGCGCCACTGACGCAGCCCATTGGATCTGCCGCACGACACCCCTTGCCGACCCGCCTTCAGCTGGGCCAAGGCGTCGTCCACGTCGATGATCTCGAAGACCAGGAGATCAGCGCCGCGTGCGACCCGTTCGACGTTCGTGCTCGGTCCGGTGTCCCCCGTGAACACGATCGAGCGGCCTGTGGGTTCGAAGCGGTGGGCCGCCGTCGAAGGTGACGTCGAAGGCGTTGAGTGCGGTCTTCCAGCGCATGGTCCAGCGTGTCTGGCCCTTGCCGGTCGGGTCCAGAGAGCCCGTTCGCGATCCCCTTCAACCATTCATCAACCGCATGCCCATCCACAACGCAGACGGGGGCCTCCCATACCCGGACCTGCTTCGTAAGTCATCGCTCGGTCAAGGTCACGGCGGACCGATACGACCACCTCACGCAGAACGGCCATGAGCGCTGCCGCCAGGTGGTCGAGATGGCCGTGGGGCCCTACATGCTCACAGCAGGCCGAGCGACCGCAGAGCGCGGTGCTGAATCGGTGCGGGGTCAGACGGCCAGTAGACGTAGCAGACGCCGCCCGTACCACTCCTGACCTGGCCGTTCGCGTCGTAGCGCTTGGTGCGCAGCCAGATGGTCTCCCACTCGTGCCGCCGGTAGACGTGGCGCACCGCCTCGTCGTCCGGCGACGCGGGGTCGTTGGCGATGACGTCGCCGTCGGCGGTGAAGCCGATGACGGTCATCAGGTGGCCCGAGGTGCCGTAGCCCGCGCCGGTCAGCTCCTCCTTGAGGAACGACTGCGAGGTGATGACCGGGATGCCCGCCCGGACCAGGGTCTCCACGTCCTTCAGCGAGCCGAGCCGGGTCACCGCGGCGCTCATGTCGCGGTACGTCGCCGCGTAGGCGGCGTTGAAGGGCCAGTTGCCGCAGCCCTCGTACTGGTTGTCGTACGTGAAGCGCGCGGCGTGGCAGACCTGGGGGTCCTGGAGCCCGGGCTCGACCCAGGCGAGGTCGTCGGCGGAGGGTGTGCGGCCCCAGTACTCGATGATCATCTGCGAGGAGGTGGGGCTGCACCACGCCTCGCCGCCGTTGTCGTACTCGGGGTACTGCCCGACGTGGACGTTCTGCGAGTAGCGCGGCACCGGCAGCTCGCGGACGAGACCGGGGGTGCTGGCGGGGACGGTGAAGCGGTCGGGGATGTCCGAGGCCATCGCCCCGATCCGCCACACCGTCGGGGTGAGCCGGCTGCCGGGGGTGCGGTACAGGGTCAGCCGGAGCCGGTAGGACAGCAGGCGCAGACCGCTCGCGGCGTCGTCCACCGAGAACGTGTCGGTCCAGATGGAGCTCTTGCCGTCGCTCTGGTCGTCCACGGACGTGCGGCGGATGTCCCCGTCGCCGGCCGCCCAGCGGCCCATGACGTACCAGGGGGTCTCGGTGCCGTCCGAGTAGCGGCCGCGCAGTTCGATCTGAACCCAGGTGCCGGCCGGGGTGTGCGCGTTCCAGGAGGCGATCACCTCGGTCGCGGGGACGGACGAGCGGTGGACGGGTGAGGTCCAGGTCGCGTAGTCCCAGGCGGCGGTGGTGCCGGTGTGCGGGTCGGTGTAGTCCGTGCGGCCCAGCGGGTGGCCGATGACCAGCCCCGCCCGGCGGCCGGCGACCGCGCGGGTGCCTGCGCCGTGGCCGCAGCGCCAGTCGGTGTACGTGGTCCAGGCGTGGTTGTCCACCGAGGAGAGCGGGGCCGTGGGGTGGTGGTGCGGGGTGCCGGCCGCCGCGGAGGCGGCGGACGAGAGCGTTCCGGCGCCGGCCGCTGCCGCGATGGCGGCGGTGAGCACGGTTCGGCGTGAGGTCGGACTGGGCATGGGCGAGACCCCCGGTCGTCAGTGGAATGGGGCTGCGGTGCACAACAGTGCGCCAACTATCGCGGGTCGCGTCCCGGTTCGGCCAGCGATTCGGCCCGCGTCGATCAACCAATATTGGTCTCGACCACTGGCGTGACCTGCGGCTGCGCGGGAGCCTCCGCGGGGCGGGCGGATCGTAGGCTGGGCGCATGAACGACCTCCCGCACCACGCCGCGCGCCTGCGCGCCCTCGCGCCCTCCTGCGGACCGGTGCGGCTGATCGCCGTCGACGGCCACGCCGGATCGGGCAAGAGCACCTTCGCGGCCCGTCTCGCGTCGGCGCTCGGCGGCGCGCCCGTGCTGCACCTGGACGACCTGGCCACGCACGAGGAGCTGTTCGCCTGGGCGGACCGGCTCCGCGAGCAGGTGACGGGGCCCCTCTCGCGCGGCGAACCCGCGCGCTACGCGCCGTACGACTGGACGGCCAGGGCCTTCGGGCCGCCGCGGACCCTGGAGCCCGCCCCCGTGGTCCTGATCGAGGGGGTCGGCGCGGGCCGGCGCGCCCTGCGCCCCCTGCTGGCCCGGCTGCTGTGGATGGACCTGGCCGCCGAGGTGGCCTGGGAACGGGGGCGGCGGCGCGACGGGCCCGCGCTCCGCTCGTTCTGGGACGACTGGACAGCCGCCGAGACGGCACACTTCTCGGCCGACCCCTCGCGCCCCCACGCGGACGCACTGGTACGGCAGTTGACCGTGGGGTACGAGTGGCTGGAAGGGCCCGTACGGGAGCACTGCTGAATCGTTCCGTCACGCGGTGTGACCATCTCGCGGCGCCATACCGGGCCGCCGGAAATCGGACCGGAAGTACCTCAACTCCGCTTGACCCGGGGGCGGTACAGGTCTTACGTTCTCAATGTGCGGCTTTTCGGAGCCCCCACAGACGCGAAGCCCCCGGTTGTTCCCCCGTGATCGGGGGCTTCGTCCTGTGCTCCCCACGCCTCTCCGGCCCTCACCGGCCCCCTCTCCCTCACCCTGGGTCACGACGCGCGTTCGGCCTGCGGCACCCTTAGTCGGATACTCCCCGCACCGGTACGATGCCTCTCGGTGCGGTCAATTCCCGTCCACGGCACAGTGTTTCGGCGCGCCTCGGCGGGCTTTCGGGCGGCGGGACATCCTGGGGGCACGTTTGTGGGGGACCTGATGGACATCGGCACGCAGGGCGCACAGGCCCCCGCCGACCTCGCGTGGCTGCGGGGCGTGGACGCCTACACGATGGGCGCCTATCCGCAGGCCGAGGAGGAATTCCGGTCCGCGGTCCGCCACGATCCCGGCATGGCCGACGCCTGGCTCGGTCTGCACGCGCTGCGGGTCGACACGGCGTCCGCACTGCTGCACATGCACCGCCACCGCGACCGCTTCGGCGAGCAGCGCGGCCGCTACCGGCGCACGCTCAACTCCTGGTACTGGCTGGGCTGGTGGGTGCAGCCGGTGCTGGAGAGTCCGCGCGACCTGCTGCTGGCACACGCCTCGCACTGGCTGGACGGCCGCCATGTGCCGGAGCTGGACCGGGCGCTCGCCGCCCTGGGACCGGTGGACACCGACCCGCAGGTCCGCTTCCTGCACGCCTGCCGCTCCTACCTGGTCAAGGACTGGGAGCAGCTCGTACGCCACACCGAGCAGCTGATGGACGACCCGATGCTCGGCATCGAGGCGGGGCTCTTCGGCGGGATGGCGCGGGTGCGGCTGGAGATGTACGGGCAGGCCGAACCGATGCTCGCGACGGCCCTGATGCGCTGCCGCAGCGAGCAGCCGCAGCGCAAGGAGCTGCGCTACTGGCTGGCGCGCGCCCACGAGGGCACCGGCCGCAGCGCCGCCGCCCTGCCGCTCTACCGGGCCGTGCACCGGATCGACCCCGCCTTCATGGACACCTCGGCGCGGCTGGCGGCCATCGCGGACTACGACGGTCTGGACGGCCCCGAGGACGCGTTCGGCCTGGCCGCCGTGTCGCTGACCGGTCTGGAGGCGGACGCGGCCTCCGCGGAGGGCCGGGTGGAGGGCGACTCCGCACCGGGCGCCGATCTCCCGGACGGCCGGGAGCTGTCGCCGGGCGGCGAGCCACAGGATCTGCCCGGGGCCGGCGTCTCCCCGTTGCCCGGCGGGGCGCGGGCGAAGACCTCGGTGCCGGGGCAGCCGGCGCCGCAGCCGTTCTTGGCCGGGCCCAGCGACCCGGTCCTGCTGGCCGAGGCGCTGGCCGAGCTGGAGCGGATGGTCGGCCTGGAGCCGGTGAAGCGTCAGGTCAAGGCGCTCTCGGCGCAGCTGAACATGGCGCGGCTGCGGGCCCGCCAGGGGCTGCCCGTACAGCCGCCGAAGCGGCACTTCGTCTTCTCCGGGCCTTCCGGCACCGGCAAGACGACGGTGGCCCGCATCCTGGGCCGGGTGTTCTACGCGCTGGGCCTGCTCGGCGGGGACCACCTGGTGGAGGCGCAACGGGCGGATCTGGTGGGCGAGTTCCTGGGCCAGACCGCGGTGAAGGCCAATGAGCTGATCGATTCGGCGCTGGGCGGGGTGCTCTTCGTGGACGAGGCGTACAGCCTCTCCAACACCGGGTACAGCAAGGGTGACGCTTACGGCGACGAGGCCCTGCAGGTCCTGCTGAAGCGGGCGGAGGACAACCGGGACCATCTCGTCGTCATCCTGGCCGGCTACCCCGAGGGCATGGACCGGCTGCTCTCCACCAACCCCGGGCTCTCCTCCCGCTTCACCACCCGGGTGGACTTCCCCAGCTACCGGCCGCTGGAGCTCACCGCGATCGGCGAGGTGCTCGCCGCGGAGAACGGCGACGTGTGGGACGAGGAGTCGTTGGACGAGCTGCGCTCCATCAGCGGTCATGTGGTCGACCAGGGCTGGCTGGACGAGCTGGGCAACGGCCGCTTCCTGCGGACGCTGTACGAGAAGAGCTGCGCCTACCGCGACCTGCGGCTCTCAAGCTGTACGACGGTGCCGACCCGGGACGATCTGGCGACGCTGCGGCTGCCGGACCTGATGCAGGCGTACGGCGAGGTGCTGTCGGGGCGCGGGCCGGTGGGCCGGGGGCCGCAGGAGCCGCCCGCGATGTGAGCCGCGCACCCGGCCACCGGAACGCTCCGGGGGCCGGGTGCGCGGTGCGGATCAGCCGACCAGGGCGGTGAGCCCGTCCGGGTCCGCGGTCCGCTCCTCGGTGCGGCGGGGCTCGGCGACCCGGTGCGCCGGGTCGCGTACCTCCCCGACCAGCATTTCGAGGACGTCCTCCATGGCGACCAGGCCGAGCACCCGGCCGGTGGCGTCGGCGACCTGGGCGAGGTGCGTGGCGGCGCGGCGCATCACGGTGAGGGCGTCGTCCAGCGGGAGTTCGGCCCGTACGGTCGCCATCGGGCGCCACAGGTGCTGCGGCACCGCCCGGTCGCCGTCCTCCAGGTCCAGGACGTCCTTGACGTGCAGGTAGCCCATGAACGGTCCGCCGCCCTGGGCGCAGACCGGGAAGCGCGAGAAGCCGGTGCGTACCGTCAGCTCCTCGATCCGGCGCGGGGTGACGGAAGGGTCCACCGTCACCAGCGAAGCCCGGCGCAGCAGCACGTCGGTGACGGGCCTGCTGCCCAGCTCCAACGCGTCCTCCAGCCGCTCCTGCGCCTCGGGCTCCAGGAGCCCGGCCTGGCCGGAGTCCTCCACGAGGCGGTTGAGCTGTTCACTGGTGAAGACGGCCTCCACCTCGTCCTTCGGTTCGACGCCGAAGAGCCGGAGCACCAGCCGGGCGCAGGCGCCGAGCGCCGCGGTGACCGGGCGGCAGAGCCGGGCGAAGCCGACGAGGCCGGGGCTGAGCCACAGCGCGGTCTTCTCCGGCGCGGCCATCGCCAGGTTCTTCGGGACCATCTCGCCGATGACGAGGTGGAGGAAGACGACGAGGACGAGCGCCAGCACGTAGCCGAGCGGGTGGATCAGCCCCTCGGGCAGGTGCACGGCGGTGAAGACCGGCTCCAGGAGGTGGGCGACGGTGGGTTCGGCGACGGCTCCCAGGGTCAGGGAGCAGACGGTGATGCCGAACTGGGCGGCCGCCATCATCTGCGGCAGGTTCTCCAGGCCGTACAGCACCTGGCGGGCGCGGCCGGAACCGGCCGCGGCGAGGGGTTCGATCTGGCTGCGGCGTACGGAGACGAGGGAGAACTCCGCGCCGACGAAGAAGCCGTTCGCGAGGACGAGGAGTCCGGCGAAGAGCAGCTGGAGCAGGCTCATCGCGCCGCCTCCAGGACCCCGTGCCCGGCCGGCTCCGTGGTGTCCGCCCCGGAGGTTCCGGCCGCGCGGACGAAGCGGACCTTCTCGGCCCGGTAGTGGCCGACCTGGCGGACCGCGATCCGCCAGCCGGGCAGTTCGGCCCGGTCGCCGGGTGCGGGAATGCGGCCCAGCAGATCGGCTACGAGCCCGGCCACGGTCTCGTACGGGCCGTCGGGCACGTCGAGTCCTATGCGGCGCAGGGTGAGGACCCGGCAGCTGCCCTCGGCGTCCCAGGCGGGCCTGCCGTCCTCGGGCGGTGCGGGGGCCAGCTCGGGGCGGTCGGCGCCCTCGGCGTCGTGCTCGTCGCGGACCTCGCCGACGAGCTCCTCGATGATGTCCTCCAGGGTGACGACCCCGGCGGTGCCGCCGTACTCGTCGACGACGACGGCGATCGGCTGCTCCTTGCGCAGCCGCTGGAGCAGCTGTTCGACGGGCAGCGTCTCGGGCACCAGCAGCGGCGGCACGGCGATCCGGCCGGCCGGGGTGCGCAGCCGCTCGGCGGCCGGGACCGCGAGGGCGTCCTTGAGGTGGATCATGCCGACGACCTCGTCGATGCGCTCCCGGTAGACGGGGAAGCGGGAGAGGCCGGTGGCGCGGGTGAGGTTGAGGACGTCCGCCGCGGTGGCGGAGGTCTGGAGGGCGCTGACCTTCACGCGCGGGGTCATGACGTGCTGGGCGGTGAGCCCGGCGAGCGACAGGGTCCGTACGAAGAGGTCCGCGGTGTCCTGTTCGAGGGTGCCGGCCTCGGCCGAGTGCCGGGCGAGGGAGACCAGCTCGCCGGGGGTGCGGGCGGAGGCCAGCTCATCGGTCGGTTCGACGCCGAGGAGGCGCACCAGCCGGTTGGCCGCGGTGTTCAGGGCGCCGATGACCGGCCGGAAGACGCGGGTGAAGCGCGCCTGTGGTCCGGCGACGAACCGGGCGACGTGCAGCGGGCGGGAGACCGCCCAGTTCTTCGGGACGAGTTCGCCGATGACCATC
Organism: Streptomyces sp. A0958; assembly: GCF_004795035.1. Taxonomy (GTDB): domain Bacteria; phylum Actinomycetota; class Actinomycetes; order Streptomycetales; family Streptomycetaceae; genus Streptomyces. Next base: position 15,385 of record NZ_SSBK01000014.1, read on the forward strand.
TGGACGGCCGCCGCGAGCAGCATGCCGGACACCACGCTGACGGAGGGAATGGCTCCGTCGGGCAGGCCGGTCAGGACGAGGGGGCCGTTCAGCAGTCGGGCGAGCGCCGGCTCGGCGAGCATGCCGACCACCAGTGAGGTGATGGTGATGCCGAGCTGGGTGCCGGAGAGCTGGAAGGAGAGTTCGCGCAGGGCGTCGACGACGGTGCGGGCCCGCCGGTCGCCCTCGGCGGCGGCGCGCTCGGCGTCCGCCCGTTCCACGGTGACGAGGCCGAATTCGGCCGCCACGAAGAAGCCGTTGGCGAGGATGAGAAGGAATGCCGCGCAGAGCAGCAACAAGGGGGTTGTCATGCCGCCGCCTCCACGGAGGGGGCGGCGCAGGTACTACCGGACGATCCGTCCATTGCTGGAGGGAGTCACTCCTCGGGTCGCAGGAAAGCCCCGCCGGCCTCGTTCATGGGCCTTCAGGTGCGGGGCGGGGCGCGCACGGGGCGCCGCCGTCTTCCAGAGTAATCAACGAGAGGCCCTGTGGGGCAGGGGGCTCAGCCGTTGTCCGTGCCGGTGCCGCGCCCCTCGGCGAGGTCCCTCAGGGCGCGGGCGTCGCGGATGGCCTGCTGCTTGGCGATTCCGGGCTGGATGCCGAGGGCGGGCATGCTGGTGCCGTCGCTGAGGTCGAGGAAGACCCAGGGGTCGCCTGCCCGGAGGTTGACGCGGACGATCTCCGCCCACGACAGCCGCCGGGTGCGCGTGAGGTTGACCACGGTCACCCCTTCGTCGTCCGCGACGACCTTGGGGCGGCTGAGCAGCGCCAGGACGCCGAAGAAGAGCAGCGCGGTGAAGACGAAGCTGACCCGTTCTCCCCCGCTGAGCTGTTCGAGGGTGAAGGCGACGACCGTGATGACGGCGAACATCGCCGCTCCGACGGTCAGCAGGACCACCCGGGTGCGGGTCGGCCGGAAGGTGACCGGCAGGGCCGGGAGGCCGGGCGGGGGTGTGGGGGCTGACATGTTCTTCTTCCGTCTCCCGCCGTCAGAGGCGGCAGGCGTGGATGGCCGTGGTGAGGATGGCGCGGGCGCCGAGGTCGTACAGGTCGTCCATGATCCGCTGCGCCTCCTTGGCGGCGACCATGGAGCGGACGGCGACCCAGCCCTCGTGGTGCAGCGGGGAGATGGTCGGCGACTCCAGGCCCGGGGTGAGGGCGACGGCGCGCTCCAGGTGCTCGACGCGGCAGTCGTAGTCCATCATCACGTAGCTGCGGGCCACCAGGACGCCCTGGAGGCGGCGCAGGAACTGCTGGACCTTGGGTTCGTCGGCCGGGGCGCCGGTACGGCGGACGACGACCGCCTCGGAGGTCATGATGGGCTCGCCGATGACTTCGAGGCCGGCGTTGCGCAGGCTGGTGCCGGTCTCGACCACGTCGGCGATGACCTGGGCGACACCGAGTTCGATGGCGGTCTCGACGGCGCCGTCGAGGTGGACGACGGAGGCGTTGACGCCGGCCTCGGCGAGGTGCCCGGCGACGATGCCCTCGTAGGAGGTGGCGATCGTCAGGCCGCCGAAGTCCTGCGGGCCCGCGACGGTGCCGGGCTTGGCGGCGTAGCGGAAGGTGGAGCGGGCGAAGCCGAGCTGAAGGATCTCCTCCGCCTCGGCACCGGAGTCCAGCAGCAGGTCGCGGCCGGTGATGCCGATGTCGAGGCGGCCCGAGCTGACGTAGATCGCGATGTCGCGGGGGCGCAGGTAGAAGAACTCGACCTGGTTGGCCGGGTCCACGAGGACGAGTTCCTTGGACTCCTTGCGCTGCTGGTAGCCGGCCTCATGGAGCATCGCCATCGCAGGCCCGGAGATAGCACCCTTGTTGGGGACGGCGATGCGCAGCATGAGGTCGGGTTTCCTTTGCGAAAGGGGTGTCGGAATACGTACGGGCGGGTGCGGGGCCGTGCTCAGAGGTGGGCGTAGACGTCGTCCAGGGAGATCCCGCGCGCGACCATCATCACCTGGACGTGGTAGAGCAGCTGCGAGATCTCCTCGGCGGCGGCGTCCTTGCTCTCGTGCTCGGCGGCCATCCAGACTTCGGCGGCCTCCTCGACGACCTTCTTGCCGATGGCATGGACCCCCTTGTGCACCAGTTCGGCGGTGCGGGAGGTGGAGGGGTCGCCGTTGGCGGCCTTGAGCTTCAGCTCGGCGAAGAGCTCTTCGAAGGTTTTGTTCGCCATGATGTGCTCAGAATACGGGGTGCCGGGCCCGCACTCAGCGCCAGGGTTCGCTGACCGAGCGCAGTGTGGCCGCGGTGGCGACGGCGGCGGTGACCGCTTCATGCCCCTTGTCCTCGTTGGACCCCTCCAGGCCGGCCCGGTCGAGCGCCTGCTCCTCGGTGTCGCAGGTGAGGACGCCGAAGCCGACCGGGACGCCGGTGTCGACGGCGACCTGGGTGAGGCCGTTGGTGACGCCGTGGGACACGTATTCGAAGTGCGGGGTGCCGCCGCGGATGATCACGCCGAGGGCGACGATCGCGTCGTACCCGCGTCCGGCCAGCGCCTTCGCGACGACGGGGAGCTCGAAGCTGCCGGGGACCCGCAGCAGGGTCGGCTCGTCGATGCCCAGCTCGTGCAGCGCGCGCAGGGCGCCGTCGACGAGTCCGTCCATGACCTTCTCGTGCCACTGTGCGGCGACGACCGCCACACGGAGGTCACCGCAGTTGCGTACGGACAGTTCGGGTGCGCCCTTGCCGCTCATGTCTCTCCTGCTGCTTCTGTGTACGGGTGACGGTTGGTGCTACTGGTTGCCGCAGGTCGACGCGGTGGCGGCGTCGAGCCAGGGCAGGTCGTGTCCCATGCGGTCGCGCTTGGTGCGCAGGTACCGCAGGTTGTGCTCGCCGGCCTGGACGGGCATCGGCTCGCGGCCGGTGACGACCAGTCGGTGGCGTACGAGCGCGGCGGTCTTCTCCGGGTTGTTCGTCATCAGGCGCAGGCTCCGCACGCCGAGGTCCTTGAGGATCTGGGCGCCCGCCGCGTAGTCCCGGGCGTCGGCGGGCAGGCCGAGCTCCAGGTTGGCGTCGAGCGTGTCGACGCCCCGCTCCTGGAGTTCGTACGCGCGCAGCTTGGACAGCAGGCCGATGCCGCGGCCCTCGTGGCCGCGCAGATAGACGACGACACCGCGTCCCTCGTCCGTGATGCGGCGCATCGAGGCGTGCAGCTGGGGGCCGCAGTCGCAGCGTTCGGACTGGAAGATGTCGCCGGTCAGGCACTCGGAGTGGACCCGGACCAGGACGTCGTCGCCGTCCCCGATGTCGCCGTGGACCAGCGCGACGTGCTCGACGCCGTCCACGGTGGAGCGGTAGCCGTACGCGGTGAACGCGCCGAAGCGGGTCGGCAGCCGGACCTCGGCCTCGCGGCGGACGGTCGGCTCGCAGGTCCGCCGGTAGGCGATCAGGTCCGCGATGGAGATGATCGTCAGCCCGTGCTTGCGGGCGAAGGGCACCAACTGGGGCAGGCGCAGCATGACGCCGTCCTCGCCCGCGATCTCCACGATCGCCCCGGCGGGCCGCAGCCCGGCGAGCCGGGCGAGGTCGACGGCGGCCTCGGTGTGGCCGTCGCGGGCGAGCACACCGCCGGAGCGGGCGCGCAGCGGGAAGACGTGGCCGGGGCGCACGAAGTCGGCGGGGCCCGCCGTGCCGCCCGCGAGCAGGCGCAGGGTGGTGGCGCGGTCGGCGGCGGAGATGCCGGTGGACACGCCGTGGGCGGCGGAGGCGTCGACGGAGACGGTGAAGGCGGTCTTCATCGACTCGGTGTTGTGGTCGACCATCTGCGGGAGTTCGAGCCGCTCCAGCTCGTCGCTCTCCATGGGCGCGCAGATGAGTCCGCGGCACTCGCTCATCATGAAGGCGACGATCTCGGGGGTGGCCTTCTCGGCGGCGACGACGAGGTCACCCTCGTTCTCCCGGTCCTCGTCGTCCACGACCACGACGGGCCGGCCGGCGGCGATGTCGCCGATGGCCTGCTCGACGGGGTCGAGGGAAAGGTCCTCGGCCGGGGCTCGGTGTTCCCGGTGCAACCAGGTGGGCTGGGCAGTCATGCCGTGGCTCCTTCCAGAGCGGGTGTCCGCGTACGCAGCCACCAGTCGCGCATGCCCCACAGGACGAGGGCCCCGTAGACGACGTAGATGAGACCGGAGAAGGCGAGTCCGCTGTGGAAGTTCAGCGGGACGCCGACCAGGTCGACCAGGAGCCAGGCGAACCAGAACTCGACCATGCCTCGGGCCTGGGCGAGCATCGCCACGAGCGTCCCGGCGAAGATGTACGCGTCCGCCCACGGGCTCCAGGAGAGCGAGGGGAAGGCGGTGAACAGGCCGCCGACCACGAGGGTGCCGAGGGCGGCCCCGCCGGCCAGGTAGCCGCGTTCGCGCCAGGTGGCGAACCGTACGGCGATGGAGCCGTCCTGCGCCTGCTGCCGGCCCCGGGTCCACTGCTGCCAGCCCCAGACCGCGACGGCGATGACGATGAGCTGCTTGCCCACGCTGCCCGCCTGGTGGACGGAGACGTTGGCGGCGACGAGCACGACGCCGGACAGGAGCTGGGCGGGCCAGGTCCAGATCGAGCGCAGCCAGCCCAGCGTCAGGGCGATCAGACCGATGGTGTTGCCGATCATGTCTGACCAGATGATGTGCTGCCCGAAGACGGTGAACGCCTCGGAGTTCAGCCAGTGCAGGGCGCTCATTCGGCCGGCTCCCCCTTCTGCGGCGCAGAGTCGCCGAGCAGCCGCTCGACGTACTTGGCGATGACGTCCACTTCGAGGTTGACCGGGTCGCCGGGCTCCTTGATGCCGAGCGTGGTCAGCGCGAGGGTGGTGGGGATGAGGCTGATGGTGAAGTAGTCGGGTCCGGCGTCCACGACGGTCAGGCTGACGCCGTCGACGGTGATCGAGCCCTTCTCCACCACGTAGCGGCTCAGGTCGGCCGGCAGGGAGACCTTCACGATCTCCCAGTTCTCGGAGACCCGGCGCTCCAGGATGCGGCCCGTGCCGTCGACGTGGCCCTGGACGATGTGCCCGCCGAGCCGTCCGCCGAGCGCCATGGGGCGTTCCAGGTTGACGCGGGAGCCGGTCGTCAGGGCGCCGAGGCTGGAGCGGTTCAGCGTCTCGGCCATCACGTCGGCGGTGAACTCGTGCTCGCCGAGGTCCACGACGGTCAGGCAGACGCCGTTCACGGCGATCGAGTCCCCGTGCGCCGCGCCCTCGGTGACGACGGGACCGCGCAGACGGAAGCGGGAGGCGTCGTCGAGCTTCTCGACGGCGGTGACCTCGCCCAGTTCTTCGACAATTCCGGTGAACACTCAGTTTTCCTTCCGGGCGGGGCCGGGAACGGCGGTGACGCGCAGATCGGGGCCGATGCGGACGGTCTCGGTCACATCGAGGCGCAACGCCTCGGTGAGGGTGGAGATTCCGGCGTCGGCGAGGGCCGCGGGGCCTGCGCCGAGGAGTACGGGGGCGAGATAGCCGACGACCTTGTCGACCAGTCCCGCGGCGACGAAGGCCCCGGCCAGGACCGGGCCGCCTTCGAGGAGTACGGAACGCACGCCGCGCTCGTGGAGGGCGGCGAGCAGGGCGGGCAGGTCGAGGCCCGGTCCGGTGGCCGCGCGCGGCAGCCGCAGGACGGCCTCGTCGGGGAGGTGGCGGCTGTCGGCGTCGTCGGCGACCGCGATCAGGGTGGGCGCGCCGGCGTCGAGGACCCGGGCGCCGGGCCGTACGGCGGTGGCCCGGGTGTCGACGACCACCCGCAGGGGCTGGACGGCCCCGTCGATGCCGCGTACCGCGAGTTGGGGGTCGTCGGCGCGGGCGGTGCCGGAGCCGACCAGGACCGCGTCGGCCTCGGCGCGCAGCCGGTGGACGTCGGCGCGGGACTCGGCGGAGCTGATCCAGCGGCTGGTGGCGTCGGCGGCGGCGACCCGGCCGTCCAGGCTCGCCGCGTACTTCCAGGTGACGTGCGGGCGGCCCAGGCGCACCGAGGTCAGCCAGGCGGCGTTGCCCGCTTCGGCTGCTTCGGCGAGGAGGCCCGCCTCGGCCCTGACCCCGGCGGCCCGCAGGGTGTCGGCACCGCCGGTGGCCTGCGGGTTCGGGTCGCCTACGGCGTACACGACGCGGGCGATGCCGGCCTCGATGAGCGCCTGGGCGCAGGGGCCGGTGCGGCCGGTGTGGTTACAGGGTTCGAGGGTGACGTAGGCGGTGCCGCCGCGGGCCCGGTCGCCGGCCGCGCGCAGGGCGTGGATCTCTGCGTGCGGGCCGCCGGCGCGCTGGTGGAAGCCCTCGCCGACGGTCTGTCCGGCCGCGTCGAGGACGACGCATCCGACGACCGGGTTGGGGCTGGTGGAGCCGAGGCCGCGGGCGGCGAGCGCGATGGCTCGGCGCATGGCGGTGGTGTCGGCTGCGGTGTCCACCGGGTCCTCCTGCCTCTTCGGGCACGGACTCCGGGGCCTGTCGACGACGACAGAGGAACGGGACGCACAGCGGGGACGCCGGATGCCGGAAAACCCGGATGGTCCGGTTGCCCGGAAACCATCCGCCGACGGCGGCGTACCCGCGAAACGGCCCGCCGCGCACTGCCTCCCATCCGGACTTTAACCGTCGGTCCAGGAATCCCACCTGGTCAACCGGCCGCTGGATGCGGACGGGTCGCGGACTATAACCGCCGGTTCGGAATTGCACCGACCCCGGAGTGCGCTGCTGCTGGTACACGATCAGTGTGCCACGACCGGGCATGACCCATACGGGCGAACCCTGTGGTGTGGCTCACATACAGCCCGTGACAAGGGCTCTTTTCGGACACCCGCACAGGAATGGACCACGAATGGTCCAGACCTATTGACGCACTGGTCTAGTCCTCTTAATCTCTGCGTCACCTCCGAGGACCGGTTCCCGGGTGTGCGCACGCCCGGGGGCCCAACACGACCCAACCCCTTGTCAGTTGTGTTCTGCCGACCTCCCCAGGAGGAACCGAACGTGCTGTCCCCCACCCGCGCGAGAGCCACGCTCCTCGCCGCCGGCGCCGGCGTCGCCGCGCTGCTGATCGGCTCGCTCTCCGCGACCCCCTCACAAGCCGCCGACCAGGAGTCCTGTCGCCCCGACGGGCTCTACGAGACGCCGGGCGTCTCCGTCCCCTACTGCTCCGTGTACGACTCCGAGGGCCGCGAGAAGATGGGCGCCGACCACCCGCGGCGCGTCATCGGCTACTTCACGAACTGGCGGACCGGCAAGGACGGCAAGCCCGCCTACCTCGCCTCCGACATCCCCTGGGACAAGGTCACCCACCTCAACTACGCCTTCGCGCACGTCGACGGCGCCAACAAGATCTCGGTCGGGACCGACGGACCGGACAACGCATCGACCGGCATGACATGGCCGGGAGTCGCCGGTGCCGAGATGGACCCCGCCCTCACCTACAAGGGCCATTTCAACCTGCTCACCAAGTTCAAGAAGCAGTACCCGAACGTGAAGACGATGGTCTCCGTCGGCGGCTGGGCCGAGACCGGCGGCTACTTCGACGACAGCGGCGAGCGGGTCGACTCCGGCGGCTTCTACTCGATGGCCACCAACGCCGACGGCTCGGTCAACCAGGCCGGGATCAACACCTTCGCGGACTCGACGGTCGCCTTCATCAAGAAGTACGGCTTCAACGGCGTCGACATCGACTACGAGTACCCGACGACCATGAAGGACGCCGGCAACCCGCTGGACTGGACGCTGTCCAACGCCCGCCGGGCCGGTCTGGTCAAGGGCTACGCCGCACTGATGAAGACCCTGCGCGAAAAGCTCGACCGGGCCTCCGCCGCCGACGGCACCCACTACCTGCTCAGCGTCGCCGCCCCCTCGTCGGGCTACCTGCTGCGCGGCATGGAGACCTTCCAGATCCAGAAGTACCTGGACTACGTCAACATCATGTCGTACGACCTGCACGGCGCCTGGAACGAGTACGTCGGGCCGAACGCCGCGCTCTTCGACGACGGCAAGGACGCGGAGCTCGCCCAGGCGAGCGTCTACTCGACCTCGCAGTACGGCGGGACCGGCTACCTCAACACCGACTGGGCCTACCACTACTTCCGCGGTTCGATGCCGTCCGGCCGGATCAACATCGGCCTGCCGTACTACACCCGCGGCTTCAAGAACGTGCAGGGCGGCACCAACGGCCTCTGGGGCAAGGCGGCCTCCACCGACTGCCCGGCGGGCGCGGGCCTGACCAAGTGCGGTGACGGCGCCGTCGGCATCGACAACCTCTGGCACGACGAGGACACCAACGGCAAGGAGTCGCCCGCAGGCTCCAACCCGATGTGGCATGCCAAGAACCTGGAGAAGGGCGTCGTCGGCGACTACGTCACGGACTACGGGTTCCCCGCCGACACGAAGCTGACCGGCACCTACGTCCGCAACTACGACTCCACCCTGGTCGCGCCCTGGCTGTGGAACGCCGACAAGAAGGTCTTCCTCTCCACCGAGGACGAGCAGTCCGTGCAGGCCAAGGCGGACTACGTGGCCGACAAGGGCATCGGCGGCACGATGATCTGGGAGCTGGCCGGCGACTACGGCTGGAACGCCGCCAAGGGGCAGTACGAGCCCGGCTCGACGCTCACCTCCACGATGTACGACACCTTCAAGAAGGCCGCGCCGTACGGGGCCACGCGCTCCACCATCGACCTGCCGACGCAGGCGCTGGACATCGACGTCTCCTTCGACCAGTTCCCACTCGGTGACTCCAACTACCCGATCAGCCCCAAGCTGAAGATCACCAACAACACGAGGACGACGCTGCCCGGCGGTACGGAGTTCCAGTTCGACTACTCGACGTCGGCGCCCGCCAACGCCAAGGACCAGTCGGGCTTCGGCACCACGATCGTGCGCAGCGACCACACCGCGGCGAACAACATCGGCGGCCTCAAGGGCGACTACAACCGCGTCTCCCTGAAGCTGCCGTCCTGGCAGAGCCTGGAGCCCGGCGCCTCGGTCCAGGTCGACTTCGTCTACTACCTGCCCACCTCCACGCCCTCCAACTGGACCGTGACCTTCGGCGGCAAGTCCTACGCGCTCGCGGCGGACCTGGCCCGCGGCACGACGGTCGTCGACCCGGCAACGGAGACCACGCCGACGCCCGACCCGTCCGGCTCCACCGGCCCGAGCCCCGACCCCTCCGGCGGGGCGTGCACGGCGGCGGACTGGAGCGCGGGCGCGGAGTACGGCGCTGGTACGACGGTCAGCCACGGGTCGCACCAGTGGAAGGCGAAGTGGTGGACGAAGGGCGAGACGCCCGGGTCCACCGGCGAATGGGGCGTCTGGCAGGACCTGGGCGCCTGCTGATCCCCCTCCGGGGCGGGGCCCTTGGGCGGGCGGCATCCGTGTCGCCTTGCCCCGCCCCGGAACGACCGGTTCCGTCCTCAATCGCCGGACGGGCTCAAAAGCACGCCCCGGACCGGCCGCCGGCGTCTGCGGCAGACGTACCACCGGCGTACAGACGCAAGTGAGAGCGGGTGGGGGCGTGCAGGGCAGTCCCCGCAGAAAATGGCGTACGACCCGGGTCCTCTGCGTACCCGGGTGAACACGCCATTTTTGAGGAGTCTGCCCGGAGGGCCCCCACCCCCACCCACCGGACAGGAGGCGACCCGCACCCCGCGGAGGCGACCCGCACAAACCCAGCCCGTCCGGCGCTTGAGGACGGAACCCTCACCCCGCCGGGGCGAACAACGCGTCCTGCGCCGCCTCCCGCGCCACCAGCAGCGCCCCCCGCAGGACCGCCGTCCCCCCGAGCCGCCCAGCCCTCACCCCCGTCCGCAGCGGGGACATCGAACCCAGCCGCTCCGCCACCCGAGCGGCCAACGCGTCGCCCCCCGCATGGCCCACCTCGCCCGACAGGAGCACGAGGCCGGGGTCGAGGACCGAGGCGACGGCGGCGACGCCCAGCGCGAGGCGGTCGGCGAGGGCGCCGAGGAACGCCTCGCCGTCCCCCTCACCCTTCCCCTCCCCCACGAGCGCCGCCCGCACGGCCGCCGCCGCCCCCGGCTCCTGGCCCACCACCGGGGCGGCGATGCCGTGCGCGGCGGCCAGTTCGCAGAGCGGCACCGAACCGACCAGGGAGTGGAAGCCTCCGTCGCAGTTGACGGCGGACGGCGTCCCGACCGTGCCGGGGACCGGCAGGAACCCGATCTCCCCCGCACCGCCCGAGGCCCCCCGCCGCAGCTTCCCGTCCAGCATGACCGCCGCGCCCACCCCGTGCCCCAGCCAGAGCAGGACGAAGGTGTCGGAGTCCTGCGCCGCACCGACCCGGTGCTCGGCGACCGCGGCGAGATTGGTCTCGTTCTCGACGAGCACGCTCGCCGGCAGCCGCTCCTGGAGCACGCGGACCAGGCCGCGGTGCCAGGAGGGCAGGCCGGTGGTGTCCCTCAGCTCACCCGTGACTGGGTCGACCAGGCCGGGCGCCCCGATGCCGACGCTGTGCAGGGGCGCGCTCCCCGCGCTTCGGGCGGTGGCCGCCAGGAGGGCGACGGCCTGCTCGACGGCGTCTTCCCCCTCGGTCTCGCTGCCGATCGGCAGGGTCGCCTCGGCCAGCGTCGTGCCCAGCAGATCGGTGACCACGACGGCGACGCTGTCGGTGCGTACGTCGAGGCCGGCCAGCAGGGCGCGGTCCGCGACGATCCCGTAGAGCCGGGCGTTGGGCCCCCGGCGTTCGGCGCCGGACTCGCCGACCACATGGATCAGACCCGCGCCCTGGAGGCGTTCCACCAGGTCGGCGACGGTGGGCCGGGAGAGCCCGGTGAGGGTCTTCAACTGCGTGGCCGTCAGCGGGCCGTCCTGCTGGAGGAGCCGCAGGGCGAGCCGGTCGTTGATGGCCCTGGCGGTGCTCGGTGATGCGGGCATGCCGGCAGATCCTTCCAGATCACCGCCGCGGTGGAGAACCGGGCGGACTATTTATCAGGCAGGGTTCCTGATAGTTTACTGGCCGCATTGAGGCGACGAACTCAGGGGAGGGCACGGGTATGACAACGGATTCCACGGCTACGGTCTTCGGCTCACACGAGGTGAGGCGGGCCAGGTATGCCGTCGCGGCGGTCTTCACCGTGCACGGAGCGGTGACGGGCAGCTTCGCCACCCGGGTGCCCTGGATTCAGGACCACGCCGGGGTGAGCGCCGGACAGCTCGGCATAGCCCTGGCGTTCCCCGCGATAGGCGCCTCGGTCGCGATGCCGCTGGCCGGTGCGGTCAGCCACCGCTTCGGCGCCCGGACCGCCCTGCGCGGGCTGCTGGCCCTGTGGACGCTGGCGCTGATCCTGCCCTCGCTGGCGCCCGGACTGCTCACGCTGTGCGCGGCGCTGTTCGTCTACGGGGCGTCGGCCGGCATGTCCGACGTGGCGATGAACGCGCTCGGGGTCGAGGTGGAGAACCGCCTCGACAAGTCGATCATGTCGGGGCTGCACGGGATGTGGAGCGTGGGCGCCCTGCTCGGCTCGGCGGCGGGCACGGTGGCCGCCCACCTGGGCACCGACGCCCGGCTGCACCACGTCGTCGCCGCCCTCGTCCTGACCGTCCTGGGCCTGATCGCCTGTCAGCGGGTGCTGGACCTGCGCAGCGAGCCGGACGAGGAGCCGCCGCCGCGTTTCGCGCTGCCGCCGAAGTCGGCCCTGGTCATCGGTGCGGTGGGCTTCTGCGCGGTGTTCGCCGAGGGGGCCAGCCTCGACTGGTCGGCGATCTACCTCCGTGACACGCTGGACAGCTCGGCCGGTCTCGCGGCCGCGTCCACGACCGCGTTCGCGCTGACGATGGCGGTCGCCCGGATCGCCGGCGACCGGGTCGTCGACCGCTTCGGCGCGGTGCGCACCGTACGCGCCGGTGGCGTCCTGGCCACGGCCGGCGGCCTGCTGGTGGTCACCGCCCCGCACGCGGCCCTGGCGCTGTGCGGCTTCGGGCTGATGGGGCTCGGGATCGCCGTGGTGGTCCCGCTCGCCTTCGCCGCGGCGGGACGCAGCGGGCCCAAGCCGGCCCAGGCCATCGCGGGCGTCGCGACGATCACGTACACCTCCGGGCTCATCGCCCCGTCGGCGATCGGTTCGCTGGCCGAGGCGACCTCGCTGGTCGTGTCGTTCGGTCTGGTGTCCGTGCTGGCGTTCGGTCTGGTGCTCGGTGCCGGGGTGCTGCGGGCCGGTGACCGCAAGGTGACGGGGTCCGGCGCGGCGGTGAAGGACGTGCCGGTGGCCGAGCCCCGCCCCTGAGGCGCCGGGCAACCGGAACAACCGGGTCCGGCCGGGAGGCGCACACCGGGCGGCACTACCATGGCGCTGATCTTTTCCGCGATGAGCGCCGAACCGGGCGAGGTACCGGGCTCACGCACCTACACACAGGGAGCAACCATGGGCCTCGGCGTGCGCTGGACCTTGCACGGCGACGGGAAGACGCCGGCACCGGGAGCGGTGGTCCGCCCCGACGAGCGGCTCTCCTGGCCCCGGACCTTCGGGCTCGGCGCACAGCACGTGGTCGCCATGTTCGGCGCGTCGTTCGTCTCGCCGGTCCTGATGGGGCTCGACCCGAACCTGGCGATCATGATGTCGGGTGTCGCGACGGCCATCTTCCTGCTGGCCACCCGCGGCCAGGTGCCCAGCTACCTGGGCTGTTCGCTCTCCTTCGTCGGGGTCGCGGCGACGATCCGGGCGAGCGGCGGCGACAGCGCCGTGGTCACCGGTGCGGTGTTCGTGGTCGGTGCGGTGCTCTTCCTGGCCGGGCTCGCGGTGCAGCGGTTCGGCGCAAGGATCATCCACGCGGCGATGCCGCCGGTGGTGACGGGCGCGGTCGTCATGCTCATCGGGTTCAACCTGGCACCGGTGACCGCGTCGACGTACTGGCCGCAGGACCAGTGGACCGCGCTCCTGGTGATGCTGTTCACCGGGCTGGCCGTGGTGTGTCTGCGCGGCTTCTTCTCCCGTATCGCGATCTTCCTCGGGCTCGTCTTCGGTTACGTCCTGTCCTGGGTGCTCGACCGCGTCCTCGGGAAGATCCACTCCCCCGCCGGCGGCGCCGAGGCCGTCGACCACTGGCGGCTGGACCTGTCGGCGGTGGGGAAGGCCGACTGGGTCGGGCTGCCGTCGTTTCACGCCCCGAGCTTCCAGTGGTCGGCGATCCTCGTCGCCCTGCCCGTCGTCATCGCGCTGATCGCCGAGAACGCCGGGCATGTGAAGGCGGTCGGCGAGATGACCGGGCGCTCGCTGGACGGCAAGCTGGGCACTGCGATCGCCGCGGACGGCGCCGCCTCGATGTTCTCGACCGCGGTGGGCGGCCCGCCGAACACCACGTACTCCGAGAACATCGGCGTGATGGCCGCGACCCGGGTCTACTCCACCGCCGCCTACTGGGCCGCGGCCTGCTTCGCGCTGCTGTTCGGTCTCTGCCCGAAGTTCGGCGCGGTCGTCGCGGCCATCCCCGGCGGGGTGCTCGGCGGCATCACCGTCATCCTGTACGGCATGATCGGCCTGCTCGGCGCCCAGATCTGGCTGAACGCCAAGGTCGATCTGCGCAACCCGCTGAACCTGGTACCGGCCGCCGCGGGCATCATCATCGGCGTCGGCGGGGTCAGCCTGAAGATCAGCGACAACTTCGAGCTGGGCGGCATCGCCCTCGGCACCATCGTCGTGATCACCGGCTACCACGTGCTGCGCGCCTTCGCCCCGGCCCACCTCAAGACGCAGGAGCCGCTGCTCGACTCGGGCACGTCCGCGTACGACAAGGAGCCGCCGGCCGCCGGTTCCTGACCGGTCAGCCGGTCGCCAGCGCGTAAGCGTAGTCCGGCGAGAAGGAACCCGCCGCGCCCTGGCAGCCGTCGGACTCGCCGGGCAGCTTCACCCACAGGTAGGCGTCGATCCGGGCCTCCCCCGTCTCCGTGGTGGGGGCCCGGCCCAGCGCCCGGCCCGTCGGATCGCACCACGCGTCGCCCGCCGGCGCCCCGTTCCCGTTGCGGCTGGTGTCGATGACTGCGCCCAGCCGCTCCGGACCGCCGAGCGCCGCAAGCACCTGGCGTGCGTAGGCGGCCTCGTCGGCGGTGCGGTGGAAGTTCGACACATTGGTGAAGACGCCGTCGCCGCTGCTCGCCGCCCCCGCCGCCCGCAGCGCCGCGGCCTGCTTCGCGGCGGGGTGCCAGCCCGAGTGTCCGCCGTCGAAGTACACCTTGGCCTTCGGGTTCGCCGCGTGCAGCGCCCGGCCGGCCCGTGCCAGCGAGGCGTTACGGGCCGCCAGGTCGTCGGCCGACAGGCAGTCGGACTGCGCGACGGAGTCGGGCTCCAGGATCACGATCACCGGCCCGTCGCCGAGCCCGGCCGAGAACTCCCGTATCCACCCGTCGTACGCGGCGAGGTCCGGCGCGCCGCCCTCGGAAGCCCCGCCGCAGTCCCGGCCGGGGATGGCGTACGGCACCAGGACCGGGGTCCGGCCGGCCCGGGCCGCCGCCGAGGTGACCGCCCGGACCTGGCCGGTGACGGCCCCGGGGTTGTAGGAGGCGAACCAGACGGCGGCGGGCCGCGCCGCTATCCGTGCCTCGATCAACGGGCGCCGCGGGTCGGTGGGGTGCGCCGCGACCCAGTCCAGGACCTGGGAGTCCGGGTGGCGGTAGAGGAGCCCGCCGGCGGGCGGGGCGGTGGTCCGGGTGGCCGAGGGCGCGGGGTTTGACGGCCGGGGCGCACGCGAGGCACTGGACGCCGGCGCGGACGGCGTGCGCGGGGCGGCCGTGGCGCTCGGCACGGCCGGCAGCGGCGCCGCAGTCGGCGGCGCCGAGGTGTCGGGGGCGGCGGTGGTCCGCCGCCCCTCACCGGCGAGGGCGGACATCACGCCGGCGGCGGCGCCCGCGACGACCACGGCCGAGGCGACGACGACCATGGCCTGCCGGCGCGCCCGCAGCCTGCGCCGCCTGGACTCCCGCCGTGCGACCCGGCGTTGTGCGCGTACCCCCGACACCGACCGCTCCCTTCCCCGCGTCAGTGGGAGCTTAGGCGGTGTTCAGTCCTCCGGGAGTTCGACCGGGGCGAGCTCGTCGAAGAGGTCGCCCGGGCCGGGGTTGCTCGCGTCGGTCGCGCCGCCGAAGTGGGTCATCACGCCCCAGACGGCGTTGAGCGCGGTCTGCACGGCTCCCTCGGCCCAGCCCGCCGTCCAGGAGATGTCGTCGCCCGCCAGGAACAGGCCCCGCTTGTCGGCGGGCAGCCGGTCCTGCATGAAGTGGGTGAACAGGCGCCGCTGGTAGCGGTAGTGGCCGGGCAGGTTGGCCTTGAACGCGCCCATGAACCAGGGCTCGTTCTCCCAGGAGACGGTCACCGGGTTGCCGGTGATGTGCCCCCGGATGTCGACGTTCGGGTAGATCTCGCCGAGCGACTTCAGCATCACGTCCATGCGCTCGGCCGCCGAGAGCGGCAGCCACTTCAGGCTGTCGTCGCACCAGGTGTAGGAGAGGCAGATGCTGGCCGGCCGGTCCGGCCCGTCGTCCAGGAGGTAGGTGCCCCGGGTCATCCGGTCGGTCAGCGTCATCGACATGGTGTCGCGGCCGGTGGTCTCGTCCTTGTCCAGCCAGAACGGCCGGTCGACGGGCACGAACAGCTTGGAGGACTCCATGTAGTGGGTGCGCTCCATCGCCGTCCAGTGGTCGATCGGGAAGAGCGCGTCGTCGCAGGCGATCTTGGAGAGCAGCAGCCAGGACTGGCCGGTGAAGACGGCGGCCCGGTAGGTGCGGATGTCGCCGGAGGCGTCGGTGACGGTGATCCGGTTGCCGGCCGTGCGGTGCAGGTGGGTGACGGCCCCGCGCGGCTCGCCGTCGTGGAGCGAGGCCAGCGAGGTGCCGAGCGGCCAGTGGACGATCTTCTGCGGTTCGCGTTCCCACATGCGCAGCGGGAGCTGCTGGCTGCCGCCGACGATGGAGCGGTGGTGGTCGTCCGCCTCGGTGTAGACGACCCGCAGGATCTCCAGGATGGAGTTGGGGAAGTCGGTGTCCCAGCCGCCGGTGCCGAAGCCGACCTGCCCGAAGATCTCGCGGTGGCGGAAGGACTTGAAGGCGTCGGAGTCGCAGAGGAAGCCGTAGAAGGTCTGGTTGTCCAGCTTCTCGACCAGGCGGGCCCAGATCTCCCTGATCCGCGGGACGTCGCGCTCGCGCATCGCCCGGTTCATGTCGGAGAAGTCGGCGCCCTCCTCCAGGCAGGCGTTCCACGCGTCCATCACATCGCGGTAGACCTGCGGAAGTTCGTCGATGGTCCGGGCGTAGTGCGACTCGCCCTTGAGGTCCACGACCGTCGAAGGGGTGGCCGGGGAGAGCGGGTTGGGGAACGGCTTCGTCTCCAGGCCGACCAGGTCGATGTAGTGCTGGAGCGCGGTCGACGACGGCGGGAAGCGCATCGCGCCCATCTCGGCGGTCAGCGGCTCGCCGTCCGTGGCGCAGCCCTCGAACTCGACGGTGCGCAGCCGGCCGCCGATGCGGTCGGCCTCGTACACGACGGGCCGCAGGCCCATCTTCATCAGCTCGTAGGCGGTGATGATGCCGGAGAGCCCGCCGCCGATGACGGCCACCTCGGTGCCGTGCTCGGTGGCCGGTATCTGGCCGATGCCCGCGGGGTGCGCGAGGAAGTCGTCGTACGCGTAGGGGAAGTCCGGGCCGAACATGGTGATCGGCGGGGCCGCTTCCTCGGTGTGCTGGACGGCGGGGGGCACGGACGTCATGGGGTACGGACTCCTTGCGGGAAAGGCGGGGAGGAAGGCGGGGGCGGACGGGGCGGCTGGCTCAGACGAGGGAGCCGTACAGGCCGGGTCGGCGGTCGTTCAGATACGGGTTGGCGGCCCGGGACGAGGCCAGCAGGGCAGTATCGACGTCGGCGGTGACAAGCTCCTCGCCGCGCCCCGCACGGGCGCGGACCGTGCCGTCGGGGCCGGCCAGGCAGCTCAACCCGGTGAAGTCGAACGTGCCTTCCGGGCCGGTCCGGTTGACGTAGGCGATGTACAGCTGGTTCTCGAAGGCGCGGACCGGGACGACGGATTCGGCGACGAACGAGAAGGGGTGCATCAGCGCGGTCGGGACCAGCAGAAGATCGGCACCGGCCAGGGCGTGCGCGCGGACGTTCTCCGGGAACTCGACGTCGTAGCAGGTCAGCAAGCCAATGCGGACACCGTCCAGTGTGGCTTGGACGACCGGTTCGTCCCCGGGGGTGAACCACTTCTGCTCGAAGTCGCCGAAGAGGTGGGTCTTGCGGTAGTGGGCGAGCGCTGTCCCGTCGGCTCCGATGAGCTGCGCGGAGTTGTAGAGGAGGTCGCCGTCGCGCTCCGGGTAGCCGTAGTGGACGGCGATCCCGTGCCGTACGGCGATCTCGGTGACGGCGCGGGCGGCGGGCCCGTCGGCGGCCTCGGCCAGCCGGGGTACGTCGTCCCCGATCGCGTACCCGGTCAGATACATCTCGGGGCAGACCAGCAGCCGGGCGCCGGACTCGGCGGCCCGTCGTGCGGCTCCGTCCAGCAGCTCGACGGTGCCCGCGACGGAGCCGGGGCGTCCGGAGCTCTGGAACAGGGCGGTGCGCAACGACGGCATGGCTGACCTCGGACGGTGCGGGCGGGGCGGGGACGTATTGACGGTACGTTCCGCCATTCGGCCCGGACAAGGCGCGACCGTTGCGCATCGACCGTTGATCCGTTGCGCCGGACCGGCTCCCGGCGACGATTCGTTGCGCGGGCCCGGCGCGGGGTGTCCCTGGTTACCCCGGCGACCCCGACGAGTACCGCCTGAGCAGCGGCGACAGCACCAGCACGGACTTCGTCCGCTCCACGTACGGCTCGCCCGCGATCCGCTCCAGGACCTGTTCGAAGTGGCGCATGTCCGCCGCGAAGACCTGGACGAGCGCGTCCGCGTCGCCGGTGACCGTGGACGCCGAGGCGACCTCCGGATAGCGGGCGAGCCCCCGCTTGATCGACTCCGGTGAGGTGTTGCGGCTGCAGTAGATCTCGATGTAGCCCTCGGTCTCCCAGCCGAGCGCCGCCGGGTCGACCCTGACGGTGAACCCGGTGATGGCGCCCTCGGCGCGCAGCCGGTCCACCCGGCGTTTCACGGCGGGCGCGGACAGGCCGATGATCGAGCCGATGTCGGCGTAGGAGCGGCGGGCGTCCTCGGCCAGGGCGTGGACGATGCGTTCGTCGAGGTCGTTCAGTCGCACGTCGTACGGGTCACTTCTCTGCGGTGGCGCGGGCGGGCACGGCTGTGCCGGGGGCGGCGCGTGCCGCCCCCGGCAGTAGACCATGGGCCCGCCCCTCGGGGCGCGCTCACCGCGGTAGGTGCCAGGGCCTGTCGTCACATTCCCGTCGTTCGCCCGGACGGCAGACGGGAATGTGACGACAGGCCCTGGGTCAGAAGGGGAAGCGCGAGCGGCCGTGCTGCACGGAGATCCACTTCTGGGTGGTGAAGGCCTCCAGCATGGAGTCGCCGTTGAGCCGTCCGAGCCCGGAGTTCTTCTCGCCGCCGAAGGGGACGACGGGCTCGTCGTGGACCGTGCCGTCGTTGATGTGGATCATGCCGGTGCGGATGCGCTGCCCGATGCGGACGCCGCGCTCGATGTCGGAGGTGTGGACGGCGCCGCTGAGGCCGTACGGGGTGTCGTTGGCGATCCGGACCGCCTCGTCCTCCCCGTCGAACGGCACGAGCAGGGCGACGGGTCCGAAGATCTCCTGCGAGAGCACCGGGGAGTCGGCGGGGAGCCCGGTCAGGACGGAGGGGCTGACGAGGTTGCCCTCGGCCCGGCCGTGCAGCAGCGCGGTGGCGCCCGCCTCGACGGTCCGGTCCACGAGGGTGCTGATCGCCTCGGCCTGGGTGGCGTTGATGAGCGGGCCGATCTGGGTCGCCGGGTCGGCGGGGTCGCCGACTGTCAGCGAGGCGACCTTGGCGACGAACTTCTCGGTGAACTCCTGCTCCACCGACCGGTCGACCAGGATGCGGTTGGCGGCCATGCAGACCTGGCCCTGGTGCACGTAACGGCTGAAGACCGCCGCGTCGACGGCGTAGTCCACATCGGCGTCGTCCAGCACGATGAGCGCGCTGTTGCCGCCGAGTTCGAGCACGGAGCGCTTGAGGTGCGCGGCGCAGACGGTCGCGACGTGCCGGCCGACCTTGTCGGACCCGGTGAACGAGATGACCTGCGGGACGGGGTGCTCCAGCAGGGCGTCGCCGATCTCCGCGATGTCGGTGACGACGACGTTCAGCAGCCCGGCGGGGAGCCCGGCGTCCTCGAACACCTTGGCCACCAGGGTGCCGCCGCAGACCGGTGTGTTCTGGTGCGGCTTGAGGACCACGGCGTTGCCGAGCGCCAGGGCCGGCGCGACCGACTTCAGCGACAGCAGGAAGGGGAAGTTGAAGGGGCTGATGACGCCGACCACGCCCACCGGAACCCGGTAGACCCGGTTCTCCTTGCCCTCGGTCGGCGAGGGCAGGATCTGCCCGGTGCACCGCAGCGCCAGCCCGGCGGCCTCGCGCAGGAACTCCTTGGCCAGGTGCAGTTCGAAGGCCGCCTTCAGCCGGGTGCCGCCGAGTTCGGCGACGATGGCGTCCCCGATCTCGTCCTCGCGCTCCTCGACGATCCGCAGCGCCTTCTCCAGCACGGCCCGCCGGGCGTACGGGTTGGTGTCGGCCCACGCCTGCTGGGCGTTCTCGGCCGCCCGGTAGGCCTGGTCCACCTCGTCCGCCGTGGCGACCGTGACGGCGGCGAGCTTCGTCCCGTCGAAGGGGTTGAAGTCGACGATGTCCCAGGAGCCCTTGCCCGGCCTCCACTCTCCGTCGATGTACTGATGAGCCAGGTCGGTGAAGAAGGACATGAGATCCCTTGCAGCAGAGAGGCGGTCGGCTGACGGAAATTCATACTACTTATCCCGGGCCCGAGTTGACGGGCATTCCAGGCCGGTCCAAGCACGGTATCCGGCCAACTCACCACCCCCTCGCGCCCCCGGGTACGCCGGTGCCCCTCCCGGCGCGAACGGCCGGAAGGGGCACGGTGGGGACAGGCCGGCGGATCAGCTCCAGCTGGCGTGCAGCGGCTTGCCCTCCGCGTATCCGGCGGCGCTCTGCACCCCGACGACCGCCTTCTCGGTGAACTCCGCGAGGGAGGCCGCACCGGCGTACGTGCAGGAGGAGCGGACGCCCGCGATGATCGAGTCGATCAGGTCCTCGACTCCGGGGCGTGCCGGGTCCAGGAACATCCGCGAGGTGGAGATGCCCTCCTCGAACAGCGCCTTGCGGGCGCGGTCGTACGCCGACTCGTCGGAGGTGCGGTTCTTCACGGCGCGCGCGGAGGCCATGCCGAAGGACTCCTTGTAGAAGCGCCCGTCGACGGCCTGCTGGAGGTCGCCCGGGGACTCGTACGTACCGGCGAACCAGGAGCCGATCATCACGTTGGACGCACCGGCCGCGAGCGCCATGGCGACATCGCGGGGGTGGCGCACACCGCCGTCCGCCCAGACGTGCTTGCCGTACTTCTTCGCCTCGGCCGCACACTCCAGCACGGCGGAGAACTGGGGCCTGCCCACGCCGGTCATCATGCGGGTGGTGCACATGGCGCCCGGTCCGACCCCGACCTTGATGATGTCGGCACCGGCCTCGATGAGGTCGCGCACGCCCTCGGCGGCGACGATGTTGCCCGCCACGATCGGCACCCGCGGGTCCAGCGCCCGGACCGCGCGGACCGCGCTGATCATGGACTCCTGGTGGCCGTGGGCGGTGTCGACGACCAGCGTGTCGACGCCCGCGTCGAGGAGCTGCTTGGCCTTGCCCGCCACATCGCCGTTGATGCCGACGGCGGCGGCGATCCGCAGCTTGCCGTCCGCGTCGGTGGCCGGGGTGTAGAGCGTGGCGCGCAGGGCGGCCTTGCGGGTGAGGATGCCGACGAGCCGGCCGTCCGCGTCGACCGCGGGGGCGAGCTTGCGGTTGGCACCGTCGAGCTTGTTGAAGGCGTCACGCGGGTCTATGTCCGCGTCCAGCAGGACCAGGTCCTTGGACATGACCTCGGAGAGCTGGGTGAAGCGGTCCACGCCCGACAGGTCGTGGTCGGTGACCACGCCGACGGGCCGCCGCTCGTCGTCCACGACGACCCCCGCGCCGTGCGCGCGCTTGTGCAGCAGGGACAGGGCGTCGGCGACCGTCTGGCCCGGGGACAGCTCGATGGGTGTGTCGAGGACCAGGTGGCGCGTCTTGACCCAGGAGATGACCTCGGTGACGACCTCGATCGGGATGTCCTGCGGGATGACGACGATCCCGCCGCGGCGGGCGACCGTCTCGGCCATCCGGCGGCCCGCGATGGCGGTCATGTTCGCGACGACGAGCGGGATGGTGGTGCCGCTGCCGTCGGGCGAGGACAGGTCCACGGCCTGGCGTGAGCCGACCGCCGACCGGCCCGGGACCATGAAGACGTCGTCGTACGTGAGGTCGTACGGGACCGAGGGGGATTCTGTATAGCGACCGGTGCCGGGCTCAAGAAAACGCATAACACTCATTTTTTCATACGAAATGGCGCAGGTCGCTTCCACGAAGACACAGCAAATGACTCCCGCTCTCGTATGTTCCTCCAAGGAACCGTCGCGGGAGTCCCGGGCAAGTGGAACCTGCCTTACCCGCAGACCTTACCCGCACAGCTTTCAACCATTTCCGAACATCTGCCCTGGACCTGGTGACAGGGGGTCAGGTAGCTTCAAACCCGCAGGTCCCGTGGGTCACCACAAGCCCCGGAGGAACGGACGGATCATGCTCAACTACCGTCACCCGTACGACCGGAGAGGATCACGACCCGCCCGTGGAGAACGAACTGCCGGACATTTACTGCCCGTTCACCCAACGGACGAACCCGCACGTCGCTCACGTACGGGACCATCTCGATGCCTGGATTCGCAAAACCGGTCTGGTGCACCGGGATTCGGCCAGGGAACGCTTCGAGCAAGCGGACTTCGGCGCATTCGTCGGGATGGTGTACCCGACCGCCGACAGTGAGAATCTGGACCTCGTCGCCGACTGGTTCGTCTGGCTCTTCCTCGTCGACGACCAGCTCGACGACGGCCACCTCGGCCGCGACCCCGAACGGGTACGCGACGTGGTCGCCCTGATGCAGGCCGTGGTCGACGGCACCCGCACGGGCGTCCTGGAGGACGAGAAGCTGCCCGCCGCGGTGGTCGCCCTCATCGACCTGTGGCAACGTACGACACCGACCGCCGCGGTGCACTGGCGCCGCCGCTTCGCCTGGCACCTGATCACGTACCTCACCACGACCACCACATGGGAGGCCGGGAACCGGGCGGCCGGCGTCGTGCCGACGGAGGCGACGTACATCGAGAAGCGCCGCCACACCGGCGCGATCCACGTCTGCATGGACCTCATAGAGATCGTCGCCGGCATCGAGGCGCCCCAGTCGATCCACAACGATCCCCGGTTCATCACCGCGCTGGAGGCCTCGTGCAACGTCGTGTGCTGGGCCAATGACGTCTACTCCTACGAGAAGGAGCAGGTGCTCGGCGAGATCCACAACCTCGTCCACCTGGTCCGGCACCACCGCGGCTACGGCAAGCAGCAGGCGCTGGAGCACGTCTGTGCGGAGCTCGCCACGGAGACGGAGCGCTTCCTGACCGCGGAGGCCGAGCTGCTGGCCGCCTACCCGCAGCTCACGTGGATGCTGGAGCCGTATCTCGACGGGATGCGGAGCTGGATGCGCGGGAATCTCGACTGGTCCCGGCAGACGCCCCGCTACAACCCCGCCGACGTCAGCCAGTACGAGGAGCCTGAGCAGTATCTGGAGGCCACGGTCCTGGGCCTCGCGCAGGACTGAGCCGGGAGGCACGCGGAGAGGGGCGGGCGGCCGTGGCCGCCCGCCCCTCTCCGCGTACGCTCGTGCGGCTCCTCAGTCGCCGTCCGGGTCGGCCCGCTCCAGGGCCGGCCGGCGCGGGGCGGCGGACTCCGTCAGCAGATAGTCGGCCGCCGCCGTGTCCGTGACGAGGCTGGTGACCAGGCCGGACCGCAGGACCGCACCGATCGCGGCGGCCTTGCGCTGGCCGCCCGCGATGGCCACCACCTCGGGGATGCGGCGCAGCCGGTCCGCCTCGACGGTGATGCAGCGCTCGCCGAGGTCGCGGCCCACCCGGCGCCCGTCCGAGTCGAACAGGTGGGCCGACATCTCGGCAGCGACACCGAGCGAGGCGTAGTGCTCGCGCTCCTCGTCGGAGAGCATGTCGTGGACGGTCGAGATGCCGGGCTCCCAGGAGCCGATGGAGACGGCCGCGACCGTCACCTTGTCGAAGTACTCGAAGGCGCGGGCGATCCCCGTCTGGTGGCGCAGCGCGGCGGCCGTCGCGGGGTCGGGCAGCAGCATCGGCGCGTAGATCGGGTGCGCCTCGCCGCCGGAGACCTGGGCGGCGCGCCGCACGGCCTCCACCGAGCCGCGCTCGGCGGTGCCCGCGTCGTACACCCCGGTGAGCTGCACGACCGTGCACGGCGGCAGCCGGTCGAGGGCGGCCGCCATGTGGATGGTGGACCGGCCCCAGGCGAGCCCGAGCACATCGCCCTCGTTCACCAGTTCGCCGAGCAGATCGGCGGCGACCTCGCCCAGATTCTCCGGGTCCGCCGCGTCGTCCTGCTCCTCGGCCGGGGACTCGACCACGACCGCGTGACGCAGCCCGTAGCGGGCGCGGAGCGCGTCGGAGCGCTCGGCGTCCAGCTCCGCGGGGACGCGGATCTCGATCCGTACCAGGTCACGCTCCAGGGCCGTCTCCAGGACCCGGGCCACCTTGAAGCGGCTGACCCCGAACTCCTCGGCGATCTGGATCTTGGACTTGCCCTCGAGGTAGAAGCGGCGGGCCATGGCCGCCGCCTGCACCAGCTCCGCGGGCCCCATCCGCAGGGCGGACCGGCCCGCCGACATTGCAGACACCGCGTTCTCCTCACTGCTGTTCACGCTCTTGATACGCCGTTCATCCTGTCAGATACGGCGATCCCTGACCGGTCCCGTCGGACCCCGTTCATCTGCCCTTGGCCGGGGCGACCCGCGCTCGCGGGCCCGTAGCGGCACGGCCTCAGTGGGCGCACGCCCAGCCGGCCGAGCCGATGGCCCCGTCGGCCTTGGAGCGCAGGGCCCGCACCGCCGCGGCCGGGTCCGCGGCCCCGTACACGGCGGAGCCGGCGACGAAGACGTCGGCGCCCGCCTCGGCGCACCGCTCGATGGTGGACTCGGAGACCCCGCCGTCGACCTGGAGCCACAGGTCGAGGCCGTGCTTGGAGATCAGCTCACGGGTGCGGCGGATCTTCGGCAGCATGATGTCCAGGAAGGCCTGGCCGCCGAAGCCCGGCTCCACCGTCATGATCAGCAGCATGTCGAGTTCGGGGAGCAGGTCCTCGTACGGCTCGATGGGCGTCGCCGGCTTGAGCGCCATGGACGCGCGGGCGCCCTTGGCGCGGATCTCCCGCGCCAGCCGTACGGGGGCGGCGGCGGCCTCCGCGTGGAAGGTGACCGATCCCGCGCCCGCCTCGACGTACTGCGGGGCCCAGCGGTCCGCGTCCTCGATCATCAGGTGGCAGTCCAGCGGAGTGTCCGTGGCCCGGCTGAGCGATTCCACGATCGGCACGCCGAGGGTCAGATTGGGCACGAAGTGGTTGTCCATGACATCGACATGGAGCCAGTCGGCACCTTCGACCGCTTTCGCCTCCTCGGCGAGACGCGCGAAGTCGGCGGAGAGAATACTGGGGTTGATCTGGGCCATGGACCAAGCCTGCCATGTTCTGCGTCACTTCCCCGCCTCGGTGCGCCCCAAAGCCTCACGGGATCATTACGGTTCGCGCATTCCCGGCGTTTTCGCCCCCGGGCCGGGGGCGAAGGGCCGGTCAGGCGGTACGCCGCAGCAGGGCGAGGTACATCGCGTCCGTGCCGTGCAGATGCGGCCAGAGCTGGACGTCGGGGCCGTCTCCCAGCGCGGGCACGCCCGGCATCAGCGGGCGGGCGTCCACCCACTCCGCCTCGACGGGCGCCCCGCCGCGCCCCTTGAGGACGTCCTCGACGACCACCCGGGTCTCCGCGAGGTGGGGCGAGCAGGTCGCGTACCCGACGACGCCGCCGACCCGTACGGCCTTCAGCGCCTCGCGCAGCAGACCGCGCTGGAGGGGTGCGAAGCTCTCCAGGTCCTCCTTGCGGCGGCGCCAGCGGGCTTCCGGGCGGCGGCGCAGCGCGCCGAGGCCGGAGCACGGGACGTCCATCAGGATGCGGTCGAAGCTGCCGGGCCGCCACGGCGGGCGGGTTCCGTCGGCGGTGACCACCTGGTAGGGGCCGGGGTTGCCGGCCAGCGCGCGTTCCACGAGGCGGGCCCGGTGCGGCTGCTTCTCGGCGGCCAGCAGGGTGGCGCCGCGTTCGGCGGCGAGGGCGGCGAGCAGGGCGGCCTTCCCGCCGGGGCCCGCGCAGCCGTCGAGCCAGCGGGTGTCGCCGCCCTCCAGCGGGGCGTCGGCGAGTGCGGCGGCGACGAGCTGGCTGCCCTCGTCCTGGACGCCGGCCCGGCTCTCCCGCACGGCGGTCAGGGCGCCGGGTTCGCCGCCCTCGGCCATCCGTACGGCGTAGGGCGACCAGCGGCCCGGGAGGGCGTTCTCCTCGCCGAGCGCTTCGACGAGTTCGGCGGTGGTGGAGCGGCCGGGGCGGGCGACGAGGGTGACCTCGGGCCGTTCGTTGTCGGCTTCGAGCAGGTCCTCGATCCCGGCCCGGCCGCCGCCGAGCGCGTCCCAGAGCGCCGAGACGACCCAGCGGGGGTGCGAGTGCACGACGGCGAGGTGGTCCTCGGCGTCGTCCTCGTAGGAGGGGGCGACCCGCGCCACCCAGCCGTCGAGATCGTCGGCCGACACCTTGCGCAGCACGGCGTTGACGAATTTGGCGCGCCCCTCCCCCAGCACCACCCGGGCCAGCTCCACGCTCGCGGAGACCGCCGCGTGGGTCGGGATGCGGGTGCCGAGCAGCTGGTGCACGCCCATGTTCAGCACGTCCAGGACCGGCGGGTCGACCTCGCGCAGCGGGCGGTCGATGCAGGCGGCGACGATCGCGTCGTACGTGCCCTGGCGGCGCAGCGTCCCGTAGACCAGCTCGGTCGCCAGGGCCGCGTCCCGGTGGTCGAAGCCGCCCTGGCCCCGGGCCTTCTTCAGCAGCGGGGGCAGGACGAGGTTCGCGTACGCGTCGCGTTCGTCGACGGCCCTGAGGACCTCGAAGGCGAGGAAGCGGACCGGGTCCTTCTTGGGGCGGCGGTGCGGCTTGGCGGGACGGCGACGCGGCTGGTCGTTCACGTGAAAGGTGCTCCGCTGGGGGTGAGAGGACGAACCCTCCCAGCCTACGTCCCCGCCCCGGCCCGCCCGTCCGCCAGTGCCGCGGCACTAGCTGCCGACCAGCTCACCCGGGACGATGCGCACCCCGCGCGCCCAGTCCGCCGCGCGCATCGGCTTCTTGCCCTGCGGCTGGACCCAGAGCAGTTCGACGGCGTGCGATCCGGTGCCCACGAACACGTTGTTCTTGGCGGCGGACAGCTCGCCGGGCGCCAGGTCGGACCGGTCCACGGCCGGGACCGCCTGGACCAGCTTCAGGCGCTCGCCCCGGAACAGTGTCCAGGCGCCGGGGGCCGGGGTGCAGGCGCGGATGACGCGGTCGACGCGCAGGGCGGGCGCGGACCACTGGACCTGGGCGTCCTCGACGGTGATCTTGGGGGCGAGGGTGACCCCGTCGGCGGGCTGCGGCACGGCGTGCAGGGTGCCGTCCTCGATGCCGTCCATGGTCGCGGCGAGCAGCCCGGCACCGGCGAACGCCAGCCGGGTCAGCAGGTCGCCGCTGGTGTCGGACGGGCGGACCTCCTCGGTGAGGACGCCGTAGACCGGTCCGGAGTCGAGCTCCTCCTCGATGAGGAAGGTGGAGGCCCCGGTCACCTCGTCGCCGGCCATGACCGCGTGCTGCACGGGGGCCGCGCCGCGCCAGGCGGGCAGCAGCGAGAAGTGGAGGTTGACCCAGCCCCTGGCCGGCACGTCGAGCGCCACCTTGGGCAGCAGCGCACCGTAGGCGACGACCGGGCAGCAGTCCGGCGCGATCTCCCGCAGCCGCGCGAGGAAGTCCTCGTCCCGGGGCCTGGCGGGCTTGAGCACCTCGATCCCGGCCTCCTCGGCGCGCTGGGCGACCGGGCTGGCCACCAGCCGCCGGCCACGCCCCGCGGGCGCGTCGGGCCTGGTCACGACGGCGGCCACCTCATGGCGACCGGAGGCGATCAGGGCGTCCAGGGCGGGAACGGCTACCTCGGGGGTGCCGGCGAAGACGAGCTTCATGGGTGGCTGTCTGCCTCTCAGGCCGGACTCTCAGGCCGAAACGTTACGGTGGCGAGCAACGCACAAGTCTATGGGTCATGGAGCCGGGGGGCGTACGCGTAGTCGCGCGCCCCTTGCACGTGCTCATACGCCCCCCGAGCGTGACCAGATCCCCGGGTGCCGCGTTGGTCAAGAGAGATTGACCGAAGCGAGCCGCCCTGGTGCGGCCCGATCCCTTTCAACGCCGGTTCGAGAGGCTTCTTCATGGCCGACCACGCAACCCACGACGCCCAAGCGCGGGCCAGTCTGCATCTTCTGGTGCGGGACATCGAGCGGGTCCGGCGGCAGGTGGACGCACTGCGCACGCTCACCGCCCAACTGGGCAACGTCTACCGTCCGCGCCGCTCCGGCCCGTCAGCGGGCTTCGTCGTCTACGGCAGGGCCCCGGCCCCCACGGTCAGACTGGCCCAGGAACTGCGGGACAGCGTCGAGACCCTGGTCACGGCGGCCGTGGACTTCGACCGTTCGCTGGGCTTCTCCTGGGACGCGGTGGGCTCCGCGCTCGGGGTCACCAAGCAGGCCGTCCACCGCCGTTACGGGGCACGGCGTGCCACACCGCAGCCGGCGTCGGGCGAAGCCGCCGCCGAGGTGGTGGCGCAGCGCCCGTCGCCGGTGCCCCCGGGCGCCGCCGTCCCGGCCGCACGCTCGATGCCGCCGCAGCCGTCGGCGGAGCGGCCCGCACTGCGCGAGGACGTACGCCCGGGCGCCTTCCCGGGCCCCCGCAACGGCTGACCCGCCGGTCGGGGCCGTCCCGTGGCCGGACCACGGGACGGCCCCGACCCATGCAGCGCACACCTCAACCCCGCCCTCGCGGGCACCTCAGCCCCGTCCTCGCACACCTCAACCCCGCCCTCGCGGGCACCTCAGCCCCGTCCTCGCACACCTCAAGCGCGCCCTCGCACACTTCAAGCCCGTCCTCGCGCACCCCGAGCCCGTCCGGCGATCGAGGACAGAACGCCCGGCGGGACGCACCCGCGCCCACGGCCGCCCGTCACCGCGGCGCACAGCGGGCGCCCCCGCTCACCCGATGTCCGCCGGGTCCACCCGAATCCGCACCGGCCCCCCGCTCGCGCCCGCGCCCCCGCCGCCACGCGACATCCGCTCCGCCTGCGCCTCCTTCAGCGCGGCCGCCAGCGCCGCCCCGCTCCCCGGCGGCACCCGGACCAGCGCCCGCTCCCAGGTCTCCCCCGGCGGCGCCTCGAACGGTCTGCGGGGCCGCCCCGGCTCGGCGGCCGGCACCGGGACCGGGCCCAGCACCTCGGCGTCCGACGGCAGCCGCGCCCCGGCCAGGAACGCGGCCAGCGCCTCCGGCGTCCCCGTCACCGACGCCATCCGGGACACCGGCGGAAAGCCCAGCTCGGCCCGCTCCGCCAGCTCCCGCCGGGCGTGTCCGACCGGGTCCCAGCGCACCAGGGCCTGCACGGGCCGCAGCGTCGGCTCGGCGACGATCACCACCGTGCCGCCCTCGGGCCGGCCCCGTACCAGCGCGGCGGCCGCCGTCCAGCGGCGCAGCGCCTCCTCGCCGGCGCGCAGGTCGGGGCGGCCGACCATCGCCCAGCCGTCCAGCAGGAGCGCCGCCGCGTACCCGCCCTCGGCGACCGGTTCGGCCCCGGGCGTGCTGACCACCAGCGCGGGCTGGTCCGGCACCGAGTCCAGCACGTGGTCGCGGCCGGACGTGCGCACCGGCACGGCGGGGAACGCGCGGCCCAGCTCCTCCGCCGTCCGGCGGGCGCCGATGATCTGTGCGCGCAGCCGGCGGGAGCCGCAGGCCACGCAGTGCCAGGAGGTCTCGGCCCGGCCGCACCAGGCGCAGTTCAGGTCCTGCTGGTCTGGCGCCTCCAGCGGCCCGGCGCAGTGCCGGCACCGGGCGGGTTCCCGGCAGCGCTCGCAGGCGAGCCGGGGGGCGTATCCGCGCCGGGGCACCTGTACCAGCACCGGTCCGGTGCGCAGCCCGTCCCTTACGGTCTGCCAGGCGAGGCTGGGCAGCCGGGCGGCGCGGGCCGAACCGTCCCGCGCCAGCTCGCCGTCGCCCACGGTACGGACCACGGGCGCCGCCGTCCGCAGCTGTGCCCGGTCGGCGCGCAGCGGCAGGGCCCAGCCGCTCTCGACCAGTTGCGCTGCCTCCACGGTGCAGCTGGTGCCGCCGAGCAGGAAGGCGCACCGGCCGTGCGTGGCACGCAGCTCCAGGACCTCCCGCACATGGGGGAAGGGGGCGCGGTCGTCGCTGTGGCTGGAGTCCCCGTCGTCCCAGACGACGACCAGGCCGAGGTCGGCGACGGGGGCGAACATCGCGGCCCGGGTCCCCACCACCGCCCGGACGGACCCGCGCCGCACGGCGAGCCATTCCCGGTAGCGCTTCCCGGGCCCGGAGCCGGCGGTGAGCAGCGCGTGCCGGCCCTCGCCGAGCAGGGCGGTGAGCGCGGCATCGACCCGGCCGGCGGTCCGCCCGTCGGGGACGACGACCAGGGCGCCGCGCCCGGAGGCGAGGGTCGCGGCGACGGCTGTGGCGATCTCGGCAGGCCAGTGCGGTCCGGGCAGCGCGGTCCACACGGCCCGGGGGGCGCCACCGGTGGCCAGCGCGGAGAGGAAGGCCGGCCCCTGCTCGTACCGCTCCCAGGTGGCGGGGGCGGGCGGTGCGGGGGGCGGCAGCGGTCCGGGGGACGGCTTGGACTCGGCCTGGGCGTTCCTCGGGGGGACGGCGAGCTGCAGGACGTCGGCGAGGCTGCCCGCGTACCGGTCGGCGACGGCGCGGGCGAGGGCGAGCAGTTCCGGGCCGAGGACCGGTTCCGGGGAGACGACGGAGGCGAGCGCGGCCAGGGCGCCGTTGTAGTCGGACTCGGCCAGCCGCTCGACCAGGAAGCCGTCGATCAGCCCGCCGCCCTCGCGCCGGCCGCCCCGCACATTGCGCCCGCCGGCCCCGAACCGGACCCGTACGCGCACGCCGGGCCGGGCGTCGGCGTCCAGCTCCTCGGTAACCGCGTAGTCGAAGTACTGGTCGAGGTGGAGCGCGCCCTTGTTGACGAGGACACGGGCGACGGGCAGGTCCTTGGCGAGCGCGGCACCGCGCCAGGTGCGCGGCTTGGCGCGCGGCACGTCGGCCCGGCGCACGGTCTCCCGGATCAGCGCAAGCTGCTCCGGCGCCCCGGCCCCGGGCTCATCGGATCGCTCGTCTTCCCTGCTCACAGCCACAGTCCTACCAGACGCCTCTGACAGCGGCGCCCGCCCTTCGCGGGCCCGCCACAGGCCGGAGCCCGGACGCCGTGACGGCGTCCGGGCTCCGGCGGAAGACGGCCTCGGGCGCCCTTACAGGCCCGCGGCGGCGCGCAGCGCCTCGACCCGGTCGGTGCGCTCCCACGTGAAGTCGGGCAGCTCGCGGCCGAAGTGCCCGTACGCGGCGGTCTGGGCGTAGATCGGGCGGAGCAGGTCGAGGTCGCGGATGATCGCGGCCGGGCGGAGGTCGAAGACCTCGCCGATGGCGTGCTCGATCTTCTCGGTCTCGATCGCGGCGGTGCCGAAGGTCTCGACGAAGAGGCCGACCGGCTCGGCCTTGCCGATCGCGTAGGCGACCTGGACCTCGCAGCGGGCGGCGAGCCCGGCGGCGACGACGTTCTTGGCGACCCAGCGCATCGCGTAGGCGGCCGAGCGGTCCACCTTGGACGGGTCCTTGCCGGAGAAGGCGCCGCCGCCGTGGCGGGCCATGCCGCCGTAGGTGTCGATGATGATCTTGCGGCCGGTGAGGCCGGCGTCGCCCATCGGGCCGCCGATCTCGAAGCGGCCGGTCGGGTTGACGAGGAGGCGGTAGCCCTCGGTGTCCAGCTTGATGCCGTCCTCGATCAGCTGCGACAGGACGTGCTCGACGACGAACTCGCGGATGTCGGGCGCGAGCAGCGAGTCGAGGTCGATGTCGCTGGCGTGCTGCGAGGAGACGACGACCGTGTCGAGGCGGACGGCCTTGTCGCCGTCGTACTCGATGGTGACCTGGGTCTTGCCGTCGGGGCGCAGGTACGGGATGGTCCCGTTCTTGCGGACCTCGGACAGGCGGCGCGAGAGCCGGTGCGCGAGGTGGACCGGCAGCGGCATCAGCTCGGGGGTCTCGTCGCAGGCGTAGCCGAACATCAGGCCCTGGTCTCCGGCGCCCTGCTTGTCGAGCTCGTCCTCGTCCCCCTCGACCCGCTTCTCGTACGCGGTGTCGACGCCCTGCGCGATGTCCGGGGACTGGGCACCGATGGACACCGAGACGCCGCAGGAGGCGCCGTCGAAGCCCTTCTTCGAGGAGTCGTAGCCGATCTCCAGGACCTTGTTGCGGACCAGCGTCGGGATGTCGGCGTAGGCCTTGGTCGTGACCTCACCCGCAACATGCACCAGACCGGTCGTGATCAGGGTCTCGACGGCGACGCGTGAGGACGGGTCCTCACGCAGGAGCGCATCGAGAATGGTGTCGCTGATCTGGTCAGCGATCTTGTCGGGGTGACCCTCGGTTACGGACTCCGAGGTGAAGAGACGGCGGGACACATCGCTCCCTGGGGTTGCAGCGGCTGCTGGCTGATCATTGGCGGACGGGCCCGGGAGCTGCGCCCGGTACGGTCCACGGGGCAGTTTATCGGTCGGCTCCGGCCGTCGGACAACGTGTCTCGCCCTTTGGGAGATATGTGACCTGCCCCACCGGTGGTCGGAGCCCCGGAAGGGCCGCTGCGGACGGGGTCCGGCCCGGTGTCCCAAGGGTTGTGGCCGGACCGGCGTGTCACAGGTAATTCATCCGAGGCGCGCCGACACGAGGTCCCACACCGTGTCGGCGAGCGCTTCCTTGGGCCCGTACGGCACCGGCGTCTCGGTTCCGTCGGCGGCGAGCACCACCGCCTCGTTCTCCTCGGAGCCGAAGGTCTTGCGCTCCCCCACCTCGTTGACCACCAGCAGGTCGCAGCCCTTGCGGCGCAGCTTCTCGCGGCCGTTGGCCAGGACGTCGTCGGTCTCGGCGGCGAATCCGACGACGATCTGTGCGGGTGTGGCGCGCTCGGCCGAGACCTCGGCGAGGATGTCGGGGTTGCGGACGAGCGCGACGGGGGCGGGCTCCTGGCCGTCCTTCTTCTTGATCTTCCCGGTCACGTACTGGGCGGGCCGGAAGTCGGCGACCGCGGCGGCCATCACCACGACGTCGGCGTCCGCCGCCGCCTTGAGCACGGCCTCGCGCAGCTGCACGGCCGTGCCGGTGTGGACGACGTCGGCGCCGGAGGGGTCCGGCAGCCCGGTGTTGGCCTCCACGAGCGTGACCCGGGCGCCGCGGGCGACGGCGGTGCGGGCCAGCGCGTAGCCCTGCTTGCCGGAGGAGCGGTTGCCGAGGTAGCGGACGGGGTCGAGCGGTTCCCTCGTGCCGCCGGCGCTGATCACCACGTGCCGGCCCACGAGGTCGGGGGCGGCGGCGCCGCGGGCCAGCACCCGGCGGCAGACCTCGAAGATCTCGCCCGGGTCGGGCAGCCGGCCCTTGCCGGTGTCGACGCCGGTGAGGCGGCCGACGGCGGGCTCGATGACGACGGCGCCTCGGCGGCGCAGGGTGGCGACGTTCTCCTGGGTGGCCGGGTGCTCCCACATCTCGGTGTGCATGGCGGGCGCGAAGACGACCGGACAGCGGGCGGTGAGCAGGGTGTTGGTGAGCAGGTCGTCGGCGAGCCCGTGGGCCGCCCTGGCCAGCATGTCGGCGGTGGCGGGGGCGACGACGACGAGGTCGGCGTGCTGCCCGATCCGTACGTGCGGCACCTCGTGGACGTCGTTCCAGACCTCGGTGGAGACCGGGTGGCCGGAGAGCGCCGACCAGGTGGCGGCGCCGACGAAGTGCAGGGCGGACTCGGTCGGGACGACCCGTACGTCGTGGCCGGACTCGGTCAGCCGGCGCAGCAGCTCGCACGCCTTGTACGCGGCGATGCCGCCGCTGACCCCCAGAACGACCTTCGGCTTGTCCACTGCGTCTCCCCGCACTCGGCTGCGTACCCGGCATACGTACACCCCCATGCTGCCTCACGGGCGCGGGCGCGGGTCCGTCGCCCCGGACACGCCTCAGGCCCGGCGGGGGTGCCGCCGGGCCTGAGGTGAAGGTGCGATTTCGCTGCTTACTGCGCGGGGCCCTCGATGGCCTCGGACGTGAGCAGGCCCGCGTTGATCTCGCGGAGCGCGATCGACAGCGGCTTCTCGTGCACGTGGGTGTCGACGAGCGGACCGACGTACTCGAGGAGGCCCTCACCGAGCTGCGAGTAGTACGCGTTGATCTGGCGCGCGCGCTTGGCGGCGTAGATCACGAGGCTGTACTTCGAGTCGGTTGCTTCGAGGAGCTCATCAATCGGCGGGTTGATGATGCCCTCGGGCGTGGTGATGGAAGAGGACACGCTCTGCCTTCCGAAGGGGATGAAGATCAAAGAAATCTTTGACAGTCAGGGGCTTTGTGGCCGGGCCCCCGCGTCGGTGGGTCACTCGCCTCCGGCACGGTGGCCGGAAGCCTCCAGCATCGAGGCTAGCAGCTCACGGGCCACGTCCTCGACGGAGGTGTTGACGAGCGTCGTGTCGAACTCGGATTCGGCGGCCAGCTCGACCTTGGCGGCTCCGAGCCGGCGTTCGATCACCTCGGGCGCCTCGGTGCCGCGGCCGGTGAGCCGGCGCACCAGCTCCTCCCAGCTCGGCGGCGCGAGGAAGACCAGTTGGGCGTCGGCCATGGACTGGCGGACCAGCCGGGCGCCCTGGAGGTCGATCTCCAGGAGCACCGGCTCGCCCGCCTCCAGCCGCTCCTGCACGGCGCGGCGCGGGGTGCCGTAGCGGTTGCCGGCGAACTCGGCCCACTCCAGCAGCTCGCCGTTGGCGATGAGCTTGTCGAACTCCTCGTCGTCCACGAAGAAGTAGTGGACGCCGTTGCGTTCGCCGGGGCGGGGCTTGCGGGTCGTCGCCGACACCGAGAGCCACACCTCGGGGTGGACCTTGCGCATATGCGCGACGACCGTGCTCTTGCCGACCCCTGAGGGGCCGGAGAGCACGGTCAGCCGCGGACGTACGTCCGGGGGCACGGGGGACGTCCCCCGGGATGTTGCAGCCATGGAGCGATTATCCAGGTTCTCAGGGGTGCCTGAGAACGTCAGGCGGCGCTGCCGCCGAATTCGCGCTCCAGGGATGCGATCTGGTTGGAGCCAAGACCCCGGACCCGGCGGCTCTCGGAGATGCCGAGCCGCTCCATGATCTGCTTGGCACGGACCTTGCCCACGCCGGGCAGGGACTCCAGCAGGGCGGAGACCTTCATCTTGCCGATGACGTCGTTCTCCTGGCCCGACTTGATGACCTCGTGGAGGGAGGCGCCGGAGTGCTTGAGTCGATTCTTGACCTCGGCCCGCTCCCGGCGAGCCGCGGCGGCCTTTTCGAGCGCGGCTGCGCGCTGTTCAGGGGTAAGGGGCGGAAGAGCCACGCCTACGTCACCTCGGATGTCGATCTGTCGGATACGGACCGGTGAGGCGGCGGGAACGCCCCTCACCTGGTGAGCCGCGAACAACCCGTGCTCGTCGGCCCTCGACGGAGACTAGCGGCCAAGGCCGCCGGAGTCAGCGAGAACAGACGAAAAGTCCTGGTCAGCCTCAGCCGACCAGGACATTCCAGGCATAACACCTGAGTTTTTTGGTCAGGATTCCGTCAACACGCTGTTACGTGGCAGGGTCAGCGGTCCGAGACGGCCGCGCGGACCTCGTCCGCGAACCGTCCGGCGGCTTCGCGCAGCCCTGACGCGTCCGGTCCGTGGCGCAGCACGCCCCGGCTGACGCTGGGCACCACATTGCGTACGGCGTCGCCGAAGACGCCCGGCAGATCCGCCGGCGTCGCCCCCTGGGCGCCGATGCCGGGCGCGAGCAGCGGCCCGTTGATCGCCAGGTCGACGCCCGCGTCGCCGAGCGTGGCCCCGACTACCGCGCCGACCGAGCCGAGCGGGGTGGCCCCCTCGTTCTCCGCTGCCATGTGGTCCAGCATCAGCTGGGCCAGCGGACGGCCGTCGGCCGCCGTGGCGCGCTGCACCTCGGCCCCCTCCGGGTTGGAGGTCAGCGCGAGTACGAAGACGCCCGCGCCGGAGACCGCCGCCGCGTCGAGCGCCGGCCGCAGCGAGCCGAAGCCGAGGTACGGCGAGACGGTGACCGCGTCCGAGAACAGCGGCGAGTCCTTGTCCAGGTAGGTGGCCGCGTAGGCGCCCATGGTGGAGCCGATGTCGCCGCGCTTGGCATCCATCAGGACCAGGGCACCGGCCGCCCTCGCCTCCTCGACCGCCTTCTCCAGGACGGCGATGCCGCGCGAGCCGAAGCGCTCGAAGAACGCGGACTGCGGCTTGAGCACGGCGACCCGGTCGGCCAGCGCCTCGACGACGGTCCGGGTGAACCTCTCCAGGCCCGCGACGTCGTCGTTCAGCCCCCAGGAGGTGAGCAGGGAGGCGTGCGGGTCGATGCCGACGCAGAGCGGGCCGCGGGTGTCCATGGCGTGGCGCAGCCGGGCGCCGAAGGGTTCCGGAGTCATTTCGCTGCCTTCCGGCTTTCCGCGCCGACGGCGTCGGCGAGCGTGGCGTACGGGGAGGCGGCCAGGCGCGCGGCCAGGCCCTTGTGGATGGCGCGGGCGTAGAGGGGGCCCTCGTAGATGAAGGCGCTGTAGCCCTGGACCAGGGTGGCGCCGGCGAGGATGCGCTGCCAGGCGTCCTCGGCGTTCTCGACGCCTCCGACACCCACCAGGGTGATCCGGTCCCCCACGCGCCCGTACAGGCGGCTCAGGACCTCCAGGGAGCGTTCCTTGAGGGGTGCGCCGGACAGGCCGCCGGTCTCCTTCACCAGGGACGACGGGGACTTCAGGCCCAGGCCCTCGCGGGCGATGGTGGTGTTGGTGGCGATGATGCCGTCCAGGCCCAGTTCGACGGCGAGGTCCGCGACGGCGTCGACGTCCTCGTCCGCGAGGTCCGGGGCGATCTTGACGAGCAGCGGAACCCGGCGGTGGGTGACGGTCCGGTCGGCGGCCTCGCGCACGGCGGTGAGCAGCGGGCGCAGCGACTCGGTGGCCTGGAGGTTGCGCAGGCCGGGGGTGTTGGGCGAGGAGACGTTGACGACGAGGTAGTCGGCGTGGGCGGCCAGCCGCTCGGTGGACTTCACGTAGTCGGCGGCGGCGTCGGCCTCGGCGACGGCCTTCGTCTTGCCGATGTTGACGCCGACGGTGGTGCGGAAGACCGGGTTGCGGGCGGCCAGCCGGGCGGCGACGGCGGCGGAGCCCTCGTTGTTGAAGCCCATGCGGTTGATGAGCGCGCGGTCCGCCACGAGGCGGAACAGCCGCTTCTTCGGGTTGCCGGGCTGCGCCTCGCCGGTCACGGTGCCGATCTCGACGTGGTCGAAGCCGAGCATCGCCATGCCGTCGATCGCGACCGCGTTCTTGTCGAAGCCGGCGGCGAGGCCGAAGGGCCCGTGCATCCGCAGGCCCAGGGCCTCGGTGCGCAGTTCCTTGTAGCGGGGGGCGAGGGCGGCGGCGACGAAGGTGCGCAGCACGGGGATGCGGGCGGCCAGGCGAATCCAGCGGAAGGCCAGGTGGTGGGCGCGCTCGGCGTCCATCCGCTTGAAGACCAGCTGGAAGAAGAACTTGTACATCACGGTGTCCTCATGGAGAGGGGGACACCGTTTCCGGTGTCCCCCTTGTGGGCTTCCTAGTCGCGGGCCGCGGTGAGATGTTCCGCGTGTTCCTGGAGGGAACGGACGCCGACGTCTCCGCTGGTGAGGGCGTCGATGCCCTGGACGGCCGCGGCGAGCGCCTGGACGGTGGTCAGGCAAGGCACCGAGCGGGCGACGGCCGCCGTGCGGATCTCGTAGCCGTCGAGGCGGCCGCCGGTCCCGTAGGGCGTGTTGACGATGAGGTCGACACCGCCCTCGTGGATCAGCTGGACGATGGTCCGCTCGCCGTTGGGGCCCTCGCCCTCGGACAGCTTGCGAACGACCGTGGCGTTGATGCCGTTGCGCTTGAGGACCTCGGCGGTGCCGGAGGTGGCCAGCAGTTCGAAGCCGTGGGCGACCAGCTCGCGGGCCGGGAAGATCATCGAGCGCTTGTCGCGGTTGGCCACCGAGATGAAGGCGCGGCCCTTGGTGGGCAGCGGCCCGTAGGCGCCGGCCTGCGACTTGGCGTACGCGGTGCCGAAGACCGAGTCGATGCCCATGACCTCGCCGGTGGAGCGCATCTCCGGGCCGAGGATGGTGTCGACGCCGCGGCCGTGGATGTCGCGGAAGCGCGACCACGGCATGACGGCCTCCTTGACGGAGATCGGCGCGTCCAGCGGCAGGGTGCCGCCGTCGCCGTGCTTCGGCAGCAGGCCCTCCTCGCGCAGCTCCGCGACGGTCGCGCCCAGCGAGATCCGGGCGGCGGCCTTGGCGAGCGGGACCGCGGTCGCCTTGGAGGTGAAGGGCACGGTCCGCGAGGCGCGCGGGTTGGCCTCCAGGACGTAGAGGATGTCGCCGGACAGCGCGAACTGGATGTTGATCAGCCCGCGTACGCCGACGCCCTTGGCGATGGCCTCGGTGGAGGCGCGCAGCCGCTTGATGTCGTGGCCGCCGAGGGTGATCGGGGGCAGGGCGCAGGCGGAGTCGCCGGAGTGGATGCCGGCCTCCTCGATGTGCTCCATGACGCCGCCGAGGTAGAGCTCGGTGCCGTCGTAGAGGGCGTCGACGTCGATCTCGATGGCGTCGTCGAGGAAGCGGTCGACCAGGACCGGCCGGGTGGGGCTGATCTCGGTGGACTCGGAGATGTACGAGGAGAGCCGGGTCTCGTCGTACACGATCTCCATGCCGCGCCCGCCGAGCACGTACGACGGGCGTACGAGGACGGGGTAGCCGATCTCGTCGGCGATCTGCTTGGCCTCGGCGAAGGTGGTGGCGGTGCCGTGCTTGGGGGCGGGCAGCCCGGCCTCGGCCAGGACGCGGCCGAAGGCGCCGCGGTCCTCGGCGGCGTGGATCGCCTCCGGAGGGGTGCCGACGACGGGCACGCCGTTGTCCTTGAGCGCCTGCGACAGGCCCAGCGGGGTCTGGCCGCCGAGCTGCACGACGACTCCGGCGACCGGGCCCGCGAGGGACTCGGCGTGCACGATCTCCAGCACGTCTTCCAGCGTCAGCGGCTCGAAGTACAGGCGGTCGGAGGTGTCGTAGTCGGTGGAGACCGTCTCCGGGTTGCAGTTGACCATCACGGTCTCGTAGCCCGCGTCGCTGAGCGCGAAGGAGGCGTGGACGCAGGAGTAGTCGAACTCGATGCCCTGGCCGATGCGGTTGGGGCCGGAACCCAGGATGATCACCGCGGGCCGGGTGCGGGGCGCGACCTCGCTCTCCTCGTCGTAGGAGGAGTAGAAGTACGGCGTCTTCGCGGCGAACTCGGCGGCGCAGGTGTCGACGGTCTTGTAGACCGGACGGATGCCGAGCGCGTGCCGCACCTCGCGGACGACGTCCTCGCGCAGGTCGCGGATCTCGGCGATCTGGACGTCCGAGAAGCCGTGCCGCTTGGCCTCGGCCAGCAGCTCGGGGACGAGCTTGTCGGCGGCGGCCAGCTCGTCGGCGATCTCCTTGATCAGGAAGAGCTGGTCGACGAACCAGGGGTCGATCTTCGTCGCGTCGAAGACCTCCTCCTGGGTGGCGCCGGCCCGGATCGCCTGCATGACGGTGTTGATCCGGCCGTCGGTCGGGCGGACCGCCTCGGCCAGCAGCTCGGCCTTGTCGCCGGGATCGCCGGTGAAGGCGAACTGCGAGCCCTTCTTCTCCAGGGAGCGCAGGGCCTTCTGCAGCGCCTCGGTGAAGTTCCGGCCGATCGCCATGGCCTCGCCCACCGACTTCATGGTGGTGGTGAGGGTGGAGTCGGCGGAGGGGAACTTCTCGAAGGCGAAGCGCGGGGCCTTGACGACGACGTAGTCGAGGGTCGGCTCGAAGGAGGCCGGGGTCTTCTCGGTGATGTCGTTGGGGATCTCGTCGAGCGTGTAGCCGACGGCCAGCTTGGCGGCGATCTTGGCGATCGGGAAGCCGGTGGCCTTGGAGGCGAGCGCCGAGGAGCGGGAGACGCGGGGGTTCATCTCGATCACGATGACGCGGCCGTCGGCCGGGTCGATGGCGAACTGGATGTTGCAGCCGCCGGTGTCGACGCCGACCTCGCGGATGATCGCGATGCCGATGTCGCGCAGCCGCTGGTACTCGCGGTCGGTGAGGGTCATCGCCGGGGCGACGGTGATCGAGTCACCGGTGTGGACGCCCATCGGGTCGAAGTTCTCGATGGAGCAGACGACCACGACGTTGTCGTTGCGGTCGCGCATCAGCTCCAGCTCGTACTCCTTCCAGCCGAGGATGGACTCCTCCAGGAGCACCTCGGTGGTCGGGGAGAGCGTGAGGCCCTGTCCGGCGATGCGGCGCAGCTCGTCCTCGTCGTGGGCGAAGCCGGAGCCGGCGCCGCCCATGGTGAAGGAGGGGCGGACGACGACGGGGTAGCCGCCGAGGGTGTCGACGCCGGCGAGGACGTCGTCCATGGAGTGGCAGATCACGGAGCGGGCGGACTCGCCGTATCCGATCTTCTCCTTGACGGCCTCCACGACGCCCTTGAAGAGGTCGCGGTCCTCGCCCTTGTTGATGGCCTCGACGTTGGCGCCGATGAGCTCGACGCCGTACTTGTCCAGGACACCGTTCTCGTGCATGGAGATCGCGGTGTTGAGCGCGGTCTGGCCGCCCAGGGTGGGCAGCAGCGCGTCGGGGCGCTCCTTGGCGATGATCTTCTCGACGAACTCGGGGGTGATCGGCTCGACGTAGGTGGCGTCGGCGATCTCCGGGTCGGTCATGATCGTCGCCGGGTTGGAGTTCACCAGGATGACGCGCAGACCCTCGGCCTTGAGGACGCGGCAGGCCTGGGTGCCGGAGTAGTCGAACTCGGCGGCCTGCCCGATGACGATCGGGCCGGAGCCGATGACCAGGACGGACTGGATATCGGAGCGCTTAGGCACGCTGGCCCTCCATCAGGGAAACGAAGCGGTCGAAGAGGTACGCGGCGTCGTGCGGGCCGGCGGCCGCCTCGGGGTGGTACTGGACGCTGAAGGCCGGCCGGTCGAGCAGCTGAAGGCCCTCGACGACCTGGTCGTTCAGGCAGACGTGGGAGACCTTGGCCCGGCCGAAGGCGGTGTCGGAGACCTTGTCGAGGGGGGCGTCGACGGCGAAGCCGTGGTTGTGCGCGGTGACCTCGACCTTGCCGGTCGAGCGGTCCTGCACGGGCTGGTTGATGCCGCGGTGGCCGTACTTCAGCTTGTAGGTGCCGAAGCCGAGCGCGCGGCCCAGGATCTGGTTGCCGAAGCAGATGCCGAAGAGCGGGGTCTCGCGCTCCAGGACACCGCGCATGAGGGAGACGGGGTGGTCGGCGGTGGACGGGTCACCGGGGCCGTTGGAGAAGAAGACGCCGTCGGGCTCGACCGCGTACACCTCCTCCAGGGTGGCGGTGGCGGGCAGGACGTGCACCTCGATGCCGCGCTCGGCCATCCGGTGCGGGGTCATGCCCTTGATGCCGAGGTCGATCGCGGCGACGGTGAACTTCTTGGTGCCGATCGCCGGGACGACGTAGGTCTCCTCGGTGGCGACCTCGGCGGAGAGGTCGGCGCCCGTCATCTCGGGAGCCTGCTGGACGCGGGCCAGCATCGTGGCGTCGTCGGTGACGGCGTCGCCGGAGAAGATGCCGACGCGCATGGCGCCGCGCTCGCGCAGGTGGCGGGTGAGGGCGCGGGTGTCGACGCCGCTGATACCGACGACGCCCTGGTCCGCGAGCTCCTCGTCCAGCGAGCGCCGGGAGCGCCAGTTGGAGGGGGTGCGGGCGGGGTCGCGCACGACGTAGCCGGCGACCCAGATCCGCTTGGACTCGGGGTCCTCGTCGTTCACACCGGTGTTGCCGACGTGCGGGGCGGTCATCACCACGACCTGGCGGTGGTACGAGGGGTCGGTCAGCGTCTCCTGGTAGCCGGTCATGCCGGTGGAGAAGACCGCCTCGCCGAAGGTCTCCCCCACAGCCCCGTAGGCGCGGCCGCGGAAGGCGCGGCCGTCCTCCAGGACGAGTACGGCGGGAACCTGGGTTCCCCGGGTGGAGGTCGTCATCGTGCGATGCCTTCCGTAGTGCTGGTGAGGTGGTTGACGGCTTCGACCCAGGCGGGGTGCTCGGCCGAGTGGTCGGAGCGGAATCCGGAGTCGATCAGCTGGTCGCCGAGCGCCCAGGTGATGACGAGGAGGCCGCCCTCGGGCAGGACCTTGCCCGCCAGTGCCTTGTCGGTGCGGGCGCCGCGCAGGTCGGCGGCCGGGACGAAGAAGTCCGTCGCGCCGGGCCGTACGACGTCGAGGCCCTGTGCGGTCAGGGTCAGCTCGACGCGGCTGCGGGTGCCGAGGCCGTGGGCGACGATCCGGTCGAGCCACTGCCCGGCGGTCGTCGAGGCGTGGTAGCGGCCGGTCAGGGTGAGCGGCTTCTCGCCGTCCGCGTAGCCGTCCGGGGTGGTCGCGAGAGGGGGCAGGCCGGACTGGAGGCTGCCTCGCCACTTCCATCCCTGGCGCATCAGCCAGTAGACGAAGAGGACGAGGACGACGAGGCCGATCACCCAGCTGATGCGGGCGGACCAGTCGGTCACCTCCGCCGACTTCTGCTCGGCGGCCAGTTGGTACAGGGTCAGTGATGTCACGCGAGCTTCCCGTCGACGACCGTGGCACGGCCCCGCAGGAAGGTGTGGGTCACTCGGCCCGGCAGCTCGCGCCCCTCGTACGGGGTGTTGCGGCTGCGGGAGGCGAATCCCGCGGGGTCCACGACTCCACGGTATGCCGGATCGACCAGGGTGAGGTTGGCAGGCTCACCCGCCGAGACGGGGCGGCCGTGTCCTTCGAGCCGGCCGATGGCCGCGGGGCGCAGCGACATGCGGTCGGCGACGCCGGCCCAGTCGAGCAGTCCGGTCTCGACCATCGTCTGCTGGACGACGCAGAGCGCGGTCTCCAGGCCCACCATCCCCATGGCGGCCGCGGCCCACTCGCAGTCCTTGTCCTCGTGCGGGTGCGGGGCGTGGTCGGTGGCGACGCAGTCGATGGTGCCGTCGGCGAGGGCTTCGCGCAGGGCCAGCACGTCGGCCTCGGTGCGCAGCGGCGGGTTCACCTTGTAGACGGGGTCGTAGGACCGTACGAGCTCGTCGGTGAGCAGGAGGTGGTGCGGGGTGACCTCGGCGGTGACGTTCCAGCCCTTGGACTTGGCCCACCGCACGATCTCGACGGAGCCGGCGGTCGACAGGTGGCAGATGTGCACCCGGGAGCCGACGTGGGCGGCGAGCAGGACGTCGCGGGCGATGATCGACTCCTCGGCGACGGCGGGCCAGCCGCCGAGGCCCAACTCGGCCGAGACGATGCCCTCGTTCATCTGGGCGCCCTCGGTGAGGCGGGGCTCCTGGGCGTGCTGGGCGACGACCCCGTCGAACGCCTTCACGTACTCCAGGGCGCGGCGCATGATGACCGCGTCGTCCACGCACTTGCCGTCGTCGGAGAAGACCTTCACCCCGGCGGCGGAGTCGTGCATGGCGCCGAGCTCGGCGAGCTGCTTGCCCTCCAGGCCCACGGTGACGGCGCCGACGGGCTGCACATCGCAGTAGCCGGATTCCCTGCCGAGCCGCCAGACCTGCTCCACGACGCCGGCGGTGTCGGCGACCGGGAAGGTGTTGGCCATGGCGTGCACGGCGGTGAAGCCGCCGGCCGCGGCGGCCTTGGTGCCGGTCAGGACGGTCTCGGAGTCCTCGCGGCCGGGCTCGCGCAGGTGGGTGTGGAGGTCGACCAGGCCGGGCAGCAGGACCTGGCCGGCCGCCTCGATCACGGTGGCGTCGCCGGCATCGAGCCCGGTACCGACGGCGGCGATGGTCTCGCCGTCGATGAGGACGTCCTGCGGGTCGCCGCCGAGCACCTTCGCACCGCGGATAAGGATCTTGCTCATGGTTACTTGTTCTCCTCGGTACGGGCGGCGGGGGCGGGGGCGGGGGTGCGCGCAGCGCTTCGATCAAGGGTGGCGGCGGGCGACGGGTGGGCGGACTCGTAGCCGCCGAGCAGCAGGTAGAGCACGGCCATGCGGATGGAGACGCCGTTGGCGACCTGCTCCACGACCGTGCAGCGGTCGGAGTCGGCGACCTCGGCGGTGATCTCCATGCCGCGGACCATCGGGCCGGGGTGCATGACGACGGCGTGCTCGGGCATCTTCGCCATGCGCTCGCCGTCCAGGCCGTAGCGGCGGGAGTACTCGCGCTCGGTCGGGAAGTAGGCGGCGTTCATCCGCTCACGCTGCACGCGCAGCATCATCACGGCGTCGGAGTCCGGCAGCACGTCGTCCAGGCTGTAGCTGATGTCGCAGGGCCACTGCTCGACGCCGACCGGGACCAGGGTGGGCGGGGCGACCAGGGTGACGTGGGCGCCGAGCGTGTTCAGCAGGTGGACGTTGGAGCGGGCGACACGGCTGTGCAGGATGTCGCCGACGATGGTGATCCGGCGGCCGTCGAGGTCCTTGCCGAGTCCGGCGTCGGGCCCGACGAGCCTGCGGCGCATGGTGAAGGCGTCCAGGAGGGCCTGGGTGGGGTGCTCGTGGGTGCCGTCGCCCGCGTTGACGACGGCCCCGTCGATCCAGCCGGAGGTGGCCAGCCGGTACGGGGCTCCGGAGGCGCCGTGGCGGATGACGACGGCGTCGGCGCCCATCGCCTCCAGGGTCAGTGCCGTGTCCTTGAGCGACTCGCCCTTGGAGACGGACGAGCCCTTCGCGGAGAAGTTGATGACATCGGCGGACAGCCGCTTGGCGGCCGCCTCGAAGGAGATGCGGGTGCGCGTCGAGTCCTCGAAGAAGAGGTTGACGACGGTACGGCCGCGCAGGGTCGGGAGCTTCTTGATCGGCCGGTCCGCGACCCTGGCCATCTCCTCGGCGGTGTCGAGGATCAGGACGGCGTCGTCGCGGGTGAGGTCGGCGGCCGAGATGAGGTGACGCATCATCTGGGTGTTCTCCGGGTGGCTGGAGTTTTCAGGCATGCGGGCGCGCGGAAGCCGCCGTACGGCAGACGGGCCGTACGGGCGGGAAGCTAACGCTCGACCGCGGGGGCGGCCTGCTCGACCCCGAGCAGCACGGCGTCGCGGCCGTCCTCCTCGGCGAGCTGGACCTTGACCGTCTCCCGCAGCGACGTGGGGAGGTTCTTGCCGACGTAGTCGGCGCGGATCGGGAGTTCGCGGTGGCCGCGGTCGACCAGGACCGCGAGCTGCACCGCGCGG
The DNA here is from genome assembly GCF_004795035.1 of Streptomyces sp. A0958. GTDB lineage: Bacteria > Actinomycetota > Actinomycetes > Streptomycetales > Streptomycetaceae > Streptomyces. The sequence goes on from NZ_SSBK01000014.1 coordinate 60,032, forward strand.
GGCCGGCCGATGTCGCCGAGCGCGTCGAGGGCGGCGCGGATCGTGCGGCCGGAGAAGAGGACGTCGTCCACGAGGACGACCAGGCGGCCCTCGATGCCCTCGCCGGGGATCTCGGTGCGGGCCAGGGCGCGCGCGGGGCGCAGCCTGAGGTCGTCGCGGTACATGGTGATGTCGAGGGAGCCGACCGGAATCGTGCGGCCGGTGATCTCTTCGAGCTTGTCGGCGAGCCGGCGGGCGAGGAAGACACCGCGGGTCGGGATGCCGAGGAGCACCACGTCGTCGGCGCCCTTGGCGCGTTCGACGATCTCGTGGGCGATGCGGGTCAGGGCCCGGGCGATGTCGGGAGCCTCCAGAACGGGGCGTGCCGCATTGCCGGTGGCGTCGTGCTGTGCGTCCATAAGAAACGGACCTCCTTCTCCGCCTCACGGGACGGACCTTAAAGGACGTCGAAATTGCACGGTCAACACTACCAGGGCCCGCGCCGGTCCCCGTCCCCACCCCCGGGAGAAGCCGGTACGGACCATCTCAGCTTGACGCACCCAAGTAACGCTGCGTAACCTCACAGTGAGTTACCAGCCACGCGGCCCAGCCGCGAACGTTCCAGCGTCCGGGGAGCCTTATGTCCAGCGAATACGCAAAACAGCTCGGGGCCAAGCTCCGTGCCATCCGCACCCAGCAGGGCCTCTCCCTCCACGGCGTGGAGGAGAAGTCCCAGGGCCGCTGGAAGGCCGTCGTGGTCGGTTCGTACGAGCGCGGCGACCGTGCCGTGACCGTGCAGCGCCTTGCCGAGCTGGCGGACTTCTACGGCGTGCCGGTCCAGGAGCTCCTGCCGGGCACGACGCCCGGCGGTGCCGCCGAGCCGCCGCCGAAGCTCGTCCTCCAGCTGGAGCGCCTGGCCCACGTGCCGCCGGAGAAGGCCGGCCCCCTCCAGCGTTACGCGGCGACGATCCAGAGCCAGCGCGGCGACTACAACGGCAAGGTGCTCTCGATCCGCCAGGACGACCTGCGCACGCTGGCCGTGATCTACGACCAGTCGCCGTCCGTGCTCACGGAGCAGCTGATCAGCTGGGGCGTGCTGGACGCGGACGCGCGCCGCGCCGTCGCCCACGAGGAGGGCTGACCAGCCCCCGCAGAAACGTGCCGCCGGGTCCGGCGGGGTCCCTTCGGGGCGCCCCGCCGGGCCCGGCGTCCGTATGCCCGGGGCCGCGCGCGAGCGGGGCCGCGGCCCGGACGTGCCGAAGGGCCCACGGCGACAGCCATGGGCCCTTCGTCGGCGGAACGCCGCCGGGTCTCAACTCTCCCGGCGGAGGTTCGGCTTGAGGTCCTTGAAGCGGGCCAGCAGGCCGTTCACGAAGGACGGGGATTCGTCGGTCGAGAACTCCTTGGCGATCTGCACCGCCTCGTCGATCACCACCGCGTCCGGGGTCGCGTCCACCCAGATCAGCTCGTACGCACCGAGCCGCAGGATGTTCCGGTCGACGACCGGCATGCGGTCGATCTCCCAGTCCACGGCGTAGGTGACGATGAGGTCGTCGATCCGGTCCGCGTACTGCGCGTACCCCTCCACGAGCTCCATCGTGTACTCGGTGACCGGCGGCTGACGGGTGTCGGACCGCGAGTGCCGCACCCAGTCCGCGAGGACCGTCTGCACGGACTCGCCGCGCTGGTCGGCCTCGAAGAGGATCTGGAAGGCACGCTTGCGGGCCGTGTTCCGGGCAGCCACGGTTAGCCGTTCACCCGGCCGAGGTAGTCGCCGGAGCGGGTGTCGACCTTGATCTTCTCGCCCGTGCTGATGAAGAGCGGGACGCCGATCTCGTAGCCGGTCTCCAGGGTGGCGGGCTTGGTGCCGCCGGTGGAGCGGTCGCCCTGGACGCCCGGGTCCGTGTGCTGGATGGTCAGCTCGACGGCGGCCGGCAGCTCGACGTAGAGCACCTCGCCCTCGTGCTGGGCGACGGAGGCGGTGAAGCCCTCGATCAGGAAGTTGGCGGCGTCGCCGACGGCCTTGCGGTCGACCATGAGCTGGTCGTAGGTGTCCATGTCCATGAAGACGAAGTACTCGCCGTCCATGTACGAGAACTGCATGTCGCGCCGGTCGACGGTGGCCGTCTCGACCTTCACGCCGGCGTTGAACGTCTTGTCGACGACCTTGCCGGACAGCACGTTCTTGAGCTTGGTGCGCACGAAGGCCGGGCCCTTGCCGGGCTTGACGTGCTGGAACTCGACGACGGACCAGAGCTGGCCTCCGTCGAGCTTGAGCACCATGCCGTTCTTGAGGTCGTTCGTGGAAGCCACGGTTGCGGAATCTCCTGGACTGAAGCTGGTGGAACGACCGAGGACGCGCGCTAGAGCGCGAGCAGTTCCTTGGTCGTAATGGTGAGTAGCTCGGGTCCGCCGTCCGCCTCGGGGCGCACGACGAGCGTGTCATCGATCCGGACTCCGCCCCGGCCCGGGAGGTGGACCCCCGGTTCGACGGTGACCGGCACACAAGCGTCCAGTTTACCCATGGCAGCGGGTGCCAGCTGCGGGTCCTCGTCGATTTCGAGCCCCACCCCGTGGCCCGTCCAGGGTGCGAGGCCCTCACCGTGCCCCGCCGAGTCCAGGAGATGGCGGGCCGCGCGATCCACGTCGCGGTACTCGGTGCCGGGCAGCAGAGCCTCGCGGCCGGCCCTCTGAGCGGCGAAAACCAGGTCGTAGAGCTCGATCTGCCAGTCCGCGGGGGCCGTTCCGATGACGAAGGTGCGGCCGATCTCGCACCGGTAGCCGCGGTAGTTCGCGCCGAGGCGGACGGAGAGAAAATCTCCTTCCTCCACGCGCCGGTCCGAGGGCCGGTGGCGGCCCAGGCCGGAGTGCGGGCCGGTGGCGACGGAGGTCGCGAAGGCGGGTCCGTCGGCGCCGTGGTCCACCAGTCGGCGTTCCAGTTCCAGCGCCAGGTGCCGTTCGGTGCGGCCGACGAGGATCGACTCCAGGAGCTCACCGAGCGCCTGGTCGGTGATCTCGGCTGCGATCCGCAGGCAGCCGATCTCCTCCTCGTCCTTGACGATGCGCAACTGCTCGACGGTGACGCCGAGATCGGCCAGCCGGAGCCCGGGGGCGACCGAGGCCATGGCCCGGTGCCGCGAGACCGTCAGGTCGTGCTCCTCGACGGCCAGGGACTCCGCGCCGCCCGCCGCGGCCAGGTCCGCGGCGGCGACCACCGGATCGCTGCCGGCCACCGGCAGCAGGTCCACCCGCAGGTGTTCGTCGGTGCGCCCGTCGGCCGGGTCGCCGGTCGGCGGGCGGGGGCAGAGCAGGACGTCCTCCCCGGGGCCGAGCAGCAACACGGCACCCGGCGGCGCCCCGCCGGCCAGGTAGCGGACGTTGGCGGGGCGGGATACCAGGGCGGCCGCCGAACCGACGGCGGCGCACCTGTCGCGGAGCAGCCCGCGTCGGACGGCGTACACCTCTGACATGCGTCGAGCGTACGAGCGCGGCGCACGGCCCGCCCGGTCAGCGCATCCGACCGGGGGGCGGGCGGCCGTGGGCGGGGCCGGGAGGCGGCCGTCTCACCAGGCCGGGGGGCTGGCCAGGGACCGGGCGAGTATGTCGTCCAGGACCCGGGCGGTGGTCTCCACGTCGTACGTGGAGTTGTCGATGATGGGCAGGCCGGAGCCGTACCAGCCGGCCATCCGGCCGTGGATGCGGGCGACCTCCTCGTCGGAGAGCCGGCGGTTGCCGCTGCGGGCGGCGTTGCGCTCCAGGACGATCTCCAGGCCGGGCAGGAGGACGACGGGCAGGAGCCCGGGGCCGACATGGCGCTTCCAGCCGCCGAGGCCGACGACGGGCCGGTCGGGGAAGACCGCGTCGTCCAGGATGCAGGAGATCCCGTTGGCCAGGAAGTTACGGGCGGCGAAGCCGCAGGTGCGGCGGGCCAGGCGGTACTGGGCCTCGGACTGGTCGTTCCACCCGGCCTGCGGGTCGGCGAAGCCGGAGCAGACCCACTCGCGGACGTCGTCCAGGCTGACGTGGGCGGTGGGCACCCGGCGGCGGGCCGCCCAGAGCTTGGCCACCGTGGTCTTGCCGGCGCCGGCCGGGCCGATCAGGAGCACGGCGAGGGTCGCGCTGCCGGTCCCCGGCTCGGCGGGCGGCGCGGGCAGCGGCACCGGCCGGCCCGGCGGCAGCTGGATGTGCCCGGTGGTCTCGCGGGAGGCCGGGACCGGGGCGTGCTGCGGGGCGGGGCCTGACCAGCCCTGGCCCTGCGGGGCGGCTGGCGGCGGTCCCGGGTGCCCGGCCGGGGGCCGGGACGGCGGGCCGGCCGGGGGCGGGACCGGCGGGCCGGGGTGCTGGGCCTGGTGCGACCAGCCGACGGGGCCGCTTCCGGGTCCCTGGGGCGGAGGCAGCGGGGCCCCCACTGCGTGCTGCATCCGGTGCAACTCCGTCTCGTACAGGCAACTGGCGCTGGTGGAACGGCAACCGTACCTTCCCCGGCCGCCACACGGACAACGGCCGGGGAGGGTCCACAGTGCCCCGTCGGCCAGTCGGCCTTTCGGTGCGGGGCGGTGTGTCAGTCCGTCAGCTCGTCCGCGAGCGCGCGCAGGGCGAGCCGGTAGGAGCCGATGCCGAAACCGGCGACGGTCCCGGTGGCGACCGGTGCGACCACCGAGTGGTGGCGGAACTCCTCGCGCGCGTACGGGTTCGAGATGTGCACCTCGATCAGCGGGGCGGTGCGCTGGGAGGCCGCGTCCCGCATTCCGTACGAGTAGTGCGTGAAGGCACCGGGGTTGAGAACGACCGGAATTGAACCGTCCGCGGCCTCGTGGAGCCAGCGGATCAGCTCACCCTCGTCGTTGGTCTCGCGGACGTCCACGTCGAAGCCGAGGTCCCGGCCGAGGGCGCGGCAGGTGTCGACCAGCGCGGCGTACGAGGTGGAGCCGTAGACGTCGGGTTCGCGGGAGCCGAGCCGGCCGAGGTTGGGGCCGTTGAGCACGAGGACCCGGCGGGTCATGCCGAGACCTCCCCGTAGGCGGCGAGCAGCACGGCCGGGTCGGGGCCCTCCAGGACGGTGGGCTTGCCGAGGCCGTCCAGGACGATGAAGCGCAGCAGGTCGCCGCGGGACTTCTTGTCGACCTTCATGTTCTCCAGCAGCTTGGGCCACTGGTCGCCGCGGTAGGTGAGCGGCAGCCCGACGGATTCCAGGATGGCGCGGTGCCGGTCGGCGGTGGCGTCGTCGAGGCGGCCTGCGAGGCGGCCGAGTTCGGCGGCGAAGACCATGCCGACCGAGACGGCGGCGCCGTGGCGCCACTTGTAGCGCTCGTTCTTCTCGATCGCGTGGCCCAGGGTGTGGCCGTAGTTGAGGATCTCGCGCAGTCCGGACTCCTTGAGGTCGCTGGAGACGACCTCGGCCTTGACCCGGATGGAACGCTCGATCAGCTCGGCGGTGTGCGGGCCCCCGGGGGTGCGCGCGGCCTGCGGGTCGGCCTCGATCAGGTCGAGGATCGCCGGGTCGGCGATGAAGCCGGCCTTGATGATCTCGGCCATGCCGGAGACGTAGTCGTTGACCGGCAGCGAGTCCAGGGCGGCCAGGTCGCAGAGCACCCCGGCCGGCGGGTGGAAGGCGCCGACGAGGTTCTTGCCCTCGGCGGTGTTGATGCCTGTCTTCCCGCCCACGGCCGCGTCGACCATGCCGAGCACGGTCGTCGGTACGGCGATCCAGCGCACCCCGCGCAGCCAGGAGGCGGCGACGAAGCCCGCGACGTCGGTGGTGGCGCCGCCGCCGATGCCGACGATGACGTCGGTGCGGGTGAAGCCGGTCTGGCCGAGCGCCTTCCAGCAGTAGGCGGCGACCTCGACGGTCTTGGCCTCCTCTGCGTTGGGCAGCTGGATCGCGATGGCCTCGTAGCCCTGGTCGGCGAGGTCCTGGCGGACCGCCTCACCGGTCTCGGCGAGTGCCTCGGGGTGGAGGACCGCGACGCGCTTGGCGCGCTCGCCGATGAGCGTGGGCAGCTCCCCGAGGAGCTGCCGGCCGATCAGCACCTCGTACGGGTCGGTGCCCGCGCTGCCGGCGATCTGGACGCGGGTGGGTGCCTGCTCGGTCATGCGTGTGTTCTCCCGGCCGGACGGGGGTGCGTCCGGCAGTTCCAGTGCGTCGAGGACCGCCTGTGCGACCTCTTCGGGTGTGCGCTCGTCGGTGGCGACGATCGCGCGGGCGACCTCCGTGTAGAGGTGGCGGCGGGCCTCCATGAGCTCGCGCCACTGCCGGCGCGGGTTCACCGCGAGCAGGGGGCGCGCGGTGTTGAGGCCGACCCGCTTGACCGCCTCGTCGACGTCCATCGAAAGGTAGACGACGGGGTGGTCGGCGAGCAGGGCGCGCGTCCGCTCGTCCAGCACGGCCCCGCCGCCGAGCGAGAGGACGCCCGCGTGCTCGGCGACGGCGGCCCGGACGGCCTCCCGCTCCAGCGCGCGGAAGTGCTCCTCGCCCTCGTCGTAGAAGATCTCCGCGATGGGCTTGCCGGCCGTGGCGACGACATCGGCGTCGGTGTCCCGGTAGCCGGTGCCGAGGCGGGCGGCGAGCAGTGCACCGACGGTGGACTTGCCGACGCCCATCGGCCCGACCAGGACGATCAGCGGAGCGCTCATCGGATCTGGAGGTGGTCGAGGTACGACTGCACGTTGCGGTGGGTCTCGGGGACGCTGTCGCCGCCGAACTTCTCCGCGACGGCGTCGGCCAGAACGAGGGCGACCATCGCCTCGGCGACGATGCCGGCCGCCGGGACGGCGCAGACATCGGAGCGCTGGTGGTGGGCCTTGGCGGGCTCGCCGGTCACCACGTCGACGGTGGCCAGGGCGCGCGGCACGGTCGCGATCGGCTTCATCGCGGCGCGGACGCGCAGCAGCTCACCGGTGGTGAGCCCGCCCTCGGTGCCGCCGGCCCGGCCGGAGGCGCGCTTGATCCCGTCCTCGGTCACCAGGATCTCGTCGTGCGCCTTGGACCCCGGCACCCGGGCGAGGTCGAAGCCGTCGCCGACCTCGACGCCCTTGATGGCCTGGATGCCCATGAGCGCTCCGGCGAGGCGGGCGTCGAGCCGGCGGTCCCAGTGCACGTGTGAGCCGAGGCCGACCGGCACTCCGTATGCCAGCACCTCGACGACGCCACCGAGGGTGTCGCCGTCCTTGTGGGCCTGGTCGATCTCGGCGACCATCCGCTTGCTCGCGTCGGCGTCGAGGCAGCGCACCGGATCGGCGTCGAGCCGGTCCACGTCGGCCGGGACCGGGTAGACCCCGTACGGCGCCTTGGCGGCGGCCAGCTCCACGACGTGGCTGACGATCTCGATGCCGGCGGTCTCCTTGAGGTAGGACCGGGCGACGGCGCCGAGGGCGACGCGGGCGGCGGTCTCCCGGGCGCTGGCGCGCTCCAGGACCGGCCGGGCCTCGTCGAAGCCGTACTTCTGCATGCCGGCGAGGTCGGCGTGGCCGGGCCGGGGGCGGGTCAGCGGGGCGTTACGGGCCTGCTCGGCCAGCACCTGGGGGTCGACCGGGTCGGCCGACATGACCTGCTCCCACTTGGGCCACTCGGTGTTGCCCACCATCACGGCGACCGGGGAGCCCATCGTGAGCCCGTGCCGGACGCCGCCGAGGAAGGTGACCTCGTCCCGCTCGAACTTCATGCGCGCGCCGCGGCCGTAACCGAGCCGCCGCCGGGCGAGCGCGTCCGCAACCATCTCCGTGGTGACCGGGACGCCGGCGGGAAGACCCTCCAGCGTCGCCACCAGTGCGGGGCCGTGCGACTCCCCCGCGGTCAGCCAGCGCAACCTGCTCAACGGTGCTCCTCATGCTCGCGCCTGAAATCCAACGGCGCGACCGGGTGCGCGGCCCTGGCCCGCCGCCCCCGATCCTCCCACGGCCCGGGCCCGCGGACCGCCGCCGGTCCAGCAGACGGACGGGGAGGCGGGGCCGGGCGGGCGTCAGCGGGCGGCCAGCGCCTGTTCCCCGGCCTTCCGCATGGCGGCCGGCGGCACCGGTGAGCGGCCGGTCATCTGCTCTACCTGGAGGACGGCCTGATGCACCAGCAGGTCGAGACCTCCGACGACTGCGCCCCCGCGCTCGGCCCATGCGGCGGCGAGGCGGGTGGGCCAGGGCTCGTACAGCACGTCGAACAGCGTGCCCGGACGCTCCGGCACGGCACCGGCCAGCACGTCTGCCGACCCGGCCGGGGTGGTGGCGACGACGAGGGGGGACGCCAGCGCCCGATCGGCCTCGGCCCAGTCGGCGATCTTGACGTCGACGCCGAGGCGTTCGCCCCAGCCTCGCATCTCGTCGGCGCGGGCCGCGCTGCGCACGTACGCGGTGACAGGTCCGGCGCAGATCCCGGACAGGGCGGCCAGCGCGGAGGACGCGGTCGCGCCGGCGCCGAGGATCGCGGCGGACTCCGCCTTCTCGACGCCCCGTTCACGCAGGGCGGCGACCATGCCGGGGATGTCGGTGTTGTCACCGGTGCGGCGGCCGTCCTCGCCGAACACCACGGTGTTCACGGCTTCGACGGAGGCGGCGGTCTCGCTGATCTCGTCCAGCAACGGGATGATCGCCCGCTTGAGCGGCATGGTGAGCGAGAGCCCGGCCCAGGTCCCGTCCAGCCCCTCGATGAACCCGGGCAGCGCCTGCTCGTCGATCTCGAACCGGTCGTACGACCAGCCGTCGAGGCCGAGCTCGGCGTACGCGGCCCGGTGCAGGACCGGGGAGAGCGAGTGGGCGATGGGCGAGCCGAGGACGGCTGCGCGGTGACGTCGGTCAGCCGAGGTCATGCATTTCCTTGAACTTCTTGTTGAGCTCTTCGTGCTCTGCGGCCGTCTTGGTGAACTGGGTCTTCTTGCCGTCGAGCGAAATGAAGAACATCCACCCGCCGGCAGTGGGATTGAGCGTCGCCCGCAGGGCTTCGTCCCCGGGGTTGCTGATGGGGCCGGGCGGCAGACCGGCGTGGACATAGGTGTTGTAGGGGTCGCGGTTGGTCCGGATCTCCTTCGACCCGATCTCGATCTTGCTCTGCTTCTTGAGGTAATTGAACGCGGAGTCGAATTCGAGCAACCGGTTCGTGGCTGTGTTGTCGGGCTTCAGGCGGTTGTAGACGACTTCGGCCATCTTGCGGAAGTCGTCATGGGTGAGACCTTCCGCCTGGACCAGGCTGGCCACGGTGAGCACCTGCCACGGACCGTCCAGGTTGTATTTCTTGGCGGTTCCTTCGAGGTCGAGATCCTCGTACTCCTCGTTGGACCGCGAGACCATCTTCTTGAGAATCGCTTCCGGCTTGGTTTCCTTCGTCACCGGATACGCGGCCGGGTAGAGGAATCCTTCCAGCGGGTCCTTGACGTCCTTGTTCTTACTCACCCAGCCGGGCAGGCCCAGATCCGACTTCTTGGACTTGGCGATGCCCTCGGTCGTGCCCTTCTTGAGGTTCAGCTTCGCGTCGATCTTCGCGTAGACGGCGACGTTCCGTGAACCCTCGGGAATCACCAGAAGATTCTGGCTCTTCGGGTCGACCATCATCTTCACGGCCTCGGACGCCGACATCTTCTCGTGCAGGAGATAGACACCCGCCTGGATCGACTTCCCCTTGGGGTTCTCGTTCTGCGCCGAGACGAACGCGTCGACGCTCTTGACCACACCCAGCTTCTTCAGGATGTTGCCGATGTCGTACCCGTACGCGCCCTTGGGGATCTCCACCTCGACCGAGCCCGAGCCGCTGCCCGAGTAGTCGGGGGCCGCGCCGAACCTGTCCTTGTAGAAGGAGTAACCGTAGTAGCCCGCCCCGCCGACGCCGCCGACCAGGACGAGGGAGACGACCAGGCAGGCGCAGCCGCTGCGGCCTTTCTTCTTCTTGCCCTTGCCGCGGCGCTCGCCCCCGTCCCCGCGGCGGGAATCGCGGGAGTCCTCGTCGTCCTCGTCGTCGTAGTCGTCGTCCTTGGGACCTTTGCCGTCCTTCTCGTCCACGCCCGTGAAGAAGGGGTGGGTCTCCTCCGGCTGCTGCTCCGGGTCCCAGTCCGGGTGCGGCTCGGGTTCCTGGGCGGGGGCGGCGGCCTCGCGGCGGCCCGGGGGCTGCGGGGGCGGGTAGGCGTCAGGGGTGCCGTAGTAGTCGTGCGTCTCGCCGTAGCCGTACGCCGCGACGGGCTGGCCCTCGTACGGCGGCATCGCGGCCGCCTGCTGACCCGTGTCCCAGGAGGGGTCGTAGGCGGGCTGCTGGTTGTACGGGTCGTGCTGCTGGTTCCCGTACGCCTGCTGCTGGTACTGCTGCTGGGCGTACGGGTCCTGCTGCGACTGCTGCTGCTGCTGTTGTTGCTGCTGTTGCTGCGCGTAGGGATCGTGCGGCTGCTGCTGGTAGGGGTCGTACTGGCCCTGCGGGTAGGACTGCTGCTGAGCGCCGTACTGACCCTGGCCGTCGTACTGAGGAGCCTGCCCGCCGTACTGGTCCTGGCCGTCGTACTGGGGCTGGCCGTCGTACTGGGGCTGGCCGTGGGCAGGCTGCTGCCCGCCCCATCCCTGGTCCCCGTACAAGGGGTCCTCGGGATGCCACGGTTCGGAGCCGGGGCCCCGGCCATACTCAGTCATCGATCCCCTTGAGCCGCGAGACGAGGTTCCGCCTCTTTGCTGTGCGGTGTGTGTATTCGAACACCGCCGCATCGCGCGGAACGTTACCGTAATGCGATCAGACAACCACTTCGACGCCCTCGCCGGGCGGATTGCCTGACGCCCGCTCGGACTCCAGAGCGTTCTGGAGGATCACCACAGCGGCAGCCTGATCGATGACGGAACGGCCTTTTCTGGACTTCACGCCCGAGGCGCGCAGCCCCTGACTGGCCGTCACTGTGGTCATCCTCTCGTCCACCAATCGCACCGGAATGGGTGCAACCGCACGGGCGAGCACGTCGGCGAAAGCGCGAACTTTAGCGGCGGCCGGACCCTCTCCGCCGCCAAGGGAGCGCGGGAGGCCCACGACGACCTCGATCGGCTCGTACTCCGCGACGATCTGGCCGAGCCGCCGGTGGGCGGCCGGGACATCGCGTCCCGGCACGGTCTCCACCGGCGTGGCGAGGATGCCGTCGGGGTCGCAGGAGGCGACCCCGATCCGGGCGTCCCCGACGTCGATCGCCAGCCGGCGACCGCGGCGCATCTGCGGCATGTCCGTCGTCACGCCGTCTCGGTGACGAGGCGTTCGACGGCGGCGACGGCGTCACCGATCGCGTCCGGGTTCTGACCGCCGCCCTGGGCGACGTCCGGCTTGCCACCGCCCCCGCCGCCGAGGGTCTTGGCTGCGGTGCGGACCAGGTCACCGGCCTTGAGGCCGCGCTCGCGGGCCGCCTCGTTGGTCGCGATGACGGTCAGCGGGCGCCCGTTGGCCGTCGCGAACAGGGCGACCACGGCCGGGCGGCCGCCCTGGATGCGGCCGCGCACGTCGAGGACGAGCTTGCGCAGGTCGTCGGCCGAGGTGCCGTCCGGGACCTGGCCGGTGACCAGGGCGACGCCCCGTACGTCCTTGGCGGAGTCGGCGAGGCCGGCGGCGGCCGCGAGGACCTTCTCCGCGCGGAACTTCTCGATCTCCTTCTCGGCGTCCTTCAGCTTGCCGAGCATGCCCGCGATCTTCTCCGGAAGCTCCTCGGAGCGGCCCTTGACCAGCTCCTGGAGCTGGGCGACGACCGTGTGCTCCTTGGCGAGGAAGTTGTAGGCGTCGACGCCTACAAGGGCCTCGATACGGCGCACGCCGGAGCCGATGGACGACTCCCCGAGCAGCTTGACCAGGCCGAGCTGGGCGGTGTTGTGCACGTGGGTGCCGCCGCACAGCTCCTTGGAGAAGTCGCCGATGGTGACCACGCGGACCCGCTCGCCGTACTTCTCGCCGAACTCGGCGATGGCGCCCTGCTTCTTCGCCTCGTCGATCGACATGACCTCGGCCTGGACGTCGAGCTCGCGGGCCAGGACCTCGTTGATCTTCTGCTCGACGTCGGTGAGGACCGTGCCGGGTACGGCGGCGGGCGAACCGAAGTCGAAGCGGAAGCGGCCCGGGGAGTTCTCCGAACCGGCCTGGGCGGCCGTCGGGCCGAGCGCGTCGCGCAGCGCCTGGTGCGTGAGGTGGGTGGCGCTGTGGGCGCGGGCGATGGCGCGGCGGCGGGTGGAGTCGATGGCGGCGTAGGCGGAGGCGCCGACCGTCACCTCTCCGACCTGGACCGAGCCCTTGTGGACGGAGACGCCCGGAACCGGCTGCTGGACGTCGCGCACCACGATGACGGCGCCGCTGTCGAGCCGGATGCGGCCCTGGTCGGCGAGCTGGCCGCCGCCCTCGGCGTAGAACGGGGTGCGGTCGAGGACGACCTCGACGTCGTCGCCCTCGGTGGCGGCGGGCGAGGGGACACCGTCGACGAGGAGGCCGACGATCGTCGACTCGCCCTCGGTCATGGTGTAGCCGGTGAACTCGGTGACGCCGGAGTTGTCGGCGACCTCGCGGTACGCGGACAGGTCGGCGTGGCCGGTCTTCTTGGCCTTGGCGTCGGCCTTGGCCTTGGCGCGCTGCTCCTGCATGAGGCGGCGGAAGCCGTCCTCGTCCACGGACAGGCCCTGTTCGGCGGCCATCTCCAGGGTGAGGTCGATCGGGAAGCCCCAGGTGTCGTGGAGCAGGAACGCCTTGTCGCCGGCCAGGACCCGGCCGCCGGCGGCCTTGGTCTCGGTGACGGCGGTCTCCAGGATGTTGGTGCCGCCCTTGAGGGCCTTGAGGAAGGCGGCTTCCTCGGCGAGCGCGACGGTCTCGATGCGCTTGCGGTCGGTGATCAGCTCCGGGTACTGCTGCCCCATCGTGTCGATCACGACGTCGACCAGCTCGTTCACGACGGAGCCGGTGGCGCCCATCAGCCGCATGTTGCGGATGGCGCGGCGCATGATGCGGCGCAGCACATAGCCGCGGCCCTCGTTGCCGGGGGTGACGCCGTCGCCGATGAGCATGACGGAGGTGCGGATGTGGTCGGCGACCACACGCAGCGAGACGTCGGAGGCGTCGGCCGCGCCGTAGCGCACGCCGGTGAGCTCGGTGGCCCGGTCCATGACGACGCGCAGGGTGTCGGTCTCGTACATGTTCCGCACGCCCTGCAGGATCATCGCGAGGCGTTCGAGGCCGAGGCCGGTGTCGATGTTCTTGGACGGCAGGTCGCCGAGGATCGGGAAGTCGTCCTTGCCGTCGCCGGCGCCACGCTCGTACTGCATGAAGACCAGGTTCCAGATCTCCACGTACCGCTCGTCGTTGACGGCCGGGCCGCCCTCGACGCCGAATTCGGGGCCGCGGTCGTAGTTGATCTCGGAACAGGGGCCGCAGGGGCCGGGGACGCCCATGGACCAGAAGTTGTCCTTCTTTCCGAGGCGCTGGATGCGCTCGGCGGGGACGCCGATCTTGTCGCGCCAGATGGCCTCGGCCTCGTCGTCGTCCAGGTAGACGGTGATCCACAGGCGCTCGGGGTCGAGCCCGAAGCCGCCGTCCGCCACGGAGCCGGTCAGCAACTCCCAGGCGTACTCGATGGCGCCTTCCTTGAAGTAGTCGCCGAAGGAGAAGTTGCCGCACATCTGGAAGAAGGTGCCGTGGCGGGTGGTCTTGCCGACCTCTTCGATGTCCGGCGTGCGCACGCACTTCTGCACGCTGGTGACGCGCGGGGCGGGCGGCTTGACCTCACCGAGGAAGTAGGGCTTGAAGGGCACCATGCCGGCGGGGACCAGCAGCAGAGTCGGGTCGTCCGCGATGAGCGACGCCGAAGGGACAACGGTGTGACCGCGCTCCTCGTAGAAGCTCAGCCAGCGGCGACGAATTTCTGCCGACTCCATCAGTGGTCCTCATTCCGGTTGTACGAGTGGTAGGGGAGCTTGCGGTAGGTGGCGGGGGCCGGGTGCGCGTCCGGCTCGGCCGCCTCGACGGCGAGGTGGCGCCGCACGGGGAGTTCGGGGCCGGCCGGCGCTTCCAGGCCCAGCGCCTCGCCCAGTTCGGCCTCGCGCCTGACCATGCCCTCGCGGACGTCCAGCGCGAAGTCCTTGAGCTTGTGACCGGCGACGAGAGCCTTGTCGGCGGCCTGCGCCGCAAGGCTCTCGGGGGTCAGCTGCTTGATCTTCCGGTTGACCTTGGTGGTGGCCCATACCCCGGCGGCTGCGCCGGCGGTGAACCAGAACGTACGGCGGAACATCGCTGCGTCAGTCCTTCGATCCGCGGGAATTTCTGCCGTTGCGCTTCCTGCCACGCGCCGACGGCACGGTCCGGCCGACGATCACCGAGCGCCGGGAACGCGCCTCCGGTTCGGGAACGGACTTGCGGCCGATGGCCTGCCGGACCCCGTAACCGAACGCCGCGACCTTGACCAGCGGGCCGCCGAAGGTGGAGGCGACGGTGGTCGAGAGGGCCGAGGCGTTGGAGGTGACCTCCTGGACGTCCGTCGCGATCGCGTCGACCTTGTCGAGCTGGGTCTGCGCCGAACGCACGGTCGCGGAGGCGTCCGCGAGCAGGGGGACGGCCTGTTCGGTCACGTCCGCCACGAGTTTGGTGGTCGCTCTGAGCGTCTGGGCGAGCCTCACCAGCACGACGGCGAGGAACGAAACCAGGATCGCCCAGAAGACGGCCACCAGAATTCCGGCCACCTCACCACCGGACACAGTGCACCGCGCTCTCTGGCTTGTCGTCTGTCTTGTTCTCCTGCTCCTCGGCGAGGGCCGCCGTGGCGGCCGGTCACCGTTCCCCGAGCCTATCGCGCCAGGGCTCGCGCCCCGTACCGCATGACCGGGCGGGCCGCGGGAGTTCGGGCGGCGAGATTGTACGGAGAGCTTTCAAGCCAGTACTCTGCGTGTTTCATGCGACGCCCTCAGCGCCCTCTGCCGCCCGCCGACGATTCCGGGTCCCCGGCCGCCGCCGGGGGCGCCGGTGCGCATGCCTCTCCGGGCAACCTCCCGGCGGAGCTGAACAACTTCGTGGGCCGCGAGAGCGAGTTGGCCGATCTCGCCCGGTCGCTGGAGGAGTCCCGGCTCGTCACCGTCATCGGGGTGGGCGGCGTGGGCAAGACCCGGCTGGCCACGAGAGCTGCGGCGCTTCTGGAGAAACGGTACTGCGACGGGGTGTGGCTGGTGGAGCTGTCCGCCGTGCACGACGCCGGGCTGCTGGAACACGCCGTCGCCGACGCGCTGGGCCTCACCGACCACACCCACCGGCCGCCCCGCACGGCCCTGATCGAACACTGCGCCGAACGCCGCCTCCTGCTGGTCCTCGACGGCTTCGAGCACCTGGTGGACGACTGCGCCGAGCTGGTACGCGATCTGCTGCGCCGCGCCCCGGGGCTGCGGGTGCTCGCGGCCGGCCGGCTGCCGCTGGAACTGGCGGGCGAGGCCGTCTACCCGCTCGCCACCATGACGGACGGGGACGCGCTGCGGCTCTTCGCCGAGCGGGCCGCCGGAGTGCGGCCGGACTTCCGGCTGACCGAGCGCAGCCGCGGCCCGGCCCGGGAGCTGTGCCGCCGGCTGGACGGGATTCCGCTCGCCCTCGAACTCGCGGCCGGGCGACTGCGCGCCCTGTCGACCGAGCAGGTGCTGCAACGGCTGGACGACCGGTTCCGGCTGCTGACCGGCGGCAGCCGCAGCGCACTGGACCGGCACCAGACACTGCGTACGGCCATCGGCTGGAGCCACGAACTCTGCGCACCGGCGCAGCGGCTGCTGTGGGCCCGGCTCTCGGTCTTCGCCGGGCAGTTCGACCTGGAGGCGGTCGAGTACATCTGCAGCGGCCCCGAGCTGCCCGCCGACTCGGTGCTCGACGTGCTCTGCGGGCTGCTCGCGCAGTCCGTGGTGCTGCGCGAGGACTCCCCCGTGGGCACCCGCTACCGGATGCTGGACACCGTGCGCGAGTACGGCGCCGAGTGGCTGGCGGCCACCGGGGACACCGACCGGCTGCGCCGGCGGCACCGGGACTGGTTCCTCGGGCTCGCGACCTGGTGCGAGCTGGACTGGTTCAGCCCCCGGCAGGCGGAGGTGGCGGCCCGGGTGGAGTGCGAGCTGCCCAATCTGCGGCGGGCCATGGAGTGTTCGCTGGAGACCCCGCAGGAGGCCCACCTCGCCCAGTACCTGGCGGGCACGCTCTGGTTCCTGTGGGTCGGCTGCGGGCGGCTGTCCGAGGGCCGGCACTGGCTGGGCCACGTCCTGGAGGAGGAGACCCCGTACGACGCCTCGCGGCTGAAGGCGCTGTGGGTGCTGGGGTACGTCGCGGTGCTCCAGGGCGACCCGGTCGGCGCGATCTCCGCCCTCACCGAGTGCCGGGAGGAGGCGGATGCGGCGGGCGATGCCACGGCTGCCGCGTACGCCGTGCACCGCACCGGCTGCCTGGCCCTGGTCACCGACGACCTGGAGCGCGCCCGGGACCTGCTGGACGACGCGCTCGGCCGCTATCGCGAACTGGGCGAGCTGAACAGCAACGTCCTGATGGCCCAGGTCGAACTGGCCATGTCCACCGGCTTCCTGGGCGACCTGGAGCGGGCCGCGGCGATCTGCGAGGAGGTCCGGGACATCTGCGAGGACCACGGCGAGCGGTGGGCCCTGAGCTACGCGCTGTACGTCCTGGCCTACGCCACCTTGCAGCGCGGGCATCCGGAGCGGGCCCGGAAGCTGCTGGCGGAGTCGCTGTCCATCAGCCACGACTTCCACGACCTGCTCGGCACCGTCCTGTCCCTGGAGCTGCTGGCGCTCGTGACCGTGACCGAGGGCGACGCGGCCGAGGCGGCGCTGCTCCAGGGGGCCGCCGACCGGATCTGGCCATCGGTGGGGCTGCCGCTGTTCGGTTCGGCGCACTACGGGGTGCCCCGGGCCCGCTGCCAGGAGCTGGCCCTGCGCGAGCTGGGCGAGGCGCGGTACACGGGCGCCCTGCGGGCGGGCGGGGAGCTGGGGGCGGACGCGGCGGTCGGCCGGGCGCTCAGGGGGCGGCCGGGCGGGCGGGTGCAGGCGGAGCCCGGCGCCGAGGAGCCGGCGGGGGCCGCCCTGCCCGCGCCCGGCAGAACCCGAAAGCCCGCCGCCTCCCCGGCATCGGGAAGGGGCGGGCCTGAGCGCCGGTGACGAGCGGCTACGCCTGGATCAGCGGGCGTAGTACTCGACGACGAGCTGCTCGTCGCAGATCACGGGGATTTCCTTGCGGTTCGGGTCCCGGTCAAGGCGGAAGGCCAGGGCCTTCAGGTTCACCTGCAGGTAGCGCGGGGTCTCACCGTCGGTGTCGTAACCACCCTCGCGAGCAACCTGGAAGGGGTGCTTGTCGCGGCTGCGCTCACGGACCATGACGATGTCGTCCGGGCGGACGCGGAACGACGGCTTGTCGACCTTGCCGCCGTTGACCTCGATGTGGCCGTGGACGACCATCTGGCGCGCCTGGTAGATCGTCTTGGCGATACCGGAGCGCAGGACCAGCGCGTCGAGGCGGCGCTCGAGCTCGACGACGAGGGCCTCGCCCGTCTTGCCCTCGGCCTTCTTGGCGCGGTCGTAGGCACGCGCCATCTGGCGCTCGCTGATGTCGTACTGCGCACGCAGACGCTGCTTCTCCAGCAGACGGACCTTGTAGTCCGAGTTCTGCTTGCGGCCGCGACCGTGCTCGCCCGGCGGGTAGGGGCGGGCCTCGAAGTACTTGACCGCCTTCGGCGTCAGCGCGATGCCGAGCGCACGGCTCTTCTTGACCTTGGGACGCGACTGATTAGGCACGTTCTCCAGACCTCCGTTGTAGGTTAGGTTAGGCTCACCTTACTCAAGGAGATCGCATGTCTCGCCCTGGGAACACCACACACGTCACGGACAGCACAGACAGCATCGACGCACCTGAAGGCGTCGAAACGACGGAGGACCGATCAGATCGTGGTCAGCCGCGTCCCAGCGGGCTTGAAAACACACGGATGCCGTCAGCAGCCGAGCGCACACGAACTCTCGTACAGAGTACCTGCTCGGCGGTACTGCTCGTTCCCGGGCTCGAACGGGCGGGCTCGGACCAGCTCATGCCGCTATCCCGCAGTGTGGGCCCCGACGGGGACCTGTTCCTGGAGTTCCCCGCCGATTCCCCGGCCGTACGGGCCGCGACGCACGCCCAGGACGACGAGCTGTCGGCCGTGCTGGAGATCACGGACGTCGCCCCCGTCTCCGTACCCCACCGTATCCGCGGCCGGGCCCGGGTCGGCGGCTGGCTGACCTCCGTGCCCGGCATGGCGGGCCCCGGCCGGATGCTGCTGCGGCTGGAGACGGGCGAGGCCCACATCGACGACCTTTGGGGGGAGGAGTGCGTCGACGCGGAGGACTTCCGCGACGCGGCCCCCGATCCCCTCGCCGCCCACGAGGCGGACCTGCTCCAGCACCTGTACTCGGAGCACGGCGACCAGCTGGCGACGCTGTGCGGGCTGCTCGGCGAGCGGGCGGCCTGCACCTGCGCCGCACACCGGCCGGCCGTGGTGCCCCTGGCGCTGGACCGGCTCGGGCTGCGGGTGCGCTTCTGCGAGCGGGACGGCGGCTGCTTCGACGCGCGCTTCGAGTTCCCCGAGCCGGTGCGCGACGTGGTGGAGCTGAGCCACGCCATGCACACGCTGTTCGAGGCGGCCGCGCACTGAAGGACGGCCGGGGTACGGACAGGCCGGCGCCGCGACCGGGGGCGGCCGCCCGGATCAGGCCCGGTCCGGACCGTCCTCGGCGGCCGTGCGGCCGAGCCGTTCCCTGACCCGGTCCACCACGTCCGCGTAGCGCGCCTCGGCGCCGTAGCGGGTGGGGCGGTAGTAGTGCTTGTCGCGCACGGCGTCCGGGGCGTACTGCTGGGCGGCGATGCCGCCGGGCACGTCGTGCGGGTAGACGTAGCCCTGGGCGTGGCCCAGCTTGGCCGCGCCCTTGTAATGGCCGTCGCGCAGATGGGCCGGGACCTGGCCGGCCAGCCCCTTGCGCACGTCCTCACGGGCGGCGGAGATCGCCAGCGTGGCCGCGTTGGACTTCGGGGCGAGCGCGAGGGCGATGGTGGCGTGGCTGAGGGTGAGCGCCGCCTCCGGGAAGCCGATCAGTGCCACCGCCTGGGCCGCCGCCACCGCGGTGGGCAGCGCCGTCGGGTCGGCGAGGCCGATGTCCTCGCTGGCCGAGATCATCAGGCGCCGGGCGATGAACCGCGGGTCCTCCCCCGCCTCGATCATGCGGGCCAGGTAGTGCAGCGCCGCGTCGACGTCCGAGCCGCGGATCGACTTGATCAGGGCGCTCGCCACGTCGTAGTGCTGGTCGCCGTCCCGGTCGTACGTCACGGCCGCCCGGTCGACGGTCTCCTCCAGGGTGAGGAGGGTGATCTCCGCCTCCTGCTTGGACAGCGCGGCCCCGGCCGCGGCCTCCAGCGCCGTCAGCGCCCGGCGCGCGTCGCCCCCCGCGATGCGCAGCAGGTGCTCCTCGGCGTCCTCGGGCAGCGTCACCGCCCCGCCGAGCCCGCGCTCGTCGGTCAGCGCGCGGCGCAGCAGCCCGCGCAGGTCGTCGTCGGTCAGGGACTCCAGCGTCAGCAGCAGCGACCGCGAGAGGAGCGGGGAGATGACCGAGAAGTAGGGGTTCTCGGTGGTCGCGGCGATCAGGGTGACCCAGCGGTTCTCGACGGCGGGCAGGAGCGAGTCCTGCTGGGCCTTGGAGAAGCGGTGGATCTCGTCCAGAAAGAGGACGGTCTCCTTGCCGTAGCCCCCGGTGGCGCGGCGGGCGCCGTCGATGACGGCGCGCACCTCCTTGACGCCCGCGGTGATCGCGGACAGCTCGACGAATCGCTTGTTCGTGGCCTTGCTGACCACGTAGGCGAGGGTCGTCTTGCCGATGCCGGGCGGACCCCAGAGGATCACCGAGGAGGGGCCGGCCGGTCCTCCGCTCCCCTCACCGACGAGGCGGCGCAGGGGCGAGCCCGGCTTGAGCAGGTGCTGCTGGCCCACGACCTCGTCGAGCGTACGCGGACGCATCCGGACAGCGAGGGGGCTGCTGGACGGGTCCTTCTCCTGGCGGTCTTCGGCAGCTGCGGTAAAGAGGTCGGGCTCCACGTCTCGAAGCCTATGTCACCGCACTGACAATCCGGCCGGGCCGGACCACCGGCCCGGCCGGATCGTCAGTGCGGGAAGGGCCGGTCAGCTGGTCCAGAAGTCCCACCAGCGGGTCAGGATCAGCATGCCGATGATGCCGATCCACAGCACCGGGGGCACCCAGTGGAACTCGGTGAGCCCGTTGCGCAGCCAGGCCGGCGCGGGGATGATCCCGTGCCGGATGTTGTGGGTGGTGATGTAGCAGAACATGAAGATGGTGGCGACCCAGGCCAGGCAGCACCACAGGCACAGCGAGTTGATGTTGTACAGCGACTGGTACTGGAGCCAGGTGCAGAAGCCGACGCCGAACAGCGTGCCCGCGTTCATGCCGAGCCAGTACCAGTTGCGGAAGCGGGCGCCCGCGAGCAGGGCCAGGCCGATCCCGATGATCACGGGGTAAGTGACCATCCCGAGCCAGGGGTTGGGGAAGCCGAAGGCGGAGGCCTGCTCGCTCTTCATGATGTTGCCGCAGGCCACGACCGGGTTGAGACTGCAGCCCGGGATGAAGGAGGGGTCCTCCATCATCTTGAGCTTGTCCAGCGTGATGACCCATGCGGCGAGGGTGCCGGCGGCGCCCGTGATCATCAGCAGTAGGGCCAGCGCGCGGCTGCCGCCGATCGTCCGCTTCCCGTCGCTCTCGTCCTGGTCACAGGAGGGATGGTCAACCGCTGCAGTCGTCATATCGCCGTTTCCGTCACTGAGTAGCCTGCTGGGGCACGGTCATTGTGCCGTACGGCCCGGCCGCTCTTCCGTTCGATGCACATAAAGACGCGCGCATCGACGGGTGCCGGTGAGAGGGCGGAAACCGGCCCAGCAGCCGCGACGAGGGGCGTTGCGCCCTCTCGGCCACCCCCGGGGGCACGACCGGCCCCTCCGCGCGGAATCACCGTTCGGGATGAATCCGCGCCCACCGCGTTGACGCAAGGTCCCGGAGGCGGCGGGCCGGGTGCCCACCACCTCCGGGTACGCCTCACGCGAGCCGCGCGCGGACCGCCTCGACGACGTCGGACACGGGTACGGGCGTCTGCTCGCCGGACTCCATGTCCTTGAGCTGGACGTGGCCCTCGGCCAGGTCGCGCTCGCCGGCCACGATCGTGAACCGGGCACCCGAGCGGTTGGCACTCTTCATCGCGCCCTTCAGCCCCCGGCCGCCGAACGCGAAGTCCGCCGCCACCCCTTCGCGGCGCAGCCGCGTGACGACGCCGAACAGGACCCGGCGCGCCTCATCGCCCAGCGGGACGGCGAAGACGCTGGTGGTGGAGGGCAGTTCGAGGTCGATGCCCTCGGCCTCCAGGGCGAGGACGGTGCGGTCCACGCCGAGCGCCCAGCCGACCGACGGGAGCGCCGGGCCGCCGATCATCTCGGAGAGGCCGTCGTAGCGGCCGCCGCCGCCCACCGCGGACTGCGAGCCGAGGCCGTCGTGGACGAACTCGAAGGTGGTGCGCGTGTAGTAGTCGAGGCCGCGGACGAGCTTCTCGTCGTCCTCGTAGACCACACCCGCCTCGTTGAGCAGGTCGCGGACCTCCTCGTGGTACGCCTTGCAGGCGTCGCACAGGTAGTCGCGCAGCACCGGGGCGCCGGCCAGCTGCGTCCGGACCTCGGGGCGCTTGTCGTCGAGGACGCGCAGCGGGTTGATCTCGATGCGGCGGCGGGTCTCCTCGTCCAGGTCCAGCTCGCGCAGGAAGCCCTGGAGCGCGTCGCGGTAGACGGGGCGGCACTCCTTGTCGCCCAGTGAGTTCAGCAGGATGCGGAACTCGCGCAGGCCCAGCGCGCGGTACGCCTGGTCGGCGAGGATGATCAGTTCGGCGTCCAGCACCGGGTCCTCGGCCCCGATGGCCTCGGCGCCGACCTGCGAGAAGTGCCGGTAGCGGCCCTTCTGCGGGCGCTCGTAGCGGTAGTACGAGCCGGAGTACCAGAGCTTGACCGGCAGGTTGCCGAGCTTGTGGAGGTTGGCCTCCAGGGCGGCGCGCAGCACGGAGGCGGTGCCCTCGGGGCGCAGGGCCAGCTCGGAGCCGCCCTTGGTGGTGAGGGTGTACATCTCCTTGGTCACGATGTCGGTGGACTCACCGACGCCGCGCGAGAAGAGGGCCACGTCCTCGAAGCCGGGGGTCTCGATGTAGCCGTAGCCGGAGTTCTTCAGCGGGGCGGCGATGGCCTCGCGCACCGCGAGGTACTTCGCGGAGTCCGGCGGGGTCAGGTCGTACGTGCCCTTGGGGGCCTTGAAGGTGCTCACGATTTCGCTCTCGTCACATTCCTCGTCGGGGCGCGTCCGTACCGGTCAGATACGGGTTGGTGGCGCGCTCGCGGCCGATGGTCGTCTGGGGGCCGTGGCCGGACAGCACCACGGTCGAGTCGTCGAGCGGCAGGCACACACGGGCCAGCGACTCGAGGAGCTCGGCGTGGTCGCCGCCGGGCAGGTCGGTGCGTCCGACGGAGCCGGCGAAGAGCAGGTCGCCCGAGAAGAGGACCTGGGGTACCTCCGGGGTCTCGGGCATCCTGAACGTCACCGACCCCTTGGTATGGCCGGGCGCGTGCGAGACGCCGAACTCCATGCCCGCGAGCAGCAGCCGGGCGCCGTCGCTCAGCTCCTGGACGTCGTCCGGCTCCCCCACCGTCAGCTCGCCCATGAGCGGCATCCCGATGGAGCGGCCGAGAGCCTTCTCCGGGTCGCTCATCATGTAGCGGTCCTCGGGGTGAATCCAGGCGGGGACGTCGTGCGCGCCGCACACCGGGACGACCGAGGCGACGTGGTCGATGTGGCCGTGGGTGAGGACGACGGCGACGGGCTTGAGCCGATGCTTCTTCAGCGCTTCCTCGACACCGGGGGCGGCCTGATGGCCCGGGTCGATGATCACGCACTCCTCACCTGCGGCGGGGGCGACCAGGTAGCAGTTGGTCCCCCAGGCCCCGGCGGGGAACCCGGCAATCAGCACGATCGTCCTTAATGGTCGTCCTACGGGGAAGGCGGCTGCGAGGTCGCAGCAGTTCAGAGCCTACCGGCGCTCCTCATTCCACAGCTAACCCATATACCGTACGGGGCAACCCAGGCCCGATCACACGACGTACAAGGAGATCACCCGGTGGTCAGCAGCGATCAGCGGCGGCGGCAGCTCGCCAGGGAGAAGTACGAGCGGCAGCAGCAGCGGCGGGAGGAGGCCCGACGCCGGACGCGGCGACTGACGGTCATCATCACCTCCGCGGTGGCCGTGGTGGCCATCGTCGGCGGCGCCACGTACTTCGCCACCAGCGGTGACGGGGACAAGGACAAGACGGACGCGGCGGCGAGCCAGAGCCCGTCCGCCGAGGCCTCGCCCACGCCGACGAAGAGCGAGAAGCCCGAGCCGGCGATGAAGATCGACAAGAAGGCCGAGTACACGATGTCGCTCAGCACGAGCCAGGGCGACATCGCGTTCACGATGGACGCGTCGAAGACCCCGCACACGACGAACTCCTTCAAGTCGCTGGCCGACGAGAAGTTCTTCGACGGTACGAAGTGCCACCGGCTGACCACGGACGGCATCTACGTCCTGCAGTGCGGCGATCCCAAGGGCGACGGCACCGGCGGCCCCGACTACACGATCCCCGACGAGAACCTGGCCTCGCTGGGCAAGGCGGACTCGAACGGCATGGTGACGTACCCGGCGGGCACGGTGGCGATGGCCAACACCGGCCAGGAGCACACCGGCGGCAGCCAGTTCTTCCTCGTCTACAAGGACAGCAAGCTGCCGCCCGGCTACACGCCGTTCGGCACGATGGACGAGAAGTCGCTGAAGACCGTCGAGGCGATCGGTAAGGCCGGGGTGGACGGCGGCGCCGCCGACGGTGCGCCGAAGAAGGCCGTGAAGATCTCGAAGCTGACCGTCGACAAGGTGTGAGCCCGGCGGGCCAGGGCTGATTCCCGGGGCGGGCACGCGGTGCGGCCGAATAATTTCGGCCGCGCTGAGTGCGGACAGCCGGGCGGCCCGTCGCCTAGATTGGCGTCGTGCAGGGCGGGCGCTGCCCGCCCCAGGAAACTGTGGACGATGCCAGGGGGGTGATCCCCTCGCGGGCATCAGGTGGAGGAGGCGCTGTGAGCAGCGACCCGTGGGGCCGAGTCGATGAGACGGGCACCGTGTACGTGCGTACAGCCGACGGCGAGCAGGTCGTCGGATCGTGGCAGGCCGGTTCACCGGAGGAGGCCCTGGCCTACTTCGAGCGCAAGTACGAGGGCATCGTGGTCGAGATCGGCCTCCTCGAACGGCGGGTGAGGACCACCGATCTGTCCGCGAAGGACGCGACGACCGCCATCGAGCATCTGCGCGGCCAGGTCGACGAGCACCACGCCGTCGGCGACCTGGACGCGCTGCGCAAGCGGCTGGACGCGCTGGTCGCGACGGTCGAGTCGCGGCGTGAGGAGCGCAAGGCACAGAAGGCGAAGCAGGCCGACGAGGCGAAGCACGCCAAGGAGGCCCTGGTCGTCGAGGCCGAGGAGCTGGCGCAGAGCGAGCAGTGGCGCTCCGCGGGCGAGCGGCTGCGCGCCCTCGTGGACACGTGGAAGGGTCTGCCGCGGCTCGACCGCAAGTCCGACGACGAGCTGTGGCACCGCTTCTCGCACGCCCGCTCGGCGTTCTCCAAGCGCCGCAAGGCCCACTTCGCCTCGCTGGACGCCCAGCGCGAGGAGGCCCGCAAGGTCAAGGAGAAGCTGGTCGTCGAGGCCGAGTCGCTGTCCGGGTCCACGGACTGGGGGCCCACGGCCGCCCGCTACCGCGACCTGATGACGCAGTGGAAGGCGGCGGGCCGTGCCCAGCGCGAGGCCGAGGACGATCTGTGGAACCGTTTCCGCGGCGCCCAGGACGTCTTCTTCGCCGCCCGGGGCGAGGTCTTCGCGGAGCGTGACGCGGAGCAGGGCGAGAACCTCAAGCTGAAGGAGGAGCTTGCCGACGAGGCCGAGAAGCTGGTGCCGGTGAAGGACCTGAAGGCGGCCAGGGCCGCGTTCCGGGCCCTTAACGAGCGCTGGGAGGCCGTCGGCCACGTTCCGCGTGACGCCCGCCCGAAGGTCGAGGGGCGGATGCAGGCGGTGGAGCGGGCGCTCCAGGAGGCCGAGGAGACCGAGTGGCGCCGGACGAACCCGGAGGCGCGTGCCCGCGCCGCGGGTCTGACCGGTCAGCTCCAGGCGGCCGTGGACAAGCTGTGCGGTCAGATCGACACGGCCCGCGCCTCGGGCAACAACGCCCGCGCGGACAAGCTGGCCCGCGAGCTGGAGGGCCGGCAGGCGCTGCTGGACCAGGCGCTCAAGGGCCTGGAGGAGTTCGGCGGCTGACGCCGGGGCGTACGCCCGAGGGGCCTTCCCGCGTTCGCGCGGGAAGGCCCCTTTCGCGTGCGGGGAGGCGGCGCGGGCGGCAACGAGGAGAGTGTGACAACTGCCGGAATCCGGAAGTGCATTGGGGCGGTCCCGCAAGGGACGATCTTCGCACCGGCACGCTTCGCGCACTCGCCGGTTTCGCCGAGTTCACTTACGTACCTGAGGCAGGTTCACCGATGAGACTGACCCGCGTCGCCCTGACCGCAGCAGCCACCGCACTCGCCCCGGCCCTTCTCCTGTCCGGCCCGGCCTTCGCCGCCGGGACGGCGTCCCCGTCCACGGCCGCCGCCGCGACGCAGGCGGGCTACGGCTCCGACATCCCGGTGGACGAGATGTCCGACGACGACGTCCGCGTCGCGCTCGCCCGCCTTCTCGCCGACCCGGACTCCGGGAAGCGGATCATCAAGGAGGTCGACGCACTCCTCGACAGCAACGATCCGGCTCAGATGCGCGAGTGGCTGGAGACCGGCTACCCGCTGGCGCAGGCCGAGGACGACCAGGTCGCCCTCATCCGCATCCTCGGCAACCCGGCCTCCGGCAAGCGGGTCACCGCCGAGATCAACGCACTCCTCGACAACGGAACCGCGCCCGAGATCCGCCAGTGGCTGGAGACCGGCTACCGCATCGCCCAGGCCGAGGACGACAGCGTCGCCCTCTTCCGCATGCTCGGCGACCCGCACATCAGCGACGCGATGCGCGCCGCCGTCATCGAGGCCATCCAGGGCACGCCCGAGGAAATGCGGTACTTCCTGGAGCACGGCCAGTACGAGGTCGACGCGTAGGCCCCCGGTCCCGCCCTACGGCCGGCGGGCCGAGGTCACTCGGTAGACGTCGTAGACGCCCTCCACGCCCCGTACCGCCTTCAGGACGTGACCGAGGTGCTTGGGGTCGCCCATCTCGAAGGTGAAGCGCGAGGTGGCCACCCGGTCGCGGGACGTCTGCACGGCGGCGGACAGGATGTTGACGTGCTGGTCGGACAGGACGCGGGTGACGTCCGACAGGAGCCGGGAGCGGTCCAGGGCCTCGACCTGGATGGCGACCAGGAAGACCGAGGACTGGGTGGGCGCCCACTCGACCTCCAGGATGCGTTCCGGCTGCTGGGAGAGCGAGTCGACGTTGACGCAGTCGGCCCGGTGCACGGAGACCCCGCTGCCGCGGGTGACGAAGCCGATGATGGGGTCTCCGGGCACGGGCGTACAACAGCGGGCGAGCTTGACCCAGACGTCGTCGACGCCCTTGACGACGACCCCGGGGTCGGCGTTGGAGCGGCGCTTGTTGCGGCTGCGGGAGGGCGGGGTGCTCTCCTCCAGGTCCTCGTTGGCCGCGTCCTCGCCGCCGAGCGCCTGGACCAGCTTCTGCACGACGCCCGCGGCGGCGACATGGCCCTCGCCGATCGCGGCGTACAGGGACGAGATGTCGGGGTAGCGCATCTCGTGGGCGAGGGTGACCAGCGAGTCGCCGGTCAGGATGCGCTGGATCGGCAGGTTCTGCTTGCGCATGGCGCGCGCGATGGCGTCCTTGCCCTGCTCGATCGCCTCGTCGCGGCGCTCCTTGGAGAACCAGGCGCGGATCTTGTTGCGGGCCCGGGGCGACTTGACGAAGCCCAGCCAGTCGCGGGAGGGCCCGGCTCCGGCCGCCTTGGAGGTGAAGACCTCCACCAGGTCGCCGTTGTCGAGCGTCGACTCCAGCGGTACGAGCCGGCCGTTGACCCGTGCCCCTATGGTCCGGTGGCCGACCTCCGTGTGGACGGCGTACGCGAAGTCGACCGGGGTGGCCCCGGCCGGAAGCGCTATGACGTCGCCCTTGGGCGTGAAGACGAAGACCTCGTTGCGCGAGAGGTCGAAACGCAGCGACTCCAGGAACTCGCTCGGGTCCTCGGTCTCCTTCTGCCAGTCCAGGAGCTGGCGCAGCCACGCCATGTCGTTGACGGTGTCCTGGCCGCGGCCGGTGTTCTTGGGAACGTCGGTACGCACCTTGGAGGCGCCGGCGACGGCCTCCTGCTTGTACTTCCAGTGCGCGGCGATGCCGTACTCGGCGCGGCGGTGCATGTCGAACGTACGGATCTGCAGCTCGACGGGCTTGCCGCTGGGGCCGATCACCGTGGTGTGCAGTGACTGGTACATGTTGAACTTGGGCATCGCGATGTAGTCCTTGAACCGGCCGGGGACCGGATTCCATCGCGCGTGGACGGTGCCGAGCGCCGCGTAGCAGTCGCGGACGGTGTCGACGAGCACCCGGATGCCCACCAGGTCGTAGATCTCGGCGAAGTCCCGGCCCCGCACGATCATCTTCTGGTAGACGCTGTAGTAGTGCTTCGGCCGACCGGTGACGGTGGCCTTGATCCGGGCGGCGCGCAGGTCGGACTGGACCTCGTCGGTCACTATGGCGAGGTATTCGTCGCGCTTGGGCGCCCGCTCGGCGACGAGGCGGACGATCTCGTCGTACATCTTGGGGTAGAGGATCGCGAAGGCGAGGTCCTCCAGCTCCCACTTGATGGTGTTCATGCCCAGGCGGTGGGCGAGCGGGGCGTAGATCTCCAGCGTCTCGCGGGCCTTCTTCTCCTGCTTCTCCCGCTTGAGGTAGCGCATGGTGCGCATGTTGTGCAGCCGGTCGGCGAGCTTGATGACCAGGACGCGCGGGTCCTTGGCCATCGCGACGACCATCTTGCGCACGGTCTCGGCCTGCGCGGCCTCGCCGAACTTGACCTTGTCGAGCTTGGTGACGCCGTCGACGAGCAGGGCGACCTGGTCGCCGAAGTCGCGGCGCAGGGTGTCCAGGCCGTATTCGGTGTCCTCGACCGTGTCGTGCAACAGCCCCGCCATCAGCGTGGCCGGGTCCATGCCCAGCTCGGCGAGGATCGTCGTCACGGCGAGCGGGTGCGTGATGTACGGGTCGCCGCTCTTGCGCTTCTGGCCGCGGTGCCAGCGCTCGGCGACCTGGTAGGCCCGCTCGATCTGGCGCAGCGTGGACGTCTCGGTCTTGGCGTCGTTGCCGCGGACGATGCGCAGCAGCGGTTCGAGCACCGGGTTGTACGGGCTGGAGCGCTGGACGCCGAGGCGGGCGAGGCGGGCCCGGACGCGGTTGGACGAGCCGCCGGAGCGGGACGCCGAGCCGCCGGCCGGCACGAGGGCTCCGGTCGAGGGCTTGGACGGTGGCTTCGGGGCGGTCGGGGCGGGAGCGGCGGGTGCGGCCGGCTGGGTGGGGGACGCGGGCGCGGGGCCGTTCGCCTCGGCGGGTGCCGGGCCCGTGCCGGGCTCGGGGGCCGGAGGCTTCGGCTTCTCCGCGGGCTGCTGCTTCGCGGGCGTGGCTGGGGCCGCCGCGGGCTTTTCGGGCTGCGGGGCGGCGACTGGCTGGGCCTCGTCTGGCAAGAGCGCTCCTCGTGCGAATCCGGACACCCGGAAGGGCCATCGTAACGACCCGACGGCCAGTCCTCCCCCGGGGACCTGAGAGCCCTCACAACGCCGGTGGGCACCCGGTTGTTCCCGGGTGCCCACCGATGGTGGTGCCGATGCTTCTCAGACGGTGATCAGGGCCTCCAGCGGGGCCCCTCGCAGGCTCTCGGCCAGCCGGGCCCGGCCGGCCAGGAAGCCCAGCTCCATGAGGACGGCGACCCCGGCGACCTGGGCGCCGGCCCTGCGGATGAGCTCCAGGGAGGCGCCGGCGGTGCCGCCGGTGGCCAGGACGTCGTCGATGACCATGATCCGGTCGTCGGCCGACAGGTCCTCCGCGTGGATCTCGATCTCCGCGGTGCCGTACTCCAGCTCGTACGCCTGGCTGAGCGTGGCTCCCGGCAGCTTCCCGGCCTTGCGGACGGGTACGAAGCCGAGGCCGGCCCGGACCGCGACGGGCGCGGCCAGGATGAAGCCGCGGGCCTCCAGGCCGACGATCTTCGTGGCGCCGTGCCGCAGGCACAGCTCCGCGAGGGTGTCGGTGAGGGCCGTGAACGCCACCGGGTCCGCGAGCAGCGGGGTGATGTCCTTGAACATCACTCCCGGCTTCGGGTAGTCCGCCACGTCGCGGATGCGGCTGAGCAGGAGCTCCCGCGTGCTCTCGGCGGTGCTGGTCATCGGCGCTTCCCGCCGGTCCGGCCGTGGCCCCTGGGGGGCTGCTGGCGCTGTCCGACGACCACGCCGGCGGGTGCCGCGTCCTCGGATTCCTCACCCTGGTCACCCTGCTCGGCCTGCTCGGCCTCGGTGGCCTCGCCCTTGGCGGCGGCCGCCGCGCGCTTGGCGAGGACCCGCTTCTTCAGGGCCTTGATCTGCGGGTCGTGTTCCTTGAGGTCGGCGACCAGCGGGGTGGCGATGAAGATCGAGGAGTAGGCACCGGCCGCGAGGCCGACGAAGAGGGCGAGCGAGATGTCGTTCAGCATGCCGGCACCGAGGACGCCGCCGCCGATGAACAGCAGACCGGCGACCGGGAGCAGGGCCACGACGGTGGTGTTGATCGAGCGGATCAGCGTGCCGTTGATGGAGCGGTTGGCGACGTCGCTGTAGGTCCACCGGGTCTGCTTGGTGATCCCCTTCGTGCCCTCCTTGAGGCTGTCGAAGACGACGACCGTGTCGTAGAGGGAGTAACCGAGGATGGTCAGCAGACCGATCACGGTGCCCGGGGTGACCTCGAAGCCGACCAGTGCGTAGACGCCGACCGTGATGGTGATGTCGTGGATCAGCGCGACGAGGGCGGCGATGGCCATCCGCCACTCGAAGGCGATGGCCAGATAGATGACCACCAGGACCATGAAG
Source organism: Streptomyces sp. A0958 (assembly GCF_004795035.1). GTDB lineage: Bacteria > Actinomycetota > Actinomycetes > Streptomycetales > Streptomycetaceae > Streptomyces. Next base: position 90,181 of record NZ_SSBK01000014.1, read on the forward strand.
ATGCCGAGACCGGTCCAGGCCTTGTTGGCGATCTGCTCGCCCCAGCTGGGGCCGACCAGGTCCGCCGCGATCTTCTCGCGCGGGACGTCGAGGTCGGCGGCGAGCTTGTCCTGGATCTCGTCGGACTTGGCGGTGTCGACCTCGGTGATCTGGACGCGCAGACCGCCGTTGCCGAGCTTCTGGACGATGGCCTGGTGGCCGGAGGCCTCCGTCGCCAGGTCCTCGGCCTCGGAGACGGACACGCTCGTCTTCGGGGTGGTGAAGACGGCACCGCCCTTGAACTCGATGCCCATGTTCAGGCCGCTGACCGCCAGGGCGACGATGGCCGTGATGGTGATCAGGACGGAGACGCCGTACCAGATCCGGCGCTTGCCCATGAAGTCGTAGCCGATCTCGCCGCGGTAGAGACGGGCGCCGAAATTGCCGAGTCGCGACATCTCACGCCTCCTTCGGGTCGGTGGGGGCGTTGACACGGCGGGAGCGGCGCAGCGGCGGCTTGGCGCCGAGCCGCTTCGGGTCCAGTCCGGACCAGGGGTGACCGCTGGCGAAGAACTTCTTGCCGGCCATGATCGTCAGGAGCGGCTTGGTGAAGAGGAACACCACGACGACGTCGAGCAGGGTCGTGAGACCCAGCGTGAACGCGAAGCCCTGGACCTTGCCGACGGTGACCACGAAGAGCACGGCCGCGGCCAGGAACGACACGAAGTCGGAGACCAGGATGGTGCGCCGGGCCCGCGGCCAGCCCCGCTCGACGGCGGGACGCAGCGTGCGGCCCTCGCGGATCTCGTCCCGTACGCGTTCGAAGTACACGATGAAGGAGTCCGCGGTGATACCGATGGCCACGATGGCACCGCATACGGCCGGCAGGTTCAGCGCGAAGCCGATGGCCGGGCCGAGCAGCGCCATGATCGTGTAGCTCAGGATGCCGGAGACCACGAGGCTGAGCAGGGCGATGAACGCCAGCCCGCGGTAGTACGCCACCAGGTAGATGACCACGAGGGCCAGGCCGATGGCGCCGGCGATGAGGCCGGCCTTCAGCTGCTCACCGCCGAGCGCGGCGGTGACGGTGGTGACGCTCTGCTCCTTGAAGGAGAGCGGCAGCGCGCCGTAGGAGAGCACGTTGGCCAGGTCCTCGGCGGACTGCTGGGTGAAGCTGCCGGAGATCTCGGCGCTGCCGCTCAGCGTCTCGTTGACCTGGGGGGCGGAGACGACCTCGCCGTCCAGCGCGATGGCGAACTGGTTCTGCGGGGACTGCTGCGCGGAGAGCTTCTTGGTGATCGTCTGGAACTGCTTGGAGCCCTTGCCGGAGAACTCCATCTGGACGATCCACATGCCGCGCTGCTGGTCGAAGTTGGCCTTGGCGCTGTTGACCTCGGTGCCGGACACCTCGGCCGGGCCGAGCACGTACTTCGCGTCGCCCTCGGAGCTGCACGCCACGACCGTGTCGGTGGACTTGCCGCCCTGGGCGGCCTTGGAGCGGGAGGCCTTGCTGGAGCAGTCGAGCTCCTCGAACTGCTTCTGCAGCTTCGCGGCGGCGGCCTCGTCCTCGGCGGAGGCGGATTCGCTGGCCTCCGGGGAGGAGCTGGTCTTCGGCGACGGCGAGGAGTCGGCCTTCAGGGCACCGGTGACAGCGCGGCCCTGCGTGGTGGCGCTCGCGCTCGGCGTCGAGGAGGAGCCGGCGTCCTTGTCGCCCGTCGCCTTCTCGGAGGCCGAGGCGCTGGGCGACGGGGAGGAGCTGGCCTTGCCGGAGGGCGAGGCGCTGGGCTCGGGAGTGGGCGTGCCCTGGGCGACGGTCAGCACCGGCCGGAAGTAGAGCTTGGCGGTCGTACCGACCTGCTCGCGGGCCTGGGCGGAGTTCGTGCCCTTGGGGATGTTGACGATGATGTTGCGAGCGCCCTGGGTCTGGACCTCGGCCTCGGAGACACCAAGACCGTTGACGCGGCGTTCCATGATCTCGACCGCGGTGTCCATGTTGGTCTTGTTGATCGCCTTTTCCTGGCCCGGCTCGGCCTTCGCCTCCAGCGTGATGGACGTGCCGCCCGCCAGGTCGATGCCGAGTCGCGGCGTCGGTTGGTGGGCCAGGAACATCCCGCCGGTGAGGGCGACCATGGCGATCAGGATCAGAGCCAGGGAACGCCCCGGCCTCCCCTGACCGCCGGTCGCTCCCCGGCCCTTCTTCGGTGCTGCCACCTTGTCGTTTCTCCCTAGTCCAACCGCCCCGCGCCGGGTATGCGCCCAAGCGGCCACGAAGTTTAGTGGGGACCCGCCCCCGTGAAGGAGCGCACGGACCGGGGATGGCCGGATGCCTGCGGACTCACGGCACCCCCGGGTCGTGTGCTACTTCGCGTCGGTCTCGCCGTCGGCCCTGCCCTCGGACTTCTTGTCGTCCTTGGCCTCGGCCGGCTCGTCGTCCTCGTCCGAGCCGGTCTTCTTGACCAGGTCGGTCTTCGCCTCGTCGGCTTCGTCGGCGTCGTCCAGCTCGGTCAGCGAGGAGGCGTCGTCGGGCACGATGGCGCCGTCGACGTCGAGCTCCGGCTCGTCGCCGTGGACGATGCGGTTGTACTCCGCGTCGTCGAGGACGGCACCGATGGCGTTCTTGGCGTAAACGGCGTGGACGCCGGGGGCGACTTCGAGGAGGACCGTGTCGTCGTGAAGCTCCTTGACGGTGGCGTACATGCCCCCGATCGTCCGGACGCCGGTGCCGGGCTGCATTTCATTGCGCATGTTCGCAGCCGCCGCCTGCTTCTTCTTGGCGGACCGCGTCATCAGGAACATGGCCCCGATGAGCACGATGAAGGGGAGGAGAGTCACGGGATTCACGGGACGATTTTCCTTCGCACGACCGCATGGGAAGCGGCCTGGTATACGGGGGTGGGTACACCGACCTTTAAGGGCGGCATCGGCGGAGTCTAAGCGAGTCCGCATCGATGGAACAACGCCCAGCATGGCACCGTGGTTCCGCTTCGGGTCAACCTGTGACGCATCACGCCCCGAACAGGCCCTGTTGTCCCTTTCCGCCGTGCTGCGGCGGAACGAGTCCCAGGTGCGTCCAGGCGGCCGGTGTGGCGACCCGTCCGCGCGGCGTCCTGGCCAGCAGTCCTTCGCGTACGAGGAAGGGTTCGGCGACCTCCTCGACCGTCTCGCGCTCCTCCCCCACGGCGACCGCGAGCGTGGACAGGCCGACCGGGCCGCCGCCGAAGAGCTTCAGCAGGGCGCCGAGCACCGCCCGGTCCAGCCGGTCCAGGCCCCGGGCGTCGACCTCGTACACCCTGAGGGCCGCGGCGGCGATCTCGCGGTCGATCCTGCCGTCCGCCTTGACCTGGGCGTAGTCCCGGACGCGGCGCAGCAGCCGGTTGGCGATGCGGGGGGTGCCGCGGGAGCGTCCGGCGATCTCCGCGGCGCCGTCGGCGTCCAGCTCGACGTCGAGCAGGCGGGCCGAGCGGTGAATCACCCGTTCCAGTTCGGCGGGGGCGTAGAACTCCATGTGCCCGGTGAAGCCGAAGCGGTCGCGCAGCGGGGGCGGCAGGAGGCCGGCCCGGGTGGTGGCGCCGACCAGGGTGAACGGCGGCAGCTCCAGCGGGATGGCGGTGGCGCCGGGGCCCTTGCCGACGATCACGTCGACCCGGAAGTCCTCCATCGCCATGTAGAGCATCTCTTCGGCGGGCCGGGACATGCGGTGGATCTCGTCCAGGAAAAGGACCTCGCCCTCCTGGAGCGAGGACAGGATCGCCGCGAGGTCGCCCGCGTGCTGGATGGCGGGGCCGGAGGTGATGCGGATCGGGGCGTTCATCTCCGCCGCGATGATCATGGAGAGGGTGGTCTTGCCGAGGCCCGGCGCGCCGGAGAGCAGTACGTGGTCGGCGGTGGCGCCGCGGGCGCGGGCGGCCTTGAGGACCAGGTCGAGCTGTTCGCGGACCTTCTCCTGGCCGACGAACTCCTCCAGGTCCTTGGGGCGCAGCGCCGCCTCGACCGCGGTGTCCTCGCCGTCCGCGCCGGCGTCGACCAGCCGGTCGTCCAGCCGCTCGCCCGCGTCGGCTCCGGTGTCGTCCCAGTTCATCTCGTCTGTCCCGCCTCGGATGTCTCGGTGCGCGGCCGTGCGGTGCCCGGCCGGGCGTGAAGGGTGGCCCCGGGCCCGCTCAGCGCGCGCGGTTGAGGGTCTGCAGGGCGGCGCGCAGCAGCTGCGGCACGGGCGCCCGGCCGCCGGCGGCAAGGGCCTCCTCGGCCTGCGGCGCCACGGCGGCGACCGCCTCGTCCGCCTCGCGGGTGGCGTAGCCGAGGCCGATCAGGGCGGCCTGGAGCTGGTCGCGCCAGGAGGTGGAGACGGGGGCGCCGACGCCCTGTCCGGCGGCGTGGGCGCCGACCGGTTCGCCGAGCCGGTCCTTCAGTTCGAGCAGGAGCTTCTGCGCGCCCTTCTTGCCGATGCCGGAGACGGCGGTGAGGGCCTTCTCGTCGCCGGTGGCCACGGCGACGCGCAGGGCGTCGGGGGTGTGCGTGGCCAGCATCGCCTGGGCGAGCCGGGGGCCGACCCCGCTGGCGGTCTGCAGCAGTTCGAAGATCTGCCGTTCGTCGTCGTCGGCGAAGCCGTAGAGCGTCAGCGAGTCCTCGCGTACGACGAGGGAGGTGGCGAGCCTGGCCTCCTGGCCGATGCGCAGGCCGGCCAGGGTGCCCGGCGCGCACTGGACGGCCATGCCGATGCCGCCGACCTCGATCACGGCCGTGGTCGGGGCGAGTGCGGCGACGGGGCCGCTGACGAAGGCGATCATCGGGGGACCTTCCGGACGGGAACGGCGGCGGTGCGCGGGACGCGCGGGGTGCGGGCGGCGGCGGCCGCGTGCGCCTGCTGGAGGCGGTTGAGCGCGGGGGCGCGCCAGATGTGGCAGATGGCGAGCGCCAGCGCGTCGGCGGCGTCGGCCGGTTTCGGCGGGGCGTCGAGCCGCAGCAGCCGGGTCACCATGGCGCCCACCTGCGCCTTGTCGGCGCGTCCGCTGCCGGAGACGGCGGCCTTGACCTCGCTGGGCGTGTGCAGGGCGACCGGGATGCCGCGCCGGGAGGCGCAGAGCATCGCGACCGCGCTGGCCTGGGCGGTGCCCATCACCGTGCGCACGTTGTGCTGGGCGAAGACCCGCTCCACGGCGACGCAGTCGGGGCGGTGCGTGTCGAGCCATTCCTCGATGCCGCGTTCGATGGCCACCAGCCGGTGGCCGAGCTCCGCGTCGGCCGAGGTGCGCACGACGCCCACGCCGAGCATGGTCAGGGGCCGGCCCGCGACGCCTTCGACGACTCCGACCCCGCACCTGGTCAGTCCCGGGTCCACGCCGAGTACCCGCACGGTCCGCCCCTCCCTGCCGATCGGTCAACTGTTCCAGCAGGCTATCGGGCGGCACCGACAATGCGGCGGGCCGACGGGTGTGTCCCCGTCGGCCCGTCCACAGCAGCTGCGCGGGGCGCGGCTCAGGCGTCGACCTTCTCCATGACCTCGTCGGAGACGTCGAAGTTGGCGAAGACGTTCTGCACGTCGTCGCTGTCCTCCAGCGCGTCGATCAGCTTGAAGATCTTGCGCGCGCCCTCCTCGTCGAGGTCGACCTGCATGGTGGGCAGGAAGTTGGCCTCGGCCGAGTCGTAGTCGATGCCCGCCTCCTGGAGCGCGGTGCGGACCGCGACCATGTCGGTGGCCTCGCTGACGACCTCGTAGGTGTCACCGAGGTCGTTGACCTCCTCGGCGCCCGCCTCCAGGACCGCGCCGAGCACGTCGTCCTCGGTCAGCTCGCCCTTGGGGACGATGACGACGCCCTTGCGGTTGAACAGGTACGAGACCGAGCCCGGGTCGGCCATCGAGCCGCCGTTGCGGGTCATGGCGACACGTACGTCGGAGGCGGCACGGTTGCGGTTGTCGGTGAGGCACTCGATGAGTACCGCGACACCACTCGGGCCGTAACCCTCGTACATGATCGTCTGATAATCGACGCCGCCCGCTTCGAGACCGCCACCGCGCTTGACCGCGGAGTCGATGTTCTTGTTCGGGACCGAACTCTTCTTCGCCTTCTGAATCGCGTCCACGAGGGTCGGGTTGCCCTCGGGGTCCACACCGCCGGTGCGGGCCGCGACCTCGATGTTCTTGATCAGCTTCGCGAAGAGCTTGCCGCGCTTGGCGTCAATCACGGCCTTCTTGTGCTTCGTCGTAGCCCATTTAGAGTGGCCGGACATCTGCCTTCTCCTTCGCGTCACCAAATTCCGTACGAACCCGAGAGATCCTACCGGGATCGAGTCAGCCCACCGCGCGCACCATCTCGGTGAAGTAGGCGTGTATCCGGTGGTCTCCGGTCAGTTCCGGGTGGAATGACGTGGCGAGGGCGTTTTGCTGTCGTACCGCCACGACGTGGCCGCCGTGCTCGGCGATCACCTGGGCGCCGGCGCCCACCGACTCGACCCACGGGGCCCGGATGAAGACGCCCTCGACCGGTCCGCCGTCGATCCCGGCGACCTCGACGGCCGCCTCGAACGACTCGTTCTGCCGCCCGAAAGCGTTACGGCGCACGATCATGTCGATGCCGCCCAGCGTCTCCTGGCCCGAGCGGGGGTCGAGGATCTTGTCGGCGAGCAGGATCATCCCGGCGCAGGTGCCGTAGACCGGCATCCCGGCCCGTATCCGCTCGCGCAGCGGCTCCAGCAGGCCGAACAGGGCGGCCAGCTTGGAGATGGTGGTGGACTCGCCGCCGGGGACGACCAGGCCGTCCACCTCGGCGAGCTCCTCGGGCCGCCGGACCGGCCTGGCCAGGGCGTCCGCCGAGGCCAGGGCGATCAGGTGTTCCCGTACATCGCCCTGGAGGGCCAGGACTCCGATCACAGGGGTGTCGCTCATCGGTGACTACCAGCCGCGGTTGGCGTAGCGCTCGGCCTCGGGCAGCGTGTCGCAGTTGATGCCGACCATGGCCTCGCCCAGGTTGCGGGAGGCGTCCGCGATGATCTTCGGGTCGTCGTAGAAGGTGGTGGCCTTCACAATCGCGGCGGCGCGCTTGGCCGGGTCGCCGGACTTGAAGATGCCGGAGCCGACGAAGACGCCCTCGGCGCCGAGCTGGCGCATCAGCGCGGCGTCCGCCGGGGTGGCCACGCCGCCCGCGGAGAACAGGACGACGGGCAGCTTGCCGAGCTCGGCGACCTCCTTGACCAGCTCGTAGGGGGCGCGCAGGTCCTTGGCGGCGGCATACAGCTCGTTGTTGTCGTAGCCGCGCAGCCGGGCGATCTCGTTCTTGATCTGGCGCAGGTGGCGGACGGCCTCCACGACGTTGCCGGTGCCGGCCTCGCCCTTGGAGCGGATCATGGCCGCGCCCTCGGCGATGCGGCGCAGGGCCTCCCCCAGGTTGGTGGCACCGCAGACGAACGGCGTGGTGAAGGCGAACTTGTCGCTGTGGTTGACCTCGTCGGCCGGGGTCAGGACCTCGGACTCGTCGATGTAGTCGACGCCGAGGGACTGGAGGACCTGCGCCTCGACGAAGTGCCCGATACGGGACTTGGCCATCACCGGGATGGACACCGACTCGATGATCTCCTCGATCATGTTCGGGTCGGACATCCGGGCCACGCCGCCGTCCTTGCGGATGTCGGCCGGCACCCGCTCCAGAGCCATGACGGCCACGGCGCCCGCGTCCTCGGCGATCTTCGCCTGCTCGGCGTTGACGACGTCCATGATCACGCCGCCCTTGAGCTGCTCGGCCATGCCGCGCTTGACGCGGGCGGTGCCGGTGGCGGGGGTGTCGGCGGACTGCGGGGTGGTGGGAAGCGTGGACACGGATCGACCTCACTGCGGGAAACGGATGCGGAACGTGCTCAATGGCGCACTGCCGAGCAAACTCCCCGACACCAGTCCACAGCAAGGGCCAATAGGAGGCCGGTGGATCGTTCTGGCCGGCACCGGACGGCCGCACGGGCGGGCCGCGTCCGCCGGGGGCCACGTCGGGCAGCGCCGCGAACACCGGACCCCGGCACGGGCGGGCCGTGCCCCGTGGGCCCGGGGCACGGGCGGGGCCGCGCCCCGCCCCCACCGGCCGCTTCAGCTGCCGGGGCGGTCCGCCAGGGCCACCGGCGCCTCGTCGTCCATCTCGAAGGCCAGCGGGAACGGGGCGTGCCCGGCCAGCCGGAACCAGCGCACCGTGCGGTGGCGGCGCAGGGCCCGCGCGGCCCGCACCGCGTCGTTGTGGAACCTGCGCGCCATCGGCACCCGCCGCACGGCCGCCGCCAGTTCGGACGCCGCCTCCTGACCGCCCGGGACCTCCTTCACCGCCTCCACCTGCGCGCTCTCGCCGAACACCGCGCGCAGGGCCGCGCTCAGTTCGCTCTCGGCGACCTCGCGGTGGTCCTCGGGCGACTGACGGGCGGCGTGCGCGGCCTCGTACAGCACGATGGACGCGGCCGGGTCGAGGAGTCCGGAGGTGGCGAGCTCCTGGGTGACCGAGGCGCGGCGCAGCAGTTGGGCGTCGAGCGCGGCCCGGGCCGCGTCGATACGGGTGTGGAGCCGGTCGAGCCGGCCGGCGGTCCAGCTGAGGTACAGGCCGATCGCGACGAGCACGACGACGGCCCAGATGATGAGGGTTACGGTCACGGGCGGCAAGGCTACCGGTGGACGCTCACCACCCGGCCGCTCCCGGACTACTCCCGGGCCAGCCCGAACCGGGCGCGCAGCCCGGTGCGTTCGTCCGTCGCGACCGACGCGGCGCCGTCCGCCACCGTCTCGTACACCGCGAGGATGTCCGCCCCGACCGTCGACCAGTCGAAGCGCCGGACGTGGGCGCTGCCGCGTTCGCGCAGCTGTGCGCGCCGCTCCGGGTCGCCCAGCAGCCGGACCGCTGCGACGGCCAGCGCCTCCGCGTTCTCGTTGGTAAACAGCTCGCCCGCCGCGCCCTGGTCCAGTACCTGCGCGAAGGCGTCCAGATCGCTGGCGAGGACCGGCGCGCCCGCCGACATCGCCTCGACCAGGATGATGCCGAAGCTCTCGCCCCCGGTGTTGGGCGCCACGTACACGTCGACGCTGCGCAGCAGCCGCGCCTTGTCCTCGTCGCTGACCATCCCCAGGAACTCGACGCGTCCACGCATCTGTTCGGGCAGCGAGGCGACGGCCTCCTCCTCGTCGCCCCGGCCGGCCACCAGCAGCCGGGTCTCCGGGCGGGCGGCCAGGATCGCGGGCAGCGCCCGCATCAGGACGGGCAGGCCCTTGCGGGGCTCGTCGATGCGCCCGATGAAGCCGATCGTGCCGCCCTGCCACTCCGGCCGGGGCTCGGCGCCGGCGAAGAACCCGACGTCCACGCCGTTCGGGATGACCACGGCGTCGCCGCCCAGGTGCTCGACCAGGGTCCGGCGCGCGTACTCGCTGACCGCGATGCGCGCGCTGATCTTCTCCAGGGCGGGCTGCAGGATCGGGTACGCGGCGATCATCGCCCGGGAGCGCGGGTTGGACGTGTGGAACGTGGCGACGATCGGCCCCTGCGCCGCCCAGCACGTCAGCAGCCCGAGCGACGGCGAGGTCGGCTCGTGGATGTGGATGACGTCGAAGGTGCCCTCGTGCAGCCAGCGCCGCACCCGCGCCGCCGACAGGAAACCGAAGTTCAGCCGCGCCACCGAGCCGTTGTACGGCACGGGCACGGCCCGGCCGGCGGAGACCACGTACGGGGGCAGCGGCGTCTCGTCGTCGGCGGGCGCCAGCACGGACACCTGGTGGCCGAGCCGGATCAGGTGCTCGGCCAGGTCGCGGATGTGGAACTGCACACCGCCCGGTACGTCCCAGGAGTACGGGCAGACGATGCCGATCTTCACTGCTGGTCTCCGCCCTGCTGGTCTCCGCGGGGTTCGAGGTCGGCGAGCCAGAGCCGTTGCAGCATGTGCCAGTCCTCCGGGTGCTCGGCGATACCCAGGGCGAACGCGTCGGCCAGGGCCTGTGTCATCGAGGACGTCCTGTGCGCCCGGTCACCTGACCCGGGCACCTCGACCGGCGGGTGGACTCGCGCCTTCATCACCGGCGTGTCGTCGTACGAGAGGGTCACCGGCAGCAGCAGCGCACCGGTCTGCTGGGCCAGCAGCGCGGGGCCCGCCGGCATCCGGGCCGTGTCGCCGAAGAACGACACCTCGACGCCCGACGCCGACAGATCGCGGTCGGCGACCAGGCAGACGAGACCGCCCGCCCGCAGCCGGCGCGCCAGCATCCCGAACGCGGCCCCGCCGTTGTGCGGCAGCACCTCCATGCCCAGCCCCTCGCGGTAGGCGACGAACCGGTCGTACAGCGATTCGGGCTTCAGGCGCTCGGCGACCGTGGTGAACGGCACCTTCAGGTCCGTGGTGACCCACGCCCCCGCCAGGTCCCAGTTCCCCAGGTGGGGCAGGGCGAGAATGACCCCGTTCCCGGCGTCGAGCCCTTCCGTCAGCCGGTGCGCGTCCGTCACGTCGATGGACGCCTTGATCCGCTCCGGGCTCCAGGTGGGCAGCCGGAACGACTCCATCCAGTAGCGCATGTACGAGCGCATCCCGGCCCGCGACAGGGCGGCGAGCCGGGCCGGGTCGGCGTCCGGCACGACCCGCGCCAGGTTGGCCTCCAGACGCAGCACGCTCTTGCCGCGCCGCTTCCAGACCTGGTCGGCGAGGGTACGGAACAGGGCGCGGGCGGCCGGTTCGGGGAGCGTCTTGACGGCGGCCCAGCCCAGCCCGTACAGCGCGTCGCTCAGCCGCTCCCCGGGACCGGGCTTCGGGTCCGGTCCGGGCTTCGCATCCCCGCCGGCGCCGCTCACTGCGCGGCCGCGTCGGCCTCGGCGGACTCGCGGCGCACGGTGACGACCCGCTGCACCAACGTCACGAGGCTGCCCGCGGCGACGACCCACAGTGCGATCGGCAGCAGGATCTGGATGCCCGGCACACCGAACTTGTGCAGACCCGCGAAACCGGCGGCCACCAGCGAGATCACCAGGCGCTCGGCACGCTCCACGAGCCCGTTGACCGCGACCGGCAGCCCGATCGACTCACCGCGCGCCTTCGTGTACGAGACCACCTGACCGCTCGCCAGGCAGAAGATCGCGACCGCGCACAGGATGTTGTCGTCGCCGCTGCCCGCGTACCAGAGGGCGAAGCCGGCGAAGATCGCGCCGTCGGCCACCCGGTCGAGCGTGGAGTCGAGGAACGCCCCCCACCGGCTGGAGATACCGGCCTGGCGCGCCATGTTCCCGTCGACGAGGTCGGAGAACACGAAGATCGTGATGACGATCGTGCCCCAGAAGAACTCCCCCATCGGGAAGAAGACCAGCGCACCGGCCATCACCCCGGCCGTGCCGATCAGGGTGACCGCGTCGGGGCTCACGCCGAGGCGGAGGAGCAGTGCGGCGAACGGCGTGAGGACACGCGTGAAAAAGGCACGCGCGTACTTGTTCAGCATGGCCTTCCCGAGGGGTCGGTGGGCCGCGTGGCCCCGTCGGCCACCGGCTGGAGGGTGCTGAAGGTCCTGGCCGGATCAGGGAGCGGCGTCCGGTGCGTGCGGCTGCGAGGCGCCGGAGCGTCGCCATGGCTGAGCCATGGCGGCGTTTCGGCAACGCCGCAGACGCGCGTGCCGGGCGCCGCGAGCCCGGCCAGGGCCTTCAGCACCCTCCGAGCCCATCGTAGTCACGCCCGGCAGCGGTCACCGTCCGGGCACCCCGGCCCGCGACGTAGGGACGCGACCGGAATGGAGTGCAAAGCTCGAACCACCGCGGGCGTCGCCGTAGCCGCCGCGCCGGCTCCCGTGCCCGTCCACCGGTCGGCGGAAGGCACGCATCATGGGCCCTGGCCCTGCGCGAGGCCGCCGCCGACGCGCACGGCCAGTTCCTGGAACCCGTCGCCGAGGTCCGCGTCCTCGTCCCCGACGACTACGTCGGCCCGGTCATGAGCGACCTCTCGGGCCGCCGCGGCCGGGTCACCGGCACCGAACAGTCTGGGCTCGGGACGCACCCTCGTACGCGCCGACGTCCCGGAGCCGGAGATCGGGCGGTACGCGGTCGACCTGCGTTCGCCGACCCATGGAACCGGCCGGTTCGCCCGCTCGTACGCCCGCCACGAACCCGTGCCCGCACAGCTCGCCGACCGCGTCCGCGCCCAGGACGGGTGACCTGGAGGCACCACTCCCCCGCACGTTGTCCACAGGGCCGGACGGCGCACGTATCCGGACGATACGCTGGGGCCCCAGCTCAGAAAGTGTGCCGGGCACGGCAGTTGGGAAACAGCCGCAGGAGCGGTTCCTCGGTGGCGAGTGGGGGCGACAGTGGCCAGCAACGGATTCGATTTCTCTCCCGGAGCGCAGATTCCGCTCCAGGGGTCGGCAGGCGCGGCGGTGGCGACCAACGCCCTCGCCTCCGCCGCGTATCGCGACAGCCCGGTGGAGGACATCCTCAAAGCCAACAGCGAGTGGCACAAGTCCGAGGTGAAGGCGGGCCGTTCCAAGTTCCTGAAGTCGGACTACTTCAAGCCCAACCTCGGCGAGGCCTTCTCCCGCGCCGTCCAGGAACGCATGCTGGGCGGTGCGCGCAAGGCCCTCATCCAGTCCTTCGGCAGCGACCCGCAGACCGTTGTTGAGCACTGCCTCTCCGCGTCCCGCCTGCGCAAGGCCCGCGACACCAAACTCACCGCCGTCACCGCCCTGTTCGGCTTCGTGTTCCTGCCCGGCATGCTGATGTGGGTCATCGCCTTCCGTGTGCGCGACAGCTTCGCCAAGACCAAGGACAAGCTCCTCACCACCCTCGGCAACAGCCTGCTGCCCCTCGTCGGCATCGGCGTGATCTTCCTCCTGATCAAGCTCCCGCTGACCGGATTCCTCGGGCTCTACCTCCGCGCCATGGTCGTCGCCCCGGTCATCGGCTGGTTCCTCGCCAAACGGATCGCGGAGAAGTCCGCCCAGGACCTGCGCACCCGCTGGGAGGGCCTGCTCTCCGGGGGCGGTGTCACCGCCAAGATCCCCGAAGCGGTCCCGAAGAACCCCAGCGAGACCTCCCGCGAGGCTCTGCGCCAGGGCCTGGAGAAGCTCTCCGCCGAACAGCAGTCCAACTCGGTGTTCTACGCCGGCCCCAAGGGCATCCTCGGCATGGGCACCCGCTGGGGCAGTTGGCAGCTCGCCGAGGACCTCGTCGCCAAGGACCCCGGAAAGGAATTCCACCAGTTCCGCAGCTGGGACCTGATCCGCGTCATCCACGACCAGCTCAAGATGCTGGAGCGCGGCCCCCTGAACACCGGCGGATTTCCCACCCCCTCGGTCACGCACTGGATCGTCTCGCCCGTCGGTGAGAACGCCGACTCCGTCACCCGCCGCGAGGGCGAGGACGTCGCCACCTTCCAGATCAAGCCCCACGAGATACAGCGGATCTGCAACCACCAGCAGTTCGGCGGCGGCGACCGGCACTACCTCGGCGTGCAGTTCACCCTCTGGGACGGCCAGCTCGTCATCACCATGATGATCACCGTCACCGTCCTCTTCGAGACCCTGCGCATCGAGGTCACCGGACACGCGCTCGGCCCCGTCCACTCCCTCTTCACCAGCAAGCCCGCCGCCAAGACGAGGACGGTCAACAAGACCGTCAGGTTCTGGGAGACCCGCGACATCACCCTCTCCCTGGTCGACGCCCACGAAGTCACCCGCCTCGCCCTGCGCGCCCCCTTCACCTGGTACCCGCCGCTCCTGGACTACCTCGGCGGCAAGATCGCCCTGCCCGAGCCGTTCGGCCTGCGGCACGCCTGGGCCGAGAAGCCGTGGCGCCACCGCTTCATGGCCGACGACGCGATGCGCGCCGCCGCCCCCGTCCTGCGCGTCGTGCACAACGCCGCCGTGAAGGTCCTGGACGAGAACGGCGTCGACACCGAACGCTTCACCAACCGCTCCTCGATACTGAGCGGCCTCGTCCAGGACCCCTCTCCCCGCAAGGCCGACCTGTACGACGCGTAACCACGCACGTACGCGTGTGGGGCACCCCGGAACGTTCCGGGGTGCCCCACACGGTGAGCCCGGCGATCAGGCAGCGGCGGCCGGCCAGGCGTCCGCCAGCATCTTCCGCGTGTCCGCCAGCAGCTGCGGCAGCACCCGCGTGTGCCCCACCACCGGCATGAAGTTGGCGTCGCCACCCCACCGGGGCACCAGGTGCTGATGCAGGTGCGCGGCGATCCCGGCCCCCGCCACCGCGCCCTGGTTCATCCCGATGTTGAAACCGTGCGCCCCCGAAGCCGCCCGCAGCGCGGTCATCGCCCGCTTGGTGAAGTCGGCCAGCTCCACCGTCTCCGGACCGTCCAGCTCGGTGTAGTCCGCGACATGCCGGTACGGCACGACCATCAGGTGCCCGCCGTTGTACGGATACAGATTCAGCACGGCGTAGACCTTCTCACCGCGCGCCACGACGAGCCCGTCCTCGTCCGACAGCGCCGGAATGCCACAGAACGGACAGCCGTCCCCGGCCTCCGGGCCGGTCGGCTTGTTCTCGCCCTGGATGTACGCCATCCGGTGGGGCGTCCACAGGCGCTGGAACGCGTCGGGCGTCCCCACTCCGATCTGCTGCTCCGGCTCACTCGTCATGCCGATCAGCATATTGCTTCACCTGTGCGGAGCGTGTCGCCGGGGCCGATCCCGTTCACGCACCGCGATCCTGAGCCCATGAGCGCGCACCCCGGACCGGCCCCCTACCGCTCTCACCCGCTGGGGGGCAGTGCAGGTGTGCACGGCCGTCCAGGAGCGGCACGACCAGCGACGACCGTGGGCTACGGGGATGCCGTGCCGGTGACGGCGGGCGGCCGGGTCGTCGCGGCGGGCCTGATGGTGTGCGGCCTCGGGTTGCCGGGGGCGGTGACGGGCGCGTTCTCGTGGTGGCCGATCCAGGTGTTCCGGCGGGAGGACGAGAAGGGGCCCCCGGGGAGCGGGTAGCTCGCCGGGGGCCCCTTCGAAGACGCGGCTCAGACCTGGACGCGGTCCTCCACGGCCTTGGCGATCTTGGCGAGGGCGTCCTCGACCGGGATGCCGTTCTCCTGCGAACCGTCGCGGTAGCGGAAGGAGACGGCACCGTTGGCCATGTCCTCGTCACCAGCGATGATCATGAACGGCACCTTGGCCCGCTGCTGGTTCCTGATCTTCTTCTGCATGCGGTCCGAGGAGGCGTCCACGTCCACCCGCAGTCCCTGCTTGCGCGCCTTGGCGGCGAACTCCTGGAGGTACGGGATGTGGGTGTCGCCGATCGGGATGCCGACCGCCTGGACCGGGGCCAGCCAGACCGGGAACGCACCCGCGTAGTGCTCAAGCAGCACCGCGAAGAAACGCTCGATGGAGCCGAACAGCGCGCGGTGGATCATGACCGGGCGCTGCTTGGAGCCGTCCGGGCCGGTGTATTCCAGGTCGAAGCGCTCCGGCAGGTTGAAGTCGAGCTGGACGGTCGACATCTGCCAGGTACGGCCGATGGCGTCCCGCGCCTGCACCGAGATCTTCGGGCCGTAGAACGCGGCGCCGCCCGGGTCCGGGACCAGCGGCAGGCCCTGCTTCTCGGCGACCTGGCGCAGCGTCTCGGTGGCCTCTTCCCAGGTCTCGTCGGAGCCGACGAACTTGGACTCGTCCTTGGTGGACAGCTCCAGGTAGAAGTCGGTGAGCCCGTAGTCGCGGAGCAGGTTCAGGACGAAGGTGAGCGTCCGGTCCAGCTCCTCGGCCATCTGCTCCTTGGTGCAGTAGATGTGCGCGTCGTCCTGCGTGAAGCCGCGCGAGCGGGTCAGGCCGTGCACGACGCCCGACTTCTCGTACCGGTACACCGTGCCGAACTCAAAGAGCCTCAAGGGCAGTTCACGGTAGGAGCGGCCGCGCGCGTCGAAGATCAGGTTGTGCATCGGGCAGTTCATCGGCTTGAGGTAGTAGTCCACCCCGTCGTCGAGCTGCATGGGCGGGTACATGCCGTCGGCGTACCAGTCCAGGTGGCCGGACTTCTCGAAGAGCTTGCCCTTGGTGGCGTGCGGCGAGTAGACGAACTCGTAGCCCTCCTCCTCGTGGCGGCGGCGCGAGTAGTCCTCCATGGCCCGGCGGATGATGCCGCCCTTGGGGTGGAAGACGGCGAGGCCGGGGCCGATCTCGTCGGGGAAGGAGAAGAGGTCCAACTCGTTGCCGAGTTTGCGGTGGTCCCTCTTGGCGGCCTCCTCCAGGAACTCCAGGTGCGCCTTCAGCTCGTCCTTGGTGGGCCAGGCGGTGCCGTAGATGCGCTGGAGCATCGGGTTGCGCTCGCTGCCCCGCCAGTACGCGGCAGCGTTCCGCATCAGCTTGAAGGCCGGGATGAACCGGGTGGTGGGCAGGTGCGGGCCCCGGCAGAGGTCCTTCCAGCACAGCTCGCCGGTCTTCGGGTCGAGGTTGTCGTAGATGGTCAGCTCGCCGCCGCCCACCTCGACGTCCGCGCCGTCGTCCGAGGAGGCGGAGCCCTTGATGCCGATGAGCTCCAGCTTGTACGGCTCGCCGGCCAGCTCCTCGCGGGCGGCCTCGTCCGTCACGACCCGGCGGGAGAACTTCTGGCCCCGCTTCTGGATCTCCTGCATCTTCTTCTCGATGGCCTTGAGATCCTCGGGCGTGAACGGCTTCTCGACGTCGAAGTCGTAGTAGAAGCCGTCCTTGACCGGCGGGCCGATGCCGAGCTTGGCCTCGGGGTGCAGCTCCTGCACGGCCTGGGCCATCACGTGCGCGGTGGAGTGCCGCAGGATGTTGAGGCCGTCCTCGGAGGAGATCTCGACGGGCTCGACGGTCTCGCCGTCCTTGAGCTCGTAGGCGAGGTCCTTCAGCTCACCGGCGACGCGGGCGGCGACGACGGTGCGCTCGCCGGGGAAGAGCTCGGCTGCCGTAGTGCCCGTCGTCACCACGCGCTCTTCCCGCTCGGAATCGCGTTGGATGGTCACACGGACGTCTGACACCGGTCTCTCCTGACTCAGGGGGTGCACCGCATTCCTCTAGCGAGTGCAGAGGGAATCGTACCGAGCCGACGGTCCCCATTGCGAAAGGGCCGCATACCGGCGGCCCCCGCCCGCGCTACTCCCCCGCGCACGCCTCCTCGAAGGAGTCGACGTTCTCCTGGAGCGACTTCGTCAACCGGTCCCGTTCCTCGTCGTCCACCTGCACCGGAACGACCTGCGAAGCCCCGGTCGGCCGCCGGAAGCCGCCCCGGCCCTCCAGCCTGCCCTCCACCCGGACCGGCAGCCCCACGAGGTGGGCCTGCCCGCTATCCGGTACGCCTCCTCGTCCAGCTCCAGCCGGACGTGCCGGCGGCGTCGCTGGAGCTGGTCCGGGCGGTCGGGCGCGGGTTCGCGACCCGGCTGGAGCGGCTGCCCCCGGCGGAGCCGCACACGCTCCGGGCGGTGTGGAATGCCGCCCAGGCGCGGGGGGTTCAGGCCTGGTTCGCCAGGAGCGGGATGCCGGAGACGGTGGACCCGGCGTGGCCGCTGCGCCCGGAGCTGCGTACCGCCGCGTGAGGGCGCGCGGCCGGCCGGGGCCGGACACGCGGAGGCCGGTCCGTCGGTGGTGCTGACGGACCGGCCTCTCCCGGGGTGGGCGATACTGGGTTCGAACCAGTGACCTCTTCGGTGTGAACGAAGCGCTCTCCCACTGAGCTAATCGCCCGGGAATGGGTTGAACCATACAGGGCTCGGTGGCTGTCGTTCAAACCGCTTGCGGCGGGGCCGCGGGTGCCCGGCCGCGAACGGTGCGACGCGCGTACTCAGTCGGGGAACTGAGTACGTGTGCGCATGTCCGCCGACGTGGCGCGCAGCACACTCCGGTTCATGGAACATGTGCCGCCACCCGCCGAGGAATTGGTGCTCCTCGACCGCGAACTGGCCCGGCTGGACGCCCGCCGGTCCCAGCTACTGACGCGTCGCACCTGGCTGCTCAGTGTGCTGGGGAGCGCCGCCCCGGCCCCCGCTCCCGGACCGTGGGGCCCGCCCCGGGGCCGGGGGCCGGTCGCGCCCTGGGGCCCGGCCCCGGGCCACCCGGCTCCGGCGTTCGGTCCGCCGGTACCCGCGGCCCGTACCCACAGCGCGCAGAACGTGCTGCTCGTCCTCGGCGGCCTGTTGCTGACGGTCGCCGCGCTCGCGTTCACCCTGGTGAGCTGGGGGGACATGGGGATCGGCGGTCGCAGCGCGGTGCTGACCGCGGTGACGGCCGGGGCGCTGGCCGCGCCGGGGGCGCTGCTGCGCCGGGGGCTGTCCTCGACGGCCGAGGCGCTCGCCGGGCTGGCCTCGGTGCTGATGGTGCTCGACGCGTACGCGGTGTACGAGGTGGCGGTGCCGGATGCGGACGGGGCAGGGTACGCGGCGACCGCCTCGGCGGTGCTGGCGGTGCTGTGGGCGGCCTACGGTCTGCTCCTGGGCCGGCTGCGGCTGCCGCTGCCGCTCGCGGTGTGCACCGCGCAGTTGCCGCTGGTGCTGTGGGCGTGGGCCGAGGACGCCGGGGCGCTGTGGTTCGCCGGGGCGCTGCTGGTGACAGCGGCGCTGGACGGCGTGATCGCCCTGGGGTTCGCGAGGGCTTCGGTACGGGTCTCGGCGTGCGCCGGTCTGTGCGTGACGGGTGCGGCCGGGCTGCTGGTGGCGCTGGTGGAGTCGCTGACGGCGGGTGGGCCCGCAGATGCGGTGGCGCCGGGGGCGCTGCTGCTGGCCGGTGCGGGGCTCGCGCTGGCGGGGGCCCGCAAGGCTCCCGAGTCGTTCGCGGTGGCCGGTGGGACGGTGGCCGGTCTGGCGGTCGTGGCCGCGGTGGGCGGGGTGGCGGCCGCCGGGGCGCCGGACGGCTGGCCGGTGCTGGTGTACCTGCTGTGCGGTGCGGCGCTGCTCGCCGGTGTACGGGCTCCGCTGGGGCGTGCGGCGGTCCGGGGGCTGGTGTGGGCCTCCGGGTCGGTGACGGCGGGCGCGGTGCTGGTCTCGCTGCCGTCGGTGATGGTGGTCGCGGTGGGTCCGGTGACGCGGCTGGGCGGTGTGTGGTCCGGCGCTCCGCGCAGTGCCCGGGACGCGGTGGGCGCGGGCGATCTGCCGTGGCGGGAGATGGTCGCGGCCCCCGTGGTGCTGCTGCTGGTGGCCTTGGCGCTCGGGGCGGCGTACCGGTGGTGGGAGGACGCGCTGCGGTGGGCCGGCCCGGCGGTCGGCCCCCGGGCCGCGTGGCGGGGTGCGGCGGGTTCGACGGGGGTGGCGCTGGCCTGGGCGGGGCTCACGGTGCTGCCGGCCGCGCTGGACCTGTCCTTCGCGGCGGCTCTCGCCGGGCAGCTCGTGCTGGTGGTTGGGGCGTCCGCCGTCGCGGTGGGCGGGCTGCGGGGCGGCGCGTCGGGTGTGGCGCTGACGGCCGGGGTGACCGGGTCGGCCGGCGCGGTCGGGGCGGGGTTGCTGTCGCTGGCGACGGAGACGGCCACGTACACGGCGTTCGGTCTGCTGCTGGTGGTGTTCACGGCCGTCGCGGTCGCCCTGGAGGCGCGGGTGGCCGGGTCGCGGGCCTCCGTGCCGGTCGCGGTGCAGGCGGCGTCGGCGTGTGCGGCCGTGGTGTGTGCGGTGGTGCCGGCGGCGGCGCTGGGTGCCTCGCTGGGCCTCTCGGTGCACCAGACGGCTCCGCTGCTGCTGGCCGTCCCCGCGGTTACGGCGCTGCTGAGCGCCCGGCTGGAGGGCCGTCCCGTGGCGCTGCCGGTCGAGGTGAGCGGTGCGGCGGCGGGTCCGGTGGCCGTCGCCATGGCGCTGGGCGACGCGCGGTTCCTGGCCCTGGTGCTGGCACTGTGCGGGGTGCTGGCCTCGGGGACGGCGCTGCGCCCGGAGCGGCGGCCGCTCGCCGGGTACCTCGCGACGGGGCTGTTCGTGCTGGCGGCCTGGGTGCGGCTCTCGGTGTCGGGGGTGTCGGCCCCGGAGGCGTACACCCTGCCGGTGACCGTGCCGGCACTCGTGATCGGGGTGCTGCGCCGGCGCCGCGATGGCTCTGCTTCGTCGTGGACGGCGTACGGGGCGGGGCTGGCGGTGACGCTGGCGCCGTCGCTCTTCGCGGCCTGGGTGGACCCGCACTGGCCCCGGCCGCTGCTGCTGGGGGCCGCGGCGCTGGTGATCACGCTGCTGGGGGCGCGGCTGCGGCTCCAGGCGCTGCTGGTGCTGGGCGGAGCGGTGCTGGCGCTGGACGCGCTGCACGAGCTGGCGCCGTACGTGGTGCAGGTGGCGGGCGCGCTGCCGCGGTGGGTGGCGCCGGCGCTGGCCGGGGTGCTGCTGCTGGCGGTGGGGGCGACGTACGAGAAGCGGCTGCGCGACGCCCGGCGGCTGAAGGAGGTGCTGGGGCGGATGCGGTGAGGTGGCCTCGGGAACGCCGACGGCCCGGAAGCTCTGGAAGCTTCCGGGCCGTCGGTCCGGGGTGGGCGATACTGGGTTCGAACCAGTGACCTCTTCGGTGTGAACGAAGCGCTCTCCCACTGAGCTAATCGCCCCGGCGCACGCCAAACATTACCCCATGTCAGCGGCGCCCCACGACCATCAGCGGGTCACTCGTGGATCTTCCACGGCATGACGATCCCGAACCTCCACACGTAGATCCCGACCAGCACCGCGATGATCACCAGGCCGGTCACCGTGAGGATGATGTTGCGTCGCCGGACCTTGGGGTCGAGCGCCCGCTGGGCGGCCTCGGTGACCTTGCGCCGGGTCCAGCGCAGCACCAGCTGGGCCCAGACGAACTCGGTCGCCCAGATCGCCATGCCGCCGAAGATCACCAGCCAGCCGGGGCCCGGCAGCGGCAGCATGATGACGCCGGCCACCACCACGGCGAGGCCGACCACGAAGACGCCGACCTGCCAGCTCAGGTGCAGCGCTCTGGACGCCTTGATGAAGCCGGGCGCCCTGGAGCCGAGCGCCGGGTCCTCCTTGGTCACTTCCGGTATGACGTCCCCCGTCGCACCGCGGGGCGCTTCCCCCGTAGCGGGAGCCGGTTCCGCCGCCGCGGCGGACCCGTCCCGCTCGTCACTCTCCGCATTCATGGGTTCAACCTACCGGACCGCCTTCCGTCACTGGAATGGCCGCATGACTCAAAGTTACACACCGCTGTACGAGCTACCTGAAGGATCACAAAAGGGTCAGAGGGGTTTACAACGCCACCGTAGGTGGCATGTCGATTTCGCCGACGTGCGAATCCCCGAGCGCACACTGAGCGAAAGGCCCTGGCGCTTATGAACACCACGGTCAGCTGCGAGCTGCACCTGCGCCTCGTTGTGTCGAGCGAGTCCTCACTGCCTGTACCCGCGGGCCTGCGGTATGACACGGCCGATCCGTATGCCGTGCACGCCACCTTCCACACCGGAGCGGAGGAGACGGTCGAGTGGGTTTTCGCCCGTGACCTCCTTGCCGAGGGGCTGCACCGGCCCACCGGCACCGGAGACGTCCGCGTCTGGCCATCCCGTAGTCACGGCCAGGGCGTCGTCTGTATCGCGCTGAGCTCCCCAGAGGGCGAAGCACTGCTCGAGGCCCCGGCAAGGGCCCTGGAGTCGTTCCTGAAGAGGACCGACGCCGCGGTTCCGCCGGGCACCGAACACCGCCACTTCGACCTCGATACGGAGCTCTCACACATCCTGGCCGAGAGCTGAGCCAGGCCGAGAGCTGCACGACGCCGTCCGACTCGGGGAGACGGCGTCGCGCGGACAACCTCATACGGCTGGCACCGGCGCCGGTGATCACGGAAGCCACCGTGGTGACCGGCGCCGGTGTGCGCCGTCGCGCCCGGCGGCCCCGCCGAGGGCCCCGCACGCCCCCGTACGCTCCCCCACTCCCCCGTACACCCCGGTGCGCCCCGGCCGAGCCAGTAGAGTCGAGCGGCATCGGCGGGCGCCCGCCCGCCGGAGGCCAGGGAGCGAAAGCGTGCTGATCCCTCACGACACCCGGATCGCCCTCGACACGGTGGTCGATCTGGTGAATACCGCGCCGGAGAGCGAGCCGGAAGGGGGCGGGGCACCGGCCGACGGGCTCGGCGACACCGCGGCGCTCCACGCGTTCGCCGCGCGCCACCGGGTGAGCGGGGTCGGCGAGCTCGACGAGAAGGACCTGCGGGCCGTGCACGACGTACGCGCCCGGTTCGCCGAGGTCTTCGCCGCGCCGAACGCCCGGACCGCCGCCGCCCTCGTGAACGCCCTGGTCGCCGCCGCGGGCACCACGCCGCAGCTCAGTAACCACGACGGCTACGACTGGCACGTGCACTACTTCTCGCCGGACGCCTCGCTCGCCGACCACCTGGCGGCCGACTGCGGCATGGCCCTCGCCTTCATCATCGTGGCGGGCGAGACGGAGCGGCTGCGGCGGTGCGAGGCGCCGGACTGCCGGCACGCCTTCGTCGACCTCTCGCGCAACCGCTCCCGCCGCTACTGCTCCAGCCGCACCTGCGGTAACCGCCTGCACGTGGCGGCGTACCGGGCGCGCCGCAGGGAAGCGGCCGGCTGACCGTTCACAGCACGAAGAGATCGTGCAACGCGGCCATCAGCAGCAGGCTGCCGATGACCGTGAGGAAGATCATCAGAGGGGGCTGGGAAAGCGCGAAGAGACAGCCGCGCGGCTCTTCGCCAGGGGGTGCGGGGGCATCGCCCCGAGAGGTGTCCACCATTTCGGGACGATCATGACTCAGTTTAGGCCATGCCGCGTACCAACATGCCTTTTCGTCACGGGAGTTCACCCGTCACGGGGGCGGTCGTAATCGCTCCGGCGTCCGATCGCCCAGTAAATTTTCGGGACTCTTCCCGCACCCTCCCGCTCCCCCTGCCGAACCCGCCGGATCAGGCCAGGTCGCGCAGCATCCGCAGCTGGGCCTGGCGGTGGACCGTGGTGCCGCCCTCGTGGCCGTTCCAGGGGTAGACCTCGATCTCCTTGGGCCCCGCCCAGTGGTTGTAGGCGGCGAAGACCGTGGAGGGCGGGCAGATGGGGTCCATCAGGGCGACCGAGTAGAGGGCGGGCACGGTCGCCCGGGCGGCGAAGCTGACGCCGTCGAAGTACGACAGGGTCCGGAAGACCTGGGCTTCCGCGCCGTGCTGGGTGGCCAGGAAGCGGACGATCTCCTGGTACGGGTCCTTGTCGGTGATCTCGACGGCCCGGCGGTAGTGCGTCAGGAACGGTACGTCGACGAACGCGGCCTTGACGTGCGGGCTGAGGGCCGCCACGGCCTGGGCGATGCCGCCGCCCTGGCTGGCGCCGTTCACGACGATGCGGGCGGGGTCGACGGACGGGTGGCTGCGGGCGACCTCGACGGCGCGGACCGCGTCGGTGAAGACCCGGCGGTAGTAGTAGGTCTCGGGGTCGAGGATGCCGTTGGTCATGAACCCGGGCGACTGCGGGTTGGCGGCACCGTACGGGTCGGGGGTGGAGCCCGCCGAGTGGTGGTTGACCGCGCCCTGGCCCCGGGTGTCCACGAGCAGCGTGGCCCAGCCGGCGGCGGGCCACACCAGGTGGTCGAGCGGGAGTCCGCGCCCGCCGCCGTAGCCGAGGTAGTGGACGACGGTCGGCAGGGGGCCGTCGGCGCCGGCGGGCACGTTCAGCCAGGCGGATATGCGGTGGCCGCCCCAGCCGGCGAACGACACGTCGTAGGAGTCGACCGCGGTCAACGCGGCGTCGTAGGGCGTGAACGCGGCGTCGAGCGGGTGGGCCGCGGCCTCGTCGAGGGTGCGCTGCCAGAACGCGTCGAAGTCCTCCGGCTCATCGAGGGCGGGGCGGTAGGTGCGCAGCTGGTCCAGGGGCAGGTCGAACAAGGCCATGGCTTCTCCGTTTCGGGCATGCGGAAGGAAAGGGCAGGTTGGTGCGGTACAGGAGGTCCGGGGCCGCGAGCCGGGCTCAGCGGGGCGTGGGACCGCAGGCGCGTACGGGGCGTTCGGGCGGGAGCGCCACGCCCCGGCGCTCGTGGTCGCCGCCGCCGTCGTACGCCACGCGTCCCGCCCCCTGGTGCCGTGGGGCCTGAACGGACCGGTCCACAGCACATCGGGACGTTATGCGGCCTCGCGGGGCAGGGTCAAAGGATCTTAGTGAATCGATTCACCGGGTGAGAGAGCGTGAGCCCCGCCGCGTGGCGCGGCGGGGCTCACGGGACTCACGGGAAGAGGCGGCTCCTGGCATCAGACGCCGCCGTGCCGGACGCCGTGCTTCGGACGCCGTGCTTCAGATGCCGTGCTTCTTCAGGATGGCCTCGATGTCGCTGAAGTCCTCGCCCGCTCCGGCCGAGGAGGACTGCTTGTCCGGCTTGCGCCGCGAGCGCGCGGTGTCGGCCGAGGAGCCGGCGCCCAGCGAGGGGGCCGATGCGGCCGGGGCCACGGCCTCGCCCTGCGCGGCCCGGGCGGCCGCCTTGCGTTCCTTGCGGCTGCCGCCGCCCCGGCGTTCGATCGCCCGGGTGATCATGAACAGCAGCCAGGCCAGCCCCAGCACGCCGAAGCCCAGCCAGACGCTCGGCTTGAAGGCGATGTCCGACAGCCACTTCACGACACCCGTCAGCACCAGCCCGACCGGCACCAGCGCATAGGCGGCGATCCTCGTCGCGGTGAGGAACCGCTTGCGGTAGGCGGTGACGGCGGCGATGCCCAGGCCCGCCGCGGACGCCGCGGAACAAATGGTCTCGGCAAGCATCGTGCCTCCAGGCGCAGGGGAAACGTCCCTTCCATCCTGCACCGTCCACCGGGCGGGCGGCCACGCCCCGGGCCCACATCAGGGAGATCTCAGGGGCCGGAGTCCTCCCCAGGTGCCGGGCGGCTGCCGCGCGGCGCACCCTGCGAGACTGGCCCCATGAGCGATTCCTCCTCCGCGGCACCGGTCGTCCTCGACATCTGGTGCGAACTCGAGTGCCCCGACTGCCACCACGCCCTCACCGATGTGCACGCCCTGCGGGCCCGGTACGGGGACCGGATCGAGGTACGGCTGCGGCACTTCCCCCTGGAGAAGCACCGGCACGCGTACGCCGCGGCCCAGGCCGCCGAGGAGGCCGTGGCCCAGGGCGGCGGTTGGCCGTACATCGAGGCGGTCCTCGCGCGCACCGCCGACCTCTCGGCCACCGGCGAGAAGCTGCTGATCGAGGTGGCCCGGGAACTGGGTCTGGAGGCCGAGGAGTTCGACACCGCGCTGATCGACGGCCGTCACACGCTGATCGTCGACGCGGACCAGGCCGAGGGCAAGGCGATCGGGGTGACCGGCACGCCGACGTACGTGATCGGCGGGGAGCGCCTCGACGGCGGCAAGAGCCAGGAAGGGCTGCGCGAGCGGATCGAGGAGATCGCCGACCGGCTGCTCGCCGAGCAGGGCTGAGTGCCGGGGGTCCCAGGGGGCGTCGGGCCGGGTTACAGCGGTTTGGCCAGGTTGTACTGGGTCGGCTCGTAGCCCAGCGACTCGTACAGCCGCAGCGCCGGGGTGTTGGCCGTGACGACATGGAGGCCTAGCTTCCGCTCGCCCGCCGCCAGGGCGATCCGCTCGGCCCGGAGCATCAGGGCCCGCCCGTAGCCGTACCCCCGGAACCGCTCGTGCACCTCCACGTCGAACACGTAGCCGACCCGCAGACCGGGGTGCATCTCGAACGGCGCCACCCAGACGTGCCCCACCGCTTCGCCCTCGTGGATCAGGTACTCCAGCCGCACCCCCTCGGTGGCGAGGCCGTCGGGCAGGTGCCGGATGTGGGAGGTGCGGGCCGCCTGCAGCGCCGCCTCCGGCGGGAAGCCGCGGCTCACCAGGCTCTGTGCGTACGAGGCGATCGCCCCGCGCTCCCAGGCGGTGAACTCCTCCGGCGTCATCGGGCGCGCGGTGAGCCCGTCCGCCGGGGCCGGCGGCTGCTCGGGCAGCGTCTTGACCATGTTCCGGCTGCGCTCGGTGTAACCGAGTGCGGCGGCCAGCCGCTGCCCGGCGGTGTTGTCGGCGGCCACCTCCGTGCTCGCCTGGCGGCAGCCCCAGCCGCGCAGGACTTCCTCGGCGGCCAGCGCCGCGATGGTGCCCCTGCCGCGCCTGCGGACGGCCTCGTCGATCCGCAGGGCGCTCAGCAGGCCCGTCGCTCCGGCCGTCCCCGGCTCGACGGCGAGCGCGACGGAACCGACGGGGCGGCCGTTGTCGCAGACGTCGTACGTGCGCCGCTGTGCGCCGTCGGCGCCTGACTGGATCGGCCCGGTCGGCCGCAGTGTCGTCGTCATCAGAGGTTTTTTATCCCCTGCGCACGGGCCCGTCACCCGTTTTTCCGCCCACGGACCGGTCGGCGGGCGCCGCCGTCACGGGTCGAGGTCGTCCGCGGCCCGCTCGTCGAAGACGCGCATCGCCTTGGCGGTCACCGGCCCGGGCGCACCCGGCAGTTCGCGGCCGTCGACCCGGTGGACGGCCTGGACGTCGCGCAGGGTGGAGGTCAGGAAGATCTCCTCGGCCCGGTCCAGGACGTCGAACGGCAGGTCGGTCTCCTGCGCCCCGGTCCACTCCACCGCCAGCGCCCGGGTGATCCCGGCCAGGCAGCCGGAGGCGACGGGCGGAGTGTGGAGTTGCCCGTCCAGGACGACGAAGACGTTCGAACCGGTGCCCTCGCAGAGCCGGTCGGCGGTGTTGGCGAACAGGGCCTCGGACGCGCCCTGCTCGTGGGCGCGGGCGAGGGCGACGACGTTCTCCGCGTACGAGGTGGTCTTGAGGCCGGTGACTGCGCCGCGTTCGTTACGCGTCCACGGCACGGTGACGACCGCCGTGGTGTCGGGGCGGCGCTTCACCTCGCCGAGGGCGACGAAGAGGCCGGGGCCGTCGTTGCCCCGGTCGGAGCCGAGGGGCGAGACACCGCCGGTGAAGGTGATGCGCAGCCGGCCCAGCGCCACCGGGTTGGCCTCGATGACGGCGGTGCAGGCGCGGCGCACCTCGTCCAGGTCGGGGGCGGGGAGGCCGAGGCCCCGGGCGGAGCGGGTCAGGCGGTCCAGGTGCCGGGTGAGGGCGAAGGGCCGGCCCTGGGAGACCCGGAGCGTCTCGAAGACGCCGTCGCCGACGGTGAGCCCGTGGTCGAGCACGGACAGCCGGGCGTCGTCGGCAGGGTGCAGCTCGCCGTTGACCCAGATCCTCATGGTGCGGTCCTTCCGGTCGCTTCGTATGAGCCCGACGCTACCGCGAGCAGCCGGGACGCCTTCAGTTCGGTCTCCGCCCATTCGCGTTCCGGATCGGAGCCCCAGGTGATGCCGGCCCCGGTGCCGAAGCGCAGGAGGGGGGTGGGGCCTGTGCGGTCGGTCCAGAAGGTGCGGATGCCGACGGCGAGCGAGGCGGTGGCGCGGTCGGCGTCCACCCAGCCGATGCCACCGCAGTACGGGCCGCGCGGGGCGGTCTCCAGTTCGCGGATGATCCGCAGCGCGCTGGACTTGGGGGCTCCGGTGACCGAGCCGGGCGGGAAGGCGGCGGCCAGGATCTCCGGCCAGCCGGCGCCTTCGGCGAGGCGGCCGCGCACGGTGGAGACGAGGTGGACGAGGCCGGGGTGCTTCTCGACGGCGCACAGGTCGGGGACGGTCACCGATCCGGTGGCGCAGACCCGGCCCAGGTCGTTGCGGACCAGGTCGACGATCATCACGTTCTCGGCGTGGTCCTTCTCCAGCAGGTCCGCCTCGGTGCGTCCGGTGCCCTTGATCGGCCCGGACTCGACCGTGCGGCCGTCCCTGCGCAGGAACAGTTCGGGCGAAGCGGTGGCGATCTCGACGCCGTGCGCCGGGAGCCGAATCGTTCCTGCGTAGGGGGCGGGGTTGCCGCGCGCCAGCAGAGCGGTGAGGGCGTCCACGTCCGCCCCGGCCGGGTCGGGCAGCGGGGCGCTCAGCACGCGGCAGAGGTTGGCCTGGTAGACCTCGCCGGTCGCGATGTACTCACGGATGCGCCGCACCCCCGCCGTGTACGCGGCGCGGTCGAGCGAGGAGGTCCAGTCGCCGGCCGCCGGGCCGCGCCAGGCGCCTGGCACCGGGGCGGGCACGTCGGCGGTGCGTACGGTGTCGAAGCGGGCGCAGAGGAAGGAGCCCTCGAAACCGGCGCAGACGGCCCAGAAACCGGATGAGTCGAGGGCGGCGGGATCATTGGTCACATCCCGTAGACCGGAGGCGACGAGGCCGCCGAAGCGGGCCATGGGAGCGAGGTCGTGCACGTCGGTGAGTCTAGGTCGGCGCTCGGTGACCTGCGCCGGGGCGGTGCACCTCAGCACGCTGCACAAACGCGTTTTTGTACTGGCCCCGGAATCCGCTAGAGTTCAACACGTCGCCGGGACACGCGAGTGAGCCGGAAACGACAAGCGGACGTAGCTCAGTTGGTAGAGCGCAACCTTGCCAAGGTTGAGGTCGCCAGTTCGAACCTGGTCGTCCGCTCGCAGAAGGTGGGGGGTCTTCCCGAGCCCCCACCCCTGGTGGAGTGGCCGAGAGGCGAGGCAACGGCCTGCAAAGCCGTCTACACGGGTTCAAATCCCGTCTCCACCTCCAAGGACGATTAGCTCAGCGGGAGAGCGCTTCCCTGACACGGAAGAGGTCACTGGTTCAATCCCAGTATCGTCCACTGATCCGCAAGGATCGGCGGTCCGCAAGGGCCCCCGCGCGATTAGCTCAGCGGGAGAGCGCTTCCCTGACACGGAAGAGGTCACTGGTTCAATCCCAGTATCGCGCACGCAGTACACGCAGGGTCACCTGCGCGATTAGCTCAGCGGGAGAGCGCTTCCCTGACACGGAAGAGGTCACTGGTTCAATCCCAGTATCGCGCACCATCACGAAGCCCCGGTCGTCTCGACGACCGGGGCTTCGTCGTCCCCACCCGGTCAGGATGAGAAGAGCATGCGGCCGAAGCTCTTCTGCCGGTAGTCACCGTGGTGCCCGCCGTGGTGCTGCGGGGCGCCCCAGGCGGGCGCCGGAGCGGACGGGTTCGCCCTCGCCGGAAGGCACGCCCGCCGACGGTCGGTTCACCCTACGACGAGTGCTCGACGTCCAACTCCGGTTCCAGCGAGGTGATTCGTGCCCGGCGAACGGGCCCGGACAGCGCGATGTCCGGTCAGCTCCCCAGCTGACCGGACAAACGCTGCCGTCCGCCGCACCCCCGTCCCCACGGGGTTGTTGGCCGGATGTCCCGGTCCGGACCGCTCTTCCGGACCCGGGGCGCCGCTCAGCGCCCCAGCATCACGCCCACGGACGACGCCTGTGTGACCACTGCTTCCCAGCCGCCGAAGACGACGACGAGCAGGGCCGCCAGGGGAAGGACCATGGCCGTCGCCACCAGCGGGTGACGCGTGCCGGACGACGGGCGGCTGCCGAACGCGGCGTGAGCCCTGCGTCCCCGCGTGCGGATGACGGTCCGCGCTGCCGTGTCCGCCATGATTCCTCTCCTGACCTGATGTGGGGCGGCGGGCGTTTGACCTCGGGGGACGAGTGCGACGCCCGCCGCTTGACTTCAACATTAGGGATTCGGGCGGCGCGCGGCGTCATGCCCGCGTACCGAATGCCGGGCCTCCCGGAGGATGAGCCATGAGTGCTCGGTGTACTCCCCTGGGTGGAGACGGGGCTACGCAGGGTTGGGGTCATCCCGGAGGGGATGCTCGGCGGTGCCGTCCTCCTTGGTTACCGGTCATTCCGCCAGGGTCGCCTCTCGCGGCCTCATTGGCTATGGGGAGGGGTGACTTCACTCACTTCGACCACACTTCGGCGGGCCGCGTTCTCCACCCTGCCGCCGGCCCCGGAGGCCACCGCCTCGTACGGCCCGACGGTGTCGCCGGCGTCCACGACCCTCTCGGCCCGGTCGCCCTCCACCGATCCAATCCCCCTTCTGCGGTCCACCTTTGACATCTCGCACGGCCCGGGGCGCCTGCATGCGCGGCTCCCTGACCGCTCCTCACGTCTCCCACCCGGTACTGACAATCGAATCCCCGGCGAGGGCGCGGCCTCTGAGCGCCCCGGGCGACGGGTACGTAAGCTGTGCCTCGTCAGGCGTACCAGGCAGCGGGGATGGGCAGACATGGCGATGATGCGGCTCCGGCGCGAGGACCCGCGTGTCGTCGGCTCGTTCAGGCTGCACCGGCGGCTCGGGGCCGGCGGGATGGGTGTCGTCTACCTCGGCTCGGACCGCCGGGGCCAGCGGGTGGCGCTGAAGGTGATCCGCCCGGACCTGGCGGAGGATCAGGAGTTCCGTTCGCGGTTCGCTCGCGAGGTCTCCGCCGCCCGCCGGATTCGCGGCGGATGCACGGCACGGCTGGTGGCCGCCGATCTGGAGGCGGACCGTCCGTGGTTCGCCACGCAGTACGTGCCGGGCCCCTCGTTGCACGACAAGGTGGCCGAGGAGGGCCCGCTGTCGGCCGCCGAGGTGGCCTCGATCGGCGCCGCGCTCTCCGAGGGCCTGGTGGCGGTGCACGAGGCCGGTGTCGTCCACCGCGACCTGAAGCCGTCGAACATCCTCCTCTCCCCCAAGGGCCCCCGGATCATCGACTTCGGGATCGCCTGGGCGACGGGCGCCTCCACGCTGACGCACGTCGGTACGGCGGTGGGCTCGCCCGGCTTCCTCGCCCCCGAGCAGGTCCGGGGCGCGGCGGTGACCCCCGCGACGGACGTCTTCTCGCTCGGGGCCACACTGGCGTACGCGGCGATGGCCGACTCCCCCTTCGGGCACGGAAGTTCCGAGGTCATGCTCTACCGCGTGGTGCACGAGGAGCCTCAGCTGTTCGACGTGCACGACGCGCTCGCGCCTCTGCTGAGCGCCTGTCTGGCGAAGGACCCTGAGGAGCGCCCGAGCACGCTCCAGCTGTCGATGCGGCTCAAGGAGATCGCGGCGCGGGAGGCCCAGGGGCTGCACGAGAGCCGGCCACCCGTCCAGCGTTCGGCGCAGGAGGCGGACCGGCCGACCGGCCGTCTGGACGGCCCGTACACGGAGCAGCAGACCCGCCGGGCCGCCGGTCCCGCTCCCGGGACGCGTCCGCAGAACCGGCCGTCGTCGCGTCCAGCCCCGTCCCGCACCGGCGGCGGGCGTCCGTCGCAGCAGCCGCCGCGCGGGGCGACCCGTCCCGGCAGGCGTCCGCAGGGCACCAACGGGACGAACGGCAGGCCGCGTACGCGACCGGGGACCCGGACGACCTCGACCGGCCGGCGCCCGGCCAACCCCCGGCTGCTGCGGCAGCGGCTCGTCGTCTTCGTGGTGGTGACGCTGCTGGTGGCGCTGGGGATCGCGGCGGCGCAGGGCTGCCAGGGTCCGGCCCGGGGCCTGGGCGCGGACCTCGGCCACGGCGGGGGTCAGAGCCAGGCGCAGGACCGGTAGCGGGGTCCGGTTCTAGCTTTCCGGGCGGCCCGTCGCCACCGCGTAGAAGGCGACCGCTGCGGCGGCGCCGACGTTCAGTGAGTCCACGCCGTGGGCCATCGGGATGCGTACCCACTCGTCGGCGGCGACGAGGGCCTGGGTGGAGAGGCCGTCGCCCTCGGCGCCGAGCATCAGGGCCACCTGGTCCATCCGGTGCGGCGCCGCCTCCTCGATGCTGCTGGCCTTCTCGTCGGGGGTCAGCGCGAGCAGCGTGAAACCGGCCTCGCGTACGGTCTCCAGGGCCTTGGGCCAGGTGTCGAGTCGGGCGTACGGGACGGAGAAGACCGCGCCCATCGAGACCTTGACGGAACGCCGGTACAGCGGGTCGGCGCAGTCCGGGGAGAGCAGGACGGCGTCCATGCCGAGGGCGGCGGCGCTGCGGAAGATCGCCCCGATGTTGGTGTGGTCGTTGACGGCCTCCATGACGACCACCCGGCGGGCGGTGCGCAGCAGTTCGTCGGCGGTCGGCAGGGGCTTGCGCTGCATGGAGGCGAGGGCGCCGCGGTGCACGTGGTAGCCGGTGACGCGCTCGGCGAGCTCCGGGCTGACCGCGTACACGGGGGCCGGGACCTCGTCGATGACGTCGCGCATCAGGTCGATCCACTTCGCCGAGAGCAGCATGGAGCGCATCTCGTACCCGGCGTGCCGGGCGCGTCTGATCACCTTCTCCCCCTCGGCGATGAAGAGGCCCTCGGCGGGCTCCCGTCTGCGCCGGAGTTCCACATCGGTCAGGCCGGTGTAGTCGCTCAGGCGGGGGTCGTCGGGGTCGTCGACGGTGATGAGATCAGCCACGGTTTGATACTGCCTTGTCCGGTGTGTGGTGCCAACGGTCTGGAGGAGATCCGTTACCGCTGGTTACCTGGCGGTCGGTGCGGTGGCCGGGCCGACCGCGACGACGTCGCCGATGACGATGACTGCGGGCGGGCGGACGTCCTCGGCGGCCACGCGCTCGGCGACGGTCGCGAGGGTCGCGTCGACGCGGCGCTGGGCGGCCGTCGTCCCTTCCTGGACGAGGGCGACCGGGGTCTCGGGGGACCTGCCGTGTTCGACGAGCGCGCGCGCGATGGCCCCGATCTTGTCGACGGCCATCAGGAGCACCAGCGTGCCGCGCAGCCGGGCGACGGCCTCCCAGTCGACCAGCGAACGCTCGTCGTCGGGGGCGACGTGGCCGCTGACCACGGTGAATTCGTGGGCGACGCCTCGGTGGGTGACGGGGATACCGGCCGCGCCGGGCACCGAGATCGAACTGGAGATACCGGGGACGACCGTGCACGGGATGCCCTCGGCGGCGAGCGCCTGCGCCTCCTCCATGCCCCGGCCGAAGACGAACGGGTCGCCGCCCTTGAGCCGGACGACCGCCTTGCCCGCCTTGGCGTGCTCGATCAGGGCGTTGTTGATGGCCTCCTGCGCCATGTAGCGCCCGTACGGGATCTTCGCGGCGTCGATCACCTCGACGTGCGGCGGGAGTTCGTCCAGCAGGTCGCGCGGGCCGAGCCGGTCGGCGATGACGACGTCCGCCTCGGCGAGGAGGCGGCGGCCGCGGACGGTGATCAGGTCGGGGTCGCCGGGCCCGCCGCCGACCAGGGCGACGCCGGCGGTCCGGGTGCGGTGGTGCGGGGCGGCGATGCTGCCGTCGCGCAGGCCCTCGACGATCGCGTCGCGGACGGCCGCCGAGTGGCGCGGGTCGCGGCCGTGCGCGCCGGCGGTGAGCACGGCGACGGTCACGCCCTCGCTGCGGCCGGTGGCCGGGGTCCAGGCGGTGGCGGCTTCCGCGTCGTCGCTGCGGACGCACCAGGTACGGGTGCGCTCGGCCTCGGCGGAGGCGGCGTCGTTGGCCACCGGGTCGTCGGTCGCGATGAGCGCGTACCAGGTGTCGGTGAGGTCGCCGTCGGCGTACGGGCGGCGCTCCCAGCGGATCTCACCGGCGTCGGCCATCGCCTCGACGGACGCGGTGGCGGAGGGGGACACGAGGACGATGTCGGCTCCGGCCGCGATGAGGGCGGGGAGACGGCGCTGCGCGACCTGGCCGCCACCGACGACGACTACGCGGCGCCCGCTCAGGCGCAGTCCGACGGGGTAAGCGGGGCGATCGGCGTGCTCGGCCATGGCGGTGCGGGCTCCTCGTGCGATGCGGGGTGCGCGGCCGCTGCGGCGGTGGAGCGGCTGTGACGTGCGGGGTTCACGATACGGGGTGGGCGGGGCGGGGGGTGGGGTGCGGGGCTTGGTGGGTGCGGGGGTGGGCGCCAGCGGCGGGCTTGTACCCTCCCCGCCCCTGCCCGTAACCGGGGCTCCGCCCCGGACCCCGCTCCTCAAGCGCCGGAGGGGCTGGATCTCCGCCGACGCTTGAGGAGCGGGGTGTCCGCTACTTCTCAGTTACGCCCGCCGAGTCGAACGTTGCCACCTCGTGCATCGCGCGGGCCGCGCTCTGCACGATCGGCAGGGCCAGCAGGGCGCCGGTTCCCTCGCCGAGGCGGAGGTCGAGGTCGACCAGGGGGCGCAGGCCCAGCTTGTTGAGGGCGGCCACGTGGCCGGGCTCGGCGCTGCGGTGGCCCGCGATGCATGCCGCCAGGGCCTCCGGGGCGATCGCACGGGCCACCAGGGCGGCCGCTCCCGCGCTCACGCCGTCGAGGATCACCGGCGTACGGAGCGACGCCCCGCCCAGGAGGAACCCGGCCATCGCCGCGTGCTCCAGGCCCCCGACGGCCGCCAGCACGCCGATCGGGTCCGCCGGGTCCGGCTGGTGCAGTTCGAGGGCGCGGCGCACCACGTCGATCTTGCGCGCGTGCATCTCGTCGTTGATGCCCGTGCCCCGGCCCGTCACCTCGGCCGGGTCCATCCCCGTGTACACACAGATCAGCGCCGCCGACGCCGTCGTGTTGGCGATGCCCATCTCGCCCGTCAGCAGGGCCTTGTTGCCGGCCGCTACCAGATCGCGGGCGGTCTCGATGCCCACCTCGATCGCCGCGTGGACCTCCTCGCGGGTGAGCGCGGGCCCCGTCGTGAAGTCCGCAGTGCCGGCCCGCACCTTGCGGGGCAGCAGACCCGGCGTCGCGGGCAGGTCCGCCACCGCGCCGACGTCGACCACGCACACCTCGGCGCCGACCTGCGCCGCGAAGGCGTTGCAGACCGCGCCGCCGCCGAGCATGTTCGCGATCATCTGGCCCGTGACCTCCTGCGGCCACGCCGTGACGCCCTGCGCGTGCACCCCGTGGTCGCCCGCGAAGACCGCGACGGCCGCGGGCTCGGGGATCGGCGGCGGGCACATCCGGGACAGTCCCGCGAGCTGCGCCGAGATGATCTCCAGCATGCCGAGCGCACCGGCCGGCTTGGTCATCCGCTTCTGGCGCTCCCACGCCTCGCCCAGCGCCTTGGCGTCCAGCGGCCGGATGTTGGCGATCGTCTCCTGGAGCAGGTCGTGCGGCGCCTCGCCGGGCAGCGCGCGGCGACCGTACGTCTCCTCGTGCACGACCCACGACAGCGGACGCCTCTTCGACCAGCCCGCCTGCATCAGCTCGGGGTCCTCCGGGAACTCGTCCACGTACCCCACGCACAGGTACGCCACGACCTCCAGCTGCTCCGGCAGCCCCAGCGCCCGCACCATCTCGCGCTCGTCGAAGAAGCTCACCCAGCCGACCCCGAGGCCTTCCGCGCGTGCCGCCAGCCACAGGTTCTCCACGGCCAGCGCCGAGGAGTACGGAGCCATCTGCGGCTGCGTGTGCCGGCCCAGCGTGTGGCGGCCGCCCCGCGTCGGGTCCGCGGTGACCACGATGTTGACCGGTGTGTCGAGGATCGCCTCGATCTTCAGTTCCTTGAACTGCTTCGCCCGGGCCTTCGGCAGCGACTTGGCGTACGCGTCCCGCTGCTGCTGCGCCAGCTCGTGCATCGAGCGGCGCGTCTCCGCGGACCGGATGACGACGAAGTCCCACGGCTGCGAGTGCCCCACGCTGGGCGCGGTGTGCGCCGCTTCCAGGACGCGCAGCAGCACCTCGTGCGGGATGGGGTCGCTGCGGAAGCCGTTACGGATGTCGCGGCGCTCCCGCATCACACGCAGGACGGCCTCGCGCTCGGCGTCGTCGTACCCCGGTGCGGGCGGCGAGGCGACAGGCATCTCTTCCGGCCCCGCCTCATTGGAGCCGGATTCGGGCTCGGGTTCGGATTCGGAGTCGGGCCCAGCCTCTTCGGTCCGGGGAGCCTCCGGGGCCTCGGGGGCGGCAAGTGCCTCCGGGACGGCGGGGGCCTCGGCGACCTCGGGAGCTTCTTCGGGAACTTCTGTGGAGACCTCTGCGGGCTGCGGGGCCGGGGTGGGCTCGTTGAGCTCGGTGGTCTCGGGGGACCCGGTGACCTCGGCGGGTCCAGCCGTTCCGGCGACATCAACAGAAACCGTGGCCTCGGCAGAAACAGTGGCCTCAGCAGAAACCGCGACCTCCGGGGAAGCCGTGGCCTCCGGAAACTCGGTGGTCTCGGCGGCCACAGGAGCTGCGGCGGCCTCAGGCGTCACCGCGGCCTCGATGGGCTCAGCAGCCTCAGGAAACCCGACGACCTCAGCAGCCTCAGGAGACCCGATGACCTCAGCAGCCACCGGCGCCTCAGCGCCCTCAGCGGCCTCCGGTGCCCCCGTCGTCTCCGGGACCTCAGCAGCAGTCGGGGCCCCGGCCACCGGCTCCGGGGCGGCGGCCGGCGTGGTCGGCGCTTCCGGCTCCTGTACCCGCTCCGCCGCGGCCGGCACCTCCGCCTGTACGGGCTCCGCCGGCACCGCCTCGTCGCTGAGGTCCGGGGTCTCGATGACCTCGGGCCCCTGCTCGGGCTCCGGCTCCGTGGCCGCGGGCTCGGCGACCGGCGCCGGGACCACCGCCTCGGGCTGTATCGACTGCTCGGCCACCGGGGCGGGGGCCGCGGGCGCCGACACGAGAGCGGGCGCGGCCTCCTGCACGGGGGCCGGCTCCGCGACCGCCGCCATCGCGTCCTCGGACGCCGGCGCCTCGGCCACGACCGGCTGATCCACGGGTGCGGCCACCGCCGCGGCTGCTTCCACCACCGCGGCCGGCTCCTCCGCCGCGTCGGCGGCCACCGGTTCCGGGACGACCGTTTCTGCTGCGGGGGCCGGGGTCACGGGCTCCGGGGCCGTCCACTGGTGGGCGTTCTGCGGCGGGATCTCGCCGAGCTGGGGGCCCGGGAGCCGCGCCTGCTCGTCGGACGGGACCTCGAAGTACTCGGGTTCGGCGGTCGCCGGGCCCGCATGGCGGGCGGGCGACGGGGCGGGAGCCTGCGCCTGCGCCTGCGGCGCTCCGGCCGGGCCGCGGTCGGCGAGCGAGCGGACCACGCCGACGCCCGACGTACCGCCGTAGGACGGCTCGGGCGAGGCCGGGCCGCGGTGCAGCGGGCGGCGCACGGTGGCCTGGGGCTGCGGGGCGGCGGGGGCGGGGGCGGTAACGCGTACGGCACCGAGGTCGACGGAGCCGGAATCGCGGCCACCGGACTCGTGGGTGCCGGACTCGTGGGTGCCCCGGCCGGTCTCCGGCAGCGGCTCGGCGGCGGCCTGCTGCATCGCGTACGCCGGGACCTGCTCCTGGAGCTGGACGGGGCCCTGGGCGTGCGGCTGCGGGGCCTGCGCCGGCTGGTGGACGCCCTGCCCGGCCGTACCGTCCACGAAGTGGCCGGGGGCCGGGGCGGGCTGGGGCTCGCCCCAGGCGCCCTGCGCGCTCGGCATCAGCAGGAGGTCGTCGTCCTCGGGTGTGTGTGCGGAGGGTTCGAGGTAGGTGTAGGAGTCGGGGGCGGGGGCTCCCGGCTGCTCCACCATGCCTGCGTTCTCCGGCAGTCCCTCACCCGGAACCCGGCCGGTGTCACTCATGCGTTCCCCTCGCCCATCGTCAGTGCTCCTTCGGCCCTTCGCCCGGGACGCCCGAACACGGCACGCCGGTACTCGTCCAGTGGAACGAGCTGGCGCGCCGCGCGGCACGAATCGGTCGCGGACATCCTGCATTCTCGCGGTCGTTCGTTGCCGCGGCAGGTCATTTCGCCACGGCTCACTGTGGACTGCGCCACGTTGCGCGTCCCAGGGTTCTGCCGTACCACAGCGAGGGCCAAAACGGTCCCCTTTTCCGGACATTGATGAACGAAGCGACGAACATCCCGGAGCGGTGCGACGATCGGCCAGCCTACCTCGCACCGTGTCCGGACGGGTCAGGGGGCAAGGTCCGAACGCAGTGCGGACAGCAGAAACACGACCGTGCGTTCGCGCTCCGACCATGCGGACGTGTCGAGTTCGACGGACTGGAGGAGCGAGCAGGCGACCGTATAGCCGTTTCCGGCCAGGGCGGCGCCCAGGGCCTCGGCCTCGTCGCGGGTGGAGGCGTGGGTGACGATCCGCTCCGGGCGGCGGTCGGCCACGGCGGTGACGACGGGGACGCCGCCGCCTCCGATGCGTACGACATCGGGTTCGGGCAGCCGTTCCAGTACGTGCGGGGCGCGGCCCTCGACGACCTGGAGCTGGACGCCGAAGGCGCGGGCGGCCGCGGTGGTGCGGGCGCAGGCGGCGGGGTCGCTGTCCACGGCCAGGACCGCCGCGCCGAACCGGGCCGCCTCCACGGCCAGGGCGCCGCCGCCGGAGCCGATGTCCCAGAGGAGGTCGCCGGTGCGGGGGCCGAGGTGGGCGAGCTGGGCGGCGCGCAAAACCGGGCCCTCGCCCTCGCCGCTCTCCCCCGCCGGGCGGGCGCCGGTGTCCTGGTAGGCGTCGGCGGGCAGGGCCCAGCCTCGTACGCCCAGGGGGTGGGCGGGGTGGCGGCCGGCGATCCAGGCGCCCTCGGCCTGCCGCTCGGGGCCGCCGCCGATGACGATGACGACGTTGGGGTCGCGCCAGACGTGGTCGGCGGCCGTGTCGGAGGTGACGACGGTGACCTGTTCGCGGTCGGTGCCCAGTTCCTCGCAGATGACGAAGGTGCGGTGCACGCCTTCCAGGAGCAGGGCGAGTTCGGCGGGGCCCGCGCCGGGCGAGGTGAGGACGGCGACCTTGTGGTGGGCGCGGCAGACGTTCACGGCGCGGCGCAGGGTGCGGGGGTGGGCGACGACCGTCTGGGCGTCCTCCCACGGCATGCCGGCCCGGGCGAATGCGGTGGCGACGGAGGAGACGGCCGGGACCACCTCGACCTCCAGGCCGTATTCGGGGGCGCGCAGGGTGCGGACGACGCCGAAGAAGCCGGGGTCGCCGTCGGCGAGGACGACGGCGCTGCCGCGGTGGCCGGCGATCCGGCGGGCGGCGAGGTCGATCGAGCCGAGGCGGATGCGTTCCGCGTCCCGGGGCACTTCCGGCAGTGCGAGGTGGTGGGCGGCGCCGGCCACCAGGGTGGCGGCCGAGAGTGCGGCGGTGGCCGCTCTGGTCAGCGGTGAGCCGTCCCAGCCGATCACTGTGACCCGGTCGGCCATCTTGGTGTCATTCTCCTGGAGTCGTCGCAGGCGGGGGCGGGGTACCCGGGAGCGGGCAGGGTGAGGTTACCCGGTCCCCGCCGGGGCGGCGAGAGCCCCCCGAGGCCCCGTGCCGGTCAGTTCCAGTCGTTGTACGTGCCGTACCCGCCGGCGTCGGCGAGCTGTTCGGCGACGCCTTCGAGGTCCTCGGGGAGCAGGCCCCAGACGATCAGATCGGTCCTGATGTCGGTCCAGCCTCCGTCCTCGGTCTGTGAGCGCGCTATACGGGCGTTGCGCAGGACGCCCTCGCTGATGCAGCCGAGCTTCTGCGCGACCTGCTGGGAGGCGGTGTTGTCGGCGGCGGTGCGCAGTTCGATCCGCTCGAAGCCCTGGTCGCGGAAGATCCACTGGGCGAGGGCGAGGACGGACTCGGTGGCGTATCCCTCGCCGCGGGCCCAGGGGGCGGTGATGTAGTCGGCCTCGGTGGCGAGGGTGCGCCAGTCGGTGTGGTGCAGGCGTACCGAGCCGACGAGGCGCTGGGTGAGGAACTCGGTGACGGCCAGGGCGATTCCGTCGCCCTTGGTGCGGTGTGCAGGAGCGATCCTGCGCACCCAGCGTTCGGCGTCGGTCCGCGTGTAGGGGTGGGGGGCGTCGGTCCAGGCCGTGACGAGCTCGTCGTTCATCATCTCGATGTACGCGGGAATGTCCGCCATGTCGAATGGGCGCAGCACCAACCGGTCCGTGCTGATGGAGATGTCCGGGAAGGTGGAAGTCATGCGCAGCTCCATGCCGAAGACCGTGTAAATGCACAGCATGCAGCATCGGGGGGAGGGCGTGCATGGCCGGGTCGGTACGGCGGAGCCCCGCACCCCCCGGGCGGGGTGTGCGGGGCTCGTCGGGCAAGTGCCGTGCGCAGGTCAGGACTTGGTGTCGCCGAAGGCCGGGATGACCGAGCCCTGGTAGGTGTCCTCGATGAACTTCTTGACCTCGTCGGAGTGGAGGAGCTTCACGAGCTTCTGGACGCGGGCGTCCTTCTCGTTGCCCTTCTTCACCGCGATGATGTTGGCGTACGGGTTGCCGTCGGCCTTCTCCAGGACGAGAGCGTCCTTCGCCGGCTTGAGCTTGGCCTCGATGGCGTAGTTGCCGTTGATGACGGCGGCGTCCACGTCGTTCAGGGCGCGCGGGACCGTGGCGGCCTCCAGCTCCTTGAACTTCAGGCCCTTCTTGTCGGTGATGTCGCTCAGCTTGGCGCTGGTGCCGACGCCGTCCTTGAGGGTGATGAGGCCGTTCTCGGCGAGCAGCTGGAGCGCGCGGCCCTCGTTGGTGGTGTCGTTGGGGACGGCGATGGTCTGGCCGGACTTGATGCCGTCGAGGCCCTTGACCTTCTTGGAATAGAGGCCGAGGGGTTCCAGGTGGACGGTGCCGACGGAGACCAGATGGGTGTCGTTCTTCTGGTTGAAGTCGTCCAGGTAGGGCTGGTGCTGGAAGAAGTTGGCGTCGACCTGGCCGGTC
This sequence comes from Streptomyces sp. A0958, assembly GCF_004795035.1. Classification (GTDB taxonomy): domain Bacteria; phylum Actinomycetota; class Actinomycetes; order Streptomycetales; family Streptomycetaceae; genus Streptomyces. The sequence goes on from NZ_SSBK01000014.1 coordinate 130,339, forward strand.
TCGGTGGCGGTGTTCGGCAGGACGTAGTCCGTGAACTCCTTGACCTCCAGCTTGAGGCCGGCCTTCTCGGCCAGGTTCTTCTTGACGAAGCCGAGGATGTCGGCGTGCGGCGTCGGGGACGCGGCGACGACGAGGGCCTTGGAGCTGTCGGCGGCGGTGCCGCTCTTGGACGCCGGGTCGGAGTCCGTGCCGCAGGCGGTGAGGCCGAAGGCGAGGGCGGCGGTCGCGGCGGCAGCGGCGGTGTACTTGCTGGTGTTACGCACGAAAAGTGCCTCTTTCGGTGGTGATGGTGGTGCGCCCGGACAAGGAGTGCGGGCTTGTGGGGACGGGAAGTCTCAGGAGGTGCGGCCGCGGCGGGCCAGCAGGCGCACGGCTACGTCGCCGATGATCTGGACCACGGTCACGATGACGATCAGCAGCGCGACGGTGATCAGCATGAACCGGTTGTCGAAGCGCTGGAATCCGTAGGTGACGGCCTTGGAGCCGAGCCCTTCGCCGCCGACCGCGCCGGCCATCGCGGAGTAGCCGATGAGCACGATGACGGTGGTCGTGATGGCGGAGACCAGGGACGGCAGGGCCTGCGGGAGGAGGACCTTGCGGACGATCGTCGGGATGGAACCGCCCATGGACTGGACGGCTTCCACGAGTCCGTGGTCGACCTCGCGCACCGCGGTCTCGACCAGCCGGGCGAAGAACGGGATGGCACCGACGGCGAGCGGCACGATCATCGCGGTGGGCCCGATGAAGGTGCCGACGACCCAGGTGGTGAACGGGATCAGGGCGATCAGCAGGATGATGAAGGGCAGCGAACGCCCGATGTTCACGATCACGCCGACGATCTTGTTCACCGGGGTGTTCTGCAGGAGCCCGCCCTTGTCGGTGAGGACCAGCAGGACGCCGAGCGGCAGCCCGACCAGGACGGTGACGAAGGCCGACCACAGCACCATGTAGAGGGTGTCGACGGTGCCCTGAGTGAGCAGCGGCTGCATTTCGGACCAGGTCACTTCGCCGCCTCCTTGGTGAGCGGTGCGGGGGCGGGTGCGGGGGCAGGTGCGGGCGCGGTCGTTCCGTCGACGAGTTCGGCCTGCAGGCCCAGCTCGCGCAGGAAGCCGATCGGGACGACGTTCTCCTCGAACCGGCCGGGCAGTTCGATGCGCATGCGCCCGATCTGCTTGCCGCCGACGGTGTCCATCGCGGCGCCGAGGATCGAGATGTCGATGTTGTACGTACGGGAGAGCTGCGAGATCACCGGGCGGGCGGCGGCGTCGCCGTGGAAGGTGACGTCGACCACGGTCCGGTCGGGTCCGGAGGCGGCGCCGCCGACGGGGAACAGCTCGTGGGCCAGTTCGGAGCCGGGGGTGGCGAGGAGTTCGCCGACGGTGCCGGACTCGACGACGCGGCCCTTGCGCATCAGCGCGGCGGAGTCGCAGATCGTCTTGACGACGTCCATCTCGTGCGTGATGAGCAGGACGGTGAGGCCGAGCTGCCGGTTGAGGTCGCGCAGCAGCTGGAGGATGGAGCGGGTGGTCTCGGGGTCCAGGGCGGAGGTCGCCTCGTCGGAGAGGAGCACCTTGGGGTCGCCGGCGAGTGCGCGGGCGATGCCGACGCGCTGCTTCTGGCCGCCGGAGAGCTGGCCCGGGTAGGACTTGGCCTTGTCGGCGAGGCCGACCAGGTCGAGGAGTTCGAGGGCCTTGCGGGACCGTTCGCGGCCGGTGACGCCGAGGATCTCCAGCGGGAGTTCGATGTTGCGCTGGACGGTGCGGGAGGCCAGGAGGTTGAAGTGCTGGAAGACCATGCCGATGCGGCTGCGCGCCTCACGCAGTTCCTTGCCGGCGCGGCGGCCCCGGCCCGCGAGAGCCGTGAGGTCCTGGCCGGCCACGGTCACGGTGCCGGAGGTGGGGCGCTCCAGGAGGTTGACGCAGCGGATCAGGGAGGACTTACCGGCGCCGCTGCGGCCGATGACGCCGTACACCTCGCCCTCGCGGACGTGCAGGTCGACGCCGTCCAGGGCGGTGACCTCGCGGTCGCGCGACTGGTAGACCTTCGTGAGGCCCGTCGTGGTGATCACAGGGGTTTCCGTCACTGTCGAGTGCGCGGCGCGGTGTCCGCCGGGCACGGGGCATTCATCCGGAGGGGACTGTTCCGGACATTTCGATCGGACGTTCCGAGCGGGTTCCCGGGGCGGCCGGGCGCGGCGGTGGCCGCGCGGCCGGGCGCCCGTGCGGGCTCGTTCCGCTGGTGCGGACGGCCGGGAGTGGGTCTCGCTTCGGGGCGCGAGGCTCGGTCGTGGGCCCTCAGAAGGCGCGCATTCGACCCGTACAACGAGCACCGGGCGTCGTGATCGCCTCGGTCGCAAGGGTGCGGCTGCTCGTCGTGGTCATGGGCCCCAGTAAAACAGACGTAACGTTCCGCCCGGACCGCCTGTCCGGATAGCGGACGGCCGTGGACGGTGCGTGGGCTGCGGCTCCGTCTGCGCGACGCATTCCGGCCGCACCGCTCTGACCTGCACCGATATGGCCGCCTGACGGCCCGTGGCGGGGTCTCCCGGCGGGCCGGACGCGCCGGGCGCTGTGGTCAAGGCCACGGTCGCCGGCCGGGGCACCCGCCCCCGTACCGTCCGTACCGGCCCGCGGGCAGCGGGGGCGGGCCGCGGATTCCCCGGGCGCGGGGGCGCACGCGGCGGGCCGGGCGCCCCGTAATACCCTCGGCTCATGCTTGACGCCCTGACGATCGCGGTCGGTGTGGCCGCCCTCGCCCTCGCCGCCTGGTGCGGATTCGCCGCCTACCGGGACCAGCCCACCAAGGACTGGCACTTCATGGGCATGGCCGTGGTCTCGCTGCTGGCCCTGGCGCAGCTGGTGGTGGGGATCGTGCAGCTGGCCCGCGGCGAGCGACCGGAGCAGGGCATGGCCATCTTCATCGCGTATCTGGCCGGGGCCTTCCTCGCCGTGCCGGCGGCGGGGTTCCTGTCGCTGAGCGAGCGGACCCGGTGGGGTTCGGTGACGGTGGCGGCGGGCGCGGTCGTTCTGGCCGTCCTCGAAGTACGGCTCTACGACATCTGGGGAAGCTGACCGTGACCGACACCGACACCGACCGCACCCCGGCGACGGCCGCCGGCGAGAAGCGGCCCTTCGACCTCGGCACCGGACCGGGCCGCGTCCTGGTCTGGTTCTACGGCGTGTTCACCGTGGCGGCGGCCTCCCGCTCGATCGTCCAGATCATCCTGGACTTCGGCCGCGCGCCGCTCGCCTATCTACTCTCGGCCGTCGCCGCGATCGTCTACGGCTTCATCACGTACTCGCTGGTGCGCGGCGGCGAGAGGGCCCGCCGCACAGCGCTGGTGTGCTGTGCCGCGGAGCTGGTCGGGGTGCTGATCGTGGGGACGTGGACGCTGGTGGAGCCGTCCGCGTTCGCCGACGCCACCGTCTGGTCGTACTGCGGCCGGGACTACCTGTTCATCCCGGTGATCCTGCCGGTCACCGGGATGATGTGGCTGCGCCGCGCCCGGACCGCGTAACGGCGGGGCGCGGCACGCGTACGTACCGCTAGGGCCTGTCTTCAAACTGCCGTCGTCGCCCGAAGGGCGGCCGGGCGGCGTCAGGTGCGTGCTCTCGGCGTGCCGGCCCCAGGCCTCTGTACTGGACGTACCGGGGTCTGGGACCGGTGCGGCGAGAGTGCGTGCATGGCGTCGCCCGGCAGACGGCAGTTTGAAGACAGGCCCTAGGCGCTGGCCACGTAGGCGGTGGGCGCCGGTGCCTCCTTCTCCAGCAGGATCATCATGACCCCGTCGTCGCCGGTGGCGTTGCCCACGGCGGCGTAACCCGCCCGCCGGTAGAGCCGCAGGTTGCTCTCGCTGCGGTGGCCGGTGTGCAGCCGGAAGCGGGTGGCCGCGCGCTCGGCGGCGAGGCCCGCCTCCGCCGCCCGCAGCAGCCGGGCGCCGAGGCCGTGGCCGCGCAGCCGGGGGTGGACGCAGAGCTTGCCGATCCGGCCGGTGCCCTCCGGGTCCGTCGATCCCCGCACCGAGCCGACGGTCTCGTCGCCGAGCCGCGCCACGTACACCAGGTTCTCCGCGATCTCGGCGCGCACCGAGTCGAGGGTCTGGACGAGCGGGTCGATGCGGTAATTGCCGTACAGCTCCGCCTCGCTCTGGAAACAGAGGTACTGAAGCTTCAGAATCTCTTCGGCGTCCTGTGCGCCCGCCGCCGAGATGATCACGCTCATGCCCATGTGCGCATGCCTCCCGCTCACCTGATCCGCCGGTTGTCTACCGCTCCTTTCCCCGCAGTTCAGGAGCTACAACCTCCGCCGCGAGCATTCTGCGCAGACATCCAAGGCAACGGGAACGCATGGGGCCCAAACTCCCCTGTGACATACCCAACTCCCCTGCGATTTGCCGGTAGGTGGGATCGGTGGGCGCGAACATCGCGTCCAGTAAACGGGCGCAGCCGGCGGGCAGGCGGTTCATGGCGGTGCGCAGCATCCTGCGCTGGTCGGCGCCGAGGGCGGCGCGTTCCGGGCCGCCGGCCGGGTCGGGGACGCGGTCGTCGCGGTAGGGGTGTTCGTGCCGGGCGGTGCGGCGGGCCCTGCGGGCCTCGGCCCGTACGGTGTCGCGCACCCAGCGGGCGGGGTCGGTGGGCGGCCCCTGGTGCGCCGGCCGTTCCAGGAGCCGTACCCAGACGGTCTGTTCGAGGTCGGCGGGGTCGATGGCGGCCCCGGTCGTGGACGCGGCGCCTTCCGCCCTCGCCTCGGCCCTGACCAGCGGGTACAGGGTGCGGACGAGGGCGAGGTGGCCGTGGGCGGGCGGCGCCTGGGGAAGGTCGACACGGGTCATGGCCCCAGCCGACGCCCTTGGCGGGGCGCCGGCTGCCGAACGGGGTGATCACCACCCGACCGGGGCCTCGGCGGCCGGGTGCTGACGCCGGGTCCGGCGCCGGCGCCCCGAACGCTCCGCTACTTCTTGGCGAAGTCCGCCGCCGCGAGCAGGGCCGTGTCCGGGTTGTCGGAGAAGATCCCGTCGATCCCGGTCGCGAAGTACGCGGCGAGGGCGCCGAACGCGTCGCCGTACGCGTTGGGGTCCGTACCGCGCCGGAAGTCGGCGGGCAGGAAGGTGTTCTCGTTGCGCATGGTGTACGGGTGCAGGACCAGGCCCTGCGCGTGTGCGTCCCGCACCAGGGTGGTGGGCCTTGCGAGCCGGCCGGAGCCGTCCTTGGGGATGATCAGGTCCAGGGTGGGGCCGATGCCCTGCGCGAACGAGGCCATCCACTTAAGACCGGCGGGCTTCACCAGGTCGTCGGTGGTGCGCGGGTCGCCGGACACCACGAAGTCCCAGGGTTTCGTTCCCGCGTCCGAGAGCAGGACGACGCGCGGGGTGGCCACGAGCTTCGACAGCCGCTGGATGCTGCCGGGTTCGAAGGACTGGAGGATCAGCGGCGACTGGGCGCGGTGCCGGTCGTAGCGGCGCAGCAGTCTGGCGAGCGGCTCCTCCAGGCCGAGGCCGAGGCCGCGGAAGTAGGTGGGGTGCTTGGTCTCGACGTACAGCCAGACCGGCTTGGAGCGGCGCCGGCCCTCGCGGTCGGCCCAGCGCAGGACCTCCTCGAAGGTGGGGATCTCCCAGCGGCCGTCGTAGAGGGTGTTCTTCTGGCGGTTGGCCGGGATGCGCTCCTTGGCGCGCAGCCTCTTCAGTTCGGCGAGGGTGAAGTCCTCGGTGAACCAGCCGGTGAGGGGCGCGCCGTCGATGGTCTTCGTCGTCCTGCGGTTCGCGAACTCGGGGTGCGCGGAGACATCGGTGGTGGCGGTGATGTCGTTCTCGTGACGGCAGACGAGGTGGCCGTCACGGGTGGGCACGAGGTCCTGCTCGATGATGTGCGCGCCCATGTCGAGCGCGAGCTGGTAGGACCCCAGCGTGTGTTCGGGGCGGTAGCCGCTGGTGCCCCGGTGGCCGATGACCGTCGGGACCGACAGGTCGAGGCGGTGGCCGCCGCCGTGCCGGCCGGACGCGCCGGCCGCCTGCGCCGTTGCGGTGACGCCCAGGGCGGCGGTCGTGAGCACCGCCGCCCCCGCCCCGATGACGGTCCGTCGTCCCGGCTCGGCCTGCGCACGCTCTGTCATGAATGCTCCTCGCATGTGATGTACGGCACCTGTCGGGCGAGGATCGAGCGTAGGCAGCGGTACGGTCATGGCGGCGGCACCTGGACGAACATGACGTAAACACGTGTCGACACGGCGTATCCGCCGTGTGAACCCGATGTGCGATCAGCGAGTACCCGCGAGTATCGTCCTCACCTGCATGGACCCTCTCAATCCGTCGCCTCGGCCGGCCCGGCCACTACACCGGAGGAAGCGTTGTCCCGACTCGCACTCATCAAGGCAGTGCTCGGACCGATCCTGCGCCTGATGTTCCGGCCGCGGGTGGAGGGCATCGAGAACATCCCGGGTACCGGGCCGGTGATCCTGGCGGGCAACCACCTGACGTTCATCGACTCGATGATCCTTCCGGTCTGCTGCGACCGTCCGGTGTACTTCATCGGCAAGGACGAGTACGTCACGGGCAAGGGGTTCAAGGGCCGGCTGATGGCCTGGTTCTTCACCGGCGTGGGCATGATCCCGGTGGACCGCGACGGCGGGCGCGGCGGGGTCGCCGCTCTGATGACGGGCCGCCGGGTGCTGGAGGAGGGCAAGGCCTTCGCGATCTACCCGGAGGGCACCCGCTCCCCCGACGGCAGGCTCTACCGGGGCCGTACGGGCATCGCGCGGCTGACGCTGATGACGGGTGCGCCGGTGGTGCCGTTCGCGATGATCGGCACGGACAAGCTCCAGCCGGGCGGCTCGGGTCTGCCCCGGCCGGGCAAGGTCACGGTGCGCTTCGGTGAGCCGATGGAGTTCTCGCGCTACGAGGGCATGGACCGCGACCGCTATGTGCTGCGGGCGGTGACGGACTCCGTGATGGCCGAGGTGATGCGGCTGTCCGGCCAGGAGTACGTCGACATGTATGCGACGAAGGCCAAGGCGGCCTGACCCCGCCCGGCGTACGACAGGGCCCGTCCCCCCCGGCTGGGGGGACGGGCCCTGTCGTCTCTCCGGATCGGATCACCCATCCGGCTTCCGGATCGGATCACCCGTCCGGCCGCTGCCCGGACGGGTGGCCCCGGGCGCTACTCGTGCACGATGCCCTCCTCCAGCTCCTGCCCGCGCAGCAAGAACCAGGCGGCTGCCGCCGTCGCCAGGAGGACGGCGGCGCCCACGCCCGCGGCGAGCCGCAGCCCGTCGACGAAGGCGTCCTGGGCGGCGGCGACCAGTTCGGCCGCCTGTGGCTTCGGCAGCAGGTGCGAGGACTCCACGGCGCCGCCGAGCGATTCGTGGGCGGCCGAGGAGACGGCGGGCGGGGTGCCGGCGGGGGCGTTGAAGTTCTGGTAGGCGCCGGTCACGATGGAGCCGAGCAGGGCGATGCCGAGGGCGGCGCCGAGTTCGTACGCCGTCTCGGAGACCGCGGAGGCCGAGCCCGCGTGCTCCTTGGGGACGCTGGAGAGGATCACGTCGGAGGTCACGGTGAACGCGAAGCCCGCGCCCACGCCGACGATCAGGAGCAGCGCGCCGATCAGCGGGTAGGCCGTGTCCCGGTGGACGGCTGCGACCGCGGCCAGCGCCACGCCGATCGCGCCGAGCCCGCCGGCCACCACCGACCGTACGGAGTAGCGCCGTGCGACCGTGCCGGCCAGCAGGCCCGCGGTGACCGCGCCGGCGGCCGCGGGCAGTTCGGCGAGCCCCGCCTCCAGCGGCCCGCGCCCCTGGACCAGTTGCAGGAACTGGGAGAGGAAGAAGACCAGGCCGGACAGGCCGAGGATGGTCAGCAGGTCGGCGAGGACCGCGCCGGAGAAGCCCCGGTGGTGGAAGAGGCGCATGTCGAGCAGGGGTGCGGGGAGCCGGAACTGCCGGCGTACGAACCAGACGAGCGCCAGCAGCCCGGCGACGCCCACCAGCGCGACCGTCCAGCTGCCGCCGTGCGCGGCCAGCTCCTTGACGGCGTAGACGACCGCGAACATGCCGACCAGGGAGAGCCCCACGCTCGGCAGGTCCCAGGGTCCGGGCGCCGGGTTCTTCGACTCGGGGATCATCTTGATCCCGACCGCGACCAGCACCGCCATCACCGGCAGGTTGATCAGGAAGACCGAGCCCCACCAGAAGTGCTCCAGGAGGAACCCGCCGACCACGGGCCCGACGGCGGCGCCGGCCGAGGCCATCGCACCCCAGATGCCGATGGCGAGGCTGCGCTCGCGGGGGTCGTGGAAGAGGTTGCGGATCAGGGCGAGGGTGGACGGCATCAGGGTGGCGCCGGCGACGCCGAGCAGGGCCCGCGCCACGATCATCATCTCGGGCGTGTGCGCGTAGGCGTTGAGCACCGAGACCGCGCCGAAGGCGGTGGCGCCGCACAGCAGCAGCTTCTTGCGGCCGATGCGGTCGCCGAGGCTGCCCATGGAGACCAGGAGTCCGGCGATGACGAAGGAGTAGACGTCACCGATCCAGAGCAGCTGGGTGCCGGTCGGTTCCAGGTCCTCGCTGAGGAACGGGGTCGCGAGGCCGAGCACGGTGGCGTCGACGGCCACCAGCAGGACGGCGAGGACCAGCACGGCCAGCGCGATCCACCGTCCGGGGCGGTGCGTCTCGGGGGCGGGCTCCGGGCGCTGTTCGACGCTGCTCATTGCTCCACGCTCCGGCGTGCGCCGCCGAGCAGCAACTCGGCGATCATGTACGGGAAGTCCCGCGCGGCCACCCGGCCCGCCTGAACGGCCCATGCCCCGGTGCCGATGAGCCCGTAGAGGGCTTCGGTCAGCCAGGCGGGGGTCAGGTCGATGCGGAACTCGCCGCGCTCCTGCCCGCGCCGGAAGAAGGCGGCGACGCGGGCGTCCAGCCGTTCCCAGCCGGCGTTCTGGTCGTCGCCCTCGAAGAGCTGATTCTCGGTCACCAGGAAGGACAGCAGCCCGGCGCTCGGCTCGACGGCGACGACGAACCGGCGCAGCGCCTCCTCGGACGTGCCCTCGTCCATCGCCGCGGCGTCGAGCGCCGCGCCGAACTCCTGGATGCCGAGTTCCTCCAGCGCCCTGACCAGGGCGTCCCGGCCGGCGAAGTGCCGGTGCAGGGTGGCGCGGCCGATACCGGCCGCCTTGGCGACCTCGTCCATGGTGGCGGTGGGTCTACGGGACAGCAGGGCGGCGGCGCTGCGCAGCACCTGCTCACGATCAACAATCACGAGACGACATTAAACCATTTGAGACACGATCGTCTCAGCGGGAAAGTCCTCGTCCCTGCCGTCGTGCGCGGAGACCATGGCGCAGTACGTGGTCGCGTACGCGGCCGGGCGGCCGTTCGCGCGGATCGACGACGAGATCACCGACCGGAACCGGGAGTGGGTCGCCGCCCGGCGGGCGGCCGGGGACAGCCCGTTGCGGTGGATCGACCCCGCCGTCGGGCTGGTGCGCACCGACTTCGACGCCCTGGCCGCCTGGGCGGAAGGCCGCGGAAGCGACGGCTGAACGCCTCCCCCGGCCGGCCCGGGAGGCGTCAGCTCCACGGGAGCGACGCGCGGTGGCGCCAGTAGGCCTCCGGCTCCTCCACCAGGGCGTCCAGCCGGGCCCGCCGTTCCTCGTCCAGGCCGAGGACAGCCGCGTGGAGGTTGCCGGAGAGCTGGCCGACGGTGGCCGCGCCGGAGAGCACGACACCGGCCCAGGGCTCGTGCAGCACCAGGGCCAGCGCGACCGCGTCGCTGCCGAGCCCTTCCTCGTCGGCGATCTCCCGCACCACGGCGGGCGCCTGGGTGCCCGCGAGCCGGCCGTTGGCCATGGCCTCTTTGACGATGACGGTGAGCCCTGCGGCGTGGGCGTCGGCGAGCGCCGGTCCCGCCGAGGTCTCCAGCGCGTTGTAGGTGGCCTGGACCGTGCGGAAGAGGGGTGCGCCGTCGACCGTGACGGCGAGGGCGGCACGGATCGCCTCGGCCTGGGCGGGGCCGCTGGTGGACAGGCCCACGCTGACCCCCTCGGCGGCCAGTTCGGCGAGGCGGGCGTGCAGTTCCTTGTCGGTGAGCGCCGGGCTGTCGGGGGTCACCGAGTGGATCTGGTAGAGGTCGAGCCGGTCACCGAGGAGTGCGGCACTCTCGGCGCGCTGGCGTTCGAACGCGGCGAGGGAGTGGTCCTTGACCTCGTGCGCCTCGGCGTCGACGCTCCAGTCGGCGGTATAGGCATAACCCCACTTGCTGCCGATGACGACGTCGTCCACCTCCGGACGCGCCGTCAGCCAGTCGGCGAGGAACTCCTCGGCGCGGCCGTAGGAGCGGGCCGCGTCGAAGTAGCGGACGCCCTGCGCGTAGGCGGCGTCGAGGAGTTCGCGCGTACGGTCGCGCAGGGCGTCGGGCGAGCGGTCTCCGGGCAGGTCGCGGTCGCGGTGGAGGTTGATGTAGCCGGGCCTGCCGACGGCGGCCAGGCCGAGCCCGATGTGGGCGGTCGGGGTGGTCGCTGCGGAAAGTCGGGCGAACGGCATCGCGGGCTCCTCGTCGTCGGCAGGAAACGCGCCTACCCTCCAACGTAGCCCGCGATGCCTTTCCGGCTACTTACCCGCGTCCGCCCAGGCGTGCTGCACGGCGAGGTCCGCCTTGACCTCGGCGAGCTGGACGGCGACGGCCGAGGGAGCCGTGCCGCCCCGGCCGCTGCGGGAGGCGAGCGCACCGGCCACGTCGAGGACGGAGCGGACCTCCGGGGTGAGGTGCTCGGAGATCTTCGTGAACTGCTCGTCGGTCAGCTCGTCCAGCTCGATGCCGTGGTGCTCGCACTCCTTGACGCACTCGCCCGCGACCTCGTGGGCCACGCGGAAGGGCACGCCCTTCTTGACCAGCCACTCGGCGATGTCGGTGGCGAGCGAGAAACCGGCCGGGGCCAGCTCCTCCATGCGCGCGCGGTTGACGGTGAGCGTCGCCATCATGCCGGTGAAGGCCGGGAGCAGGACCTCCAGCTGGTCGCATGAGTCGAAGACCGGCTCCTTGTCCTCCTGGAGGTCGCGGTTGTACGCGAGCGGCAGGGCCTTGAGCGTGGCCATCAGCCCGGTCAGGTTGCCGATGAGCCGTCCCGACTTGCCCCGGGCCAGTTCGGCGATGTCGGGGTTCTTCTTCTGCGGCATGATCGAGGAGCCGGTGGAGAAGGCGTCGTGCAGGGTGACGAAGGAGAACTCCTTCGTGTTCCAGATGATGATCTCCTCGGCGATCCGGGAGAGGTTGACGCCGATCATCGCGGTGACGAAGGCGAACTCGGCCACGAAGTCCCGGGACGCCGTGCCGTCGATGGAGTTGCCCACCGAGCCGCGTTCGAATCCGAGGTCGGCGGCGACCGCCTCCGGGTCCAGGCCGAGCGAGGAGCCGGCGAGCGCGCCGGAGCCGTACGGGGAGACGGCGGTCCGCTCGTCCCACTGCCGCAGCCGCTCCGCGTCCCGGGACAGGGACTGGACGTGGGCCAGGACGTGGTGGGCGAAGAGCACCGGCTGCGCGTGCTGGAGGTGCGTACGGCCGGGCATGGCCACGTCCGGGTGCGCCTCGGCGAGGCCGACCAGGGCGTCCTGGAGGTCGGCGACCAGGCCGCCGATGGTGCGGGCGTGGTCGCGCAGGTACATCCGGAAGAGCGTGGCGATCTGGTCGTTCCGGGACCGGCCGGCGCGCAGCTTGCCGCCGAGGTCGGGGCCGAGCCGTTCCAGCAGGCCGCGCTCCAGAGCGGTGTGGACGTCCTCGTCGGCGATGGTGCCGGTGAAGGAGCCGTCGGCCACGTCCGCCTCCAGCTGGTCGAGGCCCCCGATCATCCGGGTCAGCTCGTCCTCGGTGAGCAGGCCCGCCTTGTTGAGGACGCGGGCGTGGGCGCGGGAGCCGGCGATGTCGTACGGCGCGAGCCGCCAGTCGAAGTGGACGGACGCGGACAGCCGGGCCAGCGCCTCGGCCGGGCCGTCGGCGAAGCGGGCGCCCCAGAGACGTACGTCGCCGTTGCCGTTGCCGTTGCTCACTGCGTGCTCCTCGGAAGTGCCACGATCACTGATAGGCATAACTATGCAGAGCTATGCATGGTTTGTCAAAGCTGGTTGCCAGTGGGGCGCACAATCGGAGCCGTTCTCGGGGCGCCCGGGCGGCGAGCGTCCTAAAGTCCGTGGCATGCGAAGACTTATGACAACCGCCGCCGTCCTGCTGGCCCTCGGCACCGTGGTCGGGGCCGGGCGGCCCCCTCTGGCCACGGCCCCGCTGCCGGTGCGGCTGGCCGACACGGGCGGCGGCACCCAGCTGATCACGGCCGTCGCGGACGGCACCTCGTCCACCACGGGCACGCTCACCTGGTGGGACCTGAGCGGCGGGCAGTGGGTGGCGGCCGGTACGGCCACGGCACGGTTCGGGTCCAAGGGCCTGACCGAGGGCGCCTCGCGCACACAGGGCACCTGGACGACGCCCACCGGTCTGTACGACCTGCCGTACGCCTTCGGGGTCAAGGCGGCGCCGGCCGGGACGCGCTACCCGTACCGGCAGGCCAACAGCGCCTCGTGGTGGTGCGAGGACAACGAGGCGCGGGACTACAACCGGTGGGTGGAGCCGCTGCCCGCCGACTGCCGGGCCGCCGAGTCCGAACAGCTGACCGCGTACCCCACGCAGTACGCGCGGGCGCTCGTGGTCGGCTTCAACTACGACAAACCGGTACGCGGCCGGGGCGCCGGGATCTTCCTGCACGTCAACGGAAGCGGGGCGACCGCCGGTTGCGTCTCCGTACCGGCGGACGCCATGGACCGCATCCTGGCCTGGGCCGATCCGGCCCGCGCACCCCACATCGCGATCGGCACCGTCTCGGGCACCACCGCGATCACGCGCTACTGACGGCCGGCGCGGCCGTCAGCGCTCGTTCTGCGCGAGCCGCAGCAGATGGTCGGCGAGCGCCTGCCCGCCGGCCGGGTCGCGGCTGATCAGCATCAGCGTGTCGTCGCCCGCGATGGTGCCGAGGATGTCGTGCAGTTCGGCCTGGTCGATGGCCGAGGCGAGGAACTGCGCCGCGCCCGGCGGTGTGCGCAGCACCACCAGGTTGGCCGAGGCCTCCGCCGAGATGAGGAGTTCGGCGGAGAGCCGCCGCATCCGCTCCTCCTTGGCGGAGCCGCCCAGCGGTGCCTGCGGGGTGCGGAACCCGCCCTCGCTCGGCACCGCGTAGATCAGCTCGCCCCCGGTGTTGCGGATCTTCACCGCGCCCAGCTCGTCCAGGTCGCGGGAGAGCGTCGCCTGGGTGACGCTCAGCCCGTCGTCCGCGAGGAGCTTGGCCAGCTGGCTCTGCGAGCGCACCGGCTGCCGGTTGAGGATGTCCACGATCCGGCGGTGGCGCGCCGTGCGGGTCTGCGGCACGGACGGCCCGCCGAACTCGGATTCCTGCGCCTCGGTCATCGTCGTCGCCTCATTCTCCGGAGCGCTTCTCTCCGGATCGTCCGTCCCCGTATGCCGCGTCGAGGGCGCCGGGCAGCGCCCCGAGGAACGCGTCGACCTCCGCGTCCCCGATGGTCAGTGGCGGCATCAGCCGCACGACATCGGGTGCGGGTGCGTTCACCAGGAGGCCGGCTCCCTGAGCCGCCTGCTGCACCTGGGGCGCAAGGGGCTCGGTGAGCACGATACCCAGCAGCAGACCGGAGCCCCTGACATGGGAGACCAGCGGGTGGTTCAGCGCCTCCACACCGTTGCGGAGGCGTTCGCCGAGCAGCTTCACCCGGTCCAGCGCGCCGTCGGCGGCCAGGGTGTCCAGGACCGCGAGACCGGCGGCGCAGGCGACCGGGTTGCCGCCGAACGTCGTGCCGTGCTGGCCGGGCGCGAGCAGGTCGGCCGCGGGGCCGAACGCGACCGCCGCGCCGATCGGCAGTCCGCCGCCGAGCCCCTTGGCGAGGGTGACGACATCGGGCTCGACGCCCTGGTGGGCCTGGTGCTCGAACCAGGTGCCGCACCGGCCGATGCCGGTCTGCACCTCGTCGAGGACGAGGAGGGTGCCGGTGGCCCGGGTGATCTCCCGGGCGGCCTCCAGGTAGCCCCCGGGCGGGACGACGACGCCGTTCTCGCCCTGGACCGGCTCGATGATCACCAGTGCGGTGTCAGTGGTCACGGCGGCCCGCAGCGCGTCCACGTCGCCGTACGGGACGTGCGTGACGTCTCCGGGCAGCGGGGTGAAGTCCTCGCGCTTCTTGGGCTGGCCGGTGAGCGCGAGGGCGCCCATGGTCCGGCCGTGGAAGCCGCCGTCGGTGGCGACCATGTGGGTGCGCCCGGTCAGCCGGCCGATCTTGAACGCGGCCTCGTTGGCCTCGGCGCCCGAGTTGCAGAAGTAGACCTTGCCGGTGCGGCCGAAGATCGACAGGAGCCGTTCGGCGAGCGCGACGGGCGGTTCGGCGACGAACAGGTTGGAGACGTGGCCGAGGGTGGAGATCTGGGCGGTGACCGCCTCGACGACGGCGGGGTGGGCGTGGCCCAGGGCGTTGACCGCGATGCCGCCGACGAAGTCCAGGTACTCGGTGCCGTCGGCGTCCCACACCCGGGCGCCCTCGCCGCGCACGAGGGACAGCTTCGGGGTGCCGTAGTTGTCCATCAGCGCCTGCTGCCAGCGCTGCGAGAGTTCGGCGTTCGTCATGATTCCCCCTGCGCGTCGGGCACGACCATCGTGCCGATTCCCTCGTCGGTGAAGATCTCCAGCAGGATCGAGTGCTGGACCCGGCCGTCGATGACGCGGGCCGTCTCCACCCCGTTGCGTACGGCGTGCAGGCAGCCCTGCATCTTGGGCACCATGCCGCTGGAGAGTTCCGGCAGAAGCTTCTCCAGCTCGGTGGCGGTGAGCCGGCTGATCACGTCGTCGCTGTTGGGCCAGTCCTCGTACAGCCCCTCCACGTCCGTGAGGACCATCAGCGTCTCGGCGTCCAGCGCGGCGGCGAGTGCGGCGGCCGCGGTGTCGGCGTTGACGTTGTAGACGTGGTTGTCGTCGGCGGAGCGGGCGATGGAGGAGATGACCGGGATGCGGCCGTCGTCCAGCAGGGCCTGGATGGCGCCGGTGTCGATGGCGGTGATCTCGCCGACCCGGCCGATGTCGACGAGTTCGCCGTCGATGGTGGGCCGGTGCTGTACGGCGGTGATGGTGTGGGCGTCCTCACCGGTCATGCCGACGGCGAGCGGCCCGTGCTGGTTGAGCAGGCCGACCAGCTCCCGCTGGACCTGGCCGGCGAGCACCATCCGTACGACGTCCATCGCCTCGGGCGTGGTGACGCGCAGGCCGGCCTTGAACTCGCTGACCAGGCCCTGCTTGTCGAGCTGGGCGCTGATCTG
The DNA here is from genome assembly GCF_004795035.1 of Streptomyces sp. A0958. Classification (GTDB taxonomy): domain Bacteria; phylum Actinomycetota; class Actinomycetes; order Streptomycetales; family Streptomycetaceae; genus Streptomyces. The sequence goes on from NZ_SSBK01000014.1 coordinate 145,679, forward strand.
CGGACCGCCGCCGTGCACGACGACGGGCTTGAGGCCGGCGTGCCGCAGGAAGACGACGTCCTGGGCGAAGGCCGCCTTCAGCTCCTCGTCGATCATGGCGTTGCCGCCGAACTTGATGACGACCGTCTTGCCGTTGTGCCGGGTCAGCCAGGGCAGGGCCTCGATGAGGGTCTGCGCCTTCGGGAGTGCGGTGTGCTTCCGCGCGGCGCTCATGAGCTGTACGCGCTGTTCTCGTGGACGTAGTCCGCGGTGAGGTCGTTGGCCCAGATGACGGCCGACTCGGTCCCCGCGGCGAGGTCGGCGGTGATCCGGACCTCACGGAAGCGCATGTCGACGAGGTCGCGGTCCTCGCCCACCGAGCCGTTGCGGCAGACCCACACGCCGTTGATCGCGACGTTCAGCTCGTCCGGCTCGAAGGCGGCCCTCGTCGTGCCGATGGCGGACAGCACCCGGCCCCAGTTGGGGTCCTCGCCGTGCAGGGCGCACTTGAGGAGGTTGTTGCGGGCGATGGAGCGGCCCACCTCGACGGCGTCGTCCTCGGTCGCGGCGTTCACGACCTCGATCCGGATGTCCTTGGAGGCGCCCTCGGCGTCCCCGATGAGCTGCCGGGCCAGGTCGTCGCAGACGGTACGGACGGCCTCGGCGAACTCCTTGTGCTCCGGGGCGATCCCGCTGGCCCCGGAGGCCAGGAGCAGCACGGTGTCGTTGGTGGACATGCAGCCGTCGGAGTCGACCCGGTCGAAGGTGGTGCGGGTGGCGTCGCGCAGGGCGGCGTCGAGTCCGGGGGCGTCCACGTCGGCGTCGGTGGTGAGCACGACGAGCATGGTGGCCAGGCCCGGGGCGAGCATGCCGGCGCCCTTGGCCATGCCGCCGACCGTCCAGCCCTCGCCGCCGGCGACGGCGGTCTTGTGCACGGTGTCGGTGGTCTTGATGGCGATGGCGGCCTTCTCGCCGCCGTGCTCGCTGAGGGCGGCCGCGGCCTTCTCGATTCCCGGGAGCAGCTTGTCCATGGGCAGCAGGAGGCCGATGAGCCCGGTGGAGGCGACGGCGATCTCGCCCGCGCTGTGGCCGTCCAGCACCTCGGCGGCCCTCTCGGCGGTGGCGTGGGTGTCCTGGAAGCCCTGCGGGCCCGTACAGGCGTTGGCCCCGCCGGAGTTGAGGACGACGGCGGTGACCTCGCCGCCCTTGAGGACCTGCTGCGACCACAGGACGGGGGCGGCCTTGACGCGGTTGGAGGTGAAGACGCCCGCGGCGGCGCGGCGCGGACCGTTGTTGACCACGAGGGCCAGGTCCGGGTTGCCGTTCTCCTTGATTCCGGCGGCGATGCCCGCCGCCGAGAACCCTTGTGCTGCCGTGACGCTCACGGTGCGACTCCGATCGTGGAAAGACCTGTGTCCTCGGGCAGTCCGAGGGCGATGTTCATGGACTGCAGGGCGCCGCCCGCGGTGCCCTTGGCGAGGTTGTCGATGGCGCTGACCACGATGACGCGGCCGGCCGCCTCGTCGTACGCGACCTGGATCTGCACGGCGTTGGAGCCGTACACGGCGGCGGTGGCGGGCCACTGCCCCTCGGGCAGCAGATCGACGAACGGCTCGTCCGCGTAGGCCTTCTCGTAGGCGGCGCGTACGGTCTCGGCGCTCACCCCCGGCTTCGCCTTCGCGCTGCACGTGGCGAGGATGCCGCGGGGCATGGGCGCGAGGGTCGGCGTGAAGGACACGGTGACCGGCTCGCCGGCCGCGGCGCTGAGGTTCTGGATCATCTCGGGCGTGTGCCGGTGGACGCCGCCGACGCCGTACGGCGACATGTTGCCCATCACCTCGGAGCCGAGCAGGTGCGGCTTGGCCGCCTTGCCGGCGCCGGAGGTCCCGGACGCGGCGACGATCACGGCCTCCGGCTCGGCGAGCCGCGCCGCGTACGCCGGGAACAGGGCGAGCGAGACGGCGGTCGGGTAGCAGCCGGGCACCGCGATGCGCCTGCTCCCCGCCAGGGCGGCCCGCCCGCCGGGCAGCTCGGGCAGTCCGTAGGGCCAGGTCCCGGCGTGCGGCGATCCGTAGAATTTCTCCCAGTCGGCGGCGTCGCGGAGGCGGAAGTCGGCCCCCATGTCCACCACGAGGACCTCGTCACCGAGCTGCTCGGCCACGGCGGCGGACTGCCCGTGCGGCAGCGCGAGGAAGACCACGTCGTGCCCGGCGAGCACGTCGGCGGTGGTCGGCCGGAGGACCCGGTCGGCCAGGGGCCGCAGGTGCGGTTGCAGGGCGCCGAGGGGCTGGCCCGCGTTGGAGTTGGCGGTGAGGGCGCCGATCTCCACCTCGGGGTGGACGAGCAGCAGACGGAGCAGTTCCCCACCCGCGTAACCGCTCGCTCCCGCCACTGCTGCACGTACCGCCATCAAAAAGCCTCCTCGTCGATGGCATGACTATACGCAGTGATGCACTTTTATGCAAAGAATCTGTGTGGTGTATGCCCGCTCAGGTGCGATCGAGCGCTTCCGGCTGGAGACGTGCCGCCGTCCGGACGAGGTCGGCGACGGCCCTGGACCGGCTGTGCGACGGCCAGGCGATCACGGTGGTGACCGCCGGTGCGTCCAGCACCGGAACGGCCGCGAGATCACCGGGAAGTTGGGCTCGGCACGACTCCGGTGAGACCGCGCAGGCACGGCCGAGCGAGACGAGCTGCAGCAGCTGCGCGTGGTCGCGGACCTGTGGGCCGGGGCCGGGCGGGTAGCTGCCGTCGGGATCGGGCCAGCGCGGCAGGGGCAGGCCCGGCAGCGCCGCGATATCGGCCATGTGCACATGGGCCCGGGCGGTGAGCGGGTGCCCGGACGGCAGGATCACCACCTGGCCCTCCGTGCCGAGCTCCTCCGTGTCGAACCCGGCCGTCGAGTCGAACGGCCGGTGCAGCAGCGCCACGTCGGCCCGGCCGTCACGCAGGAGTCGCCCCTGCTCGGCCGGGCCGCACAGGATGACGTCGACGGGGGCCGCGCCGGGTTCGGCGGCATACGCGTCGAGCAGTTTCGCCAGCAGCTCTCTGGACGCACTGGCCTTCGTGACCAGGACCAGGTCGGGGCGGCCGGTCGCGGAAAGGGCGGCGCGGCGGGCGCGGCGTTCCGCGGCGTCGACCGCGTCGAGGGCTGCCCGGCCCTCGGCCAACAGCACCCCGCCGGCCTCGGTGAGCGAGACGGTGCGGCTGGTCCGGTCCAGCAGTGCCGCCCCGAGCCGGCGTTCGAGCTGCTGGATCGCCCGCGACAAGGGCGGCTGGGCGATCCCGAGCCGCTGCGCGGCGCGCCCGAAGTGCAACTCTTCGGCGACAGCGACGAAATAGCGCAGTTCCCGGGTCTCCATAGCGCCACGGTACCCCGATCAATACCCTGCCGGTATCGATTGCCACCCCATTGGTCTTGGACCCCCACCGGGCTCCGAGGGCAGCATGGTCTTCATGAGCGAACGAACGATTGCGCTGGTCACCGGCGCGAACAAGGGAATCGGCTACGAGATCGCAGCGGGCCTGGGCGCCCTCGGCTGGAGCGTCGGCGTCGGCGCCCGCGACGATGAGCGCCGCGGGGCCGCGGTGGAGAAACTGCGCGCGGCCGGCGTCGACGCGTTCGGCGTACCACTGGACGTGACCGACGACGCGAGTGCGGCCGCCGCCGCACGGCTGATCGAGGAGCAGGCCGGGCGCCTCGACGTGCTCGTCAACAACGCGGGCATCACCGGCGGCATGCCGCAGGAGCCCACCCGGGTCGATCCCGACGTCATCCGGACGGTCGTGGAGACCAACGTCATCGGCGTCATCCGCGTGACCAACGCGATGCTGCCGCTGCTGCGCCGCTCCGCCTCACCGCGGATCGTGAACATGTCCAGCAGTGTCGGCTCCCTCACCCGGCAGTCGGGGACCGCGACTGAGCAGACGACGGGTCCGGTGGCCGTGGCGTACGCGCCGTCGAAGACGTTCCTGAACGCCGTCACCCTCCAGTACGCCAGGGAGCTGAGTGGTACGAACATCCTGATCAACGCCGGCTGCCCCGGCTACGTCGCGACCGACCTCAACGGCTTCCGCGGCGTGCGCACCCCCGAACAGGGTGCGGCGATCGCCATCACACTCGCGACCCTGCCCGACGACGGCCCGACCGGCCAGTTCTTCGAGGACGCGGGCGTGGTGCCCTGGTAATGGGCACGGTCGGCGTCGGCCGGCGGATGGGGCGGCTTCGCCCGGGCGTGCCCTGCGCACCGCGCGGGCGTCGCCGACCGTCCTCGCATGCGCGTACCGCCGTGCTCGGTCACCTCAAGCACCGTCGCAACGGTTGAGCAGGGCCCGGGCCTCGGTGGTGCGGCGATGGGTCGGGCCGAAGGAGGCCAGGCAGGCATCGTGAGCGCTCACGGCCCGGACCCGGGCCTCGGCATCACGGCCCAGCCCCAGGAGGGCGGTGGCCGCGACAAGCTCCACGGCGCCGGCCTCCTGCGACGAAGGCTCCGCGTGCCGCCGGCCGCCGTCGCACATCCGGACACGCGTGCGAGAACTCCTCCCCTAGGATGGCCCCATGGCTACGATCAGGCAGGTCCAGGTGACCTTCGACTGCGCGGACCCGGAGCGTGTCGCGCGTTTCTGGTGCGAGGTGCTGGGGTACGTCGCACCGCCGCCCCCGGAGGGGTTCGCCTCGTGGGACGACTACAACGACTCGCTGCCGCCCGAGCGCCGCAACGCCGGGTTCGCGTGCTCCGACCCCACCGGGGCGGGTCCGCGGATGTACTTCCAGCGCGTCCCCGAGGGCAAGGTCGTCAAGAACCGGGTCCATCTCGATGTGCGGGTGGGTACGGGGCTCGTCGGCGAGGAGCGGGTCGCCGCGCTGGAGGCGCAATGCGCGCGGCTGGTCCCGCTGGGCGCGACGCGTGTCCGGCTGCTGGTCGCCGACGAGGAGAACGAGTCGTGCCTGGTGATGCAGGACGTCGAGGGCAACGAGTTCTGCCTCGACTGACGGCTGGTGCCCGTTCCTCGCTCGCCCCGTCTCGGGCAGGACCGGCACCATGACCACGCCCCCGGCCCCGCCGCCCTCTACCCGACGTCGCGGCGCACGGCAGCCTCGCCGCCGCGCTCCGGGCCGTGGCGGCGGGCCGCCTCGATGCCGTCCCCGTCACTTCCTACGGCTCCGAGCCGCTGCTCCACGCAGCGGTCGGCACGACGCTGTCGCACCGCGAGCCGATGGGGATCAGCGCCTGGCGGTTCGAACGGAAGTGGCGTATCAGCGGAACGGACGCCTTCCAGTCCCTGCCCCTGGTCGGCGGCGAGACGAACGACCTGGCACAGGTCGCGAGGGCGGCGCGGGCCTGGCACGACGGGGCGTCCCTGGCGGACATCCGCGAGGCGGCCCCCTTCGCGCACCCCACCGGCCGGTTCGAGGTGCCCGGCCTCGACCCCGTACGCCTCACGGAGTCGGAGTGGCAGGGCAAGCGCCAGGAGGCGGCCGAGCTGGAGTACGTGTGGGCCCCGGCGTACCGGTCCCTGATCGAGACGGCGTACGCCGAGCCGGCGCTCCGCGCGCTCTACCCGTTCACCAGACATTGGGCGCTGCGCTTCTCCGCCACGACCCGCCCCGCCCTGAAGGTGGTCGGCCCGTGCCTGGCCGCGGGCGGCGGCGGTGTGTTCGGGGTGGGGCGCGGACCCCTTACCAGTGATCTCGGCGAATTCACCACCGCCGAGGAGGCGGTGGCCTGCGGCCATCGCCCAACTGCCGCCGGGCCTGGGGCCGTTGGCGCTCGGCGGGACGCCCCGGGCGCCGGAAGCGCCGGCTGCGGGTTTCGGCGGGCCGGAGCAGCAGCCGGGCTGAGGAAAGGTACCGGAGCGTCCACCGGCGGCGTCCGGCCGGCCGCGTACCCTCACGCCCATGTCAGCGTCTGCCCCCGGTCCCCGTCTGCCGCCCATGTCAGCGTCTGCGTCTGCCCCCGGTCCCCGTCTGCATCGCGTCGCCGTCCTCGTGCTCGCCGGTGCGAAGCCGCTCGACGTCGGGATTCCCGCCCAGGTGTTCACGACCCGGGCGAGCATGCCGTACGAGGTGCGGGTGTGCGGGGCGGCGCCCGGGCTCGTCGCCGGGGGTGACGGGCTGGCGTACTACGTCACGCACGGGCTCGACGCGCTCGGCTGGGCGGACATCGTGTTCGTGCCCGGTTACCGGCTGCCCGACCGGGACGACCCGCCCCCGGCCGTGATCGACGCACTGGTCGCCGCACACGAGCGGGGGGCGCGGCTGGCCGCCATCTCGACCGGGGCGTTCGCGCTGGCCGCGACCGGGCTGCTCGACGGGCGGCGGGCCACGACGCACTGGCACTACACGCGGGCGCTCGCCGCGAAGTACCCGCTGGTCCGGGTCGACGAGAACGTGCTGTTCGTCGACGAGGGCAGCGTGCTCACCTCGGCCGGTGCCGCCTCCGGGATCGACCTCTGCCTGCACGTGCTGCGCGGCGACCTCGGAGTGGCCGCCTCCAACTACGCGGCCCGGCGGCTGGTCGCGGCCCCCTACCGCAGCGGCGGCCAGGCGCAGTACGTGCCGCGCAGCGTGCCCGAGCCGCTGGGTGAGCGGTTCGCCGCCACCCGCGAGTGGGCGCTGCACCGGCTCGGAGAGCCGTTGACCCTCGACGCGCTCGCCCGGCACGCGGCGGTGTCGCCCCGGACCTTCTCGCGGCGCTTCGCCGAGGACACCGGCTACACGCCGATGCAGTGGGTCATGCGCGCCCGCGTCGACCTGGCCCGCGAACTTCTCGAACGCTCCGAGCGGGGCGTCGAGCAGATCGCCGCCGACGTCGGCCTCGGCACCGGCGCCAATCTGCGCCTGCACTTCCAGCGCATCCTCGGCACCACGCCGAGCGAGTACCGGCGCACCTTCGCCCAGGGCGAATAGGGGCATACAGCCCTTCGGCGCGCCTGGCGAGATCCTTACGGACCATGGCGATCACGCCGCTGTCTTGGGTGGCCGCCCGGCGCGATGGTGGTGGGGAAGAGAGAAGGGACATCTCACATGACTCGCATCGCCATCAACGGATTCGGCCGCATCGGACGCAACGTGCTGCGCGCGCTGCTCGAACGCGACAGCGACCTCGACATCGTCGCCGTCAACGACCTCACGGAGCCCGCCACCCTGGCCCGGCTGCTCGCGTTCGACACCACGGCCGGCCGGCTGGGCCGCCCCGTCACCGTGGACGGCGACACCCTCGTGGTCGACGGCCGCCGCATCAAGGTGCTCGCCGAGCGGGAGCCCGCGCGACTGCCCTGGGCCGAACTCGGCGTCGACATCGCCCTGGAGGCGACCGGCCGCTTCACCTCCGCCAAGGCCGCCCGCGCCCACCTGGACGCCGGTGCGAAGCGGGTGCTCGTCGCCGCGCCGTCGGACGGTGCCGACGTGACACTCGCGTACGGGGTCAACAGCGACGCGTACGACCCCGAGCTGCACACGATCGTGTCGAACGCCTCCTGCACCACCAACGCGCTCGCCCCGCTGGCCTCGGTGCTGGACGACCTCGCGGGCATCGAGCACGGCTTCATGACGACCGTGCACGCCTACACGCAGGAGCAGAACCTCCAGGACGGCCCGCACCGCGACGCCCGCCGCGCCCGTGCCGCCGGGGTCAACATCGTGCCGACCACGACCGGCGCCGCCAAGGCGATCGGGCTCGTGCTGCCCCGTCTGGACGGCAAGCTTTCGGGCGACTCCATCCGCGTGCCGGTCCCGGTGGGCTCGATCGTCGAGCTGAACACGACGGTGGCGCGCGACGTGACCCGTGACCAGGTGCTGGAGGCGTACCGCGCCGCGGCGCGGGGCCCCCTGGCGGGCGTCCTCGAATACTCCGAGGACCCGCTCGTCTCGGCCGACATCACCGGCAACCCGGCCTCCTCGATCTTCGACTCGGCGCTCACCCGGGTCGACGGCCGCCACATCAAGGTGTCCGCCTGGTACGACAACGAGTGGGGCTTCTCGAACCGGGTGATCGACACGCTCACCCTGCTGGCCGGCAGCTGAGCAGGCGCGGGGCCGGGTGCGGGGGCGGCCACGGACCGCCTCCGCCGGGCCCCGACTCCTTTTCCCTCGCGCCGAGTTCACCTTCCGTTCGCCGGGCAACCTTCTCCGGTTCGCGGCTGTCTCCCATGTGAGCCCTCACACCTCGTACGCCATTGGCTCCGCGTACGCGACCAAGGAGAGTTCTGTGGGCATTCGCACCATGCTGACCGTGACCGTCTGTGCCGCGACGGCGCTGTCCTGCGGCACGGCCGTCGCGGCGCCCGGCGGCGGGCACGCGGGTACGGCCGGGGGAACGGCAACCACCACCGTGCGGGAGGACTTTAACGGGGACGGCTACCAGGACGTCGTCGTCGCGGCCCCCGCCGCCGCTGTCGACGGCCACGAGTGGGCGGGGTACATCACCGTCGCCTACGGCTCCGCACAGGGCCTGAGCACCGCGCACACGACCGTCATCGACCAGAACACGCCCGGTGTGCCGGGCGAACCCGAGAACGGCAACAGCTTCGGTTCCCGGCTGGTCGCCGAGGACCTCGACCACGACGGCCTGACCGACCTGGCGCTGTACGCCAACGAATGGCTGACGTCGCCGAACAACTCCGGCTCGGTGATCGTCCTGTGGGGCCGCACCGGCGGCCTCACGGGACAGGGCGCCGTGCGGCTGGCCGCTCCGCCCGACACCGAGGTGGGGAACAACCTCACCGCCGGCGACTTCGACGGCGACGGCAACACGGACCTGATGCTGGACCACGGCGGGGAGTACGAGGAACGCAGCGTGCTGTACGGGCCGTTCGACCGGTCCGGGGCACCCGCCCGCGAGCAGCTGGTGACGATGTTCGACACGGACAACTACATGGGCACCACGGCCGTGGGCGACTTCAACGGCGACGGCATCGACGACCTGTGCACCACCTACGCGTACGAGGAGCACTCCGAGGGCGCCAAGCTGTGGCCGGGTACCCCCAGAGGCCTGTCGCCGGTCTCCACCCCGCTCCCCGGCGCCTCGGCCCTCGCGGTGGGTGACTTCGACAAGGACGGCAAGGACGACCTCGCCACCCGCGTGGTACCGGGCGACATCGTGGAGGACTTGCCCACGGACCCGGGCACCGTCAGGATCTACTACGGCTCCGCGTCCGGTCCCAGCACGACCCGGACGAAGACGATCACCCAGGACACCGCGGGCGTGCCCGGGGTCAGCGAGAAGGGCGACCAGTTCGGCGCCCGGCTCAGCGCGGGCGACGTCAACGGCGACGGTTACGCCGACCTCGCGGTGGGTGTGCCGTTCGAGGGCATCGGGACGACCAGGGCGGCGGGCGCCGTGGTGCTGCTGAAGGGCGGCCCCGGCGGTCTGAGCGGCACCGGTTCGCAGGCCTTCCACCAGGACACCGCGGGCGTGCCGGGCGTGGCGGAGACCGGTGACCACTTCGGCGGTTCGGTGCGACTGCTCGACGTCGACGGGGACGGCAGGGCGGATCTGATGGCCGGTGCGCCAGGTGAGAACCTGGAGGCGATCGTGGACGGCGGTGCCGTGTGGTCCCTGCGCGGCACCTCCTCGGGGCTGACCGCGAAGGGCGCCTTCGCCTTCAACCCGGTCGACCTGGGTGCCCTCGCGAAGAAGTCCGGGTTCGGCTGGAACCTGTCCAACGACAACGGGCCGAGTCTCGGCTGGTGAGCCGCCTGGCCTCGGCGAGCGGGCCGTCCGGCCTCGGCGAGCGGGCCGTCTGCGGGTGAGCCCGGACGGCGTGTGGGTGGCCCCCGTTCCGTACGCACGGGACGGGGGCCACCCACAGGCGGTCGACCGGGCGGTCAGGAGCGGGGGTCCTGCGCCTTCGCCTCGCGTTCGGCGTTCCGCTCCTTGATGCGGACGTTCTCCTTGCGGACGTCCGCCTGGGTGGTGCGCTCCTTCCGCAGCCACTCCGGGTTGTCCTGCTTCAGCGCGTCGATCTGCTCCGTGGTCAGGGGCTCCGTGATCCCGCCGCGGGCGAGGCCCGAGATGGAGATGCCCAGCTTGGACGCGACGACCGGGCGCGGGTGCGGGCCGTTGCTCCGCAGGTCGCGCAGCCACTGGGGCGGATCGGCCTGGAGGGCCGCCAGCTCGGCGCGCGAGACGACACCGTCCTGGAATTCGGCGGGGGTGGCCTCGAGGTACACACCCAGCTTCTTCGCCGCCGTCGCGGGCTTCATGGTCTGGGCGGTCTGGTGGGACTTCATGGTGTCAAGGGTATCCAGCGCGTGCGGTGCCTCCGACCACGACCGGTAACCTGGCGGGGTGACAGGCCCGGAAGCATCCCCTTCGTTCCGGCTGGCGTACGTCCCCGGAGTGACGCCCACCAAGTGGGTGCGGATCTGGAACGAGCGCCTGCCCGGCATCCCCCTGAACCTCGTCCCGGTGCCCGCCACCGAGGCGCAGGACCTGCTGCGCGCCGACGGGGCCGACGCCGGGTTCGTCCGGCTGCCGGTCGACGGCACGGACCTCAGCGCGATCCCCCTCTACACCGAGACGACCGTCGTCGTGATCCCGAAGGACCACGTGGTCGCGGCCGTCGAGGAGCTGTCCCTGGCGGAGCTGGCCGACGAGATCGTGCTGCACCCGCAGGACGACACCCTGGTCTGGGAGCGGCTGCCCGGCCGCCCGGCGATCGAACGGCCGGCGACCACGGCGGACGCCATCGAGCTGGTGGCGGCGGGGGTGGGTGTCCTCGTCGTCCCGCAGTCGCTCGCCCGGCTGCACCACCGCAAGGACCTGACGTACCGCCCGCTGTCGGACGCTCCCGAGTCGCGCATCGCGCTGTCGTGGCCGCAGGAGAAGACCACCGACCAGGTGGAGGACTTCATCGGCATCGTGCGCGGGCGGACCGTGAACAGCTCGCGGGGCCGCGGCACGGCGTCCGTCGACCAGCCGAAGACGAAGGCGAAGGCGAAGCACGCCGAGAGCGGCGGAGCGCGGCGGAGCGCGGCGGCTGGGAAGGGCTCCCGCAGCGGTTCGGGCGGTGCCGGTGGTTCCGCGGGAGCCAAGGGGGCCAAGGGCGCGCGCGGAGCCAAGGGCGGCGCGGCGGCCAAGCGCGGCAAGCCCCGCCGACGGCCGTAGCGAGGCGGTCCGGGCGCGATTGTCAGACCCTGCTGGCAGCATCGGTGACCATGACGCACACCGCACGCCCGATGCCGCCCCTGGACGCCGACGAACGCACCGGCCTGGAGAGCTGGCTCGACTTCTACCGGACCACCGTGGCCGTGAAATGCGACGGCCTCACCGACGAGCAGGTGAGCCGCGCCTCCGTACCGCCGTCGTCCCTGACGCTGATGGGGCTCGTCCAGCACCTCGCGGAGGTCGAGCGGAACTGGTTCCGCCGGGTCCTGACCGGCGAGGACGTGCCGTCGGTGCACGGCGGGCCGGCCGGTTCCGAGGGCCATGACGGAGGGTTCGAGCTCGCCGCGGGCGCCACCTTCGCCGGCGCCCGCGCGGCCTGGCAGGAGGAGATCGCCGTGTCCCGCGCGGTGTGCGCCGAGCGGGCGCTGGAGGACTCGGCGCCCTTCATGGGCGGCGAGGTGAATCTCCGCTGGATCTACCACCACATGATCGGCGAGTACGCCCGCCACAGCGGTCACGCCGACCTGCTGCGCGAGCGGATCGACGGGAGCACCGGGGTCTGAGGCCCGGCCCGCCGCACCGAGCGGTGTTTCGGCGCCCGGGCGTCGGGGCGGTCCGGGAAGATGTCAGGATGGTTCCATGACGAGTCAGGTTTACTTCGACATCACCATCAACGACGAGCCCGCCGGGCGGATCGTCTTCAATCTGTTCGACGACGTCGTTCCCCGTACGGCCGAGAACTTCCGCCAGCTGGCGACCGGCCAGAACGGCTTCGGCTACAAGGGTTCCTCCTTCCACCGGGTCATCCCCGACTTCATGCTCCAGGGCGGCGACTTCACCCGCGGCGACGGCACGGGCGGCAAGAGCATCTACGGCGCCAAGTTCGAGGACGAGAACTTCAAGCTGGCGCACACCAAGCCCGGCCTGCTCTCCATGGCCAACGCCGGCCCGAACTCGAACGGCTCGCAGTTCTTCATCACGACCATCGTGACGTCCTGGCTGGACGGCAAGCACGTCGTCTTCGGCGAGGTCGCCGACGAGGACAGCATGATCCTGGTCAAGCGGATCGAGGGTCTGGGCTCGCAGAGCGGCCGCACCAAGGCGAAGGTCACCATCGCCGACTCCGGGATTCTCTGATCCCACGCCCCGCACCCCTCGGCTGACAGCCGACCGGACGCGCCGGACGACGTACACCGTCGACCGGCGCGTTCGTCATTCGCGGACAGGACAGGGACAGGACAGGGACAGGGGCAGGGAGGACACCGGGGGATCAACGCACTGTCAACCGATAGTTGACAGTGCCGTACTGTCAACTTACGGTTGACACATGACGAATCCCGTAGGTCCGACGCATCCCGTCCGTCTCGACGACCTCATCGCAGCTATCAAGAAGGTCCACCCCGACGCCCTCGACCAACTCCAGGACGCCGTCATCGCCGCCGACCACCTCGGTGACGTGGCCGACCACCTGATCGGCCACTTCGTGGACCAGGCCCGCCGCTCCGGCGCCTCCTGGACCGAGATCGGCAAGAGCATGGGGGTGACGCGGCAGGCGGCCCAGAAGCGCTTCGTGGCCAAGGACCCCGGCGAGGGTTCCGACCTCAACCCGAGCCAGGGCTTCGGCCGCTTCACCCCGCGCGCCAAGAACGTGGTCATGGCCGCACAGAACGAGGCCCGGGCCGCGTCCAACACCGAGATCGGCACCGAGCACCTGGTCCTCGGCCTGCTCAGCGAGCCGGAAGGGCTCGCGGCGGCGTTCATCAGGGCGCAGGGCGTGGTGCTGGACTCCGTCCGGCAGGCCGCCACCGAGGCGCTGCCGCCGGCCGCGGACGGCGAGATCCCCGAGCTGATCCCGTACAACGGTGACGCCCGCAAGGCGCTGGAGCTCACCTTCCGCGAGGCCCTGCGGATGGGGCACAACTACATCGGCACCGAGCACATCCTGCTCGCCCTGCTGGAGCACGAGGACGGCTCGGGCGTGCTCAGCGGTCTCGGCGTCGACAAGGCGGCCGCCGAGCGGGGCATCGCCGAGGCGCTCTCGCTCCTGGTCGCCGCCCAGGAGCCGCCCGCCCCCGGGAGCGCGGACCAGGAGGCCCCCGGCCAGGAGGGGTGACCTCCGTAACGGAGGTGGAACCGCACCGGCGGCCGACGCGTCCCGTCGGCCGCCGGTCTTCCCGCCTCAGCGCACCCCGGTCTCCAGCCGCAGGGACCAGCGGTGCGGCAGACCGATGAGCGTGACGGTGGAGAGCGGGCTGACGTCGACGTTCCAGTACGAGGACGGCGGGGCCTTCAGCGCGTAGACGAGGGCGGCCCGGACGACCGCCGGTTCGGCGACGGCGACGATGGCGCCGTCGCAGGCGGGGCGGGTGTCCAGCCAGCCGCCTATCCGCGTGATGAACGCGAGCAGCGGTTCGCCGCCGTGCGGCGCGGAGCGCGGGTCCGCCAGCCAGGCGTCGACGGCCGCCGGTTCGCGCGCCGCGACATCGGCGAGCGTGCGGCCCCGCCACCGCCCCATGTCGCAGTCGCGCAGCGCCGGCTGGACCAGCGGGTGGAAGCCGAGCGCATCGCCCGTGGCGCGGCTGCGCGGGGTCGGTGAGCAGTAGCGCAGTTCGGCGGCGCCCAGGGGCACCAGGGCCGGGGCGGCGAACCGCACCGCGTGCCAGCCGGCCTCGTCGAGCGGCCGGTCGTCGTCGAAGCGCTCGGCGAGCAGGGAGGAGCTGCGCGCTGCGGCGACGAGCGAGACGCGAACACCCATGGGCGGATCGTGGAGCCGATCGCGGCCCCGGTCAAGAGTTCCGCCGCACGCCCGTACGACAAAACCCGCGATCAGCCACCGGGCGGTGAGGCGGCCGGGGTGCCCTCCCAGGCGGTACGCAGCCGGCGCACGCCCTCGGCGATCTCGGCCGGTCCGGCGACGGAGACGAAGCTCAGCCGGATCTGCGGCGAGGGGGGCTCGGCGCTGAAGTAGGGCCGTCCCGGCGCGACGGCCACCCCGGCGCGCAGCGCCGCCTGGACCATGGCGGACTCGTCCGTCCCGGCCTCGGTCCCGGGCAGGCGCAGCCAGAGGAAGCCGCCGCCCACCGGGATGTGCGGCAGCCCGAGCCCGGGCAGCGCCTCGCGCAGCGCCGCCGTCATCGCCGTACGCCGGGCCCGGAGTTCGGTCGATACGGAACGCAGGTGGCGGCCCCAGGCGGGCGAGCCGACCAGTTCGAGCGCGGCCTCCTGGAGCGGCCGGGGGACGAAGAAGCTGTCGACGATCTGGATGCCGCGCAGCCGTTCCAGGGCCGGGCCCCGGGCGGCGAGCGCGCCCACGCGCAGGCTGGGCGAGGCGGCCTTGGTGAGGGAGCGGGTGTGGACGACGACTCCGTCGGGGTCGTCGGCGGCCAGCGGCCGGGGCAGCGCGCCCGCGTCGTCGTGGGCGAGGAGGCGGGCGAAGTCGTCCTCGATGACGAAGGCCCCCGCCTCCCGTGCGATCCGGACGACTTCCGGGCGCCGGGCCTCGGACAGGACGGTGCCGGTGGGGTTCTGGAAGAGGGGCTGGCACACGAAGACGCGGGCACCGGTGGCGTGGAAGGCCGCGGCGAGCAGGTCGGGGCGCACACCGTCGGAGTCCACGGGGACGGGTACCGGGCGCAGCCCCGCGGCCCGGGCGGCCGCCAGCATGCCGGGGTAGGTGGGCGACTCCACGAGCACGGGGGCGCCGGGCGGGGCGAGCGCCCGCAGCGCGGTGGCCAGGGCGCTCTGGCCGCCCGCGGTGATCAGCACGTCGGCGGCGCCGAGCGCGGGGCCGATGTCGCGGGCGAACCAGGCGCGCAGTTCGGTGAGCCCGTCGATGGGCGGGCGGCTCCAGGCGCCGGGGCGGCGGCCGGCCCGGGTCAGGGCGGCGGCGAGGGCGCGTTCGGGCTGGAGCGAGGCGTGCAGGTAGCCCCCGTTGAACTCGATGACGCCGGTGGGCGGGGCGACGAGGCTGACCAGGAGGCCGGACACGTCGACGGTACGGGGCAGCGCCTCGGGGCCGCCGTCGCCGCTGAGCGAGACCTCCTGCCAGGAGGTGTCGCCGGCCGGGGGCGCCGCGTCCGCGAGGGGCTGGGCCCGGTAGGCGCCGGAGCCGGGGCGGGTGACGACGAGCCCTTCGGCGGCGAGCTGGGCGACGGCCCGCGACACGGTCACCGGACTGGCCCGAAACCGTTCGACCAGGGCACGACTGGAGGGCAGCTTCTCGCCCGGAGAGTAGCGGTTCAGTTCCGTCCGCAGGGCCGTGGCCAGCTCCGCCACACTGCTACGCTCATACATGAGAGCAGAGGATAGCGCTACTTCACAGGTCACGATAGCGGTCCCGCCCGTCGAAGGCGGCCCCGGGCAGCCCGTCGAGACGGGTTCCCGGCGCGGGACGCTGCTCGCCCTCCTGGGCGTGGTGACGTTCTCGCTGACCTTCCCCTCCACCGCGTGGGGCCTGGAGAGCTTCGGGCCCTGGTCCCTGGTGGCGTTGCGCAGCCTGCTGGCGGCGGCGCTCTCGGGCGGGCTGCTGCTGGCGGCCCGGGTGCGGGTGCCGGCCCGGGAGCACTGGGCGGGCCTGGCCGTGGTGGCGGGCGGTGTGGTGGTCGGCTTCCCGCTGCTGACGACGCTGGCACTGCGGACGTCCACGACCTCGCACGCCGCGGTGGTGGTCGGGCTGCTGCCGCTGACCACGGCGGTGTTCTCCTCGCTGCGGACCGGGGCGCGCCCGCCCCGCGCGTTCTGGGTGGCGGCGGTGGCCGGGGCCGTCGTGGTGATCGCCTTCACCGTGGCGCAGAGCGGCGGGGCGCTGTCCGCCGGTGACGCCTTCCTGTTCGGCGCGCTGCTGGTGTGCGCGGCCGGATACACCGAGGGCGGCAGGCTGGCGAAGGCGATGCCGGGGTGGCAGGTGACCGGCTGGGCGCTGATCCTCACGCTGCCCCTCGCGCTGACGGGGGCCGCCGTCGCGCTGGTGTACGAGCCGGTGCGGCCGACCGTGCACGGGGTCGTCGGACTGGTCTGGGTGTCGGCCGTCTCGACCTTCCTCGGCCTGTACGTCTGGTACCGGGGCATGGCGGAGATCGGGGTGGCCCGGGCCAGTCAGCTCCAGCTCGCCCAGCCGCTGCTGACCCTGTTCTGGTCGTTCTTCCTGCTGGGTGAACAGGTCGCGACGGCGGCGCCGATCGCCGCCGTCGCGGTCCTGGTATGCATCGCGCTCACCCAGCGCGCGGGGGCCGGTCGGTCCTAGACTGTTGAGCACGGAACGCCACCCCGTGAGGAGGTCACTCCCGATGGAGGCACACACGGGCGACCGGCTGCTGACACACGGCAGGACCGTGGGTCAGCACGACCGGGTCGCGGAGATCGTCGAAGTGCTCGGGGACGGGGGCACTCCCCCGTACCGCGTCCGTTTCGACGACGGACACGAACATCTGCTCGCACCGGGCCCCGACACCGTCGTCCAGCACACGGGCTGCGCGTCGGGCCGGGACGCGGACATCACCTGACCGTCAGCGCGGCGGCCTCGCGCGCGTTCGGTAGTGGTCGGCGACCACCCGTTGCATCGCGCCGATCCGGTCCGTGACCACGCTCTTCGCAGAGAAGTAGGCATGGCCGCGGACCTGGTCGTGCTGTGCGGCGAGGTCGATGTGCCGGGACAGCTCCGCCGGGTCCTGCCAGGCGGCGGGCTGGGCGGAGTCGCCGCACTTGTACAGGGCCTCACCGATGAAGAGGTCGACGCCGGTGCCGCGTACCACGTCGGACCACCAGGGCACGAGCACGGCGTAGTCGGCCGCCGCGTAACCGATGTTCCAGTAGACCTGCGGGCAGACGTAGTCGATCCAGCCCTTCTTGATCCAGCCGCGGGTGTCGGCGTACAGGTCGTCGTACGTCTCCACACCCGCCCTGGTCGGTGAGCCGGCCGGGTCGGTGTCGGCGTTGCGCCATACGCCGAAGGGGCTGATCCCGAACCGCACGTCCGGCTTGATCGCCTTGATGCGTTCGGCGGTCTCGCGCACCAGCTTGTCCGTGTTGTCGCGCCGCCAGGCGGCCTTGTCGGAGAAGCCCGCGCCGTACTTCTCGTAGGCCGCGCCGTCCGCGAAGGTCTGGCCGGCCACCGGGTACGGGTAGAAGTAGTCGTCCCAGTGCACCGCGTCGATGTCGTAGCGGCGGACCGCGTCGAGCATCGCGTCCCGCACGAAGGTGCGGACCTCGGGCAGGCCCGGGTTGTAGTAGAGCTTGCCGCCGTAGGGCAGGACCCAGTCGGGGTGGCGGCGGGCCGGGTGGGCGGCGGCCAGCTTCGAGGGGTCGGTGTGGTTGGCCACCCGGTACGGGTTGAACCAGGCGTGCAGTTCGAGCCCCCGGCCGTGCGCCTCCTGGACCGCGGTGCCCAGCGGGTCCCAGCCGGGGTCCTTGCCCTGCACCCCGGTCAGGCACTGGGCCCACGGCTCGTACGGGGAGGGCCACAGGGCGTCGGCGGACGGGCGGACCTGGAGGATCACCGCGTTCAGCTTCCGCTCGACGGCCGCGTCGAGGTACGCGATCAGCTCGGCCCGCTGCGCGGCGGCGGACAGACCGGTCCTCGAAGGCCAGTCGGTGTTGGCGACGGTCGCCACCCACATGCCGCGCAACTCGCGCCGCACCACATCCCGCCGGCCGGCCGGTCCCGGGCGGCCCTGGGCCCGCCGGGGCGCCGCGACGGCGGCGTCACCGGCCACGGTGGCCGCCCCCACCACCCCGGCGACCGTCCCGGCAGCGCCGGTCACAAAACCTCTTCGGGCCATTCCTCGCATCGCGCCGCACCTGCCCTTTCTCCGCACTCGCTCATATCCCCGCAACCAGGGCACAGATCCGAGCATGCACGCCCCGGCCCGCGATCCCCGGTAAGTGACGGAGTAACGTCGTGGAGTCGTGGTGGAGCCCGGAATCAGACGGAAGCCGCCGAACGGAGAACAGCGAGAGGCACGAGGTGACGGACTCTATGGCCGACATTGCACGCGTCGGAGTGGTGGGCTGCGGCCAGATGGGCGCCGGCATCGCGGAGGTGTGCGCCCGCAGCGGCCTCGACGTCAAGGTGGCCGAGACGACCGGCGAGGCACTGGAGATCGGCCGCACCCGGCTCCACAACTCGCTGTCGAAGGCGGCCGAGCGCGGCAAGATCACCACGGAGGAGCGGGACGAGACGCTGGACCGCCTCAGCTTCACCACCGACCTCGGCGAGTTCGCCGACCGTGACCTCGTCATCGAGGCCGTCGTGGAGAACGAGCAGGTCAAGACCGAGATCTTCCAGGTACTCGACCAGGTCGTGACCCGCCCGGACGCGATCCTCGCCTCCAACACCTCCTCGATCCCGCTGGTGAAGCTGGCCGTCGCGACCTCCCGCCCGGACATGGTCATCGGCATCCACTTCTTCAACCCGGCGCCGGTGCAGAAGCTGGTCGAGCTGATCCCCGCGCTGACCACGTCGGACGAGACGATCGCGCGTTCCGAGGCCGTGGTGCAGGACGTACTGGGCAAGCACCCGATCCGCGCCCAGGACCGCTCCGGCTTCGTCGTCAACGCCCTGCTGATCCCGTACCTGCTCTCCGCGATCCGGATGTTCGAGTCGGGCATCGCCAGCCGCGAGGACATCGACAACGGCATGGAGATGGGCTGCGCCCACCCGATGGGCCCGCTCAAGCTCGCGGACCTGATCGGCCTGGACACCGTGGCCTCGGTCGCCGACTCGATGTACGCCGAGTACAAGGAGCCCCTGTACGCCGCTCCCCCGCTGCTCCAGCGGATGGTGGACGCGGGCCGGCTGGGCCGGAAGTCGGGGTCGGGGTTCTACCCGTACGCGTGACGGCTCGCCTGCGGGCCCGGCGCTCGCGCCGCCGGGCCCGCCAGGACACGTTCCCCGAGGTAAGGACCGTGTGCGGCCCCGAAGGGCCTCTTCTTCTACTGCCGACCCGGTGCCCTGCCGGAGCGCTACGGAGCGACTGCGCGGATGCGCGAGCCCGAAGCCCTGAGCCTTTCAGCGCTGTCGCAGCCTTCCGTGCCTGTACTGCGAAAACTCCCTCGGATGTCCCTCCGACAGAGCTGAAAGTCCCTGAAAAGTCCCTGGCGACTCAGACCCGGGACCTACGCATTGCGAGTACGCGAGCGATCCTGACACACCGTGCGCGGGAGTGCCGCCAGATGTCGTTTCGCCTGGTCAGACGGCCCTAGCTAGGGGCGCTCATGTTGTCCCGTGTCGGCACGTCCAGAGGGGTCCGCGCCCCCTTCGCCCTCACTGACTCCGCGACGGCCCCCTCCTGGCGGTGCGGCGACTCACCACAACTGTCCGCGCCTGGGGAAGCAGGGGCACTGCAGTTCGGCGGCTCGTTGGCTCACAGAGTCGACGTGGTCCGCGTTGCGGCAAATACATGCGCCCCGTGTGCCGCAGGGACGTGCTCGGGCTGGATACCCTGAGGCGGGTGATCGGACCAGCCGAGCAGCAGGATGCGCGTCAGCATCGGCGGGTCGAGTTTGCCCCGACCTGACGCGGCGCGGCTACCGGCGGCCAGGATAAGGAAAGTGGCCGCGCTAACCGGCCGGGAACACTGCCCCGTGCTGACGCGGCTGCCCATTTTGACTACCGGACTTCCGTTGAGACCGGATGAAGGAAGAAGAGGCACTGGGCCGCGTTGAATTCGCGCACCTCAGCGATGAAGCGGAACTTGTCGCCTACGCCGACGGTGGCGGGGATCTTCTTGCCGGTCAGGTGCAGGTTCCCGGTGTTGACGTCCTCGTACTTGAAGGCCGGGCCGATCGTCGTGTTCGCCCCCTCGTCGCCTGGGCCCAGAAGGAAGTCGTAGCGGGTCTCGTAGTCACCATGGGGCGCCATGTGCCTGATCGAACCGTTGAACGCGACCGTCTGGCCCTCATACCCGGTCGCGAAGTCCAGGTTCGCGTCGTCGCACGAGTCCGCCTTCAGCAATGCCGCGAACTCCGGGTTCTTCTCAGGCGTGATCACCTCGGCGGCAGCAGACTCGGCCGCGGTCGGCATCGGCGTAGTGGAAGGCTTCTCGCTCGCAGCAGTCATCGACTTGCGTGCATCGTCCTTCTTCCCATCTCCGTCACTGAGCGCAGAGGCAGCGCCGATGACGATGGCCAGGATCACAAGAACGGCGGCTGCCGAGCCGATCAGGAGCCACGGCTGCGGCTTCTTCGGCCGACGGAATTTGAGAGTTGAGCGAAGCATGACCTGGGTCTGTTCAATGAGCTCCCATCCATCCTTCTCCATCTTCGAGATCGCCAAGCCGCCTGTGCCGCGAACTGTCTGCACGGTCTTATGCTCGTACTTGATCTCGTCGGCCATGCGGCTCCGCGCCCCCTAAATGAGGCTCTCCTGCCGTATGTGTGGGTCATCTTGTTGTGGGTTGGCGGCCGGGGAGGGTGGGTTTGTCTCCGGCGAGGGTGAGCATGACGAGGGCGATGATCGCGTCGGCGGTGTGGAAGCCGAAGCCGC
>NZ_SSBK01000015.1 GCF_004795035.1 Streptomyces sp. A0958
CACCCCGCCGCCGGCGTACGGCTATCCGCAGGCGCCGCCGACCGGTCAGCCGACCGTTGGTCCGGGCTACCAGGCGGTGCTGCGCTACCGGGCGCCGGACGGCAGCGAGCAGCAGCTGATCCGCCGCTCGGCGCCCGGTACGCCGCACCCGGAGTGGCAGATGCTGCACGAGCTGCGGGCGATGAACGTGCCTCCGCAGCAGGTCATCGAGTTGCACACGGAGCTGGAGTCGTGTGAGCTGCCCGGTGGTTACTGTGCGCGGATGATCCGGGAGACCTGGCCGCAGGTGCGGATCACGAGCGTCGCCCCGTACGGCACGGACCACGCCAGCCGGCAGCAGGGCATGCAGCATCTGCTGACGCACCAGGGCGAGTTGCACCAGGTGGCGGACGGCCCGGCGAGGCCGGCCCCGGTGCGGGCGCCGCTGCCGCAGATGCAGCCGGCGCCGCCGGTGCCGCCGGAGGCGATCGCGGAGGAGATGCTTCAGACGTTCGGTCCGCAGGGTGTGCTGCGTTTCGATCAGCGTGCGGTGTCCCGTCAGGGTGTGCCGGAGATCGTGGCGCGGACGCTGGTGTGGGCGGGTCTGCCCGCCGACTTCGGGCCGTTCTTCTGGGCGCAGCCGGGTCAGCCGGTGGTGCCGACGCTGGCGGAGCTGGCCGCGCAGCGGCAGGTGCAGCCGGCGTCGGACGCGGGGGCGTACCTGGTGATGGGTTCGGACTTCGGCCGGGCGATCTGTGTGCAGTACGGGACGGCGCACATCGTGGCCGTGCCGGTTGAGGCGGGCCCGGGTGGTGCGCCGGTGCCGCCGCAGTTCGTGAACACGGGGCTGCCGGAGTTCACGCGCTGCATGGCGCTGCTGGGCCGGATGTGGCGGCTGCGCTACGGCCTGAACCCGGAGCAGGCGGGGCGCTGGACGGTGGACTTCCAGGCGCAGCTGGTGGCGCTGGACGCGGCGGCGCTGGCGTCGCCGGAGAGCTGGTGGTCGGTGCTCCTGGAGCAGATGTGGGACGGGCTGATCTGACCGTTCGGTACGGCGGGCGTGGTGCCCCGGTCCCTTTCGGGGGCCGGGGCACCACGCCTTCGCTGTTTGTGATGCCGGTCGCTTCCGTCCGGAAAGCGCCTCATTGATTCAGACTTCTTGACCAATTGCCGCATCCTTGACGTATTGCTCGATGGTCCGTTCCCGGAGCCGGGAAGATCGGAAAGAGGCGTCAAGGATGAGTTCTGCACCGGTGTCCGCGCACGGCTTCACCGGCGTACGGGGTCGTGGGTACCGCCCGGAGCAGGTGGACCGTGCGGTGGCCGCGCTGTCCGCGGAGCGGGACGAGGCCGCGGCGGGGGTGGCGCGGCTGACGGAGCTGGCGGAGCGGCTGGCGGCGGAGTCGGCCCGGCTGGACGAGGCCGTCGCCCGGCTGGCACCGCAGGACTACGCGTCGCTGGGGGAGCGGGCGCAGCGGATTCTGGCGCTGGCGGAGGAGGAGGCGCAGTCGGTGCGGGGCGCCGCGCAGGACGAGGCGCAGGCGGTGTGGGACGAGGCGGACGCGGCGGCGCGGGCCCTGCGGGAGTCGGCGCGCGCGGACGCGGCGGCGGTGCGGGCGGCGGCGGTGGGCCGGGCCGATGAGGTGGTGGCCGCTGCGGAGAGTGCCGCCGGGGAGGCGCTGGAGGCTGCCCGGCTGGAGGCGGCCGGGCTGCGCGAGGAGGCGGAGGCCGCGATGGCGGCGACCCGCAGCCGTACGGCGAGTGTGCTGGCGCATCAGGAGCAGGAGCACGCGGAACGGTGGGCGGCGGCGGAGGGGGAGATGGCGGCCGCGGAGGCGGCGCAGGAGGCGACCCACGCCGAGCTGCTGGAGCGGGCGCAGGCCGGTCTCGCCGAGGCGCGGCGGCTCCGTGCCGAGGCGGAGGAGGCCGCGCGGCACGGGCAGGAGGACGCGGAGGCGCGGGCGGCCGAGCTGATCGCCGGGGCGCGGATGCGTGAGGAGCGGGTGGTGCGGGAGACCGAGCGGATTCTGCGGGAGCACGAGGAGGGCCGCGAGGAGGTCCGGGCGCACATGGCGCACGTACGCAGCTCGCTCGCGGCGCTCACCGGGCGGGTCTCCCCGGGGCAGGACTGACCGCCTCCTCGGGAGGGGGACGGGTCAAGGGCGGGGCCAGGGGCGCTTGGAGAGTCCCTCGATGCTGGTGTTGAAACGCTTGAGGTAGCCGGCGAAGGCGGCGATGTCGTCGTCCGGCCAGTCGTGCATGACCTGGTCCAGGGACCGGACGACGCGTTCGCGTTCCGCGTCGAGGAGCTTCGTGCCCTCGTCGGTGATGCGGAACTTGCGGGCCATGCCGCCGTCGGGGTCGGCGATGCGTTCGGCGAGCCCGGCCCGGGTCACGGCGGCGGTCTGGCGGTTGAGGGTGGAGGCGTCGAGGCCGAAGGCGTCGCTCAGTTCGCCGTTGGACATGGGGCCCTGGACACGCAGGCGGCTCAGCAGGATGTACGCGCTCCGGTCCAGGAGGGCGTACTTGTGGCGCCCGCCCCGGTGATCGGCGAGGCTGTGGCGGCCGAGCAGCATCTGCTCGTACTCCACCTCTTCTGTGGGCCTGGGCATGTCTGCGGCCTCCTGCCTTCTGCGCCGGGGGTCGGTGGAACGGCGGGTTCCGGGTGGCGGGTCCATTCTCGCATGGAGTGTGTATGGGGCACATAATGTGTATGACGCATTGAGCATGTACGATGCACGTCGCTGTCCCGGTAGGCGGGACCACGACCCCACCCCTCAAGGAGTCCCACCTCATGGATGCCCCCCAGCCGACAGCGAGGTCAGGCGGCGTCGTCGCCACGCTGGCCTTCGCCGGCACCGTGGCAGCGATCATGCAGACCCTGGTCACGCCTCTCATCGCGGAGCTGCCCAAGATCCTCGACACCACCTCCTCCAACGCGGCGTGGGTGATCACCGCCACCCTGCTGGTCTCCGCGGTGTGCGTGCCGGTCTCCGGCCGGCTGGGCGACCTGCTGGGCAAGCGGCGGATGCTGCTCGTCTGCGCGGTCCCGCTGATCGTGGGTTCGGTGGTCTGCGCGCTCTCGTCCACCGTGGTCCCCATGATCGTCGGGCGCGGCCTCCAGGGCATGGGCATGGGCATGGTGCCGCTCGGCATCGCCCTGCTGCGTGACGTGGTGCCCGCGGAGAAGATGAGCTCGTCCATCGCCCTGGTCAGCGCCTCCCTCGGCATCGGCGGCGCCCTCGGCCTGCCGATCGCCTCCGCGGTCGCCCAGTACGCGAACTGGCGGGTGCTGTTCTGGGGTTCCGCCGCGCTGGCCCTCACCATCTTCGCGCTGATCTGGTTCCTCATCCCGGACGTCCCGGCCGCCGCCAAGGGGCAGCGCTTCGACGTGCCCGGCGCCCTCGGCCTGGCCGCCGGCCTGGTCTGCCTGCTCCTCGCCGTCTCCAAGGGCGCCGACTGGGGCTGGGCGTCCACGACGGTCATCGGCCTGTTCGCCGCCGCCGTCGTGGTGCTCGTGGCCTGGGGCTTCTGGGAGCTGCGGACCACCGATCCGCTGGTCGACCTGCGCACCACCGCCCGCCCCCGGGTGCTCATCACCAACCTGGCGTCGCTCTTCGTCGGCTTCGGCATGTACGCAGGCATGCTGATCGCGCCGCAGCTCCTCCAGTTCCCCGAGGCCACCGGCTACGGGCTCGGCCAGTCGATGCTCCAGGCCGGTCTGTGGATGGCCCCCGGCGGCATCATGATGATGATCGTCTCCCCGCTCGGCGGGAAGCTCACCGACGCCCGCGGCCCGAAGTTCACGCTGATCAGCGGCGTCCTGGTCATCGCGGCCGCCTACGGCCTCGGCATCCTGCTGATGGGCTCCGCCTGGGGCCTGATGGTGTTCCTCATGGTCAGCAGCAGCGGCGTCGGCCTCGCCTACGGTGCGATGCCCGCCCTCATCATGAGCGCGGTCCCGGCCTCCGAGACGGCCGCCGCCAACGGCTTCAACACCCTCATGCGCGCCCTCGGCACCTCGATCGGCGCCGCCGTGATCGGCGCGGTCCTCGCCCAGATGACCACCGAGGCGGGCGGCTTCACCTTCACCTCCGAGGCCGGATTCCGCATGGGCCTGATCTTCGGCTGCGGCGTCGCCCTGATCGCGGTCGCGATCTCGGCGTTCATCCCGGCGGTACGCCGCTCCGCCACCGGTGAGAAGGCCGAAGCGGCCGCCCCGTCCGAGGTGGCCACGGTCAGGAGCTGACCCGGTCCCTACCCGGCCACTGCCCGGTGCCGGCCTCCGCGGGGGCCGGCACCGGGCAGTTCGCGTTCCGGTCCGGTGAAGGCACCTGCCTGGCTACCGGATGCACTGATCGACCCGTGGAAGCAGTGGCCCGGGTGCCGGGGCGTTACCGCACCGCGGCAGCTCGCCGTGCGAGCGGAGGATGCGGCTGTTGTGCCGGCCGATGCCTGCGCGGTGCTGCGGGCGGCGGGCCAAGGGGCCGTCTGCGTCAGGCGCGCGGGTCCGTGGGGTGCGAGCCGCTGGTGGGGCCGGCGGCCGGGCCGGTGCCGCGGGTGCGCGGGACGTTGTTCTCCTTCTTCTTGCGCGGGATCAGGCCGGCCAGACCCAGGAGGCCGACGAGGCCCCACAGGCCCCAGCCACCGCTGCTGTCGTCCTTGTCGTCGGTCATGTTGGGCTCGTTGGTCGGGGTGGGCGCGGCAGCGACGGAGATGCCCGCCTGTGCGGTGCCGGTCTGGGCGAGGGCGGGTGCGGCGGGGGCCAGGAGGAGTGCGGCGGTGAGGCTGAGAGTGGCTGCGGTGTGTCGCATGTCTTCTGTTCCTTTTCTTCTCTGTGGTCTGCCGGATTCCGGGTGACGTGCCGGTGGCACGGGCCCCTGCGTGTCGCCGCGGTCGTCGTAGCCCGGTCGGCGTCGTGTCCGGCGCGCAGGTGCCTGCGCCTCTTCATCTCCCTGCATCCGGTCCGCACCCGCAACCGCACATCGCCCGTCCGGCCCCCCAGATCGGCGACGAGGGGCGGCGATCCCGCCGCGGCCGGGACCGGCCATGCAGGTGAAGGACGGGGAAACCCGCCCCCCGCCCCCTCTCCGACGCGGCCCGGGCGGGGGCGCCCCCGTATCCGCGGTCTCCTCGCCGCATCGAGGTCCCGCCGGGCCTGTCGGGGGGCCCTCGGGGTTCCCCCGTACCGCCGCCAACCGGGCCGGTCCCCGCCCAGGGGTGTGAGCCCCTGGGTGCAGCCCCTGAGAGACCCGTCCACCCAGGGGACCAGCCCCCTAGGGGTAGCTCCTTACACCGGGCCAGGGCGTGATCGTCCCGCCGGAGGACGTGCCCGCACGACTCCGTTCCGTAGCGTGTTTGTCGTACCGCAGACGTACCGCAGACGTACCGCAGACGTACCGCAGACGTACCGCAGAGGTGCCGCAGAGGTACCGCGGACGGGCGGACCGCAGGGGGCAGGGTGGGGAAAACCCCACCGCAAGACTGCGCCGGGCACCAGCGCGCCGGACCCCCTCCAGCCAGCAGACTTCACAGCAGACGGCGACGAGCCGTCGCTGACCGACATAGGAGAAAAACCGTGACAACGGCTGTAACCATTCCCAGGCACGGGGGCACTGGAGGGCGTACGGCCGTGGCTGCGCGGGCGCGGCAGGTCGTCAAGGCGTACGGGACGGGGGAGACCCGGGTCGTCGCGCTGGACCACGTCGACGTGGACATCGCCCGTGGGCAGTTCACGGCGATCATGGGCCCGTCCGGCTCCGGAAAGTCGACGCTGATGCACTGCCTGGCCGGTCTGGACACCGTGACGTCCGGTCAGATCCACCTGGCCGAGACCGAGATCACCGGCCTCAAGGACAAGAAGCTCACCCAACTGCGGCGCGACCGCATCGGGTTCATCTTCCAGGCGTTCAACCTCCTGCCGACGCTCAACGCGCTGGAGAACATCACGCTGCCGATGGACATCGCGGGCCGCAAGCCGGACGCCGGGTGGCTGAACCAGGTCGTGGAGACCGTGGGCCTGGCCGGCCGGCTCAAGCACCGCCCGACCCAGCTGTCCGGCGGGCAGCAGCAGCGCGTCGCGGTGGCGCGGGCCCTCGCCGCCCAGCCGGAGATCATCTTCGGCGACGAGCCGACCGGGAACCTGGACTCGCGGGCCGGCGCCGAGGTGCTGACGTTCCTGCGCAAGTCCGTGGACGAGCTGGGCCAGACCATCGTCATGGTCACCCACGACCCGGTCGCCGCCTCCTACGCGGACCGGGTGCTCTACCTCGCCGACGGGCGCATCGTCGACGAGATGCACAACCCCACCGCCGACCAGGTGCTGGACCGCATGAAGGACTTCGACGCGCGCGGGCGGACGTCATGACCGTCTGGAAGACCTCGATGCGCAACTTCTTCGCGCACAAGGGACGCATGGCGCTCTCCGCCGTCGCCGTCCTGCTGTCGGTGGCGTTCGTCTGCGGAACCCTCGTCTTCACCGACACCATGAACACCACGTTCGACAAGCTCTTCGCCGCGACCTCGGCCGATGTCACCGTCAGCCCGAAGAAGGCCAAGGTCGACGACATACCCGAGAACGGCAAGCCGGAATCGCTGCCCGCCTCCGTCGTCGCCCGGGTCGAGAAGGCCGAAGGCGTGAAGAAGGCTGAGGGCGGCGTCTCCAGCTCGGCCGTCACCGTCGTGGACAGCCACAACAAGAACATGGGCTCCGAGACCGGCGCCCCGACCATCGCCGGCAGCTGGACGCAGAACGACCTGCGGTCCATGGAGATCACCTCCGGCCACGCCCCGCGCGGCCCGACCGAGGTCATGATCGACGCCGACACCGCCGACAAGCACCACCTCGAGATCGGTGACGAGCTGCGCACCATCGCGGCCACCGGCGACATCAAGGGGAAGATCACCGGCATCGTCGCCTTCAAGGTGACCAACCCGGGCGCTGCCATCGTCTACCTCGACACGGCCACCGCCCAGCGGCAGCTGCTCGGCAGCCCCGACGTCTTCTCGCACGTCTCCGTCACCGCCGAACCCGGCGTCAGCGACGCCCAGCTGAAGCAGAACGTGGCCAAGGCGCTCGACGGCTCCGCCGCGTACAAGCTGCAGACCCAGAAGGAGGCGGCCGACGCCGACAAGGACTCCATGGGGTCGTTCCTCGACGTCATGAAGTACGCGATGCTCGGCTTCGCCGGGATCGCCTTCCTCGTCGGCATCTTCCTGATCGTCAACACCTTCTCGATGCTGGTCGCCCAGCGGACCCGCGAGATCGGGTTGATGCGGGCCATCGGCTCCAGCCGCGAACAGGTCAACCGGTCGGTGCTGCTGGAAGCGGTGCTCCTGGGCGTCATCGGATCGATCCTCGGCGTCGGCGCCGGGATCGGGCTCGCCGTCGGCCTGATGAAGGTCATGGGCGCCATCGGCATGGAGCTGTCCACCGGGGACCTCACCATCTCCTGGACGACCCCGGTGGTCGGCCTCGCGCTCGGCGTCATCGTCACCGTCCTCGCCGCCTACATCCCCGCCCGCCGGGCCGGCAAGGTCTCGCCCATGGCCGCCCTGCGCGACGCCGGAACCCCGGCCGACGCCAGGTCCGGATGGGTCAGGGCCGGTATCGGCCTGGTCGTCACCGGCGCCGGCGTCGCGGCCCTGTGGTGGACGACGCAGGTCGACAAGGCGAGCGACGGCTCCGCCTTCCTCGGGCTCGGCGTGGTCCTCAGCCTCATCGGCTTCATCATCATCGGCCCGCTGCTCGCCGGGGTCGTCGTACGGGCCCTCAGCGCCGTACTCCTGCGGTTCTTCGGCCCGGTCGGCCGCCTCGCCGAGCGCAACGCGCTGCGCAACCCGCGCCGCACCGGCGCGACCGGCGCGGCCCTGATGATCGGCCTGGCCCTGGTGGCCTGCCTGTCCGTGGTCGGCTCCTCCATGGTCGCCTCGGCCACCGACGAGCTGGACAAGTCGGTCGGCGCGGACTTCATCGTGCAGTCGGCCAACGGCCGGCTCATCGTCCCGCAGGCCGCCGAGGCGCTGGCCGCCGCTCCCGGCATCGACCACCTCACGCACTACAAGGTCCTCTCCGCCTCGCTCACCGGCCCCGACGGCAAGAGGGAGGACGAGCACGTCACGGCGGCCGACCCGACGTACCAGCAGGACGTGCGGCGCGAGGTCCTCTCCGGTGATCTGGGGAAGGCGTACGGCAAGGACGCCATGTCGGTCGGCAGCGACTACGCCACCGCGCACCACATCAAGGTCGGGGACACGATCACCGTCGCGTTCAAGTCGGGCGGCGAGGCGAAGCTGAAGGTCGCGGCGATCACCTCGGACGACACGAGCCTCGACCAGGGCGCGATGTACATGAGCATCGCGACCGCCCAGCGGCACGTCTCGGCCGACAAGATGCCGCAGAACATGATGATGTTCGCCAAGGCGAAGGACGGCGACGAGAAGGCGGCCTACGCGGCGCTCAAGACCGCGATCGTGAAGTACCCGCAGTACAAGGTGCAGAACCAGGCCGACTTCAAGCAGGACCTGAAGGACCAGATCGGCCAGCTCCTGAACGTCGTGTACGGCCTGCTCGCCCTGGCGATCATCGTCGCGGTCCTCGGAGTGGTGAACACCCTGGCACTCTCGGTCGTCGAGCGGACCCGTGAGATCGGCCTGATGCGCGCCATCGGCCTCTCCCGCCGCCAGCTGCGCCGGATGATCCGGCTGGAGTCCGTGGTCATCGCCCTGTTCGGCGCCCTGCTCGGCCTCGGCCTGGGCATGGGCTGGGGCACCTCGGCCCAGAAGCTGCTTGCGCTGGAGGGCCTGGGGGTCCTGGAGATCCCGTGGCCGACCATCGGCACGGTGTTCGTCGCCTCCGCCTTCGTCGGCCTGTTCGCCGCGCTGGTCCCGGCCTTCCGGGCCGGCCGGATGAACGTCCTGAACGCTATCGCCACGGACGGGTGAGGCGGGCGCCCGTGGACTGACGGTTCCGGCCCCGGGGCGTTCCTCCGAACGCCCCGGGGCCGGACCGCGTGCGGAGCCGGGGCACGTCCGGGGCCCCTGTCGCGCAAGCGGCTGTCGGTCCGGAGTCGTACGCTTGGAACCCCGGCCCGTGCTACGTGTCGGGCCCTTCGCGTTGTCGCCGAGGCGACGCGCCCTGGCGGCAGCCGGCCGTCAGAGCCCACTCTCACCACCCGGACGGAAGCCCTTCATGAGCCTGCACGGTCTGCTGGATGTCGTCGTACGTGACCCGGCGCTCGACGAAGCGGTGAAGGCCGCCGGTGACGGCCACCGGATGCACATCGACCTGGTGGGCCCACCGGCCGCGCGGCCCTTCGCCGTGGCGGCGCTGGCCCGGGACACCGGCCGGACCGTGCTCGCCGTCACCGCGACCGGACGGGAGGCGGAGGACCTGGCGGCCGCGCTGCGCACCATGCTGCCGCCGGACACGATCGCGGAGTTCCCGTCCTGGGAGACCCTGCCGCACGAGCGGCTGTCGCCCCGCTCCGACACCGTGGGCCGCCGGCTGGCCGTGCTGCGGCGCCTCGCGCACCCGCGTGTGGACGACCCGGAGACCGGGCCGGTCTCGGTCGTCGTCGCGCCGATCCGTTCCGTGCTCCAGCCGCAGGTCAAGGGGCTCGCCGACCTGGAGCCCGTATCGCTGCGGACCGGGCAGAGCGCGGACCTCGGGGAGATCGTGGAGGCGCTGGCGGCAGCCGCGTACGCCCGGGTCGAACTGGTCGAGAAGCGCGGCGAGTTCGCGGTGCGCGGCGGCATCCTGGACGTGTTCCCGCCGACCGAGGAGCACCCCCTGCGGGTGGAGTTCTGGGGCGACGACGTCGAGGAGATCCGTTACTTCAAGATCGCCGACCAGCGGTCGCTGGAGGTCGCCGAGCACGGTCTGTGGGCGCCGCCCTGCCGCGAGCTGCTGCTGACCGACCAGGTGCGCGAGCGGGCCGCCGCGCTCGCCGAGGCCCACCCCGAGTTGGGCGAACTCCTCCACAAGATCGCCGAGGGCATCGCGGTGGAGGGCATGGAGTCCCTGGCCCCGGTCCTCGTGGACGACATGGAACTGCTGCTCGACGTGCTGCCCGAGGGCGCGATGGCCGTGGTGTGCGACCCGGAGCGGGTCCGGACCCGGGCCGCCGACCTGGTCGCCACCAGCCAGGAGTTCCTGCAGGCGTCCTGGGCGGCGTCGGCGGGCGGCGGCGAGGCCCCGATCGATGTCGGCGCGGCCTCGCTGCGGGGCATCGCGGACGTCCGCGACCGGGCCCGTGACCTGAACATGATGTGGTGGTCGATCTCCCCGTTCGCCGCCGACGCGGAGCTGGACGCGGACACGCTGGCGCTCGGGATGCAGGCTCCGGAGACGTACCGGGGGGACACCGCGCGCGCCTTCGCCGACACCAAGGGCCGGCTGGCCGACGGCTGGCGCACGGTGTACGTCACCGAGGGCCAGGGGCTCGCCTCCCGTACCGTCGAGATGCTGGGCGGCGAGGGGATCGCGGCCCGGCTGGACCCGGACCTGGGGGAGATCTCCCCGTCCGTCGTGCACGTCTCCTGCGGGGCCATCGACCACGGCTTCGTCCACCCCGGGCTGAAGCTCGCCGTCCTCACCGAGACGGACCTCACCGGGCAGCGCACCGCCACCAAGGACCTGGGCCGGATGCCGGTCCGGCGCCGCAAGACCATCGACCCGCTGACGCTGGAGACGGGCGACTACATCGTCCACGAGCAGCACGGCGTGGGCCGCTACATCGAGATGGTGCAGCGCACGGTCCAGGGCGCCACCCGCGAGTACCTGCTCGTCGAGTACGCCCCCGCCAAGCGCGGCCAGCCCGGCGACCGGCTGTACATCCCGACGGACCAGCTGGAGCAGGTCACCAAGTACGTCGGCGGCGAGGCCCCGACCCTGCACCGGCTCGGCGGCGCCGACTGGACCAAGACGAAGGCGCGCGCCAAGAAGGCCGTCAAGGAGATCGCCGCCGACCTGATCAAGCTGTACTCGGCCCGGATGGCGGCCCCCGGCCATGTCTTCGGCCCGGACACGCCCTGGCAGCGCGAGCTGGAGGACGCCTTCCCGTACGCGGAGACGCCCGACCAGCTCACGACGATCGCCGAGGTCAAGGAGGACATGGAGAAGTCGGTCCCCATGGACCGGCTGATCTGCGGCGACGTCGGCTACGGCAAGACGGAGATCGCGGTCCGGGCGGCGTTCAAGGCGGTCCAGGACGGCAAGCAGGTCGCCGTCCTCGTCCCCACCACGCTCCTGGTCCAGCAGCACTACGGCACGTTCACCGAGCGCTATTCCCAGTTCCCCGTCAACGTACGGGCGCTGAGCCGCTTCCAGTCGGACTCCGAGTCCAAGGCGACCCTCGAAGGGCTCCGGGAGGGCTCGGTCGACCTGGTCATCGGCACCCACCGCCTCTTCTCGTCCGAGACGAAGTTCAAGGACCTGGGCCTGGTCATCGTGGACGAGGAGCAGCGCTTCGGCGTCGAGCACAAGGAGCAGCTGAAGAAGCTCCGCGCCAACGTGGACGTCCTGACCATGTCCGCGACGCCCATCCCCCGTACGCTCGAAATGGCGGTGACCGGCATCCGCGAGATGTCGACCATCACCACCCCGCCGGAGGAGCGCCACCCGGTCCTCACCTTCGTCGGCCCGTACGAGGAGAAGCAGATCGGCGCCGCCATCCGGCGTGAACTGCTGCGCGAGGGCCAGGCGTTCTACATCCACAACCGGGTCGAGTCGATCGACCGCGCCGCCGCCCGCCTCCGCGAGATCGTCCCGGAGGCCCGTATCGCCACGGCACACGGCCAGATGTCGGAACAGGCCCTGGAGCAGGTGGTGGTGGACTTCTGGGAGAAGAAGTTCGACGTGCTGGTCTCCACGACGATCGTGGAATCCGGCATCGACATCTCCAACGCCAACACCCTGATCGTGGAACGCGGCGACAACTTCGGCCTCTCCCAGCTCCACCAGCTGCGCGGCCGCGTAGGCCGTGGCCGCGACCGTGGCTACGCCTACTTCCTCTACCCCCCGGAGAAGCCCCTGACGGAGACCGCCCACGAGCGCCTGGCCACGATCGCCCAGCACACCGAGATGGGCGCGGGCATGTACGTGGCCATGAAGGACCTGGAGATCCGCGGCGCGGGCAACCTCCTGGGCGGCGAGCAGTCCGGCCACATCGCGGGCGTCGGCTTCGACCTGTACGTACGCATGGTGGGCGAGGCGGTCGCGGACTACCGGGCGTCCCTGGAGGGCGGCGTGGAGGAGGAGCCGCCGCTGGAGGTCAAGATCGAGCTCCCGGTCGACGCGCACGTCCCGCACGACTACGCCCCCGGCGAGCGGCTGCGCCTCCAGGCGTACCGGGCCATCGCGTCGGCGACCTCGGAGGACGACATCAAGGCGGTCCGCGAGGAGCTGACCGACCGCTACGGCAAGCTCCCGGAGCCGGTCGAGAACCTCCTCCTGGTGGCCGGCCTGCGCATGCTGGCCCGCGCCTGCGGGGTCGGCGACATCGTGCTCCAGGGGCCGAACATCCGGTTCGCGCCGGTGGAGCTGCGCGAGTCGCAGGAGCTGCGGCTGAAGCGGCTGTACCCGAAGACGGTGATCAAGCCCGCCCTGCACCAGATCCTGGTCCCGCGCCCGACGACGGGCAAGATCGGCGGCAAGCCGGTGGTGGGACGCGAACTGCTGGCGTGGACGGGGGAGTTCCTGACGACGATCCTGGGGTCGTGAGGCGGGACGAACGGGCGGTTGCCGGAGTCCACGACGATTATGAGAGTTGACTCTCACAATATGTGAGAGGATGCTCTCACGTCATGGACTCCAGCAACCGCATGGGCGACCTCGAAATCACCGACCCGCAGGCGATGCGGGCCCTGGCGCACCCGGTGCGCCTCGCGATCCTCGACCGCCTGCGCCGCAACGGCCCGGCGACCGCGACCGAGCTGGCACCGGACGTGGGGGCGACCCCCTCGGTGACCAGCTGGCACCTGCGCCACCTCGCGACATTCGGCCTGGTCCGGGACAGCACGCCCGGCCCCGACCGCCGCAGTCGGCGGTGGGAGGCGGTGGCGCGCGGCTTCCGCTTCGAGCCGTCGCAGGACCCGGCGGACGACAAGAGCCGGTCGGCCGCGCGCGAACTCTCGCGCCAGATGTTCCTGCGCTACGCGGACCTCCCGGCCCGCTGGGCCGCCGAGGTCGAGCCCGGACTCGACCCGACGTGGCGCGCGGCGGCAGGCCTGGCCAACACCCGGGTCACGGTGACGGCCGAGGAACTTGCCGCGATCCAGGACGGGATCGAGCGTGTGCTCGCCCCATATGCCACCCGCGACCCGGCCGACCACCCCGAGGACGGCCGGGGTGTGGTCCTGCTGCGGTACGTGCTGCCGGAAGGCGGCGAGGACGACGGGGGGAACGGGGGCGACGGGAACGGCGGGAAGGGCGACGGCGATGGCGGCGGCGAGGAGCGGGCGGCGGGGCGGACGTCGTGAGCGGCGCGGAGCGGGCGGCCGAGCAGTCGCCGCCCGCGATACCGGTGTCCCTGTGGCGGGACGGGCGCTTCACCCGCTTCTGGGCCGGGAACTCGATCTCGCAGTTCGGCGACCGGATCACGGAACTGGCCCTGCCTTTGATCGCGGTCGGCGCCCTGGACGCGTCGGCCAACCAGGTGGCATGGCTGACCGCGCTCGTCTGGGCGCCCAACCTGCTCGGGATCTTCCTGGGCGCGTGGGTCGATCAGCACACTCGTAAACGCCGCCTGATGGTCGTCGCGGACCTCGTACGCGCGGCGGTCCTGCTGAGCCTGCCGGTGGCGTACGTCCTGGGGGCGGTGACATCGCCGCAGCTGTACGTCGTGGCGATCCTGGCGGGCGCGGGCGGGGTGCTGTTCAACACTGCCTATCCGCCATTCTTCGTACGGCTCGTGCCGCGCGCGTCCTACGTGGACGCGAACAGCAAGATCGGCGCGAGCCGTTCGGTCTCCCAGGTGGCCGGTCCGGCGATCGGCGGCGCGCTGATCCAGGCGCTGACCGCACCCCTCGCCATCGTGGTGGACGCGCTGACGTTCCTGGCGTCGGC
Organism: Streptomyces sp. A0958; assembly: GCF_004795035.1. Lineage (GTDB taxonomy): Bacteria > Actinomycetota > Actinomycetes > Streptomycetales > Streptomycetaceae > Streptomyces. The sequence goes on from NZ_SSBK01000015.1 coordinate 14,045, forward strand.
GGTGCTGATCGGCCGCATCCCGGTCGAGGAGGCGGCAACCGCTGATGCGCCATCTCCACTGCTGCGGCGGGCCCGCGAGGGCCTGGCGTTCGTGGTGCGCCACCCGGTGCTGCGGGCCGCCCTCGGCTGCGCGACGACGGTCAACTTCTTCACGTTCGTCGCGGGCAGCGGCCTGCTCGTCCTGTTCGCCACGCGCAGCCTCGGCCTGTCGGCCGGCGCGATCGGCCTCGCTCTGGGCATCGGTGCGACCGGCGCCCTGCTCGGTGCGGTGTGCGCCCCGCGCATCTCGCGCCGACTGGGCGTGGGCCGGGGCATCCTCGTGGGCGCCGTCCTGTTCCCGGCCCCGATCGCCCTCGCCGCCGCCGCGAACGGCCCCCTCTGGCTCCGCGCCACCGCGCTGGCCGGCGCGGAGTTCCTGTCGGGCTTCGGCGTCATGCTGTTCGACGTCAACCTCAACTCCCTCCAGGCGGCGGTGATCCCGGACCACCTGCGCAGCCGCGTCGCGGGCGCGTTCGGCACGATCAATTACGGGGTACGCCCACTGGGTGCCGTGGCCGGCGGCGCCCTGGCCACCCTCTTCGGGTTGCGCCCCACCCTCCTGGTCGCAGCAGTGGGCGGATGCCTGTCCCTGCTGTGGCTCCTGCCGTCACCGATTCCGGGGATTCGGGCGCTGGGGACGGAGGCGGTGGGGGGAGAGAACGCGGTGCGGGGAGAACGCGGTGTGGGGAGGCCGACACTGAACTCGCGGCCGGACGGCACGCCGAGGCAGGCTGTTGTCGTGCCGGTGAGGGCGGCGGAGGAGAAGTACATGGGTAACGAATGGACCAGCACCTCGACGCCCTACCTCGCCGCGCCCTCGGGCGCTCAGGGGGACACCTGGGCGGCCGAGGCCGCAGCCGAGGGGCGGCGGGGTAGCCAGCGCATCGTCCAGGCGGGTGAAGTGGTGGCCCCGGCAGCGGTGGCGGAGCTGCTGGGAGTACCGGCCGGGGGGACTGTCGTCGCTCGGCGCAGGATCATGTATCTCGACGGCGAACCGTGCGAGTTGACGGACACGTACTACCCCTTGGACATCGCGAGCGGCACCGGCCTGGCCGGTACGGCAAAGATCCCGGGCGGGGCGGTCAGGCTCCTGGCGGAGCTGGGTCATGCCGGTGCGCGCGCGTGCGAAGAGGTGACCGCCCGGTCGGCCACCGGGCACGAGGCCGAGCAGTTGCGGCTGACGGCGGGCGATCCCGTACTGCAACTGACGCGGCTCACCCTGGACGCAGCGGACCGGCCCGTTCAGGTCGACGTCATGGCCATGCCCCCGCGACGCCAGAAGCTGCGCTACGAGATCAGGATCGGATGACTGTGCCCACCCAGGGTCAGTACCAGGCGCTGCGACTGCCCGAGTTCACGGCCGAGTAGGGCCTCGTGGGCGGGGCGTTCCGACCGGTTACGCCCCGCCCGGCGTGAACAGAAGCCCGGCGAGCAGCCGGAACGCCTCCTCCGGGTCGCGGTCGCCCACCGCGTCGGTCAGGTTGCCGCTGAGCAGCAGGGTGGCGAAGCCGTGGGCCAGGGACCAGGCGGCCACGCCTGTCAGGCGGGGGTCGTCGGTGCGGGCGGCGGGGGTCAGGGTGGCGACGCCCGAGCGGAGTTCGGCCGTGGCCCGGTCCTTCGCGGCCAGGAGGTCCGGGTCGTCGGTGCGGTAGAGGGCCGGCTGGAACATCACCTGGAAGTGCGCGGGGTGCGTCGCCGCGAACCGTACGTACGCCACGCCCCGCTCGCGGAGGTCCGGCGCCCCGGCCAGGGCGTCGGCGAAGAGGCTGTAGCCCTCGGCGGCGATGGCGGTGAGCAGGCCCGTGCGGTCCTTGAAGTGGTGGGCGGGGGCGGCGTGCGAGACCCCGGCCCGGCGGGCCAGGTCGCGCAGGCTCAGCGCGGCTGGGCCCTCGGTGGCGATGACGTCGAGAGCGGCGGTGAGGACGGCCCGCCTCAGGTCGCCGTGGTGGTAGGTGCGGTCGCGATCGCTGGTCATGGACAGCAGACTACGCCGAATCTAGTCATTGACAAGTTCGAGAGGTGAGGTGCACGCTGGGCATCTGGCCAGTGACAAGATAAATGACGCTGCGGAGGCGGAGACATGTCCGAGGAACTGGGTCGCGTACGGCAGATGTGGCACCTGCTGGAGCCCCTGCACGCCGTTCTCTACTACGCGCCGGAGGCCTTCGAGGAGGCCGCATCCCTCGGGTACGGCGTCGACGAGCGGTGGCCGAGCTACTTCGCCTGGCGGGCGGCGCCGCTCGGGGAGGCCGGGGCGGGGCAGGTCGGCGAGACCTTCTACAGCTTCAGCCCGCGCATGGTGGGCGCCCACGTTCCGGGCATCTGGTCCGTCGCCTCGCCGGACGCGGTGCTCGACGCCCGGGGCCGGGCCGTCGACCGCGCGTACCGGACGCTGCTGGGCGAGGAGGCCGCCGCGCCGGGGACGGCCGAGGCCGCCGCGCTGCTGCGGCGCGTGGCGGAGGCAGCCGATACGGCGGGCCGGCCGCTCGCCGCGGCCAACGCCGCGCTGCCCTGGCCGGACGAACCCCACCTCGCCCTCTGGCACGCGGCGACCGTCCTGCGCGAGCACCGGGGCGACGGCCACCTCGCGGCGCTCGTACGCGCCGGGCTCGACCCGGTCGAGTCACTGGTGTCCTTCGCGGCGATCGGGGCCGCCCGCCGTGAGGTGTTCGCGAGCCGGGGGTGGAGCGAGGGTGAGTGGCAGGAGGGGCTCCAGCGGCTGGAGAAGCGGGGACTGGTGACGGGGGACGGTACGGCGACCGACGCCGGCCGCGCCCTGCGGGCCGAGGTCGAGCGGCGTACCGACGAGTCGGCGGCCGGTCCCTGGCGGGTGCTCGGAGAGGAGGAGCGGGACCGGCTCGTCGGGCTGTCGGGGCCGCTGTGGGTGGCGGCGATCGGGTCCGGGCTGCTGCCGTCGGAGACGACGCTCGGCATCGGCAAGGTGTGATCCAGGCCGCATCGGAGGCGAACGGTGGCCTTGAACGGCCCCTGACGGGGAAGACATCCGTAGGATTCCCGGGTTGGTTCGGCTTTCTCCCCGTCAGGACGGCTACGAGTGATATCCCTCCGCGTGTCTCGGTTGATGGTGCCCACCCTGGCCGTGACGGCCGCGCTGGCCCTGAGTGGTTGTGACCCCGACCAGGTCACCTCCGGCGCCGACCGCTCCGGCGGCGCCGCGGACGGCGGCGGTCAGTCCGTCACCGGTTTCGGGGCCAGCCCGCTGGACAACGCCGACGGTACGAAGCCGGGCCTCGCGCCCCTCACTTCGGACGCGGACCGGGCGGCGGCCCGGAAGGTCATCGAGAAGGTCGCGACCAAGGGGCGCGGCCCCAAGACGGGGTACAAGCGCGACAAGTTCGGGTACGCGTGGAAGGACTCGGTCGACGGCATACCCCTGTCCCGCAACGGCTGCGACACCCGCAACGACCTGCTCGCCCGTGACGGCAAGGACGTCGAACTCCGCTCCGGTTCGGACTGCGTGGTCGTCTCCATGACCCTCAAGGACCCGTACACCGGCAAGACCATCGAGTGGCGCAAGCAGCAGGCGACCAAGGTGCAGATCGACCACGTCATGCCGCTGTCGTACGACTGGCAGATGGGCGCCGCCCGCTGGAACGAGGCCAAGCGGCAGCAGATCGCCAACGACCCGCTCAACCTCATCCCGGTGGACGGCCCGGCCAACAACGCCAAGCGCGACTCCGGCCCCGCGACCTGGCTCCCGCCGTACAAGCCGGTGCGGTGCGCGTACGCGCTGCGCTTCGCCCAGGTCTCGCTGAAGTACGAACTGCCCGTCACCACCGCGGACAAGGAGATGATGCTGCGGCAGTGCGGCGGCTGACCCGGCAGGTCCGGTAAGTCCCACAGGCCCGGTCGGCCCGGTCGGCCCGGTCGGCCCGGTCGTGCTGGGTGGCCGGGCGCCGGGCCCCGTGATCAGAGGCCCGAGCCTCCCGTCGCGTCGATCACCGTGCCCGTCACCCAGCGGGAGTCGTCCGAGGCGAGGAACGCCACGATGTCCGCGACGTCCTCCGGCTGCCCGACCCGGCCCAGCGCCGCCAGCGACGCCGCCTGCGCCTCGGCCTCGGCGTTGCCGCGCAGCCAGTCCGCGTTGATGTCGGTGTCGATGATGCCGGGGGCCACCGAGTTGACCGTGATGCCGCGCGGGCCCAACTCCTTGGCGAGGGTCAGCGTGAAGTTGTCCACGGCGCCCTTCGTCGCGCTGTAGGCGATGATCTCCGGCATGGCGATCCGGGCCGCGCCGCTGGATATGTTGATGATCCGGCCGCCGTCGCGCAGCCGGTCCAGCCCGTGCCGGACGATGAAGAACGGCGCCCGCACGTTGACGGCGAAGACGTCGTCGAACGCCTCCTCGGTGAGGGAGGCCAGCTCGGAGTAGAGCCCGGCGGCGGCGTTGTTCACGATGATGTCCACCCCGCCGCCGGGCACGTGCGCGGTGATCTGCGCGTCGAACGCCTCCCACAGCGCGGCCGCGTCGCCGTGCGCGCCCAGCTCGGCGCGGATCGGGAACGCGGTGCCGCCGTTCTTCCGGATGACCTCCACGACCTCGTCGGCCGCCGCCGCGTCACGGGCGTAGGCGACGGCCACGACGGCCCCGTCCCGCCCCAGCCGTTCCGCGATGCCCCGGCCGATGCCCCGGCTGCCGCCGGTGACCAGTGCGACCTTGCCCTCAAGCCCGTTCTTCTCAAGCCCGTTCGTACGCACGGCTGTTGCCCCTCACCAATTTGTTGAGTGATCGTTCAAGAAAGAACTTAGCACGACTTGTTGAGTGGGCGCTCTAGAATGGGGGGCATGGGAGATAAAGGTGCGACGCGCGGGCGCCCGCGCTCCTTCGACCGGGACGCCGCGCTCGCTGCGGCGATCCGGCTGTTCTGGGAGCGCGGCTACGGTGCGACTTCGATCGGCGAGCTGACGGAGGCGATGGGTATCAGGCCCGCGAGCCTCTACGCCGCGTTCGGCGACAAGCGGTCGCTCTTCGAGGAGGCTGTCGCCGCGTACGGGAGGACGCCGGCCGGTGCCTTCATGGGCGACGCGCTGGAGGAGGAGCCCACGGCCTACCGCGCCTTCGCGCGCATCCTGCGGGACGCGGCACGGATCTACGCCGACCCGTCGCACCCGGCGGGCTGCATGACGATCAGGGCCGCAGTCAACGTCGCCCCGCAGGACGCCGAGGCGGGCGCCCACCTGAAGGGCCTGCGCAACGCCAACGTCGTGGCCTGGGAGTCACGGCTGCGGGCCGCGCAGCGCACGGGCGAACTGCCGGAGAGGGTGAACCCGCGGGCGCTCGCCGGGTACTTCGCCACGATCATCCAGGGCATGTCGCAGCGGTCCTGCGACGGGGCCGGCCCGGACGAACTGGCCGAGATCGCCGAGCTGGCGCTGGCTGCCTGGCCGGGGGAGCGCGAGGGCTGAGCCAGTGAAATGAACGGAACCCGCCGGGAGGGCGGGTTCCGTTCGGGTTCCGTGAGGGCGTACGCGGCGCGTGCGCCCTGCGGGTCAGAGCTTCAGGTCCCACTGCGTCGCGTCGTACGTGAAGCCGGGGTTGACCTCCACGGTCAGGTTCGCGGCGTCGGCCGGCGAGTCGAACGCGTAGAGGACCGTGACCTTCTTGCCCGGCAGGATCGTGCCGCTGAAGCCCTCGCCGACCTTGTCGTCGAAGATCTGCTCGGCGTCGACCCCGTCCTCCCCGGCGCGCGCATCGACGGTCACGAGCATGGAGTCGAACTTCTCCTTGCCCGCGTTCTCGATGACGACGGCGACGCGGTAGGCCTTGTTGCCCCTGGTGTGGCCGACCGCGTACTCGCTCGGGGAGTACTTGGTGGCGTCGCCGACCGTGACCGTGAGGTCGTCGTCGTACACCGCGGAGTCGCCGGCCTCCAGCGCCCCGCTGGTGTCCTTCTTCTCCCCGCTTCCCTTCCCCTTGTCCTCGCTCCCCTTCTCCTCCCCCTTTCCGCTGTCGCCGCCCGCCTTCGGCTTCGCGGACGACGTCGTGTCCGACACCGTCTTGTTCAGGTCGTCCACCGCGTCGCCGACCGCCTTGAACGTGATCACCGCGCCGACCACCGAGAGGATCAGCGCGATCAGCGCGAGGATCGTCCCGAACGTCGCCATGTTCTTGTTCGTCGCCTCGCCCCGCTTGGCGCGGCCCCGGCCGACCAGCCCCAGGATCAGTGCGATCGTGCCGAGGATGCCCGCCAGCCAGAACAGGAACGGCACCAGGCCGGAGACCGACCCGATGAGCCCGAGGATCAGGGCCGCGACGCCCAGTCCGTTGCGCGCGGGGCGCAGGCCGGGGGTCTGCTGGGGCGTGTACGGCTGCTGCGGCTGGGAGTACGGGGACTGCGGCGGCTGCGTGAACTGGGACATGGCTGTGCCCTTCGGCAAGTACGGAATGAGTGGTGAGCGAATCCACCTGTCGCCCTCGTGCAGCGACAGGTCAATCACACCATCATCTGTGAACCGAGTCAACACGGTTCGTGCAAAGGGACGCGATGCACGCTGTGAACCGGGCGGTGTGAACGGATCGGTATGCTCGCCCGCAAGCCCGTCAACGCACTAGGTGATGCGTTGGGGTGGGCCCGACACGACAGCGGTACGAGCACCAGGGAGACAGCAAGTGCCGGAGAACGCGACAGAGGTGACCGCCGCCGGGATCGCCCGCCTGGCGGGCGTGGGGCGCGCCGCCGTCAGCAACTGGCGCCGCCGGCACGCCGACTTCCCCCAGCCCGTCGGCGGCACCGAGACCAGCCCCTCCTTCGCCCTGCCCGAGGTCGAGCGGTGGCTGCGCGACCAGGGCAAGCTTGTGGAGGTCCCGCTCCGGGAACGCGTCTGGCAGCAACTGGCCGGCCACCCCGCGGGCGCCGTCGCCGCCCTGGTCCACGTCGGCTGCGCCCTCCTCGTGGCGGACCGGAGCCCGAGCGCCTGGCGCGAGATCACCGGAGTGTCCGACGAGCGCATGGCGGGCGTGCTCTCCCTCGCGCTCGACGACGCGCTCACCCACCGATTCGGGCCCGCCGGGAACGGGCGCGCGGTGCACACCCCGGACCGGGGCGAGCTGCTGCCGTCCGTGCCCCTCCTGCGCGGCGCCGCGGAGCTGGCCGCCGAGACCGGCACCCGGGAGACGTACGAGTTCCTGCTCGGCCGTCAGCTCGACGCCAACCCGCGCCAGTACACGCTGACCCCGCCCGGACTCGCCGAGCTGATGGCGGCACTGGCCGGCACCGGCGACCCGGACGTGCGTACCGTCCTCGACCCGGCGACGGGCACCGGCGCGCTGCTGGTCGCCGTCCCCGGGCCGGCCGCCCTCCACGGGCAGGAGAACGACCCGGACCTCGCGGCCCTCACCGCGCTCCGCCTCGCCCTGCGCACCGCCCCCGCCGAGTGCGCGCTCGACGTGCGGACCGGGGACACCCTGCGCACCGACGCCTTCCCGCGCCTGGCCGCCGACGCGGTCCTCTGCCACCCGCCGTTCAACGAGCGCAACTGGGGCCACGACGAACTCGCCTACGACCCCCGCTGGGAGTACGGCTTCCCCGCCCGCACCGAGTCCGAACTCGCCTGGGTGCAGCACGCGCTGGCCCGGCTGCGCGACGGGGGCACCGCCGTCCTGCTGATGCCGCCCGCCGCCGCCTCGCGCCGCTCCGGCCGCCGCATCCGCGCCGACCTGCTGCGGCGGGGCGCGCTGCGCGCCGTCATCGCCCTCCCGGCCGGCGCCGCACCCCCGTACGGCATCCCGCTGCACCTCTGGGTCCTGCGCAAGCCGGGGGCGGAACCGCACCCCACACCCGAACTGCTGCTGGTCGACACCGCCGAGCCCGCCGACCAGACCGCCGACCGGGGCGGCCGCGACCGCCTCGACTGGCCGGCCCTGCGCCGCGCCGTACTCGACGCCTGGCAGGCGTACGACGGGCAGAAGGATACGGGGGACACCCGGAAGGAGACGCCCGAAGGGCAGAAGGAGAAGGCGGTCGACGGGCGGAAGGAGAAGGCGGTCGGCGGACAGCGCGATACGGTCGGCGCCTCCCGTACCGTCCCCGTCATCGAACTCCTCGACGACGACGTCGATCTCGCCCCCGCCCGCCACCTGCCGTCCCCCGCCGTCACCGGCGGGCCCGCCGAGCTGGCCGGCGTACGGGAGCGGCTGACGCGGACCCTGGGCCTCGCCTCCGGGCTCACCCCACCGCCCCCGGCACTCTCCGCCCCCGCGCACCGCCCCCTCACCACCATCGGCGAACTCGCCCGCGCCGGCGCACTCCAGCTCCGCCACGGCGGCTCCGGAACCGGCGACGGGCCCGTCCTCACCGAGCACGACGTGCTCGCGGCCACCGCCCCCTCCGGCACCCTGTCCGCCGACGGAACGCCCGAGGAGCCCGTCCTCGTCGCGCCGGGAGATGTCGTCGTCCCCGTGCTCGGCGGCGTCACCGTCGTCCGCGTCATCGACGAGGCCACCGCGGGCGCCGCCCTCGGCCGCAACCTCCAGCTGCTGCGCCCCGACCCGGCCGTGCTCGACGCGTGGTTCCTCGCCGGCTTCCTGCGCGGCACCACCAACAACCGGCAGGCCAGCAGTCACGCCTCCACCGCGACCCGGCTCGACGCCCGCCGCCTCCAACTGCCCCGCCTGCCCCTGGCCGAGCAGCAGCGGTACGGCGAAAGGTTCCGCGCCCTGGCCGCGTTCGAGGACGCGCTGCGGCTCGCCGGACGGCTCGGCGGACAACTCGTCCAGGGCCTGTACGACGGCCTGACGGACGGCACGGTCACCCCGGAGTGAGCCGGGAGTGAGCCCCCGAGCGGTCCCGGCGACAACGGCTCAGCGGTCCCGGCGGCGACGGCTCAGCGGTGCCCGCGACGACGGCCCGCCGGGCGGTACGGTCACACGGAAGGGAGCGGAACCACAACGGTTCCGCACAACTCCGGGCCCCCTGTCGGTGTCGCCCCTTACGCTCGGTCTGCGCGCACGCCCCTGTGCGCGCGGACGTACCACCACCAGGCATCCAGGAGCAGCCATGTACGCCCCGGGTCATCCGCCCACGGCGCCGCGCCGAGTCCCCGGCAGGGCCTGGATCGTGTCCATGCGCGTGCTGTTCACCGTGCTCTCGGTGTTCTCCCTGGGGCTGCTGCTGTGGACGCCGCTGCTGCGGCTGGCGATCGTCCGCCGCAGGGCCTTCGACTGGTGGCTGACCGCGGCCGGGTTCGTGTTCGTGTGCGTCCTGCTGCCCATCATCGGCAGGGACGGACCGGAGGGCGCCCATGGCATCGACGACGTGCTCATCCCGCTGTTGCTCCTGGCGATGCTCGGCGCCCCCGCGTACTACCTGGCCGCCGACATCCGCCACTACGCGCGGCTCACGGGCAGGGGCGGCCCCGCGATCCCGCACGCGACGCCCGGCTACGGATACATGACCACCGTGCCCGTGCCCACCCCGGCGCACGGCCTGACGGGCGGCACCCCGCAGCCCTACCCGCCCCACCCCCACCAGCAGCCCCGGCCCCTTCCCCCCACACGCTTCCCCCAACCCCAACCCCAACCCCAACAGCAGCACCCGGTACCCCAACAGCAGCACCACCCCGTACCCCAGCCCCACCCGGTACCCCAGCAGCAGCACCCCGTACCCCAGCCCCACCCCCAACGCATCGACCAGGTCCGCGCCGAGCTGGATGAGCTGAGCGACTACCTCCGCAAGGAGGAAGGCCGGTGAGCGGTCGCCTCATCGGCGGGCGGTACGAACTGGCGACCATCCTCGGCCAGGGCGGCATGGGCCAGGTCTGGACGGCCTACGACCAGCGCCTGGACCGCCGGGTCGCCGTCAAGCTGCTGCGCCCCGACCGGGTCACCGGACCCATCGGCGGCACCGCCGCCGACGAACTGCGCCGGCGCTTCGTCCGCGAGTGCCGGGTCACCGCCCAGGTCGACCACCCCGGCCTGGTCACCGTGCACGACGCGGGCAGCGACGGCGACGACCTGTACCTCGTCATGCAGTACGTGGAGGGCGCCGACCTCGGCGACCACCTCGCCGAGCACGACCCGTACCCCTGGCAGTGGTCCGTCGCGGTCGCCGCGCAACTGTGCGCCGTCCTGAGCGCCGTGCACGCCGTACCGATCGTCCACCGCGACCTCAAGCCCCGCAACGTGATGGTCCGCCCGGACGGCACCGTCCTCGTCCTCGACCTCGGCGTCGCCTCCGTCCTCGACAGCGACACCACCCGCCTCACCCACACCGGCTCACCCATCGGCTCCCCGGCCTACATGGCCCCCGAGCAGGCGATGGGCGGCGCCGTCGGCCCGTACACCGACCTCTACGCCCTCGGCGTGCTCCTGTACGAACTGCTCAGCGGTGACGTGCCGTTCGCCGGCTCCACCGCCCTCGGCGTACTGCACCGCCACCTCTACGAGCCGCCGCTGCCCGTACGGCAGATCCGGCCCGACATCCCCGAGGCCCTGGAAGCGCTCGTCCTGCGGCTGCTCGCCAAGGACCCGCAGCACCGTCCGGGCAGCGCCCAGGAGGTCTACGAGCACCTCGCCCCGCTGCTGCCCACGCTCGGCTCCCGGGCGCCCTCCGGGCCGCTCGACCCGACCCGCCCCTTCCTGCGCCCGCACGCCCCCTGGCCCGACCGCGCCGCGGTCCCGCCGCCCGCCAGACCCGCCCCGGCGCCCGCCCGGCCGGACGTCGCCGCCGCCGTCGACGAGGTCAAGAAGCTGCTCGGCGAAGGCCGCATCACCCAGGCCGTCGACATGCTCGGCGGCCTCCTCCCCGTCGCCGCCGAACAGCACGGCCCCGCCTCCCCGGTCGTCCGCATCCTGCGCAAGCAGTACGCGGCGACGCTGATGGACGACGGCCAGTACCGCCGCGCCCTGCCCGAACTGCGCCTGCTCGCCGACGACCGGGCGGCCCAGGCAGGACCCGCAGACCCGCAGACCCTCGGCTACCGGTGCGACGTCGCCCAGTGCCTGGAACAGCTGGGGGAGCCCGCCGCCGCACTCGCCGAGTACCGCGCCGTCCTGCCGTACTACGAGAACCAGTACGCCACGGGCAACGACCCGGCACGCTCGTACGAGATCCGCCACCGCATCGGGCAGCTGCTGCTCGCGCTCGGCGACCATGCCGGCGCGCGCGGCCAGCTCCAGTCGCTGCTGTACGACACCGAGCGCACCTACGGGCCGCACCACCCGCTGCCCGTGGAGCTGCGCCGGCAACTGGAGCGCCAGATGGAGGTCCGGGGCGGTTGAGACAGCCGCAGCGGGGAAGGGCACTGGGCCGTTCACCTGATGGCCGCCCACCGGCCACACCGGGCTCCGGCGAGCGTCACATCGACCGGTTGATGTACATGAGTGCTGATCTCGCTGGTGGTGCCTTGTTTCAACGAGGAAGAGATCCTCGAACGCTTCCATGAACGCGTCACGGACGAAATGTCCCGGCTGGGCCACGCGTTCCAGCTGGTGTACGTGGACGACGGAAGCGCGGACCGCACCCTGCCGGTCATCCAGGAACTGGCCGCCGCCGACCCACGCGTCCGGTACGTCTCCTTCAGCCGCAACTTCGGCAAGGAGGCCGCCATGCTGGCCGGTCTCCAGCACGCCGAGGGCGACGCCGTCGTCCTCATGGACGCCGACCTCCAGCACCCGCCCGAGCTCGTCGGCCGCATGCTCCAGGAACACGCCCGCGGCTACGACCAGGTCATCGCCCGCCGCACCCGGACCGGCGACCGCGTCACCCGCACCCTCACCGCACGCGCCTACTACTGGCTGATCAACCGCCTCGTCGACGTCGAACTCGTGGACGGCGTCGGCGACTTCCGGCTGCTGTCGCGCCGCGCGGCGGACGCCGTACTCGCCCTCACCGAGTACAACCGCTTCTCCAAGGGCCTCTTCGCCTGGGTCGGCTTCCCCACCACGACGTTCAGCTACGACAACGCCGTACGCGAACAGGGCCGCTCCGCCTGGACCTTCGGCAAGCTCCTGAACTACGGCCTGGACGGGCTGCTCTCCTTCAACAACAAGCCGCTGCGCGCCGCCCTCTACCTCGGCCTGCTCCTGACCTCCCTCGCCCTCGCCTACGCCGCCTGGATCGTCGGCGTCGCCCTCGTACGGGGTGTCGACACCCCCGGATACGTCACCCTGCTCGTCGTCGTCACCGCACTCGCCGGCGTCCAGATGGTGCTGGCCGGGGTCGTCGGCGAATACGTCGGCCGCATCTACTACGAGGTCAAACGCCGCCCGCACTACCTGGTGAAGGACACCAACACCCACACCCGCCGGCCCGCGCCCGAGCCGGAACCCCGGGAGTTCGTCCGCCGATGACCGTCAAGGCGCAAATGGCGCGTTTCGTCCTCGTCGGAGCGGTGAACACCGCCACGTACTACGGCTGCTATCTGCTGCTCCTGCACGTACTGCCCTACCTGGCCGCGCACGCCCTCGCCTTCGCGCTCAGCATGACCGGCTCCTTCTTCCTCACCTCGTACGTCACCTACCGCACCCGGCCCACCTGGCGGAAGTTCCTGCTCTTCCCGCTCACCAACGCGGCGAACTTCGCCGTCACCACCGGCGGCGTCTACCTGCTCGTCGACGTGGCCGGATTCAGCAGCCGCTACGCACCGCCGCTGGCAGCGGCCGCCGCCATCCCGGTCACCTTCGCGCTCTCGCGCACGATCATGCTCCGGCCGGACACACCGCCGAAACCGGCCGAACGCGTCGGCTGAGGCGGCCCGCCGGCAGGCCACATCCCCAACTCCTCCCGAATCGTCGGTCGAATCAGTGGCCCGGACCACTTCCACTGCCCTAGAGCATCCGGCAGTCGGGGGACGGCGTCACGGGTCTGGGCACGCACATCCGCGGCGTTGTCGTCAATCAACAACGCTCCGCGTTGCCTCAATCCTCCGCCTTGCAGCTGCACGCACCCAGACCCGCTCCTTTTCCCGCCCCCCAACTGCCGGATGCTCTAACATCGATCACCGCAAGGCTTTGTGCACCGCCGCACAATCTCCTCGGGAGGCTCCTTTGCACCGCCGCCGTCGCACCGCGCTCACCGTCTCCGCCGCGCTGCTCGCCGCAGCGCCGCTCCTCACCGCCTGCGGCAGCCAGGCCCACCCCGGCGCCGCGGCCGTCGTCGGCGGGGACCGGATCACGGTGTCCACCGTGCAGGCCCAGGTGGCGGACGTGCGCCAGGCGCAGAACTCCTCCGGGCAGGGCGCCCAGCTCACCGACCAGTCGGGCCAGCTCGCCCGCGCCAAGCTGCACGGCATGATCCTCGACCGCGTCCTGGACCGGGCGTCGGAGGACGCCGGCGTGACGGTGACCCGCGCGGAGATCCAGGAGATGCGCAAGTCGGCCGTCGCCCAGTACCAGGGCGAGAAGGGCCTGCAGGCGGCCGTGCTCCAGGAACGCTGGATCGCCCCCGGCCAGATCGACGCCTTCCTGCGCGAGCAGATCCAGCTGACCAAGCTCGGCCAGGCACTCGGGGCCGACCCGAGCAGCCCGGAGGGCACCAAGGTCATCGGAGAGGCACTGGCCAAGGCGTCCGAGGCGCTGAAGGTCGACGTCAACCCGCGCTTCGGCAAGTGGAACGACCAGCAGATCCAGCTCGCCGACTACAAGGCACCCTGGATCTCGCAGGTCACCAGGCCCGCCCAGGCGCCCACGGAGGCCGGGGCCTGAGGACCGCCGCTCGGCCGGGGTAGATTCGGCCTCGTGAACGCTGAAGACCCCGGCCGCATCGTCCTGCTCACCGCCAGCCACCGGGTCGCGCCCGGACTGCTGTCCTGGCCCGCCTGGCAGGCGCTGCACGCCGCCGACCGGGTGCTCTGCGGGGAGCCGGGCCAGCCCCAGCTGCCTTATCTGCGCGAGGCCGGCATCACCGTCACCCCCGGCGTGCCCGACGCGCAGGAGCTGGTCGACGCCTGTGCGGGCGGCCGGACCGTGGTGATCGTCACCGGCGGCGAGGGCGACCAGCCGCTCACCGACGGCCTGGCCCGGCTCGCCGGTTCGGGGCGGGTGCGGATGCCCGACCTGGAGCTGCTGCCCGGTTCGTACGACCTGCCGGGCGCCCGGCTCCTCGACCTGGTCCAGGTCATGGACCGCATCCGCGTCGAGTGCCCGTGGACCTCGCAGAAGACCCACAAGGGCCTCGCCAAGTACGCCATCGAGGAGGCGTACGAACTGGTCGAGGCGATCGAGGACGGTGACCGCGAGGAACTGCGCGAGGAGTTGGGCGACGTCCTGCTCCAGGTCGTCTTCCACGCGCGCATCGCCGAGGAGGACGAGCAGGAGCCGTTCTCCGTGGACGACGTCGCCGCCACGCTGATCGAGAAGCTGATCCACCGCCACCCGCACGTCTTCGGCGACGAGACCGCCGAGACCCCGGAGGACGTCCACGCGCACTGGCTGCGGACCAAGGCGATCGAGAAGCAGCGTGCGTCGGTCACCGACGGGGTACCGCTCGGCCAGCCCGGACTCGCACTCGCCGCGAAGCTCGCCGGCCGGGCCCGTACCGCCGGACTCGACGTGCCGCTCCCCGAGGGCGACGACATCGGCTACCGCCTCCTCGCCCTCGCCGTACGCGCCCAGGAGGACGGCGTCGACCCGGAGGCCGCCCTGCGCGCCGCGGGCCGCGCGTACCGGGACGCCATCAGGACGGCCGAGGGCACCGGATAACGTCGGGGAGTGAACGACAGCCCCGCCGACCGCCCGGCGGACCGCCCGGCCGAAGCCGCGTCCGTACCCGCCGGATGCCCCGCCCATACGTCCCCCGGCGCCGTGCCACCCGCGCCCGAGCTCTTCACGTGGGAGTTCGCCACCGACCCGTACCCCGCCTACGCCTGGCTGCGCGAGCACAGCCCCGTGCACCGCACCACCCTGCCAAGCGGGGTCGAGGCATGGTTGGTGACCCGGTACGCGGACGCCCGGCAGGCCCTCGCCGACGCCCGGTTGTCCAAGAACCCGGCGCACCACGCCGAGCCAGCGCACGCCAAAGGCAAGACCGGCATCCCGGGCGAACGCAAGGCCGAGCTGATGACACATCTGCTCAACATCGACCCGCCCGACCACACCCGGCTGCGCCGCCTGGTGTCCAAGGCGTTCACCCCCCGGCGCATCGCCCAGTTCGCGCCCCGGGTGCAGGAGCTGACGGACCGGCTCATCGACGGGTTCGTGGAGAAGGGCGAGGCGGACCTGATCCACGAGTTCGCCTTCCCGCTCCCCATCTACGCGATCTGCGACCTGCTCGGCGTCCCGCGCGAGGACCAGGATGACTTCCGGGACTGGGCGGGCATGATGATCCGGCACGGCGGCGGCCCGCGCGGCGGGGTGGCCCGGTCCGTGAAGAAGATGCGGGCCTATCTCCTCGAACTGATCCACCGCAAGCGCGAGAACCCCGGCGACGACCTGATCTCGGGGCTGATCCGGGCGAGCGACCACGGCGAGCACCTGACCGAGAACGAGGCCGCTGCGATGGCCTTCATCCTCCTGTTCGCCGGCTTCGAGACCACGGTGAATCTGATCGGCAACGGCGTCCACACCCTGCTCGGCCACCCGGCCGAGCGGGAGCGGCTGCAGCGCTCCCTGGCGGCGGGGGAGAGCGAGCTGCTGGCCACCGGGGTGGAGGAGCTGCTGCGCTACGACGGGCCGGTGGAGCTGGCGACCTGGCGGTTCGCCACCGAGCCGCTGACCATCGGCGGGCAGCGCGTCGGCGAGGGCGACCCGGTGCTCGTGGTGCTCGCGGCAGCCGACCGGGACCCCGCGCGCTTCGGCGGGCCGGACACGCTGGACCTGTCACGGCGCGACAATCAGCACCTCGGCTACGGTCACGGCATCCATTACTGTCTGGGAGCGCCGCTCGCCCGGCTGGAGGGGCAGGCCGCGCTCGCCACGCTCCTGACACGCCTTCCGGACCTGCGACTCGCGGGGGAACCTACCGATTTGCGCTGGCGTGGCGGGCTCATCATGCGCGGATTGCGCACGTTGCCGGTGCGGTTCACGCCCGGTGCGCGGGTCGGCGAAGGTGACACTCTGTCAACTCTGTGACTTTCACGTGATCTCTGCTGCATCGACTTGTGACTCACGTTCGAGTCCCGCTAGGTTCACCGTTCGACTCACCAGTCGCTTGTCAGTCACACGGAAGGCATCTCCCATGGGCTCCGCGAACGGCAGACACCGTCGCCCTCGTCAGGCACCCGCCATCGTCGTCGCCGCAGGCGTCACCGGCTCGGCCATCGCCATCCCGCTGCTCGGCGCGGCAGGCGCGCACGCGGCGGACGCCTCGACCTGGGACCGGGTGGCCGAGTGCGAGAGCGGCGGCATGTGGAGCGCCGACCTCGGCAACGGCTCCTACGGTGGCCTCCAGTTCACGCCGGAGCTCTGGAAGGCGTACGGCGGTGAGTCCTACGCCGAGCGCGCGGACCTCGCCAGCCGCTCGCAGCAGATCGCCGTGGCCGAGAAGGTGCTGGCCGACAAGGGGCCGAAGGCGTGGCCCAGCTGTGCGGTGATCTCGGGGCTCACGAAGGGCGCGGGGGCGGCCGGCGTCGACCCGGGCAGTACGCCCTCCGACAGCCCCTCCCGGAGCGCGGACGCGGGCCTGGACGCGGGCCTGGGCACCGACCCGGCCGACGACGCGTCCTCGGGGGCGTCCCGCACGGCCTCGGGCGCGGCCAGGGGCGGCGCGACCGGCGGGGCCACGGGCAAGGCCGCCGACAAGAGCGCGGGCAGGAGTGCGGGCAAGGGCGGCAGGTCGAGCGCCGGTGCGTCCGCCTCCCCGTCCGGCGCGCCGTCCGGCGCCCCCTCCGGTTCGGCCGACCCGTCCGGTTCCGCCGACCCCTCCCGTTCCACCGACCCGTCCGGCAGCGCCTCGGACGGTACGCGGGAGTCGGGCGGCAAGCACCGGGGCGCCCCGGCCGCCGATGACGCGGCCGAGGCGGACAGTGGCCGCGACACGGGCCGGCACGCCTCGCGGGGCGACGGGGACGCACGCGACACCGCGGCGGCGGAAGCTGACGGCACGTACACCGTCCGGCCGGGCGACAACCTGTGGGCGATCGCCGACGCGCACGAGCTGCCCGGCGGCTGGACCGGGCTGTACGAGGCGAACAAGGCCGAGGTGGGCTCCGACCCGGACCTCATCCTGCCCGGTCAGAACCTCGACCTCGGCCTGGACGCCGAGTGAGCGCCGTCCGGCGAGCAAGCGCCGTTCGCTGAGCAGCTGAGAACGCCCCGAATTTTGGGGGGTTTAAGAGGCCTATGTCCCACTTTTGATCAAGTGAGACATGGGTCTCTTTGCGTGAACTGGCGCGTCTTGTCCGGGAGGTCCCCTCGCATCCGTTCCGACCTGCGGAAATGAGGGCTCATCGGATACTCATACGGGATGTTTATCCGGTATGTCTGTCTTTGAATATGAGGGTTGCGTGTGTTTACGGTCAGAACCGCTCGCACCGCGGGCCCCGTCGACCGTCACGCCGAATCCTGCCGTCGGTCGAAGGGAACAGACGCGTAAAGCGCCGTAGGCAGGAGCGGGGGACCCAGGTAAGCGCCGGACCCGATCGTCCAAGGACGCGTCAGGACCGGCTTGGGGTGAAGCCGCGTGCAAGGACACGCGGCCGGGCAACTCACTTGGCCCGAACCCGACAGCTCACCTCGCAGGCGTCGGTGAGGAGAAGTCTCGATGCTGCTCAACAGCAAGGGCAACAAGCACCGCCGCCCGTCCAAGCTCGTCCGGATCGCCACCCTCGCCGGTGTCACCGGTGCCGCCGTCGCCGTGCCGCTGATGGGCGCGACCGGTGCCTCCGCCGCGTCCGTCGCCACGTGGGACGCCGTCGCGCAGTGCGAGTCCGGTGGCAACTGGTCCATCAACACCGGCAACGGCTACTACGGCGGCCTGCAGTTCTCCCAGTCCAGCTGGGCGGCCGCCGGTGGTACCCAGTACGCGCCCCGCGCCGACCTGGCCACCAAGGCCCAGCAGATCGCCACCGCCGAGAAGCTCCTCGCCATGCAGGGTCCGGGCGCATGGTCCTGCGCCGGTGCCGGCAACCTGAGCAACGACGGCGTCGACCCGGGCGTCGACACCGGCTCCGGTGCGGCCAAGACCGAGACCGCTCCCAAGCGGCAGTCCGCGCCGGTCCAGAAGGCCGAGCCGAAGAAGGCCGAGCACACCGAGGCCCCCGCCACCAACCGCTCGGACCGCTCGGACGCCCCGAAGAAGGCCGAGAAGAAGACGGTCACCACCCCGACCGGCGAGAAGGTCGAGAAGGGTGACGGCGAGTACAAGGTCGTCGCCGGCGACTCCCTGAGCAAGATCGCCGCCGACCACAAGGTCAAGGGCGGCTGGGAGCGGCTGTTCAAGCTGAACAAGGACATCGTCGAGGACGCCGACCTGATCTACCCGGGTCAGCAGCTCCACCTGACGAGGTAGTCGCGGTCCCTCCTCGCTGATCGCCCAGGCCGCCCCGGCCCGGCGCGCACCTTCCCCCCGTGCGTGCCGGGCCGGGGCACGCCGCTTTCCGCGGTGGCCGGGCGGCGGGTGGCCGGGCGCGATCGTTCAACTGTTGTAGTTACTGACCAGTAATTATCTGGCGCTTTGCCCTGCTGTGCCCGCCCTTGGGTCCTTTTTCGTCCCAGGGGACGGGCGGTCGGCCGACGGAGACGGCCGGGCCGGTTAGGCTCTTGTGGCAAGGCCAAAGTGACCCTGCACAACCAGCGTCATATCCCAGAAGGAGATGCCTCGTGCCGTCCATCGACGTCGTCGTAGCCCGGGAAATCCTCGACTCCCGGGGCAACCCCACGGTCGAGGTCGAGGTTGGCCTCGACGACGGCAGCACGGGTCGTGCTGCTGTTCCGTCCGGCGCCTCCACCGGCGCGTTCGAGGCCATTGAGCTTCGCGACGGCGACCCCAACCGCTACCAGGGCAAGGGCGTCGAGAAGGCCGTCCTCGCCGTGATCGAGCAGATCGGCCCGGAGCTCGTCGGCTACGACGCCACCGAGCAGCGCCTCATCGACCAGGCGATGTTCGACCTGGACGCCACGGAGAACAAGGGCTCGCTCGGCGCCAACGCCATCCTCGGCGTCTCCCTCGCCGTCGCGCACGCCGCCTCCGAGGCCTCCGACCTCCCGCTGTTCCGCTACCTCGGTGGCCCGAACGCGCACCTGCTGCCCGTCCCGATGATGAACATCCTCAACGGTGGGTCGCACGCCGACTCCAACGTGGACATCCAGGAGTTCATGATCGCGCCCATCGGCGCCGAGTCCTTCTCCGAGGCCCTGCGCTGGGGCGCCGAGGTCTACCACACGCTGAAGAAGGTCCTGAAGACCAAGGGCCTGTCCACCGGCCTCGGCGACGAGGGCGGCTTCGCGCCGAACCTGGAGTCCAACCGCGCCGCCCTCGACCTCATCATCGAGGCCATCAAGGAGGCCGGTTACGCCCCGGGCAAGGACATCGCGCTCGCGCTCGACGTCGCCGCGTCCGAGTTCTACAAGGACGGCTCGTACGAGTTCGAGGGCAAGACCCGCTCGGCCGCCGAGATGACCGAGTACTACGAGGAGCTGGTCTCCGCGTACCCGCTGGTCTCCATCGAGGACCCGCTGTACGAGGACGACTGGGCCGGCTGGAAGGTCATCACCGACAAGCTCGGCGCCAAGGTGCAGATCGTCGGCGACGACCTCTTCGTGACCAACCCGGAGCGCCTGGCCCGCGGCATCGAGGAGGGCTCTGCCAACGCCCTGCTCGTCAAGGTCAACCAGATCGGTTCGCTGACCGAGACCCTGGACGCCGTCGAGCTGGCCCAGCGCAACGGCTTCAAGTGCATGATGTCCCACCGCTCCGGCGAGACCGAGGACGTCACCATCGCCGACCTCGCGGTCGCCGTGAACTGCGGTCAGATCAAGACCGGCGCCCCGGCCCGTTCGGACCGCGTCGCCAAGTACAACCAGCTGCTGCGCATCGAGGAGATCCTCGACGACGCCGCGGTGTACGCGGGCCGCTCGGCGTTCCCGCGGTTTCGCTCCGAGAACTGACGAACACAGCAAGGGCTGACAGCCCGGCAGGCTCCAGGGCCCCGGCCTCCGTCCGTCCCCGCACTCGGTCCCGTACCGTGTGCGGGGACGGACGTGCGTGATGGGGAGGCGGAGACATGGCCGCGAAGGACAGGGACCGGTTCTCCACCGCAACCCGGCTGCGGCTGCTCGGTGAGCAGACCGCCGCCCGCGTCTACCGGTCCCAGAACCGCCGACAGGCCCGCCGCTCCCGGCTCACCGGCCGGGCCGCCTTCCTGGCGCTGATCGTCTGCTCGCTGATCGTGGCCCTCGCGTACCCGATGCGCCAGTACGTGTCGCAGCGCGACGAGATCGCGGACCAGCAGCGGCTGGCACGGGAGGCCGAGGCGCGCACCGAGGAGCTGCGCGACGAGAAGGCGCGGCTCCAGGACGACGCGTACATCAGGCGGCTGGCCCGCGAGCACCTGCACTACCTTCTTCCCGGGGAGACCGGCTACACCGTGGTCGACCCCGACGCGGTCAAGGAGCGCAACGGGAAGCCGGCCGAGTCCGGCCGGCCGTGGCACTCCAACCTCTGGGACGGCGTCGACAGCGCCGACCGCGGCTGACGGCCGTCCCCGCCCGTATCTCTGCAGAACCGCGGTTCGAGCAGTCCGATCAGAACTCTAGGCAGGCATGGAAACGCCCCCTCCCCAGACCGAGCCCACCGTCCCCACCGACGCGGACATCGCCGCCTTCCAGCAGCAGCTGGGGCGCCCGCCGCGCGGACTGCGGGCGATCGCGCACCGCTGTCCGTGCGGCAACCCGGACGTGGTCGAGACGCAGCCCCGGCTGGAGGACGGCACCCCGTTCCCGACGACGTACTACCTGACGTGCCCGCGTGCGGCGTCCGCGATCGGCACGCTGGAGGCGAACGGGGTCATGAAGGAGATGACCGAGCGCCTGGGCCGGGACCCGGAGCTGGCGGCGGCCTACCGGGCCGCGCACGAGGACTACATCGCGCGGCGTGACGCCATCGAGGTGCTGGAGGGCTTCCCGAGCGCGGGCGGCATGCCGGACCGGGTGAAGTGCCTGCACGTGCTCGTCGGGCACTCGCTGGCGGCGGGGCCGGGTGTGAACCCGCTGGGGGACGAGGCGATCGCGATGCTTCCGGAGTGGTGGCGCAAGGGGCCGTGCGTGTCGCCGTGCGGCGAGCAGGGCACGGACGAGGGCTGAGGGCGAAGACATGACGCGCGTGGCTGCCATCGACTGCGGTACCAACTCGATCCGTCTGCTGGTCGCGGACGCCGACCCGGCCACGGGGGAGCTCGTCGAGTTCGCCCGGCGCATGGAGATCGTCCGGCTGGGGCAGGACGTCGACCGGACCGGGCGGCTCGCCCCCGAGGCGCTGGAGCGTACGTTCGCGGCCTGCCGTCAGTACGCGGCGGTGATCGAGGAGCACGGCGCCGAGAAGGTCCGCTTCGTCGCCACCTCCGCCTCCCGGGACGCGGAGAACCGGGACGACTTCGTGCGCGGGGTGCTGGACATCCTGGGCGTCGAGCCCGAGGTGATCAGCGGCGACCAGGAGGCCGCGTTCTCGTTCGACGGGGCGACCAAGGAGCTGGCCGGGCGCGACGACCTCGCCAAGCCGTACCTGGTCGTGGACATCGGCGGCGGCTCCACCGAGTTCGTCGTCGGCGACGAGAGGGTGCGGGCCGCCCGGTCCGTGGACGTCGGCTGCGTCCGGATGACCGAGCGCCACCTCGTGCGCGACGGTGTCGTCAGCGACCCGCCCTCGCCGGAGGGGGCCGAGGCGATCCGCGCGGACGTCGCGGCGGCCCTGGACCTGGCCGAGGAGAGCGTCCCGATCACCTCGGCGGCCACGCTCGTCGGCCTCGCCGGGACGGTCACCACGGTGGCCGCCATCGCGCTGGGCCTGGAGGAGTACGACTCCGAGGCGATCCACCACTCGCGGGTCTCCCTGGAGCAGGTGCGGGAGATCACCGCGCGGCTCCTGGCCTCGACGCACGCGGAGCGCGCCGCGATCGGCGCGATGCATCCGGGCCGGGTCGACGTGATCGCCTCCGGGGCGCTGATCCTGCAGGCCGTGATGGAGCGGACCGGGGCGCGCGAGGTCGTCGTCAGCGAGCACGACATCCTGGACGGAATCGCCTGGTCCCTGGCCTGAGCGGCAGGCCCGGAAGATGCTCATACGTCATTCCGGCCGCACCTTTGAGTGGGCGGGATGTGCCTGGTGAGGCGCCTTTCGGGCCGCCTCGCGACCAAGTTCGTGAACTTCTTCACAAGAGATTGGCCGCCCGGGGCCGGACTTCTGCTCCGGATGGGTGGTGGCGAGGGTGAGCGGGGTCACTCGGCGCCCGTACGGGATGGTTCCGGTCGCGGCGCGGCGGTGCGAGGCCGGGAGGGGCGCGTCTCCGGCCCGGGGGCTCAAGGGCCAGCTCACAGGCGGTGAACAACGTTCGCCAACGGCGCGGGGTTCCCGGCCCGGGTCATGACCTGGGTCACGTGGGCGGCGAACTATAGCAGAGGGTGGCCCGAACCTTGTGAAGGGGCTCACGAGCATGCCCCCCGAGTGGGGTGGATACTCGATGGCATGAGCACCACGGAGCGTCCCAGGATTCTCGTAGTAGGCGGTGGGTACGTAGGCCTGTACGCAGCTCGGCGCATCCTCAAGAAGATGCGCTACGGCGAGGCGACCGTCACGGTCGTCGACCCCCGGTCGTACATGACCTACCAGCCCTTCCTCCCCGAAGCTGCTGCCGGCAGCATCTCGCCTCGGCATGTCGTCGTCCCGCTGCGACGCGTCCTGCCCAAGGCCGAGGTCCTCACCGGCCGCGTCACCACCATCGACCAGGACCGCAAGGTCGCCACGGTCGCGCCGCTCGTCGGCGAGGCCTACGAGCTGCCCTTCGACTACCTGGTCATCGCGCTCGGCGCGGTCTCCCGCACCTTCCCGATCCCCGGCCTCGCCGAACAGGGCATCGGTATGAAGGGCATCGAGGAGGCCATCGGGCTGCGCAACCACGTCCTCGAGCAGCTGGACAAGGCCGACTCGACGACCGACGAGGACGTCCGCCGCCGGGCCCTCACCTTCGTCTTCGTGGGCGGCGGGTTCGCCGGTGCGGAGACCATCGGCGAGGTCGAGGACATGGCCCGCGACGCGGCGAAGTACTACACGAACGTGAAGCGCGAGGACATGCGCTTCATCCTCGTCGACGCCGCCGACAAGATCCTCCCCGAGGTCGGCCCGAAGCTGGGCACCTGGGGCCGGGAGCACCTGGAGTCCCGTGGTGTCGAGGTCTTCCTCTCGACCTCCATGGACTCCTGCGTCGACGGTCACGTGGTGCTGAAGAACGGCCTGGAGGTCGACTCCAACACCATCGTGTGGACGGCCGGCGTGAAGCCGAACCCGGCGCTGGCCCGCTTCGGTCTGCCGCTCGGCCCGCGTGGTCACGTGGACACCTCCGAGAAGCTCCAGGTGCAGGGCACCGACTACATCTGGGCCGCCGGCGACAACGCCCAGGTCCCGGACATGATCGGCCGCAAGGCCGGCAACCCGAACGCCTGGTGCCCGCCGAACGCCCAGCACGCGCTGCGTCAGGCCAAGGTCCTCGGTGACAACGTCATCTCCGGGATGCGCGGCTTCCCGCAGGCCGACTACAGCCACGCCAACAAGGGCGCGGTCGCCGGTCTGGGCCTGCACAAGGGCGTGGCGATGATCGTCATGGGCAAGATGAAGATCAAGCTCAAGGGCCGCCTCGCCTGGTACATGCACCGTGGCTACCACGGTCTGGCGATGCCGACCTGGAACCGCAAGATCCGGATCTTCGCCGACTGGACCCTGGCGATGTTCCTCAAGCGCGAGGTCGTCTCGCTCGGCGCCATGGAGACGCCGCGCGAGGAGTTCTACGAGGCCGCCAAGCCGGCCCCCGCGCCGGCCGCCGCCAAGCCGGTGGGCGAGAAGGCCAAGGCCTCCTAGTCCGCGCAAGGCCGTCCAGGCAGTAGTACGACGCCCGAAGGGGCCGTCCGCCATCCGTGGTGCGGGCGGCCCCTTCGGCGTATCCGGGTGTGACGGGGCGGCGCGGGGTGCCGGGGCGCGGGGGCCCGATCCCGGGCGGATGCATGTGGCGTGCACGTATTTTGCCGTTCCCTTGCCCGGTAGCGGGATGGTCCGGCCGCCGCAGACTGTTGAGGGAGGTGTGCCACGCCATGGTGCCCAGGGCGCCGGGGCGTGGTCCGAGACATGTGTGGGCATGTCTGGGCACGTTGGGAAACACCGTCACGGAGGTGTGCGCCATGGCAGACGCCGCATTGCGGCTGACCGCTCTCGCCCAGGAGTTGCTGGGAGAACCCCTACCGGTCCGTATCCGGGCCTGGGACGGCAGCGAGGCCGGACCACCCGGCGCCCCCGTCCTCGTCATCAGGAACCGCCGGGCCCTGCGCCGGCTGCTGTGGAAGCCGGGCGAACTGGGCCTGGCCCGCGCCTGGGTGGCCGGCGAGATCGACATCGAGGGCGACCTGTACGAGGCCCTGGACCTGATGGCCGGTCTGATCTGGGAGCGCGGGGACGACGTGGGCTTCGGCGTCCAAGCCCTGCGCGACCCGAGGGTGAGGGCGGCCGGCAAGGAGCTGCTGAGGCTGGCCGGCCCCTGGCCGGCGCCCCCGCCGCCGCCCGAGGAGGTACGCCGCCGCAGCGGCCCCCTGCACACCAAGCGCCGCGACAAGGAGGCCATCAGCCACCACTACGACGTGGGCAACGACTTCTACGAACTGGTTCTGGGACCGTCCATGGTCTACTCCTGCGCCTACTGGCAGGACGGCGGAACGCTGGAGAGCGCCCAGCGCGACAAGCTCGACCTGGTCTGCCGCAAGCTCGCGCTGAAGGAGGGCGACCGCCTGCTGGACGTGGGCTGCGGCTGGGGCTCCATGGCCATCCACGCCGCCCGCGAGTACGGCGCCCGGGTCACCGGCGTCACCCTCTCCATCGAACAGGCCGCCTACGCCCGGAAGCGCATCGCCGACGAGGGCCTCACCGACCGCGTCGAGATCCGCGTCCAGGACTACCGGGACGTCCGCGACGGCCCGTACGACGCGATCTCGTCCATCGGCATGGCCGAGCACGTCGGCTCCGTCCGCTACCGCGAGTACGCCGACGACCTCTACGCCCTCCTCAAGCCCGGCGGGCGCCTCCTCAACCACCAGATCGGCCGCCGCCCGGAGAAGGACGAGTCCGCGTACGAGATCGACGCGTTCATCGACGCCTACGTCTTCCCGGACGGTGAACTGGCCCCGGTCGGCCGGACTCTGGCCACCCTGGAGGAGGCCGGTTTCGAGGCCCGGGACGTCGAGGTGCTGCGCGAGCACTACGCGCTGACCCTGCGCCGCTGGGTCGCCAACCTGGAACAGGGCTGGGAGCGCGCGCTGAAGATGGTCTCGCCCGGCCGGGCGAGGGTCTGGCGGCTCTACATGGCCGCCTCCGCGCTCTCCTTCGAACGCAACAGGATCGGCGTCAACCAGATCCTGGCGGTGCGCCCGCGGGAGGACGGCTCCTCCCGGATGCCGCTGCGCGCCCGCGCCTGGAAGGCCGACGCGACCGGCTGAGCCCGCGCATGTGAACGGGGCCGGTATCCGCCACCGCGGATACCGGCCCCGTCCGTCGTACGGGTGCGGCTACTCGGTCTTGATGGCCGTCAGCATGTTCAGCTTGGCGGCGCTGCGGGCCGGCCACAGGGCGGCCAGCACCCCCACCACACCGGCCAGCAGCAGGAACACCGCGATCCGGCCCCACGGCACGACCAGCACGTACTGCGGGATTCCGTCGGCCACGGTCCGCCCGATCGCCCAGCCGAGGAACATGCCGAGCCCTATGCCGATGACCGCACCGAAGAGCGAGATCACCACGGCCTCCAGCCGGATCATGCGCTTCACCTTGCGCCGGTCCAGGCCGATCGCCCGCAGCATGCCGATCTCCTGCTGACGCTCGAACACCGACATGGCCAGGGTGTTGACGACCCCGAGCACCGCGATGACCAGCGCCATGGCGAGCAGCCCGTACATGATGTTCATGACGAGGTTGACGCTGCCGCCGAACATGTCCCGGATGTCCTGACGGTCCATGATGCTCATGCCCGGGTTGTCGCCCAGCGCGTCGACCAGCGCCTGCTCGTTGGCCGCGCTCGCGCCGCCGTCCGTCTTCACCCAGATCTCGCGGATGTCCGCCCGGCCCTCGTGCGGGGCCGTGGTCGCGCGGGGGATGAGGACCGGCGACAGGAACTCGTTGTCCTTGTAGAGGGCGCCGACCTTCAGCCGGCCCTTCTTCTTGTCCCCGTACGTGACGGAGACGGTGTCCCCGGGCTTCCAGCCGCGCGACTTCGCGGTCTTCTCGGCCACGGCGATCCCGCCGTCGCCCAGGGAGTCCATCGAGCCCGAGACGGTGTCGACGGTGAGCACCTTCTGCACGTCGCCCGGGGTGACGCCGGACGCCGAGACGTCCTTGCCGCCGATGGTGAGCCGGACGTCCTGCTGGGGTGAGACGGCGGTGACGCCGTCGGCCTTCTCCAGGGCGGTCAGCGCCGACTCGTCGAGCGCGTCGCCGCTCGCCATCGACACCATGTAGTCGGCCCTGATGTTGTCCGTCGTCATCTTGTCGACCGCCTGGCCGAGGGTGACGCCGAGCACCGAGATCCCGGTGACCAGGGTGAGGCCGATCGCCAGCGCGGAGGCGGTGGCGCCGGTGCGCCGGGGGTTGCGGACGGCGTTCTGCGCGGCCAGCTTGCCGGAGACCCCGAACAGCCGCCGCAGCAGCGGGCGCACCAGGGCGATCACCGGGCGGGACAGCAGCGGGATGAGGACGATGACGCCGATCAGCGCCAGGAACGTACCGGCCGCGACGAGCAGCTGCCCGCTCGACCCGGCCTTCGCGGCGCCGCCGAAGATCGCCGCCGCGCCGAGGAGGGTGATGACGCCGCCGATGGTGTTGCGCAGGACCAGGGACTTGACCGTGGCCACCGCGTGCGCGCTGTTCATCGCGGCGACCGGGGGGATCTTCGCGGCCCGGCGGGCGGGCAGCCAGGCGGCCAGTACGGTGATCAGGACGCCGACGGCGAACGCGGCGACGACCGTGGTCGGGGCGATCACCAGCGGACCGGCCGGGATCTTCCCGCCGATCAGGCTCATCGCGGACCGCAGCGCCGTCGCGAGGCCGAGGCCCACCGCGAAGCCGATGACGGAGGCGATGAGGCCGACCACGGCGGCCTCCAGGAGCACCGAGCGCTTGATCTGGCGGCGCGAGGCGCCGACGGCCCGCAGCAGGGCCAGTTCCTTGGTGCGCTGGGCGACCAGCATGGTGAAGGTGTTGGCGATCAGGAAGACGCCGACGAAGAGGGCGACACCGGCGAAGCCGAGGAGCAGTTTGTTGAGGCTGCTGAGGCTGTGCTCGATCTCCTCGGCCTGCTCGTCCGCACGCGCCCGGCCGGTCGTGGCCTCGGCGTCCTCGGGCAGCAGCGGCTTCACGGCGGCCAGCAGCTGCCGGTCGGATGTGCCGGGCTCGGCGGTGACGGAGACGTCCTCGAACTCGCCGGGGCGCAGGAACAGCTTCTGTGCGACGGGGGTGTCGAAGAGGACGAGGCTGCCGCCCGCGTTGACCGCGCCGTCCTCGGTGGTGAAGACCCCGGACAGGGTGTACTCCTTCACCGGCCCGTTGGTGGCGACGCGCACGGTGTCGCCGACCGTGTACTCGCCCTTCTTCGCGGTGTCCCGGTCCAGGGCGATGCTGCCGGCCTCGGTGGGGCCCGAGCCGTCGGTGAAGGTGTACGCGGCGTCCTCGCCGTCCTTGCCGGGGGCGAAGTTGGAGCCGGTGTTGGACCAGCCGTTGCCGATCAGCTTGCCGTCGGGGTCGGCGACCCCGGCGAAGCCGTCGACCCGGCCGGTGGCGGTGGCCACTCCGTCCAGGGCCTGGATCTTCTTCAGGGTGGCCGCGTCGATGGCGCGGGACTTCTCGTCCTGCTGGTCGGCGTAGGTGGTGACGGCGACGGCGATGTCGTCGTAGCTCTTGGCCGACTGGTTGCGGAAGGCGTTGCCGAGGGTGTCGGTGAAGACCAGGGTGCCGGAGACGAAGGCCACGCCGAGCATCACGGCGAGGATCGTCATCAGCAGTCTGGCCTTGTGCGCGAGCACGTTGCGCAGGGCGGTACGGAACATGTCTGTCAGTCCTGGGAGGGAAGGGGGCCGGAGGAAGCGGTACGGAGCGCGGGCAGGGGCCGGCTCAGCTGGTGCGGCCCTTGGCGTCGAACGCCTTCATCCGGTCCAGCACCCCGTCCGCGGTGGGGTGCATCATCTGGTCGACGATCGCCCCGTCCGCCAGGAAGATCACCCGGTCCGCGTAGGAGGCGGCGGCCGGGTCGTGGGTCACCATCACCACGGTCTGGCCCAGTTCGCGCACGGAGTTGCGCAGGAAGCCGAGGACCTCGGCGCCGGAGCGGGAGTCGAGGTTGCCGGTCGGCTCGTCACCGAAGATGATCTCGGGCCGCGAGGCCAGGGCACGGGCCACCGCGACGCGCTGCTGCTGACCGCCGGACAGCTCGGTGGGGCGGTGCTTCAGCCGGTCGGAGAGGCCCACCATCTCGATGACCTTGCGCAGCCACTCCTGGTCGGGCCTGCGGCCCGCGATGTCCATCGGCAGCGTGATGTTCTCCAGCGCGGTCAGCGTCGGCAGCAGGTTGAACGCCTGGAAGATGAAGCCGATCTTGTCCCGGCGCAACTGGGTGAGCTGCTTGTCCTTGAGCGCCCCGAGCTCCGTCCCGCCGATGCGCACCGAACCGCCGCTGAAGCTGTCGAGGCCGGCCACGCAGTGCATCAGCGTTGACTTGCCGGAGCCCGAGGGGCCCATGATCGCGGTGAACTCGCCCTGCGGGAAGTCCACGGTGACCCGGTCGAGTGCGGTCACCTTGGTCTCGCCCTCGCCGTAGACCTTCGACAGTTCCGTGGCGCGGGCGGCCACCGCGGTGGCGCGGTGAGCGGTGGACATGGTGGTCACGGCAGACTCCAGGGTGGGTGGGTGTGTACGGGACGGAAGCCCGCCCGGCGGCCCGCCGCACGGCGGAGCCCCGGGTCAGGGCTACCGCTCCATCGTCTCCGCCGCCTGGCCTCCGGTCGTCACTCCCGGTGCCCGTTCCCGGGCCCTCTCGAGTCGCATCATCCGACCCTCGGCATCCTCCTCCGGTATGACATCCGTCCCGGACAGGCCCCAGGGGTTACGGTCGCGGCGCCCCCGTCGAGCCGCGCGGCTCCAGCCGGGCCGTCGTGTCCTCGTAGCCGTCGGCGGCACCGTCGGTGACCAGGGCGAGCAGCATGCGGGCCGCGTGGCCCCCGTACGCCGGGATGTCGCGGCTGAGCGCGGTCAGCGGGGGGCGGACGACCTGGGAGAGCTGGGAGTCGTCCCAGGCGACGAGGGAGAGGTCGCCCGGCACGTCGAGGCCCATCTCCTGGGCGACCGAGAGACCGGCGACGGCCATGATGTCGTTGTCGTAGACGACGGCGGTGGGCCGCCGGGGCGAGCTGATCAGCCGGCGGGTGGCGTGCGCCCCGTCCTCGCCGGAGTAGGCCGTGTGCACGATGACCGGTTCGCCGAGCCCGAGTTCGGCGCAGACCTCGCGCTGGGCCCGGTCGCGCAGCGCGGTGTGGCTGAGCTCCGGCATCCCGGCGACCCGGGCGACCGAGCGGTGGCCGAGGGCGGCGAGGTACCCGAAGGTGTCGCGGACGGCCGCCGCGTCGTCGGACCAGACGGCGGGCAGCGGACCCGCCGCCGAGGGGTGGCCGATCGCCACGGCGGGCAGGCCGAGTTCGGTGACGCCCTCGATACGGGGGTCGGGGCCGCGCAGGTCGGTGAGGAAGACGCCGTCCACCCGGCCCTCGCCCCACCAGCGGCGGTAGACCTCCAGCTCCTGCGCCGGGTCGGTGACGACCTGGAGGAGCAGGGCGCAGCCGCGCGGCGAGAGTTCGGACTCGATGCCGCTGATCAGCTCCATGAAGAAGGGCTCGACGCCGAGCAGCCGGGCGGGCCGGCACAGTGCCAGGCCGACCGCGTCGGCGCGGGCGCGGGTGAGGGCGCGGGCCGCGCTGTTGGGCCGCCAGCCGATCTCCTGCGCGATGGCCTTGATGGCGGACCGGGTCGCGGGGGAGACGCCCGGCCGGTCGTTGAGCGCGTAGGACACCGCGACCTTGGAGACCCCGGCGCGGGCCGCGATGTCGGCGATCGTGGGGCGGTGTTTGGGCATGCGACCTCGCTTAACCGGTTCGTGTACCACCCACATCCTAGACGCCTGCCTTGCCGGGCACGGCCCCCGCGTCCGAGGGGAGATCGTCCAACTCCCCTGAGGAACAAAGGAATGGGAGCGCTCCCGCACCCTTGACAGCGTCACCCGGGGGCCTTAACTTCACGGCACTTACCCGGTTCAGTAACTCCGCTCGGCAGGGACGGCGGGGAGAAGGAGGGACGATGGGCACGGGATTCCGCGGACGGATCGCGGCCACGCTCGCCGTGATCGCGCTCGCCGCCACCGCGTGCACGGGGGGCGGCTCCTCGGGCGGCTCGGGCGGTTCCGGCGGCGGAGGCGGCGCGCTTCCCCGTAACGAGACGCTGTACACCACCGGCACGCAGTGGGGGCCGCCGGCCAACTACAACCCGCTGCACAACTGGGACCACGCCACCGGCACCAAGGGACTGGTCTACGAGACCCTGTTCCACTTCGACCCCGACGAGGGCAAGCTGACGCCCTGGCTCGCCGAGTCGGGCAGCTGGACCGGGGAGAAGACCTACGAGGTGAAGCTGCGCCCCGGCATCACCTGGTCCGACGGCAAGCCGCTCACCGCCAAGGACGTCGCCTACTCCTACGAGATCGGCAAGATCGAGGCGTCCTCCTTCCACAGCCTGTGGAGCTGGCTGTCCGGCGCCGAGGCGGTGGACACCACCACGGTCCGCTTCACCTTCGAGGAGGCCCGCTACCAGGAGTGGGACTTCACCCTCTACGGGCAGCCCATCGTTCCCGAGCACATCTGGAGCAAACGCTCCGAGAAGGAGGTCCTGGACGGCGTCAATGACAAGCCCGTCGGCACTGGCGCGTACACGCTCAAGAGCCACACCCAGGACCGGGTCGTCTGGCAGCGGCGCGACGACTGGTGGGGCGTCAAGGCACTGTCCATGAAGCCCGCGCCCCGCTACATCGTGGACGTGTCCAACCCCAGCAACGAGGTCGTCATCGGCCAGCTCGGCCAGGGCCAGCTGGACCTGAGCAACAACTTCCTGCCCGGCGCCGCCTCCCTGGTAAAGAGCAAGAAGGTCGTCTCGTACTACGACGAGCCGCCCTACATGCTCTCCGCCAACACCGCCTGGCTGGTGCCCAACACCACCAGGAAGCCGATGGACGACGCCGCCTTCCGCAAGGCGCTCGCCGCGTCCGTCGACGTCGGGAAGATCGTCAAGGGCGTGTACGGGGGCCTGGTCAGGGCCGCCGACCCGACCGGGCTGCTCCCGCAGTGGGACAAGTACATCGACAAGGACCTCGTCGCACGCGAAGGCTTCACCTTCGACACCGCCAAGGCCAAGCAGCTCCTCGCGGACGCCGGCTACAAGGACACCGACGGCGACGGCCTGGTGGAGAACAAGGACGGCTCGAAGATCAGCCTGAAGCTGGCCGTGCCCACCGGCTGGACCGACTGGATGGAGGCCGCCAAGGTCATCGCCTCGTCCGCCAAGGCCGCCGGAATCAAGATCACGACCGAGTTCCCCGACGCCAACGCCCTCAACGAACAGCGCGGCAAGGGCGACTTCGACCTCGTCGTCAACAACGAGCGCCAGCTCTCCAGCACCCCGTGGACGTACTACGAGTACATGTTCCAGCTGCCCGTCCAGAAGCAGCAGAACACGGTCAACTTCGGCCGCTACGAGAACAAGGACGCCTGGAAGCTCGTCCAGGAACTCGGCGGTGTGAAGACCGACGACACCGAGGGCATGAAGAAGGTCATCTCCGAGATCCAGGACATCCAGCTCAAGGAGATGCCGGTCATCCCCCTCTGGTACAACGGCCTCTGGGCCCAGTCCACCACCGGCACCTGGACGAACTGGCCGTCGGACGCCGAAGGCGCGCCCAAGTACGCACCCGCGATGTGGCGCAACTGGCTGGAGATGGGCGGCTTCGAAGCGCTCACCCAGCTCAAGCCCGCCAAGTGACCCCGCAGTCGTGAGAGCGGCCGGCATCCGCGCCGGCCCACTCCGGGGCGCCCGCCGCCCCAGCCCGTACCCATGACCGCCCCGCCGTGCGCGTGCCGACCTGACCGCCGCCCGCACGGCGGGGCTCTCTCCGGGGAGCCTCCTTGCGCCGCTACTTCGCCCGCAAACTTCTCATCTACGCGCTGACCTTCGTCGTCGCCGTCACCGTCAACTGGATGATCCCGCGCTTCATGCCCGGCGACCCGGTCGCCGCCATGGTGGCCCGGGCCCGCGTCTCGCAGCCCGAGGCAGTCGAGGCCATGCGCGCCTACTACAACAACCTCTTCGGCTTCGACGAGCCCGTCTGGCAGCAGTACCTGCACTTCTGGAGCGCCCTGCTCCAGGGCGACTTCGGTCTGTCCATCTGGGTGTTCCCCAAACCCGTCGCCGACGTGCTGCTCGACGCCCTCCCGTACACCCTCGGGCTGATGATCCCGGCCGTCCTGCTCAGCTGGTTCGTCGGCAACTGGGCCGGGGCGCTGGCCGCCCGCCGCAAGGTGCTCGACAACACCGTGCTCCCGGCCGGCTACCTGCTCACCGCCATGCCCTACATGTGGATCGCCGTCATCCTCGCCTGGGCGCTGGGCTCCAAGGCGGGCTGGTTCCCGATCTCCGGCGGCTACAGCCTCGACATCCAGCCGAACTGGTCCCTCGACTTCGCCCTGGACCTGCTCCAGCACTGGGTGCTGCCGTTCCTGTCCCTCTTCCTGGTCGCGCTCGGCGGCTGGGCCATCGGCATGCGCAACATGATCATCTACGAGCTGGAGTCCGACTACTCGTCCTACCTCTCGGCCCTCGGCGCACCCCAGCGCCTCATCCGCCGCTACGCCTTCCGCAACGCCGTGCTGCCCCAGATCACCGGACTCGCCCTCCAGCTCGGCGTCCTGGTGGCCGGAGCCCTCGTCACCGAGATCGTCTTCGCCTACCCGGGGCTCGGCTCACTGATCCTGGCCGCGATCCAGAACCAGGACTTCTTCCTGCTCCAGGGCGCGTTCCTGTTCATCGTCATCGGCGTCCTGATCGCCAACTTCCTCATCGACGTCGTGTACGTCGTCGTGGACCCCCGTACCCGTACCGGCATGGCAGGAGGCCAGTCATGAGCACCGCGCCCGAACCGGCCACCGAACCCGCCGCGCCCTCCGCCCCCGCCACCCGCCCCGGCCGCGAGACCCTGCACTACGCCGTGCGCAACCCCAAGCTCCTCATCGGGTTCACCGTCGTCGTGCTGCTCCTGCTCATCGGCCTCGTCGGGCCGCCGCTGCTCGACACCGCCGACCCCAACGAATACGTCGGCCCGCAGGCCGCCCCGCCCGACGGCACGTACTGGATGGGCACCACCACCTTCGGGCAGGACGTCTACGCCCAGTTCGTGCACGGGCTGCGCGCCACCTTCCTGGTCGGCGTCGTCGGCGGGGCCATCGCCGCCGTCATCGCCATGCTCGTCGGCTTCCTGGCCGGCTACCGGGGCGGAGCCGTGGACGAGATCCTCAACATGCTCACCAACGTGGTCCTCGTGCTGCCCGCCCTGGCCGTCCTGCTGATCATCAACGCCTACCTCGGGGTCCGCTCGGTCCCCGTACAGGGCCTGTTCATCGGGCTGACGTCCTGGCCGTGGGCGGCGCGGGCGATCCGGGCGCAGACGTTCTCGCTGCGCACCCGCGAGTTCGTGGACCTGGCCCGGCTCAGCGGCAGCGGCACCTGGCGGATCATCTTCCGCGAGATCGCGCCCAACATGAGCTCCTACCTCTTCATGATGTTCATCCTGCTGTTCGGCGGCTCGGTCCTGATCGCCTCCTCGCTCGACTTCATCGGGCTCGGCCCCACCGAGGGCGTCTCTCTCGGGCTGATGCTCCAGAGCGCCCAGCAGTGGAGCGCGCTCCAGCTCGGCATGTGGTGGTGGTTCGTCCCGCCGGGCGCCGGGATCACCGCGATCGTCGGTGCGCTGTACATCGCCAACGTCGGCCTCGACGAGGTCTTCAACCCGAAGCTCCGGGAGGCCTGAACCATGAACCTCGCGACCGACCGCTTCCTGGGAGGCCGGACCACATGACCCTGACCGTGACCGATCTCCGGGTCCACTACCGCACCCTGCGCGGTGAGGTCCGGGCCCTGGACGGCGTCTCCTTCGACCTCGCCGACGGGGAGATCCTGGGGCTTGCCGGCGAGTCCGGGTGCGGCAAGAGCACGCTCGGCAAGTCGCTGATCCGCCTCGACGGCCGGATGAGGCACGCGGGCGGCACCGTCACCCTCGACGGCGACGACGTGCCGGTGGCCGACGACCGGGCGATGAACGCCTTCCGCTTCCACCGCATCTCGCTCGTCCCGCAGTACTCCATGAGCGCCCTCAACCCGACCCGCCGCATCGGACGCATGATCCGCGAACTGCTCGCCTCGCGCGGCGTCACCGTGGACACCGCCGAACTCCACCGCAGGCTCGACCTGGTGGGCCTGGACCACGACGTCCTGGACCGCTATCCGATCGAGCTGTCCGGCGGCATGAAACAGCGCACCGTCATGGTGATCTCCACCCTGCTCGACCCGTCCGTCCTCATCGCCGACGAGGTGACCTCCGCGCTCGACGTCTCCACCCAGCGGGCCGTCGTCGGCGCGCTCACCGGACTGCGCGACAAGGGCCTGGTCACCAGCATGATCTTCGTGACCCACGACCTCGGCCTCACCTCGCACATCGCCGACTCCATCATGGTCATGTACGCGGGCAAGCTCGCCGAGAAGGCCCCCACGAAGGTCCTGACGACCGCACCCCGCCACCCGTACACCAAGCTCCTGCTCGGCTCGCTCCCCGCAGTCGGCGCCCGGCACGCCGACCAGCCCCTCAAGGGCATCGCCGGCGCCCCGCCCTCCCTCCTGAACCCGCCGGCCGGCTGCCGCTTCCGCGACCGCTGCCCGGTCGCCGACGAGCGGTGCGCCGAGGAGCCCCCCGTCGTGGAGATCGCCCCCCGCCACTCCGTCGCATGCTGGAAGGCCTGATGCTGACCCTCGACCACGTCACCAAGACCTACCGCGCCGGAGCGTTCGGCGGCGGCTCCGTCACCGCCGTCGACCGGGTCTCCTTCACCGCCGCACCCGGCGAGGTCGTCTCCCTCATCGGCGAGAGCGGCAGCGGCAAGTCCACCATCGGCCGGATGATCCTCGGCCTCACCGGCGTCAGCTCCGGCACCCTCACCCTGGACGGTCAGCGGGTGCGCCCCGGCAAGGACTTCTACCGCCGCGTCCAGGGCGTCTTCCAGGACCCCTTCTCCTGCTACAACCCCGTCTTCCGCGCCGACCGCGTCTTCGACCTGGTCCGCCGCGCCTACCACCCCGGCGTCCCCGACAAGGAGTGGGCCGACCGCGTCGAGAAGGCCGTACGGGACGTACGCCTGGACCCCGCACAGGTCCTCGGCCGCTACCCGCACCAGCTCAGCGGCGGCCAGCTGCAACGCCTCCTCATCGCCCGCGCCCTCCTGCTCGACCTGAGCTTCCTGGTCGCCGACGAGATCACCAGCATGCTCGACGCCTCCACCCGCATCGACGTCCTCAACCTCCTGGCCGGCCTCAAGGAACGCGGCCTCGGCGTCCTCTACATCACCCACGACCTCGCGCTGGGCACCTACCTCGCCGAGAAGACCGTCGTGCTGCGCCGGGGCCGGATCGTGGAACGCGGCGACACCCACAAGCTCTTCGGCAACCCCCTCCACCCCTACACCCGCACCCTGCTGGCCGCCGTGCCCCGCCTCAACCAGCCGTGGGACCCGCCGCAGCCGGTCGAGTCCTGCGCCTTCCACGAGGCGGGCCCACCCGCCACCACCGACCTGTACGAGACCGAGCCGGACCACTTCGTCGCCTGCGCCCAGCTCCCCGACTGCGGAAGGACCCCCGCGTGACCCTTCGCCACCTGCCCCTGCACGACGGCTGGACGCTGCACCCGGCCGGCCCCGTGCCCCCCGGGCTCCTAACAGGAGGCGTCCCCGCCACCGTCCCCGGCTGCGTCCACACCGACCTGCTCGCGGCCGGGCTCATCGACGACCCGTACCTGGACGACAACGAGACCCGGCTCGGCTGGATCGGCCGCACCGACTGGACGTACCGCACCACCTTCGACTGGGCACCCGACGGCCACGACCACGCCGCCCTGTGCTTCGACGGCCTCGACACCGTCGCCACCGTCCTGCTCAACGGCACCGAGGTGGGCCGCACCGCCAACCAGCACCGCTCCTACCGCTTCCCCGTCCGCCCCCTGCTGCGCGAGGGCGCCAACACGCTCGACGTCCGCTTCACCGCCCCGTACACGTACGCCGAGGAGCTGCGCGACCGGCTCGGCGACCGGCCCGGCGCGTACGCGGAGCCGTACGCCTTCATCCGCAAGATGGCCTGCAACTTCGGCTGGGACTGGGGCCCGACGCTCGTCACGTCCGGCATCTGGCGCCCGGTGGCCCTGGAGACGTGGAGCGGCCCGCGCATCGCGTCCGTGAAGCTCCTCCCGGACCTGGACGCGGACGGGGTGCCGCGCCTGACCGTCGAACTGGAGGTGGAGCACGACGGCCTCGCGCCGCTGTCGGGCGAGGTCGGGGTGATCGGCGCGGGCGCCGTCTTCATCGCCACGGAGGACGAGCACCGCGTCTCGGTCACCCTCTCGGTGCCCGAGGCCGAGGTCTGGTGGCCGCACAGCCACGGTGAACAACCGCTGTACGACGTGACGGTCCGCGTCGGCGACGACGTCCGCCGCCTCAGAACGGGCTTCCGCGCCGTCACCCTGGAACGCGAGGCGTTCCGCGTCTCCGTGAACGGCGAGCCGGTCTTCGTACGCGGCGTGAACTGGATTCCCGAGGACTGCTTCCCGGCCCGCCTCACCCGGCAGCGGATCTCCGAACGCCTGGACCAGGCCGTCGCCGCCCACGTCAACCTGATCCGGGTCTGGGGCGGCGGCCTCTACGAGAGCGACGACTTCTACGAACTGTGCGACGAGAAGGGCCTGCTGGTCTGGCAGGACTTCCCGTTCGCCTGCGCCGCCTACCCGGAGGAACAGCCCCTGTGGGACGAGGTGGCGGCCGAGGCCCGCGAGAACGTCACCCGCCTCGCCCCGCACCCTTCGCTGATCCTGTGGTGCGGAAACAACGAGAACCTGGAGGGCCACGCCGACTGGGGCTGGCAGAAGGAGCTGGGCGACCGCACGTGGGGCCACGGCTACTACCACGACCTGCTGCCCTCGATCGTCGCCGAGACCGACCCGACCCGCCCGTACTGGCCGGGCTCCCCGTACTCCGGCACCGAGGACATCCACCCGCAGGACCCGGACCACGGCACCATCCACATCTGGGACGTCTGGAACCGCGCCGACTACCTCGCCTACGCGGACCGGGTGCCGCGCTTCGTCGCCGAGTTCGGCTTCCAGGGCCCGCCCGCATACGCCACCCTGCGCCGCGCGGTCAGCGGCCCGCTCACCCCCGACGCCCCGCTCCTGGCCCACCACCAGAAGGCCGAGGACGGCAACGCCAAGCTGCTGCGCGGCCTGGGCGACCATCTGCCGCAGCCGGGAGCGGACTTCGACGACTGGCACTGGCTCACCCAGCTCAACCAGGCCCGCGCCCTCGCCTTCGGCATCCGCCACTTCCGCTCCCACGCCCCGTACTGCATGGGCACGATCGTCTGGCAGCTCAACGACTGCTGGCCGGTGGTCTCCTGGTCGGCGGTCGACGGAGAGGGCCGCCGCAAACCGCTCTGGCACGCGCTGCGTTCGGTCTACGCGGACCGCCTGATCGCGGTACGCGACGGAGCCGCCCACCTCGTCAACGACACCCCGGCCCCCTGGAACGGCACCCTCCACCTGACCCGGCACGCCCTGGACGGCACGGTCCTGGCCGAGGAGGAGCTGACGGTGACCACGGCCCCCCGCACCACGACCCGCATCCCCCTCCCCCCATCGGTGGCGATTCCCGCCGACCCGACCCACGAACTCCTGTCCGCCCGCCTGGGCGACACCAGGACCCTGGACTTCTACGAGGAGGACACACGGGTGGCGCTACCGCCGGCCCGCTTCGACGCGACGGTGACGGAGGACGGGGGCGGCGGTGCTCCCGCCTACCGCGTCGAGGTGACGGCCCGCACCCTGCTCCGGGACCTCGCCCTGTTCCCCGACCGCCTCCACCCGGACGCCGAGGCCGACCACATGCTGGTCACGCTCCTCCCGGGCGAGAGCACCACGTTCCGGGTCACGGGGGCGGCCCTGGAGGACCCGTCAGCCCTCGGCGCACGCCCGGTCCTGCGGTGCGTGAACGACCGGATCGAGACCTAAAACCGGCCATGGGGTGGCGCGCCCCTGGCGACCAGTGGCGCGCCCCTGGCGAAACGGCTGTGTCGGTGCGGCGACTTTCCGTCAATTCGGCCGGTGCCCCAAGGCTGTCGCCATCTGGTCCGGGCAGGTGGCTACGCGTCCCACGTGCGCTGACGGGCCCTCAAGAGATCGATAAGTAAGACAACATCGAGCCACTGTTCGGCTGATCGGGGTGAGCCCCCCGGATAGGGTCATGTGCCAACGCGGAGCCGCGCGCCAAGCCCGGATGGTGGAATGCAGACACGGCGAGCTTAAACCTCGCTGCCCCTCGGGGGCGTGCCGGTTCGAGTCCGGCTCCGGGCACCATCGCGTACGTGGCCCCAAGGAGACCACCGCCCGGGAGACGGCGGGGTGTTGACCGTTCACCCCGTTCCCGCCCGGCCTCCGCGATGTCGGACCCGTCTGCTGTGATGGCGGCTCGGACGACGGGAACCCGATGCGAGGGGAACGGCAACGGGTACAAGCCGAGCGGCGGGCCGTGCTGACGGCACCTTCGAGCGGCTGGCGGAGGCCGCCGGAGCCAAGTAGGCGTCCGAGGGGCGGGAGAAGTCGTTGGGGCCGGCCCGCGCGACCGGCAGGTTGGGCGTATGACGGTTATGGATCAGTACAAGCACGGTCTGCGGCTCTACCTCCAGGACGCCCGGGACACCTTTCTGTGGAAGCTCGACGGCCTGTCGGAGTACGACATCCGCCGGCCCCTGACGCCCACCGGCACCAATCTGCTGGGGCTCGTCAAGCACGTGACCGGCGCCGAGGCCTTCTGCCTCGGGGCCGCCTTCGGCCGGCCGGTCGACGCGCCCGCGCTCTGGGTCGTCGGTGACGCCGAGCCGAACGCGGACCTGTGGGCCACCGCCGACGAGACCCGCGAGGGGATCGTCGGCGGGTATCGCCGGGTGTGGGCCCACTCCGACGCGACCGTCGAGGCGTTCGGGCTCGACGCCGTCGGCCGGCTGCCCGGCCCGGACGGGGGCGGGCCCGAGCTGTCGCTCCACCGCGTCCTCGTCCACATGGTCGCCGAGACCCAGCGCCACGCCGGGCACGCCGACGTCGTCCGGGAGCTGGCCGACGGGGCGGCCGGGCTGCGGGAGGGGAGCGAGGACATGGCGCCCGGGGACGCGGCATGGTGGCGTGATCACCGGGAACGTGTGGAGAGCGCGGCCCGGGAGGCGGCCGACCGGCTCGCGGGGTGACCGTGCGTACGCCCGGTGCGGGTGGGAAAGATCCTCCCCTGGCACTAGGCTCAATGCTTTGCCTACCCATTACTCTTGTGGGAAGGCCACGCTGGGTGGCCATGGAGGAGTGAGATGAGGAGCAGCAACCCGGTCTTCTCGCGACGGGGCTTCAGCCGCGACAACGGTTACGCCGGTTTCAACGCGTCACCGCAGGCCGGGGCCCCCGCAGCGGGCGCCAACCCGTACGCGCAGGGCACCGCCCCGAACCCGTACGCCACGAACCCCTACGCACCCGCGGGCGGCGTCCCGCAGGCGCCGGCGCGCTCCGGTGCGATGACGATCGACGACGTCGTCACGCGTACGGCGATGACGCTGGGCACGGTCATCCTCGGTGCCGCGCTCGCCTGGGCGCTGCTTCCGGTCGACGAGGCCAACCTCAACAAGTCGTACGGCATCGCGATCGGCGCCGCGATCATCGCGTTCGTGCTGTCGCTCGTCCAGTCCTTCAAGCGCAAGCCCGTACCCGCGCTGATCATCGCGTACGCCGCTTTCGAGGGCGTGTTCCTCGGGGTCATCTCCAGCGCGGTCAGCACCTACATCGGGCCGGGCGTCGTGATGCAGGCGGTGATGGGCACCATGTGTGTCTTCGCCGGTGTGCTCCTCGCGTACAAGATGCGCTGGATTCGTGTCACCCGCCGGTTCTACGGCTTCGTGATGGCCGCCGCCATGGGCTTCATGCTCCTGATGGTGGTCAACCTGCTCTTCGCCGCCTTCGGCGGCGGTGACGGCCTCGGCTTCCGCAGCGGTGGCCTCGGCATCCTCTTCGGTGTCATCGGCATCGTGCTCGGCGCCTGCTTCCTGGCCCTCGACTTCAAGCAGGTCGAGGACGGCATCGCGTACGGCGCGCCGCGCGAGGAGTCCTGGCTGGCCGCCTTCGGCCTCACCATGACCCTGGTGTGGATCTACCTGGAGATGCTGCGCCTGCTCTCCATCCTCAGCGGCGACGACTGATCGCCCCTGGCTCGGTGAAGCGGCCCGCAGGCTCCGGACGGAGCCTGCGGGCCGCTTCACGTATGCGGGTAGGGTCGATGGGTGCTCGATACGACTCCCCTGATCACCGCCGTGGACCGATTCGCCGACCGGCTGCGCGCCGCCCCGCAGAGCAGGCTGAAGCGGGGAGCGGCCGCCGAAGGGCTGGCCGCGGCGCGGGAGCTGGCGATGCGGGCGCAGCGCGCCGAGGCGCCCGGGCGGGAGCCGAGGGTCATGCCGGACGCCGGGATGTTCGCGGTCGGCGACCAGCTCGCCGTCGCGGGGCGCGACCTGGCCGCGGCACTGGAAACGGCCCCGTCCGTCGAGCTGGACGAGGCCGTGCAATTCGTCGAGGAAGCGGCCGCGCGGGCCTTCGCG
Source organism: Streptomyces sp. A0958 (assembly GCF_004795035.1). GTDB lineage: Bacteria > Actinomycetota > Actinomycetes > Streptomycetales > Streptomycetaceae > Streptomyces. The sequence continues at coordinate 55,240 of NZ_SSBK01000015.1, forward strand.
TAAGGGGCCGGGCGGCGGTACGGGGCGGAGCGGCCGGCGAGAGCCGCTTCCGGCGGAGTGGGGGGTGGAGCCGGAGACCGGTCGGGCGCGCTAGAAGCTCGCTATGACGCGGTCGGCCAGTATGTAGACGTTCTCCCGGCCGCACGAGAACGTCAGCGCGTACGCGCCGGAGACGCCGGAACCGCCCAGCAGCACCGGGTGCTCACCGGCGCGCAGCGATTCGGCCAGACGCTCGGCCGTCTCGCGGTGGCCGGGGGTCATGCAGAGCGTGGTGCCGTCGGCGAAGACGTAGACGTCGAGCGTGCCGAGCGGGCCGGGGCGCACGTCGGAGAGTTCCGTACGGCTGTCGGCCAGCTCCTCCAGGCGGTTCACCGTGCGCTCGTGGTCGGTGACGACGGGCGTCTGCACCGGCACGAAGTCGGGGTGCGAGGGGTGGCGACGGCGGGCCGCGGCCAGCTCGGGGGAGTCCTCGGCGAACTCCGCCGTCTCGGGCAGGTCGGCCGTGTCGGTCAGCTCCGTCATCCCGGCGAGCTCGGTCAGCTCGTCCAGCGCATCGGCGGCGTCGAGGTCCATCGATTCGAGACCGGCGAAGTCGCTCTGGCGGGGCATGAAGAACGGCGCGTCCTCGCCCAGGCCGGTCAGACCGCCCAGCAGCGAGGGGGCGTCGGCGGCGTCCCGCGCCTCCTGCGAGGCCCAGAACGCACGGGCCTCGGCGAGCTCCCGCTCCCGCTCCTCGGCCAGTGCCTCGGCGACGGCCGCGCGTATTTCTTCGGCGGAGGTGGTGTCGTGACGACCTTGAGCGGGTACTGCGGCTGTACGGGCGTGGCCGTCGGCCAGCTCCTTCCGGAGGGCCGAAACCTGCCTGCGCAGCCCGTGAGCGGCGTGCAGAGCGGCGGCGCCCACGGCCGTGGCGGCGGCGGTGGTCAGCAACAGGGCAATAGGCATGGCGCTCACTGACTTACTCCCGGTTTCAATCGATCCTCCGACTTCCTACATCAGCTTGTGCCCCAACGGCACCCTGTGTCAGTGCATTACGTCACGAATTGGACAGGTCTTTGTGCCTGGGGCCTGCCCCCGATGTGGGTGTGACCTGCGGAAATGGCTCTCCCCCAGGAGATAGATCACATCCTGGGGGAGATTCGGTCACGGTCGGGGCTCGGAACCGGCCACGCCGTCGTCCGGGGCCGTGAAGCCGGGGCCGCTCAGCTCAGGCGCTCGATGACCATCGCCATGCCCTGGCCGCCGCCGACGCACATGGTCTCCAGACCGAACTGCTTGTCGTGGAACTGCAGGCTGTTGATCAGCGTGCCGGTGATCCGCGCGCCGGTCATGCCGAAGGGGTGGCCGACGGCGATGGCGCCGCCGTTGACGTTGACCTTCTCCAGCGGCAGGCCGAGGTCGCGGTAGGAGGGGATGACCTGTGCGGCGAAGGCCTCGTTGATCTCGGCCAGGTCGATGTCGTCGATGGTCAGCCCGGCCCGCTTCAGCGCCTGCTTGCTCGCCTCGACGGGGCCGTAGCCCATGATCTCGGGGGAGAGGCCCGAGACGCCGGTGGAGACGATCCGGGCCAGCGGGGTCAGGCCCAGCTCGCGCGCCTTGGTGTCGGACATGATCACGAGCGCGGCGGCGCCGTCGTTGAGCGGGCAGCAGTTGGCGGCCGTGACCAGGCCGTCGGGGCGGAAGACCGGCTTCAGGCCCTGGACGCCCTCCAGCGTGACGCCCGCGCGCGGCCCGTCGTCCTTGGCGACGACCGTGCCGTCAGGCGTGGTCACCGGGGTGATCTCGCGCTCCCAGAAGCCGTTCTTCAGGGCCTCCTCGGCGAGGTTCTGCGACCGTACGCCGAACTCGTCCATGTCCTGGCGGGTGATGCCCTTGAGGCGGGCGAGGTTCTCCGCGGTCTGGCCCATCGCGATGTACGCGTCCGGGACCAGGCCGTCCTCGCGCGGGTCGTGCCAGCTCGCCCCGGACTCCTCGGCGCGGGCCGCGGTGCGGGCCTCGGCCTCGGCGAAGAGCGGGTTGTGCGTGTCCGGCAGGCTGTCGGAGTTGCCCTTGGAGAAGCGGGACACCATCTCGACGCCGGCCGAGATGAAGACGTCGCCCTCGCCGGCCTTGATGGCGTGCAGGGCCATGCGGCTGGTCTGCAGGGAGGACGAGCAGTAGCGGGTGACCGTGCAGCCGGGAAGGTGGTCCATCCCCATCTGCACGGCGATGATGCGGCCCAGGTTGTTGCCCTGCTCGCCGCCGGGCAGGCCGCAGCCGAGCATCAGGTCGTCGATGTCCTTCGGGTCCAGCTCGGGGACCTTGGCCAGCGCGGTCCGGATGATCGTGGCGGTCAGGTCGTCCGCACGCAGGTCCTTCAGCGACCCCTTGAAGGCCCGGCCGATGGGCGAACGGGCGGCAGAGACGATCACGGCTTCGGGCATCACGCGGCTCCATGGGGACTGGAAGGCTGTCTGGCACGACTGCTCTGGAAGTTACCCGGACGTACTGCCGAGGTCACCCGGGGCGGCATGTGATGCGGGCCTCTTTTCTAAGCAACCGCTCAGTCAACTGTCTCACGCGTGCCTCGGCGAGGTGCCTGTGTCCGTGCCGGGGTGCCGCTCCAGCCGCGTGGAGCCGCCTGCCTCCGCGTGCGGGTGGGGGTGCGGTTCCGTGGTCCCGGGCAGGCGCCGCCGCCTGCGGTGCTTGAGCAGCGCCCAGGGCGCCCGGGCCCCGGTGACCTCCGTACCGGCCTCCTTGGCCGCCTGGGAGGCCGCCTTGGCCACCGGCAGCATGCCCTCGCTCCGGGCACCGTCCAGCCGGTCCGACTCCGGCCACAGGCCCAGCACCGCGCAGAGCGTCGGCAGGACCGCCATGGACGCCGTCGCGTACCCCTCGGCCGAGGGGTGGTAGTTGTCCGGGCCGAACAGCTCCCTCGGGTTCGCCTCGAACTCCGGGCCCAGCAGGTCGCCCAGCGACACCGTGCGCCCGCCCTGTTCCACCGCACCGATCGTCTGGGCCGCCGCCAGTTGCCGGCTCACCCGCCGGGCCAGCCACCGCAGCGGCTGGTAGACCGGCTCGATCGTGCCCAGGTCCGGGCAGGTCCCGACGACGACCTCGGCCCCGGCAGTCCGCAGCCTGCGCACCGCCGTGGTCAGACACCGCACCGACTGGGTGGCGGGCATCCGGTGCGTCACGTCGTTCGCCCCGATCATGATCACGCACACGTCCGGCGTCCGGGACGGGTCCGCGAGCAGCAGCGAGACCTGCCGCTCCAGATCGTCCGACCGCGCACCCGGCAGCGCGACGTTGCGCAGATCCACCGGCCGCTCCGACACCGCCGCGAGCCCCGACGCCAGCAGCGCCCCCGGGGTCTGCCCGGCCCGGCGCACCCCCTGCCCCGCCGCGGTCGAATCCCCGAGCAGCCCGAAGCGCAACGGCTCCGCGGGCCCCGTGAACGCCACCCCGTACCGTCCGTCCGCGCTCGGCGGCACGGGGGCGATGCCGCCGCCCACCTGCCGCTTCGCCAACTGGACCTCCGCCAGCAGGACGCCCACCGCCGCGGCCCCCAGCAGCCCGATGCTGCCACCGCCGTAGGCCGCGCCCGCCGCGATCCGCCGTGCCACCCTTGCCGTCGACACAGTCCGGTCCACCTCCTCGTCGCACGTACCGCCGCACAGCCGTACACAGAGCTACCTGCCCGCTACCGGCCGTCGTTCAATCGTTTCGCCCAATCTCGTGCCCGTACGCATACGCTTGCCGCACCATCTCGGAGACCCCGGAGTAAACGGTGCAATTCCACGATTCGATGATCAGTCTCGTAGGCAACACCCCGCTGGTGAGGCTGCGCAGCGTCACGGCCGGCATCCAGGCGACGGTCCTGGCCAAGGTCGAGTACTTCAACCCCGGCGGGTCGGTCAAGGACCGGATCGCCCTGCGCATGATCGAGGCCGCCGAACAGAGCGGCGAGCTGAAGCCCGGCGGCACGATCGTCGAGCCGACGAGCGGCAACACGGGCGTCGGCCTGGCGATCGTCGCGCAGCAGAAGGGGTACAAGTGCGTCTTCGTCTGCCCGGACAAGGTGTCCACGGACAAGATCAACGTGCTGCGTGCCTACGGTGCCGAGGTCGTCGTCTGCCCCACGGCGGTCGACCCCGAGCACCCCGACTCGTACTACAACGTCTCCGACCGGCTGGTCCGTGAGACGCCGGGGGCCTGGAAGCCCGACCAGTACTCCAACCCGAACAATCCCCGGTCCCACTACGAGACCACCGGTCCCGAGCTGTGGGAGCAGACGGACGGGAAGATCACCCACTTCGTGGCAGGGGTCGGCACCGGCGGCACGATCAGCGGCACCGGCCGCTACCTCAAGGAGGTCAGCGGCGGCGCGGTCAAGGTCGTCGGCGCGGACCCGGAGGGCTCGGTCTACTCCGGCGGCTCCGGCCGGCCGTACCTGGTCGAGGGCGTCGGCGAGGACTTCTGGCCGTCGGCGTACGACCGCGAGGTCACCGACGAGATCGTCGCCGTGTCCGACAAGGACTCCTTCCAGATGACCCGCCGCCTCGCCAAGGAGGAGGGGCTGCTCGTCGGCGGTTCCTGCGGCATGGCCGTCGTCGGCGCGCTGGAGGTCGCGAAGCGGCTCGGACCCGATGACGTGGTCGTCGTGCTCCTCCCGGACAGCGGCCGCGGCTACCTGAGCAAGATCTTCAACGACGAGTGGATGGCCGACTACGGCTTCCTGGAGGACAACGGCCCCTCCGCCCGGGTCGCGGACGTCCTGGACCACAAGGAGGGGCCGATCCCGACCCTCGTCCACATGCACCCGGAGGAGACGGTCGGCGAGGCGATCGACGTCCTGCGCGAGTACGGCGTCTCGCAGATGCCGATCGTGAAGCCGGGCGCGGGCCACCCGGACGTGATGGCCGCCGAGGTCATCGGCTCGGTGGTCGAACGGGAGCTGCTGAACGCGCTGTTCGCCCAGCGCGCCTCGCTCACCGACCCGCTGGAGAAGCACATGTCGCCGCCGCTGCCGCAGGTCGGCTCCGGCGAGCCGGTCGAGGACCTGATGGCGGTGCTCGGCGGCGCGGGGGCCGCGGACGCGGCGATCGTGCTGGTGGAGGGCAAGCCGAAGGGCGTGGTCAGCCGCCAGGACCTGCTGGCGTACCTCGCGAAGGACGCACCGGGCGCCGCCAAGGCGTAGGGACCGTGCGCGCGCGTTCGCGAGAACGGTACGTGTGCGTCACGCCGGCGCAGCACCGGCTTAACACGGCTCGGGCACATTGGTGGGTGTCGGCGGGGAGACCCACCGGCACCGGATACGGCGACACGGACTACGGAGCGGCTCCCGGACCTCCACCGTCGCCCGGACGCGCAGACCGGCCCTGACCCGGACCGCGTCGTCCTTCGCGGGGACCGCCGTCGTCCCGCCCCCCGGGAAACCGGGGGTTCGGCGGTCCCCGCGACACACCGTTCTAGGCGCGGAGGTCGCGCGCGCCCTCCTGCTCCTCGGGCCCGGCCGCCGCCCAGCTCGCCAGCAGGGCGATGCGCTCGGCGGTCTCCGAACCCGGCTCGGGGGTGTAGACGACCAGGGAGAGCCCCGGCTCGCCGGGCACGGCCAGCGTCTCGTACGGGAGGGTCAGCGCGCCCACGACCGGGTGGTCGATCCGCTTCACGCCGTACGTCTTCGCCTTCACCTGGTGATCCGCCCAGAGCCGGCGGAAGTCCTCGCTCTTCATCGACAACTCACCCACCAGGGCGGCGAGTTCCTTGTCGTCGGGGTGAAGTCCCGCGTCCAGGCGCAGATACGCGACCGTCTCCGCCGCCACGGCCGGCCAGTCCGGGTACAGCTCCCGGGCCCCCGGGTCCAGGAACACCTGGCGCGGCATGTTGCGTTCGGCGGCCGGCATCCGGGAGAAGCCGACGAGCGCGTCCCCCAGCGCGTTCCACGCCAGCACGTCCATGCGGCGGCCCAGCACGAAGGCGGGCGCCCGCTCGAACAGGTCGAGCAGCAGCCGCAGCCCCGGCCGCACCCGCCGCCCCGCGGGCTCCGCCGCCGTGCGCGCCTTGGGGCGCGCCACCGTCCGCAGATACGCGTGCTCCGTCGCGTCGAGCCGGAGCACCCGGGCTATCGCGTCGAGCACGGCGTCCGAGACGCTGGGGCCGCGCCCCTGCTCCAGCCGGATGTAGTAGTCGACGCTCACCCCGGCGAGCTGTGCCACCTCCTCGCGCCGCAGGCCCGGAACGCGCCTGCGGCCGTACGAGTTGAGCCCCACGTCCTCGGGCCGGATACGGGCACGCCGTGAGCGCAGGAAATCACCGAGTTCGCCGTCCATGGACCCGATCGTAGGAGAACGGCGCCCGCCCAGCCTGGTACTGGCGGACCCAGGAAAGACGCATCCCTGGGTAGCCGGCGCGGCCGGGCCCAGTGTGGTGTCCGGCGGGGAGATGCCCCGGCCGGACACCACACCGAGGAGCACCCCATGTCGTACGAGACGCTCGCAGGCCGCACCGCCGTCATCACCGGAGCCGCCAGCGGCATGGGCGCGGCCACCGCCCGGCTGCTCGCCGCCCAGGGCGTACGGGTGGCGCTGCTGGCCCGCCGCGCGGACCGGCTGGAGCAACTGGCCGCGAAGATCACCGCGGACGGCGGGCAGGCCCTCGCCGTCACCGCCGACGTCACCGACCAGGCGTCCGTGGACGCGGCGGCCGACCGGGTGCACGCGGAGTTCGGCCGGGTGGACCTGGTGGTCAACGCGGCCGGCGTGATGCTGCCGAACCCGGTGGAGGCGGGCCGCGCCGACGAGTGGCAGCGGATGCTCGACACCAACGTGGCGGGCGCCCTGCGCATCATCCGGGCCTTCACCGCTGACCTGGTGACGGCGGCCGCCGAAGGCCGCACCGCCGACCTGGTCAACATCTCCTCGATCGGCGCGCACACCCTGTTCCCGCACTACGCGGTCTACGGCGCCACGAAGGCCGCGCTCACCTACCTGTCGGCCTCGCTGCGCACCGAACTCGGGCCGCGTGACGTCCGGGTCACCAACCTCGAGCCGGGGCTCACCGATTCGGAGCTGGCCGGGCACGTCGACAACGCGGAGCTGAGCGGGCAGCTGGACGGCATGTTCGATGCGCTCGGCGGGCTGTCCGCCGACGAGATCGCCGACCTCATCGCGTACACCACCAGCCGCGCCCGTCACATCAACCTGCGCCAGCTGGTCGTGCTGCCGACCCGTCAGGCGTGAGCCGCGCGCGGTCCGGGCGGTGGGCTCACTCCTCCCAGTCGGAGGCCGCCCGCCGCTCCTCGCGCCCGCGGAACAGCCGCCTGCCGTGGCCCGCCTGGAAGACGTTGACGCCTACGATCCCGAGCCAGGCCACGATGAGCCCGCCGATGCCCGCGTTCGCGGCGCCGATGGCGGACAGCGGGACGGCCAGGACCAGCGAGATGATCCCGAATCCGAAGCGCTCCCCGAAGTGCCCCGTAGGCTGCCCCGGCGCACGCGCGCCCCGGGCGAGGGAGGTCTGCTGCTCCGCGAGATGCCGCCGGACCCTCCGGTCGAGTGTGACGTCGAGTCGCTGTTCCACCTTCTCCAGGAACGACTCGACGAGCGCGGAGTCGTAGTCGTTCCCCAGCTCGCTGCGGGCCGCCTGGCAGCGGTGGGACAAGGTGTCCGCGGCCGGCGACCCGCTGCCGTGGGTGCGGACCGTGGCGGTGCGGCTGGCGGTCACCACGTGGCGCAGGACGCGCGGCCGGCTGCGGGCGCACTTCCGGCACGGGGCGCCCGCCGATGTGCCCGGCCTCTCCGAGGACCGGGCGGCCCTGGCCGGCGCGCTGGGGGAGCTGAACAGGGAGCGGCGCCGGGCCCCGGTCTCAGGAGGCGGGCCGCAGGGCCTCGCCCCCCGTACGGCGGGTCAGCCACCAGGCCGAGGCGAGGTGGACGGCCGCCGCGAGGGTGCCGCCGGCGGCCATGCCGGTGATGCCCCGCTCGACGCCGATGTACGCGTCCCCGAGCTGGGCGGCCCCGGCCACCGCCAGGACCGGGGCGAGCGCCCGGTGTTCGGTGCGCAGTACGTGGGCCAGGGCGGCGGCGAGCGGGAGGGCACGGGCCGCGTAGAGCTCCGCGTACGTCCGGAGGCCGTCCGTCGCCTCCGTGCCGGGCGGCAGGAGGAGCGTGGGGAATCGCTGACCGCCACCGTGGCCTTCCAGCTCGGCACGGTCGGCGCGATCACCGCGGAGCTGTACGCCGAGCGCATCGCCGTCCACGGCTTGAAGCCCAAGCACGCCGGGCTGCTGGCCCTGCTGGCCAGTGGGGCCGCGGCCTCGCAGCAGGAGATCGCCCGCGCCATGCGGGTGACGCCCAGCCTCGTCGTCGGCCTCGCCGATCACCTGGAGGAGCTGGGCGCGATCGGCCGTGAGCGCGACCCCGGCGACCGCCGCCGCCAGATCCTCACCCTCACCGCACACGGCCGCGAACTGCTCGCCCTGTGCGCGGCGGAGGCGAGCGCCGTCGACGAGGAGCTGACGGCCGGTCTCGACGAGGAGTTCCGGGCCCGGCTGCGCGAGACCCTGGCCGTCCTCACCGCGCGGGCGGGCCTGCCCGGGTAGTCGGCGCAGGCGGCTGGATATGGACATGCAGGGGCCTTGCTGGCTGAATGGATTCGTCGGCGCCGGACCTCGGCACGGCGGACCTACCGAGGGGACAGGATGAGCGGGAGCAGCCCGGCCGCACGGTTGCAGGAGCTGTTCGAGGGCCACAGGCTCACGCCCACACAGCGCCGCATCGCGCACTCGATGGTGCGCAGGGCCGGTGACGCCCCGTTCCTCTCCAGCGTCGAACTCGCCGAACTGGCCGGGGTCAGCCAGCCCTCCGTCACCCGGTTCGCCGTCGCCCTCGGCTTCGACGGCTACCCCGCCCTGCGCAAGCACCTGCGCGAGGTCGCCCCGGCCGGCCCGGAAGCGGGCGAGGAGACGTACAACGAGTACCAGCAGGCGGTGCTCGGCGAGATCGAGAACCTGCGCCACCTCGCCGAACTCCTCGCCGACCCCGGCCCCGTCGAACGGGCCGGCCGGCTGCTCGCCGACTCCCGGCCGCTGCCTGTGCTCGGGCTGCGCGCCGCGTCCTCGCAGGCCCGGGGGTTCGGGTACTTCGCCGCCAAGGTGCACCCGGATGTCCGGGTGCTCGACGAGGGCGGCAGCATGCTGCACGACCGGATCGACGCCGCGCGCCGGGCCGGTGCCACCGCGCTGATCTGCTTCGCCCTGCCCCGCCACCCCCGCGAGGTCGTGGACGCCCTCGCGTACGCGCGCGCCCAGGGGCTCGCCGTGGTCTCGGTCGCCGACTCCGCGTTCGCGCCCGTGGCCCGCCACAGCGACCTGCTGATCCCGGCCGCCGTCGGAACCGGCCTCGCCTTCGACACGGCCTGCGCGCCCATGCTGCTGGGGCGGGTGCTGCTGGAGGCCATGTGCGACGACCTGCCCGACGCGCAGGCCCGCCTTGAGGAGTTCGACGCGGGCGCGGTGGCCCGGGGTCTGTTCGTGGAGTGAGGCGGTAACCCCGGTCCGGGGCGGGGCCCTTGGGCGGGCGGCATCCTTGAGCCTGCGCCCCGGTCCGGGACGCGGGGTTCCGTCCTCAAGCGCCGGACGGGCTTGAACGGGGCGCCGGCCCCCACGGGTTTCCCCCGGTCCGGGGCGCGGGGTTCCGTCCTCAATCGCCGGACGGGCTCAAAGGCGCGCCCCGGCCTTGTGGGTGGGGTCCGGGGGCCCTCCGGGGCGTCTCCTCGGACGACGAACGTTCGGCGGGTACGCAGCGGCACCCGGGTATCCGTTCCTCGTCCTGCGGGGACTCCCCTGCACGCCCCCGGACCACCCGTCGCGCGCCTGCACACCGGTTGGCACGAAGGTCGCAGACGCAAGGCGGCCGGGTGGGGGCGTGCAGGGCAGTCCCCGCAGAAAATGGCGTACGACCCGGGTCCCCCACGCACCCGGGTGAACACGCCGTTTTTGAGGAGTCTGCCCGGAGGGCCCCCACCCCCACCCACCGGACAGGAGGCGACCCGCACCCCGCAGAGCAACCCGCACAAACCCAGCCCGTCCGGCGCTTGAGGACGGAACCCCCCGCCCCGGAAGGGGGCAAGCCCAAGGATGCCGCCCGCCCAAGGGCCCGGCCCCGCCCGTCAGACCTCCAGGTCCGCCTCGATCTTCTTCAGCTGGTGACGGGCCATGGCCAGGTTGGCCCGGCCCGCGTCCAGGACCAGGTAGAGGAAGAGCCCGGTGTTGCCCCGGGTCTTGAGCAGCCGGATCAGGTGGTACTGGGTGCCCAGGGTGATCAGGATGTCCTCGATCTCGTCCTGGATGCCGAGGTGCTCCATGGTGCGGAGCTTGGCGCGTACGACGTCGGTGTTGCCGGCGGCCGCGACCTCCAGGTTGAAGTCCTTGCCGCCGCCGAGGGTGCCCAGCGCCATGCCGCTCGTGTAGTCGACGAGGGCGACACCGGTGGTGCCCTCGATGGACGACATCGCTTCCTTCAGTGACGCTTCGGTGTTCGCCATGAGTGGGTGTTTCCTTTCCTCGACCGGCCGCTGAGACCGGTTCCTTTTTCCTTCGGGTGTGTGTCGGTGGTGTCTGCGGGGCCCGTCAGGTCGGGCGGTGCGGGAGGGCGCCGGGCTGTTGCGGGGCGCGGGGCACGGGCGGCGCGGGCTGCGGGGCGCGTTCCAGGGCGCCGTCGACCAGCGCGCCGATGCGGGAGCCGGCCCGGCGGCCCTCCAGATGGAGCCGGCCCACGTTGATCCGGTCCTCGGCCAGCAGGGTCAGGACGGCCTGCGAGCCCGCGGCGTACGTCGCGATGTAACCGGTCTCGCCGCGCACGAGCAGTTCGCGGAAGCCGCCCCGGCCGGTCGCCTCCGTCATCCGGACCGCGACGCCGAGCGCGGCCGCGGTCAGCGCGGCGACCCCCTCGGCCTCCACCCCCGGCGTGTCATGGGCCAGGACCAGGCCGTCGGTGCTGGCCGCCAGCGCGCCCGAGAGGAGCGGTACCCGCGCCCGTAACCGCTGGAGCTCGGCCAGGACGTCCTGCGCTTCGGCTTCGGGCACCATCAGCTGTCTCCTTCCGGCACGCTGTCTGAGCGCGCGTATCACAAGGCCTCCAATGCGTCTCGGAGCCGGCGCAACAGGGCGACGTCGGGGTCGGCCGTGACCTCGGGAAGCGCGATCCGGGCCGCCGCGGAGGCGGCAGAGGCGGCCGGGGGGACCGCCTCGACGAGTCCGGCCGCCGCGAGGCGCCGCAGGTCGACCAGGATGTGGAACGCGGACGTGCCGAGCTCCTGCGCGATGTCGGTGGCCGTACGCACCCCGTCCACGCACTCCAGCACGCGGCGCTGACGCGGCGGCACGGGCGAGTCGGCCGGGCGGCCGGTCCGCAGGAGCGGGGCCGTGTCGCCCGCCGCGTCCGGCCAGATCCGGTCCAGCAGTTCCCGGCGCCGGAGCGTCTCGCGCTGCACGGCGTCCACGGGAACGGGGCGCACGGGGCCGATCCAGTGCGCGACCCCGTAACGGAAGCGGGCCGGGGTCCGGGTCGGGGCGAGGGCGAAGAACGCCGCGTCGTACAGCGCGCCCAGGTGGCACAGCTCCAGCGCGCCGCCCGGCACCCGGCCGCTGTCCACGAGGTGCCGCCCGACACGCTGGCCGGCCCCCGCCTCGGCGACCGCGTCCCACCAGCCCTCGCGCCGCAGCGCACCGCCCCGGGTGAGCAGGACGTCGATGCCGGGCGTCGCCGGGGACTCGGCGTGCACCACCTTGCCGTCGGCGAGGTACAGCGTGCCCCGGTCGCGCATCAGGGCGCCGGTGGCCCGTTCGGCGGCGAGGCGCTGGAGCATGGGCGAGAGCACCGGGGCGGCGGGGACGGACTCTCCCGCGAGGGCGGCTGTCATGCGAGGACCAGCCGCTCGGCCATCTCGCCCAGCCGTATCCGGGCCAGCGCCAGATTGCCTTCCGCGCGGTCCAGCCACAGGTGGAGGAAGACGCTGCTGTCGAAGTCCGTCTCCACGAACCGCAGGATGTGGTAGCCGGCGCGGGTGGTGACGATGACGTCCTCGACCGGGGGAGCGGCGGTCCCCCCGGCGGCGGCCGGCGCGTCCGGTAACCCGAGGGCGAAGGCGGGCTGTTCGGCCGCCATCCGGGCCACCTCGGCCGTCTCCGCCGCGGTGGCCTCGTGGTCGCCGTTGGGCGATTCGCCGATGGTGCCGAGGGCGAGACCGCTCGTCCAGTCGACGACGGCGGCGCCCCTGGCACCGGGCAGTCTCATGACGTCGAGCAGGCACTCGTCGATTCCGGGCACGCGGATTCCCCTCCGACACGGTGTTCGGCTGTGACCCAGAGGTTACGCAACGTGCTCGATCCAGGTGGGGGTTCTGGCATTTTCCATCGGTACATGCAGGTGGTTGCCGGAGAATGCCCCGCCGCGAAGCGGACGGGGCGGCTCCTGGGCCTCCCGGCCCGGGCTGTTGACTGGAGCTATTCACCCACCCAAGATGTGAATAGAAAAATCACAGTCGCGAGGAGGCACCGCCATGTCAGGACCCCGCCCCGTACGGGCGCCGCGCGGTACGGAACTGAGCGCCCTGGGATGGCAGCAGGAAGCCGCCCTGCGCATGCTGCAGAACAACCTCGACCCCGAGGTCGCCGAGCACCCCGACAAGCTCGTCGTCTACGGCGGCACGGGCAAGGCGGCCCGCGACTGGCGCTCGTTCGACGCGATGGTCCGTACGCTGCGCACGCTCAAGCAGGACGAGACGATGCTCGTCCAGTCCGGGCGGCCGGTCGGCGTCATGCAGACGCACGAGTGGGCGCCGAGGGTCCTGATCGCCAACTCCAACCTGGTCGGCGACTGGGCGAACTGGGAGGAGTTCCGCCGCCTGGAGGCGCTCGGGCTCACCATGTACGGGCAGATGACCGCCGGATCGTGGATCTACATCGGCACCCAGGGCATCCTTCAGGGAACCTACGAGACGTTCGCCGCCGTCGCCGCGAAGAAGTTCGGCGGCTCGCTGGCCGGGACGATCACCCTGACCGCCGGACTCGGCGGGATGGGCGGCGCCCAGCCGCTCGCCGTCACCATGAACGACGGCGTCGCGATCTGCGTCGACTGCGACCCGCGCGCCATCGAACGCCGCATCGAGCACCGCTACCTCGACGTGCGCGCCGACTCCCTGGAGCACGCGCTCCAACTCGCCGTCGAGGCGCGCGACGCCCGCCGTCCGCTCTCCATCGGCCTTCTCGGCAACGCGGCGGAGCTGCTGCCCCGGATGCTCGCCGAGGGCGCCCCCATCGACATCGTCACCGACCAGACCAGCGCGCACGACCCGCTGGCCTATCTGCCGGCCGGCGTCGACTTCGACGACATGGCCGCCTACGCCGCCGAGAAGCCCGCCGACTTCACCCAGCGGGCGCGCGAGTCGATGGCCCGCCACGTCGAGGCCATGGTCGGTTTCATGGACGCCGGCGCGGAGGTCTTCGACTACGGCAACTCGATCCGCGGCGAGGCGCGGCTCGCCGGGTACGAGCGGGCCTTCGACTTCCCCGGCTTCGTCCCCGCCTACATCCGGCCGCTGTTCTGCGAGGGCAAGGGCCCGTTCCGCTGGGCGGCGCTGTCCGGCGAGGCGTCCGACATCCACAAGACGGACAAGGCGCTGCTCGAACTCTTCCCGGGGAACGAGTCCCTGCACCGCTGGATCAACATGGCCGGCGAGCGCGTCCGCTTCCAGGGCCTGCCCGCCCGCATCTGCTGGCTCGGCTACGGCGAACGGGACCGGGCCGGCGAGCGGTTCAACGACATGGTGGCGAGCGGTGAACTCGCCGCGCCCCTTGCGATCGGGCGCGACCACCTGGACTGCGGGTCCGTGGCCTCCCCGTACCGCGAGACCGAGGCCATGCTCGACGGCTCCGACGCCATCGCGGACTGGCCGCTGCTGAACGCCATGGTCAACGTGGCGTCGGGCGCCTCCTGGGTCTCCATCCACCACGGCGGCGGCGTCGGCATGGGCCGCTCCATCCACGCCGGCCAGGTCACGGTCGCGGACGGCACGCCGCTGGCCGGCGAGAAGATCCGCCGGGTGCTGACCAACGACCCGGGCATGGGGGTCATCCGGCACGTGGACGCGGGGTACGACATCGCGGAGTCCGTCGCCTCGGACAAGGGTGTGCGGGTGCCGATGAGGGAGGACGGAGCGTGACGGGGCCGTTCCCGGCCGGTTCGGGGGACGGCACCGGTCCGGTGGGGGGTGCGGGGGCGTTGCCGGGCGCGGCTTCCGTCGTGCCCGCCCTCCCCCACAGCCCCGAGGGCGTGAGAGGTACCCCCCTCGCCCTGCGGAACGAACGCCCACAACAGTCCTTCCAGGCCATGTGGGCGGAGCTCGCGCCCATCGGGCGGCACTCCGGCAGCGGCGGGTACCGGCGGTACGCCTGGACCGGGGCCGACACCGACTGCCGGGACTGGTTCCGGGCGCAGGCCGAGGCCCGGGGGCTGGTCCTGGAGACCGACCGGAACGGCAACCAGTGGGCCTGGCTCGGTGACCCCCTCGCGGGGGACGCCGTCGTCACCGGCTCGCACCTCGACTCCGTACCCGACGGTGGCGCCTTCGACGGGCCGCTCGGTGTCGTGTCCTCCTTCGCCGCGCTCGACGAACTCCGCCGCAGGGGTGCGGAGTTCACCCGGCCGCTGGCCATCACCAACTTCGGTGACGAGGAAGGGGCCCGCTTCGGCCTCGCCTGCGTCGGCTCCCGGCTCGCCGCCGGGCAGCTGACCGTCGAGGCCGCGCACCGGCTGCGCGACGGGGACGGTGTCACGCTCCCGCAGGCCATGGCCGCCGCCGGATACGACCCCGACGCCATCGGGCCCGACCCCGAACGGCTCGCCCGTATCGGCGCGTTCGTCGAACTCCACGTCGAGCAGGGCCGCGCCCTCGACCTCACCGGCGACCCCGTCGGCATCGCCTCCGCGATCTGGCCGCACGGGCGCTGGCGGTTCGACTTCCGGGGCGAGGCCAACCACGCCGGCACCACCCGCCTCGCCGACCGGCGCGACCCGATGCTCACGTACGCCGAGACCGTCCTCGCCGCCCGCCGCGAGGCGGAACTCGCAGGCGCCCTTGCCACCTTCGGCAAGGTCGCCGTCGAGCCCAACGGCGTCAACGCCATCCCCTCCCTCGTGCGCGGCTGGCTCGACTCCCGCGCCGCCGACCAGGACACCCTGGACACCGTCGTCGCCGCCGTCGAACAGGCCGCCCGGGACCACGCCGAACGGGCCGGCATCGACCTCGACGTCGTCCGCGAGTCGTTCACGCCCGTCGTCGAGTTCCAGCACGCCCTGCGCGACGAACTGGGCACCCTGCTCAAGGGCTCCGCCCGGGGCACCGGCCGCGCGGTCCCCGTGCTCGGCACCGGAGCCGGACACGACGCGGGCATTCTGTCCGCCTCGGTCCCGACCGCCATGCTGTTCGTACGGAACCCGACCGGGATCTCGCACTCGCCGGCCGAACACGCCGCCGAGGACGACTGCGTGGCCGGGGTGACCGCACTCGCCGACGTACTGGAAGGACTCGCGTGCCGCTGACGACGGAGGGGACGGGCAAGCCCGTCACCGTGACGTACTGGCTGTCCCATGCCTGGCTCGGCACCCATGTCGAGCCGGGCGTCCTCCTGGAGGTGTCGTCCGGCGGGCGGATCGCCGGCGTACGGACCGGCGTGGACGCCCCGCCGCCCGGCGCGACCGTGCTGCGCGGGCTCACCCTGCCGGGGCTGGCCAACACCCACTCGCACGCCTTCCACCGCGCCCTGCGCTCCACCGTGCAGGTCGGCTCCGGCACCTTCTGGACGTGGCGCGAGACCATGTACCAGGTCGCGTCCCGGCTCACGCCCGACACGTACCACGCGCTGGCCCGGGCGGTTTACGCGGAGATGGCGCTCGCCGGCATCACCGCGGTCGGCGAATTCCACTATCTGCACCACGGGCCCGGCGGCACCCCCTACGACAACCCGAACGCCATGGGCGAGGCGCTGATCGCGGCCGCCCGGGAAGCCGGCATCCGGATCACCCTGCTGGACACCGCCTACCTCTCCGCCGGATTCGGCCCCGCGCCCGCCCTGTACCGCAAGCCCGACCGGCACCAGCTGCGCTTCAGCGACACGACCGCCGAGGCCTGGGCCGAGCGCGCCTCCCTCCTCAAGGGCGACGACCACACGCTCATCGGCGCCGCCGTCCACTCCGTGCGGGCCGTCCCGGCCGGCGAACTCGCCACCGTCGCCCAGTGGGCCGAGGAGCGGCAGGCGCCCCTGCATGTCCACCTCTCCGAGCAGACCGCCGAGAACGACGCCTGCCTCGCCACCCACGGCCGCACCCCCACCCGGCTCCTCGCCGACCACGGCGTCCTCGGACCCCGCACCACCGGCGTCCACAACACCCACCTCACCGACGAGGACATCGCGCTCCTCGGCTCCACGGCCACCGGCACCTGCATGTGCCCGACCACCGAACGCGACCTCGCCGACGGCATCGGCCCGGCGGCCGCCCTCCAGCGCGCCGGCTCCCCGCTCTCGCTCGGCAGCGACAGCCACGCCGTGATCGACCTCTTCGAAGAGGCCCGCGCGATGGAACTCAACGAGCGCCTGCGCACCCGCCGCCGCGGCCACTGGACCGCCGCCGCCCTGCTGCGCGCCGCCTCCGCCGACGGCCACGCCGCACTCGGCCGGCCCGACGCGGGCGTCCTCGAACCGGGCGCCCCCGCCGACCTGGTGACCGTCGCCCTGGACTCCGTCAGAACAGCGGGCCCCGTGCCACGACTGGGGGCCGAGACAGCCGTATTCGCCGCCTCCGCGGCCGACGTCCGCCACACGGTGGTCGCGGGGCGCCACCTCGTACGCGACGGGCGGCACACGCTGATCGACGACGTCCCCGAAGCGCTCGCCCGGGCCGTCGCGGCCCTGCACCACTGAGCAGCGGCCCGGGGGACAACCCCCGGCGGCCCCCACACAAGGAGAGCAGTCCCCCGATGACGACGACCGCCATCACCCACATCTCCGCCCTGGTCACCAACGACCCCTCCCTCGGCGACGAATCCCCCCTCGGACTGATCCAGGACGCCGCCGTCGTCATCGAGGGCGACCGCGTCGTGTGGACCGGTGAATCAAGCAAAGCACCCGCCACTGACAACGCCGTCGACGCGGGCGGCCGGGCCGTCGTCCCCGGCTTCGTGGACTCCCACTCCCACCTGGTCTTCGCGGGCGACCGCACCCAGGAGTTCAACGCCCGGATGTCCGGCCGGCCCTACAGCGCGGGCGGCATCCGCACCACCGTCGCCGCCACCCGCGCCGCCACCGACGAGGAGCTTTCCGCCAACGTCGCCCGCTACCTCGCCGAGGCGCTGCGCCAGGGCACCACCACGTTCGAGACCAAGTCCGGTTACGGCCTCACCGTCGAGGACGAGGCCCGCGCCCTGCGCATCGCCGCCCGCCACACCGACGAGGTCACGTTCCTCGGCGCCCACATCGTCCCCCCGGACCACGCCGACGACCCGGCCGGATACGTCGACCTGGTCACCGGCCCGATGCTCGACGCCTGCGCCCCGCACGCCCGCTGGATCGACGTCTTCTGCGAGCGCGGCGCCTTCGACGGCGACCAGGCGCGGGCGATCCTCACCGCGGGCCGCGCCAGGGGCCTGCACCCCCGGGTCCACGCCAACCAACTCGGCCACGGCCCCGGCGTGCAACTCGCCGTGGAACTCGACGCCGCGTCCGCCGACCACTGCACCCACCTGACCGACGCGGACGTCGACGCGCTGGCCCACTCCGCCACCGTCGCCACACTGCTGCCGGGTGCCGAGTTCTCCACCCGCGCCGCCTGGCCGGACGCCCGCCGCCTCCTGGACGCGGGCGCCACCGTCGCCCTCTCCACGGACTGCAACCCGGGCTCCTCGTTCACCTCGTCCCTGCCGTTCTGCATCGCCCTCGCCGTGCGCGACATGGGCATGACCCCGGACGAGGCCGTCTGGTCCGCCACCGCGGGCGGCGCCGCGGCCCTGCGCCGCGACGACATCGGCCGCCTCACCCCGGGCGCCCGCGCCGATCTGGTGCTCCTGGACGCGCCCAGCCACGTCCACCTCGCCTACCGGCCGGGCGTGCCGCTGGTCCACGAGGTCTGGCGCGCCGGCGAGCGCGTCGTGGCCCCGCACAGTGGCGGCCCCCACAGCGGGCCCGTACGCCACCCCGTAAGGCGGCCCCCACAGCGGCCCCTACGCCGCACCCCGTAAGGCGGCCCCCACAGCGGCCCGTACGGCGGCTGGCGCGGACGACCGGCCGGGAAGTCCCGGGAGCGGGAACGCGGAAGGACCTGCCCCGGCGGGGCAGGTCCTTTCTCCGGCAGGCCTCGCGCACACCGCCCGGCGGGCGCGCCGCGAGGTGTGCGCTACTCGTCCAGCGTCAGACCCCTGCGCAGCTTCACCAGCGTGCGCGAGAGCAGTCTCGACACGTGCATCTGGGAGATGCCCAGCTCCTCGCCGATCTCCGACTGCGTCATGTTGGCGACGAAGCGGAGCGAGAGGATCTTCCGGTCGCGGCCGGGCAGCGCGGCGATCAGCGGCTTCAGGGACTCGACGTACTCGATGCCTTCGAGCCCGTGGTCCTCGTAGCCGATCCGGTCGGCCATCGCGCCCTCGTGCTCGTCCTCCTCGGGCTTGGCGTCCAGCGAGCTGGCGGTGTACGCGTTGCTCGCGGCCATGCCCTCCACGACCTCGTCGCGGCTGAGGCCGAGGCGGTCGGCGAGCTCGCCCACGGTGGGCGCCCGGTCGAGCTGCTGGGCGAGCTCGTCGCCCGCCTTGGCCAGGTCGAGCCGCAGTTCCTGCAGGCGGCGCGGTACGCGCACGGACCAGCTGGTGTCGCGGAAGAAACGCTTGATCTCGCCGACGATGGTCGGCATCGCGAAGGTCGGGAACTCGACGCCCCGGCTGAGCTCGAAGCGGTCGATCGCCTTGATCAGACCTATGGTGCCGACCTGGACGATGTCCTCCATCGGCTCGCTGCGGGAGCGGAACCGGGAGGCGGCGAACTTGACGAGGGCCAGGTTCAGCTCGACGAGCGTGTTGCGTACGTAGGAGTACTCGGGCGTGCCCTCTTCGAGGGTTTCGAGCCGCGCGAAGAGCGTCTTCGACAGGGCCCTGGCGTCCAGCGCCCCCACTTCGGTGTAGGGCGGGATCTCGGGAAGCCCTGCGAGGCCGTCGGTGTCGAATGCGGCACTGTGTGTGTACGGGGCGCTGTGCGTGTACGAGACGCTGTGCGTGTACGGGGCACTGTGCGGGTATGCGGTACTGCGGGTGAAGCGGTCACTGCCACTGCTGGTGCTGCCGGTGCGCGTGCCGTGCGGGACGGTCGCAGCAGGGGAGTCTGATTCGGTCAGTCCCTGAGGACATGCCGACGTCGCGTTGTGGGTACGCGCTTCGTCGAGCCGGGGTGACATGGTCTCCTCCATCGTTCTCGGCATATGGCTGCCGATGCCCATACGTGTTCCTGCGGTGAAGCGGCGCCTCCAAAGCCGGTCGTGTTTTGGGTGTCCCCCTACCCTTACCCGCTCGTCATGGGTCGGTACAACCGCCAATTGACGCTATATGTCCGGTTTGTTGAGGTCTTCGGCTACCGCATGGCGCATGGAACGCGTAGTGTTCCAAGGACATCAGTGACAGCTGCCACGCATCTGCAGGTACAGGGATGCGGACAGTGACGAGCGGTGAAGAGGGACGGGCATGGACCGCGGGACGGTCGGCAGTGCGAACCGGGGTCGGCTTCAGGTCGAGGTCCGGACCGAGGGGCGCAGCGAGGTGGTGACGCCGGTGGGTGAGCTCGACCACCACACGGCGGATCTGCTGCGTGAGCCCCTGGAGAGCGCGGTCGAGCAGGGGCGTGCGCGCCTGGTGGTCGACTGCTCGCGACTCGACTTCTGTGATTCAACCGGGCTGAACGTGCTGCTCGGTGCCCGCCTCAAGGCGGAGGCAGCCGGGGGAGGGGTTCATTTGGCCGCAATGCAGCCGGTGGTGGCGCGGGTCTTCGAGATCACGGGGGCCGAGGCGGTTTTCACCGTCCACGCCTCACTCGACGAGGCCCTGGCCCCCTGACCGGGAGGCGTTCCGGCACCCCGGGCGTCTCGTCCGTGACGGGAGTTACGCGGTCCGCGTAGCCGAAATGGGTGTCGTCGCGATTGGGCCGGGCAGGAGATCTTCCGGCGAGCCCGGGCGGCCCGGCCACCCGTACCTGTGCGGTTCCTGTATCAGTGTCCGTATCGGTATTCGTATTCGTATCTGTTCAATGGGTCGTATCCGTTCCAGGGCGACATGGTGAATCGGTGAGGTGAAGCGCTGATGAGCACCACCCGGCAGCATCCGCCGGGCGGCCTCGGCCGCGAGCCGGAGGGCGCGGGCGTTTCCTCCGCCGAGCCCGTCCGGCCGGCCGAGGGCGCCGAGCGGCAGTGGCGCAGGCTGTCGTTGCGGGAGGCAACCGGCATCGTGCCGACCGCCCGTGATTTCGCCCGCCAGGCGCTCCAGGACTGGGGCTGGCTCCCCGCGGCCGGCGCCGACCGCCGCGCGGCCGCGGAGGACGTCCTGCTGGTCGTCTCCGAGCTCGTCACCAACGCGTGCCTGCACGCGGACGGCCCCGACGAGATCCGCATCGCCCGCAGCCCCAAGATGCTGCGCGTGGAGGTCGCCGACGGCGGGGCGGGCCAGCCCGCGCCGCGTACTCCCCACCGGGCGGGGCGCCCCGGCGGCCACGGCATGTTCATCGTGCAGCGGCTCTGCATGGACTGGGGAGTCGTACGTGTGCCGGGCGAGCCCGGCAAGACCGTCTGGGCGGAGCTGGCCGCCCCGGCATAACCGACCCCCCTCCCCACCCCCCCTCCAGGAGCGCGCCGGATCGGCGCGCTCTTTGTCTTCCCTCCACACGGCCCCGGGCGTACCTTGAGCGCCCAATCTGATGTGTCGTCAGTTATGTGTGCCGCATCGCGGCGGCGCGCGACGACCCGGCCTGAGGGGAATTCGAGGTGCCGAACCAGAAACGAACAGCTCTCGCGCTGGCGTCCGGTCTTGCGGGTGCGGCGGTGCTGCTGGCCGCGCCCGCCGCCCACGCGACGGTCGTCGACGTCGACTACAAGTGCAAGACCCCCATCGGGGACAAGGCCGCCGTCTCGCCCATCGACATCAAGAGCGTCAAGAGCGGCAGCGGCTACAAGCTGACGATGTCCTTCCAGAAGGGCGTCTCCTCCAGCCCGGTCGAGCTGGGCAAGGGCGCGATGAACCCCAGCGCGGTCATCAAGGTCGGCGGCGCCGACCCCGGGCAGCTCACCGTCACCGGGCCCGCCAACACGGCCGCCATCCCCGCCAACAGCCCCATCAAGATCAGCGACCTGAGCGGGACGTACACCCCGAAGAAGAGCGGCAAGGTCACCTTGACCGCAGGCGTCCTCACCATCAAGGCCCTCGGTACGACGACGACCTGCACCCCCGCGAACAACCCGGGCCCCTCCCTCACCCTCGACGTCACGGCCGCGGGCGGCGGTACGACGCGGACCGAGCCGTCCACCCAGGACGCGCTGCCCAAGACCGGACCGATGGACTCCGCGATCGCGCTCGGCACCCTCGGCGGCACGGTCCTCCTGACGGGCGCGGCCGGAGTCCTGTGGCTGACCCGGCGCGGACAGCACGCGGCGGGCTGACCTCCCCGCGCGACCCGCCCCCCGCCGCCACGCACCAGGGAGCCGCCCATGCCGCCGCCGACCGGCCCTACTGCCCGACGCGCCCTCGCCCTGCCGCTGCCGCTGCTGCCGCTGTTCGCAGTCCTCCCGCTGCTCGCCGCCCCGGCGGCGGCCGGAGCCGCCGAGCAGCCCGCCGCCCCGGCGTGGACGGCGGGCCCCTCGGCGCACGCCTCCGGGGAGGCCGTCGCCCGGCCGTACTTCTACCTGGAGGGCCTGCCCGGCAGCGTCCTGCGCGACCGGCTCTCGGTCACCAACCCGGGGACGGAGCCGGTCACCGTACGGCTGCGCGGCGCCGACGCGTACAACGCCGGCGACGGCTCCTTCGCGGTGCGAGGTAAGCGCGGCTCCACCGGCACCGGCGCCTGGCTGCGGACGGCGCGCACCGAGGTGACCGTGCCCGCCCGCACCCGGGCCGACGTGCCCGTCACGTTCACCGTGCCCGCCGACGCGCTGCCCGGCGACCACCCCGGCGCGATCGTCGCGGAGAGCGGCGGCCGCTCGGTGGGCGTACAGGTCAGGCTGCGGGTCGGCGGGCCGAGGCTCGCCGCGCTCACCGTGGAGGACGTCGGCGTCGTCGGGCACACCATCCGCTACACGCTGGTCAACCGGGGCAACACCGTCCTCGTACCGCGTCTGGCCGTCAGCGCGGACGGACTCTTCGCCCACCTGCGGCGCGGCGCCCGCGCCCTGCCCGTGGAGCTGCTGCCCGGGCAGCGGGCGCACCTCACCGAACCCTGGCCGGACGCCCCCGCGCTGGACTCCGCCACCGTACGGCTGCGGGTCACGGCGGCGGGCGGCGCCCACGACGAGGCGACGGCCACGGCGGTCTTCGTCCCCTGGGCGCCCGTCACCGGCGGCGCCCTGCTGCTCCTGGCCGCCGCCACCGCGTTCGCGTACGGGCTCCGGCGCAGGCGGCGGGCCGGGCGGGCGGCGCGCGACGAGGGGGCGGGCCCGCAGGCCGGGCCCCGGAAGCACACCGACGAGAGGCACCTGGTGAAGGCGGGAGCGCAATCGTGACTGGAAGGACCGGAGCTGCGACGACCCGGAGCGACGGCCGCGAGCGGGCGGCCGTGCTGCTCGCCGCCCTGCTGGCCGCGCTCCTGCCCGCACTGCTCCTGAGCGCCCCCGGCGCCCATGCCGACGGCCGGAGCGCGACCGCCCCGAAACCGGCCGTCACGCTGCCCGACAAGGAGGCAGGCAAGGGCGGTTCGATCACCGTCAAGGGCAGCGGCTGGCGGTCCGGGGCGCTGCTCATGCTGCTCATCTGCGGGCAGTCCAGCCCCGCACGCGGGGTGATCGGCGGCACCAACTCCTGCGCCAACGCGGACGGCAGGGCGGTCACCACCGACACCAAGGGCGCGTTCAGCACGAAGCTGCCCGTCTCCGAGCCGCCCGTGCCGTGCCCCTGCGTGGTGCATGTCGCCACGGTCACCGGGGAAGAGGCCCTGGCCGACGCGGTGTTCGTGGTCGCGGGACACCCCGTCGCCGCGCTGCCGAAGCAGACGGGACAGGGCAAGCTCGCCGTCCTGGCCGCCACCCGCCTGGAGGGTGAGAGCTCCGTCCTCACCTGGTTCGGCGCCCCGCCCACCCGCCGCCTCGTGTTCACGGTCGGCAACATGGGCTCGGCCCCGGTCCAGGACCCGGTCTTCCGGGTCGGCACCGCGCACGGCGTCTACGCCCCGCAGTGGGAGGAGCGGCAGTGGCACGGGACCGTCGCACCCGGCCGCAAGGCCCGTATCGAACTGCCCGTCGAGCTGGCGGCGGGCGCCCACGGCGACTACCGGATCTCCCTGAAGTACGGCACGAAGGTGCTCGCCGAGCAGCCGTGGGGGGTCGGCCGCCCGTGGGGCGTCACGCTCTTCTGGATTCTGCTCTGCCTCGTGGTGCCCGCCGCCGTCTTCCGCATCGGCATGGCGGTCGTCGACCGGGTACGGCCGCGCTCCGCGCACGCGGCGTCCCGCCGGGGCCGGCGCGCCTCCCCGCTCGCCGGGGCGACCGCGAGGCTCCCGAGGCTGCGGCGCGCACACGCCGCGCCCGTACCCGCCGCACCGGCCGGTGAACCACGCGCCTCCGGCACGGCCGCGCTGCCCTGGTTCACCCCCGAATCCGCACCGTCAGAGCACAGCCCGACGACGAAGGGACATACGTGAGTACGCAACGCAGGACGGTCGCGGCGGGAGTCGCGATGATGATCGGCGGGGCGGGCATGCTGCTGGCCGCGAGCCCGGCCCAAGCCGCCGACATCTCGTACAAGACGGAGTGCGTACCCCCGGCCATCTCCGGACTGCCGGCCGTACAGGGCACCACGCAGGTCCAGTTGACCGCGCCCGCCGAGGCCAAGGTCGGGGACACCGTCGAGGTCGTGTGGAAGACGGTCCAGGCCGCCTCCAGCAACCCCGACGTCCTCGATCTCGACAAGGACACCGTCAAGCCGACCGGCACCATCAAGCTGGGCGGGGCCGCCACCGGCGACCTGAAGCTGGAGGGGCCACGGCAGAACCCGGCGATCCCGAAGAAGAGTCCGATGATCCTGCCGGACATGAAGGGGTCGCTGAAGCTGGAGAAGGCGGGCGAGCTGACGCTGACGCCGGACGCGTACGCCATCAACGTCTCCAAGCCGATCTCCACCGACACCAAGTGCACCCCCAAGGAGACCGTCCGGCCGGGCGCGACGATCAAGGTCACGGACGGCGGCACGGGCACGACCACGGGCGGCACGACGACCGGTGGTTCGACGGACGGAGGGACGACGAGCGGGGGGACGACGAGCGGGGGGACGACGAGCGGAGGGTCGACGACCACGGGTGGTACGACGGCCGGTGGTGACACCGGCGGTTCAACATCCGGCGGTACAACTTCAGGTAGTACCGCTTCAGGTGGTACCACCACCGGCGGCAGTGGCGGCGCCACCGACTTCCCCGGCAAGGAGGTCGCCGTCGACTTCGCCTGCAAGTCGCCGGGGCCCGCCTCCATCGCCTCCAAGGTGACGATCAACGCCAAGAAGAGCGGCGGCGGCTACGGGCTGACGGTCAAGACGGCCAAGGGTGTGATGGACAGCCCGGCCGCCCTGCCCGCCGGGGCGCTCAAGCCGTCCATGCAGATCGTCATCGGCGGCGCCGACAAGGGCTCCGTGACCGTCACCGGGCCGGGCAACCCCGCGCCGCTGGAGACGGGCAAGCCGGTCGACCTGCCGGACATGACGGGCACGTACAAGCCCGGCGCCTCCGGCTCGTCCACGCTCACCCCCGGCGCCCTGACGATCGACGTCACGCTCGGCGGCGCGAAGATCAACATTCCGTGCACGGTCACGGGCTCGCCGAAGGCCTCGCTCACCCTCGACACCACCGCCCAGGAGGGCGGCGTGTCCGGCGCGTCCGGCGGGGGCTCCACCGGCTCGGGCGGAGCGGCGGCGGCCGGCGGCACGGCGTCGGGCGGCGGGCTCGCGGCCACCGGGGCCGACGACCACGGCGCCCTGCGCGCGCTCGGCCTGGTGGCCGGCACGGCGATCCTGTTGGGCGGCGCGGTGTTCACGTTCACCCCGTGGCGCCGACTGCGCGCCGGACGCTGAGCCGGACCCGTACGGCACACGGAAAGGGCCGCCGCACCCGTGGAAACGGTGCGGCGGCCCTGGGGCGTGTTCCGGAAGTCGCGCCCGCCGTGCGGCTCCAAGCGGTCAGTTCACGTCGCCCATGTGCTGGGAGACCTTCTTGCGGTACATCCAGATGCCGACACCGGCGATGACGGCGAGGATCACCTCGAAGGCGACGGCCCCGGTGTTGTCCAGGTCGATGCCGATCTGCTTGGAGGTGAGGAGACCGGTCACGGAGTCGCCGGCGGTGACGGCGAGGAACCAGACGCCCATCATCTGGGAGCTGTACTTCGCCGGGGCCATCTTCGTGGTGACCGACAGGCCGACCGGGGAGAGGCAGAGCTCGGCGACCGTCTGGATGAAGTAGATCGCCACCAGCCACATCGGGCTGACCTTGCCGCCGTTGGCGGCGGTGTCGAGCAGCGGGATCAGGAAGACGGCGAAGGAGACGCCGATCAGCACGAGGCTGGAGGCGAACTTGACGGCGGTGCTCGGCTCCTTGCCGCGCTTGTTCAGCCACAGCCACGCCGAAGCGAGCACGGGGGCCAGCGCCATGACGAAGATCGGGTTCAGCGACTGGTACCAGGACGTCGGGAAGTGGAACCCGAGCAGGGTGTTCGTCGTCGAGTGCTCACCGAAGATCGACAGGGTCGAGCCGTTCTGGTCGTAGATCATCCAGAAGACGGCGGCGACCACGAAGAACCAGATGTAGCCCGACAGCTTGGACTGCTCGGTGGTCGTCAGCTCCTTGTCGCGCTTCATGCGGACCAGGACGGCGACCGGGATGATCAGTCCGGCGAGGGTGATCGGCAGCACGCCCCAGTCGACGAAGTTGCCGGTGACGCCGAGCAGGCCGTAGAAGGCGACCGCGACGATCAGCCAGATCAGGCCCTTGCGCAGGGCGGAGCTCTTCTCCTGCTCCGTGGCCGGGGTGGCGACGACGTCGCTCTCCGGGCTCAGGTGGCGGGTGCCGAGCATGAACTGGGTGAGGCCCAGGGCCATGCCGACCGCGGCCAGCGCGAAGCCGAAGTGCCAGTTGACGTTCTCGCCGACGGTGCCGATGGACAGCGGGGCGAGGAAGGCGCCGACGTTGATGCCGATGTAGAAGAGGGTGAAGCCGCCGTCCCGGCGCGGGTCCTCCGGACCCTTGTAGAGGTGGCCGACCATCGTGGAGATGTTGGCCTTCAGCAGGCCGGAACCGAGCGCGACGAGGGCGAGCCCCGCGAAGAAGGTCGCCGAGTTGGGCACCGCGAGCGTGATGTGGCCGAGGATGACGACGGCGCCGCCGATGGCGACCGTCTTGCGCGGCCCCCAGAAGCGGTCGGCCATCCAGCCGCCGGGCATGGCGAGCAGGTAGACCATCGCCATGTAGGCCGAGTAGATCGTCGTGGCCGTGGTGGCGTTCATGTGCATGCCGCCGGGCGCGATCAGGTACAGCGGCAGCAGTGCCTTCATGCCGTAGAAGCTGTAGCGCTCCCACATCTCGGTCATGAAGAGGGTGGCCAGGCCGCGGGGGTGGCCGAAGAAGGTCTTCTCGCCGCCCCCGGTGCTCGCCGGGTCCTTCGTCAGGCTGGACGCCATGATCGATCCTTGAGTGCTCGGGACGCGACGCCTCGGTGAAGCGGTACGCGCCCGGTGGGGGGAGGCCGGCACCGGCGCGGGTACGCCCACCGCGACGGGATCCACACCCGGGACGCGCTCATCGGCGTCCGGGCCCGGCCCACAGGTCATTCACTGAAACTTCCGGGCCGGCGGGTACCGGCCCCGCACACGAAAGAGACCCTTGGCGCTCAGAGCTGCCCAAAGGTCCTTGAGTAGTGCAATAGGCGTCGAGACACCATACGACACGACAGAGACCGATATGGAAGGACTTGAGAGATGGATCACAGGCCCAGGTGCAACCACACTCCCACATTCGAAGGTCCCCGCGGTAACAGGGTGCGGACCCGCAGGGCTTTTGGATCACCTCCCTCCCCGTCCGTCGCGCGGACTACCATCAGTGCATGACCCGTGTACTGCTCGCCGAGGACGACGCATCCATCTCGGAACCGCTGGCCCGCGCCCTGCGGCGGGAGGGTTACGAGGTCGAGGTGCGGGAAGACGGCCCGACCGCTCTCGACGCCGGCCTCCAGGGCGGCATCGACCTGGTCGTGCTCGACCTGGGGCTGCCCGGGATGGACGGCCTCGAAGTCGCCCGCAGGCTCCGCGCCGAGGGCCACACCGTGCCGGTCCTGGTGCTGACCGCCCGCGCCGACGAGGTGGACACGGTCGTCGGGCTCGACGCGGGCGCCGACGACTACGTCACCAAGCCCTTCCGCCTCGCCGAACTCCTCGCCCGGGTACGGGCCCTGCTGCGGCGCGGCGCCACCGAGCCCGCCCCCCAGCCCGCCACCCACGGCGTCCGCATCGACGTCGAGTCGCACCGCGCCTGGATGGGCGACGAGGAACTGCAGCTCACGGCCAAGGAGTTCGACCTGCTCCGGGTCCTGGTGCGCGA
Organism: Streptomyces sp. A0958; assembly: GCF_004795035.1. Lineage (GTDB taxonomy): Bacteria > Actinomycetota > Actinomycetes > Streptomycetales > Streptomycetaceae > Streptomyces. The sequence continues at coordinate 83,084 of NZ_SSBK01000015.1, forward strand.
CGCGGGCCGGGTCGTCACCCGCGACCAGCTGATGCGCGAGGTCTGGGACACCACCTGGTGGTCGTCGACCAAGACCCTCGACATGCACATCTCCTGGCTCCGCAAGAAGCTCGGCGACGACGCCGCCAACCCGCGCTACATCGCCACGGTCCGGGGCGTCGGCTTCCGCTTCGAGAAGAGCTGACGTACGCCGTCCGAGCCCCTGGCCCCTAGCCCCGAGCTCAGGGCCCAGAGCTCCGAAGCCCCGGGCCCGCACCCAGCCTCGGGCCCGGGCACCACGCACCCAGCCCCGGGCACCACGCACCACGAGCACGCCATCCGCACGAGCTGACGTACAGAAGCAGGCATGCGCCGACGACTGATCAACTCCACCCTCGCCGTCGTGCTCGTGGTGATCGCCGTCTTCGGCGTCTCCCTCGTCCTCGTCGAGACCCGCACCATCAGCAGCAGCGCCCAGGAAAGCGTCGACTCCGAGGCGCTGCGGCTCATCAGCGTCATCGAGAGCCGGCTCCTGGGCGCCGAGCGGATCAACCCCAAGGTGCTGGCCGAGCAGGTCGACGACAAGCGGTACGCCCTGGTCAAGATGGACGGCCGCGCCCCCATCGAGGTCGGCGAGCGCCCCAGCGGCAGCGTGATCACCGCGACGGAGACGGGGGAGCACGGCGAGAAGGTCACCATCGAGGAGTCCCGGTCCGCCGTCACCCGCGAGGTCGGCCGCACGCTGATGATCATCGGGGCGGTGGCGCTGCTCGCCATCGTCTCGGCCGTCCTCCTCGCCGTACGCCAGGCCGACAAGCTGGCCTCGCCGCTCACCGACCTCGCCGAGACCGCCGAGCGCCTGGGCTCCGGCGACCCCCGGCCACGCCACCGGCGGTACGGGGTGCCGGAGCTGGACCGCGTCGCGGACGTCCTCGACGCCTCCGCCGAACGGATCGCCCGGATGCTCACCGCGGAGCGCCGGCTCGCCGCCGACGCCTCCCACCAGCTCCGTACGCCGCTCACGGCCCTGTCCATGCGGATCGAGGAGATCTCCCTCACCGACGACCCGGAGATCGTGAAGGAGGAGGCGCACATCGCCCTCACCCAGGTCGAACGGCTCACGGACGTGGTGGAGCGGCTGCTGACCAACGCCCGCGACCCCCGGACGGGCTCCGCGGTCGTCTTCGACCTGGACGAGGTCGTCAAGCAGCAGATCGAGGAGTGGCGCCCCGCCTACCGGGGTGAGGGCCGCGCCATCGTCTGCTCCGGCAAGCAGGGGCTGAGCGCCGTCGGCACCCCGGGCGCGGTCGCCCAGGTCCTGGCCGCGCTGATCGAGAACTCACTCATGCACGGCGGCGGCACGGTCGCGCTGCGCACGAGGGTCACCGGCAACCAGGCGGTGATCGAGGTGACCGACGAGGGCCCCGGCGTCCCCGCCGACCTGGGCGCGCGGATCTTCGAGCGGACCATCAGCGGCCGCAACTCCACGGGCATCGGCCTCGCGGTCGCCCGCGACCTCGCGGAGGCGGACGGCGGCCGGCTGGAACTGCTCCAGCAGCAGCCGCCGGTCTTCGCGCTGTTCCTCAGCCGAGTGGCCCTGAACAGGAAGGAACCGGAACGCCCGGTGAGGTGAGGGAAGAGGTGAGGGAAGCGGTGGGCGGCACTGTCCAGCCCGTCCGGCGATTGAGGACAAGACGTCCGCCCGGACGCTCCGCGCCCTACCGATGAGCAGTGTCCGCCTCGACCCGCACCGTGGGGCCCGGCACGGAAACGTGCCCACTCACGACGGCTCCTTTGTCGGCCACCGCCTCCGACTCGTCGGAGACCGGCTCCGGAAGCGCCTTGAAGACCCACGTCCGGTAGGACCAGAAGCGGAACAGCGTCGCGATACCGATGCCGAGGATCTTGAAGACGTTGCTCTGCATCGGGCTGTTCCAGCCGAACCCGTACGTCGCCACGTACAGCACACCGGTCTCGATGACCGCGCCCACCGCACTGAACAGCAGGAACAGCGTCAGCTCCCGGGTGCGGCCGGACTTGTCGCGGTCGCGGTACGTCCAGTAGCGGAAGCCCACGTAGTTGAACAGGATGGCGACGAACGTGGCGAGCAGGCCCGCGCGCACCGTCGGGATGTCCGTGTAGCGCCACAGCAGGTTGGACACGGCGATGTTGACCACCAGACCGACCGCGCCGACCACGCCGAACTTGGCGACCTCCCGGGCCAGCAGCTCCAGCCGGGCCCGCAGTGCGCCTCGTTCGCTCATGTGATCGCTCAGCCCGTCCGTCGGTTCCGCTCCATGTTCCGTCAACCCGGCCATGCTAACCAGGACACCCGGCGGACGCTTGTGCGTACCGGCGCTGGTGTGGCGAGTCCGTGCCGGGCCGGGCCCCCGCCCCGGGCCGCCCACGGGCGTTGCGGATACCCTGGAGGCGTGACGTTCCCGGTAGTCGGCATGGTCGGTGGCGGTCAGCTCGCCCGTATGACCCACGAGGCGGGCATCCCCCTCGGCATCAAGTTCAAGCTCCTCAGCGACACCGCTCAGGACTCCGCGGCCCAGGTGGTGGGCGAGGTCGTCGTCGGCGACTATCGCGACCTGGAGACGCTGAGGGCCTTCGCGCGCGGCTGTGACGTGATCACCTTCGATCACGAACACGTGCCGACCGAGCACCTGCGGGCCCTGGAGGCGGACGGCATCCCCGTGCGCCCCGGCCCCGACGCTCTGGTGCACGCCCAGGACAAGGGGGTGATGCGCGCGAAGCTCACCGAGATCGGCGCGCCCTGCCCCCGCCACCGCGTCGTGAAGGACCCGGCCGACGCCGCGGCCTTCGCCGAGGAGGCGGGAGGCTTCCCGGTCGTCCTCAAGACCGTGCGCGGCGGCTACGACGGCAAGGGCGTCTGGGTGGTCCGCTCCGAGGCGGACGCGGCCGAGCCCTTCCGGGCCGGTGTCCCGGTCCTCGCGGAGGAGAAGGTCGACTTCGTACGGGAGCTGGCGGCCAACATCGTCCGCTCACCGCACGGCCAGGCCGTCGCCTACCCCGTCGTCGAGTCCGTCCAGGTCGACGGCGTCTGCGACACGGTGATCGCCCCCGCCCCCGAGCTCGACGAGCGCCTCGCCGGCGAGGCCCAGCAGCTCGCGCTGCGGATCGCCGCCGAGCTGGGCGTGGTCGGCCACCTCGCGGTCGAGCTGTTCGAGACCCGTCGCGACGACGGGACCCCTGGCATTCTCGTCAACGAACTGGCGATGCGCCCGCACAACTCCGGGCACTGGACCCAGGACGGCGCGGTGACCTCGCAGTTCGCCAACCACGTCCGGGCCGTCCTCGACCTCCCGCTCGGCGACCCGCGCCCCCGCGCCACCTGGACGGTCATGTGCAACGTCCTGGGCGGCGACTACCCGGACATGTACCAGGGCTACCTGCACTGCATGGCCCGCGACCCGCAGCTCAAGATCCACATGTACGGCAAGGACGTGAAGCCCGGCCGCAAGGTCGGCCACGTCAACACCTACGGCGACGATCTGGCGGACGTGCGCGAGCGCGCCCGGCACGCGGCCGACTACCTGCGAGGAACGATCACCGAATGACTTCCCCCGCCTCCACCGCACCGGTCGTCGGCATCGTCATGGGCTCGGACTCCGACTGGCCCGTCATGGAAGCGGCGGCCAAGGCGCTCGACGAGTTCGAGATCCCGTACGAGGTCGACGTCGTCTCCGCCCACCGCATGCCGCGCGAGATGATCGCGTACGGCGAGAGCGCGGCGGGTCGCGGCCTCAAGGCGATCATCGCGGGCGCGGGCGGCGCCGCCCACCTGCCCGGCATGCTCGCCTCGGTCACCCCGCTGCCCGTCATCGGCGTACCGGTCCCGCTGAAGTACCTCGACGGCATGGACAGCCTCATGTCGATCGTCCAGATGCCCGCCGGCATCCCCGTCGCCACCGTCTCCATCGCGGGCGCGCGCAACGCGGGCCTGCTCGCCGTCCGCGTCCTCGCCGCGCACGACCCCGAGACGCAGCGCCGGATGACGGACTTCCTGGGCGACCTGAACGACCAGGCGACCGAGAAGGGCAAGCGGCTGCGCCACAAGGTCGAGGGCGCGGACTCCTTCGGCTTCGGGAAGTAGGGGACGATGGCGGACCGACTGGACCGGGCACGGGACCTCCTCGCCGAGTACCCCGTGGTCGACGGCCACAACGACCTGCCGTGGGCGCTGCGCGAGCAGGTCGGCTACGACCTGGCCGCCCGCGACATCGCCACCGACCAGTCGGCCCACCTGCACACCGACATCCCCCGGCTGCGGGCCGGCGGCGTCGGCGCCCAGTTCTGGTCCGTCTACGTACGGTCCGACCTGGCGGGCGACGCCGCCGTCAGCGCCACCCTGGAACAGATCGACGCCGTCGCCGAACTCCTCGACCGCTACCCCGCCGACCTGCGCCGCGCCCTGACCGCCGACGACATGGAGGCGGCCCGCGCCGAGGGCCGCATCGCCTCCCTGATGGGCGCCGAGGGCGGCCACTCCATCGACAACTCGCTGGGCACCCTGCGCGGCCTGTACGCCCTCGGCGTCCGCTACATGACGCTCACCCACAACGACAACATCGCCTGGGCGGACTCGGCGACCGACGAGCCGGGCGTAGGCGGCCTCTCGCCCTTCGGTCACGAGGTCGTACGGGAGATGAACCGCACCGGCATGCTGGTCGACCTCAGCCACGTCGCGGCGACGACGATGCGCGACGCGCTCGCCACCTCCACCGCGCCGGTGATGTTCTCGCACTCCTCATCACGGGCCGTCTGCGACCACCCGCGCAACATCCCCGACGACGTCCTCGCGCAGCTCCCGGCCAACGGCGGCATCGCCATGGCCACCTTCGTACCGAAGTTCGTCCTGCCGGAGGCCGTCGCCTGGACGCACGCCGCCGACGAGAACCTGCGCGCGAACGGGCTGCACCACCTGGACACCACCGAGCGCGCGATGAAGGCGCACGCCGCGTTCGAGGCGGCCAACCCCCGCCCGAAGGCGACCGTGGCCACCATCGCCGACCACCTCGACCACATGCGCGAGGTCGCGGGCGTCGACCACATCGGCATCGGCGGCGACTACGACGGCACCGCGTTCCTGCCCCAGGGCCTGGAGAGCGTCGCCGGCTACCCGAACCTGATCGCGGAGCTGCTGCGCCGCGGCTGGTCCGCCGCCGACCTGGCCAAGCTCACCTGGCAGAACGCGGTACGGGTGCTGCGCGCCGCCGAGGACGTGGCACGGGACCTGCGCACGCGCCGCGGCCCGTCGCACGCCACGATCGAACAGCTGGACGCCCCGGCGGGCTGAGCCACGGGGGCGTCCTCACGCTCCCTAACAGGCGCAGAGGCAGAACGGGTGCCCCGCCGGGTCGGCGTACACCCGGAAGGACCGCTCCCGGTCGTCCGCCTCCAGCACCGTCGCGCCGAGCGCCAGGACCTCGCGCTCCGCCGCGTCCAGGTCCGTCACGGTCAGGTCCAGGTGGACCTGCTGCGAGGCGTCGGGGCGCGGCCACTTCGGCGGTACGAAGCCGGGTGCCGCCTGGAAGGCGAGCGAGGTGCCGGTGATCCCCGTGAGGTCCACCCAGTCCTCCCGCTGCTCGACCTCGCCGCCGAGCAGCGCGGCGTAGAAGTTCGCCAGGGCGACGGGGTCGGGGCAGTCCAGGACGACGGCACCCAGTGCGGCCACAGCCATGTTGCTTCTCCTCGGGCAGATTCGCGGGCAGATGACGGACAGGTGGTTACCGCTAAAGCCGCTGAACCGGTAACCGTAACTGCATGCTGCCGCACCGGAGGTACCGTCGCAACCATGAATGAGAGGGATTCCGCACCCGGCGGGCTCGCGCTGGTGGAAGCGCTGGTCAACACCCTGGACGTCGAGACCGGTGCGGACACCCTCGACACGGCGGACGGGCGCGCCGCGTTCGCCCTCGCGGAACCGGACGTGCCGGCGGCCCGCGCCCTGCGCGAGGCCCTGCGCGCGGCGTGCCTGGCCCACGCCGGACACCGCGAGGAGGGCGACTGCGACCTCGTACTGGACCGGCTGCTGGCCGATGCGCCCCTGCGCGTCACCGTGGACGCGGCGGGAGGGGCCGCGCTGTGCCCGGTGGAGGAGCCGCCCGGTCTCGCGGCACGGATCGCGGCCGCCATCGCCGCCGCGTCGGCCGACGGCACCTGGGCCAGGCTCAAGGCGTGCGAGGCGGCGGACTGCCGGTGGGCGTACTACGACCGCAGCCCGGCGGGGCGCCGCCGGTGGTGCTCGATGTCGGTGTGCGGCGCCCGCGCGAAGATGCGTACGTACCGCGCGAAGCGCGGCTGAGGACGGCGGAGCCGGTCAGGCTTTCGGGCGGCCCATGGCCCGGTAGGTCCAGCCGGCCTCGCGCCACACGACGGGGTCCAGCGCGTTGCGCCCGTCGAGGATGATCCGGCGGCCCGCCACCGCGCCGAGCGCCTCGGCGTCCAGCTCGCGGAATTCGCGCCACTCCGTCAGGTGCAGCACCACGTCGGCGCCGCGCACCGCGTCCAGGGCGCTGTCCGCGTAACCGAGGGTGGGGAAGAGGCGGCGGGCGTTCTCCATGCCCTTCGGGTCGAAGACGGTGACCTGCCCGCCCTGGAGGTGCACCTGCCCCGCGACGTTGAGCGCCGGCGAGTCGCGTACGTCGTCCGAGTCCGGCTTGAACGTGGCACCCAGCACGGCGACCCGCTTGCCGAGGAAGGAGCTACCGCCCACAGCCTCGCGGGCCAGCTCCACCATGTGGCCGCGGCGGCGCATGTTGATCGAGTCGACCTCGCGCAGGAACGTCAGCGCCTGGTCGGCGCCCAGCTCACCGGCGCGGGCCATGAACGCGCGGATGTCCTTGGGCAGACAGCCGCCGCCGAAGCCGATGCCGGCCCGCAGGAATTTCTTCCCGATGCGCTCGTCGTGCCCGATCGCCTCGGCGAGCTTGGCCACGTCGCCGTCGGCGGCCTCGCAGACCTCGGCCATGGCGTTGATGAAGGAGATCTTGGTGGCGAGGAAGGAGTTGGCTGCGGTCTTCACCAGCTCGGCGGTCGGGAAGTCCGTCACGACGAACGGGGAGCCCTCGGCGACCGGTACGGCGTACACCTCGCGCAGCAGCTTCTCGGCCCGCTCGCTCCTCGTACCGACGACGATCCGGTCCGGGTGCAGCGTGTCGTTCACGGCGAAGCCCTCGCGCAGGAACTCCGGGTTCCACGCCAGCTCCGCGTCGGCGCCCACGGGGGCCAGCTCGGCGAGGCGCTCGGCGAGCCGGGCCGCGGAGCCGACCGGCACGGTGGACTTGCCGACGACGAGGGCGGGCCGGGTCAGCAGCGGGGCGAGCGAGTCGAAGGCGCTCTCGACGTAGGACATGTCGCAGGCGTACTCGCCGTGCTTCTGCGGGGTGTTGGTGCAGACGAAGTGCACATCGCCGAACTCCGCCACCTCTTCCCACGAAGTGGTGAACCGCAGCCGTCCGGTGGCGCCCTCGATGCCGGCGACATGCCGCTTCAGCAGCTCCTCCAGCCCGGGTTCGTACATCGGGACCCGGCCGGCCGACAGCATCTCGATCTTCTCGGGCACGACGTCGAGTCCCAGGACCTCGAAGCCCAGTTCCGCCATGGCCGCGGCGTGCGTGGCGCCGAGATAGCCGGTGCCGATCACAGTGATCCTGAGGGCCATGTAGTGCTCCTGTGAGATGCGGACAGACGTGCGGTGAATGAGCATAGTCCTGCCCCTGAAACCTCCCATTTCCGGCTGTCGCTCCGGCTGTCGCTCCGGCTGTCGCGAAGCTCACGGCCCGAGCGCGTATGCCGGAGACGGGGCGGGCGCCTAAAATTGGGTTACTTAACGGTAGTTAGCACCCTGGGGAGTGAGCGTCTTGGCGGGTTCGACCGATTTCGACCTGTACCGTCCGGCCGAGGAGCACGAGATGCTCCGTGAGACGGTGCGTGCGCTCGCCGAGGCGAAGATCGCCCCGTTCGCGGCCGCGGTCGATGAGGAGGCCCGCTTCCCGCAGGAGGCGCTGGACGCCCTCACCGCCGCCGATCTGCACGCGGTCCACGTACCGGAGGAGTACGGCGGCGCAGGCGCCGACGCGCTCGCCACGGTCATCGTGATCGAGGAGGTGGCCCGCGCCTGCGTCTCCTCCTCCCTGATCCCGGCCGTGAACAAGCTCGGCTCCCTCCCGGTGATCCTGTCCGGCTCCGAGGCCCTGAAGAAGAAGTACCTGGGCCCGCTGGCCAAGGGTGACGGCATGTTCTCGTACTGCCTCTCCGAGCCGGACGCGGGCTCCGACGCCGCCGGCATGAAGACCCGCGCGGTGCGCGACGGCGACTCCTGGGTCCTCAACGGCGTGAAGCGCTGGATCACCAACGCGGGTGTCTCCGACTACTACACGGTCATGGCCGTCACCGACCCGGAGAAGCGCTCCAAGGGCATCTCGGCCTTCGTCGTCGAGAAGTCCGACCCGGGCGTCTCCTTCGGCGCCCCGGAGAAGAAGCTCGGCATCAAGGGCTCCCCGACGCGCGAGGTCTACTTCGACAACGTCCGCATCCCCGCCGACCGCATGATCGGCGAGGAGGGCACCGGCTTCGCCACCGCGATGAAGACCCTGGACCACACCCGCATCACCATCGCCGCCCAGGCCCTCGGCGTCGCCCAGGGCGCGCTGGACTACGCCAAGGGCTACGTCCAGGAGCGCAAGCAGTTCGGCAAGCCGATCGCCGACTTCCAGGGCGTGCAGTTCATGCTGGCCGACATGGCGATGAAGCTGGAGGCGGCCCGCCAGCTCACGTACTCGGCCGCCGCCAAGTCCGAGCGCGTCGACGCCGACCTCACGTTCTTCGGCGCCGCAGCCAAGTGCTTCGCCTCCGACGTCGCGATGGAGGTCACCACGGACGCGGTCCAGCTCCTGGGCGGCTACGGCTACACCCGGGACTACCCGGTCGAGCGGATGATGCGTGACGCCAAGATCACCCAGATCTACGAGGGCACGAACCAGGTCCAGCGCATCGTGATGGCCCGCAACCTGCCGTAACTGGGTTTCCCCGAGTCAGCTGGTTTCTCGGGTGATCGCGGAGCGGCTGCCGGCTTCCGGTCCGTTCGGGGCCGTTCCGGACTGATCCTGGGCGTCATGCTGGGGGAATACTGGGCGGGGACTGGGCGCGGAACGGGTGCTGACCTGTATGGACGAGAAGGCCCCCGGCGCGATGCCCAGGTTCAAGGGGGCGTCGCAACACCACTTGGTTTTAGGTGGTGAGTAGATCGCGTAGACGTTCGGCCGGGGTATCCCGGCCGAACGTCTTGCGTGGGCGGCCGTTGAGTTCCTGATGGACGTTCGGGCCCCGGGTCGCTTCGAGGCACCAGCGCTACCGAGCTACGCTCGGTAGCGCGAAGGGCGCTCGGCTACCTGGTCAGGGCTGAGGTCGTCCACGGCCAGGTTGCCGGTCCACAGGTGGTCTCGGTTGGCGTAGGTGGTTTTGAATCTGACGCGCTTCCCACCGGCCTTCAGCTTCCAGCCCCGGTCATGGAACTGCGCGATACGGTCGCTTCCGCAGACGAACGCCCGGGTTGCCTGGTTCAGAATCCACTGTGCGAGTTCGGTGTCCTTGGCTGCGGGCCTGCCACAGGAGCGGGCCATCTGCCACAGCCGTGGCCACTCGACAGCAGGGGTCAGGGGGCCGATTACGGCCACGTCCCCGATCCGTCGTTCGTCAAGATGGTGTGTGGCGGAGCCGAAGACCGTGCCGAACATCGCGAACACCGTGACCCGACTTCGTCCGGTCAGGCTCTCGTCATTGCTGCTCATCTTTGGAACCCCTGGCTGTGGTGGTCCGGGCGCCTTAGCCACGCCCGGACCGCTTCCGTTCAGTGAGAGTGGGTCAGCAGCCGTCGCCGTCACCGCAACACGCGGGCGGGTTGCAGTCCTTCGCCGCGCCCCACAGACGGTCATCGACGTGGAACCCGGCCGCCCTGACGCGGTCCACCACGGCACCGATCAGCGGGCGGGTGCGGACGGTGGCCTTGGGCTCATGTCCGAGGAAGAACCCGAACTGTTCCTCGCACCACGTGGCGTACGCCTGGGTGTGGAGCACAAACGAGTGCCATCCGGGGTCCACGGTGTCGGACGGGGTCATGTCGAACGCGCGAGTGTCGCCCATGACCTTGAGGAAGGCAAGGGCCTGGTCCACGATCCGGCGGGCAGCGGACAGCTCGTGTCCGTACTCCTCCGCGCAGAACTCCGACACCTTCTCGAACAACTCGGCACTGACAAGGTCCCGCCCGTGCCGTAAGGCGACGGGGGGGTTCCAGCATGGTTGTCACAGTGAGATTCCCTCTCTCGACGGTTGGGGGCTGGCTACGCGGCGGGCGGAGGCGGGCACTTGTCTCCGCCGTCCTCGGGCTTGTCGCGGGCAGTCATGCTGCACATCCTGATCTGCCGCGCGCACTCGGGGGAACCGGCCGCCGGCCGGGGCGAGGGGGGTCCGTCCGCGTAGGCAGCGTCACCGTTGGTTCGTGCCACCGATTCGGTTCCGTCGTCATTACGCCGCGCCCTTCCGATCGCTTCCGAGGCCGATGGAATGACCCTAGAAAGCGGGGAACGGAGCGGGCCACGGTCTTGCACGAGCTTGCACACGAACTAACCGAGAGATGTGATCGCATCCGAGATCAGAGCACGGGCGGGTGCACCGTAGACAGCGAGCTTGGACAGCTCGGAGAACGCCTTGGCGTATGTGGCAACCTCGCTGGGCGCCGTGACGTTCACTGCGGCCGTGAGCAGCTCCACGCTCGCTTGGCGTCCGTCGAAGAGATAGAAGGCTTCCAAGGGCCAGACAAGCCGCTGGGCCGTGAAAGGGATTACCCCGAGGCTCACGTTTGGAAGCGCCATGACGGCCAGCAGGTAGCCGAGCTGTCCAGCCATGGCGGGCGCGTCGCCAATGCGATAGCGGAGCACCGTTTCTTCCAACAGGAGAGCGAAGCGGTGGTTGCCGTCATGGAGCACGTGTGAACGCTCGATGCGGGATGCTGCCGCCGTCTGCGAGTCGTCAGGGGTTCCTTGGAAGGTGGCAATGGTCGAGAGCAGAGCTGCCGCGTACGCCTCGGTCTGGAGCATGCCCGGTACTACGTTCGAGCAGTACACGCGGAAGTGGTGGGTCTGCTCGTAGAGAGGGACGATCTCCTTCTGTGCCCGGCGCATGCCGTGCCGGTGCAGCTTTTGCCAGTGGACGTACATTTGGTCGGCTTGGCGGTTCGCCGCGATCAGATCGTCTGTTTGGTCGTCTGCTCCGCACGCTTTGCACCAGGCGCGGATGTCGGCGGCCGACGCAGGGGTCTTGGCCCGCTCAATGCGGGAAGACTTCGCGGGACTCCAGCCACACCGAAGAGCCAACTCATGCCCGGTCAGCTCCGCGTCTTTGCGTAGGCCTCCGAGACGGGCGGCGATGGCTTCACGGGCGGCCTGGGCACTGGACGAGGGGGACGCGGACATGAGTGGGATCTTCGTTTTCCGTCAGGTCAGACCGTGTACTTCTCGTGCGGGATGCCTCGCTCCCAGACTGCCTCGAACGCAGCTGAGGCCAGACGTGTCACGGCGGGTTCGGAACGCACCTCCCAGCCGGGCTCGGACCAGTTCCCATTACCGGAGAAATGGTTGAAGAGCGCGATCCCTCCGTCGAACACCCAGCAGTCGTTTCCGGGAAGCGCGATGTCGGAAGCCTGCCGCCTGGGCAGCCAGCGCACCTGCTCCCCGGCGTGAAGGTTGACCACAGTGCCGGCGTGAAGGTTGACCACAGTGCCGGCGTGCTCGTACCGGATGTAATCCGTTACGGGTTCCGATACGACGCGGGCGCGGCGGACGGTCACGCCTCGGGCCACGGTGCTGCGAATCAAATCAGCCCACGGCGTCCAGTAGGTGGACGCCGGGTCGATGTCGCGCATGCCCGTACGCTTCCAGGTCTCGAAGTCCTCCGCCTCATCACCCACGCCGTACGAGTCGCGCAGCTCCAGGTGCACAGCCGAGTGCTTGGCTGCGGCCAGCAACTCGTCAAAGCCCGGCTCGTTCTGCGACATCGCACGCCTTCCTGAGCATCGGCACCATACGGGCCGGAATCCGAATTACGGCTTCGTGCGGCGGGATGCCCGGAGCGTGCCCGGGGACCTCGAACGCCGCGCACTCCGCCTCTAGCCTCTCGTCCGGCTTCCAGCCTTGAAGCACCAGCTCCCCCTTTCCTCGTCCACCCATACGGTGGGGGAGCCCTGCTGCCCGGTGTCTGGATCAATCCCGATGAACCGTAGTGCCATGGCTGCCTCCGGTGTCGAGTGGCTTGCGCCAGCTTGCACAAGCGTCATCCCTACACGGCAGGAGCGTCAAGGGGGCCGCTGGAGCCCCGCAGGCCGGGGTGGCGGGCGCCACAGCGGCCTGACCGTAACGGCACCGCTCGCACGCGGCAGCGGCGGGGGTTCTGCTGGATGCGCTGCGCGACGCGAGCGAGCGACGCCAGGTGATCGCGACGAGTCACAGCCCCGACCTGCTGGACCGCCACGACTTCGAGCTTTCCCAGCTGCGCGCAGTGCGCTCGACAGGTGGCGAGACGCGGATCGGGCCGCTTGACGCAGCAGGGGCGCTGGCCATGCGGGAACAGCTCTACACACCAGGAGAACCGCTGCGGACGGACCAGTTGCTGCCGAAGGCCACTCAGTGACCGTGCCTGTGGTCGCCCCGATCGTATAGGGGCATGGAGAGGTAACAGCGGTACGCGAACTCATCACGGGGATCGCTGCAGAACTCAACGGCACATATGCGGAGGTTGCCCAGCCCTTTCGCCTCGATTCCGGAAAGATGCGCAGGCCGGACGAGCTGGGTAAGGATCGATCCCGCGCGGTGGAACTCCTGATCCGCTAGTCCCTACTTCTTCGGCGAGGGCCGCCGACGCGAGGTCCCTTCCTGGTGAGGGCGGTGGCCGGTACGGGAGGCGGGACATCGACGCCGAGCACCTCGGAAACCCGGGAGAGCAGGCCCGGTGCCGGGCAGCGGAAGGCGCGGTCAGGCGGGGTAGAGCGTGTGCCGTTCCGAGATCTGGTCGGTGGCGAGCCCGTCGATGGTCATGTTTCCCGTCCAGAGTTGGTCACGGTTGGCGTACGTCGAATCGAACCGCACGCACGTGCCGCCGGGGGCCAACGTCCATCCCCGCTCGTGGAACTGCGCGATGCGCTCACTACCGCACACGAACGCCCGAGTGGCTTGGGTCAGCACCCATCGGGCCAGTTCGGTCTCGCCTGCCGTGGGCCGTCCGCAGTGGCGGGCCATCTGCCACAGGCGCCCCCAATCGAGGCCGGGAGTCAGCGGGCCGACGACGGCGACGTCCCCGATCCGACGTGCGTCGAGGTGGTGGGTGGCGTACCCGAAGACCACGCCGAACATCACGAATACGGTGACTCTGCTGCTGCCGGTCAGACCGGCTCCGGATACCACGGGCGGCACCTGCGCTCAGCAACCGTCGCCGTCGCCGCAACAGGCCGGAGGATTGCAGTCCTTCGCCACGTCCCACATCCGCTCGTCGACGTAGAAGCCGGCTGCCTTGACTCGCTCCACCACGGAGCCGATCAGCGGGCGCGTGCGGATGGTGGCCCCTGGTTCGTGGTCCAGGAAGTAGCCGAACTGCTCCTGACACCAGGCGGCGTAGGCGCGGGTGTGGAGCGCGAACGAATGCCAGCCCGGATCGACAATCCGGGACGGCGTCATGTCGAACGCGCGGGCGTCGCCCATGACCTTGAGGAAGGCAAGGGCTTGGTCCACGATATTTCGGGCCGTGCACATTTCGTGCCCGTACTCCGCGGCGCAGAATTCGGACACCTTATCGAAAAGCTCGGGAGTTACGAGATCGCGGCCCCGTCGCAAGGCGGCCGAAGTCTCCACCGTGGCTGTGGTCGTCATGAGTGCGCCCTTCGTCACTTCGGGAATGGACGACTCATCGTGACCGGGCGCGGGGTCGCGTTCTAGTCGGTTTCCTGTTCGCGCAAAAGCTCGTCCCGGATTCTTCCGACCAGGGCTCGCATCTCTTCACCGGAACAGGCGGATGCCCTGAAGCCATCGAACTTGGATACGTACAGGGCGATATCCCTGGGGTCGGTTACCACTGTCTCGGCGTGGACCGTCTCGATGGCTACCGTGCGGTCATCCTTGATTGAGAACGAATGGCCCGGAAAATCATGCTGCGGGGCCGACAACTCGACCACTCGGATGTCCACATTGGGCAGTCGGGACGTCGAGATGATCCGATCGAGCTGTCCCACCAGCACCAGGGGCGGAACGATCCGCCACCGGAGGACCGATTCCGTGATGATGAAACGGAAAGTCTTGCCTTCCGAGTAAAGGACACTCTGCCGTGCCAGTCGTGCGCCGATCGTGCGCTCCAGCTGGGCTTCGCTCAAGTTCCGGCGGGCGAAGACCGCCCTGACGTATTCGGGGGTCCGGAGCAGGCCGGGGACGAGGGAGGGCTGGAACAGGCGCAGCAGTGTGGTCTGTGATTCGAGGGCCTGCACCTGCTGTTGTTTGCGGTTGTAGCCCAGACGGCGGATCAACCGCCACGCCGTGGCTTCCGTGGCCGCCTGCCTGGCCGCTGCCATGTACTCGGCCTTTGCCTCATCCGATACGCCTATGGCGGTGAGGATGCAGTCGACGTCGGTGACGCTCGGGGCCGTGTTCCCGTTCTCGATCTTCGACAGCTTGGACCGGGACATGGCGGCGCCACGGGCAACCGCTTTTGCTTCGAGTCCGGAGGACTCCCGAAGTGCCCGTAGCGCCGGTCCAAGGCTGTGTTTGTTCACTCGCCGTACTTCGACCACCATTCAGTGAAGGGGACGGCGTGTTCCATCGCCTTGTCCCTGAACGCCAGAAACTCGGGCAGTCGTTCCTCTCCGGGGAATACAGTGCCGGTATACCTGCCGTCCTGCGTGTAGCTCATCGTCCCGACAGCTCGCTCGTCGAACATCCAGAAATCCGGTGCATCCGTGATCGGGTTGTCCCGACCAGTCGTGTCCAGGATGTAGAACTCCTCACCGGCGGTCATATTGCGGCGGTATCCCCAGGATAGTTCGAAGCGTAGATACTCCGTCAGTGGGCGAACGAGGACGTGTACGCGGTAGATCCGCTTCCCTGCCCGGACCGCGTTCCCCACAGTTGTGAGCCAGCCGGCTGTTCTGTAACTCTCCGGCTGCGGTTCTCCCGCCAGAAACGCCTGGTAGGCATCGACCCCGCCCGATTTGCTGTAATCGTCCAGCGTCTCAAGGCGGAACGCTTCTCGTTCGAAGTCTTCGAGCCAGTCTCCGAGGGACTTAGACGAGGTTGTCACGCATGGCCTTTCGGATGAGCTCGACCGGAATTTCCACCAGCGTCTCGTGAGCGGGGACATTCAGCCCGTGGTCGGCTAAACGGCTGCCCTGGACGGCAAGTGTTCCCCGGTCCGTGGCGTAGATCGCAGGGCACTCGCCCTCGTCGCACTGGCCGACCAGTCGTGTCAGCTTCACGGAGTCTCCTTATGGACGAGTGCGGTGATCCGATGCTTGCTGTCCCGTCGCCCGGGAGCAAGAGGGTGGAGTTTCCGTTACTGGAAACCGCCGGTCCGGCAGTCGCGGCAGGGCCCCGGGGCCGGGGCGCGGAAGGCGCGGTTGCAGTCGTCGCAGTTCTGGAGGGGGATCACGGGCGGCGGCGCCGGGCGTTGCGCGGTGAGGTCCGCCGGGGCCGGGAGCGGGGGCGGCCGGAGGGTGGTGATCCGGTGGCGGAGGAGCCTCGCCGGGTGCGTGACCGGTGTGGGGAGGGACGTGCTGAGAGCACGACGGATGGTGTCCGGGTGTGCTTCGCGTTCCAGCCAGGCGGCGATGCCCGGGGCGAGGGCGGCGATGTCGGCCTCGGAGAGCGTCAGTTCGGGGGCGTGGCGGCGGAGGTCCGCGAGGAGCAGGGCGGCGGTCCGGTGGAGGGCGTCGGTGGGGGTGCGGGGGTGGGGGAGCGGCCCCGGGAGCGTCGTCCTGGCTGCGGGGGCGGGCGGGGTCGTCGGCGCGGCGGTGGGCTTCGGCTCGGGCAGGGGGCGCGGCGGTTGCGGTGCGGGGCGCGTTGGGGTGGTGCCCGGGCGGTTGTACGACTCCGTGCGCGTCACCACGCGGCCGTCCCTGAGGCGTACGCGGGTGCGGCGCAGGTAGCCCGCCGCCTCCAGCTCGCGCAGGGCCGCCGCGATGCGCATCTCGCTCTCCGGGAAGCGGGCCGCGAGCGTCTTGACGCCGACCTTCGCGCCCTCGGGCAGCGACTGGATGTGGACGGCAAGCCTGATCGCCAGGAGGGAGAGCGCGTCGTGCTGGGCCAGGTGGTTGCCGATGACCGTGAAGCCGGACGCGTGACGGGTGTTGACGTGGATGACACCGGAGGTCGGTGTGACGTCGCCGGGAGGGCCGGGCGGGGCGCACGGGGGCGCGATAACCTGCTGGGCAGTCATCGGGAAGGTCTCTTCTTCCTCGGTGGTCAGGCCCCGGCCGGGGTTCTCAGTCCTGGTCGGGGCCGACTCGTGTCTGGGTTGTTGCGGCGAGCATATGCCCGACAAGCCGCCTAAAAACCAGCCCAGTTGCCATTTGTCACCCGCGCGAGTGATGAGGGTTCGTACGGGGGCCGGGTGGGGTGGGGTTGGGTTCTTTTCCCGGTTTCTTCCAAAGCATTTGATGTCGTGGCGCACCGGGTCGCGGGTTTCCGCGACCCCATGTACGAGGTCGCGGAAACCCGCGACCCGGTGGGCCGATCGCGTCACGGTACGAGGTCGAGTTCGGCCCACACCGTCTTGCGCGGAACCGGCCCCGAGGTCACGCCCCAGCGGTCGGACAGGGCCTCGACGATCAACAGGCCCCGCCCGCTCTCCGCGTGTTCGCCGGGTACGGATGCCACGGGCAGGCAGTCGCCCTTCGTGTCCGTCAGCTCGATCCGGAGCACGGTGTCCTCGCGGACGGCTACGGCCAGTTGGAAGTCCCGGCCCGGCACCCTCCCGTGCATCGCCGCGTTCGCCGCCAGCTCCGCGACGATGTGCGCGGCCGGCTCCGAGGGCACGCCCCAGAGGTCCAGATGCGCCACGGCGAGCAACCGGGCGAGCCGGGCGCCCCGGCGGGTGGGGGAGAGCAGCACGGTGAACGCGCGCTCAGTGGTGGGCCGTTGGAGGCCGGCAATTTGTTGGTTCACATCACTCAGCGTGGCCGCGTCTGCGTACCGTGCACAGTGACCGAGCCCTTGCGTACGGTGACTGTCCGGTGCTTGTCCGGCGTTGTCCGGGCTGTCCGGAGTGACGTGTGGGGACGGGGGCGGTTGAGGAAGAACGGCACGCACGTCGGAAGTGGGGCACGGATGAGTGTGGACGCGGTCGGCAAGGACCGGAGCGCCAACGGTGAGTCGGACGAGCACGGTTGGGACGTCGATCCCGAGGACGAGTCGGGCGCGGCGGTGGTCGCCGCCGTTGGCCGTCAGCTCAAGGTATGGCGCGAGGCGGCGGGGCTGCGCGCGGCGGAGTTCGGGGCGCTGATCGGGTACGGAGAGGACCTGATCTACAAGGTCGAGGGCGGCAGGCGCATCCCCCGGCCCGAGTACCTGGACAGGTCGGACGACGTCTTGGGCGCGAACGGCAAGATCGCCGTGATGAAGCAGGACTTGGCGGTGGTCCGGTACCCGAAGAAGGTCCGGGATCTGGCGAAGATGGAGGCGCTCGCCGTTGAGATGGCGGTGTATGCCGAGCACGGCATCCACGGTCTTTTGCAGACGGAGGGGCATGCCCGTGCGCTGCTGGAGACGCGGCAGCCGTCCTATTCGCGCGACGAGGTGGAGCGTGGGGTGGCGGCCCGATTGGCTCGACGCTCGATCTTCGACCGTACACCGGCCCCGGCGCTCAGCTTCGTCCTGGAAGAGGCTGCACTGCGTCGGCCCATCGGCGGCAGAATGGAGTGGCGAAGGCAGTTGGAACGCCTGCTTGCCATTGCACAGTTGAGAAACGTGTCGCTTCAGATCATGCCCCTCAACTGCGAGACTCATCCTGGGCTGGACGGTGGGATCGAGGTGTTGAAGTTCGGGGACGGTACGGCTGTGGGTCGTTCGTGGGGTGCGTTCAGCGGGCGCCCCGTCACCGACCCGAAGCAGCTCCGAATCCTGGAACTGCGGTATGGCATGATCCGGGCCCAGGCCCTGACGCCAGCGGAGTCACTGGCCTTCATCAAGCAAGTGCTGGGAGAGACATGACTGACAATCCCTCCGCCGGGGACGCTTCTGCGATGAACTGGTTCAAGAGCAGCTACAGCGACAGCAGCAGCGGCAATAACTGCGTCGAGGTCGCCACCGTCCCCAGCGCGGTCCTCGTGCGCGACTCCAAGGACGCCCACGGCCCCCGCCTCGCACACGCTCCGCGCGCTTGGGCAGCCTTCGTCGCGTACGCGGCACAGGGCTGAGGGGCCCGCGTGGCGCATCCTCATCTGCCCTCCACCGAAGCCGCCGTCACCGCTGTGCGCGAGGTCGCGCGGGCGTACAACCTGGAGATGACCGTCACCGACGACATCGGGACCGACCGGACGTCCCGGCGCACGTCGGCGGGGGCCTTTGCCGTGGTCGACGCGGACGGGTCGCTGCCGCACGAGGCGTTCATCGAGCTGGGCGGGGCGCCCGCCGTCACCGTGCAGGTCTTTCCGGAGGACGACGCGCGGATCACCGTGGACGGGGTGGCGATCGACGACGTGCCCCGTGACTCCGTGCCCGCGTTCCTGCGGTCCGTGTACGGCGGGCTGGCCTACGTGAAGGGCCGGCTCTTCACGCGGGGGTATTGGCTCGTCGTGCCGTTGCCCGGGGACGAGACGTACAAGGAGCTCGTGCCGCGCGCCATCCTCAGCCCCTGGCTCTCCCGTAACCTCCGCAGCCGCTGAGGGGGCCCGGTGGGGGAGGACATCGAGAAGCTGACGCGGCTCTTCGAGGCGCTGGGGGCCGAGGATGCCGAGGGGTGGGCCGAGTCGGAGGCCGAGGAGGGGCTGCCGCAGCTCGCCCGGTACCGGTTCCTGCGCATGGTCTGGCAGGACATCGACGCCTGGAGCACCACCGCGCCCCGCTGGGTGGCCGCCTACCGTGAGGAAGGGGTGGCCGGCGGGGCCGTGGAGCGGGCCGTCCGGCTCGGGCTGACGGCCGTGGAGCTGGGCGAGATCGCCCGCGAGGTCGCCAGGGAGACGGCGTTCGCGCTGCTCCAGGGAATCGATGATCCGGAGCGGGGCGATGTGCCGCGTGAGGTGGAGGGGCGGTTGCCCGGGTGGTTCCTGGGGGAGCTGTCCGGCCGGGGCGAGGCCACCGGGCGCGCCCTGGGCTCGCTGCACGAGGACCTGAACGAAACGGAACCGCAGTCCCCTACCAGCAGCAGCGCCGGAGGCGACACCGTATGACCGCGTTCGACGTCAGTGAGCGGCGGATCTGGGACGGGCGGGCCGAGAGCTACGCCCGCACCTTCGCCCGGCTCTGCGTCCACACCGTGCCCGCCCTGCTGGACGCCGCCGAGGTGCGGGACGGAACCCGTCTGCTCGACGTGGGGTGCGGCAGCGGCAGCGTGACCGTCGCCGCCCTCGCCCGGGGCGCGGTCGTCCGGGCGGTGGACGCCGAGCCTGGCATGGTCGAGGCGACCCGGCGGGCGGCGCCCGGGGTCTCGGTGCGCGTCGGCTCGCTGCCCCAGCTGCCGTACGCCGACGGGGAGTTCGACGCCGTCGCGGCCAACTTCGTCCTCAACCACGTCGGCCGCCCGCTGGACGCCCTGGTCGAGCTGCGCCGGATCACCCGCCCCGGCGGCCGGGTCGCCGTCACCGTCTGGCAGGCGCCCGGCGGCCCGGGGCAGGCTCTGGTCGGGCGCGCCGCCGAGGCCGCCGGGCTGACCCGGCCCGACTGGCTGGCCACCGTCGACGCGGAGCACATCTTTCCCCGCACCCCGGACGGGCTGGACGCCCTGCTCACGTCCGCCGGGCTCGGGGACGTACGAAGCACATCGCACGCCTGGGACCACCGGGCCGACCCGGAGGACTGGTGGGCGGGGCCCGCCGCCGGGGTCGCCGCGATCGGCCGGCTGGTCACCAGCCGGGGGTCGGAGGGCGTGGCCGCCGCCAAGCGCGAGTACGACGTGCTGTGCCGGGAATTCCTCGCGGACGACGGGCTGCTGGTGCTGCCGCACGTGGCGGTGCTGGGACGAGGGACGGCGTAGGAACCGCCCGGGCACGTCCCCCGGTACACCGCCCGGGGGGCGTCTTCCGATATACCGTCCGGGCGCGTCCCCGCACGGCGTCCGGCACATGCGAGAGGACCCGTACGGCGCCCGCGCGCATGCGAAGGGGCCCGTACGGCGAAACCGACGCTGTTGGTCGAATTAACCAACAGCGTCGGCGAAACCGTCCGGGCCCCGAGAGGCGCACGCGCGCGCCCGCGCCCGCCTCAGTTCCCCGTGACCGTGACCTTCTCGTCGTTGTTGAGCTGGTCCACCAGCTGCTTGACCTTGGCCTTGTCCCAGACCAGGTTGCCGCCGACGGAACCGGAGATCGGCATGTTCAGCGAGGTGCCGTCG
The DNA here is from genome assembly GCF_004795035.1 of Streptomyces sp. A0958. Lineage (GTDB taxonomy): Bacteria > Actinomycetota > Actinomycetes > Streptomycetales > Streptomycetaceae > Streptomyces. Next base: position 103,667 of record NZ_SSBK01000015.1, read on the forward strand.
CCGCCCGTGACGTCCTTCAGGGCGAAGAACATCTTGCCCAGGGACCACAGCGACATGTCCTTGTCGACGATCAGCGTGTCCAGGCCGGAACCCAGCGTCGGGTACAGCTTGAACGGGTTGATGATCGTGGAGAAGGTCGCCGTCTGGCTGGCCAGGGCCGCGAGGAACTTCTGCTGGTTCTTCGTACGGTCCAGGTCCGAGGTGAAGGCGTGGCGGGTGCGGACGAAGGCCAGGGCCTCCTGGCCGTTGAGGGTCTGCTTGCCGGCCTGGAAGTCGGCGCCGGAGTACTTGTCCTTGAACGCCTTCGGGATGTCCAGCTCCACCCCGCCGATCGAGTCCACGATCTTGGCGAAGCCGCCGAAGCCGATCTCGACGTAGTGGTCGATGTGCAGGCCGGTGTTGAACTCGACCGTGCGCACCAGCAGCTCCGGCCCGTCCGTCGCGTACGCCGCGTTCAGCTTCGTCGTGCGGCCCGTGGCCTCGTACTTCTTGCCGGACTCGGAACCGACGAAGGAGGGGATCTCGACGTTGGAGTCGCGGGGCAGCGAGACCAGCGTCGGGCCGTTGCCGCCGTCGTGCAGGATCATCATCGAGTCGGTCCGCTTGCCCTCGGCCGAGCCCGTGTGGAGCCGCTTCTTGTCCTCGGCCGTCATGCCCTCGCGGCTGTCGGAGCCGACGATCAGGTAGTTCGTCCCGTCGCCGCCCTTCGGCCGCTCGATGACCTTGGACAGGTCGACATCGCGGTTCAGCTTGGAGTCGGCCCAGAAGTACGTGCCCACGGAGACGCCGAGCACCGCGACGACCAGGACCAGCGCGCCGATCTTGATCCGGCGGGCCCAGTTGGGTGCGGCCCCCGGGCGGCCCTGGACGTAACCCCGGTCAGCGCCGGCGCCACCGGGGCCACCGGGGCCGCCGCCGTGACCCGCGCCACGGCCGCCGTTTCCGCCGCCGTAGACCTGGCCCGTGTTGTATCCGCTGTCGTACTGCGGCTGACCGTCGTCGTAGCCGGCCGGCTGCTGCGGCACCGGGCGCTGCCTCGGCGGCGCGGGGCGCTGCCTCGGCGGCGCGGGGCGCTGCTGCGGCGGGGCCGGGCGGCGCTGGACGTGCGGCATCGAGCGGGCGCTCTCGGGCCGCTCGTTCGCGCTGCCCTGCCCGTAGCGGTTACCGCTGCGGTCGTCGTCGGTCCAGCCGTCGGGCCAATCGTTCATAGGGACCAGTGTGCAGGTCGGGGCCGTTCCTCTTACAGGGTGTGAGGAAAATCGGACCAGGGCTGTTGCGAAGCTGATGCATTGCGACGCCTCCCAAGCCCACGCATAAGGTGGACGGTATGACAGATCAGGCTCCGCGCCCGGAGAGCGACATTCCGGCCAAGCCCACCGCGGCCTCCCGGACCACCCTCAGCCACATCATGACCGGCAGCGACACCAATCTCCTGGGTACGGTGCACGGCGGCGTGATCATGAAGTTGGTCGACGACGCGGCGGGCGCCGTGGCCGGCCGGCACTCCGGCGGGCCAGCAGTCACCGCCTCGATGGACGAGATGGTCTTCCTGGAGCCGGTCCGCGTCGGCGACCTCGTGCACGTGCGGGCCCAGGTCAACTGGACCGGCCGCTCCTCCATGGAGGTCGGCGTCCGGGTCATGGCCGAGCGCTGGAACGAGTCGACGCCGGCGACGCAGGTCGGCAGCGCGTATCTGGTGTTCGCGGCGGTCGACGCGGACGGGCGGCCCCGCCCCGTACCGCAGGTCGTCCCGGAGACGGAGCGCGACAAGCGGCGCTACCAGGAGGCCCAGATCCGCCGCACCCACCGGCTGGCCCGCCGCCGCGCGATCCGTGAGCTGCGGGAGAAGCGGGTCGCAGACGGCATCGAGGACTGAGGGGGCGGGACCGGGCGGGGCGCCCGGCATCCGGCGTGAGCGGTACGTCCCAGCCCGCCGGGCGATTGAGGGCGGAACCGGTTCGCCGGGGGGCGGGGTCTTGCCGGGGGCCGGGGCCTTTGGCGGGCCCGCACCGCAGAGCGCGGGGTTCACCCCCGACCGGTTCCGTCCTCAAGCGCCGGACGGGCTGGGGTTGCCCGCCCGGCCCGCCCCCCGCTTACGGGCACACCACCTCGTCCCCCTTGACCGCGCCGAACTTCCCGGAGTCCGGCTCCTCCGCGTGGACCGGCCGCACCTTGTGGTAGTCCTCGCCCGCCGTCACCTTCATCGTCGCCCCCTGCCCCGGCACCGCCCGCAGCTCCGCCCCCGGCAACGCCGCCGCCAGGGTCTTCGCGGAGCGGTCCCAGCGCGGGTCGTACGTGACCAGCGTGTGCTTGAGGTCGCGCTGCGGTGAGGTGAGCGGGGCGCGGGTGGTGTCGAAGCCGGTGGCGTGCAGCGCGGCGTCGACGGTGGAGCCGAGGCCGTCCTTCTCGGTCCCGTTGTAGACCTGGACCCGGATCTGCTGCGGCGGCACGTCGACCTTCTTCGCGGCGGCCTGCGCGGCGGGCCGGGCGGTCGTGAGGGGTTTGTCCTCGCGCAGGGCGGTGAACAGCTGCTTCGACTTGACCGGGTCCCATTTGACCGTGGAGCCGATGCCCTTGACCTGGTAGGCGACATCGCCCATCGGCACCGAGGTGAACTCGGACGAGGCGGGGGAGAAGCCGCGCATCGCCTGGCCGATGGAGAGCAGTTGCTCCGTGTCGAAGCCCTTGTCCGCCCGTACCGACTTCAGCATCGTCGAGGCGACCTCGCGGAACTTCACCGGGTTCAGGAGGACCCCGCTGCTCGTCGCCTGCTTGATCAGCGAGGCCATGAACTTCTGCTGGCGCTGCATCCGGCCCAGGTCGGCGGCCCCGTCGATGTGCCGGGAGCGTACGAACTGGAGCGCCTGGCCGCCGTCCAGCGTGTGGGTGCCGGCCGCGAGGTCCAGGCCGGTGTAGGAGTCCTTCAGCGGCCGGGCGGTGCAGATCCTCACACCGCCGAGGGTGTCGACCGTCGTCATGAAACTGGTGAAGTCGACCTCCAGGTAGTGGTCGATCTTGACGGCGGTCATCTGCTCGATCGTGCGCACGGTGAGGCTCGGACCGCCCTCCGCGTACGCCGCGTTCAGCTTCACCGGATGCGCCGCGTGCTCCTCGCCGGTCGTCCGGTCCCGGTGCGCGGGGACCTCCGCGTAGCTGTCGCGCGGCAGGCTGACGACGCTGGCGCGCTGCTTGTCCGCCGACAGGTGCACCAGCATGATCGTGTCCGTGCAGTGGCAGGGCTCGCCGCCCAGCCGGTACTTCCGCTTCTCGTCCTTGGTGATCTTGTCGCGCCCGTCGGTGCCGACCAGCAGCAGATTCATGCCGTGTCCGCCCGCGGGCCGGTTCTTCATGTCCTTGAACGGGTCGATGCGGTCGATCCCGCTCTCCAGGTTCGTCACGACCGCGTGCCCGATCCCGCCGGCCCCGAGCACGAGCACGGAGAGCCCGGTCGCCACCCGCGTGCCCCAGCGCGGCCGCTCGTCCGGCCGTCTCGGCCGCCTGCGCTGCGGGGAGGCGGTGCGGGGCCTGGGCGGACGGGGGGAGCGGTGCGGCGTGGGCACGGGGGGACACCTCCGCGGTGCGAGGGGGACCGTTCGCACGGTAGGCCCATATGATCTGCATCCCGGGAGGCCACCCGGCGGCGCGCACCGCTGTCCCCCATTCGCGGTAACGTGGCGGCCGAATACCGCCGCCTGGTGGGGTGCGAACCCCCGGCGCCCCCGAGGACCCCCCGAGGACCACATGTCTGCCGCGCAGCCTCCCGCCGTCTCCGTGATCATGCCGGTGCTCAACGAGGAGCGCCATCTCCGGAACTCCGTCCGCCACATCCTGGAGCAGGAGTACGCGGGCGAGATGGAGGTGGTGATCGCGCTCGGCCCGTCCACGGACCGTACGGACGAGATCGCCGCCGAACTGGTCGCGGAGGACCCCCGGGTCCACACCGTGCCGAACCCCACCGGCCGCACCCCCGCCGCACTCAACGCGGCGATCAAGGCATCCAGCCACCCCATCGTCGTACGCGTCGACGGCCACGGCATGCTCTCGCCGAACTACATCGCGACCGCCGTCCGGCTCCTGGAGGAGACGGGCGCGCAGAACGTCGGCGGCATCATGCACGCCGAGGGCGAGAACGCCTGGGAGGACGCCGTCGCCGCGGCCATGACGTCCAAGATCGGCGTCGGCAACGCGGCCTTCCACACCGGCGGCCAGGCGGGCCCCGCCGAGACCGTGTACCTGGGCGTCTTCCGCCGGGAGGCGCTGGAGAAGGCCGACGGGTACAACGTCGAGTTCATCCGCGCCCAGGACTGGGAGCTGAACTTCCGCATCCGCGAGGCCGGCGGCCTGATCTGGTTCTCGCCCGAGCTGCGCGTCCAGTACCGCCCCCGCCCCTCCGTCCGGGCGCTCGCCAAGCAGTACAAGGACTACGGCCGCTGGCGCCACGTCGTCGCCCGCTACCACTCCGGCTCCATCAACCTGCGCTACCTCGCGCCCCCGACCGCCGTGGTCGCCATCGCGGCCGGCCTCGTGGTGGGCGCCGCGGTCACCCCGTGGGCCCTGATCGTCCCGGGCGGCTATGTCGCGGCGATCGTCGCCGGGTCACTCCCGGCGGGCAAGGGCCTGTCGCTGAAGGCCCGGGCGCAGATCCCGGTGGCGCTGGCGACCATGCACATGTCGTGGGGGTACGGCTTCCTGACGAGCCCGCGCTCGCTGGCCAGGAAGGTCATCGCGAGCCGCCGCCCGGCGGTCACCGAGCCGGGTACGCCGGTGGCCTGACCCGGACACGACGAAGAGGGGGCGCCCGGCCGGACCGGGCGCCCCCTCTCGCGTACCTGAGACGCCTACGGCGTGCGGTACGGCCAGTACACGTCCATGCAGTCGTCCGTCTTGGCGCCGTTGACGGACTCGGTGCCCTCCAGCGGGTCGCTGTCGTCGTCGACGGTCTTCGGCGCCTCGGCGCCCGTACGCCAGTCGGAGCCGACCGTGAGCGTCAGCCCGGCCCCGCTCGGGGTCTCCTTGACGGCGCTCGTCGGCAGCGACAGCGCCTTGGCCACGGACAGGGCGTCCGACTTGCCCTGGGCCCCGGCGCTGTGCGGGTACGTCACCTCGGTCGTCAGCGCGGACCCCGGGTCGGACGTGGTGTCCGCCTCGGTGAAGCCCTTGTCCTTCAGCAGGTCCCGGACCGCGGCCGCACGGCCCTCGGTAGGCGCCCGGCCGTCGGCGCCGGTGCCGTTGACCACGGTGATCCCGATCGACGCCGGAGCACCGGCCTCCGGTCCCGCCGCCGCCTTCTTCTTCGCCTTGGCACGGTCCTTGGGGTCGAGCGACTGGTCCTCGCGCAGCATCGCCCACAGCCTGTCGGCGGCGCCGGGCTTCGGCAGGACGTGGGCGTCGGGGTCCTCGGGGTCGGGAATCCGGGGCATCGTCAGCATGTTCATCTTGTCCAGCGGCAGGTTCTTGAGCTGCATGCCGAGGTCGAACAGCTTCTTGACCGTGCCGATCTCCTGCGAGACCTGGAGCGACTTGGTCGCGGTCTCGGCGAGGTTCATCAGCTTGCCCGTGTCGGTGAAGGCGTTCTGGCTCTTCAGCTCGCGCAGCACGGAGTTCAGGTACATGTGCTGGGCCTTGGACCGGCCGATGTCGCTCTCGAAGGCGTGCCGGGTGCGCAACCACTTCAGCGCCTGCTCGCCCTTGATCTTGTGCCGGCCCGCCTTCATCCGCAGGTACGAGCCGCCGGGCACCTTGGGCTTCGGCAGGTCGTAGACGTCCTGCTTCACACAGACCTCGGCGCCGCCCACGGCGTCCGCCATGGCCACCACACCGGCGAAGTCGACCATCATCCAGTGGTCGATGTAGACCTTGGTGAGCTGTTCCCAGGTGTCCAGGGTGCAGCCGGGACCGCCGCGCAGCGACTCGTTGATGATGCCGTTGCTGGCCGGGTACTTCTCGTGGGTGTCCGGGTTCTCGCAGGCGGGTATGTCCACGCGGGTGTCCCGGGGGATGCTGACGACCGAGGCGTTCTTCCGGTCGGCCGACACGTGCAGCAGCATCTGCACATCGGCGAGCGGGGTGGCGCCTACGCTGTCCCGCGCTCCGCCGAGCTTGAGGTTCTCCTTGCTGTTACGGCTGTCGGAGCCGATCAGCAGGATGTTCAGCGGGGTCTGGCCCTCGGCGTTCGGGGTGGCCTTCTTCGCCCCGCTGTTGCCCGCACTCCGCTCACCCTTGCGGAGGTTGCTGTTCAGGTGCTGATACCAGAGGTAACCGGCCGTGCCGGTCCCGAGTATGAGGAAGGCGACGGAGAAGGCCAGCCAGCGCAGCACACGGTGCTTCTTCTTCGGTTTTCGGCGCCCGCCCCGGTTCCCGGCGCGATGCCCGCCCCCGGAGCTGCGCCCCCCGCCCTTGCCGGCGACGACGGCGGTCGCACCGGCGCCGTCCGTGTCCTGGTGGCGTTCCCCGGCTCCGCGGGCGTGCGGGGGCCGCGGTCGGGTCCCCTCCCCAGGCGTGCTGCTCCGTCCCACCGGGACCCCCTGCTGTTCAGACTCGCGGTATCGCGCGGTGACCCGGTGTCACTTGGCGCACTCTGCCTTGTCGGCGCTGGCCTTCGGGATGTCGATCTTCGTCGGCCCGGTGATCGGGGTACCCGCCGCCTTGAAGTCCGCGCCCAGTGTCAGCACCATCGCCTGAAGTCCCTCGGCGTCGGCCGTGCCCGGCTTCATCGCGGACCCGGGCAGCCCCATCATCTCGGCGAGGGCGCGGGCCTGGTCCGCCTGGTTCGGGGCGTACTCCAGCGTCGTCTTGGCGATCTTCTTCGGCGCGTTGGCCTTGTTCGTGGACTTCAGGACGCCCTTGGTGTTCTGAAGCCAGGTGACGGTCTGCTGGGCGCCGCCGGCGATCTGGCCTCCGTTGTACACATCGACCCGGACGTCGCCCGCCGCGGCCTTGGTTCCCTTCAGGAGTGCGTCCTGCTTGCTCTTGGCCTTCTTCTTCTGCGCGGCCACCTCGGTCAGCGAGGTGTCGTCGCGCATCATCGAGAACAGCTGCTCCGCCTGCGTGGGGTGCGCGACCACGGTGGCGTGCTTGACCTCTTCCGGGTTGTCTATCACCGGCATCGTGACGAACGTGATGTTCTTCGTGTCGATCTTGCTGAGTTCCTGGGCGAGCGAACTGAGCTTCTTCACCGTGCCGATGGCCGAGTCGACCGTCAGCGCCTTGGTCGCCGCGTCCGCGAGCTTGTACAGCTTCGTCGGGCTGGTCAGGGTGTCGTCGGACTTCATCTGCCGGATCATCGAGCCGATGAACTGCTGCTGGACCTTGATCCGGTCCAGGTCGCTCTGATTGCCGAAGCTGTGCCGGGTCCGTACGAACGCCAGCGCCTGTTCACCCTGGATCTTGTGCTTGCCCGCCGGGAGGTCGAGGTGGGAGTCCTTGTCCTTGACCGGCTTCGCGAGGCAGACCTCGACGCCGCCGACCGCCGTGGTCAGCTCCTTGACGGCGTTGAAGTCGACCATCATGAAGTGGTCGACGGTCAGGCCGGTCAGCTCCTTGACGGTGTCCATCGTGCAGCCCGGATCGCGGCCGTCCTGGCCGAGGCTGGTGTTGAACCGGATGTGCGTCGTGCCCGGGATGACCTTCTCCGAGCCGTCCTCCTGCTTGGTCCTGCACTCCGGGATGTCGGTGATGAGGTCGCGCGGGATGCTCAGCGCGGTGGCGTTGGTGCGGTCCTCGGACACGTGGAAGAGGATGTTGGTGTCGGCGTGGCCGACGCTGCCCTTGTCGCCGTAGCCCTCGTTGCCCTTACCGGTGCGCTTGTCCGTACCGATGATCAATATGTTGAGCGGGGCGTTGGCGGTGATGACGTCCTTGTTGCCGCGGTCGCCGATGTCCACGGTGCTCAGGTTGCCGTTGAAGTGCTGGTACAGCCAGTAGCCACCGGCCGAGACGCCGACGAGCAGGAACGCCATCACGCCGCCCGTCCAGACCAGCGCCTTCTTGCCGCGCGACTTGGGCGCCTTGCGCTTGCGGCGGCCGGGGCCGGCGTCCTTGGGGGCCGTACGCTCCTGGCCGCGCTGACCGCCCGCCGACCGGCGCCCACCCTGGCGCGGGACCTCGGCGCTGCGGCGCGGGGAGTCGTCCGCCGGGCCCCGGCGCTCGCCGCCGTCACGAGAAGCGCCCGTGCGCCCGGGGCCGCGCTGGGCCGGAGGCGTCGTGGAGCGGGGGGAATTCCCTCCGGAATGGTTCAGTCGCAGTTCGTAGTCGCCGGTGTCCGGGTTGAGTACCCACTGGTCTGCGGGATCATCCATGTCTTCCGCCCGCCCACGGCTTTGCGCATCCACGGTTGCTTGAGTCCTCCGTCGGTGCCACGCGAGGCGCCTCCCCCGAAAAGGCGCTCAGTCTTTCGCTCCAGAAGTGCGCGGCCGGGTGGCCGGAAGCACCGGATCGCGTCACACTATCCGTCCCATTCGGCGTCCAGCGACGCGCGTGACACATTCCACGGCCCTTACAACCGGGCATTCTGCCCATTGCACGCCGAACGTTGGTGTCTGTTTGGCCATTGCTTTACTGCTTGCACAGGTCGGTTGCCGCATTGTTCCCCGAATAGGTGGGTGTGGGAGACGGCCCCGAGGCGTCGGTGGAGCCCGCGCTCTTGCCGTCGTCGTCCTTGCCGTCGTCGCTCCGGCCGTCTTCCTTCTTGTCGCCGTCCTTCTTCACCTCGTCGGAGGGCACCACCGCGACCGGCTTGTCGTCACGCAGCTGCTTGAAGAGCTTGTCCGCGTCGGGCTGTACCAGTTCGTCCCGGTTCGCGTTGAGGTGGTACGGCTGCCGGGGGACCGTCAGGAACTGGACCTTGTCGGTGGGGACGTCACGCATGCCCCGCACCAGGTCGTAGAGGTCCTTCAGGCTGGCCAGCCCCGGGTCGGTGGTCAGCGCCTTGGTGGCCGCGTCCAGCACCGGGTAGAGCCGCGTCGGGTTGAGGAGGACGCCGTTGCTCTGCACCTTGTTGACCAGCGCGCCCAGGAACTGCTGCTGGCGGTCCATGCGGTCGGTGTCGCTGCCGTTGCCGAGCGACTTGCGGGCCCGTACGTAGCCGAGTGCCTGCTCGCCGTTGAGCTTGTGGCGGCCGGCCGGGAGCTTGAGGTGGGCGTCGCTGTCGTCGATCGGCTCCTTGAGGCAGATGTCGACCCCGTCCACCGCGTTGACCATGTCCTTGAAGCCGTTGAAGTCGACGACCATGTGGTGGTCGATGCGGATGCCCGTCATCGTCTCGACGGTCCGGACGGTGCAGGCGGTCCCGCCCATCTCGAAGGCCCAGTTGAACTGGGCGAACTGCGGCTTGCTCGCCGTCTTGTCCGCCTTGTGGCAGGCCGGGATGTCCACCATCAGGTCGCGCGGGATCGACATGGCGGTGGCGCTCTTACGGTTCGCCGCCAGGTGCAGCAGGATCGTGGTGTCCGAGCGCTGGCTGCCGCCGTCGTCGCGGCCGTACTCGCGGTTGTCGCCGGCCCGGCTGTCCGAGCCGATGAGCAGGATGTTCTCCGCGTCGTGGACGACGGAGACGGGCCGCTCCTTCTCGTACGCCTTCAACTCGGCCGCCGCCGAGGTGTCCGTCCGGATGTTGCCGTCGAGCTTCTTGTACAGCCACCAGCCGGCGCCCGCCGCGACGAGCACCACGAACGAGGCGCCGAGCGCGGTCCAACGCAGCCAGTGCCGCTTGCGCTTGACGGTGATGTCGAGGGCCGCGCCCCCGCCCTCCGGCTCCGGCCCCGACCCGCTGCCCGACCCGCTGCGCGTCTCACCGCCGGGCGCAGCCTGCTCGGCGGGCTCGCTTCCGGGTGGCGGCGCGTCCGGTGTCTCACCACCGGGCGCGTCCTGCGACTCACCGTCCGCCGCGTCCTGCGGCGCAGCCTGCTCGGCGGGCTCGCTTCCGGGTGGCGGCGCGTCCGGTGTCCGGTCCTCGCCCGCGGCCGAGTCGTCGGGGTCGCCCGGAGTGCCGGCGCTTTCGGTCACGTCTGCGTCCATCCTTCACGTTCGGCGGCGCGCTGGGCCGCCGGTCGCAGAAGTAGACGGCTGAACCTCACGCTTGGTTGTGCCCAGGGCAGACCCTTGGGTGGTCGGTACCGCAGATCATGTACCGGAGTTGAGCGCCAGAGCGGGGGGCTCGGCCCATGATGGGCCGGACGGGTGCCCCTCGGGGGGTTGTCCCGCCGGGTACGAGGGGCACCTCGCCGTCACACCGTCAGCGTGACCCGCTCGCTCTCCACCCGCTGGGCCAGCGCGTCCGCGCCTAGCTGGTCGAGGTGGCGGCACAGGACCACGGAGCCCCCGGTCGCCAGCGGCGCGTACAGCCCGGCGCTGAGGCCGTCCCAGCTGTCGTACGTACGCCCCGACAGCAGCCGCGACCCCTCGCCCAGGCCCAGCGCGGCACCGTCCTCGCGACCCCGCGCCACCAGCTCCGCCGCCGTGAACCCGGCGCCGCCCACCGTCAGGGCCGGCGCGTCCGGGTCCACCGGCGCGAACGGCGCGAACCGGTCGCCCTGCCCCGGCACCTCCACGGCGTAGTCCGCGAAGCCCTCGGGCGCCTGCGGGAACCGCCCGCCCAACGGGCGCAGCGCCAGGGCGATCCGCTCGCCCCGGCAGGCCCGCGCCGCGTCCAGCGAGTCCGGTCCGGCGACGACGAGGTCGGCGGCGGCCGGATCGCCCTGCACGTCGGCCACGACCCCGACCGAGGCACAGGCCAGCAGCCAGACCGCGGACTGCCAGTGCGCGGGGAGCAGCAGTGCGAGCCGGTCCCCGGGCTCCGCCGCCAGGTCGCCCTGGAGCAGGTTGGCGGTCTTGGCCACCCAATTGGCGAAGGTGGCCACCGACAGTTCGACGCGTTCTCCGGTGGCGTCGTCGTAGAAGGTGACCATGGGGCGGGCCGGGTCCGCGGCGAGCGCGGAACGCAGCAGGTCGGCAGGGGTGCGGTCGCTGGCGTTCATGTGCGGAAGGGTACGCGGCGGTGGCGGAGGGGCCCAGATGCGGCGGCTGCCGCGTACACCGGTTCGGCAGACGGTCCGTCAACGACCCGGCACAATCCGGGTAGCCGGAGTTGTCCGGTTATGCCAAGGATCATATGTATGCGTGCCTTCACTGCATCCGCCATTGGTGTCACCTGCACGGCAGCGCTCGTCCTGCCGCTCGCCGCGCCCGCGGGCGCCGCCCCCGACACCCCTGCCCATCAAACCTCGGCGGGCTCCGAGTCCGCCGAGGCCTCCGAACCCGCCGACCTGCCCGGTTCGACGCAGTCCCTGCCCCTGGACCCCCCGACCACGCCCTCCGCGCGCGCCACCGGCGCACCCGCCGGGGAGCAGGGCCTGACAGGGCGCACGGTCCACCCGTTCTCCATGGTCGGCGTCGTCTGGGACGACGTGGACGCCGAACTCCACGGCACCGCCCAGGTCCGCACCCGCGCCACCGGCACCCACCGCTGGTCCGGCTGGCAGGACCTGGGGACGCACAACGCCGAGCACGCCCCCGACCCCGGCACCCCCGAACGCGCGTCGGGCGCCGTCAAGGGCTCCACCGCCCCGCTCTGGGTCGGCGACAGCGACGGCGTCGAGGTCCGCGTCCGCCCCGAGGCCCCGGGCACCCGCGACGCCTCCGCCACCCCCGTACCGCTGCCCGCCGGGCTGCACCTCGAACTCGTCGACCCCGGGAAGGACCCGCAGGACGCCCCCGCCACCGGCGCGGCCGGCGCGGACCGGGCCGCCCAGCGGGAGGCCGCCGTGCTCCCCGCCCTGAGCAGGTCCGAGACCGAGGCCGCCGCCGGGCTCGCGCCCGCCGCCAAGCCGTACATCGGGGCGCGCCCGAGCATCGTCACCCGCGAGGGCTGGGGCGCCGACGAGAAACTGCGCGAGAAGGCGTTCGCGTACACCTCGACCGTCAAGGCCGCCTTCGTCCACCACAGTGCCACCGGCAACAACTACACCTGCTCCCAGGCGCCCTCGGTGATCCGCGGCATCTACCGCTACCACGTCAAGAGCAACGGCTGGCGCGACATCGGCTACAACTTCATGGTCGACAAGTGCGGAAACATCTACGAGGGCCGGGCCGGTGGCGTGACCAAGGCGGTCATGGGCGCCCACACCCTCGGCTTCAACACCAACACCATGGGCATCGCCGTCCTCGGCACCTTCAGCAGCTCCAACCCGCCCGCCGCCGCCGTCACCGCCGTCTCCAAGCTCACCGCCTGGAAGCTCGGCCTGTTCGGCGCCGACCCGAAGGGCAAGGTGACCCTGGTCTCGGGCGGCAGCAACAAGTACAAGAAGGGTGCGAAGGTCAAGCTCAACGTCATCTCGGGCCACCGGGACGGATTCGCAACCGAATGCCCCGGAGCGCGTCTTTACAAGGAGCTCGGGACGGCCCGGACCACATCGGCCCGTCTGCAGGGCCGTTGACACGCGGGCGCCGGGTGGCCGCCGCCCGGCGCGCCCGGGCCTGAGGGCTGCTGGCCGAAGGCGCCGCCTGCGGTCTGCATACACTGGCCGACCGTAACGAGGCCCGGCCCCAGCAGGAAGCGAAGACAGTGCTGTGACAGAGGCAAAAGAAGCGATCCTCCTGGTCGGCGGCAAGGGGACCCGGCTGCGCCCGCTCACGGTGCACACGCCCAAACCCATGGTTCCGGCGGCGGGCGTCCCCTTCCTCACGCACCAGCTGGCGCGCGCCCGGGCCGCCGGGGTCGAGCACATCGTCCTCGCCACCTCGTACCTGGCCGAGGTCTTCGAGCCGTACTTCGGTGACGGTTCCTCAGTCGGTCTGCACATCGAGTACGTCACCGAGCGCGAACCGCTCGGCACCGGCGGCGCCATCCGCAACGTCGCCCACCGGCTGGCGTCCGGCCCGGACGAACCGGTTCTCATCTTCAACGGCGACATCCTCACCGGACTCGACATCCGGGCCCTGGTCACCTCGCACGCCGACTCCGGCGCCGACGTCTCCCTCCACCTGACCCGGGTCGAGGACCCGCGCGCCTTCGGCCTCGTGCCCACCGACGACACCGGCCGCGTCACCGCCTTCCTGGAGAAGCCGCAGACGCCCGAGGAGATCGTCACCGACCAGATCAACGCCGGCGCGTACATCTTCCGCCGCTCGGTCATCGACACCATCCCGGCCGGCCGCCCGGTCTCCGTCGAGCGCGAGACCTTCCCCGGCCTCCTCGCCGACGGTGCCCACCTCCAGGGCATGGTCGACTCCACGTACTGGCTGGATCTGGGCACCCCGCAGGCCTTCATACGGGGCTCCGCCGACCTCGTCCTCGGCCGCGCCCCCTCCCCGGCCGTCCCGGGCCGCTGCGGCGACCGCCTCGTCCTGCCCACCGCCTCCGTCGCCTCCGACGCCAAGCTCTCCGGCGGCACGGTCATCGGCGCCGACGCCGTGATCGGCGCGGGCGCCCGGATCGACGGCTCCACCGTGCTCGCGGGCGCGACCGTGGAACCCGGCGCCGTGATCACGGACTCCCTGGTCGGGGCGGGCGCCCGGATCGGCAGCCGTACGGTGCTGGCCGGCGCGGTCGTGGGCGACGGCGCCGAGGTGGGCGCCGACAACGAACTGCGCGAGGGCGTACGCGTCTGGTGCGGGGCGCGCCTGCCGGACGCCTCGGTGCGGTTCTCCTCGGACGAGTGACCGGAGCGGTCACCCCTTCCCGTACGGGCAGGAGTGACCGGAATGGCCGCTCTCGCCCGTATGGGACCGAGTGGCCGAAAACAGCCGTACCCTCGACAGGCACCCCCGACAACCGAGGACCTCACCCGTGGCAGGACGATTCGCTCCCCGCAATGCCCGGCGCGCGCCCGTCCCGCACCAGGCGGCGGCCACGCCCGCGCCGGCGGCGCTGACCCGCGTCTGGACCCCGCCGGGCCCGCTCGACCTGCGGCTCGTCCTCGGCCCGCTGCGCCGGGGCCCGGCCGACCCCACGTTCCGGATGTCCGCCGACGGCTCCGTGCGCCGGGCCAGCCGCACACCGGCCGGCCCCGGCATGCTCCACGTCGTCGCCCGCGAGGGCCGCATCGAGGCGGCGGCCTGGGGGCCGGGCGCGTCCTGGCTGCTGGACCAGCTGCCCACCCTGCTCGGCGAGGGCGACGACCCGGCGGCCTTCACCCCGCGCCACCGCCTGCTCGCCGTGACCCAGCACCGCCGCCCGGGGCTGCGGCTGCTGCGCACCGGCCTGGTGCTGGAGTCGCTGATCCCGTCGATCCTGGAGCAGAAGGTCACGACGGACGAGGCGTACCGCGCCTGGCGTCTCCTGGTGCGCAGGTACGGGGAACCGGCGCCCGGCCCGCAGGAGTACGGCCTCTACGTCATGCCGGACGCCCGCACCTGGTCGCTGATCCCGTCCTGGGAGTGGCACCGCGCGGGCGTCGACAGCAAGCGCTCGGCGACGATCCTGCGCGCGGTGCGGGTGGCCCGCCGCATGGAGGAGGCGGCCGCGATGGACCTGCCCGACGCGCTGACCCGCCTCCAGGCGATCCCGGGCATCGGCCCCTGGACGGCGGCGGAGACCCTGCAACGCTCGAACGGCGCGGCGGACGCGGTGACGGTCGGCGACTTCCACCTGCCCGGCATCGTCGGCCACGCCCTGGCGGGCAACCGCAACGCCGACGACGAGGAGATGCTCGCCCTCCTGACCCCGTACGAGGGCCAACGCCACCGGGCCACCCGCCTCATCCTTCTCTCGGGCGCAACCCCACCCCGCAGAGCGCCCCGCTTCCAACCACGGGACATCGCCCGGCTGTAGCCGAACCAAGCCGGTGCGGGCCACATTCAAGCCCGCGCGGCGGCACGTCCAAGCGCGTGTGCGCCACATTCGAGCCCGTGCGGTGGCACGTCCAAGCGCGTGTGCGCCACATTCGAGCCCGTGCGGTGGCAGGGTCAAGCCCGTCTCTTCAGCGACGGCCTGGCGGCACATTCAAGCCCGTCTCTTCGACGACGGGCTGGCGGCACATTCAAGCCCGTCTCTTCGACGACGGGCTGGCGGCACATTCAAGCCCGTCTCTTCGACGACGGCCTGGCGGCACATTCAAGCCCGTCTCTTCAGCGACGGACCGGCGGCACATTCAAGCCCGTCTCTTCAGCGACGGACCGGCGGCACATTCAAGCCCGTCTCTTCAGCGACGGACCGGCGGCACATCCAAGCCCGTCCGGCGATTGAGGACCGGGGTCCGGGGCAGAGCCCCGAAACGCCCCACCGCGCGCAGTCCTCACCTCACCGCGACAAAATCCTCCGCATCGCGAACCCCCCGCGCCGGAGGCGACCCGGCCGACCGCCCCACGGCCACCGCCCCCAACGGCTCCCAGGACTCCGGCAGCGACAACACCTCCCGCACCACATCCCGGCAGAACATCGTCGAGGACACCCACGCGGACCCCAGCCGCTCACCGGCCAGCGCCACCAGGAAGTTCTGGATACCGGCGCCGGCCGCGACGACGAACATCTCGCGCTCCGCGCCGTCCCGCCGCTCGTCCCCGTACGTGTGGGAGCCGTCCATCACCATGCACGGCACCACCAGATACGGCGCCCGGCGCAGCACATCGCCCCGCCGCACCCGCTTGGCGATCGACTCCTCGCTCTTGCCGTCGCGCCGCAGGTCCGCGACCCACGCGTCCCGCATCGCGTCGAGCAGCCGGGTCCGCGCCTCAGGGGACTCCAGCAGGACGAACCGCCACGGTGTCGTGTGGTGCGGGGCCGGCGCGGTCACCGCCGCGGCGACCGCACGCCGTACCGCCCCCGGGTCCACCGGATCGTCGGTGAACTCGCGCACCGTACGCCGCTGGGTCACCGCCTCCCGGACCGCCTCGGAGGTGCCGAGCCGGAACATGTCGTCGGCCGCGACCCGCACCATCGCCCGGGCGCCCTGCGCGTCCGCCGGGTCCACGACGTGGCCGAGGCCGCGCACCACCGCGACCGGGAGCCCGTCCGCCTTGCCCTTGACCAGGTCACCGGCGGCGGCCAGCTCGTCGGCGGTGGCCACCACGGTCGCGCTCAGCGGGTTGCCGTGCGCGTCGCTGCCGCCCCGCAGGTCGTCCAGCACCCGCACCCCGGCCGCGCCGATCGCGACATCGGTCAGCCCGTTGCGCCAGGGGCGGCCGAAGGTGTCCGTGACGACGACGCCGACCTCGACGCCGAGGGCCGCGCGCAGCCCTTCCCGGACCGTCCGGGCGGACGCGTCGGGGTCCTCGGGCAGCAGCAGGACCGTGCCGGCGGGGGTGTTCGACGCGTCGACCCCGGCGGCGGCCATGACCAGGCCCTGCCGGTTCTCGACGATGCGCAGCGGACCGCGCCGCGCCACCACCCGTACCGTCTCGGCGTCGATCGCAGCCTCCCGGTCGGTGGCCTCGACGATCCGGCCCTCCGCCTTGGAGACGATCTTCGAGGTGACGAGCAGCACGTCGCCGTCGGCGAGGCCGGGCTCGGTGGCCGCGATCAGCTTCGCGAGGTCGTCCCCGGCACGCACCTCGGGCATCCCGGGCAGGGCCCACACGCGGTAGGAGGGCGCGGTGGCGCTCATGCGCGTACCTCCTCGGCGAGGGCCAGCGCCTGCCGGGCCATCTCGGCGGTGGTGGCCACGTCGGTCATCATCAGCGGCACGGCGCGGCAGCGGATGCCCGCCGACTCCACCTCGTCCACGGCGCCCGCGTCGACGGTGTCGACCAGCCAGCCGTCGAGGAGCCCGGACCCGTAGTGCTGGGCGACCGCGGCCGCCGTCGACTCGACGCCCACGGCCGCGAGGACCTTGTCGGCCATCCCGCGCACCGGGGCGTCACCGACGATGGGGGAGAGGCCGACGACCGGCACCCCGGCCTCGGCGATGGCCTCGCGGATGCCGGGCACGGCGAGGATGGTCCCGACGGACACGACCGGGTTGGACGGCGGGAAGAGGATGACGTCGGCCCCGGCGATCGCCTCCAGGACGCCCGGCGCCGGCTTCGCCTGTTCCGCACCGACGGGCACGATCGCCCGGGCCGGCACGGAGGCCCGCAGCTTCACCCAGTACTCCTGGAAGTGCACGGCCCTGCTCTCGCCGTCCGCGTCGATCGCCACGTGCGTCTCGACGCGGTCGTCGGACATGGGCAGCAGCCGCACGCCAGGCTTCCAGCGTGCGCAGAGCGCCTCGGTGACGGCGCTGAGCGGGTAGCCCGCGCCGAGCATCTGCGTACGGACGATATGGGTGGCGAAGTCCCGGTCGCCGAGCCCGAACCACTCGGGGCCCACGCCGTACGCGGCGAGCTCCTCCTTGACGTGGAAGCTCTCGTCGGTACGGCCCCAGCCCTGCTCCTCGTTGATGCCACCGCCGAGGGTGTACATCACGGTGTCGAGGTCGGGGCAGACCTTGAGCCCGAACAGATGGATGTCGTCACCGGTGTTGCCGATGACCGTGATGTCCGCGTCGGGAGCGGCCTCCTTGAGGCCACGCAGGAAACGAGCACCACCGATACCGCCGGCCAGAACCACAATGCGCATGCAAACAGTCTGTCAGGCGAAGCCTGGTCCTTGTCGGGGTGGTGGTGGGCGACGGGTGGGACTGTCAGGCGAAGCCTGGTCCTTGTCGGGGTGGTGGTGGGCGACGGGTGGGACTGTCAGGCGAAGCCTGGTCCTTGTCGGGGTGGTGGTGGGCGACGGGTGGGAGTCCCAGGACATGGGCGGTGGCGGGCGCGGGCCGCTCAGACCGTGGCGGCCGCGGGGGCGCATTGGGCGGCGTGCATCGGCATGTCGGTCAGGCCCGGGTAGTAGACGTGGAGGCTGACGGCCGGTTCGAGGGAGGCGTTGACGACCTCGTGGATGTAGCCGGGGGCGAAGACGCGTTGGGCCCCGGCGCCCAGCGTCCGCTTCCCCCGGTCCGTACGCTCGGTCAGCTCGCCGTCCAGGACGGTCAGTACGCCGGAGGACGGGCCGTGGTCGTGCAGGCCGCTGCCCTGGCCGGGAACCCAGCTGAGCAGCCAGACCTCGTAACCGAGGGGGACCTCCCCTGCTCCGGCGGAGCCGAGAGCCTGGGGAACGGCGCGCAGGCGGTGGTACCAGCGGGTGGTGGCGTCGTAACGGACGAGCGGGGCCCACTGGGAGCGGTCGGCGGCGATGGAACGGGCGAGGCCGACGAATTCGGCCACGGTGACGGGGTGTTCGCGGGCGGGGCGCAGCAGGTGCTGGACTTCAAGGAGGTCGCCGGCGATCTGGAGGTCGCTGTCGCTGTTCATGGGTGCGGTGGTTCCTCGGCAGGGGTGCGAGTGGCGGTGCGGTGAGGCGTGTCGCGAGGACCTGGGACCGGTATCCGCGGAGCCGCGAAGGGGCGCGTGCGGGAGGGTCCGGGGGCCCGGGAGGAGAGGTGCCGAGCCGGAGCGCGGGGCTACGACGGCTTGGGCGGCGTCAGCAGCTGAGACAGCTGGAACAGCAACAGCGAGCCTGGACAGCGCTACGGAACCCACGGGCGCGGGTGGCGTGCATCGCTGAGGTCACTGGCATGACATCAAGGAGACCCGGAGAACCACCCACTGTCAACTCAATGCCCGATTTGGCGGCAATGCTTCACCACATCCGGTTACTCGGAGCGGAGAAAGGTTTGTGCGACGCCGAGCGGGGACAGGTGGCGCAGCAGTCGCGCCGCCAAACACGGGTGCGGCACCGTGACCCGAATGTGATCTTGGTCGCTTCAGTGATCGAATCGCAACGTGTCCGAACTCCCGGGAGTTTGTCTCCATGGGGGGTGAGGGCGCGAGAGAGCCCATGGCATATGTCAGGTTTTTGGTGATTTGAACACTTACCGCATACGCTTGGTTCCGCAGAGTGAATACCGGGGCCAATAGCAGATCTGGGCTTGACCCCCCAGAGCTACACACTTGTAATTTCACTCGTGTCGTTCGGCCGATCAGATAACGGCCGCATCACGGGGACGCAAGAGACGGACGAGGGGCGCACATGACCGAGCTGTTCCAGCAACTGCTGGTCGAGGACGCGGACGAGGAGCTCGGCTGGCAGGAGCGCGCGCTGTGCGCCCAGACCGACCCCGAGTCCTTCTTCCCCGAGAAGGGTGGATCGACCCGGGAGGCGAAGAAGGTCTGCCTCGCCTGTGAAGTCCGGTCCGAGTGCCTGGAGTACGCCCTTTCCAACGACGAGCGGTTCGGCATCTGGGGCGGCCTTTCCGAGCGTGAGCGCCGGCGCCTGAAGAAGGCCGCGATCTGACCCGCCGCAGGACGCCGCACCCGCGGTACGCACAGTAGGAGCCGCCCCCGAGGGGCGGCCGCCCCTCCGGCCCGGCCCACCCGCCACGGCCCGCCGCCTGCACCCCCCCCCGCAGGCGGCGGGCCGTTGCCGTGCGGGGCGGGAGCGCCACCGCCCCGGCCCGGGACCGGTGTCCGCGCGCCCTGCCGCCCCCGGCCGGGGCCCCCGCCGCACCCTCCGTCAGCCGCTCCGCGCCACCCCGGTTACCCGTACCGTTAGTGTGGGGCCCCGTCCGAGACGCGCCAACGACCCGACAGGGCGCGCGTGTACACCGATGCAGCCCCCGGGGGGACGTCCCCCGGACCCGGCCGGAGGGCCCGTACCTCGATGTCCGTGCACAGCCAATCAACGGCGCCGTACGCGGCCGCCGCCGCCCCAGAGTTCCCCCGGCATGTCGTCACCGCCGTGCTCGTCTCCCACGACGGCGCACGCTGGCTGCCCGACGCGCTCGCCGGGCTGCTCGGCCAGGAACGCCCCGTACAGAACGTCGTCGCCGCCGACACCGGCAGCGCCGACGACTCCGCGCGCCTGGTCACCGAGGCGCTCGGCGCCGACCGGGTCCTGCACCTCGCGCGGCGTACGAGCTTCGGCACCGCCGTCGACGAGGCGAGCCGCACGGCCGGCGTCCTGACCCCGGACGACCTGCCCTACCTGAAGCGGCCCAGCGGCTGGGACCCGGTCACCCGGACCTGGCACGACGAGGCGTACGAGATGCCCGAGCTGCCGCACGGCGAGCCGGTGCAGTGGCTCTGGCTGCTCCACGACGACTGCGCGCCCGCGCCCGACGCACTCGCCGAGATGCTGCGCGTCGTGGACAACGACCCGCACGCCGCGATCGTCGGCCCCAAGCTGCGCGGCTGGTACGACCGCCGTCAGCTCCTCGAAGTCGGCGTCTCCATCGCCAACAGCGGACGCCGCTGGACCGGACTCGACCGCCGCGAGCAGGACCAGGGCCAGCACGACCAGGTCCGCACCGTCCTGTCCGTCTCCACCGCCGGCATGCTCATCCGCCGGGACGTCTGGGAGGAGCTCGGCGGCTTCGACCGCAGACTCCCCCTGATGCGCGACGACGTAGACCTGTGCTGGCGCGCCCACATGGCCGGCCACCGGGTGCTCGTCGCCCCCGACGCCGTCCTGCGGCACGCCGAGGCATCCGCCCGCGAACGCCGCCCCATCGACTGCGCCGGCCGGAACGTCGCCAGCCCGCACCGCGTCGACAAGGCCGGCGCCGTCTACACCATGCTCGTCAACGCGCGCGGCAAGCGGCTGCCCTGGGTGCTGCTCCGGCTCGTGCTCGGCACCCTGCTGCGTACGCTCGCCTACCTCGTCGGCAAGGTGCCCGGCCAGGCCCTCGACGAGGTCACCGGACTCCTGAGCACCCTGCTGCGCCCCGGCCGCATCCTGGCCGCCCGGCGCGACCGCGGCAAGGTCGTCATCGACCCCGCCGAACTGCGCGGCCTCTTCCCCGCACCGGGCGCCACCGTCCGCGCGACCGTCGAACAGGTCGCCGGGAACTTCGGCGGCGACTCCGACGCCGACTCCGGCGGCTCCCGGCACGGCGCCGTCGAGTCCGGGCCGGGCGGCGACGACGCCGACTACCTGGAGATCGACCAGTTCGCCCGGCTGAAGAAGGTCGGGCGCAAGCCGGGGCCCGTGCTCTTCGCCGTCCTCCTCCTGGTCTCCCTCGTCGCCTGCCGCGGTCTCATCGGCGGCGGCGCCCTGGCCGGCGGCGCCCTGCTGCCCGCCCCCGGCGACGTCGCCGACCTGTGGGGCAGGTACGCGGACGGCTGGCACACCGTCGGCACCGGCGGCACCCAGACCGCACCGCCCTACCTGGCCGTGCTCGCGGCCCTGTCCGCCCTGTTCCTCGGCTCCACCGGCTTCGCGCTCACCCTGCTGCTCGTCTGCTCGGTGCCGCTCGCCGGCCTCACCGCGTACTTCGTCTCCCGGCCGCTGCTGCCCTCCCGGCTGCTGCGGGCCTGGGCGAGCGTCGCGTACGCCTTCCTGCCCGCCGCGACCGGCGCCCTGGCGACCGGCCGCCTCGGCACCGCCGTACTGGCCGTCCTGCTCCCGCTGATCGCCCGCACGGCCGTCTCCGCGCACGGCATGCGGGCCACCGGCGACAGCCGCGGCAGCTGGCGCGCCACCTGGGCGTACACCCTGCTCCTCACCCTCGCGATGGCCTTCACCCCCATCGTGTGGCCGATCGCCGTCGTCCTCGGCCTCGGCGTCCTGGTGCTGCGGCGCCGCGACATCACGGCCTACGGGCTCCGCTTCCTCGCCGCCGTCGGCACCCCGCTGCTCGTCCTCGCGCCCTGGTCGCTCTCGCTCCTGAGCAACCCGTCCGCGTTCCTGTCGGAAGCGGGACTCCAGACCGGTACGGGCTCGGCCTCCGCGCTGGACCTGCTCGGCATCAGCCCCGGCGGGCCGAAGGCGGCGGGCGGCGTCCTGCTCCTGGGCATCGTGCTCGCGGCGCTGGCCGCCCTGCTGCGCGGGGAGCGGCAGTTCGCCGTCCGGACCGCCTGGGTGGCCGCGCTGGTGGCCCTGGCGTTCGCCGGGCTCGCCAACGGCTCCGGCTGGGCGGGCCCCGCCACCCTCGTCTACGGTGCCGCGCTCATCGCCGCAGCCCTGGTCGGCGCGGACGGCGCCCGCATCCGGGTCGCCGAGCTCAGCTTCGGCTGGCGCCAGCCCGTCGCGGTGCTGATCGCCCTGGCGGCCGGGCTGGCCCCGGTGCTGGCCGCCGCCGGCTGGATGATCGGCGGCGCGGCCGGTCCGCTGGAGCGCCGCGACCCGGTCCAGGTGCCCGCCTTCGTCGCGGAGGAGAGCGGCACCCGCGACCAGCCGCGCACCCTGGTCCTCGGCGGCACGTCGCCCGCCTCCGTCACGTACACCCTCGTACGCGGCTCGGGCGCCCGGCTGGGCGACGCGGAACTGGTCGACGCGCAGGGCGGCAACAGCCACCTCGACAAGGTCGTCGCCAACCTGGTCGCGGGCTCCGGCGCCGACCAGGGCAGCCAGCTCAGCGGCTTCGCGATCCGCTACGTCCTCGTACGCGACGGGGCGCCGAAGCAGATGAGCCGGGTGCTCGACGCGACCCCCGGCCTGAGCCGGCTCAGCCAGCTGGACGGCAGCGCGCTGTGGCGGGTGGACCGCCAGGTCGCCCGCATCATGATCATGCCGTCCGCCGCCGACGGCGAGCCGCTTCCGGTGGGCTCCCGGCCCGTCGAGGCGCACACCAAGATCCCGGCGGGCGGCACCGGTCGCGTGCTGCGGATCGCCGACGCCGCCGACCCCGGCTGGCAGGCCACGCTCGACGGACGGGCGCTGACCCGCAAGACCGTCGACGGCTGGGCCCAGGGCTTCGAACTCCCCGCCGAGGGCGGCACCCTGGACCTCACGTTCGAGGCGCCCTTCACGCACACCGTGTGGATCTGGGCGCAGGTCGCGCTCGCCGTGGTCCTGGTGGTCATGGCCCTGCCCGGCCGCCGCAGGGAGATCGACGACGACCTGCCCGAGGAGGCCGAGGCGGTCGCCGCCGAACCGGTCGCGGGCGAGGGCCGCCGGGCCCGCAGGCTGCGCGCGGCCGCCCTGGCCGAGAGCGAGGCCGCGACCGGAGCCGAGGGCGAGGCCGGAGCCGAGGGCGAGGAGCCGGAGGCGGACGCCGTCCAGGAGACCGGCGAGCAGCCGGTGTACGTACCCGCCCAGCAGGGCCCGGAGGGCGGCGACCCGGCCCCGGACCCCGAGGGCGGTCAGCAGGAGGGCGACGACGCCTTCGTGCCGCAGCAGCAGTACGGCGAGTGGGACACCCAGCAGGGCCAGTACCAGGACGCCGGCTACGCGCAGTACCAGGACGGCCAGTACGCCGAGGGGCAGCAGCAGCCGGACGCCGGCGGCTACGACCCGTACGGCTATCCGCAGCAGCAGGGCGAGTACGGCGCGACCGGCCAGGGCCAGTACCAAGGCACCCCGTACGACCCTCAAGCCCCGTACGACGCCCAGGCCCCGTACGACCCGAACGGCCAGTACGACCCGAGCGGCCAGTACGCCGCGGGCGGCCCGTACGATCCGGCGCAGTACGACCCGGGCCGGTACGACGCCGGGACCGGGCAGTACGCCGAGACCGGGCAGTACGGCGAGCAGCGCCCGTACGACCCGCAGAACCCCGAGAACCCCGCCCCGGGCCAGAACCCGTGGCCGACCCGAGGCGAGTCCGAGTGAAGTCCACCAGCCTGTCCCTCGTCGCCGGGGTCGTCGCCCTGGCCGCCGTCACCGGGTTCGCCGCGCTCAAGGTGCCGGACGGCGGCGGCACGGCCGAGGCGAGGACGGCCGCCCGGCTGCCCGTCGAGCGGACCAGCCTGCTCTGCCCGGCGCCCGGCCTCTCCGACCTCTCGGAGACCGCGTACACGGCCTTCACCCCGGTCGGTCAGAGCGGTGGGGCGGGTACGGGCGGCAAGGCCGAGCTCCTGTCCTCCGCCAAGGACGACGACAAGGACACCAAGAAGGACAAGGAGAAGAGCAAGAAGGGCAAGGACTCGGACAAGCCCGTGGTCTCCCTCAAGGAGCCCGGCAAACCGGCCACCGGCCAGGCGTCGGGCGCGGACTCGCCCGCACTCATCGGCACCGCCACCGACCGGCTGGCGCCCGGCTGGACCGCCCAGCAGACCACCACCATCGAGGCGGGCGACGGACGCGGCCTGCTCGGCATCAGCTGCACCGCGCCCGACACCGACTTCTGGTTCCCGGCAGCGAGCACCGCGAAGTCCCGCCAGGACTACGTCCACCTCACCAACCCGGACGACACCGCCGCCGTCGCCGACATCGAGCTGTACGGTCCGGACGGCTCGCTCAAGTCCGATGTGGGCGAGGGCATCACGGTCCCGGCCGGCTCCGGCATCCGTGTCCTGATCTCGACGCTGACGAGCAAGGCCGCCGACGACGTGACCGTCCACGTCACCACCCGTACGGGACGGGTCGGCGCTGCGGTCAGGGCCGCGGACAGCAAGACGGGCAGTGACTGGATCGCCCCCTCCGCCGAACCGGCGAGCACGCTGGTGCTGCCCGGCATCCCGGCCGACGCGACCTCGGTACGCCTGGTGGTCTTCGCCCCCGGCGACGACGACGCCGACCTCAAGCTGAAGCTGCTCGGCAAGACCGGCGCGATCTCCCCGGCCGGCCACGAGGAACTGCACGTCAAGTCGAAGATGACCGCAGGGGTCGACCTGAAGGACCTCACCCGGGGCGAGGCAGGCTCGCTGCTGCTTGCCCCCGCCGACGGCAAGGCAACCCCGGTGGTGGCCGCGCTGCGGGTGATCCGGGGCAAGGGCGACCAGCAGGAGGTCGGTTACATCCCGGCAACCGGCCCGGTCGGCGCGCGGGCCACCGCTGCCGACAACCGCTCCAAGGGCTCGGTCCTCTCGCTCACCGCCCCCGGTGCCGCCGGCACCGTCAAGGTCACGGCGTCCGCGGGCAGCGGGGGCGGCACCCCGGTCAGCAAGACGTACAAGGTCGCCGCGGGCGCGACCCTGGCGGTCACCCCGCCCGTCCCCGCGGGCCTCAAGGGCACGTACGCCCTGACGGTCGAGACCCAGTCGGGCGGCCCGGTCCACGCCGCCCGGACGCTCACGGTGCAGCAGGACGGCATCCCGATGTTCACGGTGCAGACGCTGCCGGACGACAAGGGAACGGTGGAGGTACCGGCCGCCGAACAGGACCTGTCGGTACTGGACGACTGAGGGCGGCCGAGGGGTTCCCCGTCGTCACTCCTGGCCGTAGCGGGGGTCGACGGACTCGGGGGCGAGGCCGAGCAGTTCGGCGACCTGCTCCACGACGATCTCGTGAATGAGCAGGGCGCGCTCGTCGCGGCTCTTGGTGCGGAGCTCGACGGGGCGCCGGTAGACGGCGATCCGGGCGGGCCGGCCCTTCTCGGCGGAGAGCGCGTTGCCCAGCGGAACGGTCTCCTCCGCCGTCTCCGGCACCTCCAGGACGACGAAGTCGACCTCGGCCAGCTGCGGCCAGCGCCGCTCCAGCCGCTCGACGGAGTCCTGGACGAGATCGCGGAAGTTGTCCGCACGGCTCGTGGAGAGAGGTACCTGCGGCGGGGCGACGGGCCCGCGCATACCGCGGCCGTGTCGGTCTCGGCGCCGCGGCCGCGGCTCGGACGGGAGGGGCGGTACGGGACTGTCCATCACCGACGCAGCCTAACGCTCCCGAGGGCGGCGGGACGGCGGTCGAGCGCGAGCCCGGCGCCCTGTCCGCTCTTGAACGAGCGCCCTGTCCGCTCTTGAACAATCCGGCCACACGGCAGCCCGTTTCCAGCCCCGCTCCCGACCGCTGAACCTTCGCCTTCTGAAAGGTTCGCGGCACAGCGGTGACCGGAATCATTGCCGTCAGAGGCCCCGACCTCTCCCGCCGCGCAGGTCAGGGGAGTTGCCACGGGGTGGTATGTGCCGGAGGTCACAGTGCGACACGGAGGGGTGACCCGGGGGAGGGTCGTCGCAGCCCGCTCAAGAGTGCGGTACCGTCCAACATCGTGAGCCCTGTACGTCGCTGTTCGCGCACCGCGTGCGGCCGCCCTGCCGTCGCGACACTGACGTACGTCTATGCCGACTCGACTGCGGTCCTCGGCCCGCTCGCCACCTACGCCGAGCCCCACTGCTACGACCTCTGTGCCGAGCACAGTGAGCGGCTGACCGCGCCCCGGGGCTGGGAAGTCGTCCGGCTATCCGACCCCTCCGCGCCCAGCCGCCCCAGCGGCGACGACCTGGAAGCGCTGGCGAACGCCGTACGGGAGGCCGCGCGCCCGCAGGAACGCGGGGACGGCCCGAGGGGCGGCGGTCCGCGCGGCGCCGACCCCATGGAGGTCGCCCGCAGGGGCCACCTGCGCGTACTGCGTTCACCCGACTCCTGAGGCGTCGCAGGCCGCCGGGTAGTTTGGCGGTCCGAAGAAACCCCAGGAGGACCGGCCCGTGACCGCAGACCTGTCGCAGCTCGTGAAGGCGTACGACGTGCGCGGAGTCGTGCCCGACCAGTGGGGCGAGCCGCTGGCCGAACTGTTCGGGGCGGCGTTCGTCGAGGTGACCGGTGCGGACGCGATCGTGGTCGGCCACGACATGCGCCCGACCTCCCCGGGCCTGTCCGGGGCGTTCGCGCGGGGCGCGGCGGGCCGGGGAGCCGACGTCACGATGATCGGTCTCTGCTCGACGGACCAGCTGTACTACGCCTCCGGGGCGCTGGACCTGCCCGGCGCGATGTTCACCGCCTCGCACAACCCGGCGCAGTACAACGGCATCAAGATGTGCCGGGCGGGCGCGGCACCGGTGGGCCAGGACACCGGCCTTGCGGACATCCGCACCCTGGTCGAGGAGTGGTCGAGCACCGGCGCCCCCCAGCCGCTCACCCCGGGCACGGTCACCGAACGCGACACGCTCACCGACTACGCCGCCCACCTCCTCTCCCTGGTGGACCTGACGGCGATCCGCCCGCTGAAGGTGGTCGTGGACGCGGGCAACGGCATGGGCGGCCACACGGTCCCCACGGTCTTCACGGGGCTGCCCGTGGACCTGGTCCCGATGTACTTCGAGCTGGACGGCACCTTCCCGAACCACGAGGCCAACCCCCTGGACCCCAAGAACATCACCGACCTCCAGGCACGCGTCGTGGCCGAGGGCGCCGACCTGGGCCTGGCCTTCGACGGCGACGCGGACCGCTGCTTCGTGGTGGACGAGCGGGGCGAGGGCGTCTCCCCGTCGGCGATCACGGCCCTGGTCGCCGCCCGCGAACTGGCCCGCAACGGCGGCCGGGGCACGGTCATCCACAACCTGATCACCTCCCTCTCCGTACCCGAGGTCGTACGCGAGCACGGCGGCACGCCGGTCCGCACCCGGGTGGGCCACTCCTTCATCAAGGCGGAGATGGCCGCACACGGCGCGATCTTCGGCGGCGAGCACTCGGCGCACTACTACTTCCGCGACTTCTGGAACGCCGACACGGGCATGCTCGCCGCCCTCCACGTCCTGGCCGCACTCGGCGGCGGGCAGGCCCCCCTCTCGACCCTGGTGGCCCAGTACGACCGCTACGCGGCCTCCGGCGAGATCAACTCCACGGTCGACGACCAGCCCTCCCGCACCGCCAAGGTCCGAGCCGCCTTCGCCGACCGCGAGCACATCACCACGGACACCCTGGACGGCCTCACGATCACCTCCCCCCACTGGTGGTTCAACCTCCGCCCCTCGAACACGGAACCCCTGCTCCGCCTGAACGTGGAGGCGGAGAACGAGGAAACGATGCGCGCGGTACGGGACGAGGTACTGAGCCTGATCCGGGGGTAGACCGCCGTTCCGGCCCTTCCTGCCCGGCAGGCCCTTCCGCGCGAGGGGTGGGGTGGGCCGCACTTCCGACCCCGCTGCCTTCGTGGGGAGCCGGCGGTTTGCAGCCTCGCTGCCTTCGTGGGGAGCCGGCCACTTCCAGCCCCTCCGTCTTCTTGGGAAGCCGGCCGTCTGCAGCCCCGCCGCCTTCTCGGGGAGCCGGCCATTTCCAGCCCCGCTGCCTTCGTGGGGAGCCGGCCATTTCCAGCCCCTCCGGCGTTTGAGGAGCGGGGTCCGGGGCAGAGCCCCGAATCCGGCCCGCGGCCGCCTGACGCGCCAACCGGCCATTTCCAGCCCCGCCGGCGCTTGAGGCGCGGGGGCCCGGGGGCGGAGCCTCCGGTTTCGGGAAGGGGCGGGGAGGGGAAAAGGCCCGCCGCAGGCGCCCCCCAGCGCCCCAGCGGTAGGCTGACCTCGCCACAAGCGCACCGAACACCACCCCACCCGCAACACCAGCCCCACCGCCCAGAACCAACACACCGCCCGCCCGAAGGGACCACCCCATGCCGCTCGAAGCCGGCCTCCTGGAGATCCTGGCCTGCCCGGCCTGCCACTCCCCGCTCGACGACAGGTCGGCCGCCGACAGCCCGGAACTGGTCTGCACCGGCAAGGACTGCGGCCTGGCCTACCCGGTACGGGACGGCATCCCCGTACTCCTCGTCGACGAGGCCCGCCGCCCCGCGTAACCGGCCGCACACCCGCACCAGCCGGTGACCGGCACGTGATCGGAGGACCGTCCCCATGCTCGACGAGTCGTTGCTCGACGCCCCGGAGGCCCTGGCGCGAGCCGACCGCCGCGGCCTGCTCCGCGGCGCCGCCGAGGCCGGGGCCCGAGTCCGTACCGCCGCCCGGCACGCGGCCGAGTCCGGAATCACCGAGCTGAACCCGGAGGGCCGCCCGCGCGCCGTCCTCGTCGCCGGCCCCGGCACCGCCGCGACCGGCGTCGCGGACCTGATCGCCGCGCTCGCCGGCGCCTCCGCCCCGGTCACCCGTATCCACCCGACCGGCGTCGCCCCCGCCCCCGGCGCACTGCGCTGGACGCTGCCCGGCTGGGCCGGCTCCGTCGACCTGCTGCTCATCGCCACGGCGGACGGCTCCGAACCGGGCCTCGCCCTCCTCGCGGAGCAGGCGTACCGCCGCGGCTGCACGGTCGTGGCCGTCGCCCCCCTGCGGTCCCCGCTGCGGGAGGCGGTCCACGGGGTGCACGGCGTCGTCGTACCGATGGCATCCGCCCCGCACGGCGAGTACGACGCCGAGACGTCGGCCGCCGGCCCCGGCACGCTCTGGGCCCTGCTCACCCCGCTGCTCGCGCTGCTCGACCGCGTCGGCCTGGTCACCGCCCCCGCCGACACGTTGCAGAGCGTCGCGGACCGCCTGGACCGCACGGCGGAGCGCTGCGGACCGGCCATTGCCACTTACAGCAACCCCGCCAAGACCCTCGCCGCGGAACTCGCGGACAGCCTGCCGCTGATCTGGGCGGAGGGCGACACGGCCGGCCCGGTCGGCCGCCGGTTCGCCGCGGTCCTGGCGGAGCTCTCGGGCCGCCCGGCCCTCGCCGCCGTGCTCCCGGAGGCGCTTCCGGCGCACGGGGGCCTGCTGGCGGGCGCGTTCGCGGCCGGGGCGGACCCGGACGACTTCTTCCGCGACCGCGTCGAGGAGTCGGAATCCCTGCACGCCCGGGTGGTGCTGCTCCGCGACCGCCCCACCGGCGGCCTCAGCGCCGCCCCCGCGGCCCGCGAACTGGCCCTGGGCCACGACACGGCGATCAGCGAGCTCGAACCGGAAGAGGGCAGCACGCTCGAAACCCTTGCCGAACTGCTCGCCGTCACCGACTTCGCCGCCGTCTACCTGTCCCTCGCCTCCACGGCCGGCGCCTGAAACGCACAACGGCGCCCCGCCCGCCGTAAAGCTCTAGTAACACCCGGCCCCCCACATCAAGACAACGCAACGCAACGCAACGCACAAGGACAAACTCCATGGACCGGCTCTCCAACACCGTGCGCCCGTACGCCTGGGGCTCGACCACCGCGATCCCCGCCCTGCTCGGCGTCGCCCCCACCGGCGAGCCGCAGGCGGAGATGTGGATGGGCGCCCACCCCGGAGCCCCCTCCCGGACAACCCGCACCACAGCCCGCACCGACACCGCCCCCACCGCATCGGCCCCCACCGCATCGGCTCCCGCCGAACAGGCCCTCACCGACGTCATCGCCGCCGACCCGGTCGGCGAACTCGGCGCGGCCACCGTGGAGAAGTTCGGCCCGCGCCTCCCCTTCCTGCTCAAGCTGCTCGCCGCGGGCGCCCCCCTCTCCCTCCAGGTCCACCCGAACCTGGACCAGGCGCGGGCGGGGTACGAGGACGAGGAGCGCCGGTCCGTCCCGATCGACGCCCCCCACCGCACGTACAAGGACGCCAACCACAAGCCCGAACTGATCTGCGCCCTCACCGACTTCGACGGCCTGTGCGGATTCCGCCGACCCCTGGAGGCGGCCGAGGCGATGGAGGGTCTGGGCGTCGACTCCCTCAAGCCGTACGCCGATCTGCTGCGCGCCCAGCCCGAAGAGGGTGCCCTGCGCGAGGTGCTGACGGCGATCCTCACCGCGGACCCGGAGGAGATGGCCGAAACGGTGGCCGCCGCCGCAGCCGCCGCGGAACGGCTCGGTGGCGCCTACGCCCCGTACGCCCGCATCGCCCACCACTTCCCGGGCGACGCCGGCGTCATCGCGGCCATGCTGCTCAACTACGTGCGGCTCCAGCCCGGCGATGCCCTGTTCCTCGGCGCCGGCGTCCCGCACGCGTACCTCGACGGACTGGGCGTCGAGATCATGGCCAACTCCGACAACGTGCTGCGCTGCGGCCTGACGCCCAAGCACATCGATGTCCCCGAACTCCTGCGCATCGTCCGCTTCGAGGCGACCGACCCGGGAATCCTGCGCCCCGAGGCGTCCCCCTCGGGCGAGGAGGTGTACGAGACGCCGGTCGACGAGTTCCGCCTCTCGCGCTTCGACCTGTCGGCCGGTGCCGCCCCCGTCGAACTGACCGCGCCCACGCCCCAGATCCTGCTCTGCACGGCGGGCGCCCCGAGCGCCGGTGACCTCGCTCTCGGCCCCGGCGAGTCGGTCTTCGTACCGGCGGGCGAGCCGGTCCGGGTGACCGGGACGGGCACGCTGTTCCGGGCCACAGTGGTGGCCTGACGTACCGTCCGCGGCGGCGGCTGCAACAATGTGCCGCCGTACCGCGGCCGCCGGAGCCGCAGCACCGAGGAAGGGACACCAGGCACCCATGAGTGCTTCAGGCGGAACCAAGGCGATCGTGGCGGCACTCGGCGCCAACCTCGCGATCGCAGTGGCCAAATTCGTCGCGTTCCTGTTCAGCGGTTCGTCGTCGATGCTCGCGGAGAGCGTCCACTCGCTCGCCGACTCCGGCAACCAGGGGCTGCTGCTCCTCGGCGGCAAGAAGGCGCAGCGCGAGGCCACCCCCCAGCACCCCTTCGGGTACGGCCGCGAGCGCTACATCTACGCCTTCCTCGTCTCCATCGTCCTGTTCTCCGTCGGCGGCATGTTCGCGGTGTACGAGGGCTACGAGAAGATCAAGCACCCCCACGAGGTCGAGGCCTGGTACTGGCCGGTCGGCGTGCTGGTCTTCGCGATCATCGCCGAGGGCTTCTCCTTCCGTACGGCGATCAAGGAGTCCAACCAGACTCGCGGCTCGCTCAGCTGGACGGACTTCATCCGCCGTGCGAAGGCCCCGGAACTGCCCATCGTGCTGCTGGAGGACTTCGGCGCGCTCATCGGTCTGGTCCTCGCCCTCGCCGGCGTCGGTCTGGCGCTCGGCACCGGCAACGGCGTGTGGGACGGCATCGGCACCCTGTGCATCGGCCTCCTGCTGATCGCCATCGCCATCGTCCTGGCCGCCGAGACCAAGTCCCTGCTGCTCGGCGAGGCCGCCGGCACCGACCAGGTCGACAAGATCAAGGCCGCGGTCGTCGACGGCGACACCGTCACCGGCATCATCCACATGCGCACCCTCCACCTCGGCCCGGAGGAACTGCTGGTCGCCGCCAAGATCGCGGTCCAGCACGACGACACCGCCGGCGAGGTCGCCAACGCCATCAACGCCGCCGAGTCCCGCATCCGCGAGGCCGTCCCGATCGCCCGGGTGATCTACCTGGAGCCGGACATCTACAACGAGGCGGCGGCCGCGGCCGGCACCAACCCCGCCAAGACCCCCGGCGGCGGCACCCCCGCCACCCCCGGCCCGGAAGCCCCGGAACCCGGAGCCGCCGAGTCCGGGGCCACCGACAGCCCGGCGGACCCGTCAGAGCCGTCGAGCCCGGCAGACCCGGCCACCCCGTCGGGCCCGACGGAATCCAGCCACTGACCGCACGCACCGCACGCACTGCACGTACCGGACATATCGCACGCACCGGACACGCCATCGCATACCCCGTTCAGCCGCTCCCGCCCCGGTCTTGCCCCGGCGGACTGGGAGCGGCTGCGCCGTTCGGTGTAGATTCGACGGCAGTGTCAGACGTCGCTGCTGATGGCGGTCGATCGGTCCGTACGCCGGACCGGCCGAGGGAGAGAGGGCCTCCGACGGACTGCGCTGCGAGTGCCCGGGCATTCGTGTGCCCGCCGCCGCAGAGCCGCCCTACCCACCCTCGACTCCACAACGAGGAGCAGCCCGTTATGACGACGGTCGCCAATCGACAGGACTTCAAGGTCGCCGATCTCTCCCTCGCGGTCTTCGGCCGCAAGGAGATCACCCTCGCCGAGCACGAGATGCCCGGCCTGATGTCGATCCGCAAGGAGTACGCCGCCGCCCAGCCGCTGGCCGGCGCCCGCATCACCGGCTCGCTGCACATGACCGTGCAGACCGCCGTGCTGATCGAGACCCTGGTCGCCCTCGGCGCCGAGGTCCGCTGGGCCTCCTGCAACATCTTCTCCACCCAGGACCACGCGGCCGCCGCCATCGCGGTCGGCCCGAACGGCACCCCGGACGCCCCCGCCGGCGTCCCCGTCTTCGCCTGGAAGGGCGAGACGCTCGAAGAGTACTGGTGGTGCACGGAGCAGGCCCTGACCTGGCCGAACACACCCACCGGCGGCCCGAACATGATCCTGGACGACGGCGGCGACGCCACCCTCCTCGTCCACAAGGGCGTCGAGTTCGAGAAGGTCGGCGCGGCCCCGGACCCGGCGACGGCGGACAGCGAGGAGTACGCGCAGATCCTCACGCTGCTCAACCGCACGCTGGGCGAGTCCCCGCAGAAGTGGACGCAGCTGGCCTCCGAGATCCGTGGCGTCACGGAGGAGACCACGACGGGTGTGCACCGGCTGTACGAGATGCACCGTGAGGGCACCCTCCTGTTCCCGGCGATCAACGTCAATGACGCGGTCACCAAGTCGAAGTTCGACAACAAGTACGGCTGCCGTCATTCGCTGATCGACGGCATCAACCGCGCCACGGATGTTCTGATCGGTGGCAAGACGGCGGTCGTGTGCGGTTACGGCGATGTGGGCAAGGGCTGTGCGGAGTCGCTGCGCGGTCAGGGTGCCCGGGTGATCGTGACCGAGATCGACCCGATCTGCGCGCTGCAGGCGGCGATGGACGGCTATCAGGTCGCCACGCTGGACGACGTGGTGGAGCAGGCGGACATCTTCGTCACGACGACGGGGAACAAGGACATCATCATGGCCTCGGACATGGCCCGGATGAAGCACCAGGCGATCGTCGGGAACATCGGTCACTTCGACAACGAGATCGACATGGCGGGGCTGGCCGCGATCGAGGGTGTCGTCAAGGACGAGGTGAAGCCGCAGGTCCACACGTGGACGTTCCCCGACGGCAAGGTCCTGATCGTGCTGTCCGAGGGCCGTCTGCTGAACCTGGGCAACGCGACGGGTCATCCGTCGTTCGTGATGTCGAACTCGTTCGCGGACCAGACGCTGGCCCAGATCGAGCTGTTCACGAAGCCGGCGGAGTACCCGACGGACGTGTACGTGCTGCCCAAGCACCTGGACGAGAAGGTGGCGCGTCTCCACCTCGACGCGCTCGGCGTCAAGCTGACGACGCTCCGCCCGGAGCAGGCCGCCTACATCGGTGTCGAGGTCGAGGGCCCGTACAAGCCGGACCACTACCGCTACTGACCCGCACGGATTGGTCCGGTACGGATTGGTGCGGTACGGATTGGTTCGTACGGGCCGATCCCGTACGGACTGATCCCGCACGGAACCTCGTACGGCTCGACTCCGTACTGACTGATCCCGCCACGTGCCGCGGTGGTCCGCCGGCGACCGGTCACCGGCGGACCCCGCAGCCCGGGGCGATTCAGCAGTGCCGGACACCCAGCAGTCCGGGCTGATCAGCAGCAGCGACGAACGCAGGCCCCCGCACCCCCGTGTCGGGGGCCTGCGCCGTACCGCACCCGCACGACCTGAGGAACCCGAAGGACCCCATGCCCCGCGGCCGATATGCGCTCCACGATCTCCACGACCACACCCCCCTCGGCGAAGAACACTTCCACTGCGCGCCCGGCCCTTCCGGCTGGCGCTACATCTCCCAAACGACTGCCCCGTCCGGCAGTCACCTGGGATCGGTCGACCTCACCCTCGATGAACTCGGCCGCCCCATCCGTCTCGAACTCCATGCCGCCGACTGGCAGGTCCGCGGTGCGGCCCTCGAAGGCCTCACCTGGGTCCGTACCGACCCGACTGGCACTCACGCCACCGAAGGCAACGTCCGCGCCCACGCCTTCAACGGCACCTCCCCCGCCTTCCTCATCGCGACCGCTCGTCTGCTGCGCCTCACCCCCGCTTCTCCGGAGACCCGCGTCCGGGTCGTCACCTTCACGGACCCGGTCCTCGCCCCCCGCACGCTCGACCAGTCCTGGGCCCTGGTGAACAGTGAAGCGCACCCCACTGACAACGGCCCCCTGAAGGTGGACGAATACCAGGTCAGCGCCCTGGACACGGGCGAGCGGCACACCGTTCACATCGCCGGCGACGTGGTTCTGTCCGCCCCCGGCATCGAACTCGAGGAGCTGGACTCCCCACCCTCCGAGCGTTAGCCGGGCTCCGGCCCTCCGACCGCTGGGGCCCGCGTGTCCGTAGGATCAGGTAATTGCCGCGGCACGGACGGGGATTGTCCTCAAGTCGGGTTGAGCTTTGTAGGTTCGAGCGGATGACACGAGCCGCCGGGCAGGCGGGCGGCACGAACCCAGTGGCTGGGGGCCGCCCGGCCGACCCGCCGGCACCGGCTCGGCCGGCACCGTGAGCCGTACCGGCGCCAGGCCCCGCAGCCCCGTCAGGCGCCATGCCGACGGGGCAGCCGGCGGCGATCTCCGGGTGGACAGGGGGAGCAAGGGGAGCAGGGGGGCACAACCGAGCCCGCCCGGCCGGGATTGCAGCCCAACTCGCCGCTCCGGTCGCCGCCCGCAGGCACGCCTCCGGCCACACCCACCGGCCCGGCACCGGCGGAACCGCAGATCGTGTCGTGGGCCGCGTTCTCCCACGCCCGGCGGGCATCCCGCACCTGTCACTCGTGCACCGCGGCAGCCAAGTACGCGGCGGCCGGCACGCCTGCCGGCGCCGGAACCCCGGTCCGCGCGGCGACCTCCCCACCGAGCCGCTCCGCCATGGTCCTGCCAACGTCGGTATCGAGCTGGTGCATCCGCGTCAGGTACTGCCGCACCGCGAGCCACAGACCGTCCGGAACCGCCGACAGATCCAGACCGGCGAACCGTCCGAGCAGCCACGGCGGAGGCGGCGGAACGGCCGCGGTCCGACCCGCCGGCACCCCTCCCCGTACGACGAGCGTCCCCGCGAAGACATTCCCGAGCCGCCGGCCACGCGCCGACACCAGTGACGCGAGGGAGGCGACGACGCCGAGCGTCATCAGGATCTCCACGGCACCCATCGCCCCGCGCACCAGCGCTTGCCGGAACCGGATGGGTCCACCGTCGCCCCGTACGACCCGCAGCCCGCATGCCAGCTTGCCCAGCGAACGGCCGTGGCTGAGCGTCTCGACCGCGATCGGCCCGCCCACCGGAACCAGAAGGAAGACGGCGACGGACACCGCCGCCACAGCCGCGTCGTCCAGCGGGGCGGAGGCGACGGCGAGGCCGAACGCCACCAGACCGAACACGGTTCCCACCGCGATCAGATCGATGGCCAGAGCCAGTGCCCGGCTCGGTAGTTTCGCCGGCCGGAGTCCCAGCACGACCGCCTCGCCGGTCACGAGCTCACTCATCGCCCCACCCCTCACCGAAGGCCCCTGCCCCGCGGGACCACAGCCTGCCAAGCTGACACGCAATGCCGCAGTTGTACGGACCGGTACGCACCCTGCCTGGAGCCGCAGCCGATCATGGACCTCGATGTCTTCGTCAACACCCGCCGCATCGAGTGGGACCGGCTGGACCACCTCCGGCACCGTGGGCGCCGACTGGCGGGCGCGGAAGCGGACGAACTCGTCGACTTCTACCGGCGCACGGCCACGCACCTCTCCCTGACCCAGTCGAGTGCCCCCGACCCGCTCCCCGTCGCGCGGCTCACGCAGCTGGTGGCGCGAACCCGCGCCACGGTGACCGGTGCCCGCCGCGCCTGCTGGCACGACGCCGCGCGCTTCCTCACGGCGGGATTCCCCGGGGCCGTCTACCGCCCCCGCCACTGGTCGATACCGAGCGCCGTCCTCTCCACGCTCCTGGCCGCGCTGATGGGCTGGTGGATCGGCGCGCATCCGGAGGTCCAGGCGTCCATCGCCGCTCCGGACGGCCTCCGCCGCATGACAAGCCCGGGCGGGGAGTACGAGACCTACTACTCCAGCCACCCGGTGACCTCCTTCGCGGCCCAGCTCGGGACGAACAACGCGCAATCCGCCGCCATGTGCCTGGTGCTGGGCGCGTTCCTCTGCGTCCCGGTGATCTGGGTTCTCTTCGTCAACGTGGTGAACCTGGCGGTGGGCATCGGGCTGATGTCCTCGGCGGGCCGGCTCGACACGTTCCTCGGACTGATCCTTCCGCACGGCCTGCTGAGCTGACGGCCGTCTTCGTCGCCGCCGGCACCGGCCTGCGCCTCGGCTGGACGGTCATCGACCCCGCTCCCCGGACCCGCTGTGCGGCCCTGGCACAACGGGTCCGAGCGGCCATCGGCATGGCCATCGACCTG
This sequence comes from Streptomyces sp. A0958, assembly GCF_004795035.1. GTDB lineage: Bacteria > Actinomycetota > Actinomycetes > Streptomycetales > Streptomycetaceae > Streptomyces. Next base: position 140,428 of record NZ_SSBK01000015.1, read on the forward strand.
GGGCTCGTCCGATTCATCGCGGGCGTCATCGAAGCCTTTGTCACCCCGTCGGGCCTTGCGACCTGGGCCCGGATCGCCCTGGGAACAGCCGCCGAGCTGCTCTTCCTCGCGTACGTCTGTGTCCTGGGCGGCCGCGCCGGGCGAGCCGGCGAGGCGGGGGACCTGGACGCCATCGAACGAAGTGCCGAGCTGCCGATGGCCGCCTGATGTGCATACGCCTCTGCTGACCTGCTAGTCTCCTCCTCGCCCCAAAAAACCGTTGACACGGAGAAGTGGGGGAGGTAGGTTTTAACGGTTGCCTCGAACTGGACAGGTTCGGGCCCGACAGTTAGTATCTGTCTCGCTCTCACCGGAAAATCAATTTCCGCAGAGCCATTGATTTCCACTCTCAGCAGGTTGAAGCCGATTAGGTCGGCCGAAATGCTTCTGATAAAGTCGAATCAGCCGAAAGGCAAGGCCACTTCAACGGCCACCGGAATTCAAATTCGGACCGGAAACGGAACGAAAAGAGTCTGGTAAGGTTGGAACCGCCGAAAGGCAAAAAGCAGCGCCCGCTTCGACCGGGAATCGGACACGAAAGAGTCTGATAGAGTCGGAAACGCAAGACCGAAGGGAAGCGCCCGGAGGAAAGCCCGCGAGGGTGAGTACAAAGGAAGCGTCCGTTCCTTGAGAACTCAACAGCGTGCCAAAAGTCAACGCCAGATATGTTGATACCCCGGCCTGCTTCGGCAGGTTGGAGGTTCCTTTGAAAGTCCTACGAGACCG
>NZ_SSBK01000016.1 GCF_004795035.1 Streptomyces sp. A0958
GGCCGGGGACGGCGGGGCCCGGCCGGGGCGGGGTGTGGGGAGCGGTGGGCCGCTGCGCGGGGCTTGTCCCCTACCCGCCCCTTCCCGAAACCGGGGCTCCGCCCCGGACCCCGCTCCTCAAGCGCCGGAGGGGCTGGGTGGTGGGGCTCCGTCCCGGGCGCCGCTCCTCAAGTGCCGGAGGGGCTGGGTGGTGGGGCTTCGTCCCGGGCGCCGCTCCTCAAGCGCCGGCGTGGCTGGAAACGCAGTAGCAAGGGCCCGGCCGGAAGCTGCTGTCCGGTCGGGCCCCAGGGGTCCTGCGGGTTACCGCTCCGTCTTGCGGAGGCGGAACGTCAGGGACAGGCCCTCGTCCTCGAACGGGGTGCCGTACGTGTCGTCCGCCCCGCCCTCCGCGTAGTCCAGCGCCAGCACCTCGTCCGCGATCAGCGCCGCGTGCTCGGTCAGGGCCTCGGTCGTCGCCGGGGAGGTGGAGGTCCAGCGGACGGCGATGCGGTCCGCCACGTCCAGGCCGCTGTTCTTGCGGGCCTCCTGGATCAGCCGGATCGCGTCACGGGCCAGGCCCGCGCGTCGCAGCTCCGGGGTGATCTCCAGGTCAAGCGCGACCGTCGCGCCCGAGTCGGAGGCCACCGACCACCCCTCGCGCGGGGTCTCCGTGATGATCACCTCGTCCGGCGAGAGGGTGACCTGCTCGCCGTCGACCTCCACGGACGCCGTGCCCTCGCGCAGGGCCAGGGACAGGGCCGCCGCGTCCGCGTTCGCCACGGCCTTGGCCACCGCCTGGACGCCCTTGCCGAAGCGCTTGCCCAGCGCCCGGAAGTTCGCCTTGGCCGTGGTGTCGACCAGCGAGCCGCCTCCCGTGGAAAGAGAGGCCAGCGAGGAGACGTTCAGCTCCTCCGTGATCTGGGCGTGCAGCTCGGGGGAGAGGTTCTCGAAGCCCGAGGCCGCGACCAGGGCGCGGGAGAGCGGCTGGCGGGTCTTGACGCCCGACTCGGCGCGCGTGGCCCGGCCCAGCTCCACCAGGCGGCGCACCAGCGCCATCTGCGTCGAGAGGGTGGGGTCGATCGCCGCCAGGTCCGCCTTCGGCCAGGAGGACAGGTGGACCGACTCCGGGGCGTCCGGGGCGACCGGCACGACCAGGTCCTGCCAGACCCGCTCGGTGATGAACGGGGTCAGCGGGGCCATCAGCCGCGTGACCGTCTCGACGACCTCGTGGAGCGTGCGCAGCGCCGCCTTGTCGCCCTGCCAGAAGCGGCGGCGGGAGCGGCGTACGTACCAGTTGGACAGGTCGTCGACGAACGCGGACAGCAGCTTGCCGGCGCGCTGGGTGTCGTAGCCCTCCAGCGCCTGCGTGACCTGGTCCACCAGCGCGTTCAGCTCGCTGAGCAGCCAGCGGTCCAGGACCGTGCGGTCGGCCGGGGCCGGGTCGGCGGCCGAGGGCGCCCAGTTCGACGTACGGGCGTACAGGGCCTGGAAGGCGACCGTGTTCCAGTACGTGAGGAGCGTCTTGCGGACGACCTCCTGGATCGTGCCGTGGCCGACGCGCCGAGCCGCCCAGGGGGAGCCGCCGGCCGCCATGAACCAGCGGACCGCGTCGGCGCCGTGCTGGTCCATGAGGGGGATCGGCTGGAGGATGTTGCCCAGGTGCTTGGACATCTTGCGGCCGTCCTCGGCGAGGATGTGGCCCAGGCAGACCACGTTCTCGTACGACGACTTGTCGAAGACCAGGGTGCCGACCGCCATCAGCGTGTAGAACCAGCCGCGCGTCTGGTCGATGGCCTCCGAGATGAACTGCGCCGGGTAGCGGCTCTCGAAGATCTCCTTGTTCTTGTACGGGTAGCCCCACTGCGCGAACGGCATCGAGCCCGAGTCGTACCAGGCGTCGATGACCTCCGGGACGCGGTACGCCTCCAGTTGGCAGCTCTCCTGCGAGCAGGTGAACGTGATCTCGTCGATGAACGGCCGGTGCGGGTCCAGGCCGGAGAGGTCGGCGCCGGTGAGCTCGCTCAGCTCGGCCCGCGAGCCCACGCAGGTGAGGTGGCCGTCCTCGCAGCGCCAGATCGGCAGCGGGGTGCCCCAGTAGCGGTTGCGGGACAGCGCCCAGTCGACGTTGTTGGTCAGCCAGTCGCCGAACCGGCCGTGCTTGACCGAGTCCGGGAACCAGTTGGTCTTCTCGTTCTCCTGGAGCAGCCGCTCCTTGACCGCCGTCGTGCGGATGTACCAGGACGGCTGCGCGTAGTACAGCAGCGCGGTGTGGCAGCGCCAGCAGTGCGGGTAGCTGTGCTCGTACGGGACGTGGCGGAACAGCAGCCCGCGGTCTTTCAGGTCCTCGGTCAGCGCCTCGTCGGCCTTCTTGAAGAAGACCCCGCCCACCAGCGGCACGTCTTCCTCGAAGGCGCCGTCGGGGCGGACCGGGTTCACCACCGGCAGCCCGTACGCCTTGCAGACCTGGAGGTCGTCGGCGCCGAAGGCGGGGGACTGGTGGACCAGACCCGTACCGTCCTCGGTCGTCACGTACTCGGCGTTGACGATGTAGTGGGCCTCCGCCGGGAAGTCGACCAGGGCGAACGGGCGCTCGTACGTCCAGCGCTCCATCTCGCGGCCCGTGAACGACTGGCCGGTCAGCTCCCAGCCCTCGCCGAGCGCCTTCTCGACCAGGGGCTGTGCGACGACGAGCTTCTCCTCGCCGTTCGCCGCGACGACGTAGGTCACGTCCGGGTGCGCGGCGACGGCGGTGTTGGAGACGAGGGTCCAGGGGGTCGTCGTCCAGACCAGGAGCGCCGCCTCGCCGGCCAGCGGGCCGCTCGTCAGCGGGAAGCGGACGAAGACCGAGGGGTCGACGACCGTCTCGTAGCCCTGCGCCAGCTCGTGGTCGGACAGGCCGGTGCCGCAGCGCGGGCACCAGGGGGCGACGCGGTGGTCCCGGACCAGAAGGCCCTTGTTGAAGATCTCCTTCAGCGACCACCACACGGACTCGACGTACTCGGGGTCCATCGTGCGGTACGCGTCGTCCAGGTCGACCCAGTAGCCCATACGGGTCGTGAGCTCGGCGAAGGCGTCGGTGTGCCGGGTGACGGACTCGCGGCACTTGGCGTTGAACTCGGCGATCCCGTACGCCTCGATGTCCTTCTTGCCGTTGAAGCCCAGCTCCTTCTCGACCGCGAGCTCCACCGGCAGGCCGTGGCAGTCCCAGCCGGCCTTGCGGCCCACGTGGTAGCCCTGCATGGTCCGGAAGCGGGGGAAGACGTCCTTGAAGACGCGGGCCTCGATGTGGTGGGCGCCCGGCATGCCGTTGGCGGTCGGCGGGCCCTCGTAGAACACCCACTCGGGGCGGCCCTCGGACTGGTCGAGGGTCTTGGTGAAGACCTTGTTCTCACGCCAGAAGTCGAGCACGGCGTGCTCCAGCGCGGGCAGGTCGACCTGGGCGGGTACCTGGCGGTACTGCGGCGATGTCATGTGCGGGCTTCCTCCGGCGGACGTCTTCCACTTCCGTCGGAGGGACGAGAACCGACGCCGGTCCCCGCGGTACCACCCTCCTTGGCCCCGGGCGTGCGCCCCGGGCCCCCTCATTGGGGTGCGATGCCGGTTCTACTGGCCCTGGGGCCCGTGGGCGGAGCCCACTGTCCCGAGCTTTCTTCCGACGGCTCCGGGTGATCTTCACGACGCGCTCGCCCCCGGGCTTCCACCGTCCCCGGGTCGCTCCTGGCTGCGTACGACGCTACTCGTCCCATCCACGCCTCTCGCTGGGCCCAGTGTACGGGCCCGGCGGACGGCGGCCGACCCGTTTACGGACCGGCCCCCGGACCGGCCCCCACGTGACCCGAATGGCCAGACGGGCCGTACCGGGTTCCGGCGCGGCCGGGCGCGGGGCGGAAAGCCGGATTACCCGGCGGGGAGCTGGGCACAACGGATGGAGGCGCGCGGTGATCCGGACACGGGGAGGGGCGATGCGGCGGCGTGCCCCGTTGCCGCGGGGCTGGGGTCGACTTATCGTCCCAGCACGACTCGCGAGCAAGATCACACTGCGTGAAGGGGCCGCGGCCATGGTGGAGAAGAAGGCAGTCGCACGGAAGACGGCGGCGGCCGAGAAGGCGCCCGCCAAGGAGGCCGCGGCGAAGAAGGCGCCCGCCAAGAAGGCGCCCGCGAAGAAGGACGCCGGGAAAGCCGCAGCCAAGAAGACCTCGTCCGGGCCTCCGGCGGGGGAGGGTTCGAAGACCACGGGGGCGGCAGAGGCCGCCGAGCAGACGGGAGCCCACACGGTGGTAGCCAAGAAGAGCGCGGCCAGTACCCGGACCGCAGGCGGGAGCGCGGCACCCGTGCCGCCGGCCCGGATCGCCACGGCGCCCGGGGAGCTGGCCGTACGGCCCGGCGAGGACCCCTGGACGCCGGAGGAGGTCTCGGCCGCGCGCAGCGAGCTGACCGGCGAGGTCACCCGGCTGCGCAGCGAGCTGGAGGCCTCCGGTCTGGCGCTGGCCGGGCTGATGCGGGACTCCGGCGACGGGGCGGGCGACGACGAGGCCGACACCGGCACCAAGAACATCACCCGCGAGCACGAGATGCAGCTCGCCGCCAACGCCCAGGAGATGCTGGACCAGACCGAGCGCGCCCTGGCCCGGCTGGAGGCCGGCACGTACGGGCTCTGCGAGATCTGCGGCAACCCGATCGGCAAGGCGCGGATGCAGGCGTTCCCCCGGGCGACCCTCTGCGTCGAGGACAAACAGAAGCAGGAGCGGCGAGGCTGATCCGCGCCCGCGTGTCGTACCCTCGTCGTCAGTCGGGAACTAGGTTGAGGGACTCACGTGGCAGAGGCGGAGCGCATCATCGGTACGCCGGACATCACCGGGGCTGAGAGCGGCGAAGGGGCCGAGCCGGAGCGCGGTGGCGAGGCCGCCTCCCCGGAGGCTGCTTCTCCGGAGGCCGTCACGCCGGACGGGCAGGACACCGGCGCGACCGCGGCCGACGTCGACGCGGAGGCGGAGGCGGCGGTCGACCGGTCGCCGGCCACCCGCCGGCGTCGGATCATCCTGCTCTTCTGCGTCGCCGTCGTCGCCTACCTGCTCGACCTCGGCAGCAAGATGCTCGTCGTGGCGAAGCTGGAGCACCAGGAGCCGGTCGAGCTCCTCGGTGACTGGCTCAAGCTCGACGCGCTCCGCAACGCGGGAGCCGCGTTCGGCTTCGGTGAGGCTTTCACGATCATCTTCACCGTCATCGCGGCGACCGTCATCGTGGTGATCGCGCGGCTCGCGCGAAAGCTGTACAGCCTGCCGTGGGCCATCGCGCTCGGCCTGCTGCTCGGCGGGGCGCTCGGCAACCTCACCGACCGCATCTTCCGCGCGCCCGGCGTGTTCGAGGGCGCGGTGGTGGACTTCATCGCCCCGGCCCACTTCGCCGTCTTCAACCTCGCCGACTCCGCGATCGTCTGCGGCGGCATCCTGATCGTCCTCCTCTCCTTCAGGGGCCTGGACCCCGACGGCACCGTGCACAAGGACTAGTAAGGGCAAGGCATACTCGACAGGTGAGTACGCAACCCGAGGTCCGCACCCTGCCCGTCCCCGATGGCCTGGAAGGCGAGCGCGTCGACGCCGCCATCTCCCGGATGTTCGGTTTCTCCCGCACCAAGGCCGCCGATCTGGCCGCCGCCGGGAAGGTGCAGGTGGACGGCTCGGTGGTCGGGAAGTCCGAGCGGGTGCACGGCGGCGCCTGGCTCGAAGTGGAGATGCCGCAGGCCCCCGCGCCCGTGCAGGTCGTCGCCGAGCCCGTCGAGGGCATGGAGATCGTGCACGACGACGACGACATCGTCGTGATCGTGAAGCCGGTCGGCGTCGCCGCGCACCCCAGCCCCGGCTGGACCGGGACCACCGTCATCGGGGGCCTCGCCGCGGCCGGGTACCGGATCTCGACCTCGGGCGCCGCCGAGCGCCAGGGCATCGTCCACCGCCTCGACGTCGGGACCTCCGGGCTGATGGTCGTCGCCAAGTCGGAGCGCGCCTACACCCTGCTGAAGGCCCAGTTCCGCGACCGGGTCGTCGAGAAGAAGTACAACGCGCTGGTCCAGGGCCACCCGGACCCGATGAGCGGCACCATCGACGCGCCCATCGGCCGCCACCCCAACCACGACTACAAGTGGGCGGTCGTCGCGGACGGCAAGCCCTCGGTGACGCACTACGACCTGATCGAGGCGTACCGGGCCGCCAGCCTCCTGGACATCAAGCTGGAGACCGGCCGCACCCACCAGATCCGGGTGCACATGTCCGCCCACCGGCACCCCTGCGTCGGTGACCTCACCTACGGCGCCGACCCGACCATGGCCAAGCGCCTCGGGCTGACCCGGCAGTGGCTGCACGCGGTCAAGCTGGGCTTCGAGCACCCCTCGGACGGCCGCTGGGTCGAGTTCACCAGTTCCTACCCGGACGACCTCCAGCAGGCACTGGACCGCATCGCGGCGGAGAGCGAATGACCCCCAGGCCCCCTTGGTACGTCACGCGTACCGTCACCGGCGAGCAGGACCGCGCCGCGTGCTTCCAGCTCCGCAAGGACGTCTTCGTCGGTGAGCAGAACGTGCCCGAGGAGATCGAGTACGACGCCTACGACGCGGACGCGGTGCACGTGATCGCGGTCGCGGCCGACGGCACCGCGCTCGGCACCGGGCGGCTGCTGCACGGCCCGGCCGCCGCGGCGAAGACCGGCGGGGACCCGGCGGTCGGCTCGCTGGGCCGGCTCGCGGTGAGCAAGGACGCGCGCGGCCTCGGCGTCGGCGCGGCGCTGGTGCGGGCCATAGAGGACGCGGCCCGGGACAACGGCCTGGCCGCCGTCGACCTGCACGCCCAGACGCACGCGCTCCGCTTCTACGAGCGCCTCGGTTACGTGGCGTACGGCCCCGAGTTCCCCGACGCGGGCATCCCGCACCGGGCGATGCGCCGGACGATCTGACGCCCCGCCGCACCCCCTGAACCCGGTGCGGACGGGGCACATGGCAGGGTGAGGGGCAACGGCCGAGCGGAGACCGGGCCCGGCCGGAGCGCTTCGGAAGGCACCCCGTGGACCAGATGACCCTGCTGCTCCTGCTGCTGCTCGGAGCCGTGGTCACGGTTCCGCTCGGGGACCGTCTCAAACTGCCCGCACCGGTGCTGATGACGCTGCTGGGCGTTCTGATGGCCTTCGCCAGCTTCGTGCCGAACGTGGACATCCCGCCGGAGATCATCCTCCCCGCGCTGCTGCCCCCGCTGCTCTACGCCTCCGTGCAGCGCACCTCCTGGCGGCAGTTCGCCGCCAACAAGCGGCCCATCTTCCTGCTGGCCGTCGCGCTGGTCTTCCTGACGACGGCGGCCGTCGCCGCGGTGGCCAACGCGATCGTGCCCGGGCTGCCGATCGCCGCCGCCGTCGCGCTCGGCGCGCTCGTCGCACCGCCCGACCCGGTCGCCGCCACCGCCGTCGCGGGCTCGGTCGGGCTGCCCCGCCGGCTCGTCTCCATCCTGGAGGGCGAGGGCCTCTTCAACGACGTCACCGCGATCGTGCTGTACCACGTGGCCATCGCGGCGGCGGTCAGCGGCACCTTCTCGCTGCCCGAGGCGTTCGGCCTGCTGATCCTGTCCGCCGTCGTCGCCGTCGTGGTGGGCGTCGCGCTCGGCTGGCTCACCATCAAGCTCATGGGGCTGCTCGGTGACGCCACCCTCCAGGTCGGCCTGACCCTGCTGGTGCCGTTCGTCAGCTACGTGCTCTCCGAGGAGCTGATGGGCTCCGGCGTGCTCGCCGTCCTGACCACCGCGCTCTTCCTCGCCGAGCACACCGCGGACGCCGACGACGTTCTCGGGCGGCTCACCGGGCGCACCTTCTGGAACATCGTCGACACCCTCGTCACCGGCGTCGCCTTCGGGCTGATCGGCCTGGAACTGCACAACGTGTTCGGTACGGCCCACGGACACGAGCTGCGGATGGCCGGCTGGGGCCTCGTCGTCATCGCGGTCGTCGTCGGCGTACGGCTGCTGTACCTGCTGCCGGCGACCTGGCTGGCCAAGAGGCTGCACACCCGGCGGGACGTCAGCGAGGAGATCCCCACCAGCTGGCGCGAGACGGTGGTCATGTGGTGGGCCGGGATGCGCGGGGTGGCCTCGGTCGCCCTGGCGCTCGCGATCCCGCTGGAGACGGACGACGGCAAGCCCTTCCCCGGCCGCGACGAGATCGTCTTCATCGCCTTCGCCGTGATCATGGTGACCCTGGTCTTCCAGGGCCTGACGCTGCCGTGGCTGGTGCGCCGACTGGGCGTGCGCACGGACACGGACGCCGAGGCGGCCCTGGAGAAGGACCTCGCGATCCGGGCGGCCAAGGCGGCCAGGCAGCGGCTCAAGGAGATCGAGGAGACCGAGGACTTCCCCGAGGAGGTGACCGAGCGGCTGCACCGGCTCGCCTACGACGTGGGCGCGAGGATCAGCCCCGACATGGTCGACGAGGAGCGGCGCGACGCCTACGCGACACGCGCCGAACGCTTCAAGGCGGTCAGCCGCATCCAGCGCGAGATGATGTCGGCCGCCCGCCACGCGGTGCTCTCCGCCCGCAGCGAGCCCGGCGCGGACCCCGAGATCGTCGACCGGGTACTGCGGCAGCTGGACGTACGCAGCCTGCGCTGATCCCGCCGCTCGGCGCGGGCGGGTCAGCCGCGTCCCGTGCGCGGGGCCTTGGCCCAGCTCGCGGGCTTCTCGGCCCGGCCGTTCACGGACGGCCACGTGTCACCGGGCGGGAGCGCCGCGGGGGCCGTCGCCACCCGCGGCAGCGCGTACGGGTGGTGGTCGCGCAGCCAGCCGATCAGCTGCTCGCGGACCACGCAGCGCGCCGTCCAGAGGTCGCCCGAGTCCTTAGCCGTGACCACCGCGCGCACCTGGATCGTGGTGGGCGTGGTGTCCGTGACCGCGAGCGACCAGTCCCGGCCGTCCCACGCGGCGCACTCGCCGAGGATGTCCCGCAGCTGGTCGCGCATCGCCTCGATGGGCGCCGCGTGGTCGAGGTGGAAGAACACCGCCCCGGTCATCTGCACACCGCCGCGCGACCAGTTCTCGAACGGCCTGCCCGTGAAGTACGAGACCGGCATCGTGATCCGCCGCTCGTCCCACGTCCGCACGGCGAGGAAGGTCAGCGTGATCTCCTCGATGGTGCCCCATTCCTCGTCCACCACCACCGTGTCCCCGATCCGCACCATGTCGCCGAAGGCGATCTGCAGGCCGGCGAAGAGGTTGCCGAGCGTGGACTGGGCGGCGACACCGGCGACGATGCCGAGGAGGCCGGCCGAGGCCAGCATCGAGGTACCGACCGTCTGCATCGCGGGGAACGTCAGCAGCATCGCGGCCACCGCGACGGTCGCCACCACCGCGACGACCACCCGCTGGATCAGCGTCACCTGCGTGCGCACCCGGCGCACCCGGGCCGCGTCCCGGTTGTGGGCCGTCGCGTAGCGCGCGTACACCGAGTCCACCACCGCGACGGCGATCCGTACCACCAGCCAGGCGGACGCGCCGATCAGCACCAGCGTCAGCAGCCGGCCGATGCCCACCCGGTGGTCCTTGACCGCGCCGAGCCCGGTGTGGGCGTACGTGCCGCGCAGCAGCGCCGCGCACATGACCAGCTGGAACGGTATCCGGCAGCGCCGCAGCAGACCCCACAGCGGGGTCTCGTGGTGCCGGGCGTCGGCGCGCCTGAGCAGCCGGTCGAGCAGCCAGCCCGCCGCCACCGTGATCACGATCGAACCGCCGAGGACGATCAGCGGCCGCAGAACGTTTTCCATGCTGTCGCTCTCCATCCCTTCGAACGCAACTGGCACCATGGGCCTCATGAACATCATGCTTTTCCACTCGATGTACGGACTGCGCCCTGCGGTCCACGCGGCAGCCGACCGGCTGCGCGCCGCCGGGCACGAGGTGCGCGTGCCCGATCTCTTCGAGGGCCACACCTTCGAATCGGTGGAGGAAGCGGAAGCGTTCCGGGAGGAGACCGGCAAGGAGGAGCTGCTGAAGCGGGCCGTGCTGGCCGCCGCGCCCTACTCCGACCAGGGCCTGGTGTACGCCGGTTTCTCGCTCGGCGCCTCGGTCGCGCAGACGCTGGCCCTCGGTGACGCGAAGGCGCGCGGGCTGCTGCTCTTCCACGGCACGTCGGACATCGCCGAGAACGCCTCCGTGGACGAGCTGCCCGTACAGCTGCACGTCGCCGACCCGGACCCGTACGAGACGCACGACTGGCTGAACTCGTGGTACCTGGAGATGCAGCGCACCGGGGCGGACGTCGAGGTCTACCGCTACCCGGGCGCCGGGCACCTGTTCACCGACGCGGAGCTGCCGGACTTTGACCAGGCGGCGGCGGAGCTGGCCTGGAAGGTCGCGATCGGGTTCCTCGCCACGCTGTGACGCGCGAAGGGCTCCGCGCGGCGGCCGCGCGGAGCCCTTCGGGAGGTGCGGGGCGGATCAGTCCTTCAGGGCGGCAGTGATCGCCTTGTTGAAGGACTCCACGCTCATCGGCGCGTTGTCGCTGCCTTCCTCGGTGAGCTTCTTGCCGTCCATGACGAGCGAGGGCGTGCCGGTCACGTCGTCCTTGTTCTTGTCGAACGTCTCGGACATCTTCAGGGCCCACGCGTCGTAGGTGCCGTCCTTGACGGCGTTCTGGAAGGTCTTGTTGCCCTTGAGGGCGTCCACCGAGTCGGCGATCTTGATCAGGTAGCTGTCGTCCTTGAACTTGTCGTCGGACTCCTCGGGGTGGAACTCGGCGGAGTAGAGGGCGCTCTTGTACTTCAGGAAGGCGTCCTGGCTGACGTTCAGGGCAGCGCCGAGCGCGCTCAGGGCGTTCTTGGAGCCCTCGCCGCGGTTGCCGATGACGCCCCGGCCGAGGCTGTCGCCGTCGATGAACGTGGCACCGATGTACTGGATCTTGTACTTGCCGTCCTCGACGTCCTTGGCGAGGGCCGGGCCGACGGTCTGCTCGAAGGAGGCGCAGATCGGGCAGCGGGAGTCCTCGTAGACCTTCAGGGTCTTCTTCGCGCTGTCCTTGCCGATGACGACGGTGGTGCCGTTCTCGCCCGTGGTGTTCTTGGGCGCGGCCACCGTCTTCTCGTCCTTGACGGACTCCCAGTGGGACGGCTTGTTCATCTCCATCACGGCGTAGCTGATGCCGGCGACGACGGCGAGGCCGGCGACGACCGAGACGGCGACGACTATCTGCCGGCGGGCCTTGTCCTTCTTCGCCTGGCGCTCGCGTTCGGCGCGCAGCCGCTCGCGGGCGGCGGACTTGTTGGCCTGGCTGTTGCGGTTGCTCATGGGGGTGTCTTCTCCGTGGGGTGGGTGGTCTGCGGTACGGGGTCGCGGTGCTCAGGCGGCACAGGCGCCGAGCGGCGGACCCCTCCGTCCCACGGAGTGCACGAGGAGGCGGGCGGGCGCGAGCGGGTGCGGGCCCCGGGGCGCGGGCCGTGCCGAGCGGGGGGTCAGGCGCCGGGCGGTGCCCACCACGGCCACCGCGGTCAGCAGCGGCCGGAACGCCAGCAGCGCGCACGCGCCGACCAGCCCGGCGAGCGCCAGCTCACCGCGGTGCAGCCAGGCGGCGGCGAGCAGCCCGACCGTCACATGGGCGGCCAGCAGCAGCCACGGGACCAGCGGGCCGGGGGAGGCGAGCAGGGCGGCGGCGCCCTGGCCGCCGGTCGTCACCGAGGCCAGCGGGGTGCCGACGTCGCCGAGGTGCGAGGCGCCGGGGCCGACGTCACCGCCGCCGCACAGGACATCGACGCCCACCGAGCGCAGCGGTCCGGCTATCGGGCCGCCCGCCGCTCCGTAGCAGAGGTGCTGGCCGGTGGTGAAGAACGTGTCGGCGGCCAGCTCCAGCGGAACCAGCAGCCCGGCGATCGCCCCGAAGCCGCGCTGCCGCCCGGCCAGGGCGTAGGCGGCGGCGAAGACGACGCCGGCCAGCACGGCGACGGGGACCAGCGGCAGCGGGACCTGCGAGAGCAGCACGTGGGAGGCGGCGGAGAGCGTGACGACGAGCGCGGTGAAAAGCGCCGCGCGTACCGCTCTGAGCTGCGTCCCGGATATGTCCATCGCCCAGGAGTGTCGCATGCGAACCTGTAAGCGAGTCCTGAAGCCCCGGATTCCGGCCTGCCTCCCGGTGCCGGGCCCGCGTGACGAAGTACATGACAAAAGGGGCGGGTGGCGGTGCCCTTCCCCCGCGCGACCGTATCCAGGAGTGCCCGCCGTTCGCCTCCTCGGAGACGTAGACTTCCACGCTGTCCCCCCAGACACCCCCAGCCCCGTCGTCCCCATTTCTCCGGAGGCACAGCGCCGTGACCAAGCCGCCCTTCACGCACCTTCACGTCCACACCCAGTACTCGCTCCTGGACGGTGCCGCGCGGCTCAAGGACATGTTCAACGCGTGCAACGACATGGGCATGTCGCACATCGCGATGACGGACCACGGCAACCTGCACGGGGCGTACGACTTCTTCCACTCGGCGCAGAAGGCGGACGTGACGCCGATCATCGGCATCGAGGCGTACGTCGCGCCCGAGTCGCGCAAGCACAAGCGGAAGATCCAGTGGGGACAGCCGCACCAGAAGCGCGACGACGTCTCCGGTTCGGGTGGTTACACCCACAAGACGATCTGGGCGGCGAACGCGAAGGGGCTGCACAACCTCTTCAAGCTGTCGTCGGACGCCTACGCCGAGGGCTGGCTCCAGAAGTGGCCGCGCATGGACAAGGAGACCATCGCGCAGTGGTCCGAGGGCCTGATCGCGTCCACCGGCTGCCCCTCCGGCGAGGTCCAGACACGGCTGCGGCTCGGCCAGTTCGACGAGGCGGTCCAGGCGGCCTCCGACTACAAGGACATCTTCGGTGAGGGCCGCTACTTCCTGGAGCTGATGGACCACGGCATCGAGATCGAGCGCCGGGTCCGCGACGGGCTCCTGGAGATCGGCAAGAAGCTCGGCATCCCGCCGCTCGTCACGAACGACTCGCACTACACGTACGCCTCCGAGGCGACCGCGCACGACGCCCTGCTGTGCATCCAGACCGGCAAGAACCTCTCCGACCCGGACCGCTTCCGCTTCGACGGCACCGGCTACTACCTCAAGACCACGGACGAGATGTACGGCGTCGACTCCTCCGACGCCTGGCAGGAGGGCTGCGCCAACACCCTCCTGGTCGCCCAGCAGATCGACACCACCGGGATGTTCGAGAAGCGCGACCTGATGCCGAAGTTCGACATCCCCGAGGGCTACACGGAGATCACCTGGTTCCAGGAGGAGGTCCGGGTCGGGATGAACCGCCGTTTCCCGAACGGCGTCCCCGAGGACCGGCAGAAGCAGGTCGAGTACGAGATGGACATCATCATCCAGATGGGGTTCCCGGGGTACTTCCTGGTCGTCGCCGACTTCATCATGTGGGCCAAGAACAACGGCATCGCCGTCGGCCCCGGCCGAGGCTCCGCGGCCGGCTCGATCGTCTCGTACGCCATGGGCATCACCGACCTCGACCCGATCGAGCACGGACTGATCTTCGAGCGCTTCCTCAACCCCGAGCGCGTCTCCATGCCCGACGTCGACATCGACTTCGACGAGCGCAGGCGCGTCGAGGTGATCCGGTACGTGACGGAGAAGTACGGCGCCGACAAGGTCGCCATGATCGGCACCTACGGCAAGATCAAGGCCAAGAACGCGATCAAGGACTCGGCCCGCGTCCTCGGCTACCCGTACGCCATGGGCGACCGGCTCACCAAGGCCATGCCCGCCGACGTCCTCGGCAAGGGCATCGACCTCAACGGCATCACCGACCCCAAGCACCCGCGCTACAGCGAGGCGGGCGAGATCCGGGGGATGTACGAGAGCGAGCCGGACGTCAAGAAGGTCATCGACACCGCGAAGGGCGTCGAGGGCCTGGTCCGACAGATGGGTGTGCACGCCGCCGGCGTCATCATGTCCAGCGAGCCGATCGTCGACCACGCCCCGGTCTGGGTGCGGCACACCGACGGCGTCACCATCACGCAGTGGGACTACCCGCAGTGCGAGTCGCTCGGCCTGCTGAAGATGGACTTCCTGGGGCTGCGCAACCTGACGATCATGGACGACGCCATCAAGATGGTGAAGTCCAACAAGGGCATCGACCTGGAGATGCTCGCCCTCCCGCTGGACGACCCCAAGACGTACGAACTGCTCTGCCGCGGTGACACGCTCGGCGTGTTCCAGTTCGACGGCGGCCCGATGCGCTCCCTGCTGCGCCAGATGCAGCCCGACAACTTCGAGGACATTTCCGCCGTCTCGGCCCTCTACCGGCCGGGCCCTATGGGCATGAACTCGCACACGAACTACGCCGAGCGCAAGAACGGCCGCCAGGAGATCACCCCGATCCACCCGGAGCTCGAGGAGCCCCTCAAGGAGGTCCTCGGCCTCACCTACGGCCTGATCGTGTACCAGGAGCAGGTGCAGAAGGCCGCCCAGATCGTCGCCGGCTACTCGCTCGGCGAGGCCGACATCCTGCGCCGCGTGATGGGCAAGAAGAAGCCCGAGGAGCTGGCGAAGAACTTCGTGCTCTTCGAGGCCGGCGCCAAGAAGAAGGGGTTCTCGGACGCGGCGATCAAGGCGCTGTGGGACGTGCTGGTCCCGTTCGCCGGGTACGCGTTCAACAAGGCGCACTCCTCCGCGTACGGCCTGGTCACCTACTGGACCGCCTACCTCAAGGCGAACTACCCCGCCGAGTACATGGCCGCCCTGCTGACCTCGGTCAAGGACGACAAGGACAAGTCCGCGGTCTACCTCAACGAGTGCCGGCGCATGGGCATCAAGGTGCTCCCGCCGAACGTCAACGAGTCGGAGTCCAACTTCGCCGCGCAGGGCGACGACGTCATCCTCTTCGGGCTGACGGCCGTCCGCAACGTCGGGCAGAACGTCGTGGACTCGATCATCCGGTGCCGCAAGACGAAGGGGAAGTACAGCACCTTCCCCGACTTCCTGGACAAGGTCGAGGCGGTCGTCTGCAACAAGCGGACCGTGGAATCGCTCATCAAGGCCGGCGCCTTCGACGAGATGGGCCACACCCGCAAGGGGCTCGTCGCCCACCACGAGTCCATGATCGACAACGTGGTGCAGGTCAAGCGCAAGGAGGCCGAGGGGCAGTTTGACCTCTTCGGCGGCGGCGAGGAGGACAGCGACGAGCCGGGCTTCGGGCTCGACGTGGAGTTCTCCGACATCGAGTGGGAGAAGTCCTACCTGCTGGCCCAGGAGCGCGAGATGCTCGGGCTCTACGTCTCCGACCACCCGCTCTTCGGCATCGAGCACGTCCTGAGCGACAAGTCGGACGCGGCGATCTCGCAGCTGACCGGGGGCGAGCACAGCGACGGTGCGATCGTCACCATCGGCGGCATCATCTCGGGCCTCCAGCGCAAGATGACCAAGCAGGGCAACGCCTGGGCCATCGCCACGGTGGAGGACCTGGCCGGTTCCATCGAGTGCATGTTCTTCCCGGCCACCTACCAGCTGGTCTCCACCCAGCTCGTCGAGGACACCGTCGTCTTCGTCAAGGGGCGCCTCGACAAGCGCGAGGACGTGCCGCGCCTGGTCGCGATGGAGATGCAGGTCCCCGACATCTCCTCGGCCGGCACCAACGCGCCGGTGGTGCTGACCATCCCCACCGTCAAGATCACCCCGCCCATGGTCAGCCGGCTCGGCGAGGTGCTCAGCAGCCACCGGGGCGACACCGAGGTGCGCATCCGGCTCCAGGGCCCCCGCAAGACCACGGTCCTGCGGCTCGACCGGCACCGGGTGAAGCCAGACCCGGCGCTCTTCGGGGACCTGAAGGTGCTGCTCGGCCCGTCCTGCCTGGCCGGCTGAGCGCAGACGTACGAGAGGGGCGGCTCCGCTTGCGCGGGGCCGCCCCTCTCGGTTGTACCGGCCTGTGGCCGTACCGGAAGAGTCCGGTCAGTTGTGGCCGAAGCGCCGCTGATGCTTACGCGCAACATCGGCAGGGCTGCCCTGGGACTGCGCCTGCGGCTGGTTCTGCGACTCGAAAGCCGTCGAACGCGCCTCCTGCGCACCGCGCTCCGACTGCGAAGCGCGGTCCTGCTGGCTGCCCTGCTTGCGGTTCTTGTTCTTGGCCATGGTGTTCCTCCTGTAAGGACTCTCGGGGCCAGGACCACCGTCAGATTCACATAATCGGATAAACATCGCATGTCGGAGCATTACCGTGCGTAGTGACGGGGTATGATGCGCGCTTTTCTCGATCCGCCACGCCGATGATCGAGTTCCGGCCGTTAACCCAGGCGCGGTCGGGCAGACTCGAAGGAACCCTTGAAAAACCCGTTCCCGAATTCCTGGAAGAGGGTGGAACGCGTGGACCGTTGCGTCGTCCTGGTGGACGCCGGCTATTTGCTGGGCGCAGCCGCGAGTCTGCTGGCAGGAGAGCCCGCCCGGTCCCGCATCACCGTCGACCACGCGGCCCTCATCCAGCAGCTGCGCGAGCGGGCCGAGGCCGACACCGAACAGCCGCTGCTGCGGATCTACTGGTTCGACGGCGCCCCCGACCGCGTACCGCAGCCCGAACACCGCCGGCTGCGCGTCATGCCGCGGGTCACGGTGCGCCTGGGGGCCCTCACCCGCAGTGACGGGCGGTGGGCGCAGAAGGGCGTCGACGCGGCCATGCACGCCGAGCTCACCGAGCTGGCGCGCAACCGGGCCTGCTCCGACGTGGTCCTGGTGACCGGCGACGGCGACCTGCTGCCCGGCCTGATGTCCGCCAAGGAACACGGCGTCGCCGTACACCTCTGGGCCGTCCAGGCCGCCGACGGCGACTACAACCAGTCCGAGGACCTGGTCGCCGAGGCCGACGAGCGCCGCGTCCTGGACCGGGCCTGGATCACCCAGGCCGTACGCGCCAAGGAGACCGGCGGCGCCTGCGCCCCGGCGCCCGTGACGCGCCCCGACATCGCCGCGATCCTGTCCGCGCCGCTGCCCGAATCGGCCCTCGCCGCCTCCGCCGAGCGCGCCTCCCGGGCCGCGCGGGCCGAAGCCGCCCGTACCGAGGCGGCCGCCCCGCCGCCCGACGAGAGCACCGCCGCCGCGCCCCCGCACAGCCACGGCGGCAAGGGCGTCCCCACCCCGAAGGACCTCGCCGGCACCCTGCGCGGCCCCGTCGGCCAGCCGGACCGGCAGCCCGCCCCACAGCCCGCCGGCGCGACCCTGCGCTGGTCGTCCGACCGGGGCTGGGTCGAGCGCGGCGGCCCCCTGGGCGAACCCGCCGAGACCGCGTCCCTGCCCACGCTCGCCCAGCTCACCAGCGCCGAACAGCGCTGGGCCGACCGCGAGGAGGACATCACCACGGTCGGCGGCGACCCCTTCGAGGTGGGACAGGTCTTTGCCCGGCGCTGGATGGAGCGGCTGCCGGAGACCGGCCACCTGCAGAAGCTCTCCACCCTCTACCCCCGCATCCCGCACCGCATCGACGGCGAACTGCTGCGGTACGCGGCCCGCTTCGGGCTCCTCGCCCACAAGGACGACCAGATCGACGAGCACGACCGGTACGCGATCCGGGCGGGGTTCTGGCGCGAGATCGACGTACGGGCGGCGGCCGACCACGTCCCGGCGGCGGAGCGGGCGACGGAGAAGGCCGGGAAAGCGGGCCCCGCCGGGGACTGATGCCCCGGGGGTGTCCAAGGGGCGTCCGAGAGGTACCCAAGGGGTGTCCGAGAAACTTCCCGGGCCGCTCAACCCGCCCGCTGTTTGCCGCGTTGATGTCCGATCGGTGCGGCCCCGGGCGTAATGCCGGTCCCCGGACCCCGTACCCTCGTACCTCGTGAGTACGGGGACAGCACAGGCGCCGACGGCGACCGGCACCGTGTGCGCGGTGCGTGATCTGGTGAAGACCTACCCCCCGGCCCGGGGTCGCCGCGGCACGCCCGCGACCCCGGAAGTACGCGCCACCGACGGCATCAGCCTCGACGTCCGGCGCGGCGAGATCTTCGGGCTGCTCGGGCCCAACGGAGCCGGCAAGTCCACCCTCGTCCGTCAGCTCACCGGTCTCATGCGGCCCGACTCCGGCAGCGTCGACATGCTGGGCCACGACCTCGTACGCCACCCCGAGCGGGCCTCCCGGCTGATCGGCTACCTCGGGCAGGAGTCCACCGCGCTGGACGAGCTGACCGTCGCCCTCGCCGCCGAGACCACCGGGCGGCTGCGCGGGCTCCCGGCGCGCGAGGCCCGCGCCGAGCGTGACGCCGTCCTGGACGAGCTCGGCCTCGCCGACATCGCGGGCCGGCCCCTGAAGAAGCTCTCCGGCGGCCAGCGGCGGCTGGCCTGCGTCGCCGCCGCGCTCGTCGGGGAGCGCCCGGTGCTCGTCCTGGACGAGCCGACGACAGGCATGGACCCGGTGGCCCGGCGCGCCGTCTGGGCCGCCGTCGACCGCCGGCGCGCCGAACGCGGCGCGACGGTCCTGCTGGTCACCCACAACGTCATCGAGGCCGAGACCGTCCTCGACCGGGTCGCCGTCATCGAACGCGGCAAGGTCATCGCCTGCGACACCCCCGCCGGGCTCAAGGAGCGCGTCGCCGGCGAGGTCCGGGTCGAACTGGTGTGGCGCGAACGCGCCCCCCTGGAGATCCCCGAGGTCGCGGCCCTGCGCGCGTGCGCGCAGGAGTCCGGGCGCCGCTGGGCGCTGCGGCTCGCGCCCGACGAGGCACGGGCGGCGGTCGCCGCGGTGACCGGCGGCGCGGCCTTCGCCGAGCTGGACGACTTCAGCCTGGCGACGCCGAGCCTGGAGGACGTCTACCTCGCCCTCGGCGGCGGCGCGACCAAGGGACTGGTGAAGGCATGAGCGCCGTCGGTGCGGTGGCCGGGGCGGCCGCGACGCTCGCGCCCCGGGCCCGGCTGTTCCCCTCGCTCGCCGCCGTCTACCGGGCCCAGCTCTCCCGGGCCCGGGTGGCGCGCATTCCGCTGCTGTTCGTCGCGACGTTCCAGTCCGTCGGGATCATGATCCTGATGCGCGGGGTCGTGGACGGCGGCTCCGAGGCGCGGGCCGTCGTGGCCGGGTCCAGCGTCCTGGTCGTCGCCTTCGTCGCCCTGAACCTGCTCGCCCAGTACTTCGGGCAGCTCCGGGCCGGCGGGGGGCTCGACCACTACGCGACCCTGCCGGTGCCGCCCGCCGCCGTGGTGCTCGGGGCGGCCGGGGCGTACGCCTCCTTCACCGTGCCCGGCACGGTCGTCACCGCCGTCACCGGCAGTGTGCTGTTCGGGCTGCCGATGACCCACCTCTGGGTGCTCGTCGCCGTCGTCCCCCTCTCCGGCGCGGCGCTCTCCGGCCTCGGCGCCGCCCTCGGGCTCCTCGCGCCGCGCCAGGAACTCGCCACGCTGCTGGGGCAGCTGGGCATGTCCGCCGCGCTGCTGCTGGGCGTCCTGCCGGCCGACCGGCTGCCGGGGCCGATCGGCTGGGCGCGCGATCTGCTGCCGTCCACGTACGGGGTCGAGGCGCTTTCCCGGTCCTTCGACGCCCACCCCGACTGGGCGGTCGTCGCCCTCGACCTGGCCGTCTGCGCCGTCGTCGGCGTGGTCTCGCTCGCCGTGGCCACCTGGGCGTACCGGCGGGCAGCGGTCCGGTGAGGCGCGGCTCGCCGGCGCCTGGCACGATGGCACGGTGACCGCACCTCTGACGCCGCCGCACCGGCCCTCGTCCGACGCCCACCACGACTGGCAGAAGCCGCCGGCCGGGGGCGGGCCCCACGCGCCCTACGGTCCCCACGGCTCCCACTGGGCCGCGTCGGACAAGGAGCCGCAGGAGGACCTGGCCACGGATCTGCGCCGGGCGGGCGTCGTCGCGGCGCTGGTGACCGTCTCGGGGGTCCTGCTCGGGCTCCTGTGGCTGTGGCTGGCGCCCCGGGTGCCGCTCGTCTCCGACAACACGGCCGTCTTCCTCAGCGACAGCGAGGGCGAGGAGGCGATCGGGGCCGACGGCACGTTCGCCCTGCTCGGGCTGGCGTTCGGGGCGGTCTCGGCGGGCCTGGTCTTCTGGTTCCAGCGGCGCGGCGGAATCTGGGTGTCCGTCGCGCTCGGGGTGGGCAGTGTGCTCGGGTCCCTGCTGGCCTGGCAGGTCGGGGCGCGGCTGGGACCGACGGACGACGTGGTGGCCCACGCGCGTGAGGTCGGCAAGGGCGTGATCTTCGATGCGCCGCTGGAGCTGCACGCGAAGGGGGTGCTGCTGGCTTGGGGGCTGGCGGCGATGGCGGTGCATCTGGGGGTGACGGCGGTGTTCGGGCCGCGGGATTTCGAGGGGGAGTGGGGGTCCTACGCGGGGGGTTGGGGGGCGCCTGCGCCTTCGGCGCCGGGTGGGCCCTCGCCTTGGGGGGCGCCTGAGCCTTCCGCCCCCTCCGGTTCGTCGGGTGGGCCGCCGGTGCCGCCGGTGCCGCCTGCGGGGGCCTGAGGGGCCGCTGCGCGGGGCTTGTTCCCCTACCCGCCCCTTCCCGAAACCGGGGCTCCGCCCCGGACCCCGGTCCTCAAGTGCCGGGCGGGCTGGGATGGGCCGGGTTGCTTCGCCTCGGGCTCGGGTTTTCAAGTGCCGGGCGGGCTGGGATGGGCCGGGTTGCTTCGCCTCGGGCTCGGGTTTTCAAGTGCCGGGCGGGCTGGGATGGGCCGGGTTGCTTCGTCCCGGGCTCCGGTCCTCAAGCGCCGGACGGGGTGGAAAATCCAGCCCGTCCGGCGCTTGAGGACGGAACCGGGGCGTCGGAGGGCGGGGCCCCTCGGATTACGGGCGCCCGATCTCCGCGAAGACCGCCCCCGTCAGCGCAGCCAGGTCCTCGGGGGACAGTTCGACCTCCAGGCCCCGGCGGCCCGCCGATACGCAGATCGTCGGGTGGGCGCGGGCCGAGGCGTCCAGGACCGTGGGGAGGCGCTTGCGTTGGCCCAAGGGGGAGATTCCGCCTCGTACGTAGCCCGTGGTGCGTTCCGCCGCGGCCGGGTCCGCCATCGTGGCGCGTTTGCCGCCTGCCGCCGAGGCCAGGGCCTTGAGGTCCAGGGAGCCGGCCACCGGGACCACCGCCACCGTCAGGCGGCCGTCCACGTCGGCCACCAGGGTCTTGAAGACGCGGTCGGGGGAGACGCCCAGGGCCTCGGCCGCCTCCTCGCCGTAGGAGGGGGAGGCGGGGTCGTGCTCGTACGCGTGCACCGTGAACGTGGTGCCCGCCGCGGTCAGGGCGACCGTGGCGGGGGTGCCGCCGGACTGGGGCCGCTTCTTCTGCTTCTTCGCCACGGGGCGCGGTTCTCCGGTCGCTCGGTCAGTTGGGGTGGGTCGGCGCGACGGTCAGATCCACCGCCGGGAGCGACGGCAGGTGCCGGATGACCGCGGTCTCCGAGCGCAGGAGCTTCAGCTCCTCGCGGAGCCGGGTCGCGGTGTCCGGGGCCTGGAGCAGGCGCTGCCTGGTGGGGACGTCGAGGACCACGGCCGAGGCGACCAGGTAGGAGACGACGGACGGGTCGTCGGGCAGGTCGGCGCCCGTGGTGAGGGACTGCTCGCTCGCCCCGGCCAGGCGCTTCTGGTAGCCCCGGAAGGCCCGCAGGACGCCCTCGGCTAGCGGGCCCGCCTCGTCGCCCGGGTCCTCCTCCAGCTCCTCCAGCTCGGCCGTCAGGTACGGGCCGCTCGCGTCCACCGAGAGGAGCCGGACGCGGGTGGTGCCGGTGGCCAGGACCTCGTAGCTGCCGTCCGCGCGCTCCCGGATGGTCGCCGCGTCGGCGATGCAGCCCACCCGGTGCAACGCCTGGACGGGGTCGGCGCCGAAGCCGTCCGCCGGGCCGCGTTCGACGGGCCCCCGCACCGCCTCCGGCATGCCGACGCCCGTGGCGGCGGTCTCGCGGCCGTCGCGGACGGCGACCACGGCGAAGCGGCGCGGTTCGTCCTCGTCGATGGTCAGGAGCGCGCGCATCATGGCGCGATACCGCTCCTCGAAGACGTTGAGGGGCAGCACGAGGCCGGGGAACAGCACCGCGTTCAGCGGAAACAGAGGCAGGCGAGCGGTGGTCACAGCGGTCAAGCGTAATGGCCGCGCGTCCGTCCTCGTCCGGCCCCATGGCGCAGTGGTGTCGCGGAGGCCACCCGGAGCCGTGTGCTGTCCCGCGCGTCGAGGAACCGGCCCAGCGGATCGCCGGACACCGAGGCCCACGGGAACGAGGCCGCGTGCGGCCCGATCCGCCGGAACTGCTCCAGCGCCTCGTCCCACCGGCCCCGTGCCACCAGCACGTACGCGAGGAGGTTGCGCACCTCGGCCGGCCACGGGTCGCCGGGCGCGAAGGCGGCGGACAGCGCGATCGCCAGGTCCGCCGCAGCGTCGACGCGTTCTTCCTGCACCGAGGTGGACCGGGCCCCGGACCCCTCGGCCAGCATCGCGAACGCGGCCCGCAGCGGCAGCGCCTGGACCAGGGAGCTGGGCAGCGAGTCCTCGGCGGCCCGCTCGGCGAAGTCGAAGCACTCGCGGTGCGAGCCGTACCAGGCGGCCGACAGGTACTGCAGGGCCGCGACATGGCAGCCGTAGTGGTGCGTGGAGCGCTGCAGGGCCTGCTCCCACAGCGCCTCGAACGTGGTGTGCGTGGCCTGGGTGCCCCGGGCGTGGTCCAGCGCGAGGCGCCAGGGCACCGGGTCGCGCGGGTCGCTGTGCGCGGCGGCCGTGATCATCGGCCCCACCTCGCGCAGCTGCTCCGCACGGGCCGGTGACTCCCAGGCGCGGTCGACGGCGAGCTGGGCCTTGACCAGCAGGGCGTCGGGGTCGCGCGGGGCGGCGGACAGCCAGTGGCCGAGCCATCCGTCCCGGCTGCGGGCGAACGCGACGAGCCGCTTCAGATAGCGGTCCCGGCTCTCCCACTCGGCGCCGTCCCGGGTGGTGGCCAGCAGCTTCGCGGCCGGTTCGTACTCCCCGGCGGCGGCGGCCACCAGCGCGGGCGACAGCCGCTCGTCGGGGGCGTCGAGCAGCACCGCATGGTCCGCGGGCAACCCGGAGGACAGCGCCGGGGTGTTCCGGATCACGCGCGCGGTACGGAGCAGAGCGCGGAGGAAAGGCATGGTGCAGACCATTGAAAAGCGCTGGTGGGGGTGGGCGCCAGGGGAGCGCTGTGAAGCTTTGGTGCCGAGTGGATGAGTTGTCCGGGCCCCAGTCAAGATGAAGTAAAGGAAAGTGCGGATTCTGGCTGATACTCGCCGGTGGTGGGCAGAAGGTCCGTGGTCTGTCCGGCGCCGGGGGAGGCTGTGGGGCCCGCCGCGCAAGGGCGCGCCCCCCGCCGCTACCGCCGTCAGCTGCGGCGCAGCAGCCGGGAGGCGCCGGCCGCGACCGTGGTGGCCAGTATCCAGCCCAGCAGGATCAGCGCGGCCGCCGTCCACTGCCAGCCGCCCTCCATCCGCCAGTAGCCGTCCTGGCCGAGATCGATCACCGGGATGAGCAGGTCCAGCGCGTACAGCGCCGCGTTCCACTGCGGATGCTCCTCGCCCTTGAGCGACGCCGGGTCGTACCGCGAGAACGCCAGCGTCCCCGCCGCCCACAGCACCGCCATCCACACCGCCGCCCGCCCCGGCCGGTAGCCGTACGCCACCGTCCAGTCCTGGAGGTAGCCCCAGAGCTTCCCGGCGGGCGGCAGCGTCTCGCGGCGGCGGCGCTGCTTGGCGAGCAGCACCTCCCGGGCGTCCGCGTCCTCACCGCTGCTGCGCAGCACCGCCGCCAGCCGCTCGTACGGCTCCGGCACGTACTCCGGGGTGGCCGCCGCCACCCACTCCAGGCGCCGGGAGAGCGGGAAGTGCCCGTACGGGACGAGGTTCTCGTAGACGAACCCGCCCATCGCCAGACCGCCGGGCCCCGGCCAGCTCGTCGACACGTCGATCAGCGTGACGACCTTCGCCCCGTTGAGCACGACCCGCCCCCGGGCCGGGCGCTCGGAGTTGAACCGCAGCTCCGGGGTGACCATCCGGCGCAGCGAAAGCTCCTCGTGCGTGTCCAGCACGAAGACCGCCTTGTGCAGGTCCACCGCGTCACCGAACCGGCCGTCGTCCAGGCGCACCCCGCCCCGGCAGCGGAACACCTGCGAGCGGGTGCCGCGGGCCGGCGTCGGGGAGGCGGCGATGCCGTAGGGGGGAGTGGTGCCCTGGTTCCCCGTGTCCACGCTGACCCACGCCTCGCTCATGTACAGCGTCCGCTCCACGCTCAGCTGCGGCGCGTTCAGCGCGCGGCGGCCCTGGCCGGCGCGCAGCCGGCTGCCGCGCAGGCTCAGCGAACCGCCCACCTTCGCCCCGCGCAGGCTCAGCTCGCCCAGCGTCTCGATCATCTCGGCCTGGAGGTCCTGGGCGACCGTCAGCCCGTCCCCGAGCAGGGCCCGTCCCTGCCGGTCCGGACCGATGTCGATCTGGCTGAGCAGCAGATCCGTACCGATCTGCGCGTCCGTCAGCCGGATGCCGCGCTCCACCCGGCAGCGCGGCAGGTGCAGATCGCCCTCGGTGCGCAGCCGTGCCGCCTCCAGGCGGGGCAGCGCGCACCCCACCAGGCGCAGGGTCGTGAAGTGGCACTCGGGGAGCGCCACCTCCTCGTCGAACCGGCAGCCGGTCAGCTCCACGTACGGATCGACGCGCCCGCCCGCCAGGTCCAGCCTTCCCGTGATCCGTACGCCCCTGAGCTTCAGGGCCGTCACCCGGCCGGGCCGGGCCGGCGGACCGCTCAGCAGCAGCCGGGCGACGACCCGGGCCTCCACACTGCGCTCGGGCCCCCACTCGTGCGGGGCGAAAGGATCGTCGCGGGCCTTGTCGCCGACCCGCAGGTCGTAGGTCGTGCCGTTCCGGAAGGACTGCCACATGCCCAGCTCGGCCGCGCTGAGGCCGTCCGGAAGATCCCCGTCGTGCCGCTCCGTCACCGGTGCCCCTTTCGTTCGGAGGCGTGATCCCGTTATTCCCTCTGAGTGACCGGATGAACGCATATAGTCAGCCGTCACAACAGGGACATGTATCAGCCAGTGATACGGCCGTCCGGGCGCTCGCGGCGGTCTGCGAGAATTGCGGTGTGATCTCTCGAATCGATCTGCGCGGCGATGCCCTCCCCGAGGGCGGCGCCCTGCGCGACCTGCTACCCCGTGCCGAGTTCGACGTGGAAGCCGCCCTGGAGACGGTGCGGCCCATCTGCGAGGACGTACGCCATCGTGGCTCGGCGGCAGTGATCGACTGGGGGGAGAAGTTCGACGGCGTCCGGATCGAGTCGGTCCGGGTGCCCGCCGCCGCCCTCGCCCGGGCGCTCGAAGAGCTCGATCCGGCCGTCCGCGCCGCCCTGGAGGAGTCGGTCCGCCGCGCCCGCCTCGTCCACCGCGCCCAGCGCCGCACCACGCACACCACCCAGGTCGTCCCCGGCGGCACCGTCACCGAGAAGTGGGTGCCGGTCGAGCGCGTCGGTCTGTACGTGCCGGGCGGGCGTTCGGTCTATCCCTCGTCCGTGGTGATGAACGTGGTGCCGGCTCAGGAGGCGGGCGTCGAGGGCATCGCCGTCTCCTCCCCGCCGCAGAAGGAATTCGGCGGCCTGCCGCACCCCACCATCCTGGCCGCCTGCGCGCTGCTCGGGGTGGACGAGGTCTACGCGGCCGGCGGCGCCCAGGCCGTCGCGATGTTCGCGTACGGCACCGAGGACTGCCTGCCCGTGAACCTGGTCACCGGCCCCGGCAACATCTACGTCGCCGCCGCCAAGCGCCTCCTCAAGGGCCGCATCGGCATCGACGCCGAGGCCGGCCCCACCGAGATCGCCGTCCTCGCCGACGCCACCGCGGACCCGGTGCACGTCGCCGCCGACCTGATCAGCCAGGCCGAGCACGACCCGATGGCCGCCGCCGTCCTGGTCACCGACTCCGAGGAGCTGGCCGCCGCCACCGAGGCCGAGCTGACCGGGCAGGTCGCCGCGACCAAGCACGTCAAGGAGCGCATCGAGCCCGCGCTGGCCGGCCGCCAGTCCGCGATCGTCCTGGTCAACGACCTGGAGGACGGGCTCAAGGTGGTCGACGCGTACGCCGCCGAGCACCTGGAGATCCAGACCGCCGACGCCGCGGCCGTCGCCGGCCGGGTCCGTAACGCCGGGGCGGTCTTCGTCGGCCCCTGGTCGCCGGTCTCGCTCGGCGACTACTGCGCCGGCTCCAACCACGTCCTGCCCACCGGCGGCTGCGCCTGCCACTCCTCGGGCCTGTCCGTGCAGTCCTTCCTGCGCGGCATCCACATCGTCGACTACACGCGCGACGCGCTCGCCGAGGTCGCCCACCACGTGGTGACCCTCGCCGAGGCGGAGGACCTCCCCGCCCACGGCGCCGCACTCAAGGCCAGGTTCGGGTGGAAGGTTCCGCAGCAGTGAGCAAGGACAGCACCACCCGCAACCCCTGGGACGACCTGCCCATCCGCGACGAACTGCGCGGCCAGTCCCCGTACGGGGCGCCCCAGCTCGACGTACCCGTGCGCCTCAACACCAA
Source organism: Streptomyces sp. A0958 (assembly GCF_004795035.1). Classification (GTDB taxonomy): domain Bacteria; phylum Actinomycetota; class Actinomycetes; order Streptomycetales; family Streptomycetaceae; genus Streptomyces. Next base: position 26,447 of record NZ_SSBK01000016.1, read on the forward strand.
CGAGAACCCCTACCCGCTGCCCGAAGCACTGGTCGACCGCATCGCCGAACGGGTCCGCGAGGCCGCCCGCGACCTCAACCGCTACCCCGACCGCAACGCCGTCGAACTGCGCACCGAGCTCGCCCGCTACCTCACCCGCACCGCCGGGCACCGGGTCGAGACCGCCAACGTGTGGGCGGCCAACGGCTCCAACGAGGTGCTTCAGCAGCTGCTGCAGACCTTCGGCGGACCCGGGCGCACCGCGATCGGCTTCGAGCCCTCGTACTCCATGCACGCCCTCATCGCCCGCGGCACCGGAACCGGCTGGATCTCCGGGCCGCGCAACGAGGACTTCACCATCGACGTGGACACCGCCCGCGCGGTCATCGCCGAGCGGCGGCCCGACGTCGTCTTCATCACCTCCCCCAACAACCCCACCGGCACCGCCGTCGACGCCGAGACCGTCCTCGCGCTGTACGAGGCGGCGCAGGCGGCCAAGCCGTCGATGGTCGTGGTGGACGAGGCGTACGGCGAATTCAGCCACCACGCCTCGCTGCTCCCGCTGATCGAGGGCCGCCCCCACCTGGTGCTCTCGCGCACCATGTCCAAGGCGTTCGGCGCCGCCGGGCTCCGCCTGGGCTACCTCGCCGCCGACCCGGCCGTCGTGGACGCGGTCCAGCTGGTGCGGCTGCCCTACCACCTGTCCTCCGTCACCCAGGCCACCGCGCTCGCCGCCCTGGAGCACACCGATACGCTCCTCGGGTACGTCGCGCAGCTCAAGAGCGAGCGCGACCGGATCGTCACCGAGCTGCGCGCTCTCGGCTTCGACGTCACCGAATCGGACGCCAACTTCGTCCAGTTCGGCCGCTTCGCCGACAGCCACACCGCCTGGGAGTACATCCTCGACCGGGGCGTCCTGGTCCGGGACAACGGCGTACCGGGGTGGCTGCGGGTCTCCGCAGGAACCCCGGCCGAGAACGACGCGTTCCTCGATGCGGTGCGCGGACTGAAGAAGGAGCACGACGCATGACTCGCGAGGCCCGCACAGGACGAGTGGAGCGGACCACCAAGGAGACGTCCGTGGTCGTCGAGATCAACCTCGACGGCACCGGCAAGGTCGACGTGGCGACCGGGGTCGGCTTCTACGACCACATGCTCGACCAGCTGGGCCGCCACGGTCTGTTCGACCTCACGGTCAAGACCGACGGCGACCTGCACATCGACTCCCACCACACCATCGAGGACACCGCCCTCGCGCTCGGCGCCGCCTTCAGGCAGGCGCTCGGTGACAAGGTCGGTATCTACCGCTTCGGCAACTGCACCGTCCCGCTGGACGAGTCGCTCGCCCAGGTCACCGTCGACCTCTCCGGCCGCCCCTACCTGGTGCACACCGAGCCCGAGAACATGGCGCCGATGATCGGCGCCTACGACACGACGATGACCCGGCACATCCTGGAGTCTTTCGTCGCGCAGGCGCAGATCGCCCTGCACGTCCACGTCCCGTACGGGCGCAACGCCCACCACATCGTGGAGTGCCAGTTCAAGGCCCTCGCCCGGGCCCTGCGCTACGCCAGCGAGCACGACCCGCGCGCGGCCGGAATCCTCCCCTCCACGAAGGGCGCCCTGTGACCGGCCTCAACACCATCCTGATCCTGGTCGGCCTCTTCCTGGCCGGCGGGGTCTACTCCTTCTCCAAGCAGGGCATGCCCAAGGGCGTCATCGTCCTGCTCGCCATCGGTTCCCTGATGTGCCTGGTGGCGGGCGTCCTGCGCATCCAGGGACTCTGGGACTAGGGGCCGACACGTGGATACGAAGAAGAAGGTCGTCGTCTTCGACTACGGCTTCGGCAACGTCCGTTCCGCCGAGCGGGCCCTCGCCCACGTCGGCGCGGACGTCGAGATCACCCGCGACTTCGACACGGCGATGAACGCCGACGGGCTGCTGGTGCCCGGCGTCGGCGCGTTCTCGGCGTGCATGGAGGGCCTGAAGAAGGCCCGCGGGGAATGGGTCATCGGCCGCAGGCTGGCCGGCGGGCGCCCCGTCATGGGCATCTGCGTCGGCATGCAGATCCTGTTCGAGCGCGGCATCGAGCACGGCGTCGAGACCGAGGGGCTGGACGAGTGGCCCGGCACCGTCGGCCCGCTGAAGGCCGACGTCGTCCCGCACATGGGGTGGAACACCGTCGAAGCCCCCGAGGGCTCCCAGCTGTTCGCCGGACTCGACCCGGAGGCCCGGTACTACTTCGTGCACTCCTACGCGGCGCACGACTGGAGCCTCGAAGTCACCAACGCGAAGATCCGTGCCCCCAGGGTCACCTGGGCCACGCACGGCGAACGGTTCGTGGCGGCCGTGGAGAACGGCGCGCTGTGGGCCACCCAGTTCCACCCCGAGAAGTCCGGCGATGCCGGCGCCCAGCTGCTGACCAACTGGATCGAGACGCTGTAATGCCGAAGCTTGAACTGCTCCCCGCCGTAGACGTCCGCGACGGCCAGGCGGTCCGCCTGGTGCACGGCGAGTCCGGCTCCGAGACCTCCTACGGCTCCCCGCTGGAGGCCGCACTCGCCTGGCAGCGCGCCGGCGCCGAGTGGCTGCACCTGGTCGACCTGGACGCCGCCTTCGGCACCGGCGACAACCGCGCGCTCATCGCCGAGGTGGCCGGCGCCATGGACATCAAGGTCGAGCTGTCCGGCGGCATCCGCGACGACGCCTCGCTCGCCGCCGCCCTCGCCACCGGCTGCCGCCGGGTCAACCTCGGCACCGCCGCGCTGGAGACACCGGAGTGGGTCGCCAAGGTCATCGCCGAGCACGGCGACCAGATCGCCGTCGGCCTCGACGTGCGCGGCACCACGCTGCGCGGCCGCGGCTGGACCCGCGACGGCGGCGACCTCTACGAGACGCTGGCCCGCCTCGACTCCGAGGGCTGCGCCCGCTACGTCGTCACCGACATCGCCAAGGACGGCACGCTCCAGGGCCCCAACCTGGAACTCCTGAAGAACGTCTGCGCCGCCACCGACAAGCCCGTCGTCGCCTCCGGCGGCGTCTCCTCGCTGGACGACCTGCGGGCCATCGCCTCGCTGGTCCCGGCGGGCGTCGAGGGCGCCATCGTCGGCAAGGCCCTGTACGCGAAGGCGTTCACCCTCGAAGAGGCGCTGGAGGCGGTCTCCGCATGACCGAATCCGTACGCCGCGTCTCCTCCGGCGCCCCGTGGGAGGAGAAGTTCGGCTACTCCCGCGCGGTCGAACTGCCGAACGGCCTGGTGCTGGTGGCCGGCTGTACGTCGGTGGTGGGCGGTGAGGTCGCCGACGGCGGCCCCTACGAGCAGACCGTCACCGCCTTCAGGGTCGCCTTCGAGGCGCTGAAGGAGCTGGGCCTCGGCCGCGAGGACGTCGTCCGCACCCGGATGTACGTCATGCACGCCCGGGACACGGAGGAGGTCGGCCGCGCCCACAAGGAGCTGTTCGACGCCGTGCGCCCCGCCGCCTCCATGGTCGTCGTGTCCGGATTCGTGGACCCCGGCCTCGTCGTCGAGGTCGAGGTCGAGGCATACCGGGCGGGTGCCCGATGAGCCTCGCGGTACGCGTCATCCCCTGCCTCGACGTGGACAAGGGCCGAGTCGTCAAGGGCGTCAACTTCCAGAACCTGCGCGACGCGGGCGACCCCGTGGAGATGGCGAAGCTGTACGACGCCGAGGGCGCCGACGAGCTGACCTTCCTGGACATCACCGCCTCCAGCGGCGACCGGGAGACCACCTACGACGTGGTGCGCCGCACCGCCGAGCAGGTCTTCATCCCGCTCACCGTCGGCGGCGGAGTCCGCACCCCGGACGACGTCGACAAGCTGCTGCGGGCCGGCGCCGACAAGGTCGGTGTCAACACGGCGGCCATCGCCCGCCCGGAGCTGATCCGGGAGATCGCCGAGCGCTTCGGCCGCCAGGTCCTGGTGCTCTCCGTGGACGCCCGGCGCACCCCCGCCGGCACCTTCGAGGTCACCACGCACGGTGGCCGCAGGGGTACCGGCATCGACGCCGTCGAGTGGGCCCACCGGGCCGCCGAGCTCGGCGCCGGCGAGATCCTGCTCAACTCGATGGATGCCGACGGCACGAAGGACGGCTACGACACCGAGATGATCGCCGCCGTACGCGGACACGTCGGCGTCCCCGTCATCGCCTCCGGTGGCGCGGGCCGCCTCGCGGACTTCGCGCCGGCCGTCGACGCCGGGGCCGATGCGGTCCTGGCCGCGTCCGTCTTCCACTTCGGCGACCTGCGGATCTCCGAGGTCAAGGGCGCCCTGGAGGAGGCCGGGCACCCGGTCCGCTGACCCGGACCGGTTGTGCGGACGCACAGCCCGGGGCGTCTCTCCTTCGGAGGGCGCCCCGCAGGCCGGCGCCTGTCTTCCGAGCCCCCGCACCCGGACGTGACGTGTCGGGCGTGACTTTCCCCCCACGAACGTGCACAGTCCGCCCCGGCTGTACGGCCGAAGCGGTGAACTCGCTGCCCTCGCGGTACTCCTGACGCGGCTTCAGCAGCGCGACGGCGGAGCCCTGGTCCTCGCCGCGCCGCCCGGCACCGGCCGCACCGCCCTGCTGGACCGGACCGCCGCCGCCCACCGTGAGCGGCGCACCGGACCGCCGCCGCCCACCGTGAGCGGCGCACCGGACCCGCCCTGTACGCCAGCGCCGCCCCCGCCGAGCGGTGGCTGCCCCACAGCGGGCTGCACGCCCTGCTGTGTGCCGCGGCTGGCCCCCTGCCCCTCGCCCCCGACCGGTGCTGCGCGACGGCCTCCCGCCCACCGCGCTCCTCGCCGGGCGGGCGGCGACTTCGAACTCGCCCGCCCCCGGCCCCTGTTCGGGTCCTGGCCGCCTGCCGCCTGCTCACCGGCTGGGCGGGGGCCAGGCGCCCGGGCCGGGGCGGCGTTCCGCGAGCGGGCGGCGCGGACATGGGGGACGACACACCCCGGATTCGTACAACTTTTATTGCGCAACAGATATTGCGCAACTTTCCTTTCCTATCTACTGTCGCAGGCATGGCAAGCAACGAATCACGCCGGGTGTCCGACCTCGGCACCCTCAAGGCGTTCGGGCACCCCCTGCGGATGAAGCTGTACCGAGCCCTGTACATCGCCCGGCAGGCCACCGCCTCCCAGCTCGCCGAGCAGGTCGACGAAGCGGTTTCGCTCGTCAGCTACCACCTGCGCAAGCTCGCCGACCACGGTCTGATCGAGGAGGCCGAGGGAAGGGGCAGCGACGCCCGCGAGCGCTGGTGGCAGCCCGCGTCCAAGGGGCTGCGCTTCCACGACGAGGACTTCAGCGACGCGCCCGAGAAGGTCGCCACGCACGCCGCCGTCGGCCGGCTCTCCTTCGACCAGCACGTCGAGATGTACCGCCGCCACCTCGACGCGCACCGCAGCTGGGCGCCCGAGTGGCGCAAGGCCTCCTTCAGCTCGGAGTACCTGGCCCGGCTGACCCCCGACGAACTCGCTGCCCTGGAGCGCGAGATGGACGCGCTCGTCAAGCGGTACGAGGAGCGGGGCCGCGCCCGCGAGGAGGCCGGCGACACCGAGAACCGCGAGAACGTCGCCCTCCACCTGTACGGCTTCCCGTTCCGGACCTGATCCGGCGCCCCGAGAGGACGACCCCGTGACCGCCACCCTGCCCGCCGCCGAGGCGCCCGCCCGCCCGGCCCACCGCGACGGCAACGTCCTGCGCTGGCTCGGCGCGTACACCGCGTCCATGATCGGCGACAGCGTCTACTACATGGCCCTCGCCTGGGCCGCCGCCCGCACCGGAAGCGCCTCGCAGACCGGTCTGGTGCTCGCCGTGGGCTCCATACCCCGGGCCGTGCTGCTGCTGGGCGGGGGAGTGCTCGCCGACCGGCTCGGGCCGCGCCGCGTGGTGGTCGCGAGCGACACCGCACGCTGTCTGGTCATCCTCGGCCTGGCCGGGGCCCTGCTCCTCACCTCGCCCACGGTGTGGATGCTGGTCGCCGTCGCGCTCGTCTTCGGCGCGGTCGACGCCCTCTTCCTGCCCGCCGTCGGCGCCCTGCCGCCCCGGATCACCGCCACCTCCCAGCTCGCCCGCGTCCAGGGCATGCGCGGCCTCGCCACCCGCACCGCCAACGTCGTCGGCGCCCCGCTCGGTGGCGTCGCCGTGGCCCTCGGCGGACCGGTCCTCGCCTTCGCCGCGGCCGGGGTGCTCTTCGCCGTCTCGCTGCCCCTCCTGCTGGCCGTACGGATGAGCCCGCTGCCCGTGCCGGACACGGCCGAACCCGCCGGTACCGCCCGGCGCGAACTGGCCGACGGGCTGCGCCACATCCGCCGCCACCCGCTGCTCGGCCCGCTGATGCTCGTCCTGGCCGTCAGCGAACTGGGCTTCGTCGGCCCCCTCAACCTCGGCCTGATCCTGCTCAGCGACGAACGCGGCTGGGGCGCCGCGGGCATGGGCTGGGTCGTCGCCGCCTTCGGCATCGGCGCGGGCGCCTCGGCCCTGCTCCTCGCCGTACGCGGCCGGGCACCGCGGGCCGGGCTCACCATGTGCCTCACCGTGCTGATCGGCGCGGTCGCCATCGGGGCCCTCGCGTACGCACCCTCCGTACCCCTCGCGGCGGGCGTCGCCGTCCTCGTCGGTCTCTTCGCCGGCCTCGGCGGCGCCCTGTGCGGGGCGCTGGTCCAGACCGCGGCCGAGCCCGCCTACCTCGGCCGGGTCACCTCGGTCTCCACGCTCTTCACCCACGCCCTCGCACCGCTCAGCTACCCCGTCACCGGAGCCGCCGTCGCCCTGTGGGGCACCGGCCCGGTCTTCGTCGCCAGCGCCGCCCTGTGCGCGGCCGGCGCCCTCACCGGCCTCGCCCTCGCCCCGCTGCGCCGCGCGGAACTCCCGCGCTGAGCCCGGCGCACGTACGCGGGCTACATGCCCAGCTTCGCCGTCGTCACCCGGCCGATCGCCTCCGGCTCGCCCTCCAGCTCCACCCGCGCCGCCTCCTGCCGCCCGAACGCGAACAGCAGCAGCTCGCCCGGCTCACCGGTCACCGTCACCACCGGCGTCCCCCGGTGCGCCACCGCGGTCTGCCCGTCCGGGCGGCGCAGCACCAGGCCCACCGGCGCCTTGCGGCCCAGCATCCGCGCCGCCTTCTCCGTACGCGACCACAGGACGTCGGCGAAGACCGGGTCCAGCTCCCGCGCCGACCAGTCGGGCTGCGCCCGGCGCACGTCCTCGGCGTGGACGTAGAACTCCACCGTGTTCGCCGCCTCGTCCAGCTGCTTCAGCCCGAACGGGGACATCCGCGGCGGGCCCGTACGGATGAGCTGGATCAGTTCCTCGTACGGCTTCGCGGTGAACTCGGCCCGGACCCGCTCACTCCGGTTCTTCAGCGGGCCGATCATGCTCCCGGCGGCCGCGTCCGGCCGCCGCTCCCGCACCACCACATGGGCCGCGAGATCACGGGCCGTCCAGCCGTGGCACAGGGTCGGGGCCTGCGGGCCCGCCGCCTCCAACAGATCGGCGAGCAGAAGTCGTTCGCGCTTCGCATGGGTCGACATGTCCGCCAGCGTACGACCGCCGTCCACCGTCCGCCCAGTGGACGTACGCCCGGACGCCCCGCACCACCACGGCACAATGGGCCCATGACCAGCACGCCCACGCCCGGCACCCCCCGGCCCGCCAGCGACCTCGATCCCGCCATCGCCGCCCGCCTCAAGCGCGGCGCCGACGGGCTGGTCCCGGCCATCGCCCAGCAGTACGACACCGGCGAGGTACTGATGCTGGGCTGGATGGACGACGAGGCGCTGCACCGCACCCTCACCACCGGCCGCTGCACCTACTGGTCGCGCAGCCGCCAGGAGTACTGGGTCAAGGGCGACACCTCCGGCCACATCCAGCAGGTCAAGTCCGTCGCCCTGGACTGCGACGCCGACACCGTCCTCGTCAAGGTCGACCAGACCGGCGCCGCCTGCCACACCGGCGACCGGACCTGCTTCGACGCCGACGTCCTCCCGCTCGGACAGTAGGGTCTGCCGCCATGGACCTCGACACGTTCCGCAAGCTGGCCGTCGACCGGCGCGTCATCCCCGTCACCCGCCGCCTCCTCGCGGACGGCGACACCCCGGTCGGTCTCTACCGCAAGCTCGCGGGCGAACGCACCGGCACCTTCCTCCTCGAATCCGCGGAGAACGGCCGCACCTGGTCGCGCTACTCCTTCATCGGCGTACGCAGCGCCGCGACCCTCACCGCCCGCGACGGCGAGGCCCACTGGGTCGGCACCCCACCGGTCGGCGTCCCCGTCGACGGCGACCCGCTGCACGCCCTGCGCGCCACCATCGAGGCCCTGCACACCCCGCACGACCGGGAATCCGGCCTGCCGCCCTTCACCGGCGGCATGGTCGGCTACCTCGGCTACGACATCGTGCGCCGCCTGGAGAAGATCGGCGACAGCGGCGGCGACGACCTGAAGCTGCCCGAGCTGACGATGCTGCTCACCTCCGACCTCGCGGTCCTGGACCACTGGGACGGCAGCGTCCTGCTCATCGCCAACGCCATCAACCACAACGACCTGGCCACCGGAGTCGACGAGGCGTACGCGGACGCCGTCGCCCGGCTCGACGCGATGGAGCAGGACCTGCGCCGCCCCGTCGAGAACGCCCCCGCCGCCCTGCCGCCCTCCGAGCTGCCCCCGTACACCGCGCTGTGGGGCGGCCGGGCCTACCAGGACGCCGTCGAGGACGTGAAGGAGCGCATCCGGGCCGGCGAGGCCTTCCAGGTCGTGCCCTCCCAGCGCTTCGAGACGGCCTGCACGGCGAGCGCGCTCGACGTCTACCGGGTGCTGCGCGCCACGAACCCCTCGCCGTACATGTACCTCTTCCGGTTCGACGGCTTCGACGTCGCCGGCTCCAGCCCCGAGGCGTTGGTCAAGGTCGAGGACGGCCGGGCGATGGTCCACCCCATCGCCGGCACCCGGCACCGCGGCGCCACCCCGCAGGAGGACCAGGCCCTCGCCGACGAACTCCTCGCCGACCCCAAGGAGCGCGCCGAGCACCTGATGCTCGTCGACCTCGGGCGCAACGACCTGGGCCGGGTCTGCGAACCGGGCAGCGTCGAGGTGGTCGACTTCATGTCCATCGAGCGCTACTCGCACGTGATGCACATCGTCTCCACCGTCACCGGCAAGGTCGCCGAGGGCCGCACCGCCTTCGACGTCCTGACCGCCTGCTTCCCCGCCGGCACCCTCTCGGGCGCCCCCAAGCCCCGCGCCCTGCAGATCATCGAGGAGCTGGAACCCACCCGCCGCGGCCTTTACGGCGGCTGCGTCGGCTACCTCGACTTCGCCGGGGACTCCGACACCGCCATCGCCATCCGCACCGCCCTGCTGCGCGACGGCACGGCCTACGTCCAGGCCGGGGCGGGCGTCGTCGCCGACTCCGACCCGGTCGCCGAGGACAACGAGTGCCGCAACAAGGCGGCGGCGGTGCTCCGCGCCGTCCACACCGCCAACCGGCTCGGCGGCGCCTGAGCCGGCCCCCTTACCGGCCCGCGGTGGGCCACCGCGGGCCGGTAAGGGATAGTGGAGTACGTGAGTGCCGTCCCCGTACCCCAGCCACGTGCCGAAGCCGCCGCCGCGCCCGACAGCGCGGGAAGCCGCCGCAGCCTGGCCGCCGGCCTGCTCCTCGGGGCGGCCGGCGCGACCGTCGTCCTGCTCGCCTCCGGGCAGACCTGGGCCGAGGGCAAGGCCCCGGTCGGCGGCGGCACCCTGCCGCTGAGCGCCGACGGGCAGGACGTCACCGGACTGCCCGCCGCCCTCGCGATCGTCGGCCTGGCCGCCCTCGTCGCCGTCTTCGCCGTCCGTGCCGCCGGCCGGCGCGTGGTCGCCGGACTGCTCGCGCTCAGCGGGCTCGGCGCCGCGCTGAGCGCCTTCCTCGGCGCCTCCGACAGCGCCGCGCTCGACGAGAAGGCGGCGCAGACCAGCGGCGACAGCGCGGCGACCATCACCGCCCTCAGCCACACCGCCTGGCCCTACGTCACGGCCGCGGGCGGCCTGCTGATCCTGCTCGCCGGGCTGTTCGCCCTGCGTTACGGCAGCCGCTGGCCCACGATGTCGGGGCGCTACGAGCGCGACGGCACCCCGCGCCCCCGCAAGGCCCCCCGCGCCCCGGACCCGGACCGGCCCGAGGACCTGTGGAAGGCCCTGGACCGCGGCGAGGACCCGACGCGCGAGGCATGACCCCCAGCTCACGTCCTACCCGCACGTACGGGACAATGGCCCTGAGCTCACAGCACAGCGGCACCCACAGCGGCACCGGCCGTGCCTACAGCGACCCGAGCGATTCCAACAGCGCAACACCAACGAGGAGCAACTCATGGCGGGCAGCAGCCACGGACACACCCCGGCCGCCTGGACCGGTGTCATCATCGCCTTCATCGGCTTCTGCGTCGCGGGCGTCTTCATGGTCGCGGCCAACCCGCTCGGCTTCTGGGCCGGCATCGGCGTCGTCCTCATCGGTGGTGTCGTCGGCCTCGCGATGAAGGTCGCAGGCCTCGGCATGCCGAAGGAGTCGGCGGACCTGGCGTCCGCCAGGGCCCGCGCCGGCCACGCGCAGTCCTCCTGACCTTGCGGAACCCACGCACACGAGGCGCAGCCCGGACCGGGCTGCGCCTTCGCGCGTCGGAGGCGACAATCACCGGGTGGACGCATCGCCTACCCCCGCCGCAGCACCGACACCGCCCGGCCCCCGCCCGGTGAACGCCGGACCGCCCCCGAGCCCGGCCCCCGGGCCCGCTCCGGGCCCCCCGCAGGCCCCGGCGGCCGCCCCCGGCCAACCGGCGGGCCCCCCGCCGCTCTTTCCCGCCGCCCCCGCCGGCGCCTCGCGGCTGCGCCGGATCGCCACCCCGGCGGGCGTCCTGGCCGCCGTCGTCGGCGCCTTCGGCTACGTCGCCACGGTCGACCCGAACCAGCCGGGCCACTACCCCGTCTGCCCGCTGCTGCGGCTCACCGGCATCTACTGCCCCGGCTGCGGCGGACTGCGCAGCGCCCACGCCTTCGCCCACGGCGACCTGGCGGCGGCCTTCGGCTCCAACGCGCTCGCCGTCGTCGGCTACGGGATCTTCGCCGTGCTCTGGGCGGTGTGGATGGTCCGCGAGGCCACCGGGAAGCCCTGGCGGTTCGCTCTGCGGCCGGTCCACTGGTGGGGGATCGGAGCCGTACTGCTGATCTTCACCGTCGTCCGGAACCTGCCGTTCGGCACCGCGCTCGCCCCCTGAATGCCCAGGTTGTGGGACAGGCGGCGGCCGGATGCGGGCCCAGCGGCCTCCTGCGGATACCATCTAAGTGGCTGATCCTGTGGCCTGTTACGTTCCTTGTCACCGTTCCGGAAGGGGGCCGCTCGCGTGAGTGTGCTCGACGAGATCATCGACGGCGTCCGCGCCGACCTCGCGGAGCGGCAGGCGCGCGTCAGCCTCGACGAGCTCAAGGAACGCGCCGCCCGCGCCCCCCGCGCCAAGGACGGCGTCGCCGCCCTGCGCGGCGAGGGCGTCACCGTCATCTGCGAGGTCAAGCGCTCCAGCCCCTCCAAGGGAGCGCTCGCCGCCATCGCCGACCCGGCCGCGCTCGCCGCGGACTACGAGGCCGGCGGGGCGTCCGTCATCTCCGTCCTCACCGAGGAGCGCCGCTTCGGCGGCTCCCTGGCCGACCTGGAGGCCGTCCGCGCCAAGGTCGACATCCCGATCCTGCGCAAGGACTTCATCGTCACCTCGTACCAGCTGTGGGAGGCCCGCGCCTACGGTGCCGACCTCGTGCTGCTGATCGTCGCCGCCCTCGAACAGGAGGCGCTGGTCTCCCTCATCGAGCGCGCCGAGTCCATCGGCCTGACGCCGCTGGTCGAGGCGCACGACGAGGAGGAGGCCGAGCGCGCCGTGGAGGCGGGCGCCAGGATCATCGGCGTCAACGCGCGCAACCTGAAGGACCTCAAGGTCGACCGCTCCACCTTCGAGCGCGTCGCCCCCGAGATCCCCGACCACATCGTCAAGGTCGCCGAGTCCGGCGTCCGCGGCCCGCACGACCTCATCGCCTACGCCAACGCCGGCGCGGACGCCGTGCTCGTCGGCGAGTCCCTGGTCACCGGCCGCGACCCGCGCACCGCCGTCGCCGACCTGGTCGCCGCCGGCGCCCACCCCGCCCTGCGGCACGGCCGGGGCTGAGCCGCGCCGTGTCCCTCCCGCACCCCGAGCCGATGCGCTGCGCACTGCCCACGTGGCACCGCGGCTGCCGGGCCCCGGCACGCCGCGTGCACGGCCGTAGGGTGCGGTACGTGATCGGTGACGAGCCCGGTCAGGTCAACGGCATGCGATGGCGCACGGGGCCCGCGCAGTAGAGCGAGCCCCGGCCGCCGCGACACCCCTGCCCGCGAGGGCCCGGTTCCGTGCGTCCGCATCCGCCCCGGCCCCCGGCCGAGGCGGCGCTCCGCCCACGGCGCACACGGTGAATCCACCCATGCCATGACGAGGAGCACATCCCAGATGTCGTCCGAATTCTTCATCCCGGACCCCGAGGGTCTGATCCCCAGCGCCGAGGGATATTTCGGCGCCTACGGCGGAAAGTTCATCCCGGAGGCGCTCGTCGCCGCCGTGGACGAGGTCGCCGACGAGTACGAGAAGGCCAAGGCCGACCCCGCCTTCGCGGCCGAGCTGGGCGAGCTGATGGTCCACTACACCGGCCGCCCCAGCGCCCTCACCGAGGTCCCGCGCTTCGCCGAGCACGCGGGCGGCGCCCGGATCTTCCTCAAGCGCGAGGACCTCAACCACACCGGCTCCCACAAGATCAACAACGTGCTGGGTCAGGCACTGCTGACCCGCCGCATGGGCAAGACCCGCGTCATCGCCGAGACCGGCGCCGGCCAGCACGGCGTCGCCACCGCGACCGCCTGCGCCCTCTTCGGCCTCGACTGCACCATCTACATGGGCGAGATCGACACCCGGCGGCAGGCGCTGAACGTGGCGCGGATGCGGATGCTGGGCGCCGAGGTCATCGCCGTGAAGTCCGGCTCCCGCACCCTCAAGGACGCCATCAACGAGGCGTTCCGCGACTGGGTCGCCAACGTGGACCGCACCCACTACCTCTTCGGTACGGTCGCCGGCCCGCACCCCTTCCCGGCGATGGTCCGCGACTTCCACCGCGTCATCGGCGTCGAGGCCAGGCGGCAGATCCTGGAGCGGGCCGGCCGGCTGCCGGACGCCGCCGTGGCCTGCGTCGGCGGCGGCTCAAACGCCATCGGCCTCTTCCACGCCTTCGTCCCCGACGCCGGCGTCCGCCTCATCGGCTGCGAGCCCGCCGGACACGGCGTGGAGACCGGGGAGCACGCGGCGACCCTGACCGCGGGCGAGCCCGGCATCCTGCACGGCTCGCGCAGCTACGTCCTCCAGGACGAGGAGGGCCAGATCACCGAGCCCTACTCCATCTCGGCGGGCCTCGACTACCCGGGCATCGGTCCCGAGCACGCGTACCTCAAGGACGCGGGCCGCGGCGAGTACCGCGCGGTCACCGACGACGCGGCCATGCAGGCGCTGCGCCTGCTCTCCCGTACCGAGGGCATCATCCCGGCCATCGAGAGCGCACACGCGCTGGCCGGGGCCCTGGAGGTCGGCAAGGAGCTGGGCAGGGACGGGCTGATCCTGGTCAACCTTTCCGGCCGCGGCGACAAGGACATGGACACGGCGGCCCGCTACTTCGGGCTGTACGAGACGGACGCGGCCGTCGAGGCGGACGCCGACGGCGAGAACGCGGAGATCGAGGGGGACGCCCAGTGAGCGGCAACACCGAGCTGCTGAGCACCACGCTCGCCACCGCACGCGCCGAGGACCGGGCCGCGCTGATCGCGTACCTGCCCGCCGGCTTCCCGACCGTCGACGGCGGCATCGAGGCCGTCAAGGCCGTGGTCGCGGGCGGCGCCGACGTCGTCGAGGTGGGGCTGCCGCACAGCGACCCCGTGCTCGACGGCCCGGTCATCCAGACCGCCGACGATATCGCGCTGCGCGGCGGCGTGAAGATCGCCGACGTGATGCGCACGGTCCGCGAGGCGTACGAGGCGACCGGGGCGCCGATCCTCGTCATGACGTACTGGAACCCGATCGACCGGTACGGCGTCGAGCGCTTCACCGCCGAGCTGGCCGAGGCGGGCGGCGCCGGGTGCATCCTGCCCGACCTGCCGGTCCAGGAGTCCGCGCTGTGGCGCGAGCACGCCGAGCGGCACGGCCTCGCCACCGTCTTCGTCGTCGCGCCCAGCAGCAAGGACGAGCGGATCGCCACCATCACGGCGGCCGGCTCCGGCTTCGTCTACGCGGCCTCCCTGATGGGCGTCACCGGCACCCGCGCCTCGGTCGGCGCGCAGGCCCAGGACCTGGTGCGGCGCACCCGCGCCACCACCGAGCTGCCGGTCTGCGTCGGCCTCGGCGTCTCCGACGCGGCCCAGGCCGCCGAGGTCGCGGGCTTCGCCGACGGCGTCATCGTCGGCTCGGCCTTCGTCAAGCGGATGCTGGACGCCCCCGACGAGGCGGCGGGCCTCGCGGCCGTCCGTTCGCTGGCGGCCGACCTTGCCGAAGGTGTTCGAAAGCGCTGACACCGGGCGTAACCCGAACGGGTGGACCTCGGCCCGGGGAGGCACGCGAGTGCCTCCCCGGGTCGTTGCTGCGGTGTGAGCGAGAAGAACGAACAGGGTAAGAGGGCCGCGCGAGACCGGCTGATCCAGCAGCGCGAGCAGGCGAAGGCGCGCGACCGCCGCCGCCGGACGCTGATCGTGTCCACGGCGGTGGTGGGGGTCCTGGGGCTGGCCGCCGTCATCGGCGTGATCGCGGCGAACACCGACGGCAAGAGCGACAAGTCCAAGGCGTCCGGCCCCGCCGTGGCGCCGTCGGGCGCGACCGGCAAGGACGCCCTGGCGGTCCGGGTCGGCGCGGACGACGCCCCGTCCACCCTCACCATCTGGGAGGACTTCCGCTGCCCGGTCTGCGCCCAGTTCGAGAACGCGTTCCGCGACACGATCCAGGATCTGGAGCGGAAGGGGCAGCTCAAGGTCGACTACCACCTGGCCACGATCATCGACGGCAACATGGGGGGCAGCGGCTCGCTCAAGGCGGCCAACGCGGCGGCCTGCGCGCAGGACGCCGGCAAGTTCTCCGCGTACCACGACGTGCTGTACCGCAACCAGCCGCAGGAGACCGACGACGCCTTCGGTGACAACGCCAAGCTGATCGATCTCGCCAAGAAGGTCGACGGGCTCGACACCCCCGGATTCCGCAGTTGCGTCGAGGACGGCAAGCACGACGCCTGGGTCGAGAAGTCGAACAAGGCCTTCCGCGACGGCGGCTTCCAGGGCACGCCCACAGCGCTGCTCAACGGGGAGTCGATCTTCCCGAAGAAGGGCGACGAGGCGATCAGCGTGGCCAACCTGAAGAAGTGGGTCGCCGAGGCCAACAAGGGCAAGAAGCCGGGCACCGCGACGCCCGCGCCGTAGGGCTTGTCGCCGGCCTTGCCACAGGGCCGGTCGGGGGAACCGATGACCCGCTCGTTACCCAGAAGTTGCCGGGCGGGTTGCCGTACCTCCCGCCCGGCAAGGTAGCGTCGACGCTGTCATGGACCTTGCCTACATTCCCAGCCCGTCGACCGGCGTGATCGATCTCGGACCGATCCCGCTCCGCGGCTACGCGTTCTGCATCATCATCGGTGTCTTCGTCGCCGTCTGGTTCGGCAACAAGCGCTGGGTCGCCCGAGGAGGCACTGCCGGCACCGTTGCCGACATCGCCGTCTGGGCCGTGCCCTTCGGGCTTGTCGGAGGCCGGCTCTACCACGTCATCACCGACTACCAGCTGTACTTCAGCGACGGTGAGAACTGGGTCGACGCCTTCAAGATCTGGCAGGGCGGCCTCGGTATCTGGGGTGCGATCGCGCTGGGCGCGGTCGGTGCCTGGATCGGCTGCCGCCGCCGCGGGATTCCGCTGCCCGCCTGGGCCGACGCGCTCGCCCCCGGCATCGCCCTGGCCCAGGCCTGCGGCCGCTGGGGCAACTGGTTCAACCAGGAGCTGTACGGCAGGGCGACCGACGTCCCGTGGGCGTTGAAGATCAGCGAGGGCCCCAACCGGGTGGCGGGCACCTACCACCCGACCTTCCTGTACGAGTCGCTGTGGTGCATCGGCGTGGCGCTCCTGGTGGTCTGGGCCGACCGCCGCTTCAAGCTCGGGCACGGGCGGGCGTTCGCGCTGTACGTCGCGGCGTACTGCGCGGGGCGCGCGTGGATCGAGTACATGCGCGTGGACGAGGCCCATCACATCCTGGGCCTGCGGCTGAACGTGTGGACCGCGCTGATCGTGTTCGTGCTGGCGGTGACGTACATCGTGGTCTCGGCGAAGGTCCGGCCGGGGCGCGAGGAGGTTGTCGAGCCCGGGGCGCCGGAGGCGCCGGAGGGCTCGGAGAAGGCGGATGCGGTCGAGGCGGACGAGCCTGTCGAGGCTGCGGACGCGGATGCGGCTGCGGATGCGCCGAAGGCGGACGGGACGGCAGAGGCGGCCAAGGGCTGACGTCGCGCAAGCTGAGTGAGGGCCGCCGAGATTCTCGGCGGCCCTCACCGTTGTGCGGTGTCCTCAATCGCCGGACGGGCTTGGTTTGGCCAGCGCGAGCGTTCGTTGCGCTTGCGCAACCACCGCCGCGTCCACGAAGCGGCCGTCCGGAAGGGCCTGGGCTCCTGCCTGGGAGCGGGCCGCCTCCACGATCTGCCAGGCCGCCTCGACCTCCCGCGGTGTCGGCCGGAACGCCCGCTCGATCACCGGGAGCTGCCGGGGATGGATCGCCGCCCGGCCGAGGAAGCCCAGCGCCCGGCCGTGGGCGCACGAGGACAACAGGCCGTCCAGGTCCCGGACGTCCGGGAAGACCGACTGGGCGGGCGGTGCCAGGCCGGCCGCGCGGGCGGCGACCACCACCCGGCTGCGCGACCAGTCGAGCCCCGCGTCCTCCCGTACGCCCAGATCGGCCCTCAGGTCCGCCTCGCCCAGGGCGATGGCGCGGACCTGGGGATGGGCGGAGGCCACCGAGTACGCGTGCTCGATGCCGAGGGCGGACTCCAGCAGCGGGCAGAGGGCGACCCCGGGGGCCAGCGCCGCGATGTGGTGGACGGACGCGGCGTGGGTGATCTTCGGCAGCCGCAGCCCGCCGAGACCCGGCAGCCCCGCCAGGGCCAGGACGTCCGCCTCGTCGTTGACCCGGACGTGGACCGGCACCGCCGTGGCGGAGGGCGGGTCGGACAGGAGCTCCGCCGTCGCCGAGCGCGCGTACTCCTTGCGGTCGGGGGCGACCGCGTCCTCCAGGTCGACGATCACCACGTCCGCCCCCGACACCGCCGCCTTGCGGATCACGTCGGGCCGGTCCCCGGGCACGTACAGCAGGGTGAGCGGGGCCGGCGCGCTCACAGCACCCGCTCCGCCCGCAGCGCCGAGATCTCCGGGCCGCTCAGCCCCAGCTCGGTGAGGATCTCCTCGGTGTCGGCCCCGTGCGGGCGGCCCGCCCAGCGGATGGCCCCCGGGGTGCGGGAGAGCCGGAAGAGGACGTTCTGCATCCGCAGCGGGCCCAGCTCCGGGTCGTCCACCTCGGTGACGGAGTCCAGGGCCCGGTACTGCGGGTCCTCCATCACGTCCCGGACGTCGTGGATGGGCGCGATGGCGGCCTCCGCCTTCTCGAACGCGGAGAGCGCGTCATCCCGGGTGTGCCGGGCGATCCAGCGGCCGACCGCCTCGTCCAGCTCGTCGCTGTGCTCGGCACGGGTGGCGCCGGAGGCGAACCACGGCTCGTCGATCAGGTCCGCCCGCCCCACCAGGCGCATCACCCGTTCCGCGACGGACTGCGCGGAGGTGGAGACGGCCACCCACTGCCCGTCCGAGGTGCGGTAGGTGTTGCGCGGGGCGTTGTTGCGCGAACGGTTGCCGGTGCGCGGCTGTACGTATCCGAGCTGGTCGTACCAGAGCGGCTGCGGGCCGAGCACGGTCAGGATCGGCTCGATGATCGCCATGTCGACCACCTGGCCCTCGCCGGTGCGGTCCCGGCCGGCCAGTGCGGCCATCACCGCGAACGCGGTGGCGAGCGCCGCGATCGAGTCGGCCAGCCCGAACGGCGGCAGCGTCGGCGGCCCGTCCGGCTCCCCGGTGATCGCCGCGAAGCCGCTCATCGCCTCGGCGAGCGTCCCGAAGCCGGGCCGGTGGGCGTACGGACCGAACTGGCCGAAGCCGGTGACGCGGACCAGCACAAGGCGCGGGTTGACGGCGTGCAGCTCCTCCGGTCCGAGCCCCCAGCGCTCCAGCGTCCCCGGCCGGAAGTTCTCGATGATCACATCGGTGCCGGCGGCGAGCCGCAGCAGCAGATCGCGGCCGTCCGGGCAGGACAGGTCCAGCGTCAGGTTGCGTTTGTTGCGGCCGAGCAGCTTCCACCACAGGCCGATGCCGTCCTTCGCGGGCCCGTGGCCCCGGGACGGATCGGGGCGGGTCGGATGCTCGACCTTGATCACCTCGGCGCCGAAGTCACCGAGCATCGTCGCGCAGAGCGGGCCCGCGAAGAGGGTGGCGAGGTCGACGACGCGCAGCCCGGTCAGCGGCGCCGCCTCCGGGGCGTTCACGCGGCGTCGATTTCGCTGCGGTACGGCATGGAGACCGAGGCGCCCGGTTTCTGTACGCACAGCGCGGCGGCCGCCGAGGCCCAGGCGATGGCCTGCGGCACCGGGCGCCCCTCGCCGAGCGCCACGGCGAGCGTGCCGACGAAGGTGTCCCCGGCTCCGGTGGTGTCGACGGCGGTGACGCCCGGGGCCGGGAAGTGGGTGGTCCGGCCGCCCCGGGCCGCGTACAGGCAGCCCTTCGCGCCGAGCGTGATGAGCACCGCGGGCACCTGGCTGAGCAGGATCTCCGCCGCCGCGTACGGGTCGTCGTGGCCGGACAGCTCGGCCGCCTCGTGCTCGTTGGGAACGAGCAGGTCCACGCAGTCGAAGAGTTCGGCGGGCAGCGGCTGCACGGGGGAGGGGGTGAGCAGGGTCCGTACGCCCTGGGCGTGGGCGGCCCTGGCCCCCTCGGTCACGGCGGACAGCGGCAGTTCCAGCTGGAGCAGCAGCAGATCGGCTTCGGCGATGGCGGCGATCTCGCCCGGGCCGAGCGAGGTGACGGTGCCGTTGGCGCCGGGGACGACCACGATCGCGTTGGAGCCCTCGGCGTCGACCACGATGTGCGCGGTGCCGCTGGGGCCCTCGGCGGTGTGCAGCAGATCGGTGTCGACGCCCGAGTGCTCCAGGCTTTCCCGCATCCGTACGCCGTACTCGTCGTTGCCGACCGCTCCGATCATCAGCACCTCACCGCCCGCACGGGCCGCGGCGACGGCCTGGTTGGCGCCCTTGCCGCCGGGGATGGTGCGGAACTCCCGGCCGGTGACGGTTTGGCCGCGCTCCGGGGCCCGGTCGACGTAGGCCACAAGATCCATATTGGTGCTGCCGAGCACCGCGACTCTGGTCATGGGCGGAGTGCCTCCTCGTGGGTGAGCCGGTGGGTCAGGTCGGCCAGGGTGTCGAAGCCGGCCGAGTCGAAACCGGGGACGGATGTGGCGAGCCGGTTCTTGAGCGGGGTGGTCCACCGGTCGGGCAGCGCGTCGGGACGCCCGGAGAGCAGTCCGGCGAGCGAACCGGCGGTCGCGCCGTTGGAGTCGGTGTCCCAGCCGCCGGACACCGCCCGGCAGACGGAACCGGTGAAGTCGCCGTCGGCATGGGTGAGGGCGGCGGCCAGCAGGGCCGCGTTGGGCAGCACATGCACCCAGTGATACCTGCCGTACGCCGCGTGCAGCCGGTCGACGACCGTGTCGAAGTCCTTCTCATCGCGGGCGGCCGCGATGCCGTCCCGTACCGCGCGGGCGTACCGCGAGCGCGGCGGCACCACCCGCAGGCCGGTGGCCAGGCAGCCGTGCACATCGGTCTCGCCGGCGGCGGCCTCGGCCAGGGCCGCCGCCGTGAACATCGCACCGTAGACGCCGTTGCCGGTGTGGGTGAGGACCGCGTCGCGGTACGCCTGCTCCGCCGCCCCGGCCGGGTCGCCGGGGCGGGTCCAGCCGTGCACGTCGGCCCGGATCTGCGCCCCGATCCACTCCCGGAACGGGTTGCGGTGGCGGGCGGTGTCCGGCGGCTCCACACCGTCGAGCAGATTGCGGTACGCGACCCGCTCGGCGGTGAACGTACGCCCTGCCGGAAGCTCGTCCAGCCACAGCCGGGCCAGGTCGGCGGTGGTGAACGACCTGCCGTGCCGCTGGAGCAGCAGCAGGGTGAGCAGCGGGTGGTTCAGGTCGTCGTCCTCGGGCATCCCGTCGATGTTCTCGGCCAGCGAGGTGGCCGCGGAGCGCCGGTTCCACGGGTAGGTGGCGGCCAGTGCCGGGGGCAGGCCCCGGGCGGTGAACCAGGTGTTCAGCGGCCAGTTCCCGGTGGCGCGGGCGAGGGCGCGGATGCCCTCCAGCGGCAGCTTCTCGACCGGTTTGCCCAGCAGGCAGCCGGCGGCGCGCCCCAGCCACGCCGCGTGCAGCCGTTCGCGGCCGGCCGCCGCCTGCCCGGCCCGGGGATACGGCCACTGCGGGCAGGCGGCCCGGATCGCGTCCAGGCTGGTCGGTTCGTCGTCCGCCGACGGGGACTCCAGCAGGGCGAGTTCGTCCAGCAGCCGCTCGGCGACCGCGCGCAGCCCGGGCGGGGCGCCGGGGGTGGAGGCGCCGGCGCGCTCCGGGGCGGGGGAGCCGCCGGCCTCGTACCACCGGCGTGCGATGTCGCGTGCGTCGCGCCCGTCCTCGGCGGCCTGCCGCAGCTCGTGGCCCACCAGGTCCTCCGGCTGCACCCAGGTCACACGCACCGCCGTGGTCACGGTGTGCCCGCCAGCGCGGCGAAGGCGGCCTCGTGGGCCCGGCGGCGGGCGGTGTCCTGTGCGAACACCTCGCGGGCCACCTCCGCCAGGGTCCGGGCCGGGGCGTGCAGATCGAGGCGGCTGGCCTCGGCCACCGTTGCCGTCCAGTCGGCGGGGACGGCCCGCTCGCCGTGCAGGGCGCCCGCGAGCGCGCCGCTCATGGTGGCGATCGAGTCGCAGTCGCGCCCGTAGTTGACCGAACCGAGCACCGCCCGCCTGTAGTCCCCGCCGGCGACGAGCAGCATGCCGAGCGCGACGGGAAGTTCCTCGATGGCGTGCAGCCGTGACGGGCGGCGGGCGCCGAGCGAGGGGGCGCGGTAGTCGGGGCCGACGGTGTCGAAGGGGGCGACGGCCTCCCGCAGCGGGCCGAGCGCCGGTTCGAAGTCCTGGTAGCGGGCGGCGGTTTCGCAGACGGCCTCGATGGCGGCCCGGGTGCCGTCCTTGGCCAGCGACAGGCAGGTCTCCACGACCGTGGCGGGCGTCGCCCAGGGCGCGCAGGCCGCGGCGACGGCCGCCGCGAAGACGCCCGCCGCCTCCCTGCCGTAACTGGCCTGATGGGCGCCCGCCACATCGAGCGCCTCGGCGTACGCGGCGTGCGGATGGGCGGCGTTCACCAGGCCGACCGGCGCCATGTACATCGCCGCCCCGCAGTTGACGATGTTTCCGCAGCCCGCCTCGCGCGGGTCGACGTGCCCGTAGTGCAGCCGGGCGACGATCCACTTCTCGGCGAGGAAGACCCGCTGGAGCGGCAGCGCCTCGGCCTCCAGCTCCGGAATCCAGCGCGGCCGGCCGATCAGCTCCGGTACGAGGTGGTCGGCCACTGCGTACGCGTCGAGATGGCCGCGCACCTTCCCGTACACCCGCACCAGCGCATGGGTCATCAATGTGTCGTCGGTGACGTGGCCATCCCCCTTGTGGTACGGGGCGATCGGGCGGGCGGTGCGCCAGTCGTCGCCGTCCCACGGGCCGACGACACCGGTGACCCGGCCGCCGTGGCGCGCGACGATCTGCTCCGGGGGGCGGCCCTCGACCGGGCCGCCGAGCGCGTCGCCGACCGCGGCGCCGACGAGGGCGCCCGCGATCCGTTCATCGAGCGTGGGTGTCGTGGGGGACGCGGGCGTCGCGGGCGCCAGGGGCACTGTGGATGTCATGTCCGAATTGTCCACCCGCGAGTGCCGGTTCCGTGTCTGCCAGCAGCCCGGCGAGTTCGATCAGATCCGTGTCCGCGAGACGGGGCAGCGCGCACCCGGCCAGCGTCCGGCACGCCTCGCGCCAGCCGTCGGGCACGGAGCCGAGCGACCCCAGCGCGCCGGTCAGCGCCCCGGCCAGGGCGGGCGCCGAGTCCGCGACCCGGGACAGGCAGGCCGCGGCGGGCACCGCCTGCGCGAGGTCGCCCCGGGCCGCGGTGGCCAGCGCCAGGGCGACCGGGACGGTCTCGGCGGCGGCGATCCCGTAGCTGTAGACGTGGTCCACGATCTGGTGCTCCAACACGGGGACCAGGGCGAACGCACCGGCCCGCTCACCGGCGAACTCCCGGGCGATCCGGACCGCGTGGGCCGCGTTGCGGGCGATCTCGGTGCCGTCGGGGAGCTGGGCGAGCGCGGCGTTCACCGCGGTGTCGACATCCGCCCCACCCAGCGCCTCGGCACTCGCGGCGGCCATGGCCCGCGCCCCGTGCACCCCGTCGCCGTCCTGCGTGTAGCGCGCGTCGAACTCCGCGAGGCCGGCCGCCGCGACCGGGTCCCCGGGGTGTACGACGGCGAGCACGGCCGCCCGTACGCACGCCGCGTCGTCGAAGTAGTGCGGGTTGTCGTGGCCGGTGGCGGGCGGGCGGAGTCCGGCGGCGAGGTTGCCGAGTCCGGCGCGTACCGAGATCCGGGCGCGCAGCGGCAGCACCGCCGACTCGACCTCGGGCGCCCGGGCGGCGGCAGCGGCGACCTCGGCGGCCAGGGCGTTCCAGGCGCTGTCCACGGCGGCCCGCATCCGGCGGCCCGGGTCGAGGCCGCCCCAGGGGCCGGTGGCCGAGGCGAGCACGGTCCCCGCCGCGAACGCCGCCCATTCGGCGTCGTCGGACGGGCCGAGCCGCAGCGGCTCGGGCGGCTGGTTGAGCGCGATGGGCACGGGCAGCGTGGTCGTCGCGTTCTGCTCGGCGAAGGTGTCCAGTTCGCGGGTCAGGCGCCGGGTCCACTCCGGCATCCGGGCCGCCCGGTGCCGCGCGGCCGGCCACCCCGCCGCGTCCCCTGCGGCCAGCCCGATCAGCAGCCCCTCGATCCGGGCCCGCCGCACGCCGCTCACCGCCGCACCGCCGGGGCGTCCGGCCGCTGGGGGCCCTCGCCGCCCGTCTCTCTTCGCGCCCCGTCCGGCGCGAGCAGATCCGCGATGTCCAGGACGTGGTAGCCGCGCATCGAGGGCAGGCAGCTCCCGCGCACCGGGCCGATCGCGTCCGCCCAGACGCGCGGGACGGCCGACGCCCCGTGCAGCGCCCCGGCGAGCGCCCCCGCCACCGCGGCCGTCGTATCGGCGTCCCGGCCCATGTTGACCGCCGTCAGCACCGCCGTACGGAAGTCGCCGCGCGCCGCCGCGAACGCGCCGAACGCCAGGCCCACCGCCTCCGGCGCCAGGTCCGTCCACGGGTAGCCGCCGACCACCACCGCCGAGCGCACCGCGCGTTCCCCGGTGAGCCGGTCGGGGTACGGGCGCCGCGCCGCCGCCACCGCGCGGCGCAGCGAGCGGGCCGTCCAGGAGTCCATGGGGACGACGGAGAGCGCGGCGGCGATCACGGAGGTGACCCCGGCCCCGGTCATCGCGGCCGCCACCCCGGCGGCCACCGCCTGGCCGCCGTAGATGCCCTCGCCCTCGTGGCTGACCCGGCCGTCGACCGCCACCAGTCGGGCCGCCTCGGCGGGGCGCCCGGCCGCGAAGACGCCGAAGGGCGCGGCCCGCATCGCCAGGCCGTCGCTCCAGGCGTGCCGGTGCTGGGCGGAGATGGGGGCGGCCAGGCCCCGGCGCAGGTTCTCCAGCGTGCCGCGCTCGCTGAACCCGGCGCCCCGGAACGGCCCCTCGTCCAGGTCCGCGATCCACAGCCGCCAGGCCCGCTCCACGTGGGTGACGGTGAGCGCCGAACCGTGCCGGGCCAGCAGCAGCCCGGAGAAGATCGCGTACTCGGTGTCGTCGGTGCCCGCCGGGTCGTCGCTGACGAAGCCCTCGATCCGGCCCCAGCGGCGGCGGATCTCGGACGGCCGCATGTTCTCCGCCGGGGCGCCGAGCGCGTCGCCGACCGCGAGGCCGAGCAGCGCGCCCCTGGCCCGGTCGCCGGGCCCGCCCCGGTCCGGGTCGGCCGGAGACCGGGCCGTCCGTGTGCCGCCCGCCCGCGGTGCCGTCGGATTTCCTGCGACCGTCTCCATCGCGTCGACCCTTCGCTCGTACCGAGCCAGTTCTCGTCCCTGTGGGATCTGTGCCACGCGGAGCCGGTACGAAGGCCGGTAATCGCCACAAAAGGGCCACTCGGATGAACCCCTCCGGACAGCAAGGCAAGCCGTACCTATCCGGTTACGCAGGGTGGTAAGTACGGCCTGCCTTGCTGGCGGGGGCCGTTTTTCGTGCGTACTTTCGATGGTGTCGAGCGGGGGCGGAGCGGGTGAATTCCGGTCCCGGAGAAGGGGAGAGGGACAGCTGTGGCCATCATCGAGACCGACGCCGTACTGCACGAGGCGCACCGGGACAACCACACCCACCGTGATGTCAACGGCGGCTGGCTGCGTCCCGCGGTCTTCGGTGCGATGGACGGGCTCGTCTCGAACCTGGCCCTGATGACCG
Organism: Streptomyces sp. A0958; assembly: GCF_004795035.1. GTDB lineage: Bacteria > Actinomycetota > Actinomycetes > Streptomycetales > Streptomycetaceae > Streptomyces. Next base: position 51,171 of record NZ_SSBK01000016.1, read on the forward strand.
GTGTCGCGGGCGGCGCCGTCTCGCACCGCACCATCGTGATCACCGGTCTGGCCGGTCTCGCCGCCGGTGCCTTCTCCATGGCGGCCGGCGAGTACACCTCCGTTGCCTCCCAGCGCGAGCTGGTCGAGGCGGAGCTGGACGTCGAGCGGCGGGAGCTGCGCAAGCACCCCGTGGACGAGGAACGGGAGCTGGCCGAGCTCTACGTGACCCGGGGGGTGGAACCCATGCTCGCCCGTGAGGTCGCCCGGCAGCTCTCGCGCGACCCGGAGCAGGCGCTCGAAATACACGCCCGCGAGGAGCTGGGCATCGACCCCGGCGACCTGCCCTCCCCGCTGGTGGCCGCCGTCTCCTCGTTCGGCGCCTTCGCGCTGGGCGCCCTGCTGCCCCTGCTGCCCTACCTGCTCGGCGCGGACACGCTGTGGCCGGCCGTGCTGCTCGCCCTGGCCGGGCTGTTCGGCTGCGGCGCGGTGGTGGCCCGGGTCACGGCCCGCAGCTGGTGGTTCAGCGGTCTGCGGCAGCTGGCGCTCGGCGGTGCGGCCGCCGCGATCACCTACGGTCTGGGCTCGCTGTTCGGTGTGGCCGTCGGGGGCTGAGGCGGCCCGCGGTCACGCGATCGGCCCGTTTCCCTGTGTGCCGTCCGTGTGACGTACGTCTTGGTCCGCGCCACTGGGCGGGGCGGCCACACACGTCGTAAAATGAGTCCCTATGCAGGGCTGCACATAAGTAGCCATTACCCGGCGGTTTCGCTTTCTCTCCCACCGGGCAAGAGCCGTAGACGCCATAGGCAACGAGGCCTGTGCTCCGCGGGTCCCGGGCGCCGATCCTCCGACAGCGACCCCTCCCACCGTCATCGACGGTGTCCGTATGTTGGATCGATCCATCCGCTTTGTGAGAAGCGACCCATCATGTAATCTGCATCAACTTTTCGCAGAGGGCCAACGTCGTCCCTCGGCAACGCATATGCCACGACGACGACGGGAGAGCCGATGCGCACCGACGCCTGGTCGCCCATGGACGGTCGCCCCGCCCCGCAGGGGATGTACGACCCCCGCAACGAGCACGACGCCTGTGGCGTGGGCTTCGTAGCCACACTGACCGGTGTGCCCGGCCACGAGATGGTCGAGCAGGCGCTGACCGTCCTGCGCAACCTCGAACACCGCGGCGCCACCGGATCGGAGCCCGACTCCGGTGACGGTGCCGGAATCCTGCTCCAGGTGCCCGACGCCTTCCTGCGCGCCGAGGCCCCCTTCGCCCTCCCCGACGCCGGTGCCTACGCCGTCGGCATCGCCTTCCTGCCCGCCGACGACTCCACCGCGGCCGTCGCCGCCCTGGAACGGATCGCCGGCGAGGAGGGCCTGAACGTCCTCGGCTGGCGCCAGGTCCCGGTCACCCCCGGCATCCTCGGCAACGGCGCCCGCGCCACCATGCCCGAGTTTCGCCAGCTGTTCGTCGCCGGCGGCGCCTCCCGGACGGAGTCCGGGGGAGGCGAGATCACCGGCATCGCCCTGGACCGCAAGGCCTTCGTGCTGCGCAAGCGCGCGGAGCGCGAGGCCGGGGTCTACTTCCCGTCGCTCTCCGCCCGCACGATCGTCTACAAGGGAATGCTCACCACCGGGCAACTGGAACCCTTCTTCCCCGACCTCTCCGACCCCCGCTTCGCCACCGCGGTCGCACTGGTCCACTCGCGCTTCTCGACGAACACCTTCCCGAGCTGGCCGCTCGCACACCCGTACCGTTTCGTCGCGCACAACGGCGAGATCAACACGGTCAAGGGCAACCGCAACTGGATGAAGGCCCGCGAGTCCCAGCTCGCCTCCGGCCTCTTCGGCGACGCGCCGCTCGACCGGCTCTTCCCCGTCTGCACCCCCGACGCCTCCGACTCCGCCTCCTTCGACGAGGTCCTGGAGCTGCTCCACCTCGGCGGCCGCTCGCTGCCGCACTCGGTGCTGATGATGGTCCCCGAGGCGTGGGAGAACCACGACTCCATGGACCCGGCCCGCCGCGCCTTCTACCAGTACCACTCCGCGATGATGGAGCCCTGGGACGGCCCGGCCTGCGTCACCTTCACCGACGGCGTCCAGGTCGGCGCGGTCCTCGACCGCAACGGCCTGCGCCCCGGCCGCTACTGGGTCACCGACGACGGCCTCGTCGTGCTCTCCTCCGAGGTCGGCGTCCTGGACATCGACCCCGCCAAGGTCGTCCGCAAGGGCCGCCTGCAGCCCGGCCGCATGTTCCTCGTCGACACCGCCGAGCACCGCATCGTCGAGGACGACGAGATCAAGGCGTCCCTCGCCGCCGAGCACCCCTACCAGGAGTGGCTGGAGACCGGCGAGATCGAGCTGGAGGACCTCCCCGAGCGGGAGCACATCGTGCACACGCACGCCTCCGTCACCCGCCGCCAGCAGACCTTCGGCTACACCGAGGAAGAGCTGCGCGTCATCCTCGCCCCGATGGCCCGCACCGCCGGCGAGCCGCTGGGCTCCATGGGCACCGACTCGCCCATCGCCGCGCTCTCGGCCCGCCCCCGGCTGCTCTTCGACTACTTCACCCAGCTGTTCGCGCAGGTCACCAACCCGCCGCTGGACGCCATCCGCGAGGAGCTGGTCACCTCGCTGCGCTCCACGCTGGGCCCCTCGGGCAACCTCCTGGAGCCGAACGCCGCCTCCTGCCGCAGCGTCGCGCTGCCCTTCCCGGTGATCGACAACGACGAGCTGGCCAAGCTCATCCACATCAACGCCGACGGCGACATGCCGGGCATGAAGGCCGCCACGCTCTCCGGCCTCTACCGGGTGAGCGGCGGCGGCGAGGCGCTGGCCGCGCGGATCGACGAGATCTGCACCGAGGTCGACGCCGCCATCGAGGACGGCGCCCGCCTGATCGTCCTGTCCGACCGGCACTCCGACGCCGAGCACGCGCCGATCCCCTCGCTGCTGCTCACCTCGGCCGTCCACCACCACCTCATCCGCACCAAGCAGCGCACCCAGGTGGGCCTGCTGGTCGAGGCCGGTGACGTCCGCGAGGTCCACCACGTCGCCCTGCTGATCGGCTACGGCGCCGCCGCGGTCAACCCGTACCTGGCCATGGAGTCCGTCGAGGACCTGGTCCGCGCCGGCACCTTCATCGAGGGGATCGAGGCCGAGCAGGCCATCCGCAACCTCATCCACGCCCTGGGCAAGGGCGTCCTGAAGGTCATGTCCAAGATGGGCATCTCCACCGTCGCCTCCTACCGGGGCGCCCAGGTCTTCGAGGCCGTCGGCCTCGACCGGGCCTTCGTCGACCGGTACTTCAACGGCACCGCCACCAAGATCGGCGGCGCCGGGCTCGACGTCATCGCCAAGGAGGTCGCCGCCCGGCACACCAAGGGCTACCCCGCCTCCGGCATCTCCGCCTCGCACCGCGCGCTGGAGATCGGCGGCGAGTACCAGTGGCGCCGCGAGGGCGAGCCGCACCTGTTCGACCCGGAGACCGTCTTCCGCCTCCAGCACGCCACCCGCAACCGCCGGTACGACATCTTCAAGGAGTACACGGACCGGGTGAACGAGCAGTCCGAGCGGCTGATGACGCTGCGCGGCCTGTTCGGCTTCACGTCGGACCGCCAGGCGATCGACATCGACGAGGTCGAGTCCGTCGCGGACATCGTCAAGCGCTTCTCCACCGGCGCCATGTCCTACGGCTCGATCTCCCGCGAGGCGCACGAAACCCTCGCCATCGCCATGAACCAGCTGGGCGGCAAGTCCAACACCGGCGAGGGCGGCGAGGACGCCGACCGCCTCTACGACCCGGCCCGCCGCTCGTCCATCAAGCAGGTCGCCTCCGGCCGCTTCGGTGTCACCAGCGAGTACCTGGTCAACGCGGACGACATCCAGATCAAGATGGCCCAGGGCGCCAAGCCCGGAGAGGGCGGCCAGCTGCCCGGCCACAAGGTCTACCCCTGGGTCGCCAAGACCCGGCACTCCACCCCGGGCGTCGGCCTCATCTCCCCGCCGCCGCACCACGACATCTACTCCATCGAGGACCTGGCTCAGCTGATCCACGACCTCAAGAACGCCAACCCGGCGGCCCGCATCCACGTGAAGCTGGTCTCCGAGGTCGGCGTCGGCACGGTCGCCGCCGGTGTCTCCAAGGCCCACGCGGACGTCGTCCTCATCTCCGGCCACGACGGCGGTACGGGCGCCTCCCCGCTCACCTCGCTCAAGCACGCGGGCGGCCCCTGGGAGCTGGGCCTCGCCGAGACCCAGCAGACGCTGCTGCTCAACGGCCTGCGCGACCGCATCGTCGTGCAGACCGACGGCCAGCTCAAGACCGGCCGCGACGTCGTCATCGCCGCACTGCTGGGCGCCGAGGAGTTCGGTTTCGCGACCGCCCCGCTCGTCGTCTCCGGCTGCGTCATGATGCGCGTCTGCCACCTCGACACCTGCCCCGTCGGCATCGCCACCCAGAACCCGGTCCTGCGGAGTCGCTTCTCCGGCAAGGCCGAGTACGTCGTCAACTTCTTCGAGTTCATCGCCCAGGAGGTCCGCGAACTCCTCGCCGAACTCGGCTTCCGTACGATCGAGGAGGCCGTCGGCCACGCCGAACTGCTCGACACCGACCGGGCCATCACGCACTGGAAGGCGCAGGGCCTGGACCTCACACCGCTGTTCCACGTCCCCGAACTGCCCGAAGGCGCGGTCCGGTACCGGAACACCGAGCAGGACCACGGCCTGGCCAGGGCCCTCGACAACGAGCTGATCAAGCTCGCCGCCGACGCCATCGAGGCCGACAGCCCCGAGGCCGCCCAGCCGGTCCGCGCGCAGATCGCCGTCCGCAACATCAACCGGACGGTCGGCACCATGCTCGGCCACGAGGTGACGAAGAAGTTCGGCGGTGCGGGCCTGCCCGAGGACACCATCGACGTCACCTTCACCGGCTCCGCCGGCCAGTCCTTCGGCGCCTTCCTGCCGAGCGGCATCACCCTGCGCCTGGAGGGCGACGCCAACGACTACGTCGGCAAGGGCCTGTCCGGCGGCCGCGTCATCGTCCGCCCGGACCGCGGCGCCGACCACCTCGCCGAGTACTCCACCATCGCGGGCAACACCATCGCCTACGGCGCCACCGGCGGCGAACTGTTCCTGCGCGGCCGCACCGGCGAGCGGTTCTGCGTCCGCAACTCCGGCGCCACCGTCGTCTCCGAGGGCGTGGGCGACCACGGCTGCGAGTACATGACCGGCGGCCACGCCGTCGTCCTCGGCGAGACCGGACGCAACTTCGCGGCCGGCATGTCCGGCGGCGTCGCATACGTCATCGACCTGAACCGCGACAACGTCAACGCCGGCAACCTCGGCGCCGTCGAGGAGCTCACCGACACCGACGAGCAGTGGCTGCACGACGTCGTGCGCCGCCACCAGGAGGAGACCGGCTCCACCGTCGCAGGGAAGCTCCTCGCCGAGTGGGACACCGCGGTGGCCCGCTTCAGCAAGATCATCCCGTCCACCTACAAGGCAGTGCTCGCCGCCAAGGACGCCGCTGAGCTCGCCGGTCTCTCCGAGCAGGAGACCACCGAGAAGATGATGGAGGCGGCGACCAATGGCTGACCCCAAGGGCTTCCTGACCACCGGCCGCGAGGTCGCCCGGACCCGCCCGGTGAGCGAGCGCGTCAAGGACTGGAACGAGGTCTACGTTCCCGGCTCGCTGCTCCCGGTCATCAGCAAGCAGGCCGGCCGCTGCATGGACTGCGGCATCCCGTTCTGCCACAACGGCTGCCCGCTCGGAAACCTCATCCCCGAGTGGAACGACTACGCCTACCGCGAGGACTGGTCCGCCGCGTCCGAGCGGCTGCACGCCACGAACAACTTCCCGGAGTTCACCGGGCGGCTGTGCCCGGCCCCCTGCGAGTCGGCGTGCGTGCTCGGCATCAACCAGCCGGCCGTCACCATCAAGAACGTCGAGGTCTCGATCATCGACAAGGCGTGGGACAGCGGTGACGTCACCCCGCAGCCGCCCGAGCGCCTCTCCGGCAAGACCGTCGCCGTCATCGGCTCGGGACCGGCCGGACTCGCCGCCGCCCAGCAGCTGACCCGGGCCGGTCACACGGTCGCCGTCTACGAGCGCGCGGACCGCATCGGCGGACTCCTCCGCTACGGCATCCCCGAGTTCAAGATGGAGAAGTCGCACATCAACCGCCGCATCGAGCAGATGCGCGCGGAGGGCACCAAGTTCCGCACCGAGACCGAGATCGGCCGGGACATCGACGCCGCGAAGCTGCGCCGCCGCTACGACGCCGTGGTCATCGCCGCCGGTGCCACCGTCTCGCGCGACCTGCCCGTCCCGGGCCGTGAGCTGAACGGCGTGCACTTCGCGATGGAGTACCTGCCGCTCGCCAACAAGGTGCGGGAGGGCGACCTGACGGTCTCCCCGATCACCGCCGAGGGCAAGCACGTCGTCGTCATCGGCGGCGGCGACACCGGCGCCGACTGCGTCGGCACCGCGCACCGCCAGGGCGCCCTGTCCGTCACCCAGCTGGAGATCATGCCCCGGCCGGGCGAGGAACGGAACGCCAACCAGCCCTGGCCGACCTTCCCCATGCTCTACAAGGTCACCTCCGCGCACGAGGAGGGCGGCGAGAGGGTCTACTCCGTCTCGACCACGCACTTCGAGGGCGACGCGGACGGCAACGTCCAGGCCCTCCACCTTGTCGAGGTGGAGTTCAAGGACGGTAAGCTGGAGCAGAAGCCCGGCACCGAGCGGACCATCCCCGCGCAACTGGTCACGCTCGCGATGGGCTTCACCGGCACCGACCAGGCCAACGGCCTGGTCCAGCAGTTCGGTCTGGAACTCGACGCACGGGGCAACATCGCCCGTGACGAGGACTACGCCACCAACGTCGACGGCGTCTTCGTCGCCGGAGACGCGGGCCGCGGCCAGTCCCTCATCGTGTGGGCCATCGCCGAGGGCCGCTCCGCGGCAAGCGGCGTGGACCGCTTCCTGACCGGAGCCAGCGCACTGCCGGCCCCGATCCGCCCGACGGACCGTTCCCTGACGGTCTGACACGGCACACAGACGTCCCGTACAACGGCGTACGGAACTGAACGCGGCGCCTGCCCGTCCCCGACCGGACGATTCGGCAGGCGCCGTGGCGCGTCCGGGGGCAGCCGGCGCCCGGCCTCAGACGGTCAGGGCCAGCGCACAGGTCGCGGCGCCCGTCGCCCCCACCGCCAGCACCAGACCGGTCAGCGCGAAGCGCCGTACACCGATGCGCGTCCCCTGCCACCGGCACCGCTCGAACCACAGCAGCGTCGCCAGCGATCCCCACGGGGCGACGAGCGGCCCCGCGTTGACCCCGACCAGCAGGGCGAGCAGCTGGTGGTGGTTGCCCGCCGGGACGACCGCCTCGCCCGCCACGTACGCCGGAAGGTTGTTGAGTACGTTGGCGAGCCCGGCGCCGACCCCGGCCGTACGCAGCATGCCCGCGAAGCCGTCGTCCGAGCCGACCGCCCGTACCAGCAGCTCGTGCAGCCCGTGCGCGTCGACCGTCTCCACCACCAGGAACATCCCGGGCACCAGGACCAGCAGCCGCCACGGCACCAGCGACAGGCGCAGCTCCTCGCGGCGCCGCACCGCGTAGGCCGCCACCACGACCGCCATCGCCACCAGCGAGGCCGCCCACAGCGGCACGTCCACGACCAGGATCGCCAGCAGGAACCCGGCGCACGCCACCGAGCAGACGCCCAGCAGCACCCGGTCGTCGGGGGAGGGCACCGGCGGCGGGGTGTACGTGTCGGAGCCCCGCCGACCGCGGCGCCAGTAGAACACCCACAGGCACAGCGCCGTCATCCCGATCGCGGCCAGCTGCGGCAGCCACATCACGGCCGCGAGCCCGGTGGGCGTCAGCGCCACCCGGTCCGCCGCCAGCAGGTTGGTCAGGTTCGACACCGGCAGCAGCAGGCTCGCGGTGTTGGCCAGCCACACCGTCGTCATGGCGAGCGGCACCGCCGCGATGCCCACCCGGCCGGCCAGCGCCAGCATCACCGGCGTGAGCAGGACGGCCGTGGTGTCCAGGTTCAGGGTGATCGTGGTGAGCGAGGCGAACGCCACGCACAGCCCGAACAGCAGCGGATAGCGGCCCCGGCCCGCCCGGGCCACCCAGGCCGCGACCACGTCGAAGACCTGGGCCCGGCCCGCCAGCTCCGCCAGCACGATCACGGTGGCCAGGAACGCCAGCAGCGGCCCGACGCGCCGCATCTGGTCCTGCGCCGGACCGGCGGGCAGCAGCCCGGTCGCCGCGGCGATCACACCGACCAGGAGCAGCCCGCCCGCCAGCCAGTCCAGCGGATGCAGCCGCCGGACCAGGGCACCGAGGCGCGAGCCCCCCGGCGTGGAGTGATCGTTCCGCATGCGGTCATCGTGTCAGACCGGGCACCCGCCCCCGCTCAGCCCGTCAGCGCGGACGTCTTGAGGACCACCAGCAGCACCAGCACCGCAGCCAGCACCACGCACCCGGCCGCCTGCACCGCCGTACGCCGCCCGGCGGGGGCGTACGCGTACACGACCGTCACCGCCGCCCCGGTGAGCAGCCCGCCCAGGTGCGCCTCCCAGGAGGTGAAGCCCGCCGAGATCAGCATCCAGACCAGGAACACGGCCAGGAAGCGGTTCACCGCCCGCATGTCCCGGCCCAGGCGCCGGCCGATGACGTAGAACGCCGCCGCGAGACCGAAGATCGCCCCCGAGGCGCCGACCGTGTCGCCGGACGGCGCGACCAGGTACACCAGCACCGAACCGCCCAGCGCCGCCAGCAGATACAGGGCGAGGAAGCGGACCCGGCCCAACTGCTCCTCGACCACCCGGCCCAGGTTCCACAGCGCGTACATGTTGAACACGATGTGCAGCACCCCGAACGGCACCGAGCCGAACGACGAGCCGTCCGGCGGCAGATGGAGGAAGGCCCCGGTCAGCAGCCGGTACCACTCACCGTCCACCACCCCGAACACGTCGTACCCGGGGTAGCCCCCGTCGACGTACACGTACCGCCCGCCGTCCGGACCGGACAGCCCGGCCCCCGCCATCGCGAACCGGTCGACGATCCCCGGGCGGATCAGCTCGGCCAGGTACGCCAGGATGTTGAGGCCGATCAGCACATAGGTGACGATCGGCACCGCGTTGCGGGGCACCGCACCGCCGAACGCGGTCCGCGCCTGCCGGATCGAGCGCTGCCCCTCCTTCACGCACTCCACGCACTGATGGCCGACCGCCGCCTCGCGCATGCAGCTCGGGCAGATGAAGCGCTCGCAGCGGACGCAGCTCACGTACGTCTCGTACGAGGGGTGGCGGTAGCACGTGGTGACGGCGGCCTCCATGGCCGGCTCCTTCGTCTGTACGGGGACCAGAGGCCGGTGGGGGCGGCGGCGATCAAGATAGCGAACGCGGCACGGCACCCCGCACCCGGGCTCCGCAGGTCACGACGGCACCCGAACGGGTGGGCCACGGCCCCTCCCGCCGGAAACCCGACAGAGGATGTCGGGTTTCCCGAGTTCGATGGCGTCATGACTCCGATTTCCTGGACAGACTTCCGGACCGCCGAGCCGGCCCTCGCCGACACCGTGCGTCGGCGGTTCGAGCGGTACCGCCACCACGTCCTCGCGACGCTCCGCACGGACGGGTCGCCCCGGCTCACCGGCCTGGAGGTGGACTTCTGGCGGGACGAGCCGCACCTCGGGATGATGCCGAACTCCCGCAAGGCCCTCGACCTGCGCCGCGACCCCCGATTCTGCGTGCACGCCAACCCCGGGCCCGACGCCGAGATGGCCGACGGGGACGTCCGGATCTCCGGGCGCGCGGTCGAGGTGACCGATCCGGACGTACTCGCCCGCTTCATCGACGAGAGGAAGCCGCCCGAGCCCTTCCACCTGTTCCGCGTCGAGCCGACCGAGGTGGTGCGCGTCGGCCTGAAGGGCGGCGACACCCTCGTCATCAGCACCTGGCGGCCCGGCCGGCCGCTGCGCACGATCCGCAGGGGCAACGACGAGGGGACGCTCTCCGGGGACCTCTGAGCGCGGCCTCCCGGCCCGGGGCCGCGCGGCGGGCGGGGCGGCGGGGCGGAGAATGGGCGGGTGCCTACCAAGAAGAAGCCCCAGGGGACCCCCTCGCCCGAGCGCCGCGCCGAACTGCTCGCCACCGCCGCCGAGGTCTTCGCCGCCCAGGGATACAACGCCACGACCGTGCGCAGGATCGCGGACGCGGCCGGAATGCTCGCGGGCAGCCTCTACTACCACTTCGACTCCAAGGAATCGATGGTGGACGAGATCCTCTCCACCTTCCTGAACGAGCTCTGGGAGGGGTACGACGCCGTGCTCGAAGCCGGGCTCGGCCCCAGGGAGACCATCGAGGCGCTGGTCACCGAGTCCTTCCGGGAGATCGACCGGCACCGCGACGCCGTCGCCATCTACCAGAAGGAGGCCCGGCACCTGGCCGCCCAGCCGAGGTTCCAGTACCTGGACGACTCGCAGCAGAAGTTCGAGAAGGCGTGGCTCGGCACCCTGGAGCGCGGCGTCGCCGACGGCACCTTCCGCGCCGACCTGGACATCCGCCTGACCTACCGCTTCGTCCGCGACACCGTCTGGGTCGCCGCGTCCTGGTACCGGCCCGGCGGGCGGCACAGCCCCGAGGAGATCGCCCGCCAGTACCTGTCGATGGTCCTGGACGGAATCGCCCTGCGGCACTGAAACGGCCGAGATCACCCGCCGCCCGCCGCCGGATCGTGCTACGGTAGTCCCGTTGCAGTTTTGGTACCCATGAACTTTATGTGCGCCTGACGGGAATGCTTCGTCAGGCGCTTTATTGTTTTCCGGCTTTCTCCGGATGGGGCTCAATGCGGCGACTTGGAATTCGTAAAGTGCGAATTTCCGGCACTGCACCTCCTTAGGAGAATGACATGGCTACTGGAACCGTGAAGTGGTTCAACTCTGAAAAGGGCTTCGGCTTCATCGAGCAGGACGGCGGCGGCGCCGACGTCTTCGCCCACTACTCGAACATCGCCACCTCGGGCTTCCGCGAGCTCCTTGAGGGCCAGAAGGTCACCTTCGACGTCACGCAGGGCCAGAAGGGCCCGCAGGCGGAGAACATCGTCCCGGCCTAATCGCCGGACGCGTACCTCGCAGCCGGGGCCCGCACCGTCAAGGTGCGGGCCCCGGCTCGTGCTGTCCCAGGAGGGCAATTCCGTTATGACCCGCTCCGAACGTCAGGACCGTCCCGCCCGCAACCGCCCGTCGAGGGGGCGCGGCACGGCCCAGGCAAAGGCAACCGCACAGGGTTCCGGCAAGGGAACCGGAAAGGCGTCGCCCCGTCGCAGGGCCACGCCGCCGCAGGGCGAATTCGCGCTGCCCGAGACCATCACCCCCGCACTGCCCGCCGTCGAGGCGTTCGCCGAGCTGGACATGCCCGCCGCCCTGCTGAAGACCCTTGCCGCGCAGGGCGTCACCGAACCGTTCCCGATCCAGGGCGCCACCCTGCCGAACTCGCTGGCCGGCCGGGACATCCTCGGCCGGGGCCGCACCGGTTCCGGCAAGACCCTCGCCTTCGGCCTCGCGCTCCTGGCCCGCACCGCCGGCCGCCGCGCCGAGCCGAAGGCACCCCTGGTCCTCGTCCTCGTCCCGACCCGCGAGCTCGCCCAGCAGGTCACCGACGCCCTGACGCCGTACGCCACCGCGGTCAACCTGCGCCTGGCCACCGTCGTCGGCGGCATGTCGATCACCAAGCAGTCGGCCACGCTGCGGCGCGGCGCCGAGGTGCTCGTCGCGACCCCGGGCCGGCTCAAGGACCTCATCGAGCGCGGCGACTGCCGCCTGGACCAGGTCTCGATCACCGTCCTGGACGAGGCCGACCAGATGGCCGACATGGGCTTCATGCCGCAGGTCGTCGCCCTGCTCAAGCAGGTCGAGCCGGACGGGCAGCGGATGCTGTTCTCCGCGACCCTGGACAAGAACATCGACCGCCTGGTCAACATGTTCCTCACCGACCCCGTCGTGCACTCGGTCGACCCGTCCGCCGGTGCGGTCACCACCATGGAGCACCACGTCCTCCATGTCCTGGACGAGACCGACAAGAAGGCCGTCGCCACGAAGATCGCCGCCCGCGAGGGCCGCGTGATCATGTTCGTGGACACCAAGCGCGCCGCCGACCGCTTCGCCAAGCGGCTGCTGGCCAGCGGGGTACGGGCGGCCGCGCTGCACGGCGGGCGTTCGCAGCCGCAGCGCAACCGGACCCTGGACCAGTTCAAGAACGGCCAGGTCACCGCCCTCGTCGCGACGAACGTGGCGGCGCGCGGCATCCACGTCGACGACCTCGACCTCGTCGTCAACGTGGACCCGCCCACCGACCACAAGGACTACCTGCACCGCGGCGGGCGCACCGCGCGCGCCGGCGAGTCCGGCAGCGTCGTCACGCTGGTGCTGCCCGACGAGAAGCGGGACATGACCCGGCTGATGCAGGACGCGGGCATCGCGCCGCGCACCACCCGGATCAAGTCCAGCGACGAGGAGCTGTCCCGGATCACCGGGGCGCGCGAGCCGTCCGGTGTCGCGGTCGTCATAGAGGTACCCCAGCCGACCCAGCCGAAGCCGCGCACGCGGCCGGCCGGAGCCGGCACGGGCACCGGCACCCGGGTCCGCTCGGGCAGCCGGGGCCGCGGACGTCGCGGCGGCGGTGGCGCGGGCGGCACCGGCACGCAGGGCACGAGCGGGACCGGCGGCGCCTCACGGGGAACCGGCGGCGCCTCGCGCGGGACCGGCCGGGGCGGCGCGCCCACGCGCAGCCGCCGCGCCGCCTAGCTCGACCCGCTCCGGCATCGAGGGCCGGGCGATCAAGCCCCTCCGGCGATCGAGGAGCGGGGGTTCAGGGGCAGCGCCCCCGCGACCTCCGCTCCGAACGCCCGACGCGCCCCGTCCCCGCTCGCACACCACGCGGCCGCCGCCTGCCGGGTCTCCTCGTCGCCCCGCTCGGCCAGCGCCTCCACCGCCACCCGCCAGTTGTCCAGCCCCGGGCCCCCGGACCGCAGCGCCCGGCGGGCCAGCTCCTCGTAGGGGGCCCGGACGCCGAGTTCGCCCTCCAGGGCCGTGGCGATCGCGCCGTGGCCCGTCTGCTGGTCCCGGCCCGCGAACGACTGTCCGTCACGCACCAGTTCGACGGTGAGGGTTTCGCCACCGTCGACCACATCGCGCCGCACCACGACCTCGTACGCCGCCTCGGCCCCGTACATCTCGTGCAAACCGGCCCGCAGTTCCTGCTCCAGGTCGGTCTCCAGCAGGCGCCGCGCCTCGCCGAGTGCCTTCTCGACCGTGTGCCGTCGCGCTCCCGCGCCGTGCCGCAGCAACTCCCGTACGGTCGCGAGCGAACCCCGGCGGGCGGCCGTCAGCAGCGGCGCCTCGCCCTCCGGGCCCGGGCGGCACGGGTCGGCGCCGTACGCGAGCAGCACGCCCGCCGTCCGCGCGTGACCGAGCCCCACCGCCCAGCGCAGCGCCGTGAACCCGAACTGCTCGGGCAGATCCGGCCGCGCCCCGGCGGCGAGCAGCGCCTCGACCACCTCCGTATGACCCCCGCACGACGCCCCGCACAGCGGCAGATCACCCGACTCCGGCCCGCAGGCCCGGTCGGGGTCGGCGCCCGCCGCGAGCAGCAGGCGCACCGCGCCCGGCCGGTCCGAGACCGCCGCGAGGTAGAGCGCGCTCATCCCCTCCGCGTCCACCGACTCGGCGGACGCGCCGGCGCGCAGCAGCCGTACGACGGCGTCGTCGCCCTCGTACAAGGCGTCGAACAGGCTCTGCCCGCCCGCCGCCCCCACGGCCCGCAACCTCGGATCTTCTGTCACATTTCGACTGTAATACGCCGTGTGCGAAAGCCCGTCGGCTCAGGTCGTGCAGTCGAGCACCGTGCGGCACAGCGCACACCTGGCCCGCACCCGGCCCCGGACGGGCACCCTGTTGCGCTGGTGGCAGGTGGGGCACGGGAAGGAGACCCGCAACCCGTCCCCGGCGGTCTCGAAGGCGTACGGGACCTCCCGGCCCGGGGCCGCGCCCCCGCCCGGATGGTCCTGCGCGTACCGCCGGTCCCTGGCGTACCTGCGGCGGCCCGCCCAGCCGGCCGCCGTGAGCGGCGGCTGCGCACTCTCCCGCAGGGCCCGCGCCCGGCCCTCCTCGTACGCGGTGTACGCCTGCGGGCTGGTGAACCACGGCGAGGGGTCCTCGCCGAACACGAGCGCCCGCTTGGCCAGGACGTACCCGAACTCCTCCGGCGTGAGGTAGCCCAGCTTCTGGCTGGTGACGGCGTCCTCGCGGAACGCGTCCAGCAACAGCCAGCCCGCCCCCAGATAGGCCGCCGCCGTGTCGGTCAGGATCTCGTTGTCACGGGTTCCGGGGAATCCGAGGCCGAGCCGGTGCAGCAGCACGTGCGTGACCTCGTGCGACAGGGCCGCGCCGATGTCCCGGCGGTGCGTACGGAAGCGGTCGTTCAGCTCGATGAAGTACTCGGGGCCCGCCGCGAGTTCGACACTGCCCGCGTGCTCCATCGCACGGAACGCCACGATCATCCGGGCGTCCGGCAGCCGGAAGTGGCGCACCATCGCCCGCGCCACCCGCTGCGCACCCAGGTGCAGATCGTCCGTGTCGGCGAACGCGGCGTCCACGGGGGCGAGGCTGGAGGCGAACTGCTGCACACCGTCGTACGAAAGGCGCCGGTACAGCGCGGTGATCGCCGAGCGGACGGTGGCCAGATGCGGGAAACCGTGCTCCACCGGGCTGCGGCGGGGGCTGTCCGTCACGTCCCCACCCCCGCTCCCGCGACGCTCGACTCCTCCCCACTGTAGACCGGGGCGGGCGGGCCCGGGGCTGTCAGCCGCCCGTGCGCACGGGCAACCCCGGGCCCAGCTCCACGTACGGCGCGCCCGCGCCCTCCGTCTCCAGCACCCACACCTCGTTGGCACCGACCCGCAGCACGGGCCCCGGCACGTACAGCGTCCGCTGCGGGCCCACCGACCAGTAGCGCCCGAGGCATAAGCCGTTCACCCAGACGAACCCGCGCGTCCAGCCGGGGAGCTCCAGACCGGCGTGATCCGTGCCGTGCGCGTCCGCGATCTCGAACGTGCCCCGGTACAGGCCCGTCCCGCCGGACCCGTCGACCGGTGCGAACGGGACGCCCGCCACCGCGCCCGGCTCGTCGAACGCGTCGAGCCGGAGCCCCCGCGCCCGCACCCCGTGCAGGTACTGGCGCTCGTGCAGCACGCCCCCGGTGATCCCCTTCGGCTCGCCCAGGCGCGGCCCGTAGTTGACCCGGCCCAGCGACTCCACCCACAGCTCCACATCGGCGGGCCCGGCCACCGGCTCCGCCAGGTCCGCCGCCTCCTCGCTCAGGACGCCCCGGCGCACCCCGTCCACGTACACCACGGCCCGGTCCCGCAGCCCCGAGACGCCCAGGGTGTACGGGCGGCGCGGACCCGGCACGGCGACCCGGTAGCGCACCAGGCCCCGGTCGACCCCCAGCTCCTCGAACGTGGGCGGCACCCCGCACTCCGCCGACTCCTCGTCGCCCAGCGCCTCCAGCACGGCGGGCAGCGGCGCCCACTCGGCCAGCTCCGCCCGCACCGGGGCCTTCGGCCCGACCGGCTCGGGCGGCAGCGGGGGCAACGGCCCGTCCGCGTACGCGGCAAGGACCTCACGGAACAGGCGGAACTTCTCCGTGGCCCGGCCGTACTCGTCGATCGGCGCGTCGTAGTCGTACGACGTCACCGTCGGCCGCAGCTCCCGGTCCTGGAGCGGACCCGAGCGGTTGGCGCCCGCCCAGCCGGCGAAGTTCGTGCCGCCGTGCGCCATGTAGATGTTCACCGAGGCCCCGCACTCCAGGATCTCCGCCAGCGCGCCGGCGGCCTGCGCCGGGTCACGCACGACCGGCGGCGCACCCCAGTGCTCGAACCAGCCGCACCAGAACTCCATGCACATCAGCGGGCCCGTCGCCTGATGGCGGCGCAGCACCCGGAACGCCTCACGGGCGCCCGAGCCGAAGTTCGCCGTGGCGAGCAGACCGGGCACCGAACCACCGGTGAGCATGTGGTCCTCCGGCCCGTCCGAGGTGAACAGCGGCACGCCCACCCCGAACTCGCCCAGCATGTCGGCCACCCGGCGCAGATAGACCTCGTCGGTGCCGTAACTCCCGTACTCGTTCTCCGCCTGCACCATGATCACCGGGCCGCCGCGGCCGATCCGGCGCTCCGCGACCTGCGGCAGCAGCGCGGCGAACCAGGAGCGCACCGCGTCGAGATAGTCCTCGTCCCGGGTCCGCACCCGCCGCCCGAACCGCCCGGTCACCCAGGCGGGCAGACCGCCGTTCTCCCACTCGGCGCAGATGTAGGGCCCCGGGCGCACGATCGCCCACAGGCCGGCCCGGTGCGCCGCGTCCAGGAACCGGCCCAGCGCCCCGACGTCCCGGAAGCGGCCGGGCCGGGGCTCGTGCAGGTTCCACGGGACGTACGTCTCCACGCAGTTCAGGCCCATCGCCCGCAGCATCGACAACCGGTGGTCCCACTGGGCCTCGTGCACCCGGAAGTAGTGCAGGGCCCCCGACAGCAGCCGTACGGGCCTCCCGTCGATCCGGAAGCCGTCGTCCCCCACGGTGAAGTCAGCCATCGTGCTCGTTCTCTCCTGTGCGCGGAATGTCTCGGCCCAGCCTCACCCCTGGCGTGCGGCCGGTCCATGGACAAAGATCATGGCTGTTTGGACGCAGCGCCCGTACCCGTGCGGCGCACGACGCGAGGACCGGGGAGTGAAGGCCGATGTACCACACCTGGATGCGCTTCTTCACCCCGAGCCCGCTCCACCACCGCCTCGGCCTGGTCTGCCTCGGGGTCGGCCTCCAGCACGGCACGCTGCCGACCGTGGGCCCGCGCACCCTCGACCACCACGTGGCCGTCGTCATCAACTCCGGCAGCGGGTGGTTCGCCGGGTCCGACGGGCGCCGCGTGCCCGTGACCGCGCCCAGCCTGATCTGGCTGACCCCGGGCACCCCGCACCACTACGGCGCCGACCCGGCGACCGGCTGGGACGAGAGCTTCGTCGACTTCACCGGGCCCGCCACCGCCACGTACACCGAGCTCGGCTACATCGAGCCGGACCGCCCCCTGGTCCCGCTCTCCGACACCGCCGCCCCGCGCGCCGCGGTCGGCCGCATGGTCCGGGCGGCCCGCCGCGGCAACCCGCTGCTGGAGGTGGAGACCGGGGCCGCCGTGCACGAACTCCTCGTCGCGCTGCGCAGGGCCCGCGCCGACGTCGGACCGGACGGCGACCCGGTCCTCCAGGCCCTGGCCCGCGACGCCTTCCAGCCGCTGTCGGTGGCCGAGCACGCCGCCCGGCACGGCATGACCTCCGCCGAGCTGCGTACGGCGGTGCGCCGGGGCGCGGGGTGCAGCCCGAAGGACTACCTCCTGGGCATCCGGCTCGGCCGCGCCAAGGAACTCCTCGCCACCGGAGACCTGCCGGTCGCGGCCGTCGCCCGCCGCGTCGGCTACGACGACCCGGCGTACTTCTCACGCCTGTTCGCCCGCCGCGTGGGCATGGCCCCGGTCCGCTTCCGCGAACAGCAGGGCCGCAGCGTGCCGGGCGGCTGGAGCGACCGGGTACCCGACCCGCAGCACCCGCCGACGATCACCCCGTAGCCCTGTCCGTCTAAGCTCGCTGACCATGACCACGAGCGACATCGACGACTCCGTACGCGTCGAACTGAACCGGCTGCGCCAGAGCATCGACAACATCGACGCGGCCGTCGTCCACATGCTGGCCGAACGCTTCAAGTGCACCCAGCAGGTCGGCCACCTCAAGGCCGCCCACCAGCTGCCCCCGGCCGACCCGGCCCGCGAGGCCCGCCAGATCGCCCGCCTGCGCGAACTCGCGGAGAGCGCCCACCTGGACCCGGCCTTCGCCGAGAAGCTGCTGAACTTCATCGTCGCCGAGGTCATCCGCCACCACGAACGCATCGCGGAGGAGTCGGTGAAGCCGTAGCCCCCGGCTCCCGACGCCGCCCCCGCCCGGTCCCGCCTGCACACCGCCCCGCCCATACGGCAGCATGTCCCCATGTCCGTACTGACGCGCGACGAAGCGCAGGCCCGAGCCCAGATCCTCGATGTACAGCGATACACGGTCGAACTCGATCTCACCGCGGGGGAGGAGACCTTCGACTCCCGAACCGTGATCGAGTTCACCGCCCGCACGGCCGGTGACACGTTCATCGAGCTCAAGCCCGCGGCCCTGCGCTCCATCAGCCTGGACGGGCAGCCGCTCGACCCCGCGGACCTCACCGAGAACCGGTACCCCCTGAGCGGCCTCGCCGCCGGTTCCCACGAGCTGCGCGTCGACGCCGCGATGAACTACTCGCGCACCGGCGAAGGCATGCACCGCTTCACCGACCCCAGCGACAACGAGACGTACGTCTACACCCAGCTGTTCATGGAGGACGTCCAGCGCGTCTTCGCCGCGTTCGACCAGCCCGACCTGAAGTCCGTCTTCGCCCTCACCGTCACCGCCCCCGAAGGCTGGACCGTCCTCGGCAACGGGATCGCCGAACACACCGGCGACGGCCGCTGGACCCTCGCCCCCACACCGCCGCTCTCCACCTACCTCGTCGCCGTCGCCGCCGGACCCTGGCACTCCGTGACCACCGAGCACGCCGGCCTGCCCTTCGGCATCCACTGCCGCCGGTCCCTCGCCCCCCACCTCGACGCCGACGCCGACGAAATCCTCGGCATCACCCGCGCCTGCTTCGACCGGTTCCAGGAGAAGTTCGACGAGCCCTACCCGTTCGACTCCTACGACCAGGCGTTCGTCCCCGAATTCAACGCCGGCGCCATGGAGAACCCCGGCCTCGTCACCTTCCGCGACGAGTACGTCTACCGCTCCGCCGTCACCGACACCGAACGCCAGACCCGCGGCGTGGTCATCGCCCACGAAATGGCCCACATGTGGTTCGGCGACCTCGTCACCCTCGCCTGGTGGGACGACATCTGGCTCAACGAGTCCTTCGCCGAGTACATGGGCTACCAGACCCTCGCCGAAGCCACCCTTCCCCAAGCCCCCAACCCCGCACGAGCAGGGGAGACCCCGTTCCCCGACACCTGGGTCGACTTCGGCGTCGCCCGCAAGGGCTGGGGCTACGACGCCGACCAGCGCCCCTCCACCCACCCCGTCGCCCCCGACCCCGCCGACGTCCCCGACACCGCCTCCGCCCTCCTCAACTTCGACGGCATCTCCTACGCCAAGGGCGCCTCCGCCCTGCGCCAACTCGTCGCCTGGCTCGGCGAGAAGGACTTCCTCGCGGGCATCAACACGCACTTCGCCCGCCACAAGTTCGCCAACGCCACCCTCGCCGACTTCATCGACAACCTCGCCTCCGCCACCGACCGCGACGTCCACGGCTGGGCCGACCAGTGGCTGCGCACCACCGGGATCGACACCCTCACCGCACACACCACCGAGACCGACACCACCTGGTCCCTCACCGTCGACCACCACGGCACCCGCCCCCACCGCATCACCGTCGGCGCCTACGACCACACCCTCGACACCCAGCACGGCCCCACCCCCCTCGTCCTGCGCGAACGCTTCGACACCGGCATCCCCGGGGACACCCCCGTCACCCGCCCCGGCCGCCGCCCCGCCCTCGTCGTCCTCAACGACCAAGACCTCACCTACGCCAAGATCCGCCTCGACCCGGACTCCTGGAACACCGTCCTGGACAGCCTCTCCGGCATCCCCGACGCCCTCACCCGCGCCGTGATCTGGAACGCCGCCCGCGACATGGTCCGCGACGGCGAACTCGCCCCCAGCACCTACCTCGAAGCCGCCCGCGCCCACCTCCCGTACGAGACCGACCTCGCCCTCCTCCAAGGCGTCCTCACCTTCGCCGACACCCGGGCCGCCGGCCGCTACACCACCCCCGAGGACCGGCCCGCCGCCCTCGCCACCCTCACCGCCCTGTGCCGCGACCTCATCCGCCGCACCGAGGACGGCACCCACCCCGGCCTCCGCCTCACCGCCGTACGCCACCTCATCGACGCCACCACCCAGCCCGACACCATCCAGGCATGGCTCGCCGACGACACCGTCCCCGGCGGACCCGAACTCGACCCCGAACTGCGCTGGCGCATCCTCACCCGCCTCGCCGTCCTCGGCGCCACCGACGAAACCGCCATCGCCGCCGCCCTCGAAGCCGACCCCAGCGCCACCGGCCAGGAAGGCGCCGCCCGCTGCCGCGCCGCCCTGCCCACCCCCGACGCCAAAGCCGCCGCCTGGCACGCCATGTTCAGCGACGACAGCCTCTCCAACTACCTGTTCACCGCCACCGCCCAAGGCTTCTGGCAACCCGAACACACCGACCTCGTACGCGCATACGTGCCCCGCTACTACCCCGACGCCGCCCAACTCGCCGTCCGCCGCGGCCCCGCCATCGCCGAAGCAGCCGGAACCCACGCCTTCCCCGTCCACGCCATCGACGCCGACAGCCTCCGCCTCGGCGAAGAAGCCCTCACCGACCAAGCCCTCACCCCCGCCCTGCGCCGCAAACTCACCGACCAGATCGACGACCTGCGCCGCGCCCTGACCGTACGCAACGCCCACTGACCCAACCCGCACACCCACCCGTGCCCGGCCCACCCCTCACCACCGAGGAGCAGGCCGGGCACACCCGTACAACAGCACCCCCATACCACCCCGCCCCCCGACAGCCCGCGCCCAATCGCACCGGTCACCCTTTCGAGTTCAGATCACCCGGCTCCCCGGACGCGCCACCCGAAACCCGGACAAGCTGGCATGCACACCCATGCCCGCACACCACCCACCCACGCGCGCCCGAAGGACCAACCACCCCATGCCCACCCCGCCCCTCGCCGGGTCCACCACCGGACCCACCGCGCTGCGCCCCCTCCTCGACACCGTCCTCACCGCACTGACCGAAGGCGCCCGCCGCCGCGACGGCCCCCTCCCCGCAGGCGGACCCGACACCGTCACCCCCCGCATGCGCACCGCCCTCACCCCCCTCATCCCCGACCAGGGAACCGGCCCCCACCACGCCCTCGCCACCGTCGTCCAAGCCCTCACCGAAGGCACCGCCGACCCCGCCGACCCCCTCTGCGCCGCCCACCTCCACACCCCGCCCCTCGCCCTCGCCGCAGCCGCCGACCTCGCCGCCTCAGCCCTCAACCCCTCCATGGACTCCTGGGACCAGGCCCCCGCCGCCTCCACCCTCGAAGCCGACACCACCGCCGCGCTCGCCGCCGAGATCTACCCCCACCACCCCGCACCCGACGCCGTCATCACCACCGGCGGCACCGAGGCCAACCAACTCGCCCTCCTCCTCGCCCGCGAACGCCACGGCCCCGTCCAGACCATCACCGGCGCCAACGCCCACCACAGCATCGCCCGCGCCGCCTGGCTCCTCGGCCTCCCCACACCCCTCACCGTCCCCGCCCCCACCGGCACCATCGACCTCCCCGCCCTCCACGACACCCTCATCCGCAACCAAGGACGCGGCCCCCTCCTCGTCACCGCCACCGCCGGCACCACCGACACCGGACAGATCGACCCCCTCACCGCCATCGCCGACCTCTGCACCCACCACGGCGCCGAACTCCACATCGACGCCGCCTACGGCGGACCCCTCCTCTTCAGCCCCACCCACCGCCACCACGTCGACGGCCTCGACCGCGCCGACAGCGTCACCCTCGACCTCCACAAACTCGGCTGGCAACCCGCATCCGCCGGCATCCTCGCCGTCCCCGACCGCCGCCACCTCCACCCCCTCCACCACCACGCCCCCTACCTCAACGCCGACGACGACACCGAAGCCGGCCTCCCCGACCTCCTCGGCCGCTCCCTGCGCACCACCCGCCGCCCCGACGCACTCAAGATCGCCATCACCCTCCGAGCACTCGGCCGCACCGGACTCGCCGACCTCATCGACCGCACCTGCGCCGCCGCCCACCACCTCGCCGACCTCATCACCCGCACCCCCACCCTCGACCTCTACGACCGCCCCACCATCAGCACCGTCCTCTTCCGCCCCACCGCCGCCGACGACCACACCGTCGCCACCATCCGCCGCACACTCCTCACCCGCGGCCACGCCGTACTCGGCCGCACCCACGCCCACGACCGCCTCTGGCTCAAGGTCACCCTCCTCAACCCCCACACCACCCCCGACGACCTCCGCCGCCTCCTCGACCTCGTCACCCACCTCACCACCGAACTCAAGGAAGGCAGCACCCTCCGATGACCGACCGGCCCACCCCCGACCCCCACCGGCCGCACGACCTCGTCGGCATCGGCATCGGCCCCTTCAACCTCTCCCTCGCCGCCCTCGCCCACGGCCTGACCACCCCCCTCACCACCGCCTTCTACGAACAACGCCCCGCCTTCCACTGGCACCCCGGACTCCTCATCGACGGCGCCACCCTCCAAGTCCCCTTCCTCGCCGACCTCGTCACCCTCGCCGACCCCACCAGCCCCTGGAGCTTCCTCAACTACCAACGCACCCAGGACCGCCTCTTCCCCTTCTACTTCGCCGAGCGCTTCCACATCCACCGCACCGAATACGACGCCTACTGCCGCTGGGTCAGCGACCAACTCCCCGGCCTCCACTTCGGCCACCAGGTCGACGCCGTCCGCTGGAACCCCCAAGCCGCCCACTTCGAAGTCGACTACACCCAACTCGACGCCCTCGGCGAAGCCGCATCACTCGGCCGCACCCACACCCGCCACATCGCCCTCGGCATCGGCACCGAACCCCACATCCCCGAACCCCTCAAACCCCTCGCCGACGCCACCACCGTCCCCGTCATCCACTCCGCCGACTACCTCCACCACCGCGAACGCCTCCTCACCGCCGACCACATCACCGTCATCGGATCGGGCCAGTCCGGCGCCGAGATCTTCCTCGACCTCCTCCGCGCCCGCCCCACAGGCAACGAAAAACTCCACTGGCTCGCCCGCACCCCCGCCTTCGCCCCCATGGAGTACTCCAAACTCGGCCTCGAACACTTCACCCCCGACTACACCCGCTACTTCCACGCACTCCCAGAACCCGCACGCGACGCCCTCCTCCCCCAGCAATGGCAGCTCCACAAAGGCATCGACCACGACACCATCACCGCCATCCACGACGAGCTCTACCGCCGCACCCTCCACGGCGGCTGGCCCGACGCCACCCTCACCCCCGGCGTAGCCGTACGAACCGCCGGCCGCGTCGCCAACACCCGCGTCGAACTCCACCTCGAACACACCCAACAAGGCACCCGCACCAGCCTCACCACCGACGCCGTCATCCTCGCCACCGGCTACCGCGAACGCCCCCTCGACCACATCCTCGACAACCTCACCCCCCACCTGCGCCGCGACACCTCCGGCCGCCCCCGCATCGACGACCACTACCGCCTCGACCTCGGCCCCGCCGTCACCGGCCACATCTACGTACAGAACGCCGAACGCCACACCCACGGCGTCGGAGCCCCCGACCTCGGCCTCGCCGCCTGGCGCAGCGCCACCATCCTCAACAACCTCACCGGCACCACCCCCTACCCCCTCCCACAACGCTCCGCCTTCACCACCTTCGGCCTCACCCAACCCACCATCCCCACCCAGAACCCCACCCCCGCCCCCCTCACCCGCAACAACTGACCACCCACACACACAGAAAAGGCGGCCGCCCCACCACCCGCACAGGGAAGAGGAACGACCGCCTCCAGCAAACCCGCAGCGATCAGAACACCGGCGTACCGCCCCGCGTCAGCCGCCAGTCCACCGAAGCGAACCGCGCACCGTCCACCGAACCCTTCGCCCGCACCCAGCCGATGATCGTGTTCCGGATCTCCTCCGAATTCGCCCACAACTGCTTCGCACCCGGAACATGCGGGAAATTGCCCCCACCACTCGCCCGGTAATTGTTCACCGCCAGCACGAACTGCGCCGCCGGATCGATCGCCTTCCCCCCGAACGACAGATTCACGATCCGCGAACCGGCAGGCTTCGCGATGTCGACCTCATACGTCAGACCCGACACCGCGTCATAGTTGTAATCCGGAGTGCCGTCCGCATTCGTCAACTTCTCCGGGTCCACCGGCGCACCCACCGCCGTCTGCACGTAATACCGCGCCGAGAACTCCAGATAGTCCAGAACCTGCGCCCCCGTCAACAACCGCGCCTCCAGCGTGTTCTCGAACGGATACAGACCCGCCGCATCCTTGATCGTCACATCCCCGGCCGGAATCCGCGCCGTACGCGAAAAACACGACGCCTGCGACAACACCGGCAGCTCCGCGTACTCACCACCGGCCAGCGCCTCCTTCACCGTCTCCGTCTGGACGACGTTGATCAGGTCGATGATCGGCTCGTCCTTCCACGCCGCCTCGGCCGTCGTCATCGCCGCCGTCGACGTCCCGATCACCTGGTTGACGTACGCCACGACCTTCTTGTGCTCACCCGTCAACAGCTTCGTGATCCTCGGGTCCTCCGCCGCCGTGTTCGAGTTCAGCACCCGGGAACCGGCCTTCTCGACCACCCAGCGCCCCTTCTCCCACACCACATCGAAGTCGAACAGCGTCAGCCGCTGCCCCCACTTCAACGGCTCCGAGAGCACGACCTTCTTCCCCGTCTTCTTGTTCTCCACGAAGTACTCGGGAATCTCCAGATGCGCGTGACCCACCAGAATCGCGTCGATCCCCGCCACCTGCTCCGCCACCAGACCCGCCGCGTTCTCCACATACGGAATCTGATCCCCGTACGACGACGTCCCGCTGTTACCCGAGTGCGCCGACACGATCACCACGTCCGCACCCATCGAACGCAGCCGCGGCACATACTTCGCCGCCTGCTCCTCCAGACCCGGGAAAACCATCTTCCCGCCCACATTCGCCTTGTCCCAGATCGCGATCCCCGGATTCGTCAGACCCAGGACCGCCACCTTCACATCCCGGCCGTGCGGAGTACGCAGCTTCTTGATGACATACGGCGCGAACGCCGGCCGCAACGTCTTCGCGTCCAGCGCGTTCGCCCCGAGCAGCGGGAAATCGCACTGCTCCTCGAACTTCCGCAACACCGGAATGCCGTAGTTGAACTCGTGGTTGCCCAACGCCGCCGCGTCGTAACCGATCGCGTTCATCGCCCGCGCCATCGGATGCACCGGCCCACGCTTCGCCGTGATCGGGTCGATCTTCGCGTAGTAGTACGAGAGCTGCGTGCCCTGGATCGTGTCACCCGCGTCGATCATCA
The DNA here is from genome assembly GCF_004795035.1 of Streptomyces sp. A0958. GTDB lineage: Bacteria > Actinomycetota > Actinomycetes > Streptomycetales > Streptomycetaceae > Streptomyces. Next base: position 76,436 of record NZ_SSBK01000016.1, read on the forward strand.
ACGTGTTGTGACGGCCCTTCTCCCGCCGCACCTGGTTCACCAGCGTCGAGATCTTCGCCAGACCGACGTCGTTGTGATCGCTGTCATCGAACTCCGCGTCGGTGAAGTAGTCCCAGTTGAAGACGTTCCCGTGCAGATCGGTCGTCCCCATCACGGTGAACGAATACCGCTTCTGCGGACGCCCGTGCCCATGACCCTGCCCCCGCCCGTGCGCCTGGGCCGGCGCCGCGGCACCACCCGCGATCACCGCACCCGCGCCGGCCGCGGCCGATGTCCCCAGGAACGTCCTTCGGTTCAGCGGCATCTCGTCTCCCACATCTCAGTTCTCTTGGTGCGAAGTTCCGTCATGCGCGGTTCTGTCCGCTCCGCTCACATATGACGCGCGTAGACAACAACCACACGCATGAGCGGACAACGCGCGTAGATAATCACCCACGCACCACCCCCGGCAACACCCCCGGCGCGTTTCCGCCCCATGACCACCCGTTGTCCCCCCGACGACCCCACGGAGACACACACGACCGCCACACACGACCGCCACACCCGGGCGCCACACACGACCGCCACACCCGGGTGCCACAGTGAACCCATGACCGACACCGCACAGCCCTACGGCACCCCCCACCAACCCCGCCTCGCCGTCCGAGGCGAAGCCCGCCTCGAAGTCGACCCCGAAACCGCCCACCTCTCCATCACCGTCACCGCCCGCGGCAAAGACCGCCGCACCGCCCTCGAAGACCTCACCCGCCGCAACACCACCGTCCTCGAACTCGCCCACAACTACGGGGACGCCATCGAACGACTCGAAACCGGCACCCTCTCCATCACCCCCGAACTCACCCAGCGCGGCCGCGACGAAAAGATCCGCGCCTACCACGGCCGCGTCCACATCACCGCCGTCCTCAACGACTTCACCGCCCTCGGCGAATTCATCACCCGCGCCGGCGACCTCGACATGACCCGCGTCGACGGCCCCTGGTGGGCCCTGCGCCCCACCTCACCCGCCCACGGCGAAGCCCGCCGCCAAGCCGTCCGCGAAGCCGTCCAGCGCGCCCGCGAATACGCCGCCGCCGTCGGCGCGGAACTCGCCGCCCTCGTGGAACTCGCCGACATCGGCGCGGAGCCCCCCGCCCCCGCCGCCTACGCCCAGCGCGGCGCCGCCGCCCTCGCGCTCGGAGGTTTCGCAGACGCCGATGACCCGCCCGCCCTCGACCTCGAACCCCAGCAGCAGACCGTCTACGCCCAGGTGAACGCCCGCTTCATCATGACCCCGCCGAAACTCTGAATTCCCGCCCCCGGCACGCCCCGGCACGCTCATCCGAGCGCGCCACCGCACAATTCAACACTTGTCAATAACCCTTCATTCAAAGCTCGTTGGGCAGTCATGCAGAGCCAATTACCTACCCATAGGTAAGGTCTAGGGTCGAACCATGCGCCGAGCCAAAATCGTTTGCACCCTGGGACCCGCCACCGACACATACGACCAGATCAAGGGCCTGGTCGAAGCGGGAATGGACATCGCCCGCCTCAACCTCAGCCACGGCACCTACGCCGAACACGAAGAGCGCTACCACCGCGTCCGCAAGGCGTCCGACGAAGCCCACCGCAGCGTCGGCATCCTCGCCGACCTTCAAGGCCCGAAGATCCGCCTCGGACGCTTCCGCGAAGGCCCCGTACTCCTTGAACGCGGCGACGACTTCACCATCACCGTCGAACCCATGGAAGGCGACCGCCACGCCTGCGGCACCACCTACAGCGGCCTCGCCGCCGACGTCACCCCCGGCGAACGCATCCTGATCGACGACGGCCGCGTCGCCCTCGAAGTCACCGAGGTCGACGGCCCCCGCGTCCGCACCACCGTGGTCGAGGGCGGCATGGTCTCCGACCACAAGGGGCTCAACCTCCCCGGGGTCGCCGTCTCCGTCCCCGCGCTCTCCGAGAAGGACATCGACGACCTCCGCTGGGCCATCCGCACGGGCGCCGACATCATCGCCCTCTCCTTCGTCCGCAGCGGACGCGACATCGAGGACGTCCACCGCGTGATGGACGAGGAGGGCCGCCGCCTCCCCGTCATCGCCAAGGTCGAGAAGCCCCAGGCCGTCGACAACATCGAGGACATCGTCGCCGCCTTCGACGGCATCATGGTCGCCCGCGGCGACCTCGGCGTCGAAATGCCGCTGGAGCAGGTCCCGATCGTCCAGAAGCGCGCGATCAAGCTCGCCAAGCGCAACGCGAAGCCGGTCATCGTCGCGACCCAGATGCTCGACTCGATGATCGACAACTCCCGGCCCACCCGCGCCGAGGCCTCCGATGTCGCCAACGCCGTCATCGACGGCACGGACGCGGTGATGCTCTCCGGCGAGACCAGCGTCGGCAAGTACCCCGTCGAGACGGTCCGCACGATGTCGCGCATCGTGGAGGCCGCCGAGGAGGACATCCTCGACAAGGGCCTCCCGCCCCTCACCGACCGCAACAAGCCCCGCACCCAGGGCGGCGCGGTGGCCCGCGCGGCGGCCGAGATGGGCGACTTCCTCGGCGCGAAGTTCCTGGTCGCGTTCACCCAGAGCGGCGACACGGTCAAGCGCCTCTCCCGCTACCGCTCGCCCATCCCCCTCCTGGCCTTCACCCCGGACCCGGCCACCCGCTCCCAGCTGAACCTGACGTGGGGCGTGGAGACGTTCCTCGGCCCGCACGTGGACTCGACGGACGCGATGGTCGCCCAGGTGGACGAGGAACTGCTGAAGATCGGCCGCTGCCAGAAGGGCGACGTGGTGGTGATCACGGCCGGCTCCCCGCCGGGGATGGCAGGCACGACGAACCTGGTACGCGTGCACCACATCGGCGAGGACGACAGCCCGAAGTAGGGCGGCGCGCTCAGTATTTCGGCCCGACGTGTGCATCCATGAGGGCGACGGATGCCCGTCGGGCTACGGAGATGTTGTACTTCTTGCCCGCGCGTGTGCAGTGCGTCCACTCGATGCCGAGCTTGTCGAGGGTGTCGGTGTAGAGCTGTCTGATGTCGTCCGAGACGTTGGTGAACCAGTACCGGGGGTACTCGTACTTCTTCTTCACGCCGCCGACCACCCTGGTTGTCCAGTTCATGGTCCGACAGCCGTCGGAGTGGACGAGGCCGCGGATGAAGTCCCAGGGGTGGGCGTCGACGATCTCCTGTTGCCAGGAGGTGAGGAGGATGGGGCGGTCGTGCTTCTTGCCGGGGCCGTGTTGAGGGAAGAGGCACGTCCAGTGCTGCGTGAAGGACTTGACTTCGACGCATCCATTTCTGTGGCGGCGCGCAGTGCGCGGCACAGGCATCACTCGGCGGATGGCCGACTCGGCTTCGTCGATCAGCCCTGGGTGCGCCTCGCCGCAGAAGATCGACAGGTGGTGCTGTTTCCGCTTTGAGATGATGTGGCCGTCGCCCAGGTAAAGGCCAAGCAGGTACGCGTAGGCGAGGCGATCGAATGCTCGGCCCGTACACATTGGGCAGTCGGTAGGCCGCTCGAATTGAATCCCGCGTTGCTTTCGATCCTCATGCAGCCACCAGCCGATTGTTCCGCGCGGCACCTTGAGCAGTTCCGCAACCGCACGGTTCGTGGTTCCGCTCCGCAAGAGGGCGAGTGCTTCGTCGCGTATTGACGGATTGTGCTGTTCCATGCGGCCGAGTCTTGTTCGACCTTCGCAGACTCGTGCCCGACTTGAGAGCGCGTTCATCAGCAAGGGTGAAGATCGCCAATATCCTGCGCAGCCTTAAAATCGAAGGAGAAGTGCCCCGAGTCGGATTCGAACCGACGCTGTATGGGTTTTGAATCCATGGCCTCTACCGCTGGGCTACCGGGGCCCCTTCGAAACGAAGGACGCGCGCGACCCTCCGTGCCTCAAACATACCGTAACTAGGTAGGCTCTTGGGAGCAGCACCCCTGTCTTGACCAAGGAGCCCCGTGACCACCCCCGAGTCGCCCCAGCCCGTCGCCGACGACGACAAGTCGCACGTCCCGCCGCTGACGACCCGCGTCGTCATCGCCGAGGACGAGGCGCTCATCCGCCTCGACCTCAAAGAGATGCTCGAAGAAGAGGGCTACTCGGTCGTCGGCGAGGCCGGGGACGGGCAGCAGGCCGTCGAGCTGGCCCGGGAGCACAAGCCGGACCTGGTCATCCTCGATGTGAAGATGCCGGTCCTCGACGGGATCTCCGCCGCCGAGAAGATCGCCGAGGAGTCCATCGCGCCGGTCCTCATGCTCACCGCGTTCTCGCAGCGCGACCTCGTGGAGCGGGCCCGGGACGCCGGGGCGATGGCGTACCTCGTGAAGCCGTTCAGCAAGAGCGACGTCGTACCGGCCATCGAGATGGCCGTCTCGCGGTTCTCCGAGCTGAAGGCGCTGGAGAGCGAGGTCGCGGACCTGGCGCAGCGGCTGGAGACGCGGAAGCTGGTGGACCGGGCGAAGAGCATTCTGCAGACGGATTACGGGCTGTCGGAGCCGGAGGCGTTCCGGTGGATTCAGAAGACGTCGATGGACCGCCGGCTGTCGATGCAGCAGCTCGCGGAGGCGTTGATCGAGGACGCCGAGGAGAAGAAGAAGGCCGCGGAGTAGGTTCCGTGGGACAGGGGAAAGGCCCGCGCCAGGAGGCGCGGGCCTTTCTCGTGCCGGTACGGCTCAGTCCTCGCCGAGGTACGCCTTGCGGACGGACTCGTCGTGGAGGAGGTCCGCTCCGGTGCCGGAGAGGACGATCTTGCCGATCTCCATGACGTGGCCCTGGTCCGCGAGGGACAGCGCGGCCTGGGCGTTCTGTTCGACCAGGAGGATCGTGGTGCCGGAGGACTTCAGCTCGACGATGGTCTCCATGATCTTCTGCATCATGATCGGGGAGAGGCCCATGGAGGGCTCGTCCAGCATGAGGAGCTTGGGCTGGGACATGAGCGCGCGGCCCATGGCGAGCATCTGCTGTTCGCCGCCGGAGAGGGTTCCGGCGGCCTGCTTGCGGCGTTCCCCGAGGATGGGGAAGAGGTCGTAGGCGCGCTGGACGTCCTTCTCGATGCCCGCCTTGTCGCTGCGGAGGTAGGCGCCGAGGAGGAGGTTCTCCGTGATCGTCAGCCGGGGGAAGATGTGGCGGCCCTCGGGGGAGTGGGCGAGGCCCAGGGAGACGATCTTGTGTGCGGGGACGTTGGTGAGCGGCTTGCCTTCGAAGAGGATGCGGCCGCCGAGCGGTTTGAGGAGCCCGGAGAGGGTGCGCAGGGTGGTGGTCTTGCCGGCGCCGTTGGTGCCGATGAGGGTGACGACCTGGCCGGTCTCGACGGTGAAGGAGATGCCCTTGACGGCTTCGATCTTGCCGTAGGCGACGCGGAGGTCCTCGACCTCCAGCAGTGCGGTCATCGGTTGTCCTCCTCTTCGGTGGGAGCGGTGGTGGTGGCGGGGGTTTCCTCGGCCGGGGCGGCCGGGGCGGCCGGGGCGGCCGCTTCCGGTGTCGCCGTGGCTTCCGCTTCCGCTTCGGCGGCTTCGACCTCCGCGACCTCTTCGGCGCCGGGGGCGCCTTCGAAGGGGGTGCCGAGGTAGGCGGCGATGACGCGTTCGTCGCTCTGGACGACGGAGGCGGTGCCTTCGACGAGCTTTTCGCCCTGGACGAGGCAGGCGACGCGGTCGCAGAGGTTGAAGATGAAGCGCATGTCGTGCTCGATGACGAGGACGGCGATGCCCTGGTCCCGGATGGCGAAGATGAGTTCTTCGGTGACGCGGGTTTCCTGGGGGTTCATGCCGGCGGTGGGCTCGTCCAGGAGGAGGAGTCCGGGGTCGCTGGCGAGTGCGCGGGCGATTTCGAGCTTGCGCTGGTCTCCGTAGGGGAGGTTGCGCGCGAGGTGGTCGGCCTTGTCCTGGAGGCCGATGAACGCGAGGAGTTCCATGGCGCGTTCGCGGCTGCCGTTCTCGGCCTTGGTGTAGCCGGGCAGGCGCAGGAGGGCGGAGAAGAGGCCTTCCTTGGTCCTGGTGTGGCGTCCGACGAGGACGTTTTCCAGGACGGTCATGTTGGCGAAGAGGCGGATGTTCTGGAAGGTGCGGGCGATGCCGGCCTTGGTGACGAGGTGGGGCTTGGGCGGCAGGACGGTGCCCTTGTAGCTGACCTTGCCTTCGGTGGGGACGTAGAGGCCGGTGAGGCAGTTGAAGAAGGTGGTCTTGCCGGCGCCGTTGGGGCCGATGAGGCCGACGATCTCGCCGGCGTTGACGGTGAGGTCGACGCCTCGTACGGCGGTGAGGCCGCCGAAGCGCATGGTGACTCCGCTGGCGTCCAGGACGGTCGTCGCGGTGGTGGCGGTGTTTGTGGTGGTCATGGTGGTTACGCCCCCGCCTTGGCGATGCCGGCGTCCGTCTCGTCGGACTTCCGGGGTTTGGGCACGTCGAGCTGGTCGGTCTCGTGGAATTCGAGTTGCTTCCTGCGGTCGGCGACCAGGCCCTCGGGGCGGAAGCGCATGAGGAGGACGAGCGCGATGCCGAAGAGGAAGAGCTGGTAGTCCTGCATGAACTGCAGCTTGGCCGGGATGAGGTAGAGCAGGGCGGCGCCGACGAAGGGTCCGCTGAGGGTTCCCATGCCGCCGAGGATGACGGCGGCGAGGAGGAACGCGGAGTTCGGGGGCACGGAGCCGGCGAACTGGTACTGCTCGGGTGTCACCGTGTAGTTGACGTGTGCCTGTACGGTGCCGGCGAGGCCGGCGAGCGTGGCGCCGAGGGCGAAGGCGAGCAGCTTGAGCCGGAAGGCGTTGATGCCCATGGCGGTGGCTGCGGTCTCGTCCTCGCGGATGGCGACCCAGGCGCGGCCGATGCGGGAGTCGCCGGAGCGGCGGAAGACGAGGACGACGACGGCGGTGACGACGAGCATCAGCAGGTAGTAGTTGGCCGGTCTGCTGAGGGTGAAGGGGCCGATGTCGTGGGTGAGTCCGAAGTCGATCCCGAAGAGGTTGAGGTCGGGGATGCTGGGGATGCCCTGGGAGCCGTTGGTGAGGTCGGGTCCGCTGTTGCCGTTGAGGTTGTTCACGGTGACGCGGAAGATCTCTCCGAAGCCGAGCGTGACGATGGCGAGGTAGTCGCCGCGCAGTCGCAGGGTCGGGGCGCCGATGAGGACGCCGAAGATCAGGGAGACCACGGCTCCGGTGAGGACGGCGGCCCAGAAGGGGAATTGGACGCCGATCGCGGAGAGGGGTGCGCCGGAGACGAGGGCGGCGGTGTAGGCGCCGACTCCGAGGAAGGCGACGTAGCCGAGGTCGAGGAGGCCGGCGAGGCCGACGACGACGTTCAGGCCGAGTGCGACGGTCGCGAAGATGAGGATGTTCGCGCCGATGAGGGCGTATTCCGCGGTGTTCTGGGTGAACGGGAAGCAGAAGGCCGCGACCAGGGCTGCGGTGAGGGTGACGTTGCGGTGCTTGGAGGTCAGCGCGGTGATGCGGGCGATGAGTCCGGCCCGGGTGAGCGCGGTGAACGCGAAGACCGCGGTGATGAGGAAGCCGATGAACTGTTCGGAGTCCTCGGTGGGGATGTCGATCCCGTAGGTGAAGATGTACAGCGCCAGGCCGAAGGCGGCGGCGATGACGAGGATCTCGGCCCAGGCGGGGAGGGCCTTGGCGCGGGGTGCCGAGGGGGCGGCGAGGCTGTTGCGGAAGCGCTGCCAGGTGTTCGGCTCGGGCCCGTCGGCGGGGAGTGGTGCGTCGCTGGGGAGTGCGAGGGAGGCGATGACGGCGACGAGTGCGCCGATGCCGCTGACCCAGGCTCCGGGTTCGAGGTTGACGACGCCGCCGAGCTCGTAGGAGATGGCGCCCATGGCGTAGCCGGTGGTGCCGAGGGTGGCGAGGGCGAGGAGGCGGACGGGGCTGTTGGTGCCGCCGGGGGTGAGCCAGCGGAGTCCGGGGATGCCGTATCCGGTGGCGGTGAACAGCAGGGTGAGGATGGCGCCGGTGAGGGTGAGGACCTGGAGGCCGCCGGGGTAGGCGGTGACGGTGAGGTCGCCGGGGAATTCGGAGGTCCAGGTCCAGGGGAGGAGGGTGCCGGCGAGTGCGGCGGCGGCGCCGGCGAGGGTGGCGATCCGGGCGATGGGCGCGGGGAGCGGGATGAGCGGGGTCTGGGTGGTCATCCGTATCACGCCCTGTCCGCGACGCGTTCGCCGAGCAGGCCTTGTGGCCGCAGCAGCAGGACGACGATGAGGAGGACGAAGGCCCACACGTCCTTCCAGGCGCCGCCGCCGAAGAGGTCCATGCCGGGGACGTCGCTCATGTAGCCGGTGGCGAGGGATTCGGCGACGCCGAGTACGACGCCGCCGAGCATGGCGCCGTAGATGTTGCCGATGCCGCCGAGTACGGCTGCGGTGAAGGCCTTGAGGCCCATGAGGAAGCCCATTTTGAAGCCGATCTGGCCGTTCTTGAGCCCGTAGGCGACGGCGGCGACGGCGGCGAACGCGGCACCGATGGCGAAGGCCATGACGATGATGCGGTCGGTGTTGATGCCCATGAGCTTGGCGGTGTCGGGGTCCTGCGAGGTGGCCTGCATGCCGCGGCCGGCGCGGGTCTTGGAGACGAAGAGCCCGAGGGCGATCATGCAGACGGGGGCGGAGATGAGGACGAAGAGGTCACCGCGCTGGACGTGGGCGCCGAAGATGTCGAAGGCCTCGCCCTTGAACTGGGGGAAGGGGCGGTCCTTGGTGGCGTTGGGGTACCACTTCCAGATGGCCTGCTGGAGGGCGAGGGAGAGTCCGATCGCGGTGATCAGCGGGGCGAGCCGGGGGGCGCTGCGCAGCGGCCGGTAGGCGAAGCGTTCGGCGGCGACGCTGACGGCGACGGAGCATATGACGCCGCCGATGATCATGAGGGGGACGATTGCGAGGAGGTTGGAGCCGGCCGGCATCCAGAGGTACACGGTGAGAGCTCCGAAGCCTCCGATCATGAAGATCTCGCCGTGGGCGAAGTTGATGAGCTGGATGATTCCGTAGACCATCGTGTAGCCGATCGCGATGAGTCCGTACATCGCGCCGAGGATGAGTCCATTGGCCAGCTGTTGCGGCAGTTCGTGCACCGCAGGGCCTCCGTGGAGTGGTTCGGATATGGCACCGCGCGGGAGTGCTCGTAGCGCTCCCGCGCGGTCTGGGGTCAGTCGGGCGTGACCGGGAGCTTGTTACGGCTTGTAGGCCTCGCTGAGCTTGGAGGCCCACTTGCCGCCGTCGACCTGGTAGGCGGTCATCATGGTGTTGGTGGTGTCGCCGTACTCGTCGAACGAGACGGGGCCGGTGACGCCGTCGAACTTGACCTTGCTCATGGCGTCGAGGACCTTGGCGCGGGCGTCGTCGGGGAGCTTTCCGTCGTTCTCGGCGACGGCGAGCTTGACGGCCTCGATGATCGACCAGGTGGCGTCGTAGGTGCCGCCGCCGTAGGCCTCGTAGGCGTCCTTGTATCCGGCGGTCTTGTAGTCCTCGATGAACTTCTTGGCGGAGTCGAGTTCTTCGACGGGCTTGCCGACGGAGGTGGCGATGTCGCCCTGGGCCTTCTTGTTGAGCTTGATGAAGTCGGCGCTGTACATGCCGTCGCCGCCCATGAGGGGGATCTGGACGCTGTCCTTGAGCTGCTGGCTCAGGGGGGCGCCGGCGGGGTACTCGCCGCCGTAGTAGACGGCCTTGGCGCCGGACTTCTTGACCTTGGTGACGACGGCGTTGAAGTCGCGGTCCTCGGGGTTGACGTGGTCGGAGCCGACGATCTTGCCGCCGAGGTCGGTGAAGGTGGCCTTGAAGGAGGCCGCGAGACCGGCGCCGTAGGGCTTCTGGTCGTCGATGAGGTAGACCTGCTTGACCTTCGCGTTGTTGTACAGGTACTTCGCGGCGAAGGCGCCCTGGATCTGGTCCGTGGTGGCGGTGCGGAAGTAGGTCTTGAAGGGGCGCTTCTTGTCGCCGGTCTTCCAGTTGTCGCCCTGGGTCAGCTCGGTGCCGGTGTTGGCGGGGGAGACCTGGGTGAGGCCGGCGTCGTTGAGCGGCTTCTGCATCGACTGGGAGACGCCGGAGTTCAGCGGGCCGACGACGCCGACGACCTTCTTGTTGTCGATGAACTTCGTGGCGTTCTGCTGGCCGACGGAGGGCTGGGCCTGGTCGTCGAGCGGCTGGATCTCGAAGGTGATGCCCGGGACGGTCTTCTCCTTGTTCGCCGTTTTGGCGGCGAGGTCGGCGGAGTTCTTGATGCCGAGGCCGAGGGCGGAGAGGTCGCCGGTGAGGGGTGCGTCGAGGCCGATGACGACGGTCTGGTTGCCGCTGCCGCTGTTGCCGTCGCTCTTGTTGTCGTCGTCGCGCGACCCGCAGGCGGTGAGTGTCAGTGCTCCTGTGGTGAGCACTGTGGTGAGGATGAGCAAAGAACGGTGTCGCACGAAAGGTCCTTTCCCTGGCGCGGCCTCCTCTGCTTGAGGTGCCGTGTCGTTCGCCGGGCCGTACTGGGTTGGTACAGGGCCGTGCTGCAGACGCGCCCGGCGGCGCGGTGACTGGCGGTGACTCTAAGGGCAGTGGTGGGGGTCGGGGATGGTGGTGGCTCAGGATGTGACTGTCTTGTTATGCCCTTGAGCAAGGCTTGAGGTGGCTGTGCGGACATGTACGGCTTTTTACCGGACCGTGAAGTGACCGCATTCTGAGAACGCCCAGCTCTGCTAAGGGGCTTGGAGTGATCTTGCTGCTGTCGCCCGGTGCGGGGTGCGCGGGGGTGCGGGAGGGCAGGCCGGGGGGCCCGGCGGCGGTGCGGGCCGGGCTCGTCGTGTCGCGGCGGGGTGCCTCGCCTCGGGCGTTGATTACGCAGCGTTATGTCGGTGGGGGTGCGGCGACGCGGTGTGGCGGTGGGGTGGGCCGGGTGTGGGAGCTGAGTGGGCCATGGAACGGGGCGCCGGGGCAAGGGGGTTGACGTGGTGCGCCGGGCAAGTTCCGTTTGGGCGCTGGTGGTTGTGCCCGGAAATGGCGCTGCCCGGCCGTTTTGGGTCACGGCCGGGCAGGGGTGGTGGAGCGTGCTGTGGGGTCAGGCGGCTTCGGGGGCGGGGGCGTCGCGCAGGAGGCAGGTGAGGCGGGCGGTGCAGACCCGCTTGCCGTGTTCGTCGGTGATGGCGATCTCGTACGTGGCGGTGGTGCGGCCGCGGTGTACGGGGGTGGCGGTGCCGGTGACGAGGCCGCTTCGTACCCCTCGGTGATGGGTGCAGTTCAGGTCGACGCCGACGGCGAGCTTGGCGGGGCCGCCGTGGAGCATGGTGCCGACGGAGCCGAGGGTCTCGGCGAGGACGGCGGAGGCGCCGCCGTGCAGGAGGCCGTAGGGCTGGGTGTTGCCCTCGACGGGCATGGTGCCGACGACGCGCTCCGCGGAGGCTTCGAGGATCTGTACGCCCATGCGCTCGCCGAGGTGGCCGGCGGAGAACAGGGCGGGCAGGTCGACCCCGAGCGCGGCGTACTCGTCGATGATCTCCTGGGGGAACGTGGGTGCGGTGTGCTCGCCCATGGGGCCGCCTTTCGTCTCTGTGCGGTGGTGCGTGTCTGTGTGCGTCGTTCTTATCAGACGACTGAGCGAGCGCTTAGGGCGTATCCGGCGGGGGCCTCCACGCGCTGCTCAGCGCGTGCTCTCGAAGCGCACCACGACGGACTTGCTGGCGGGGGTGTTGCTGGTGTCGGCGGTGGAGTCGAGGGGGACCAGCACGTTGGTCTCGGGGTAGTAGGCGGCGGCGCAGCCCCGGGCGGTGGGGTAGTGGACGACGCGGAAGCCGGGGGCGCGGCGCTCCACGCCGTCCTTCCACTCGCTGACGAGGTCGGTGTAGGCGCCGTCGGCGAGTCCGAGGGCCGCGGCGTCGTCGGGGTGTACGAGGACGACGCGGCGGCCGCCCTTGATGCCGCGGTAGCGGTCGTCGAGGCCGTAGATGGTGGTGTTGTACTGGTCGTGGGAGCGCAGGGTCTGGAGCAGGAGGCGGCCTTCGGGGAGTTCGGGGAACTCGACGGGGGCGGCGGTGAAGTTGGCCTTTCCGGTGGCGGTGGGGAAGCGGCGGGAGTCGCGGGGGGCGTGCGGGAGGGTGAAGCCGCCGGGGTGGGCGATGCGTGCGTTGAAGTTCTCGAAGCCGGGTACGACGCGGGAGATGCGGTCGCGGATCGTCGCGTAGTCCTTCTCGAACTCCTCCCAGGGGGTCGCGGAGGCGGGGCCGAGCACGGCGCGGGCGAGGCGGGCGACGATGGCGGGCTCGGAGAGCAGGTGGGGGCTCGCGGGGGTGAGGTTGCCGCGTGAGGCGTGGACCTTGCTCATGGAGTCCTCGACGGTCACGAACTGCTTGCCGCTCGCCTGGACGTCCTTGTCGGTGCGGCCGAGGGTGGGCAGGATCAGGGCCCGGGTGCCGGTGACGGCGTGGGAGCGGTTGAGTTTGGTGGAGACGTGGACGGTGAGGCGGGCGCGCCGCATCGCGGCCTCGGTGACGTCGGTGTCGGGGGTGGCGGCGACGAAGTTGCCGCCCATGGCGAAGAAGACCTTGGCGTCGCCGTCGCGCAGGGCCCGGATGGCGCGGACCACGTCGTAGCCGTGGTGGCGCGGTGAGGTGATCCCGAATTCCTTGTCGAGGGCGTCGAGGAAGGCGGGTGCGGGCCGTTCGAAGATGCCCATGGTGCGGTCGCCCTGCACGTTGGAGTGGCCGCGCACGGGGCAGACTCCGGCGCCGGGGCGGCCGATGTTGCCGCGCAGCAGGAGGAAGTTGACGATCTCGCGGATGGTCGGCACGGAGTGCTTGTGCTGGGTGAGGCCCATGGCCCAGCACACGACGGTGCGCTGCGAGGCGAGGATCAGGTCGAGGGCCTGTTCGATGGTGGCGCGGTCGAGTCCGGTCGCGGCGAGCGTGCCGTCCCAGTCGGCCTCGGCGGCGGTGGCGGCGAACTCCTCGTAGCCGTGGGTGTGTTCGGCGACGAAGGTTTCGTCGACGGCGCCCTCGGTCTCCAGGATCAGCTTGTTCAGGAGCCGGAAGAGGGCCTGGTCGCCGCCGATGCGGATCTGCAGGAAGAGGTCGTTGAGTGCGGCGCCCTTGAGCATGCCGAGGGGGGTCTGCGGGTTCTTGAAGCGTTCGAGGCCGGCCTCGGGCAGCGGGTTCACCGAGATGATCTTTGCTCCGGCGGCCTTGGCCTTCTCCAGGGCGGAGAGCATCCGGGGGTGGTTGGTGCCGGGGTTCTGTCCGGCGATGATGATCAGGTCGGCGTGGTGGAGGTCCTCCAGGGATACGGAGCCCTTGCCGACGCCGATCGTCTCGGTGAGCGCGGAGCCCGAGGACTCGTGGCACATGTTGGAGCAGTCGGGCAGGTTGTTGGTGCCGAACTCGCGGGCGAACAGCTGGAGCAGGAACGCGGCCTCGTTGCTGGTGCGCCCGGAGGTGTAGAAGAGCGCTTCGTCGGGGGAGCCGAGCGCACCCAGTTCCTCGGCGATGATCTCGAAGGCGCGCTCCCAGGTCACGGCCTCGTACCGGTCGGCGCCCTCGGGCAGATACACGGGTTGCGTGATGCGTCCCTGCTGGCCGAGCCAGTAGCCGCTGCGGCCGGCGAGATCGGCGACGGGGTGGGCGGCGAAGAAGTCCGGGGTGACCCGGCGCAGCGTCGCCTCCTCGGCGACGGCCTTGGCGCCGTTCTCGCAGAATTCCGCGGTGTGCCGTTTGTCGCCCTCGGGCCAGGCGCAGCCGGGGCAGTCGAAGCCGTCCTTCTGGTTGACCTTGAGGAGGGTCTGCGCGGTGCGGCGCAGGCCCATCTGCTGCTGGGCGACGCGCAGGCTCTGGGCGACGGCGGGCAGCCCGGCGGCGGCGTGCTTGGCGGGTTCGACCTGCGGGGCGTCCTGGACGGGGTCTCCTGCGGGCGGCTTGCTGGCCATGGTGTTCCCCTTCGGTCCTGCTGCGGGCGCCTGCGCGGGTCCGCCGTGTGTGTTTCCTTGGTTCCGATCCTGGCACGCGGGGCGGGCGGGGCGCCCGGTGAGGCGTCGCGGGCGGTGGCCGGTCCGGATTGTCAGTGGTACGTGGCAGGATCGGGGTGTGGCTGAGACGGCATCGAAGAAGACGGCAGACAACCGACCGCGCCTGCTCCTGATGGACGGGCACTCCCTGGCGTACCGGGCGTTCTTTGCGCTGCCCGCGGAGAATTTCACGACGGGGGCGGGCCAGCCGACGAATGCGGTGTACGGCTTCATGTCCATGCTCGCGAACACGTTGCGTGACGAGGCGCCGACGCATTTCGCGGTGGCGTTCGACGTGTCCCGCAAGACGTGGCGGGCGGATGAGTTCCCGGAGTACAAGGCGAACCGGTCGAAGACCCCCGACGAGTTCAAGGGGCAGGTCGAGCTGATCGGGGAGCTGCTGGACGCGATGCACGCGGAGCGCTTCGCGGTCGAGGGCTTCGAGGCGGACGACGTCATCGCCACGCTGGCCACGCAGGCGGAGGCGGCCGGCTTCGAGGTGCTGATCGTCACCGGTGACCGCGATTCGTTCCAGCTGATCACGGACGATGTGACCGTGCTCTACCCGACCAAGGGCGTGTCCGAGCTGACCCGGTTCACGCCGGAGAAGGTCGTGGAGAAGTACGGGCTCACCCCCCGGCAGTACCCGGACTTCGCGGCGCTGCGCGGTGACCCGTCGGACAACCTTCCGGGCATCCCCGGGGTCGGTGAGAAGACGGCCGCGAAGTGGATCAACCAGTTCGGTTCGTTCGACGAGCTGGTGGAGCGGGCCGATGAGGTCAAGGGCAAGGCGGGCCAGAATTTCCGCGACCACCTGGACGCGGTGCGGATGAACCGCCGGCTGACCGAGATGGTCAGGGACGTGGAGCTGGCGAAGACCCCGGCCGACCTGGAGCGGGCGCCCTACGACCGTACGGCGGTCACCGGCGTCCTCGATGTGCTGGAGATCCGCAACCCGAGCCTGCGCGAGCGGCTGCTCGCGGTGGACCCGGGCGCCGCCGAGGACGAGGCACCGGCGCCGGCCGCGGGCATCGCGCTGGACGGTGCGGTGCTCGGTGCGGGCGAGCTCACCCCCTGGCTGGCGGAGCACGGCGGGCAGCCGCTCGGTGTCGCCACGGTGGACACCTGGGCCCTCGGCAGCGGCACGGTGACGGAGATCGCGCTCGCCGCGGCGGACGGGGCGGCGGCCTGGTTCGACCCGGTGCTGCTCGACGAGGGGGACGAGCAGGCGTTCGCGGCCTGGATCGCGGACCCGGCCCGCCCCAAGGTCATGCACAACGCCAAGGGTGCGATGCGGGTCTTCCCGGAGCATGGCTGGCGGATCGAGGGCGTCTCGATGGACACCGCGCTCGCCGCCTACCTCGTCAAGCCCGGCCGGCGCTCCTTCGCGCTGGACGTCCTCGCCGTGGAGTACCTGGGCCGCGAGCTGGCCCCCGCTGCCGCCTCCGACGGGCAGCTGGCCTTCGGCGCGGACGACCAGGCGGAGGCCGACGCCCTGATGGCGCAGGCCCGTGCGGTCCTGGACCTCGGCGACGCGTTCACGGAGCGGCTGAAGGAGGTCGGCGCGGCCGAGCTGCTGCACGACATGGAGCTGCCGACGTCGATCCTGCTGGCCCGCCTGGAGCGGCACGGCATCGCGGCGGACCGGGCCCACCTGGAGGGCATGGAGGAGCAGTTCGCCGGTGCGGTCCAGCAGGCGGTGAAGGAGGCGCACGCGGCGGTGGGCCGGGAGTTCAACCTGGGCTCGCCCAAGCAGCTCCAGGAGGTCCTGTTCGGCGAGCTGGGCCTGCCGAAGACGAAGAAGACCAAGACCGGGTACACGACGGACGCGGACGCGCTGGCCTGGCTGGCCGCCCGGACCGAGCACGAGCTGCCCGTCCTCATGCTGCGCCACCGCGAGCAGGCGAAGCTGCGGGTCACCGTCGAGGGCCTGGTGAAGTCGATCGCGGCGGACGGCCGTATCCACACCACGTTCAACCAGACCGTGGCGGCGACCGGCCGGCTCTCGTCCACCGACCCCAACCTGCAGAACATCCCGGTCCGCACGGACGAGGGCCGGGCGATCCGCCGCGGCTTCGTCGTCGGCGAGGGCTTCGAGACGCTGATGACGGCGGACTACAGCCAGATCGAGCTGCGGGTGATGGCCCACCTCTCCGAGGACGCGGGCCTGATCGAGGCGTTCACCTCCGGCGAGGACCTGCACACCACGGTCGCCTCGCAGGTCTTCGGCGTCGAGAAGTCGGCGGTCGACGCGGAGATGCGGCGCAAGATCAAGGCCATGAGCTACGGGCTTGCCTACGGGCTGTCCGCGTTCGGCCTCTCCCAGCAGTTGAACATCGAGGCGGGTGAGGCCCGGGGCCTGATGGACACCTACTTCGAGCGGTTCGGTGGTGTCCGCGACTACCTGCGCCGCGTGGTGGAGGAGGCCAGGGCCACCGGCTACACGGAGACGATCTTCGGCCGCCGCCGCTATCTGCCCGACCTGAACAGCGACAACCGCCAGCGCCGCGAGACCGCCGAGCGGATGGCGCTCAACGCCCCGATCCAGGGCACCGCGGCCGACATCGTCAAGGTCGCCATGCTGCACGTCGACCGGGCGCTGACCGAGGCGGAGCTGAAGTCGCGGATGCTGCTCCAGGTGCACGACGAAATCGTGCTGGAGATCGCCGCGGGCGAGCGGGAGCAGGTCGAGCAGATCCTGCGCCACGAGATGTCCACGGCGGTACGCCTGCGGGCCCCGCTGGACGTGTCGGTCGGCGTCGGCGGCGACTGGGAGTCAGCGGCGCACTGACCGCGAGGTGCCGGGGTCTGCGGCGGCCCCGGCCTTCGGCGGCTGCTGCGCTGCCGGGCGGGGGCGGTGGGTGAGCCGGACCGCCGCCCCGTGCAGCAGGAGTCCGGCGGCCAGTCCGGCGCCCGCGCCGAAGCAGGCGGTCGGGATGATGTCCAGCGGTGTGTCGATGTGCCCGTAGTAGGCGTACCAGCGGGCGCAGCGGTGGGCGGTGCCCAGCAGGACGCACAGCCCGATGCCGGCGAGCGCCCACCGCCGCCACGGCCGCTCCAGGACCGGTACGGACGCGGGCACCGGCCGCTTGCCGGCCCGCCGCAGCGCCGACGCGGCGAACCAGGCGAGCACCACCAGGGCGGGCGCCGACGTGCCGTACTGGACGAGGGTGAAGACGGGAAGGCCGCCGGCGCTGCCGTCGAGCCCGGGCACCAGCCGTACGCCCCACCGGTCGTGGTGGGTGAAGGCGTCCCAGACGACATGGGTGGCCGAGCCGATGACCGCCGACACCACGAACCACGCCACGTCCCGAAGGCGAACTGCCCGGCGACCGGAGCCCGTTGCGGGCCCGCGCAGGCATGCGTACACGCGCCCCTGGTGGCGCTCCGGCAGCAGCGCCACCAGGGGTTCGCGCAGCAGCAGCCACAGGGCGACCGCGAGCGCGGTGATCAGGACGTCCACCGTGACGACACCCCATACCGCGTGGGTGACCTCCCCGAACTCCATCGCGCCCGGAATCGCCGTGTCCGCGAAGTACGTCAGGTCGGGGGCGAACGAACCGGTGACCAGGGCCGAGGCGACGAGCGGGCCGCGGCCCCTACCGTCGCGCCGGATTCCCGGCAGCACGGCGGCGGCATGGCTGAGTGTGAAGGGCATGCGGGCAGTATGCGTGCCCGGAGAGGACAGAGAGGGGTGGCCCCATCGTGCGTGAGCTGGCGTCATATGCCCGCCCTCCCGTGGACATCCTGTGTTCAGGAAGGTGAGAAAGCGGTAAGAACCGGTCCGTCCGCTGTGTGCGGGCGACATGAGTTGCCGTAGGGTCGCCTGAGTCCAGGCGCAGGGGAGCGCCGACCGCGACGACGGGGAGGGCCCACACGTCATGGCAGCGCAATTCGGTCGCCGACTGTACAGAGGGGCGGCCACGACCGCCGTGGCAGCCGCCGCCGTGGCGGCGCTCTCCGCCTCGCAGGCCCCGGGGTCTCCTCTGGTCGCGGCGGACGGCGAGCAGCCGGCCGCCGGTGCGACGACGCCCACCGGCGACAGCAGCGTCTCCGGCGACTCGCCGTACTACACGGACCTGCCGCCGCTGAACACACCGGACAAGCCGGGCAGTTCCGTCGACTTGCCCGCGACCGGGAGTGCGGAGTCGGGGATACCCGCCTCGGTCCTGGCGGCCTACAAGAAGGCCCAGCAGACCATCGCGGGCACGGACGCGGCCTGCCGGCTGCCGTGGCAGCTGCTCGCCGCGATCGGCAAGGTCGAGTCCGGGCAGGCCCGGGGCGGCCGGGTCGACGCGCAGGGCACCACGCTCACGCCGATCCTCGGGCCGGCCCTGGACGGTCAGGGTTTCGCCCTGATCAAGGACACCGACAACGGCGCCTACGACGGGGACCGGGTGCACGACCGGGCGGTCGGCCCGATGCAGTTCATCCCGTCCACCTGGGAGAGCTGGGGCCAGGACGGCAACGGCGACGGCCGCAAGGACCCGAACAACATCTACGACGCGGCGCTCGCCGCCGGACGCTACCTCTGCGCCGGCTCCCGCGACCTGTCGACCGCCACCGACCTGGACCGCGCGGTCCTGAGCTACAACCACTCGGACGAGTACCTGCGTACGGTCCGCTCGTGGTTCGAGTACTACAGCCGGGGCACGCACGAGGTCCCCGACGGCACCGGCGTCCTGCCGACCGGCCCCACGAGCCGCGACCGGGGCCCCGGTACCGGCCACGTGGGTGGCGGCCCGTCGACGTCGCCGTCCCCGACGCCCTCGACGTCGACCACCCCGAAGCCGGGCGGGACCACGAAGCCGGGCGGCTCCACGAAGCCGGGCGGCTCCACGAAGCCGGAGACCCCGTCGGAGCCGAGCACCGAGCCCTCGAAGCCGGGCGGCATCGGCAAGCCCTCGTCGCCCACCCCGACACCGGCCCCCACCCCGTCCGAGACCGTGGCCGGGGTGCAGAACGCCGGCACCGGCACGCTCACCGCCACGGCCGGCGAGGCCTTCGCCGAGCGGATCAAGGTGCGGGCGCGCAACGGCCTCGGCGGCCCGGTCGCCAAGACCTCCGTGACCTTCACCGTCACCGGCGACACCGACGCCACGTTCGCCGGCGGCAAGAAGACCGTCACCCTGGCCACCGGGACCGACGGCACGGTCACCGCCCCGGTCCTCGAAGCGGGCGAGAAGACCGGCGAGTTCACCGTGCGCGCCACCGCCACCGGCACCTCGCTGGCCCCCGTCACGTACACCGCGACCGTCACCGCCCGCCAGGCCGACGCCCTCGCCAGGACCGGTACCGAGAAGCTGACCGCTCTCGCCGGCGAGACGTTCGAGGACATCACGGTCGCCGCCACCTACAAGGGCGAGAGCGCCGACCGGGTCGCCGTCACCGCCACCATGATCACCGACGACGCGGAGCCGGCCGAGAACGACAAGGGCCCGTACTGCACGGACGACGACGGCGACCCCGTCCGCAGCATCGTCCTGACCACGGACGCCGACGGGAAGCTCACCCTCCCGAAGATCTACGCCGACGGCCCGGCCGGCACGTACAAGCTGCGCCTCACCACCGAGGGCGGTGCCACGCTCGTCATCGAGCTGACCGTCCAGGAGCGCACGGCCTCCGCCGCCTCCTGACACAGGCCCACCCCGAAACAGCCCCTCGGCCGCCTCCGCGGCGGAGGGGCTGTTCGACGTGTTCTCATCTCGCGCCCCGGTTGCTACGGTGCCCCAGCCCTGACGACCCATCAGCTACCCGCTTCCGGGAGGCCGAGCATGCGTGCCCTCGTCGCCGCCGCCATCGGACTGGCCGCCGCCCTCGCCCTCGTCCTCACCATCAGCGCGGTGGGCGCCCCGCCCGGCGAGACCTCCCCCAAACCGCTGCTGACCACCGTCCCGGGCCCGAAGAAGTAGTTGTCCGCGCCACGCACCGCCGAGGGAGGACACCCCATGCGCCGCCGAGCAGGCCTCGTACTCCTGGCCTTCGCCGTCTTCTTCGCCGCGCTGTCACCGCTGCTGCGCTGGTATGCCTTCCCGAGGCTCGCGAAGATCCCGCCCAGCCAGTACCAGGAGACCGTGCTGGAGGCGAAACCCGCCACCCTGCTCGACTACAGCACCCTCACGGCCAAGAAGGTCGACAAGATCACCATCGTGCAGACGCTCAAGGGCAACGTCGAGGAGTCCGAGCGGATCGAACGCACCGCAGGACGCGACGTCGTCGTCTGGGACGCGCTCTCCTACGTCCAGGGCCCCGACGGCAAGATGGTCTCCAAGATCCCCGAGCGCTACATCTTCGACGCCCACAGCCAGGCCCCCGTCCACGCCACCGGCGAGATGGTCGACGGCGACCCCGTCACCCGCGAGGGCATCGAGTTCAAGTGGCCCTTCCTCACCGAGAAGCGCGACTACCAGTACTTCGACGCCCAGACCCGCACCAGCTCGCCCATCCACTACAAGGGCACCCGCACCTTCCGCGGCCTGGAGGTCTACTACTTCGAGCAGACCATCCCGTGGACCAAGGTCCCCATGCCCAAGACCATGCCCATCAAGGGGATCACCCCGCAGCAGATCGCCAAGACCGGCATGACCCGCTGGTACACCACCAAGCGGATGTTCTGGGTCGACCCCGTCACCGGAGCACCGGTCAACGGCGAGGAGGTCCACCGCGAGGAGATGCGCAACGCGAAGGCGATGGGCATGCCCCAGGACACCGTCACGGTGTTCGCCGGGGACGTGAAGATGCGCGAGGACTACATCGCCTCGATCGTCGACCTCGTCAAGTCCCAGCGGCTGCTGGTCCTGCTGCTGACCTCGTACCTGCCGTGGGGCTTCCTCGCCCTGGCCGCCGTGCTCCTGGCACTCGCGCTGTGGCTGGAGGCCCGCTCCCGGCGGCCCGCGACCACGCAAGCACCCCCTACTCCCGCCTGAGCCGCGCCTTGGTGAACCGGGTCGCCTCCACCGTCGTGGGGTCCTGGGGCCACGGGTGCTTCGGGTACCGGCCGCGCAGCTCCGCCCGGACCGCCTTGTAGCCCTCCCGCCAGAACGACGCCAGGTCCGCCGTCACCGCGGCGGGCCGGCCGGCCGGGGAGAGCAGATGCACCAGGACCGGCACGCCGGCCACCCTCGGGGTCTCCTGGAGGCCGAACAGCTCCTGGAGCTTCACCGCCAGCACCGGCTGGTCCCCGCCGTACTCCACCCTGATCCGCGAACCGCTCGGCACCTCGATCCGCTCCGGCGCCAGCTCGTCCAGCCGGACCGCCTCACCGGTCGCCCACGGCAGCAGCCTGCGCAGCGCCTGACCCGCGTCGATCCCGGCCAGGTCGCTCCGGCGCCGGGCCCGCGACAGCTCCGGCTCCAGCCACTGCCCGGGACGGTCCAGCAGCGCCTCGTCCGACACATCCGGCCAGGGCTCGCCCAGCTCCCGGTGGAGGAACGCCAGCCGCTCCCGCAACTGTGCCGCGTCCCGGCTCCAGCGCAGCAGCCCGGTCCCCTCCCGCCGCAGCCCCTCCACCAGGGCCTCACGGACCAGCGCCGGACCGGGCTGCTTCAGCGGGCGCGCCGACAGCTCGACGGCCCCCAGGCGCTCCACCCGGCGGGCCACCACGTCCCGGCCGTCCCAGCGGACCTCCTCGCCCGCGAACCGCAGATGCCCGGCCGCCAGGCGAGCCGTCTCCTCATCGATGACGGCCGCGAGGCGCACCCGGGCGGACGCCGCGTGCGCCGGCCGGTCCGCGACCGCGACGGCCAGCCAGGGCGCGCTGCGCAGCCGCGAGCCCTCGCCCAGCTCCGCACCCGTGCCCGACGCCATCAGGAACGCCCCCTCACCCCGCGCCCGCGCCACCCGCTCCGGGAACGCCAGGGCCGCCACCAGGCCCACCGCCGCATCGTCCGTGCCCGGCCCGCCGGACCCGCCGCCCTCGCCCTTCACCGAGGACGACAGCCGCCGCACCTCCTGGCGCCAGCGCCCCGCGTAACCGTCCTGGCCCCGGCGCGCGGTGCGCAGCGCGGCCGCCAGATCGTCCCCGTACGCGCGCGGCGGCTCCTCGCTCAGCAGCGCCACCACCTCGGCGGCCCGGCGCCCGCCGACCTCGGCCGCCCCGTCCAGCAGCGCCCGGGCCAGCCGCGGATGCAGCCCGAGGCGGGACATGCGCACGCCCCGCTCGGTGACCCGCCCGTCCGGGCCCACCGCGCCGACCGCGCCCAGCACCTCGCGCGCGGCGGCCATCGCCCCGTCCGGCGGCGCGTCTAGCAGCGCGAGCCCCGAGGCGTCCGGATCGCCCCAGCAGGCCGCCTGGAGGGCGAACGCCGCCAGGTCGGCCACCTTGATCTCCGGGGACGGGAACCGGGCGAGCCGCCCGTCCTCCGCCCGGTCCCAGCACCGGTAGACCGTCCCCGGTGCTTCGCGCCCCGCCCGGCCCGCGCGCTGGCGGCCCGCCGCTTGCGAGGCCCGTACCGTCGTCAGCGCGCTCAGCCCCCGGGCGTGATCGGTGCGCGGCTCCCTGGCCAGCCCGGAGTCGACCACCGTCCGCACCCCGGGAACGGTCAGCGACGACTCCGCGACCGAGGTCGCCAGCACGACCCGCCGCCCCTCGGACGATCCGGCGAGCACGGCGTCCTGCACCGCAGCCGGGGCCCGCCCGTGCACCTGGAGCACCTCGGCCCCCACGCCGGACAGCTCACCGGCCACCCGGCCGATCTCGCCCACCCCCGGCAGGAAACACAGCACGTCGCCCTCCCGCTCGGCCAGGGCCCGCCGCACCACGGAGGCGACATGGCTCAGCAGCGCCGGGTCCACCCTCATCCCGTGCGGCGGCCGCACCGGCTTGGCCGGCGGGGCCCACACCACCTCCACCGGATGCGACACGCCCTGCGCCTCCACCACCGGGGCGTCGCCCAGCAGCCGCGCCCAGCCCTCCGCGTCCGTCGTCGCCGACGCGGCCACCAGCCGCAGATCGGGGCGGATCGCCTCGCGCACGTCCAGGAGGAACGCGGCCACCGTGTCCGCGTCGAGATGGCGCTCGTGGCACTCGTCGATGATCACCGCGTCCACGCCCGCCAGCTCCTGGTCGCGTTGCAGCCGCTGGAGCAGGACCCCGGTGGTGACGACCTCCACCACGGTGCCGGGGCCCACCACCCGCTCGCCGCGCACGGTGAAACCGACCCGCTCGCCGGTGCGCTCGCCGAGCAGCCAGGCCATGCGCCGGGCCGCCGCGCGGGCGGCGATCCGGCGCGGTTCGGCGACCACGACCCGGCGCACCGGACCGTCCCCGGTCAGACCGGCCAGGACGAGGGGGACGAGCGTGGTCTTGCCGGTGCCGGGGGGTGCGCACAGCACCGCGACCCCGCGGTCGTCGAGCGCCCGCCGCAGCGCGGGCACGGCGGAGCGGACGGGCAGCCGGTCGAGGGCGTCGGTGCGGATCACGCCCCCAGTCTCGTACGGCCCGGCCCCGCCCCCCGCACCGGCCGGTGGCTCAGTCGCGTACGCAGACGAAGATCGCGGTGCCCGGGATCAGGTTGCCGCGCAGCGGGGACCAGCCGCCCCACTCCTGGTCGTTCCAGGCGGGCCACTCCGGCTCGACCAGGTCGGCCAGCCGGAAACCGCCCGCCACCACGTCGCGCACCCGGTCGCCCAGCGTGCGGTGGTGCTCGACGTACACCGCGTCGCCCCGCTCGTCCTGCTCGACGTACGGGGTGCGGTCGAAGTACGAGGCGGCCACCGACAGGCCCTCGGGCCCCGGCTCGTCCGGGAACGCCCAGCGGATGGGGTGCGTCACGGAGAAGGCCCAGCGGCCGCCGGGGCGCAGCACCCGGTGGACCTCGCGGAAGACCCGGACCGGGTCGGCGACGAAGGGCACCGCGCCGTAGGCGGAGCAGGCCAGGTCGAAGGAGCCGTCCCGGAACGGCAGCCGCCCGGCGTCCGCCTCGACCAGCGGGACGCCCTCGCCGATGCGCAGGGCGTGCTGGAGCTGGCGGTGGGACAGGTCGAGGGCGACCGGGCGGGCGCCCTGGGCGGCCAGCCAGCGCGAGCACTGCGCCGCGCCGGCGCCGATCTCCAGGACGTCGAGCCCCTTCAGCGCCCCGGTGGGGCCGAGGAGCCGGGCCTCGGCCTCGTCCAGGCCCTCCGGGCCCCAGACGAAGCGGTCGTCGCCGAGGAAGGCGCCGTGGTCGCCCTGGTACTCGTCGGCATTGCGGTCCCACCAGCCGCGGCTGGCCCGGCTGCTCTCGGCCTCACCGGCGTCACGGCGTGTCGCCTCGGGTTCGGCGGCGTACATCTCTTGGCTCATCGTGTCCGTCGTTGTAGTTTGCCTTCACCCCGTCGTACGCGGTACGTACCAAGGGGGCCTGTGAAGCGCGGGGCCCGTGTGTCCGGACCTCGTCGGGGCCGATCCGGCCCCGGTGAGGCCGAGTTGTGCCGGGTATGGGTCGTTCCGCCCGTGGTGTGCGCCTTCGCGCATTGACCGTGCCCTGCTGCCCCCGTATGCTACAAGTTGCGCTGCGAGCCTGCGCGCCTCAGACCTAGCAGGCCGCGCTCGCATCTGTTGTATGTCCCCTCGGTTCACGAGGCGCCTCCCGGTCACGGGCTGGGCGTTTCCCAGGCTGTCCGGCTTATGCAGAGGCGATACGGGCTTTCGGCGTAGCAGTACCTACGACTCACTGTCCGTACCGGAGCCCTTTCCCACATGACGAGCAGCACCGAGACCACCGCCACCACTCCGCAGGTTGCGGTCAACGACATCGGCGACGCGGACGCGTTCCTCGCGGCGATCGACGAGACGATCAAGTACTTCAACGACGGCGACATCGTTGACGGTGTCATCGTCAAGGTTGACCGGGACGAGGTTCTCCTCGACATCGGTTACAAGACCGAAGGTGTCATCCCGAGCCGCGAGCTCTCGATCAAGCACGACGTCGACCCGAACGAGGTCGTCAAGGTCGGTGACGAGATCGAGGCCCTGGTTCTCCAGAAGGAGGACAAGGAAGGCCGCCTGATCCTCTCGAAGAAGCGCGCTCAGTACGAGCGTGCCTGGGGCACCATCGAGAAGATCAAGGAAGAAGACGGCATCGTCACCGGTACCGTCATCGAGGTCGTCAAGGGTGGTCTCATCCTCGACATCGGCCTCCGTGGCTTCCTGCCGGCGTCGCTCGTCGAGATGCGCCGCGTCCGTGACCTCCAGCCGTACGTGGGCAAGGAGCTCGAAGCCAAGATCATCGAGCTGGACAAGAACCGCAACAACGTGGTCCTGTCCCGCCGTGCCTGGCTCGAGCAGACCCAGTCCGAGGTCCGTCAGACGTTCCTCACGACCCTCCAGAAGGGTCAGGTCCGCTCCGGCGTCGTCTCCTCGATCGTCAACTTCGGTGCCTTCGTGGACCTGGGTGGCGTCGACGGTCTGGTGCACGTCTCCGAGCTGTCCTGGAAGCACATCGACCACCCCTCCGAGGTTGTCGAGGTCGGCCAGGAAGTCACCGTCGAGGTCCTCGACGTGGACATGGACCGCGAGCGCGTGTCCCTGTCGCTCAAGGCGACGCAGGAAGACCCGTGGCAGCAGTTCGCCCGTACGCACCAGATCGGGCAGGTCGTCCCCGGTAAGGTCACCAAGCTCGTTCCGTTCGGTGCGTTCGTGCGCGTCGACGAGGGCATCGAGGGCCTGGTCCACATCTCCGAGCTGGCCGAGCGCCACGTGGAGATCCCGGAGCAGGTCGTCCAGGTCAACGACGAGATCTTCGTCAAGGTCATCGACATCGACCTGGAGCGCCGTCGCATCAGCCTCTCGCTGAAGCAGGCCAACGAGTCCTTCGGTGGCGACCCGGCCTCGGTCGAGTTCGACCCGACCCTGTACGGCATGGCCGCGTCCTACGACGACCAGGGCAACTACATCTACCCCGAGGGCTTCGACCCCGAGACCAACGACTGGCTCGAGGGCTTCGAGGCTCAGCGCGAGATCTGGGAGACCCAGTACGCCGAGGCGCAGCAGCGCTTCGAGCAGCACCAGGCCCAGGTCATCAAGTCCCGCGAGGCCGACGAGGCCGCTGCCGCCGAGGGCGCTGCCGCCCCCGCCGGCAACGCCCCGGCCGCCTCGGGCGGCAGCGGTGGCGGCTCCTACTCCTCGGAGTCGGCGGACAACTCCGGCGCCCTGGCGTCGGACGAGGCCCTGGCCGCGCTGCGCGAGAAGCTGGCGGGCGGCCAGAGCTGACGCTCTGACCCTCCGGCCGGTCATCGGCTGCGGTTGTAGGTGACCGTGAGGCCCGCTCCCCCTCGGGGAGCGGGCCTCACGCGTTCCTGCCTACGGGGTCACCGGGATGTTGGTCAGGCCGTTGCCGCCGGAGACGGTGTTGCTCGCGTAGACCGTCGTGGGGCAGCCCGTGCCGTAGTTGGTGACGTTGAACGCGATCCGCTTGTCGCCGGTCGCGCCCGACAGGTCCGAGGTGTTGTCCTTGAAGACGGTCCCGCAGCCCCAGCCGCTCTGCTGGGTGTGCGTCTCGTAGCCGTTGTTGGTCGTACGGGTGCCGTGGTTGCCCTGGACCAGGACGTCGTTGCCCTTCACGTCGACCCAGGAGTCGTCGTAGTTGGCGCCGGTCAGTCCGCTGCCGTCGAAGGTGTTGCCGACGACGCGGGTGCCGGTGGTGCCCTCCTTGATGTCGACGTTCTCGCCGCCGACGTCCGGCCCGATCGTGTTGTCCAGTATCCGCACCCGGTCGCTGTGGTCGGAGAGATCGCCGGCCGTGCCGACGTAGACGCCCTCGCCCATGCCGCGGCCGTTGTGCCCGGTGTCGTAGATCCGCGAGTTCCGGATGACACCGTCGCTGCTGGACGTGCGGAAGTGGACGCCCTCCATGTCGAGGTCGTGCACGGTCACCGATTCGATGACCACGCCGTTCGCGCCGTCGGTCACGATGCCCTTCTGGCCGCCGGTGACGGTGACGCCGCGCACCGTCCAGTACGAGGCGCCGTTGAGGTGCAGCCCGTAGCCGCCGCCGGCCGTCAGGACCGCCCCGGCGGAGCCGGTCAGTGTGATGCGCGCGGCGACGGTCGCGGGGACGAGCGCCTTGAAGTTCCCGGTGTACGCGCCGTCCGCGAGGTGGATCGTGTCGCCGGGGGCGACGGCGGTCAGCGCCGCCTTGAGCTGGGCGGCGGTGCTCACCTCGATGACGGACGCGGCGCCGGCGCTGCCGGCGCAGCCGAGGACCAGGCCGCCGGTGGCGAGGGCGGTGCTCACCAGGGCGGGGAGCAGGGTGCGGGTGTGCATGGGGGTGCCTTCCCGTGAAGGGGTGTCAGGATGTTCTGGCACTTGAGACTTCCCCCCGGCGAAGATCGGCAAGTTCCGCCGGGGAAAGGGCGTGTACGGGAATGCTCGTGATCCGCGGGACGTTCTTCCCCAGGAATACAAGGAGGAGCGGTAACCGTGCCTGATCCGCAGAGTTTGTACGAATGGGAGCCGAAGGGCCTGGCTGTCGTCGACATGGCGCTCGCCCAGGAGTCGGCCGGCCTGGTCATGCTCTACCACTTCGAGGGATACATCGACGCGGGTGAGACGGGTGAGCAGATCGTCGACGGCCTGCTGGAATCGCTGCCGCACCAGGTCGTGGCCCGCTTCGACCACGACCGCCTGATCGACTACCGGGCCCGGCGCCCGCTGCTGACCTTCAAGCGCGACCGCTGGTCGGCGTACGAGACCCCGACCCTGGACGTCCGCGTGGTCCAGGACGCCACCGGGGCGCCGTTCCTGCTGCTGTCCGGGCCGGAGCCCGACGTCGAGTGGGAGAGGTTCGCCGCCGCCGTCGAGGAGATCGTGGAGCGGCTCGGCGTCCGCCTCGCCGTCAATTTCCACGGCATCCCGATGGGCGTCCCGCACACCCGCCCCGTCGGCATCACCCCGCACGGCAACCGCACCGACCTGACGCCCGGCCACCGCAGCCCCTTCGAGGAGGCGCAGGTGCCCGGCTCCGCCGAGGCGCTGGTCGAGTACCGGCTGATGGAGGCCGGACACGACGTGCTGGGCGTCGCCGCCCACGTACCGCACTACGTGGCCCGCTCCTCCTACCCCGACGCCGCGCTCACCGCCCTGGAGGCGATCACGGCCGCGACCGGACTGGTCCTGCCGTCCATCGCGCACGCCCTGCGCACCGAGGCGCACCGCACCCAGACCGAGATCGACCGCCAGATCGACCAGGGTGACGAGGATCTGGTCTCGCTGGTCGAGGGCCTTGAGCACCAGTACGACGCGGTCGCGGGCGCCGAGACCCGGGGCAGCCTGGTCGCCGAACCGGCGGACCTGCCGTCCGCCGACGAGATCGGCCGCGAATTCGAGAAGTTCCTCGCCGAACGCGAGGGCGACGCCTGACCCGTGGCAGGTTCCTGCCCGCCGCCCCGCGCCTGGGGCCCTGTCGTCGCATTCCCGTCGTTCGCCCGGAGGGCGGCAGACGGGAATGCGACGGCAGGGCCTGAGAGCCGGGGGTGGCGGGCGCTAGGCTGCCGCCCATGCTGAAAGTGGGCCTGACCGGTGGCATCGGCGCCGGCAAGAGCGAAGTGTCCCGGCTGCTCGTCGGCCACGGAGCCGTCCTCATCGACGCGGACCGGATCGCCCGAGAGGTGGTCGAGCCCGGCACCCCGGGCCTCGCCGCCGTCGTCGCGGAGTTCGGCCCGGACATCCTGACCCCGGAAGGCACCCTGGACCGGCCCGCGCTCGGCTCCATCGTCTTCGCCGACCCCGGCCGCCTCGCCGCGCTCAACGCGATCGTCCACCCCCTCGTCGGCGCCCGTTCCGCCGAACTGGAGAAGGCCGCGGGCCCCGACTCGGTCGTCGTCCACGACGTGCCGCTCCTCACCGAGAACGGGCTCGCCTCCCTCTACGACCTGGTCGTCGTGGTCGACGCCGCCCCGCGGACCCAGCTCGACCGGCTCGTACGGCTGCGCGGCATGACCGAGGAGGACGCCCGCGCCCGCATGGCCGCCCAGGCCACCCGCGAGCAGCGGCGCGCCGTGGCGGACCTGGTCATCGACAACGACGGGCCGGTCGAGGAGCTGGAGGCGCAGGTGCGTGCGGTCTGGGCGGAGCTGGTACGGCGGGCCGAGACCGGCTGACCCCCGGGGCCGGAATACCGACGGCCGGGCCGATGTTCACCCCGGCACGGACGAGGGAAGGAAGCGACCGTGCCCGAGAGGAACCCGGAAACCGACGTCATCGACTTCCGCGCGGCCGAACAGCTGCTCGCCGCGCGCGACCCCCGCGGCGCCGTGCGGCTGCTCGATTCGGTGATCGCCGCCCACCCGGAGAACACCGCGGCCCGTCTGCTGCGCGCCCGCGCGTTCTTCGCGGCCGCGCAGCTGCGCCCCGCCGAGCTGGAATTCGAGCTGGTGCTCGAACGGGAGCCGGACAACGCCTTCGCGCACTTCGCCCTCGCGCGCACCTTCGAGCGTTCCGGCCACCCCGAGCGGGCCGTGCGCCACTTCCGGCTGGCCGCCGCGCTCGACCCGAAGCCGGAGTACCTGCGGGCGGCCCGCTTCGACACGAAGGACTGACGGCCCCCAGCGTCTGCGGACTGACGGCCCTCAGCGTCTGCGTTTCCCGCTGCCGGGCTCGTCCGGCGGCTCGGAGCGGCCCGGCTGCGTGCCGTGACGCAGCCGGTACACGACCACGCACAGGTCCGCGAGGACCAGCGCGAGCAGCACCCCGCAGACCGCCGCCCAGCCGGTGCGGCCGTTCACGGCGAAGGCAGTCACGCCGAAGACGGCCCAGGCCAGTCCCCACAGACTCAGCCAGAGCCGCATCCGCAGCGGACTGCGG
Organism: Streptomyces sp. A0958; assembly: GCF_004795035.1. GTDB lineage: Bacteria > Actinomycetota > Actinomycetes > Streptomycetales > Streptomycetaceae > Streptomyces. The sequence continues at coordinate 106,153 of NZ_SSBK01000016.1, forward strand.
GCGGTCGTCGGTTCATTGCCGGTACGCATGGCATCGCCTCACCTACCCAGCATGGACCCGCGGCGGTGCATGTGCAGCGGGGGCGATCGGGGCCGCACTGGGGCGGCCGACGGCCTCGCTGCGGAGTTCGAGCACGCCGTCGACCGGCCCCACGACCGCTGCCCCGGCGGCCGGGAGCCGGGGATACGGCTCAGTCGGTCAGCATCTTGGCGCGCAGCGTCGTCACGGTCGCCGCGTCAAGCTTCAGCCCCTCGCGTACGTACGTGTCGAAGTCGCCGTAGATGTGGTCCACCTCCGCGAACGCGGCGCGCAGCCAGCTCAGTTCGACGGCCCTCGGGTTGCCGGTGTACTGGTTGCTGGCGAGGAAGTCCGCCTCGACCGTCTCCCGGGGGACGCCGAGCAGGGTCAGCAGGACGGCGGTGCCCCAGCCGGTGCGGTCCTTTCCGGCGCTGCAGTGGAAGACCGTGGCGCCCGAGGTGTTCGTGGTGACGGCCGTGACGAGGTCGCGGAAGGCGTAGTCCGCGCCCACGAAGTTGACCATGAACGGGTAGCCGATGGACTGGCCCAGGTCGGACGAGCCGGAGAAGAGCGCCCGGCCTCCGGGAGCGTCCCGGGGGCCACGGTCAGCGAGCCGGTCCCGGTGCCGTGCCGAGCGCGGTGCCGGTGGTGGCGTCGGGCGAGGTCACGGCGGTGACGGTCACCGATCCGGCGGGCGAGGCCCAGGAGAGGGTGTGGCCGCCGTCGGCCGTGCGCGCGGCGGTGGCCGCCGTGAACGGTACGGCGGACTGCGCGACGGCCGACGCGGCCGCGGGCGGCGCGGCGAACGCGGCCGGCGCCACGGCCGTACCGGTGAGGAGGGCGGCCGCGAGGGCGGCTCCGGCTATGCGGTGCGTACGCATGGTGCTCCTTGTCAGGTCCCTGTAGGGCAGGGGAGGCGTCAGGAGGTCGGTGAGGCGGTGCACGGGGTGGTGCCGCAGACATTGATGACACGGCCGGTGGTCAGGAAGGTGGCCTTCTGCTGACGCGCGGCGGGCGAGTTGCGGGGATCTTCGTGCGGGTCGTGCCCGTAGGCCGGCCCGGCGGGCGGGGTGTTGCTGACGGGGGGCGTGGGCGTGCCGCTGTCCCAGACGGTCATGGCCGAGCCCCGGTAGGGCAGGTGGCCAGGCCCGATGCGGCGGATGCCCCAGTACGGGACGGTGTCCGGGCTCCGGCCGGCGGTGAGCGCGGGGGAGAGCAGCCGGGCACCGATGGTCCGCGCCTCCACGTCGGCCGCCGCGTTCGCGACCTGGTGGTCGCCGTACGCGATGTGCATCAGGACCTGGTGGTGGTCGGTGAGGTGGTTCGCGTACGCGTTGGTCTCGCCCCGGTCCCAGACCATCTGGAACAGCTGGAGGACCAGCTGCCGGCGCAGCTCGTCCGGGTAGGCGACGTCCAGGACCCGCTGGAACGGGGCGAGGTCGGCGCTGCGGTCGAGGAGCAGCCCGTAGTTCATGCCGGTGACGCCGAGCACCCCGCGCCGGATGTCGGACGAGGCGGCGACCAGGGCCCCGCCGAGGATGCCGCCCTGGCTGTTCCCGTCGTACGCCAGACCGTGCCGGATGTCGACGAGCGGACGCCCGCCGGCGGTACGGAACGCCGGGTCGCTGGTCAGGCCCTTGGCGTGGATCAGGGCGCGGCCGAGGAACAGGGCGTTCAGCATGCCCTGTTCGCTGCGCTCGGGGACGGCCGGGAAGAGGTTCGGGTCGGCGAGCGCGGCCAGCACGACGGGGACGTCGTCCTTCGCCATGCCGATCCAGTCGGTCGCGCAGAAGGTGAAGTCGTGCTCGGCGGCCATGTCCTTGACGTTGCCCGCGCCCACCTCGTTGCGGGAGCCGAGCAGCCCGTGCCCGTGGAGCGAGGGCCGGGAGGGGTTGCGGAACGCGGCGCGCGGGATCTCGCAGCGGAACGTGGCGAGCTGGGTGGCGAGCGGGAGCCTGCGCGGGGTGCCGTCGCGGTCGCGGTGGAGCACGGAGCCGGGCGGGCCGCCGGGCCGGTCCAGATAACCGGGGACGGTGAGCTGCCCGGTGACCTCGCGGGCGATCCGGGGGTCCTGGTCCGCGGTGAAGTCCCTGACCCCGGTGACCGTGAAGTCGGGTGAGCGGTTGCCGAGGCGGCGGAACGCGTCGTCGCGGATGGTGAAGAGGTCGCCGGTGAGGCCGCGGGTGGAGGCGACCGTGAAGTCCCAGGCCAGATTGAGCCCTTGGGTGCCGACTCCGGCCCTGCGCAGGGCGGTCAGCGCGGGTCGCAGCCGGTCCTGGCGGGCGCGCAGCGGATCGTGCGCCGGCAGCCGTTTCCCGGCGACGGCGGCGAACGGGGCGGCGGCCGGGATGGTGCGGCCCGCGCCGTCCCTGAGCCGCCGCAGCGCCACTGCGTAGTGGTGGCCGCCGCCGAGACCGCGGAACCGGCTGGGGTGCCCGCGGCGGTGGCCCGTAACGCCGAGATCGTCGACCTCGTCGCCCGTACCGGACGGGCCCCCGGCCTCTACCGGCTGGCCGACGTACTGCTGGAGTACCAGCTGAGCAGGCCGAGCGAGGCGCTGCGCGGGCTCGCGGGCCTCCTCAACCCGCTGGAGGCCAAACCGGAGCTGCTGCACACGCTGGAGACGTACCTCGGGCACGGGCTGGACCGCCGGGCCGCGGCAGCCGCGCTGCACGTCCACCCCAACACCGTCGACTACCGCATCCGCCGCATCGACCGCCTCACCGGCCCCTCCCCGGCCCGCCCCGCCGACCTCCAGCACCTGAGCGCGGCCCTGGTCGCGCGCCGCTCGGTGTGAGACCCCGGAAGCGGGCCGGGAACGGCCGCGAATGAACGCTCGTTCGTCCCGTATGAGCGGACAACTGGTACGTGAGGGTTACTCAGGGACGGGGCCGGGCGCCATCACCCCGGACGGCTGCGCGGTCGAGTTGTACACACGGCTGGCGGTGGGCGACGAACCGGACGTGATCGAGGCGGCCGTCCCCGCCGGGGCGAGCATCCTGGAACTGGGCTGCGGGGCGGGCCGGGTGACGCATCCGCTGGTCGAGCGCGGCTTCCGGGTCACGGCGGTGGACGAGTCGGCGCAGATGCTGGAACAGGTGCGCGGCGCGCGGACGGTGTGCAGCCCCATCGAGTCGCTGGAGCTCGGGGACGAGACCTTCGACGTGGTGATGCTGGCGTCGTTCCTGGTGCACTCGGGCGATCACCGGGTGCGCGACGGGCTGCTGCGGACCTGCCGCAGATATGTGCGCGACGGGGGCGCGGTGCTCATCCAGCGCGAGGGCGCCGACTACCACGACGCCCTCCCGCGCGAGCGCGTCCACCCCGCCGGTTACACGGTGCGCATCGTCTCGTCGGAGCCGGTCGGGGACGGGGTGCGCTCGGTGCGCGCCGAGTACGAGTTCGACGACGCCCGGTGGACGCAGACCTTCCTGTCCCGGGAACTGACGAAGGAGGCGTTCGAGGGGTACGTGGCGGCGGCCGGTCTGAGGGTGGACCGCTATCTGACGGACGACGGCATCTGGGTGCGGGCCGTGCCCGCGTAGGGGCGTCGCGGCGGTCAGTGGACGGTGGTGAAGCTGCGCCAGGGCTGCGCGCTGGACGGGTTGACGTCGGAGAACGTGGTGGCCAGATACGTCGTGCCCGGTCCGGTGCAGTCCGGTGTCCGGTACAGGACGATGTCGATCAGGGTGTCGTTGGCGACCTCTTTCGCACCCCCGTGGGCGAGCCGGTGGCAGCCCTTGACCAAGGGGCTGTTCACCTCGACCACGGCGTCCCGGTCGGTCGTGTAGATGACCGGACCGACCGCGGTCCGGCCGAGGCTCGAACAGCCTGCGACGGTGAGGGTCAGGAACACGGCCTGGGCGGCGATGCCGAGCCGGCGGCGTCGGCGGTCGATCACGGGCATGGCGGGGTCCTCGTCTGTCTCGTCACCACGCACACCGCGGTGCACGCGCCGGTGTACGTGCCGGTGCTGGTCACCCTGCCCGCTTCCCCGGACCCCGGCATCCGGGAGTCGGCCGGGTGGGGGAGAGGGACGAGGACGGGCGTGCGAAGAGCAGTTCGACCCACGGCAAAACCGGGCATACCGTGGTAACAGCGCCCTGCGGGGTGCGAGGAAGTGTGAGTAGCGGGTCCGGTTCTTTCGGCTGGCAGGGGGCCGTCATGGTCCAGGAACTCCTGATCGCGGTGATCGTGGTGGTGGCGGCGGCCGCCCTGTACATGGCGTGCGCCGCCCGGATCGTCAAGCAGTACGAACGGGGTGTGGTCCTCAGACTCGGCCGGCTCCGCGACGACGTGCGCGGGCCCGGGTTCACGATGGTGCTGCCCGGTGTCGAGCGGCTGCGCAAGGTCAACATGCAGATCGTCACCATGCCCGTGCCGGCCCAGGACGGGATCACCCGGGACAACGTCACGGTCCGGGTGGACGCGGTCATCTACTTCAAGGTGGTCGACGCGGCGAGCGCGGTCGTCGAGGTCGAGGACTACCGCTTCGCGGTCTCGCAGATGGCGCAGACGTCGCTCCGTTCCATCATCGGAAAGAGCGATCTGGACGACCTCCTCTCCAACCGGGAGAAGCTGAACCAGGGCCTGGAACTCATGATCGACAGCCCGGCGGTCGGCTGGGGCATCCAGATCGACCGGGTCGAGATCAAGGACGTCTCGCTGCCGGAGACGATGAAACGCTCCATGGCCCGCCAGGCCGAGGCGGACCGTGAGCGGCGCGCCCGGGTCATCAACGCGGACGCGGAGCTCCAGGCGTCCAAGAAGCTGGCCGAGGCGGCGTCGGAGATGTCCGCCGAGCCCGCGGCGCTCCAGCTGCGACTGCTCCAGACCGTGGTGGCGGTCGCGGCCGAGAAGAACTCCACGCTGGTGCTGCCGTTCCCGGTGGAGCTGCTGCGCTTCCTGGAACGGGCCCAGCCGGGGCCGGCGCCGGAGCAGACCGCGCCGCCGCAGACGGCCCGGCCCGAGCGGCCCCAGCAGGCGGCGACGGGGGCCGAGCAGTCCGGCCCGCCCGCGCCGCCCGAGCCGCCGGTGACGCGGTCCGCGCCGCCGGAGCAGCCGCCCGAGCCTGGCCCGGATGTGGTGCAGGCGCCGGACGCGGCGGGGTCGCCGGACCCTATGGGGTCGCAGGCGCCGGACCCGGTGGGGCCGCAGGCGCCGGACCCTGTGGGGTCGCAGGCGCCCGACCCCGCGGCGTCGCAGACACCCGGCGCGTCGCAGCGGTTCGCCAGGCACTGACCGGTTACCGATGGCTCCGGCTGCTCCGGCTGCTCCGGAGCGGCCGGAGTGACCGGAGCAGCCGGAGCGACCCGGGGCCACCTGGGCGCCCCGAGCGACCGGAGCCGCCGGAGCCGCCAGAGGCACGGGTCAGGCTCGTGCCGCCCGCGCGGCCCCTTCCCCGGCCGCCGTCGCACGACCCGTACGAGCTGCGGGAACGGCGGCGGCCGGTCCGTTGTCAGACCCCCCGCCTAGACTCGCGAGTCAGAGGATTCGATTCCGAGGATTCCCGTGCTGACCAGGCACGGAGCATGAGGACGCGGCCCGGGGCCGCGCGTCACGGGAGGGGAGGGACCGGTGGGCACCGCATCACCGCCGCAGGACGCGGACGACGGCCGTCTGCTGCGCTGCGCCGCCGTCTTCCTGCCCGGTACGCCGCCCCGCCGGGGGCGCATCGCCTTCTGGGACCCGCAGGACGCCCCGCTGCCCGCGGGAGCGGACGGCGGTGCCCGGAGCGAAGAGATCACGGTGGTGCGGCCGTACGGTGACGAGGGCGAGGTCCGCCGGCACACCGTGCCCGCCCTCCTGCTGCCCGTCGCCGAAGCCCTGCCCCTGCTGGCCCGCGCCCGGCACCTGCGCTCCGCCCACCCCGCGACCCGGTGCTGGGGGGCCGCCGCCCTGCACGCGCTGCATCTGGTGGCCGGCGGCCGTACGCTCCCCGGGCTGACGGCCGACGACCACGACGCCTGGCGGGCCGGCCCCCGTGACGCCGGGGACGTCGCCCACCTGCGGGCGGTGGCCGCCGCCCTGCCGTGGCAGGGGTACGCCGTTCCCCTGCCCGACCGGACCCCGCTGCGGCTCCCCGACCCCGAAGCGCTCATCGGCTCCTTCCTCGATGCGGTCGCCGACACGCTGCCCCGTACCCCCGCCGCCGCGTTCGCCATGGGCGCGCCCTTCGCCGCGCCCGAGCCCCAGCACCTGCCCGGGGCGCGGGAGTGGGCCGTGGAGGTCGCCTCGGGGCTGGACGCGGGGGTGCGGGTCTCGCTGCGCCTGGACCTCTCCGCGTACGAACTCTTCGACACGACCGGCCCCGCCGACACGGCGTACGACCCCGAGGACACCGCACCGGACGACACGGCCCCGGCCGCCGCACGGCATGCCGCGGCCGCCGTGACCCAGGTCCACAGCCTCGCCGACCCCACCCACGTGGTCGACGCCGCCGCCCTGTGGGCCGGCGAGGTGGGCGAGCCCTTCGGCCCCCGGGCGCGGGTCGACACCGCGCTCGCCCTGCGCCGCGCCGCCCGGGTCTGGGCCCCGCTCGAACGGCTGCTGGACCAGCCGGTGCCCGACGCGCTGGCCCTCGACGAGGACGAGCTGTACGAACTGCTGGGCGACGCGGGGGCCCGGCTGTCCGCCGCCGGGGTGAGCGTGCACTGGCCCAGGGAACTGGCCCGCTCCCTCACCGCGGCGGCCGTGGTCAGACCCGCACCCGGGACCGCCACGGACGGCACCTCGTTCTTCGACGCCGAACAGCTCTTCGCCTTCAACTGGCAGCTCTCCCTGGGCGACCAGCAGCTCACCGAGGCGGAGATGGACGCGCTCGCCGAGGCCCACCGGCCCGTGGTGCGGCTGCGCGACCAGTGGGTCGTGGTCGACCCCGCGCTCGTACGCAAGGCGCGCAAGCGGGAGCTGGGCCTGCTCGACCCCGTGGACGCCCTGGCCGTCGCCCTGACCGGCAGCGCGGACGTGGACGGCGAGCAGGTCGAGGCGGTGCCGCTCGGCGCGCTGGCCCAGCTGCGTACGCGCATCCTCGCCGACCACGCACCCCTCGCCCCGCCGCCCGGACTCCACGCGACGCTCCGCGACTACCAACTGCGCGGGCTCGCCTGGCTGGACCGGATGACCTCGCTCGGCCTCGGTGGCTGCCTCGCCGACGACATGGGCCTCGGCAAGACGATCACCCTGATCGCCCTCCACCTGCACCGCGCCCACCCCGCGCCCACCCTGGTGATCTGCCCCGCGTCCCTGCTGGGCAACTGGCACCGCGAGATCAACCGCTTCGCACCCGGGGTGCCCGTGCGCCGGTTCCACGGCACCGGCCGCACCCTCGCCGGAGCCGACGGCGGCTTCGTCCTCACCACGTACGGCACGATGCGCTCCAGCGCGGCCGAACTGGCCGCCCACAGCTGGGGACTGGTCGTCGCCGACGAGGCGCAGCACGTGAAGAACCCCCACTCCTCCACCGCGAAGGCCCTGCGCACCATCCCCTCCCCGGCGAGGGTCGCCCTGACCGGCACCCCCGTGGAGAACAACCTCTCCGAGCTCTGGGCGCTGCTCGACTGGACCACGCCAGGACTGCTCGGCCCCCTCAAGGCGTTCCGGGCCCGCCACGCCCGGATCGTGGAGAACACCGGCACGGCGGCGGGCCTCGGCAACGACGAGGCGGTGGAACGGCTCTCCCGGCTGGTCCGGCCCTTCCTGCTGCGCCGCAAGAAGTCCGACCCCGGCATCGCGCCCGAGCTGCCGCCCAAGACGGAGACCGACCACCCCGTCTTCCTCACCCGCGAACAGGCCACGCTCTACGAGGCCACCGTGCGCGAGACCATGGCGTACATCGAGGCGTCGGAAGGCATCGCCCGGCGCGGACTGATCATGAAGCTGCTGGCCTCGCTCAAACAGATCTGCAACCACCCCGCGCAGTACCTGAAGGAGGACCAGGCCCGCCTCACCGGCCGCTCGGGCAAGCTCGCCCTGCTGGACGAACTCCTCGACACGATCCTCGCCGAGGACGGCTCCGTCCTCGTCTTCACCCAGTACGTGACGATGGCCCGGCTGCTGTCCGCGCACCTCACCTCGCGCGCGATCCCGTCCCAGCTGCTGCACGGCGGCACCCCGGTGCCCGAGCGGGAACGGATGGTGGACCGCTTCCAGTCCGGCGAGGTCCCGGTCTTCCTGCTCTCCCTGAAGGCGGCCGGCACCGGCCTCAACCTCACCCGGGCCGCGCATGTCATCCACTACGACCGCTGGTGGAACCCGGCCGTCGAGGAACAGGCCACGGACCGCGCCTACCGCATCGGCCAGACCCAGCCCGTCCAGGTGCACCGGCTGATCGCCGAGGGCACGGTGGAGGACCGCATCGGCGAGATGCTGCTCGCCAAGCGCGCCCTGGCCGACGCCGTCCTAGGCACCGGCGAGAGCGCGCTGACCGAGCTCAGTGACCGCGACCTGGCCGACCTCGTCTCCCTCCGGAGGCCGACATGAGCCCCACGCCCGCCCGCCTCGGCGCCGGCGGCCCCGCCCCCGGACCGTCCGGCGCCGCCCGCCGCGACGCACGGCCCGCCGCCCGTTCCCGCCCGGGCCCCGACGACCTGCGGCGCACCTTCGAGGCCGTGCCCGCGCGCACGTCCGGCGAGGACGAGCCGTTCGCGGAGAGCTGGTGGGGCCGGTCCTGGGTGGCGGCCCTGGAGTCCCTGTCGACGGACGCGCCGAGGCTCGCTCGGGGCCGGGCGTACGCGGACGGCGGGCACGTCGCCGCGATCACCGTCACCCCGGGGCACGTCGTCGCCTACGTGCACGGCAGCCGCCCCCGCCCCTACCGCGCCGAGCTGCGACTGCGTACGTTCACCGACGCCGACTGGGACACCCTGCTCGACGCCGTCGCCGCTCGCCCCGGCCACCTCGCCGCGCTGCTCGCCAAGGAGATGCCGCACTCCCTGGCCGACACCGCGGCCGCAGCCGACGTCACGCTGCTGCCCGCCCCCGGCGACCTCGACCCCGCCTGCACCTGCCCCGACCGCGGCCGGCCCTGCAAGCACGTGGCGGCCCTTTGCTACCAGATGGCCCTTCTCCTGGACACCGACCCGTTCGTCCTGCTCCTGCTGCGCGGCCGGGGCGAGCGCGCCCTCCTGGAGGAGCTGGGCCGGCGCAACGCCGCGCATTCCGCCCGGGAGCGGCCCGCGGCCCCCGACACCCCGTCCGTACCGGCGCGGGAAGCGCTCGCCGGCCGCTTCCTGCCGCCGCTGCCCGCGCCCCTCCCGGTGGCGCCGCACCCGGGCCGCCCGCCCGCGTACCCCGCCCTCCCCGGCGCCCGGGACCCGCTCGCCCTGGACCAGCTCGCCACGGACGCGGCGGCCCGGGCCCACGCGCTGCTCACCACCGGCCGCGACCCGCTCGCCGGCCTCACCGCCTGGCAGGACGCGGTCCGCCTGGCAGCCGCCGGCCCCACCGCGGGGCTCACCGCCACCACCCGCGCCCTCTACCGGGAGCTGGCCTCCGCCACCGGCCGCAACACCACGGACCTGGCCCGGGCCGTTGCCGCCTGGCGCCAGGGCGAGGCCGAGGGGCTGGCGGTCCTGGAGACACCGTGGGACCCCCCGGCGGGCCCCTTCGACCGAGCCCGCCCGGCCCTCGCCGCCGCCGGCTTCCCCCGCTTCCAGCCCTGGCGCAACCACCTCACCCACCCCGGCAACGGCCTCCAGCTCCGCTTCGGCCGCGACGGCCGCTGGTACGGCTACGAGTCCGACCCCGGCGAGGACGAGTGGTGGCCCCGCGCCGCCCCGGGCCCCGACCCGGTGACCACACTCCTGGAGCTGACCGGCGGCTGAAGGGCCCCGGCTCCGCATCCGGCGGTTCAGGCCCCGCGCCGGGCGGGCAGCACGGCGTCGACGGCGGCAGCGGCGAAGCCGGGCGGAACGGGCTCGTCGCGGAGCAGCGCCCGCACCCAGACGGCTCCGGCGATCAGGTCGAGCAGCAGCATCGGATCGGCATCCGGGGGCAGTTCGCCGCGCGCGGCGGCCCGGGTGAACACCGGCTGCTCGCGGGAGAAGCGGTCGGCGAAGAAGTCCCTCGCCAGGGAGGCGAGCCCGTCGTCCGGCAGGCCCGGTCCCGAGGCCACGGCCCGCACGATCGCCCGGCTGCGTACGCCCGTGACCAGGCCGATCACCTGGTCCGTGAGGGCGATCAGGTCCCCGCGCAGGGAGCCGGTGTCGGGGATCTCGACGTCCAGGACCCGGGCCCGGAGCAGGGCCGCGTGCAGCAGCGCCGCCTTGGACGGCCACCAGCGGTAGATCGTCGTCTTGTTGACCCCGGCGTCCTGGGCGACGGCCTCGATGGTGAGCCCGTCGTAACCGCGCTCGGCGAGCAGGCGCAGCGTGGCATCGAAGATCGCCTCGGCGGCGCGGGGGCCCTTGCCGGGGCGGGGGTGCGAAGGCGGGGCGGACATGGCGGCTCCAGAGAAATGCAACGCAACGTTGCGTTGCATTATAGGCTGCACTCGACTGCCGACGTGCGACGCGCAAGGGGTTCCAGTGACGGAGAAGCAGGCATCCAGGCATTCCGCGGCCCCCGGCGCCTCCGGGGTTTCCGGAGCGGTGACGTGGGGGCTGCTAGCCGCCTGGGCGGCCAACGACCTGGAGGAGATCGTCACCATGGCCGACTGGCTCCGGACCGCCCGGCCGAAGCTCAGGAAGCGGCTACCGTGGCTGCCCGACGGTGTGTGGCGGCGCATGGACCTCTCGCAGCGCGAGGTGAACACGGCCATCGGCCTCATGGGCGGGATCGTCGCCGCGGCCGCCGCGGACGGGGCGCGCACCGGTGGGCGCAGCCCGTTCTTCCGTACCGTCCTGGTCGGCTTCGGGCTCCACGGGGTGGTGCACATCGCGCAGTCGGCCGCGTACGGCGGCTACACCCCGGGGGTGGCCACCTCGCCGGCCGTCGTCATCCCGTACTCGCTCTGGGCGTTGAACCGGCTGCGGGCCGCGGGCATCCCGGTGGGCGGGGCGGGCACGACGGCCACCGGGCTGGTGTTCCTGCCGGTGGCCGTGGCGGGCGTGCACGCGGCGGCTCGCGTCCTGGCTGGGCCGCTCACTGCCGGTACCCGGCGAGGAACCTGCCGATGCGGCTGATCGCCGCGTCCAGGTCGTCGGCGTGGGGCAGGGTCAGGATGCGGAAGTGGTCGGGGCGAGGCCAGTTGAAGCCGGTGCCCTGGACCACCTGGATCTTCTCGCGCAGCAGCAGGTCCAGGACGAACTTCTCGTCGTCCACGATGGGGTGCACCTTCGGGTCGATGCGGGGGAAGGCGTACAGCGCGCCCTTCGGCTTCACGCAGGACACGCCGGGGATCTCGTTCAGCTTCTGCCAGGCGCGGTCGCGCTGCTCGTACAGCCTGCCCCCGGGCACCACCAGGTCCCGGATCGACTGCCGGCCGCCGAGCGCGGCCTGGATCGCGTACTGGGCCGGGGCGTTGGGGCACAGCCGCATGGAGGCGAGCATGGTCAGCCCCTCCAGATAGCTGCGGGCGTGCTGCTTCGGGCCCGACACCACCATCCAGCCGGAGCGGAACCCGGCCACGCGGTACGTCTTCGAGAGCCCGCTGAAGGTGAGGCAGACCAGGTCGGGGGCGAGCACCGCCACGCTGTGGTGTTCGGCGTCGTCGTAGAGGATCTGGTCGTAGATCTCGTCGGCGAACACCATCAGGCCGTGCCTGCGGGCCAGGTCGAGGATGTCCTCCAGGACCTCGCGCGGGTAGACGGCGCCGGTCGGGTTGTTGGGGTTGATGATCACGACGGCCCGGGTGCGGTCGGTGATCTTCGAGGCCATGTCGGCGATGTCGGGGTTCCAGTCCGAGGCCTCGTCGCACGTGTAGTGCACGGCCTTCCCGCCGGCCAGCGTCGTCACCGCCGTCCACAGCGGATAGTCGGGTGACGGGATCAGGACCTCGTCGCCGTCCTCCAGCAGCCCCTGCACGGCCATCGAGATCAGTTCGGAGACGCCGTTGCCGAGGAAGACGTCGTCCACGCCGACCTCGGTCAGGCCCATCGCCTGGTATCGCTGGACCACGGCGCGGCGGGCGGACAGGATGCCCCGCGAGTCGGTGTAGCCGTGGGCCTGCGGGAGCATCCGGATCATGTCCTGGACGATCTCCTCCGGCGCCTCGAAGCCGAACAGGGCCGGGTTGCCCGTGTTGAGCCGGAGCACGCTGTGGCCCGCCTCCTCCAGGGCGTTGGCGTGCTCGATGACCGGGCCCCGGATCTCGTAACAGACCTCGTTGAGCTTGCTGGACTGGCGGAATTCCATGCGGTGCCTCCCGACCCGATTGCGATACTTGGTTTTACCAAGCTCGGGCTTGGAAAGTCCAACAACATGTCTAGACTGCGTCGCATGCCACGTCAGCAACAGCCCGCAACCCGCCCGGCCCGCCGCCGGAGTTACGACCAGTTCTGCGCCAGCGCACGGGCTCTGGACGCGGTCGGCGACCGGTGGACCCTGCTGATCGTCCGTGAACTGCTGGCCGGTCCCCGCCGCTACACCGATCTGCACGCCGACCTGCCCGGCGTCAGCACGGACGTCCTGGCCTCCCGGCTCAAGGACATGGAGCAGGGCGGCCTCGTCACCCGCCGCAAACTGCCGCCGCCTGCCGCCGCCTCGGTGTACGCGCTCACCGCGCGCGGTCACGGGCTGCTGCCGGTCCTCGCCGCACTCGCCGAGTGGGGCGCCCCCGCACTGGCCGAGCGGCGGCCGACGGACGCGGTCCGTGCGCACTGGTTCGCGCTCCCGCTGCTGCGCGCGCTGGAGGGACCGGGAGGCCCGGTCGCCACGGGCGTGCTCGACGTCCGCCTGGACGAGGGCGAGTTCCACGTACGTACGGGGATGACGGCCGCCGGAGACCCGGTGTACGGGGACGGGCCCGCCGCCCACGCCGACGCGCGCATCGCCCTCGACGCGGAGCTGTGCCTCGCGCTGGGGCGTGGCGAGCCGACGTTCGCCGAGGCGGTCGAGGACGGCCGGATCGTGGTCTCCGGCGACGGCGCGCTGGCCGCGGAGCTGCGCGGCGAGTGACCCGGCCGGGGCGGGTGACGACGGCGGGATTCCTGCGGTCGACTTCTGGGTAGCGTCGGGGCGTTTGGGATGTCCATGGCACCAGGAGAGAGGAGTTGCCCGTGGGAGCCGGCAGACACGGGGAGCGGCAGGGACGGCAGGGGCAGCAGGGCCGACCGGGGCGGCGGAGTCGGCTGGGGAGGGCGCTCGTCGTCGCGGGATGCGTGGCCGCGCTCGGCTTCGTACCGTCGGCGGCCGGCGCCACTCCCGGCAGCGGGGTGAGCGCCACCGTCGTGGCCGAGGGCATCTCGGCCGGCAAGCTGAAGGTGAAGGCGCCGAAGGGGCGGACCGACGTCACCTTCCGCACGATCACCATCGAACCGGGCGGCTCCACCGGCTGGCACACCCACCGAGGTCAGCTGATCGTCGTCGTCAAGTCCGGGACGCTCACCCGCACTCTGGACGACTGCTCGGTCGAGGTGTCGCCGGCGGGGACGTCGTTCATCGAGCCGTCGGGGAAGAAGCACCGCCACGTCGGGCGCAATCTGGGCACCGAGCCCGTCGTGCTCTGGGTGACGTATCTGCTGCCCGAGGGCAGCGAACTCTCCGACGACGCCGACGCGGTGGGCTGCGGACCGGGGAAGTGACACGCGGCGGCACCCGCCCGCCGGCCACCGCGCCGCGGGGCGCCGGACGTCAGCGGGCGAGTGTCTCCCCGTACGCGCCGAGGCCGGAGGTCACCAGGCCGTCGCGGAAGGTCAGCACCTCGTACACCCGGCCGCCGATCTGGTTGCGGTAGTCGATGACAAGCGTGTCGACGCCCGCCCGGACGTCCATCACCTCGAACTTCAGGTCGGGGATGAGTTCGAGGCCGCGCGCCCAGTACGCCCGCAGCTCGCCCTTGCCGCGCACGGTCCCGGAGGCGTCGCCGGTGAACCGTGCGATCATCGGCGAGCTGAACGTCACGTCCTCGTGATAGTGCGTCAGGATGCGATCCAGTTCGTGGGAGTTCCAGTCGTCCTGCCACTCGGCAGCGAACTTGCGGGCGAATGCGAGATCCATGCGCACGACCGTAATCGGCGAAACGTGTGGTGGCCGCAGGTTTTCGACATCCGGTGACCACTGAGCGAGACGGGAAGGGGGGCCGGCCGTGACGGAGCTCGACCCGGCGCGGCGCGCCGCCCTGGCGCGGGAGGTCCTGGCCGCGCTCACCGCGCACTGCCCCGGTTCCGGGGCGCAGCTGCGCGGCTCCCTCGCCCGGGGGACCGCCGACGCCTACAGCGACATCGACCTGGTGTGGACCGTCCCCGACGAGCGCTTCGGCGCCTGCGTGGCCGCCGTCCCGGACGTGCTCGCCACCGTCCGTGAGGTGCGCTCGGTGCGAACCGACCCCGACCTCGCCCGCTCCCGCAAACGGCGGCTGCTCTTCGCGGACTTCGAGGACCTGCCGATCTTCTGGCGGCTGGACCTGGAGATCGTCGCGGCGTCCGTCGCCGGCCGGCCCGGCTACGACGACGACAACCCGGCGGCGCGCGGCGAGGACCGGTGGCGGGCGGCCGGCGCCCTCGCCAACGCGGTCGCCGCGGCCAAGGCGGTGCTGCGCGGTCAGCCGCAGACCGCCCGGGGCCTGCTGGAGCGCGGCTTCGTACGCATCGGGGCGGTGCCCACCGTCGCCGAGGACTGGAGCGCCGACGTCGGACGCCTCGCCGAGGCCGCGGCAGCGGCCGAACCGGACGTCGCCGCCATCGCCGACCGGGTGACGGCCCTGGCCCTGGCCCTGCCCCCGCGGTCGGCCTTCGCGCCTCCGAAAGCCCCGGCACCCCCGGGATCGACCTGCCCCGGTGGTGGGACGGCCGCCGTTGAGCGGCGGTCCGGGGCCATGATGGACGGGTGCGATTCGAAGCGATCACCTGGGAACGGCTGACGGACGCGCTCGCCGCGCACGCCGACGCGCTGGAACCGGCCGACGGCTCGCCGTGGCTGAAGATCGCCGTCGACGGCGCACCGGCCGCCCGCCCCGGCGACCTGGCCGGGTCGGTGGCCGAGGCCCTGAGGCTCCGGGGCCGTGCCGTACTGCCCGTGTCCACCGCCGGTTTCCTGCGACCGGCCAGCCTGCGCTACGAGTACGGCAGGCGCGACCCGGACTCGTACTACGGCAGCTGGTTCGACACCGGGGCCCTGTGGCGCGAGGTGTTCGGCCCCCTGGAGCCGGGCGGTAGCGGGCGGGTGCTGCCCGACCTGTGGGACCCGGGGACGGACCGGGCCACGCGCAGCCCGTACGCACACCTGCCGCAGGGCGGGGTGCTCGTCCTGCACGGGCCGTTGCTGCTCGGGCACTGGTTCCCGTTCGACCTCGGCGTCCACCTGCGGCTGTCGTCCGGCGCGCTGCGGCGGCGCACGGAGGAGGGCGAGCACTGGACCCTCCCCGCTTTCGAGCGGTACGAGGACGAGGTGGCGCCCGGCGAGAACGCGGACGTGGTGGTGCGCGCCGACGACCCGCACCACCCCGCCTGGACCGGGCTGCGGCGGGCGGGCACGTAGAAGCCGCTCAGCCCCCCGGCAACGGAGGCCGCCCGCCCACGGTCCCGACGGCCTCCGCGCCCGCGCGGCAGCCCGCCGCCGCGGCCGCCGTGTCGTCCGCGCCCGCCAGCCGTGCCGCGAGGAAGCCGCCGGTGAACGCGTCGCCCGCCCCGGTCGAGTCCACGGCCGCCCGCACCGGTTCGGCCGGAACGCGCCCGGTCACCGCGCCCCCGGCGGCGAGCAGCGCCCCGCCCTCGCCGAGTGTGACGACGACTTGGCGGGCGGGCATGCTCAACTTGGCCGCCGCGTCCGCCGGTTCGGGCAGCCCGGTGAGCAGCAGGGCCTCGTCCGCGTTGGGCAGCAGGAGGTCCGCCTCCTCGGTCAGGGCCAGGAACCGGTCGACGCCCAGACCGGTGAGGAAGCCCGCCGACGCGGGGTCGACGCTGACCGGGACGTTCCGCAGCCGGGCCTCCCGCAGGGCGAGCAGGGCCGTCTCCCGGCTCGTCGCGGCGAACAGCAGATAGCCGGAGAGGTGGAGGTGGGCGACCCCGTCGAGCAGCGACGGCGACCAGTCGTCGGGGGACAGGCGCAGTACCGCACCGCTGTCGGTGAGGAAGGTGCGCTCGGCGGCGGAGTCGACCAGGGCCACGACGGTCGCGGTCGGCGTCTCCTCGTCCACCGTCAGCAGCCCGCGTACCCCCGCCCGCCGCAGCAGATCCCGGTGCCAGTCCGCCGAGTCGGCGCCGACCCGGGCCAGCAGCCGTACGTCACGGCAGCCCGCACGCACCGCCCAGCAGGCCACGTTGGCCCCCGCGCCGCCCGCCCGCGTCCGGATCACGGCCGCCGTGTCGGTGCCGTGGACCAGCGCCGATCCGTGCCGGGCCACCACATCGGTGACGACGTCCCCGATGACGAGAAGGGCGCCGGTCACCGTGCCGTCCAGGCGGTGGCGATGCGGGCGGCGAGCGCCACGTTGCCGCGTACGGCCGCGAGGTTGGCCTCCAGGGAGGCGCCCTCGGTGTGCCGCGTCAGGTGGTCGAGCAGGAACGGCGTGACCGCCTGCCCGACGACGCCCTGCTCCCGGCACGCCTCCAGCGCCTCGGCGAGCACCCGGTCGTGCAGGGCGGGGTCCAACTGCTGCGCACGCGGCACGGGGTTGGCGACGATCAGCGCCGCGTCCGGGCCGCCGAGCGCGTCCCGGGCCCGCATCACCTCGGCGACCTCCTCGGGCGACCCCACCGTCCAGTCGACCGGTTCGCCCGAACTGCTCAGGTAGAAGCCGGGGAACCGGTCCGTGCCGTAGCCGAGCACCCCGACCCCGAGCGTTTCCAGGCGTTGCAGCGTGGCCGGCACGTCCAGGATCGACTTCACGCCCGCGCAGACCACGGTGATCCCTGTCCCCGCCAGCAGCCGCAGGTCCGCCGACTCGTCCTGGGTCTCCGTCCAGCCCCGGTGCACCCCGCCGAGCCCGCCGGTCGCGAAGACCCGCAGCCCTGCCCGGGCCGCGAGGAACGCGGTCGCGGACACGGTCGTCGCTCCGCTCGCGCCGGCCGCCAGGGCCGGGGCGAGGTCGCGGTGGCCGAGCTTGCGCATCGCCGGGTCCTCGGCCACCCGTTCCAGCTCGGCCTTGTCCAGTCCGATCCTGGCCCGGCCGTCCAGCACGGCGATGGTGGCGGGGACGGCCCCGGCCGACCGCACGATCCCCTCCAGCTCCCAGGCGACGCGCAGGTTGCGGGGGCGGGGCAGACCGTGCGCGATGATCGTCGATTCCAGGGCGACGACGGGCCGGTTCGCGGCGAGGGCGGCCCGCACCTCGGCGGAGAGGGCGGGGCTGTAGGGGGCGGCGTCGGAGTGCGCAGTTAGTGACATGTCCACATCCCTGTCGTGGGCGGACGGGGCTCAAACGTGCGGCGACGGCGTGCGCCCGCGCACGGAACGGCCGATGGCGCGAAATGACCCACCACCCCGTGCTCGTACGCCCGTCAGGGTCGGCGCATGCGGCCTGCGACGACTCCTGACCCCGCCACCGTGCGCCATTTCTACGACGACCTGGCCGCCGACTACGACCTCGTGTAGGCCGACTGGCAGGCAAGCGTCGAGCGCCAGGCGGCCGCGCTCTGCGGCCTGATCGACGCGGCACTCGGCGGCGGGGAGGGCGTCGCGTACGACATGCTGGACTGCGCCTGCGCCTGCGCCTGCGCCTGCGCCTGCGCCTGCGCCTGCGCCTGCGCCTGCGCCTGCGCCTGCGCCTGCGCCTGCGCCTGCGCCTGCGGCATCGGCACCCAGGCGCTGGGCCTGGCCGCGCGCGGCCACCGGATCACCGGCAGCGACCTGAGCCCCGTCGCGGCGGGCCGCGCCGCGAAGGAGGCGGCCGGCCGGGGACTGAGCCTGCGCACCATGGCCGCCGACATGACGCGGCTGCCGTTCGGCGTCGGCTCGTTCGTTGTCGTCGTGTGCGCGGACAACTCGCTGCCGCACCTGCTCACGCCGGAGGCGGTGGAGGCCGCGCTCGGCGAGATGCGCAGAGTGCTGCGGCGTAGGGCGCTGACGCAGTGTGCCAGTGCGCAGGCACGTACGAAACGGTGCAGGCGGCCGTCGGCTCGCCCTTGCCACAGCCGTCTGCCGGCCGATCGGCCGACGCGCGCACGTACGGAATGGTGCACGCAGTCGTCGGCCGACGCACGCACGTACGAAACGGTGCGCGCAGTCGTCTGACGCGTGCGCACCCGCCCTCGCCCCCACCCCGGCCGTCCGGTCAGAACAGCGGCTGGGGCAGGACGCCCTCCAGCGCCAGCAGCTGCCGCTTGGTCTCCAGGCCGCCGCCGAAGCCGCCTATCCCGCCGTCGCTCTCCACCACCCGGTGGCACGGCACGACGACCGGCAGCGGGTTGGAACCCATCGCCACGCCCACCGCCTGGGCCGCCCCCGGCTGCCCGACCCGCTCGGCCAGCTCCCCGTACCCGGCGACCGCCCCGTACGGCACGCCCCGCGCCAGCTCGCGCAGCACCTGGCGGTTGAAACCGCCGGTCAGGGACCAGTCGAGGTCGAGCGAGAACTCCCGCAGCGTGCCCGCGAAGTACGCCGCGAGCTGGCGTATCGGCTCGGCCAGCCGGGCGGAGCCGGGCGCCTGGACGGGCTCCGCGCCGAACCGGCCGCACAGCCGATCCAGCGCCCGGTCCCGTACCGCGGGGCGGGCGTGGAAGACCACGCTCACCAGTCCGGCATCCGTCGCGGCCAGCATCAGCGGGCCGATGTCGCTCTCGACGACGGCCCACTCGACGACCCCGTTGCTGTTCATGGGACCACCGTACGGCCGGCCACTGACAACGAACGGGGGCGGGCGGTCCCGGCGGTTGCCCAGGGGGTCAGGTGCCCGGCCGGACGGCCGCGCGCACCACGTCGGGGGCGTTGGTGATGATGCCGTCCACGCCCATGCCCTTCACCTGGAGCGCGTGCGCCGCGTCGTTGACCGTCCAGGTGTTCACCTGGAGCTTCTTGTTGTGCGGCCCCTTCAGCGCGTGCACCGCCGCCACGTAGTCGCCCGACAGGGTGGTGTAGGACGGGTTGATCTGGTCGGTGAACGCGGCGTACGCGGGCAGCTCTGCGACGGCCGGGTTGCCGAGGAAACCCGTGATCACGTCCGGGCGCAGCTCGTGCACCGTACGCACGCTGTCGGCCCCGAAGCTCTGGATCACGAGGCGGTCCCTGACGTGGCTCCGGTCCAGCCAGCCCTCCTGGTTCAGCACCTGGAGGGTGGCCCGCTCGATCCCCGGGTAGATCTCGGGGCTCTTGATCTCCAGAAGGAGGTTCTGCCGGTTGTGGCCGATCCGCTTCAGGTACTGGCGGAGGGTGGGCACCCGGGCACCGGCGTACCGCGGGCCGAACCAGCTGCCCGCGTCCAGCCGGGAGATCTCGGCGGCCGTGAAGTCCTTGACCGCCCAGGGCGCACGGTCCGGGAAGACCTCCTCGGCGTTCGTCGTCCGCTTGAGGTCGGTGTCGTGGATGACGACCAGCACCCCGTCCCTGGTGAGCTGGACGTCGTTCTCCACCCAGTCGAAGCCGAGCGCGTCGGCCCTGTCCACGGCGGCCAGGGTGTTCTCGGGGGCGTAGGTGGAGGCGCCCCGGTGGGCGAAGACGCGCGGGCCGTGGGCCATGGCGCCGGTGGCCTGCCGGACGGGCGCGACCCGGGCCGCGGGCCGCCGGGCCGTGGGGGTGTCCGTGACCGGCGCCCCGGTGTTCGGCATCAGCAACGTGCCGGCGCCCATCAGGGCGGCGGCAGCGACGGAGGCGGTAGCGGTGCCTGCGTACACGTGGACTCCTAGCGTCAGAGTTGCGGACGGCCCGAGCGTCCCAGGCGCCCCCGAACGGGGAACAGGCGAAGGATGGCCACCGTGTGAACGCCCCCGGGGACCGCGTCACGTGCTGTTGTCCCCGTCGATAAAATGCAGCTCTCCTGTTTGTTTGCCGGGCCTTGCGCCTTAGGGTCGTCCGAACCCGGGCTTGCTGCTGCGAAGGGCGTACAAGGATGCGGGGCACAATCGACGGTTTCAGCTATGGGGCGGTGACCCCGGCGGCGGCGTTCCTCATGGCGTGCCTCGGCGCGGCACTGGGCCTGCGCTGCACCACGCGGTCACTGCGCACCGAGCGTTCCTTCAAGGCCGGGTGGCTGGCTCTCGGGGCGACCTCCATTGGTTCGGGCATCTGGACCATGCACTTCATCGCGATGGTGGGCTTCTCCGTCGACGAGGTGCCGATCGGCTACGACAAACCGATCACCTTCGCCAGCCTCGCCGTCGCGATCGTCATGGTCGGCGTCGGGATCTTCCTCGTCGGGTACCGGGGCGCCACCCGCATGGCCCTGGTGACGGGAGGCACGATCACCGGGCTCGGTGTGGCCTCCATGCATTATCTCGGCATGGCGGGAATGCGGCTTGATGGGCAGTTCGAGTACGACACGGTGACCGTGTCCCTCTCCGTCGTGATCGCCGTGGTGGCCTCGACCGCCGCGCTGTGGGCCGCCGTCTCCATCCACGGCTTCCTGCCCAGCCTCGGCGCCAGTGTCGTGATGGCCGTCGCGGTGAGCGGCATGCACTACACGGGCATGGCCGCCCTCCGCGTCCACCTGCACCCCTCCGCCTTCAGCGCCGGCCACGCCCCCGGGGACAGCGCCACGTCGCTGCTGGTGCCCATGCTCCTCGGGCCCGCCTGCTTCCTGCTGCTGGCCGGGGTCGTCGTCATGTTCGACCCGTTGGTGGTCATGGGCACGCCGGACTGGGACGACCCGTTCACCGCACGCGGCCGGGTGCCCGGAATCCCGGCCCAGCGCCAGGTCCCGCGCTTCGGCACGCACGCCGACCCGGCGTCCTTCCACGCCCGGCCGCGCGACGCCGTACAGCCCGGGGACTGGTGAACGGGGCCCGGCGCGGCCGCTGACCGACCCCGTTGTCAGTGGGGGGTCGTACGGTGGATTCATGCGGCCAGTCTCGAATATCGAACGTACGGTGGCGCCTTTCGAGGTCATCAGTCCCTACCAGCCCAGCGGCGACCAGCCCGCGGCCATCGCCGAGCTGGAGAAGCGCGTCCGGGCGGGTGAGAAGGACGTCGTGCTCCTCGGCGCGACCGGCACCGGCAAGTCCGCGACCACCGCCTGGATGATCGAGAAGCTGCAGCGCCCCACCCTGGTGATGGCGCCGAACAAGACCCTCGCCGCCCAGCTGGCCAACGAATTCCGCGAGCTCCTGCCCAACAACGCCGTCGAGTACTTCGTCTCGTACTACGACTACTACCAGCCCGAGGCGTACGTCCCGCAGTCGGACACCTACATCGAGAAGGACTCCTCGATCAACGAGGAGGTCGAGCGGCTGCGCCACTCCGCGACCAACTCGCTGCTCACCCGGCGCGACGTCGTCGTGGTCGCCTCCGTCTCCTGCATCTACGGCCTGGGTACGCCGCAGGAGTACGTCGACCGGATGGTCCAGCTCAAGGTGGGCCAGGAGATCGACCGCGACCAGCTGCTGCGCCGCTTCGTGGAGATCCAGTACACGAGGAACGACCTGGCGTTCACCCGCGGCACCTTCCGGGTGCGCGGCGACACCATCGAGATCTTCCCGGTCTACGAGGAGCTCGCCGTCCGCATCGAGATGTTCGGCGACGAGATCGAAGCCCTCTCCACCCTCCACCCGCTCACCGGCGAGGTCATCAGCGAGGACCAGTCCCTCCACGTCTTCCCCGCCAGCCACTACGTGGCGGGCCCCGAGCGCATGGAGAAGGCCGTCAGCGGCATCGAGCAGGAGCTGGAGCAGCGCCTGGCCGAGCTGGAGAAGCAGGGCAAGATGCTGGAGGCCCAGCGGCTGCGCATGCGCACGACGTACGACATCGAGATGCTCCGCCAGATCGGCACCTGCTCCGGCGTCGAGAACTACTCGATGCACTTCGACGACCGTGCCCCCGGCACCGCCCCCAACACCCTCCTCGACTACTTCCCGGAGGACTTCCTCCTGGTGCTGGACGAGTCGCACGTCACCGTGCCGCAGATCGGCGCCATGTACGAGGGCGACGCCTCCCGCAAGCGGACCCTGGTCGACCACGGCTTCCGGCTGCCGTCCGCCCTGGACAACCGCCCGCTGAAGTGGGAGGAATTCCTCCAGCGGATCAACCAGACGGTCTACCTCTCCGCGACGCCCGGCAACTACGAGCTGTCCCGGGGCGACGGCTTCGTGGAGCAGATCATCCGCCCGACCGGCCTCGTCGACCCGCAGGTCGTCGTCAAGCCCACCGAGGGACAGATCGACGACCTGGTGCACGAGATCCGCGAGCGCGCCGCGAAGGACGAACGGGTCCTGGTCACCACCCTCACCAAGAAGATGGCGGAGGACCTGACCGACTACTTCCTGGAGCTCGGCATCCAGGTCCGCTACCTCCACAGCGACGTCGACACGCTGCGCCGCATCGAGCTGCTGCGGGAGCTGCGCTCCGGCGAGTACGACGTCCTGGTCGGCATCAACCTCCTGCGTGAGGGCCTCGACCTGCCCGAGGTGTCGCTCGTGGCCATCCTCGACGCCGACAAGCAGGGCTTCCTGCGCTCGGGCACCTCCCTGATCCAGACCATCGGCCGCGCCGCGCGCAACGTGTCGGGCCAGGTCCATATGTACGCGGACAAGATCACCCCGGCCATGGCGCAGGCCATCGACGAGACCAACCGCCGCCGCGAGAAGCAGATCGCCTACAACACCGAGCGCGGAATCGACCCGCAGCCGCTGCGCAAGAAGATCAACGACATCGTCGCCACCATCGCGCGCGAGGAGGTCGACACCGAGCAGCTGCTCGGCACCGGCTACCGCCAGGCGAACGAGGGCAAGGCGCCCGTGCCCGCCCTCGGGAAGCACGCCGTCCCGGGCGACGGGAAGGCGGCGAAGACCGGGAAGGCGGGGAAGGCCGGCCGGGGCGGCGCGGCGGTCACCGACCGTCCGGCGACCGAGCTCGCCGGGATCATCGAAAAGATGACCGACCGGATGCGCGCGGCCGCGGCCGACCTCCAGTTCGAGGTCGCCGCCCGACTGCGTGACGAGGTGGGGGAGTTGAAGAAGGAGCTGCGCCAGATGCGCGAAGCCGGCCTGGCCTGACATGCCGTTTGGTGTGTTGCAGGACCGACACAAAACGCCCCAGGCCCTCCGCGCGGGTGATCCCACTGCGTAGGGTGCTGGGAAACCGCACAAGGACGGTTGCGGGGACAGCGGAGAGGGGACAGCGCGTGACGGTCAATATGACCAAGGGTCAGGCCATCAGCCTGCAGAAGAGCGACGGGGGGACCCTGACCGCGGTACGGATGGGGCTCGGCTGGCAGGCGGCACCGCGCCGCGGTCTGTTCGGTTCGCGCACCCGGGAGATCGACCTGGACGCCTCGGCGGTCCTGTTCGCCGACAAGCAGCCGGTCGACGTCGTCTTCTTCCGGCACCTCACCAGCGATGACGGCTCGGTCAAGCACACCGGGGACAACCTGGTCGGCGGCGCCGGCTCCGGCGGCGACGACGAGGCGATCCTCGTGGACCTCCCGCGGGTGCCGGTCCACATCGACCAGATCGTCTTCACGGTGAACTCCTTCACCGGCCAGACGTTCCAGGAGGTGCAGAACGCGTTCTGCCGCATCGTGGACGAGACCAACGGCCAGGAGCTCGCCCGCTACACGCTGGACGGCGGCGGGCAGTACACCGCGCAGATCATGGCGAAGGTGCACCGCTCGGGGAACGCCTGGAAGATGACCGCCATCGGCACCCCGGCCAACGGCCGCACGTTCCAGGACCTCATGCCGGCGATCCTGCCGCACCTGTAGACGGCACCGGACCGACAGGTCCGCATCGCGGTACGCGCAGCTCCCGGAGGCATCGGCCGCCGGGAGCTGCACCGCATCACACGACCACGCGCGCCACCCGGGCGCGCGCATCCGGCACGGACCCGCACCACGTGCGCCACCCGGGCGCGCGCACCTGGCAGACACGGACCCGCACCACGCAGCAGCAACTCGTCGAGGGGACAGGGCAATGACGGCCGAGCTGGTCCGGGGGCAGAACCACACCTTGCCCCAGACCCGTCTGGAGATCCGGATATCGGCCGGGGCGCCCGTCGTGGCCGGTGCCACGCTCGGCGACGAGCAGGGCAGGGTGCACGGCGTCGAATGGGTCGCCCACCCGGGATCGCCGCAGCTGCACGGCCTCGAAGTCTCCCGGCAGGCCGCCGCCGACCACCGGCTCGCCGTCGACCTCGACGCCCTGCCCGACGGGGTGCACCGGGTCACGGTGCTGCTGGCCCTTCCGCTGGGCGTGGGCGGCCCGACCCGGTTCGGGGCCGTCGCCCCGCCCTTCGTCGCCGTCACCGGCCTCGACGGCGACGAGATCGCCACGTTCACCCTGACCGGGCTCGACAGCGAGTCCGCGGTCGCCGCGCTGGAGCTCTACCGGCGCCAGGGAGCCTGGAAGGTCCGGGCGGTCGGCCAGGGCTACGCGGGCGGTCTCGCCGCGATGCTCGCCGACCAGGGCGTGGACCGGGCCGCCGAGCTGGCCGGGTCGATCCAGGAGGCGGTCGCCCGCGGACTGGCCCGTTCCGTGGCCCCGCCCCCGCCCCGCACGCCGGAGAGCGACCGCGTCAGGCACGCGCCGGCCCCCGCTCCCGCCCCGGGCAACGGGCAGCCCCCCGTCCCGCCGCCGAACCCGGCCTCGCAGCCCGAGCCCCTGGCCGAGCCGGCCGCCCCGGCGCCCCAGGGCGGCCCCATCGACTACGCGCACCCGCGCCGCCGGCCCACCGCGCCCCCGCCGCCCCCTCCGGCCGCGCCGCCCGCCCAGCCGGGGCAGCCCGCCCAGCCCGTCGCCGGGGACGCGACCGGCTGGTCCATGGACGAGCGCCTCTACAACCAGGTGTGGGGCATGTTCGAGGACATGGCCCGGACCGTCGCCGCGTACCGCAGCGCCGTCGAGTTCGCCGAGTCCCGGATGGACCAGGAGCTGGAGCGGACGCTGTCCGACCCGCGCAGCCGCATCGGCGGTGCGGGCGACCGGGCCCGCGAGGAGGCCCGCGCCAAGCGCGACGAGCTGACCGGCCGGGCCCGCGAGTCGCTGGACCGCGACCTCGCCCAGCTCGCCGCCGAGTCCGCCGTCGTGGAGCCCGCGCTCCCCGCCGCCTACGCGGGCTGGGACAACCCCGTCTGGCACGGCTACCGCGTGCCGATGGAGATCCCCATGGCCCTGCGGATCGGCGACCTCCGCCTGCCGGAGAGCGCCGACCTGCGCATCCCGCTGCTCGTCCGGCTGCCGCGGGAGCGGGGCATGTGGATCGACAGCGGGCGTCCGGCGTCCGAGTCCGCCGCGCTGACCGGCACGGAGCAGCTGGGCCGGCTCGCCATGGAGAGCGCGGTGCTGCACGCCGCCCGGCTGCTGGCCGTCTACCCGCCGAACGCGTTCTCGGTCCACGTCATCGACCCGGCCGGTTCGGCCGCCGGCGCGCTCGCCCCGCTGGTCCGCTCCGGGGTCCTCCCGGCGCCACCCGCGTCCGGGGCCCAGGGGGTCTCCTCGGTCCTCGCCCACCTCACCCGGCGCGTCGACCTGGTGCAGATGGCGGTCCGGGCCGGTGCCGCCGACTCGCTGCCGCCGGATCTGGACCTGGCCGAGCAGCTGCTGATCGTCAACGACTTCCCGCACGGTTTCGACGATCGTGCCGTCACCCAGCTGCGCTACCTCGCCGACGAAGGGCCCTCCGTCGGCGTCCACCTCATGATGGTCGCGGACCGGGAGGAGGCCTCCGGGTACGGGCCGGTCCTCGACCCGCTGTGGCGCTCGCTGCTGCGGGTCACCCCGGTCGCCGACGACCATCTGGCCGACCCCTGGGTCGGTCACGCGTGGACGTACGAGCCGCTGCGGACGCCGCCGGGCAGCGCGGTGCTGGACCGGGTGCTGGCCCAGGTGGCCAACGCCCGCCGCACCGGACACCGCTGAGCCGCACCGGACACCACTGAGCCGCCACGTGACCGCCCCACCGGGGAGCGCGCCCGCGCCTCCTTCTCGCCCCTGCCCACCTGCTCTTTTGGTTATTCTTTAGGTTCCCCTTTACCTCCTCTTGGGATTTCCTGTACCGTTCATTGGGCGGAGGGGAGTACTCCCACACGCGGCGTTCCCGTCAGCACGGACCGTGACCGGTCCCGGGGCGCCGGCCCGGACGCGCACCCCGTGCGCCCGGGTGGAGGAGACCTTCGGCAGCGACGACGCTGATCAGTAGCCCGTAGCAACTGCCGGAGGCGCAGTGGACGTTTCATGGACCCTCTGGGCGCTGACCATCATTGGTCTGGGCGCCCTCATCGCCGTCGACTTCCTCATCGGGCGCAAGCCCCATGAAGTGTCGACCAAGGAAGCCGGGATCTGGACGGTCGTCTGGATCGCCCTGGCCGCCCTCTTCGGGCTCGGGCTGCTCCTCTTCGGCGAAAGCCAGGCATCGGGCGAGTTCTTCGCCGGCTTCATCACCGAGAAGTCGCTGAGCGTCGACAACCTCTTCGTCTTCGTGCTGATCATGGCGAAGTTCTCAGTGCCCTCCCACCTCCAGCAGCGGGTGCTGCTCGTCGGCGTGCTGATCGCACTGGCGCTGCGGGCGGTCTTCATCGCCGCCGGTGCCGCGGTCATCGCCAACTTCTCCTGGGTCTTCTACATCTTCGGCGCGTTCCTGATCTACACCGCCTGGAAGCTCATCCAGGAGGCGCGGGCCGACGAGGAGGAAGAGGAGTTCGAGGAGAACCGCCTCCTCAAGAACATCGAGCGCCGCTTCGGCGTCGCCGACCGGTACCACGGCACCAGGCTGTTCATCCGCAACAACGGCAAGCGCGTCCTGACCCCCCTGATGGTCGTCATGCTCGCCATCGGTACCACCGACGTGCTGTTCGCGCTGGACTCCATCCCCGCGATCTTCGGCCTGACCCAGGACCCGTACATCGTCTTCACCGCCAACGCCTTCGCCCTGATGGGGCTGCGCCAGCTGTACTTCCTGATAGGCGGCCTGCTCAGGAAGCTGGTCCACCTGAGCTACGGGCTGTCGGTGATCCTCGGCTTCATCGGCGTCAAGCTCGTGCTGCACGCCCTGCACGAGTCCGGGGTGCACGTCCCCGAGATCTCCATCCCGGTCTCGCTCGGCGTGATCTGCGGGGTGCTGGTGATCACCACGATCACCAGCCTGATCGCCAACAGGAAACAGGCCCGGACCGAGGAGCGGACCGAGAAGACCCAGGACCTCGTCTAGAAGGCCGCTGAAAATCTTGTTGGGGGGCTGTCCGGCCGCAGGCCGGACGGCCCCTTTTCGCTATGCGGTGGCGGGGATGAGGTGCCAGGTGTTGTCGGTTCGGGTGAGGCCGAGGTGGATCAG